>NZ_BOQP01000008.1 GCF_018332715.1 Winogradskya consettensis | reverse complement strand
AGTTAGGACTTACTCGTCTAGACGCGGGGGACGAGGGTGGCCATGGCTCGGTCGAGGGCCTCGGCGAAGGTGCCTGTGGTGCCGGAGGCCAGCCATGAGTGCTGCGCGGCGACCAGGCAGCCGAAAGCCGACGCCGTGAGCGCGCGCGGCGCCGGATCGTCTGCGGTGTAGGGGCTCCCGGCCTCCGCGGCACGCACGATCAGCACCGCGACGACGGCGTCCTGCATCAGTTGGAGCCGGTGCAGGTAGGCGGCGGACAGGGCCGGGGTGTCGAACACCATGCGGTGGATCAGCGCCGCGAACTCCGGCTGGTCCCCGTAATGATCCACCACGTCGAAGACTCGGCGCAGGGACGTCCACACCGGCTCGCCGGCTGGGCGGGCGCGCAGGACGTCGAGCATGTCGTCGACGGCGAGCTCGAGCTTGCCGACGACGATCTCCTCCTTCGTGGCGAAGTAGCGGAAGACGCTGCGTTGTGACATGCCCACGGCGGCGGCGATGTCGTCGATGGTCGTGGCGTCGTAGCCGCGCTCCGCGAACAGGGCCAGGGCCGCGTCGCCGATCTCGCGCTGCACCGCGCGCCGGGTGCGCTCTCGCAAACTCTCGCTCATGATCTGCCCATAGTAGCGGCTGAAGACAAACTTGACAGCGACTGACAGGTTAGGCGTACGCTGACGGCATGTCCAAGACCATCATCATTACCGGGGCCTCCGACGGGATCGGGGCGGCCGCCGCGCGGCAGTTGCACGCCAGGGGCCATCACGTCGTCGTGGTCGGCCGTTCGCCCGACAAGACCCGAGTTGTTGCCCGCGAGCTCGGCGTGCCGTACCACCTCGCCGATTTCACCCGCCTCGACGACGTGCGCACGCTGGCGGCCGAGCTCGACGCGGCGTACCCGCGGATCGATGTTCTCGCCAACAATGCCGGCGGTGTCTTCGGAGACCGTGTGAAGACGGTCGACGGGTTCGAGAAGACGTTCCAGATCAACCATCTGGCGCCGTTCCTGCTGACCGAGCTGCTCATGGACAAGCTCGTCGCGAGCGGGGCGTCGGTGCTGCAGACCTCGAGCATCGCCGCGCGCATCGGCGGCAAGGTCGTGCTCGATGATCTGGACCACGACCGGGACTACACGCCGGTCCGGGCCTACGGCACCGCCAAGCTCGAAAATATCCTGTTCACCAAGGAGCTGCACCGGCGCTACCACGACCGGGGCATCTCCGCGGCGGCGTTCCACCCGGGCAACGTCGCGAGCAGCTTCGGCTCCGAGACCACGAGCCCGCTGATGCGGTTCATGACCGGGAACCCGCTCGTCCGCAGGTTCTACATCACCGCGGAGAAGGGTGCCGATCAGCTCGTCTGGCTGGCCGAGGGCCGCCCCGGCACCGACTGGGTCTCCGGCACCTACTACGAGCGGCGCAACCCGGCTCGGCGGCCGAATCCACAGGCCCTCGATGCCGCCCTGGCCCGTGACCTCTGGGACCGCACCGAGGGACTGCTCGCCTCGCTCTGATTAGAAGGGTGCCGGACCCTTGCCCACGAGCGACATCAGGACCTGGGTGGCCAGCAGGCGCCGCACGCCCGTGACATCCACCTCCCCGATCTCCTCGTAGGGCAGCTCCAGGCGCAGTCCGTCACTCGCGTTGCGGACCTCCGTGCTCGCCTGGTCGGGGCGGAAAGACCCGGTCCAGCCCTTGAGATCACCACGCTCGTTCGTCTTGAGCGTTGCCATGCCTGCCACGCGCGCGCCGTCGGTGAGGATCAGCGTCGCGGGGCCCGAGTAGGACGTCATGGGATGAACCGTAGCCGCTCGGGCCCGCACGGCACCTGCGGCAGTGACGTATTGCCCGGATGACAGACTGACGCGCATGGCTCTGTTCACCGTCGCGGAGGCGCGCGCGGAGCTCGCCACGCTGCTTCCGCTGCTCGACGAGATCGTCGTCGTCCGGGCCGACGTGGTCGAGCTGACCGCGGGCCTCAACCCCGGCGGCACCCCCACCGACCTGGGTGGTCTGCCCGAGCGCAAGGCCGCGGAGGCCCGCCTCGACGAGCTCATGACCCAGGTCCAGCAGACCGGCGCGGAGCTCAAGGGCATCGCACCGTTACTCGTCGACTACCCGGCCGAGCTCGACGGCGTACCCGTCCTGCTGTGCTGGCTGGAGGGCGAGACCTCACTCGACTGGTACCACCGCCTCGACCTCGGCTTCGCCGGAAGGCGGCGGCTGCCGGCCTGATCATAAGCCAAAGAAAGCTTTGACAAATCCAAGTGTCAAAGTAACCTTTGGCATATGCGCGTTCCCGATCCGCAGGCGATCCGGGCCCTGACCCACCCGCTGCGGCTGAACCTTCTCGAACTGCTCGGGGCCACCGGCCCGGCGACCGCGGCCCAGTGCGGCCGGGTCCTCGGTGTGCCCCAGGCGAACTGCTCGTTCCATCTGCGCCAGTTAGCGAAGTACGGCTACGTCGAGGAGTCGTCGCCCGGCCCCGACCGGCGGGAACGGCAGTGGCGCGTGGTGACGCCCGCGCCCGATCTGCGCGTCGACGGGAGTGCGGCTGCCGGGCGGGAGCTCGAGCGCCTCGTCGTCGAACGGGAGACCGCGGCCATCCGGGCGTACGCGGATCGGGCCGGTGGGGCAGATGGCCTCGGGATGGTCGCTGCGGTCGCGTCGGTGACGCCGGAGGAGGTGGCCGAGCTGCGTACGAGGTGGAAGGCGCTGCTCGAGCCGTACCTCGGGCGGGCCGACGGGGACCGGCCGGGAGCGCGCCACGTCCGCTTTTTCATGGCGGCCACGCCGTTCGTGGCCGGGACCGAGGGGGAGAAGCAATGAGTTTCGACGTCACGTGGGGCCACGGCGGGAAGGGTGATCCCGCGATCCAGATCCACCACTACGATGAGCGTACGGTCATCCTGCGGCAGAGCCGGGCGGTGAACTACGAGGCGCCGTTCCTGGTCCTGCTGATCGGCGACGAGCGGGCGCTGCTGCTGGACACGGGCGCGACCGCCCACCCGGAGCTGTTTCCCCTGCGGGAGACGATCGACAACCTCCTTCCTGACGGGTACGAGCTGATCGTCGCCCACTCCCACCCGCACGGCGATCACGTCGCCGCTGACGGGCAGTTCGCCGGCCGGCCGCGCACCACCGTCGTCGGGCACGGCGTCGACGACGTCCGGGCGTACTTCGGATTCGGGCCGGACTGGCCTGCCGGCACCGTGTCGCTCGATCTCGGCGGCCGGGTTCTGGAGATCGCCGGGTCGCCCGGTCATCACGCGGCGGCGATCAGCGTCTTCGACCCCCGCACCGGCCTGCTGCTCACCGGGGACACGGTCCTGCCCGGCCGGCTGTACGTCGCCGACGCCCAGGCGTTCGTGGCCACCCTCGACCGCCTGGTGGAGGTCGCCGAGACCCGCGGGGTGACGCACGTGCTCGGCTGTCACGTCGAGATGCGCACCCGGCCCGGGCGCGACTACCCGATCGGTGCGCCGCGCCAGCCGGACGAGCGCGCCCCGCAGATGACGGT
The DNA here is from genome assembly GCF_018332715.1 of Winogradskya consettensis. Lineage (GTDB taxonomy): Bacteria > Actinomycetota > Actinomycetes > Mycobacteriales > Micromonosporaceae > Actinoplanes > Actinoplanes consettensis. Next base: position 708,383 of record NZ_BOQP01000008.1, on the reverse strand, counting down.
CGACCAGTTGCGGGCCGTGCGGGACGCCGCCCATGCCGTGCAGGGCCGGCGCGGGGTGCACCGCTTCGACGACTTCCTCATCTACAACGAGCCGCGCAGGATCGACAAGTTCCGGCTCATCGGGCGCGGTCTCGTCCACCAGGCCTTCTCCCGAATCGCCACCACCCGCGCCGGGGCGGCCTGACCTTCGCGTCGGGCAGCGCCGACCGCGCCTCGTCCTGAGCCGCCCGGACGCTCAGCAGCAATGCCGACAAGTCCATGAGTCACCCTTCCGTGGCTCCCGTTAACGGTCACGTGACCGTTAACGGGAGTCTGCACCCCGTGCTGCCCGGCCGTCAACCGGGTTCGGATTACGATGCGGGGATCGTGAAAGACAAAGCCGAGGACGAGACCGGGGCCGGTGGTGCCGCCCGGCGGGTGACGCTGCGGGACGTGGCGAAGCTGGCCGGTGTCTCGCACCAGACCGTGTCGCGAGCCATCAACGACAAGGGCGAGATCGACCCCGAGACCCGCCGCCGGGTCCTCGAGGCGGCCAAAGAGCTGCGTTACCGCCCGTCGCGCTTCGCCCGCGGCCTGGTCCGCCCCGGGGCCGTCACGGTCGGGCTGATCGTTCCGGACGTCGTGAACCCGTTCTTCCCCGAGCTGATCGCCGGCGTGATCGACGCCGCCCAGGCCCGTGGCTGGCAGATCGTCGTCGCCAGCTCCCAGGACGACACCTCCCGCGAGCCGGACCTGCTACGCGGCCTCGCCGGCCAGGTCGACGCCATGATCGGCTACCTGTTCCAGACCGACGACGTCATCACCGCCGCGATCGAGGGCGTCCCCCTGGTCGTCATGAACCGCCGCCCGGCCGAGACGATCTTCGCTGCCGTCGACCTCGACGTGGCACCCGGCGTGCACGCCGCCGTGGACCATCTGGTCGCGCAGGGACACCGCCGCATCGGGATGCTCGACTGCCCGCCGGCCTGCGACCCGGCCCGCCGCAGCGGGTTCCTGGCCGCGATGGCAGCCCACGACCTCCCGGCGGACGCGATCGTCGACGTCGAGCAGTCCATGACCGGCGGCGAGACCGGCCTCGAGACGTTGCACGCCGCCCATCCCGGGTTGACGGCGGTGTTCGCTTTCAACGATCTGATCGCGCTGGGTGCGTACCGTGCGATCCGTCGCCTTGGCCTGGACATCCCCGCCGACCTGGCCCTCGTCGGGTTCGACGGTCTCACCGTCGGCGAGATCCTCGACCCGCCCCTCACCACGGTCCACATCGACAAACGCAGGATGGGCGAGCTCGCCGTCGCCCAGGCCCAGCACCTGCTCGACGGCACCCAGCCCGGCCCGGTGTTCCTGGAGACCCGGCTCCTCGTCCGGGGCTCGGCCTGACCCCCGCCTCGGGCCGGGGTGCTACCGGTCGGAACGGGCCAGGGCGGCCAGGAGGTCCACCACGTCGAGGGCGACGTCGCGCAGGCGGTGATCGGTGTCGTGGGCGGGGTCCCAGGAGGCGAGGGTGGCCGAGCTGATCCGGGTCTGGCCGCTGAGCTCGCGCAGGACGGCGTCGACGTCGGCGGGGAAGAGGCCGTCCGGTGCCGCGTAGCTGTTGGCCGGGGCGATGGACGGGTCGTACGCATCGAGGTCCAGGTGGATGTGGACGGCGTCGACCCGGGCGGCGAGCGCGGTGACGGCGGCGCTGCTGTCGCGGGCCTGGGCGGCGTCGAGCGTCGTGATGTCGCTGTCTTTCAACGGCCCGACCTCCAGCTCGTCGAGGGCGCGGGTGCCGATCATCAGGACCCGGTCGTCGGGGATGGCGTGGAAGCCGGGGACGGACGCCGTCATGGCCGGCCAGCAGCGGCCGGTGATCATCGCGAGGGCCTGCCCGTCGAGGTAGGCGTTCGCGTCGGTCATGACCCACGGTAAGGCTCAGCCGGCTACGACGAAGCGCGCCTTGCCGGCCTTCTTCGCGGTGTACATGGCGAGGTCGGCTTCGCGCAGGATGTCGTCGGCGTCGTTGCCGGGGCGGTTGAGGGCGATGCCGACGCTGGCGGTGACGCCGGCCGGGCCGGCGTCGAGGAGGTAGGGGCGGCCGACCGTTTCGACGATGCGGGTGGCGGCGACGCGGACGTCGGCGGGGTCGGCGAGGTGTTCGGTGAGGACGGCGAACTCGTCGCCACCGAAACGGGCGATGGTGTCACCGGCGCGCAGGCAGGCGCTGAGGCGGCCGCCGACCTGGCGCAGGAGGTCGTCGCCGCCGGCGTGGCCGAGGCGGTCGTTGACCTGTTTGAAGCCGTCGAGGTCGATGAAGATGACGGCGAAGGACTCGTCCGCGGCCGCGTGGGTGATCAGGGCCTGGGTGACGCGTTCGTGGAAGAGGCTGCGGTTGACCAGGCCGGTCAGGTGGTCGTGGAAGGCGAGATGCTCGAGCTGGCTCTCGCGTTCGCGCAGGCGCTGCTCGACCTCCTCGCGGTGGGCGATGTCGCGGCGCAGCTCGGCGGTGGCGTGCTCGACCTGGGTGATCGCGCGGTTGCGGGCGCCGGCGAGGACACCGACCAGCACCGCCAGAACGAGCGAGATGCCGAGACAGGAGCCGATCGCCACCGTACGCAGGGTGTGGTCGGTCCCGCTCAGCAGATGCTCGGTGGGGTAGAGGGTGAGCCGCCAGACCCGCTGGCCCACGCTGATCGCCCGTTCACGGACCAGGGCAGGGTCGGGGTCCTCGGCGCCGGCGCCGGTGCTGGCGATGACCATGGTGTCGGTGCCGGACGGGTCGTTGACGGCGACCCGGACGACGCCCTGGGAGTGATCGCTGATCGTCCGGTCGAGGAAGTCCGCGCCGTGCACGCCCATCACGAGCCAGCCCCGGAACCTCCCGGTGCGGGTCTGCACGCGGGAGACCAGGCTGAACGACGCCTCGTGCCGGGTGGCGGCCTGCGCGCGATCCTTGAGCAGGACGTACGTGCTGGTGGCGGCGAGCGCGCCGCCGTAGCGCGCGGTGGCCAGGGCTTCGGCGAGCACGGGGACGGTGTCCACATCCTGCCCGGGGTTGACCGGCACGCCGTCGACGGAGCGGGAGTAGATGACGAACTCGTGCGAGGTGCCGGGGCCGGCGGCCCTGAGGGTGAGGCCGATGGCCCCGTGGGCCCGCCAGTAGTTCTGGACGGCGGTGAGATCCTCGCGGGCGACCTCGACGACGAACGACAGGCCGCTGGCGCCGGGCAGGCGGTCGGCGTCGAGGCCGTCGGTGATGTCGCGGAAGTCGTCGCGGCTCAGGTCGCTCTGGGCGGCGACCGCCCGGGACATGTCCGCGAGGGTCGCGCCGTACCGGTTGACCTCGGCGGTCACGGCCGCCGAGACGTCGCTGGTGTAGCGGTCCATCGACTGCGAGGCGTAGCGCTGCTCGCTGCGGGCCAGGGCGTACCCGACGACCGCCGAGACCACGCCGCCGGCCAGCAGCACGACGGCGGCCAGCAGCACCGCCGTCCCGCGTCGGCTCCACCTCACACACTGCACTTCGGCACCGGCTCCGGGAAACTGATCACGTAGCGCGGCGGTGCGGCCAATCGGGCCTACCACGCTCGGCGGGCAGCGGCACGACGTTCGGGCCGGACGGGGTCGCTCCGAACAGGTCGAGCACACCGGTGACGGTCAGCACCGCACGCACGACACCGCGTGCATTGATGATCTCCGCCTGTTTTCCGGCCTCCCGGGCGTGCAGGCACCCCTCGAGCAGCGCCCCGACCGCCTCCGAATCCAGGAACCGGGTCTCGTCAAGGTCGACCACGAACAGCGGGGCGGTGTTGTCGACGACCGCGTCGTGCAGCTCGCGGCGCAGCTCGTCCCGGGCGTCGCCGTCGACGTCGCCGAAGAGCCGGACGCAGACCTCGCGGCCGCCGTCAACCATGATCCGGGTGATGCCATAGTGCCGCATGGCACCTTTTGTAGCAGTAGGCCCAGAAGCTGTACTTCTATAGTGCGAGCCGCTTTATGCGAGGCGGTCCCTCTTGAAGCTTTATGCGAGGCGATACTGCGCGGCCATGCGTACGGGAGTGTTCGCGGCGCCGTACCCGTCGTAGCCGTTGATGCGCTGGACGACCTCGAAGAACAGGCGGCGGCCGAGCATCGTGGTGAAGAAATGCAGGAACTCGCCGTCCTCGGTGCGGTCGTGCAGGATGTTCGCTTCTCTCAGGCCGGCGAGGAAATCGGTGCCGAGGTCGGTGCGGGTGGCCAGGTCGGCGTAGTAGTTGGCCGGGATCGGCAGGATGCTCGCGCCGCCGGCGTGCACGGCGCGGGCGGTGGCGAAGATGTCGGTGCACGCGAACGCGACGTGCTGGTGCCCGGCCGACTGGGGCAGCGGGTCACCGGCGAGGGCCGGGACGCTCAGCGCGAGCCGGACGGCGCCGCCGGGGCTCGTCATGGCGAAGCTGCGGACCAGGCCGTACGGGTCGGCGATCTCCACCGGGTCGTGCCGGCGCATGCCCAGCACCGACTGGTAGAACAGCGCTGCCTCCTGGGCATGGTGGGCGGGCTGGGAGAGCGCGATGTGATCGATGGTCGTGATCCCGGCCGCGCCCGGCGGGGGCGTGTCGAGCTCGCTGAAGTCGCCGAGCCATTCCGTGCCGCAGAAGAAGACCAGGGTGCCGTCGGGGGCGGTGATCGCGGTCAGCTCGGCCTCGCCGGGTCCGAAGCTGCGCGGTACGCCGGGGGCTAGCAACGCCTCGGCACGCGCGGCGGACTGCGCTGGATCGGCGCTGTCCACGGCCACCGCGGACACGGCGGCGTCGCCACGGCGGCGGTCGGCCGGGGCCGGGCGGGCGGCGTTGACCAGGATCCGGGCGTCGCCCTGCTGCCAGAGGTGGACGGGTTTGGTGCGGTGCCGGGCGGCGCGGGTGAACCCCAGGGCGCGCAGCATCCGCTCGGCCGCGACCCCACCGAGCGGGTCGACGGCGATCTCCGCGAACGAGAAGCCCCGCAGCGGCGCGGGCGGGGCCACCGGTGACTCCGGCAGGACCGCCTCCTCGAGCGCGATCAGCGAGCGCAGGGCGTCGGTGGCGGTCCGCTCGGCGTCGGCCTGCCGGAAGACGTCGTTGAAGACCTCCAGGGACAGCGGGCCTGCGTACCCGGCAGCGAGGGTGTGGCGCAGGAACCCGGCCAGGCCGAACGAGCCCTGACCGGGGAAGCAGCGGTGGTGCCGGCTCCACTGCAGCACGTCCATCAGCATCCGCGGCGCGTCCGCCAGCTGCAGGAAGAAGATCTTGTCGCCGGGGATCTCGCGGATGCCGGCGGGGTCGTGCCCGCGCGACAGGATGTGGAAGCTGTCCAGGCACACGCCGAGGCTCGGGTGCCCGGCGGCGGCGACCAGCTTCCAGGCATGGCGGTAGTCGTTGACGTGCCGTCCCCAGGCGAGCGCCTCGTAGGCCACCCGGCACCCGTGCCCGGCGGCGAGCTCCGCGAGCGTGTGCAACTGCTCGGCGATGAGCCCGTCATCGCCGGCGGCCCGCGGCGCGACGCTGGAACAGACGAGCAGCAGGTCGGTGCCGAGCTCGCGCATGAGCTCGAACTTGCCCGCGGCCCTGCGCAGATTGGCCCGGAAGGTCTTGGGGGCGGCACCCTCGAAGTCACGCAACGGCTGGTAGATGTCGATGCCGAGCCCCAGGTCGGCACACATGGCCCGGATGTCACGCGCCGGGCTCGCGGCGCTGATCAGGTCGGCCTCGAAGATCTCGACGGCGTCGAAACCGGCCCGCGCGGCGGCGGCGAGCTTCTCCTCGAGGGTGCCGCTGAGCGACACCGTGGCGATCGACTTACGCACGGTACGGCTCCTGTCGTGCCGGCTCTTCTGCTGCCAGTTCTTCTGCCGCCAGGGCGGTGAAGTCGGCGGTCATCGCGGCCACGTCGGGCCGGTGACCGGTGAACAGCTCGAAGGCGGCGGCGGCCTGGTGCACGACCATCCCGCCGCCGTTCAGGGTCCGGCAGCCCAGCGCCGCCGCGGCCCGTAGCAGCCCGGTGCGCAGCGGGCTGTAGATGATGTCGGTGACCCACAGGCCGGCATGCAGCAGCTCCTCGGGGACCGGCAGGCCGGGGTGCGCGGCCATCCCGACCGGGGAGGCGTTGATCAGCCCGTCCGCGTCGGCGAGCAGGGCGCCGAGCCGATCGGGGGTGGCGCTGCGGGCGGGCAGCCCACGTTCTCGCAGCGCCTGGGCGAGACCTTCGGCGCGGCCCTCGTCCGGGTCGATCAGGGTCAGCCGTCCGACTCCGAGACGGCTTATCGCGTACGCGACTGCGTGGCCGGCGCCGCCCGCACCCAGCTGGACCACCTCGGCGAGCCGTGCCCCGGGCAGTCCCTGCCGGAACCCCTCCGCGAACCCGTCGCGGTCGGTGTTGTGCCCGGTCGCGCGCCCGTCGTGGAACACCACGGTGTTGACGGCCTGCAGCTCGGCGGCGCCGGGGGAGAGGGCGTCCAGGTGCTTGACGACCTCCTGCTTGCACGGGTGGGTGATGTTCAGCCCGCGGAAGCCGAGCCGCCGCGCGTCGCGGACCAGGTCGCCGATGTCGTCCGGGGCCGCGCCGAGCGTCGTCAGGTCGATCAGCTGGTAGAACAGGCGCAGCCCGAGGCGGTCGGCCTCGCGTTCGTGCAGGGCCGGGCTCAGCGACGCGCCGATACCGGCGCCGATGAGACCCACGAGGTAGCGCTCGGACATCGGCACCTCCCACTAATGTACGAACCAGTACGTTAGTTAGCTTCGTACAGTAGTCAGCCCGGGGGTCCGCGGTCAACGACGCGTTGCATGGGACACTTCCACGCGCACAACTAGGTTGTGTGCAATTTAATTGTGCACAACTAAATTGCACACAACCTGAATCGCGCCGGTGCGCGCGCTGAATCGCGACCGGTCGCGCGCTGGATCGCGCCGGGAAGCGCGCGACCCGGTCGCGCCGGCAAGGGGGAGACCCAGCAAGGAGGAGGCATGGACACCGGGCGCCGCCGGGACGCCGCTCGTACGCGGGCCGAGATCCTCGAGGTCGCGTCGGCCGAGTTCGCCGATCAGGGGTACGCCGGGGCTCGCGTGGACGAGATCGCGGCCCGTACCCGTACGACGAAAAGAATGATCTACTACTATTTCGGTGGCAAGGAGCAGTTGTACGTGGCGGCGTTGCAGGCCGCGTACGCCCGGATCCGCGCGGCCGAGCAGGAGGTCGACGTCGCCCATCTCGGCCCGGTGGCGGCGATCCGGCGCATCGCGGAGGTGACGTTCGACCACCATGAGGCGAACCCCGACTTCATCCGGCTCGTCAGCATCGAGAACATCCACCGGGGTGAGCACATCGCGCGGATGCCCGAGGCCGACCTCGTCGGTCTCAACACCCCGGCGGTGGATCTGCTCGGCGAGATCCTCGAGCGCGGCCGCGGGCAGGGGCTGTTCCGGGCGGGGGCCGACGCACTCGACGTACACATGGCCATCAGTGCTTTTTGTGTGTTCCGGGTCGCGAACCGGCACACGTTCGGGGCGATTTTCGGCCGGGATCTCGTCGATCCTGACCGCCGGTTGCACTACCGCACGATGCTGGCCGATATGATCGTGTCCTACCTCTCCGCCGCTGAGTGAAATAGCCGGTTCGCGGCTGCCGCATGCCGGCCTGCCGATGTGCGGCCTGATGTGCGGCATAGTTCCGCGGTGTCTGGGTAGATCCCGATCCGTCCCTGCCCCCGATCCCAAGCTGGAGCCGCACAACATGGTTCCCGAGAACCTCTCCAACCCGCAGTTCGTCGCCGACACCAGTCGCGACGAGGCGGCCCCGGACAACGCTCCGGCCGACCACAGCGACGAGAACATGGCGCGCCTGCGTCACCCGTTCGAGACGCAGCCCGCTGCGGCCCCCCGCGTTCCGGCCCCCGGCGCCCCGGCGCCCGTGGAGGGCAGCGCCGGCTGATCCACCGGCCGTCGATCTTGCGCGGTGCGGCGTTGATCAGCACGCTTACCCCCGTGAGCAACGCGATGCAGGGCCGGACCCCGTGGGCGCGGCAGCTCGGCGCTCCGTTGCGCGCGTTCCTGCGGACGGAGGCCGGCAGCGCCGGGGTGCTCGTCACCGCTATCGCTGTCGCCCTCGTCTGGGCGAACGTCGCGACCGGGTCGTACGAAGCGCTGTGGCACACCGAGTTCTCGGTGGACCTGGGCGCCTACGGCATCTCCGAGGACCTGCGCACCTGGGTCAACAGCGGTCTGATGACCCTGTTCTTCCTGGTCGTGGGGCTGGAGGCGCGGCGCGAGTTCGACCTCGGCGATCTGCGTGAGCGGCGCCGGTTCGTGCTCCCCGCCCTGGCCGGGCTGGTCGGCATGCTGATCCCGGTGCTGATCTACCTCGCGGTCACCGCGGGCGGGCCCGGCGCGCACGGCTGGGGTGTGGCCATGTCCACCGACACCGCGCTGGCCCTCGGCCTGGTCGCGCTGCTCGGCAGGGGCGTGCCCGACCAGGTACGCGTCTTCCTGCTCACCGTCTTCGTCGTCGACGACCTGGTGGCCCTCGTGGTCATCGCGCTGGTCTACAGCGAGGACATCGAGTTCATGCCGCTGGCCGTTGCCGTGGTCACCTTCGGCGTCTTCGTCTCGCTGCGGGTGTTCCGGGTCAAACGCAGCGTTGTGTACGCGCTCGTCGGCATCGTGCTGTGGGCGGCGATGCTGGCCAGCGGCGTCGACCCCGTGGTGGCCGGGCTCGCGATGGGGCTCACCGCGGTCGCGTACACCCCGGCCCGGGAACGCCTCGAGGAGGCCAGCGGGCTGTTCAAGCTGTTCCGCGAGCAGCCGACCCCGGAGATCGCCCGTTCCGCCGCGATCGGGGTCATCGAGACCCTGTCGCCGAACGACCGGCTGCAGCGGCGGTTCCATCCGTGGTCCAGTTACGTGATCGTTCCACTGTTCGGCCTGGCCAACGCGGGGATCACTGTCGACGGGGGTTTTCTCGTCCGGGCGTACACCTCGCCGGTGACCTGGGGGGTGATCCTGGGTTATCTCGTCGGGAAACCGATCGCCGTCGTCGGGGTCTCCGCCGCGCTGACCTGGATGAGCAGGGGCCGGATCCGGCCGGGGGTCGGCTGGGCCTCCGTGCTCGGCAGCGGCACCATCGCCGGCATCGGGTTCACCGTGTCCCTGCTCATCGCGGCGCTCGCCTTCGAGGGCCCCGAGCTCGCCGAGGCGAAGATCGGCGTGCTCACCGCGGCGGCCGGGGCCTCGGTGCTGACCTGGGCGGTCTTCCGGGCCACCCGGCTGCTGCCGAAGCAGCGGCGGGCGCGGGCGCTGCTCGGCGACACCGAGGGCATCATCGATCTCATCCCCGAGGTCGATCCGGAGCGCGACCACTGCCGGGGCCCGCTCGACGCGAGCGTCACCGTGGTCGAGTACGGCGACTTCCAGTGCCCGTACTGCGGCCAGGCCGAGCCCGCCGCCCGCGCCCTGATCGTCGACGCCGACCTGCGCTACGTCTGGCGCCACCTGCCGCTGACCGACGTGCACCCCCTCGCCCAGCTCGCCGCCGAGGCCGCGGAGGCCGCCGCGGAGAAGGGCAAGTTCTGGGAGATGCACGACCTGATGCTCGACCATCAGGACCACCTGCGGATCATGGACATTCTTCGGTACGCCGACCAGCTCGGCCTCGACGTCGACCGTTTCCACGACGAGCTGATGGACCACACGTACGCCGAGCGCGTCGCCCAGGACGTCGACTCCGCCGACCTGAGCGGGGTCTCGGGCACCCCGACGTTCTTCATCAACGGGCGGCGCCACTACGGCGCGTACGACGTCGCCACCCTCAAGGAAGCCGTGAAGGCCGCCCGGATCCGCAGCTCGTTGTCGCCAAAAGTGCCCTGAACAGCGCCTTTCGAGGGATAACCTGAGCGCGATGGCCGGAAATCGGGCGCCCACGATCTACGACGTCGCCCGCCGGGCCGGTGTGGCGGCGTCCACTGTCTCGCGCGCCTTCTCCCGCCCGGGACGGGTCGCCGCGGGCACCGCCGACCGGATCCGGGCCGCCGCCACCGAGCTCGGCTACCGGACGAACCCCGTGGCGCGGGCGACGGCCACCGGGCGTACCTCGATGATCGCCCTGATCGTCACCGACGTGACCGACCCGGCCACCGCCGAGCTGCTGCGCGGTGCCCAGGAGGCCGCGGGCGCCGCGGGATTCACGACGGTCGTGTCCGACGCCCAGGACGACGGCGTGCCGCAGCGCGAAGCCCTCGAACGGGCACTGTCCACGGTCGACGGCGCGGTGGTCGCCGCGCCGCACGCACCCGACACCGCGCTGCGCTCGCTGGTGGCCCAGCGCCCGGCGGTCCTGCTCGACCGGATGCTGGACGGGCTGCCGAGCGTGGTCCCGGACATCGCGGACGGGATGCGGCGGCTGATGGCCCACCTCGCCGAGCTCGGCCACGAGATGGTGACCTACGTCGCGGGGCCGGCCGACGCGTGGGCGGACGGCATGCGCCGGCGGGGCCTGCGCCAGGCAGGCTGCGAGTACGGCGTGCAGTCACGGCGCATCGGGCCGTTCCCCGCGACGATCGCCGGGGGGATGACCGCGGCGGGGGAGCTGCTGCGGCGGCCCACGACAGCGGTCATCGCCTATGACGACCTGATCGCGATCGGGCTGATCCGGGCCCTGACCGCGCGGGGGATCCTCGTGCCGCAGGAGGTGAGCGTGGTCGGCTTCGGCAACGTCGCCGCCTCCGCGCTGATCACGCCCGGGCTCACGACGGTGGCGTCGCCGTTGCGGGCGATGGGCGCTCTGGGCGTACACAATCTGCTGGGTCTGCTTGACGGGTCCGGATCTGCCGCCACCGATGCGCTGCCGGTGCGGCTGGTGGTCCGGGGGTCGACCGCGCACCGTAGGCGCAATCCCGCGTCGGCGGGGAGGGGATCACTCATCGTGTCCGGTGCGGGGTCGTACCTGCCGGTTGCGACCCTGTGACCCGCGCACGTCGGGGTTACGGCTGGATATAGATCGACGACATGCTGTCGTTGCGGAGCTCCTGGAGGATGCCCCGCCCCTTGAAGTTCATCTGGCCGTTGGGCCAGATGCCGGAGATCTGGAGGCCCTGCTTGTCGAACTCCTCGTAGGCGAACGCGACGTGGCTGGTCCGGTTGATGATCGACGACGCGTTGTCGTTGACGGGATCGCCGTTGGCGAACACCCAGTTGCTGGTGAAGTTGTGCGTTCCGCTGTAGATGATGAGGACCGAGCCCTTGAGGTCGTAGTCCTGGAAGATGCAGACTTCGCCGGACTGGCAGGTGTACGCCGCCTGGGCGGCCGAGGGCACCGCCACCAGGCTCGCGGTCACTACCAGAGCTACGCCGAATGCGCGTTTTTTCATCGATAACTCCTGATCTCGTGGTGCCGTCGAGGTTATGGAGCGCGACTTCCTTTTCACTGGACGGGTTTTCATCCCAGCAACCTAGGACGATATAGCGGGTGCGGCGTGGCTCACCTGTTGGCGATGCGGCGACGGTGGGCAGAGGGCCGGTCAGTAGCGTCGGGGATTCTGGTGGGCCGGCTCGGTAAGGGGAGTTCATGACCGCAGCAGTGACGACGGCCGACGCTCTGCCGGACGGGCCGGCCGATCTGCGGCTGGTGGTCGCGGACATGGACGGGACGCTGCTCGACGAGCACGGGCGGGTGCCGGACGGGTTGTGGCCGCTGCTCGACCGGATGCGGGAGCGGGGTGTGGTCTTCGTCCCGGCGAGTGGCCGGCAGTACGCGACGCTGCTGCGCGACGTCGCGCATGCTGCGGAAGGGATGCCGATCATCGCGGAGAACGGCAGTTACGTGGTCCGCGACGGGGTCGAGCTGAGTTCCGACATACTGGGCGCCGATTTCGTACGGTCAGTGGTCCTCGCCCTGCGTGCCCTGGCAGAGGCCGGTGCCGACCTCGGTGTTGTGGTCTGCGGGAAGCGGTCCGCCTACATCGAGCGCACCGACCGGCCGTTCCTGGACGAGGCCGAACGGTACTACGCCGCGTTGCAACCGGTTGCCGATCTGCTCGCCATCGGGGACGACGTGCTGAAGATCGCGGTCTACGACTTCGGGAACGCCGAGCGCGACACCGCGCCGCACCTCGCCCGCTTCCACGACGGCACGCACCGCGTCGTGGTGTCCGGGCCGCACTGGATCGACCTGATGAGCGCGTCCGCCGACAAGGGTGCCGCCGTTCGCCGGCTCCAGGCCGAGCTGGGCATCACGGCGGCACAGACGGCGGTGTTCGGCGACTACCTCAACGACCTCGAGATGCTCGACGCGGCGGACCTGTCGTTCGCCATGGCCGACGCCCACCCGGAGGTCCTGCGCCGCGCCCGCTACCGCGCCCCTTCGCACCGCGACCACGGCGTGGTCACGGTGCTCGAGCACCTTCTGCGTCCGGACTCCACGGCCCTGTGATCCGGTTGAGCACTTCGCTGTAGTGGTGCCGTTTGTCCGGCCGGGCGTGGCGGGCCGCGTACGTGAGGGCGGAGGCCGCGGGTGGTCCGATGTGGACGAGGGCATCGGCGGCGGTCCGGCGGACGGTGGAGTGCGGGTGCGTGAGCAGGCCGACGACGGCGGGGATCGCGGGCTCGTAGGCGGCATGCCCGACGGTGCTGATCGCTGAGCGGACCACGTCGGGTTCGGCGTCGTCGAGCAGGATCGCGGTGTGCCGTAGGTAGGTCGGGCGGTCCAGGAGCTTGCGGCCGATGCGGTGGGCGTGCAGGCGGATCCGGGACTCGCGGTGGTGCAGGAGCTCGGCCAGCAGGTCCTCCAGCTCGGGGTCCTGTGCCGCGTTGGTGTCCTCGAGGGTTTCGGCGAGGGTGGTGAGCGCGCGGCGGATCTGGTCCGGGTGACCGGTGTGGATCAGGGTGATCAGCTCGGGCCGGGACGGTTCGCGGCTCACCGCGTCGGCCTGGGGTCGCTCCTGGAGTGCGGCGACCTTGCTGCCCGCGAGAGGGCCGTCCACGAGGATGATTTTCTCGGCGAGGTCGTCGCGTCCTTCGGCGTGCAGGCGCCGGCAGGTTTCGGTCAGGGCGGGGGTGCGGAGCAGGCTGCGGCCGATGATGAGGTCGAGCAGCCCCCACGCTCCGGCGTCGAGGCGGCTGCGGAGGCTCTCGGCGATGGTGTCGGCGAGTTCCGGGAACTGGCGCAGCGTGCGTCCGGCTGATGCCTGTGTTGCGGGATCGCCGTGTTCCCACCATTCCAGCAGCAACGGGAGCAGCCGCTGCAGGCCGGCGGGGTCGAGGTGGAACGCGGCGCGGGCCACTCGTTCCTGGACGGCGTCGCCCGCTCGTAGCTCGGTTTCGTCCATGGTGGTCAGGGCGTGGGCCAGGCCCGGGGTGATCGTCACCTCGGCGCGTCCGTGCAGGAACGCGCGGAGCACGGCCTGCGTGGTCTCCGGCTCGGGCCAGTCCCGCAGCGCTGCGGCCGCCGCGTTGCGCCGGTCCGCCTCGGGCGCGTCGAGAGCGGTGAGTAGCCGTTCGCGTTGCGCGGCTGAGCGGGGCTGGTCCAGGTCACCGTCCTGTGGTGTTCGTGGGACGTCGGTGGGCAGATGGGTGTTCTCGGTGATCGTCCACGCCGGTGCGTCGAGGGGCTGCAGGGCCTCCATGCGGTCGAGGAGCGCGGCCCGTTCGTCCTGGCTGGTCGACGGGAATGCTTCGATGAGTGCGTTGAGGTGCTCCCGGGAAGTCGTCGTGGTGACGGCGAAGGCGTCGCGGAGCAGGGCGGGTTCGGCGAGCCAGGGGTCGGGGCCGAGCCGGGCTGCGGTCAGTGCGTGCTCGAGGTCGGCGCGGGTCAGGACCGCGCCGCATCGGCGGAGCAACGGCAGCGTCGAGCGGCGTCCGGCGGCGGTGGGCGGGAGGGCCCGGATGCGGGTGACGATGTCGAGGGCCTGGGCGTCGAGGCCCGGTGCGACGGCTTCGAGGACGGCGAGGAGATCGTCGCGATCGTCGCCGGTGGCGCCGGCCAGGCCGTCGACAAGCGTGCGGGCCGCCCGGGTGAAGGCGTTGATCTCGTGGGCCGGCCACGGCGCGGGGCAGATCCGCAGAGCGAACCGGAGGGCTGCCGGGGCGACCTCGGCCAGGTCGAGCCAGTCGGCGAGCATCGGCCGGAGCCGGGTGAGTTGGCCGGCGCTCAGCGGATGGTCCATGACACGCCGGGCGATCTCGGTGTCCCAGCCGTCCAGGGCGAGGGCGTCGACATCGTGGTCGCTCCGGTTGCCGGGAGCGGGGTCCCGTCCGGCCGGTGCAGTGATGCCGTACGCCGTCAGCTGCGCTGCGAGATCCTCGACGTCCCCGGAGCCGAGCCGGATCCGGCCCGCGGCGATCAGCGTGAGCAGGGCGGGTGCGATCGGTGAGCCCTGCTCGGCGAGGGCGTTGACCGATCGAGCCGACAGCGTGCAGCCGAGCCCGTCGAGCAGCAGCTCGCGGGTCCGGTCGTCGGGGGCCTGTTCGGCGGCGGCCAGCACGGTGGCGGCACAGGAGTCGCCGAGGACCGCGTGGAGTGCCTCGATGAGGGTGGCGCGCAGGCCCGGGTTGTCGTGGTTGCCGAGCCAGAACAGCAGCTCGGGCACGACGGCCGGCGTACCTGTGTGAACCAGGACCGAGGCGGCGGTCTTCTTGACGTTCATGGTGGGATGCCCGAGACACTTCGCGATCGCGGGTGCAGCCCAGTGGGCCTGAACATGACCGAGCGCGAGCAGCGCCTGCCGGACAGTCTGCGCGTCGCGGGCGGCGGTCAGCACGATGAGGCTCGCCGACAGCGCCTCGGCGTCGTCACCGGTGGTGTCGGCGGCCAGCAGGGCGATGACCTGCTTGCGGACGTGGCGGTCGCGGTGACGCAGCAGCCGGTGGACCCGGGCGCGCGTTCCGGCGTACGGGGCCTGCTGCAGCATGGCGAGCAGGACCGCCTGCTCGCCGGGGGACAACCCCGGGCGGTCGAGCAGGTCGAGCACGATGGTCGCGACGAGTGCATGGCCCGCTTCTTTGGCGGTGCCCGCCTCGCGCAGGCAGAACGGCCGGAGCTTTCCGCGCTGGTGGAGACGGGCGCCCAGCGCCTGAATGGCCGACACGACCTCGTCGGGGTCGCCGGGCTCGTCGGACGCCGCGAGGTCCGCCACGATGCGCAGCAGAAGCTCGGCGATGGTTTCCAGGGTGGCGGCGTCGCCGTTGCGGGCGAGCGCGATCAGCGCCTCCGCGGGGCTGGCGGGATCGAACCCGGCGCTCAGCACGGCCAGTTCCCCGCGGTCGGCCGCGCCGAGGTCCGTCGCGATGCGCCGGGGAAGATCGCGGGGGTTGAGGCGGGCGAGGATCGTTCGCCGCCGGTCAGGATCGTCGGTGAGATGCCACAGCAGTTCAAGGGCGCGGTTGCGTACGGTACGCAGGTGCGGCGCGATGACCGTACCGAGCCCGTCCTCCAGCGCCGCAACGGTCAACCGGCCGCCGATGGCCTCGAGAGCGTCCAGCGCCGCCGCGGGAGATCGTGGCAACACGTCGATGACCGCCGCCTCGGCCGGGAGATGGCGCAGCGCCCGGATCGCGGCCAGGAAGGGCTCCGGGCGCGACGCCGCCGGGAGCAGCCTTGTGACCGTTTCGCCGGCCGGAAGGTCGCCGCTGCCCTGCCGTGCGAGGCCGACCAGCAGCTCCAGGCGCCGCGGCCACGTCACGTCCGCGGCGTCGTCGACCACCAGCGCGCGGAACGCCTCGTGGCGGCACGTGAACATGATCGTGGCAGCCTCGGCCGCGGTGATGCTGTGATCGGCGAGCGCCAGATCCACGATCAATGCCGCGTCGTCGCCGCTCGGGAACAGGCCCCGGCGGTGCATCGACCGCAGGCATGCGATCGCCGATCGCCCGTACAGCAGCGGGTCCGTGGCCGCGATGGCCAGGACGGCGGGAATGTCGTCGCGGGCAGCCGTCTCCCCGAGCACCTGCAACGCTGTCTGCCGGGACCGCGGCGGTACCGCGTCGTCCACGACGATGTCCCGCAGAAGATCGCCGTGACCATGCCGGGCCGCGACCGTCACCGCGGCATCGATCCCGGCGAGGTCCACTGCCGGCTCCGTCGCGCGGAGGAACGGCATCAGGCGCTCCCGGGGGAACGGAGCGAACGCGGCCCACGGCTCGGCGAGCTCCCGCAACGCCGCGACGGCCACACCGGCATGCGGGGAGTCGAGCAGCCGGCCGATGTGCTCGCGAGCCCGGGCGGGGGCCAGTAGCGCGGCGTGAAGCCCCTCGCGGGCCAGCCGCAGTGCGGCGTCCCTCATCACCTGGTCGCTGCTCGCCGCCAGCTCACGGACCAGGTCGTCGGGGTGAGCGGCGTCTGCGGCGGTGAGCCCTGCGACGGCCTGGTAGAGCAGCTCACCCACCGGTTCGGTGCGTACGCTCTCCGGCTGGTTGAGGAGCTCGGCCCGCAGCCAGGCGATCTGCACACGGGCCGGGAGCCCGGCGGCGCGCCACTGGGGTCGGCGCTGCTGCGGGACGTGCCGCCAGAGCACCTGGTGGATGTGGGCCAGGACGAGCGCTGTCTCGGGCGGCCCGTCCAGCTGTTGCGGGAGGAACCCCGCGAGTTCGGCCCGCTCGGACTCCTCGACCCGGGACGTGGCGATCCGCGCGGCGAGCCGTTCCAGGCCCCAGTGCCGCAGCCGCGGGTCGTCGTGACGGACGAGCAGCTTCAGGACGGCCGGAGTGCACTCCGGCACGCCGAGGTGCGCGGAGAGCCAGACGAGGTCACCACGCCGCACCGCCTCACGAACCTGTCCGCTCACTGAACTCATAGCGGCCGATGGTAGGACACCCCCACCGCTCCAGGGTGTCCCGCTCGGGCGACGGAGCTCCCGGCGGGCGGCAGTTACGGGCCGGTACCGGGCGGCGGAGCTTCCGGCGAGCGGCAGTTACGGCCGGCCTGCGGGCGGCGGAGCTTCCGGCGGGCGGCAGCTACGGCCGGCTAGCGGGCGGCTGCTGCGACGACGGCGGTGCGGAGGAGGGCTATGGCTTCGGTGCGGGCGCCGGTCAGGGCGGGTTCGGTGGGGATGGTGGCGGGGTGGACCGGGACGGGGCGGGGGAGGTGGGCGACCACGGCGATGATGGCCGAGAGCAGGGCCGGGTGGGTGCCCCAGGAACCGCCGATCACGATGGCCGCGGGGTTGGTGAGGGCGACGATCGCGGCTGTCACGCCGCCGACCGCGCGGGAGATGGTCGAGCGGACGGCGGTGGCCTGTGCGCCGGGGGCCGTGGCGGCGGCGATCAGGCGGGCGGTGTCGATCGCGGTGGAGGTGGCGATGCGCAGGCCCAGTTCGCCGAAGACCTGGATGAATGTCGTCGCGTTGCCGTGCGGGCCGTTGGTGACCAGGTGGGAGATCTCGCCGGCCAGGCCGTCCGTGCCACGGCGGACCTCGCCGTCGCTGACGATCGCGCAGCCGAGACCCTCGCCGAGATGGAGATACGCGAAGTCGGCCGGCTGCGCGAGCCCGGGTTCGCGCCCGGGATCACGGGCGGCATCGCGCCCGGCATCGAACCCAGCGTTGAGGCCCGCATTTGGCCCGGTGTTGAGTCCGGGATCACGCCTGGCGTCGAGTCCCGCATTGAGCGCGGCATCGGGCCCGGCGTTGAGGCCGGCATCGAGTTCCGCGTTGAGGGCGGCGTCGCGTTCGGCGCGGGCTGCCCAGTTGACGTCGTTGTCGACGGTGATCGGGCCGGTGACGTGGGGGGTGAGGACGGCGACCGGGTCGAGGTCGCCGAGGAGGAACGGGGCGTCGGGGAGGCGCATGATGCGGCCGGTGTGCCGGTTGACGGGGTCGGCGGCGCTGACCACGGCCAGGCGGGCCGGCTGGTCGCCGTTACAACCGGTGACGGCCGTGTCGAGGGCGGTGGCGATCTGGTCGGGGGTGGCCGGCGTGTCGAGCGGGTGGGTGGCCCGGGCGAGGGTCTCGCCGTAGACGTCGATGCGTTCGGCGATGACGCCGTCCGGGCCGATGCTCACCGCGAGCGCTGTCCCGGCTGAAGCTGTCAGTGCGTAGTAGGAGCCCACCCGGCCTCGGCCGCGACCGCCGGGGGTGCGTTCGCCGGTGTCCGCCAGCAGGCCGAGCTCGGTGAGCCGGCGCACGCTCTCGCCGATCGTCGGTTTCGAGATGCCGGTCTCGGTGGCCAGCTCCGCCCTGGTCAGGCGGCGGTGACGCATGAGGCCGCGCAGGACGTGCTCGTCGGTGAGGGTGCGCAGCAGGTCGAGGGACGGCTTGGCGGGATCCACCCGACGATTCTAGGCAGGACTCTTGCCTTGAACGTGGCCGACCCGTACCGTCCTCTAAATAAGGAGACCTGACTAGAAGGAGTCGCGCCATGTCGGCACCCGTCATCCCCGGCCCGCACACGAGTGAAGAGTTGCCGCCGCTGCCGCACTGGGAGCAGACCCCGAGCGACCTCAAGGCCGCGATCCGGGAGGTCAAGGGGGCTCTGCGAGCAAGGATCGCGGGCTCCGGGCGTACCGTCGAAGAGGTTTTCGCTGTTGCTGAAGAGCGTGTGCGGGTCGCTGTGAGTGAGATCGTGGCCGCGAAGCGGCGGGGCGAGGCCGTCTGGCCGACCATTTCGTACGCGGACATCGCCGCAGGCACGGTTTCCGCAGAGCAGCTCGACCTGGTACGCCGTCGTGGCTGCCTCGTCGTGCGGGGTCACTTCGAGCGGGGGCAGGCGCTCGGCTGGGACCGGGAGATCGTCGACTACGTCGAGGGCAACGCGTTCTTCGACAACTATCGCGGCCCCGGTGACGACTTCTTCGGCAGCGTCGGCTCGAAGCCCGAGATCTACCCGATCTACTGGTCACCGGCGCAGATGCAGGCCCGCCAGAGCGACCGCATGGCGAACGTCCAGGCGTTCCTCAACGGGCAGTGGAAGCACGAGTCCGAGGGTGTCCAGTGGTTCGACCCGTCGCGTGACTCGCTCTACCCCGACCGGATCCGGCGCCGTCCCGAGGGTGCCGACTCGGGCGGGCTCGGCACCCATCTCGACCCGGGCACCCTCGACCTCTGGATGACCGAGTCCTACCAGCGGGCCTTCCGGCACCTCTTCGACGGCACGATCGAACAGTACGACCCCTGGGACGCCGCCCACCGCACGGCCGGTCCGCAGTACCCGGGCAGCACCATGTGCTCGGCGTTCCGCACGTTCCAGGGCTGGACGGCGCTGTCCGACATGGCCCACGACCAGGGCGTCCTGCACACCGTCCCGATCCCCGAGGCGATGGCCTACCTGATGCTGCGCCCGCTGCTCCCGGACGTCCCCGACGACGACATGTGCGGCGTCACCGTCAACCAGGTCTTCCCCGCGAGCGAGAAATGGCACCCGCTGCTGATGGAGGCCCTCACCGCGATCCCGGACGTCCGCGCCGGCGACTCGGTCTGGTGGCACGCCGACATGATCCACAGCGTCGCCCCGGTGCGGGACCAGCAGGGCTGGGGCAACGTCATGTACATCCCGGCGGCACCCTGGTGCCCGCGCAACGAACGGTACGCCGCTGACGTACGCGCCGCCTTCGAGACCGGCTCGAGCCCGAGCGACTTCCCCGAGGAACATTACGAGCGCACCTGGCCGGACCGTTTCCAGCCCGCCCAGCTCAACGAGACCGGCCGGCGCGGCCTGGGCCTCTGAGGGCAGAATCAGCGCATGCGCGCGGTCCTCTACGAACAGTTCGGCGAACTCCCCACTCTCGCGGAGGTCGCCGATCCGGCCCCGCCACCGGGAGGCGTGGTGGTCACCGTCGAGGCGACCGGCGTCTGCCGCAGCGACTGGCACGGCTGGCGCGGCCACGACCCCGACATCCGCCTGCCGCACGTCCCCGGCCACGAGTTCGCCGGGGTCGTCGCGGCCGTCGGCGCCGGGGTCCGCGACTGGCACCCCGGCGACCGCGTCACCACCCCGTTCATCTGCGCCTGCGGCACCTGCCCGGCCTGCCTCGCCGGCGACCAGCAGGTCTGTCACCGCCAGCAACAGCCAGGATTCACCCACTGGGGCTCGTTCGCCGACCAGGTCGTGGTCCACCAGGCCGACATCAATCTCGTACGCCTCCCGCCCGCCGTAGCCTTCGCCGAGGCCGCCACCCTCGGCTGCCGCTTCGCCACCTCGTTCCGCGCCGTCGTCACCCAGGGCCGCACCCGCCCCGGCACCTGGCTCGCCGTCCACGGCTGCGGCGGCGTCGGCCTCTCCGCCGTCATGATCGCCGCCGCATCAGGCGCCCGCGTCATCGCCGTCGACGTCAACCCCGCAGCCCTGGACCTGGCCACCCGCTTCGGCGCGTCGGTGACCATCAACGCCCGAACGACGCCCGACGTCCCCGCGGCGATCCGTGACGTGACGGACGGCGGAGCACACGTCTCCCTCGACGCCCTGGGCAGCGCGGTCACGATGACAGCCTCGATCGAGTCACTGCGGCGACGGGGCCGGCACGTGCAGGTGGGCCTGCTCCCACCTGCTGCCGGTGGGCGCCCCGCGGTGCCGATGGAGCTCGTCGTCGCCCACGAACTGGAGATCGTGGGGAGCCACGGGATGCCCGCTCACGCGTACCCCTCGATGATGGCCATGATCGAGGCCGGCACCTTGCGCCCCGCGGAGCTGATCACCCACGAGATCGCGCTGCCCGACGCCCCTGCGGCGCTCGCCGCCATGGACGGCCCCGCCCCGGCCGGCTTCACCGTCATCAAGGTCCGCTGACAGGCCGACGCTGATCCAGCGCACCTCGTCGTCCGTCATGGCGAAACCGGCGGCGAACGTCTCGCCGCCGCACGGGCAGGCGCACCCGCTGATGTCGGCATCGTCGAGGTGGTCGGTGCTGTCAGCGAAGGGTGCGCCACATATGTCACAGTCAGTTATCCAGGCCAGAATGTATATGTTATGTGCTGAGACATGATTGCCGCGTGTTTGACAGTCGGCGCTCCAGAATGTTGCGGCATTCAGGGTTTCAACGCAATTATGGTCGACTTTTATCCCGCTGTGGAAAGTCTCCGGCCGGTTCTCAAGAGTGCAACACGGGGTGTCATCGGGTGCAGCGGAGCCGCGATACTCGAACGGACTTTCTTGCCGACTTCGTCGCCGTCACGTCGCTCGTCGCCGACGGGGATGCGTCGTGCGACGCCGCTCCCCAAACGTCATCGACGCACCATGGAATGGTGACAGTTCGTGTTGTTCCTTCGTTGATTTGATAGTCGCCTATTTACGAGGACGGAAGATTCGCCGGACATTGCGCTGAAGCACCGGATGTCACAATCTTTGGTCGCAGAAGTCGTCAAGCGCGTGGCAATCACGTCTCAGCACAGGGCACATAGGTCTGGCCGAGGTGACGGACCGTGACGACGATGGCGGAAGGTGCCGGGTGTCATTCCAGGGTGGTCATTGCGAGCCCCCTCTTACCGTCGGTCGCTGCAGGACTCCAGGTCGCTGCGGCGTCCGGCTTCTGGCTCGTGACCGGCCCGGATGTCGGGCCGGTCAGAGGCGGGCAACGGCGGAGGCGGGTAGCGGCGGAGGCCGGGCAGCGGCGGAGGCCGGGCAGCGGCGGAGGCCGGGCAGCGGCGGAGGCCGGGACGGTCAGCGGGTGCGGCCCTTGCGGGCGGCGAGGCGGGCGGCGCCGCCGCCGATGATCATGAGGATGGCGAGGAGGAGGAGGCCGGTCAGGTCCTGGCCGGTCTTGGGGAGGTTGCCGGAGCCGGTGGTGGTGTCGGAGTTGTCCGTCGGCGGGGTGGTGGTGGGGTCGGTCGGGTCGTCGGTGTCGGTGTCGGTGGGGGTTGAGGCGATGGTGAGGTTGGCGGTGGCGGTGTTGTTGACCGTGTTGCCTTCTGCGCTGGTGGTGCTGATCGTGACGGTGACCGGGAAGGTGCCGGCCTTGGCGGTCTTGGCTACCGCGAGGTAGAGCCAGAGTTCGCTGCTGGAGCCGACCGGGGCTTCCGGGCCGGTGCAGGTGACGGCGTTGCTGTCGACGTCGGGGGCCGGGTCGCAGGTCAGTTCGACGGTGTCGGCCTCGGTGGCGGCGGCGGTGAAGTCGGCGGTGGCGGCGTCGAGCAGGACGACGGCCTTCGTGAGGGTGGTGCCGGCGGGCGGGTTGATCAGGAAGCTGACGTCCGCGGCGCTCTGCGAGCCGTTGTTGCTGTACGGGAGCTTCAGCAGGATCGCCTTGCCCTGGGTGGCCGACGGGGTCGGGTTGCTGTAGTCGATGTTGAGGTCGACCGTGGGGGCCGACACCGTCAGGGCGGGCAGGGCGAGGTCGTCGGCGGCGCCGCAGGTGCCGGTGTTGCCGCCGTCGACGCAGCCGCCGCTGATCGTGGAGCCGACCGTTGCGCCCTGGTCGATGATCAGCGGGAGGTCCAGTTCGGTGGTCTCGCCGTCGGCGATCGCCAGGGTGCAGGTCACGATGCGGGCCGTGGACCCTTCGGAGCAGCCCGTGGGCAGGGTGCCGTGGGTGGTGCCGGTGGGCAGGACGAACGTCGCCGTGTACGGGTCCGCGTCCTGCGGCCCGCTGTTGGTCAGCGTGATCGGCAGGATCGTGGTCTGACCCGGCGCGGGGCGCGGCACCGACGGGGTCCCGACGTTCACGGTGACCGTGTAGTCGGCCGTCGTGGTCGTGACCACGGTGCCCTGGGCGGTCAGGACGTCGGTGTTGTCGGCGTCGTTGCTGAGCGTGACGCCCGTGACGCTCCACAGGGTGCCGGTGGTGACCGAGCCGTCCACCGTCACCGCGAGGGTCACGGTCACCGCCTGGTTGGCGATGAGGTTGAAGCCGCGGCAGGCTACAGCGGTTCCCGCCGTGACCGTGCAGTCCGCGTCGCCGACCGTGGCGCTGGTGACGGTCATACCCGCAGGGAGGCCGGTGAGCGGCACCGTCAGCGTCACCCCGGTCTTGTCGGCGGTCGAGACCACGCTGATCGTGGCGTTGCCGGTGGTGCCCGCCGGGATCGTCTTCGGGCTGATCGTGAGCGTGGCGGTGTCCTTGAGCGGGCGGTCCGAGGCGAACGCGACGACCGTCGCCGAGCTACCGCAGGTGCTGACGCCGTCGCGGGTGAAGCATCCGTTGCCGACGATGTCGCCGTCCACGGCGGTGCTGGAGACCAGTACCGGCAGGTTCCAGATCTTCGCGGGGGCGCCTACGGCCTGGGTGATCGTGCAGCTCAGCAGGACGGTGCTGGACGGGTTGCAGTCGAGGGCGGCCTGGCCGGACAGCGCGCCGAACGTGCTGTTGGTCGGGGCCGAGACCGTCGCGGTGACGCCGATCGCGTCGGACGGGCCCGGGTTGGTGACCGTCACCGACATCGTGGTGGTGCCGGCCACCTCGACGTTGCCGGACGGGCCGCTGACGGCCACGGCGAGCTGGCTCGACGGCGTACCCGTGGTGGCGAGCTGACCGCCGCCGGGGACCGACTCGCCGTTGACCGTGAGGGTGATGCCGCTCGCGGTCCAGGTGACGCCGTTGCGCAGGGCGGAGGCGGCGCGTACGACGAGCGAGACCGCGCTGGTCGTGCCCTGGGCGAGGTTCACGCCGGTGCAGGTCACCTGAGTGGAGGCCAGGGTGCAGGTGGAACCCGTGGGGCCGGAGGCGCCGGTGACGACGAGCCCGGACGGGAGGGTGAGCGGGACGGTCACCGTGGTGCCGGGGATCGCGCTGGTGGCGGTGGCCCGGACGACAGCTGTACCGCTCTGGCCGGGTGTGATCGTGACCGGCACCGTCGCGAGGGTGACCCGGCTGCTCAGCGGGGTCGCCAGCTCGATGGCGGGGAGCGGCTGGCAGGTCGTGGAGACGGTGACGCAGCCGCCGCCGACCGGGGACGTCGCACCGAGCGGGACGGCGACCGGGAGGGTGAACCGCAGGGTTCCGCCGGCGGCCACGGCGACCGGGCAGGTCACCGCGGTCGGGGTGTCGATGCTGCAGCCGGCGAGCGAGGGCGTGCCGAAGGTGGTGCCGCTCGGGGCCGTGAAGGCCAGGCTCCTGGTGGTGGCCGGTCCGGTGTTGGTGACGGTGACCGCCAGGTTGGCGGTGCTGCCGGGCAGGACCGTGCCGGCGGCGGGCGCGACGACCGTGACGGTGAACGCATTGGCGGCGGTCACGATCGTCGCGGTGGGGACGTTGCGGGTGATGGTCCTGGCGGCCTGGGCGACCACGATCGCCGGGGTCCAGGTGCCCGGGGTCGCGGACGAGACGGGGGTCAGGGCCAGCGCGATGTCGGTGCTGCCGTCGGCGGTGAGGTCCACCCCGGAGCACGTGACGGCGTCGGTGCTGATGACGCAGTCGGTGGTGCCACCCTGACGGGCCGAGACCACAGCGCTTCCGGCGGGCAGCCCGGCGCGGGGGACAGTGACGGTCAGGCCGGTACGAGCATCGGCGGACTCGACGGTGATGGTCGCGGTGCCCGTACTCCCCGCGGTGATGGTCTTGTTGTCGGCGCTGACGGTGACGGCCTGGTCCAGGGTGCGGGTCGTCGGGATGTCGGGCAGCGCCGGGTCGCCGGTGGTGCAGGCGCCGTCGGAGCCCTTGTCGACGCAGCCGCCGGTGAGGACGATCGCCGGCGGGGCGTCGGGGGCGACCTGCACCGGCACCGACCAGACGACCTGGGGCGCCGTCATCGGCACGGAGAAGTCGCAGTCGATCCGGACGTTGCCGTCGGCGAGGATGCAGTCGTCGTCGGCCCGGCCGGTGAGCGGGCCGAACGTCGTGTACGGCGGCGCCAGGATGCTGGTCACGACGTGCATGGCGTCGGACGGGCCGGCATTGGTCGCGGTGACCGTCAGGGTGGTCGTACCGCCGACCTCGACGGGACCGGGCGGGAGCGAGGTCTCGTAGGTGACCGCCGCGATCGGGTCGCCGGTGGTGATCAGCGTGCCGTTGGGGGCCTGGGTGCTCTGCCCCGAGCCGTCGGTCATCGTGATCGGTCCGGGTGTCCAGCTGATCCCGGTGCCCAGGTCGGACGCCGCCGTGACGGTGACGGTGATGACCCGGCGGCTGCCGGTGGTGAGGCTGACGCCGGTGCAGACGACATCGGTCGTGAACGTGCAGGCCGAGCCGCTCGGGCCGGTGGCGCCGGTGATGGTGAGGCCGGCCGGCAGCGTGTTCGTTGGGATGGTGGCGGTGAGGCCGGAGATCGCGCGGTCGGCGTCGACGACCACGTACCCCGGGGCGCCGGGGCCACCCGGGACGGCGGTGCCGGGTTCGGTGCTGATCCGGGCGTCGGCGCTCAGCGGCGAGTCCAGGGTGATCGGCGGGAAGTAGCCGTCGGGCGGGTTGGTGCAGTCGCCGTCGAGGTTGGCGTCGTAGCAGCCGTCGTCGAGCACGACGTCCGGGTCGGCGGTGCCCGGGACGACGATCCGCAGCGGGAACGCGAGGTCGCCCTTGGGCAGGTCGCGCACGCAGGTGACCACGGTGGCGGTCGCGGTGCAGAAGCCGTCGGCGGGAGTGGTCAGCGCGGCGAACGTGGTGCCGCTCGGGGCCTTGAACTGCACGCGGGCCTGGCGGTAGAGCGAGGGGCCGGCGTTGGTGACGGTCACGCCGAGGTCACCGGTCGCGCCGGGCAGCAGGGTGCCGGGGGCGGGGACGGTCACGGCGACGCTGAGCGGGTGGACGGGGGCGCCGATCGTGGCGGTTCCCGGCGTACGCGTAACGGTCTCCGAGCCTTGCGTGACGGTGACCGCGGGTGTCCAGACGGCCTGGGCGGCCCCCGCGTCTGCACTCAGCGCGAGCGGAATTCCGTAGGTCCCGCCCGCGGCGATGTCCACCCCGGCGCACTCGACGAATCCGGTCTGCACGGCGCAGGTCGTGGCCCCGGTGAGGGTCAGGCCGGCGGGAAGGGAACCCGTGTCGACACGTACGGTCAGAGCGGTCCGGGTAGCGGAAGCGGCAACACTCACCGTGGCCGTCCCGCTGGTACCCGGAGTGAGGGACGGGTTGTCGGCGCTCACGGTGAGTACGGTGCCGAGCGGCGCGCGCAGCGTGATGTCGGGCAGGACCACGTCGCCGGTGCCGCCGCAGGCCCCGTCGCCGCCGAGGTCCGCGCAGCCACCGGTGACCGCGTCGGCCGGGTCGGCGTTCGCGGGGATGACGATCGGCAGCGCCCAGACCAGGGGCTGGTCGTCAGCGGCGAGGGTGACCCGGCAGGTCAGCGTGCTCGCCGACGCGGCGGTGCAGGACTGGGCGATCGCGCCGTCGAGGGTGGCGAAGGACGTTCCGACCGGGGCGTTGAGCGTGACCGGCGCGTTGACGGCGTCGGACGGCCCGGTGTTGTCGAGGGTCATCGTCACGGACGTGGTCTCGCCCGGCAGCACGGTCCCGGGTGCCGGGCCGCTGGTCGTGGCGGTGAGCGTGTAGCTCGCGGTGCCGGTGGTCAGCAGGACGCCGTTCGCGGTCGCGGTGTCGCCGCCCGGGTTCGTGACGGTGATGCCGGTCGCGGTCCAGGTCCCGTTCGCCGCGGCGGCGGTGACCGACAGCGGGATGGTGACGGTGGCCGCCGTACCCGCGGCGATGTCGACGCCGGTGCACTCGATGAACGCGGACTGCACCGTGCACGAACCGCTCGGGGCCACGCTGGGCGCGCCGGCGAACACGTCACCGGGCTTGTCGTTCAGCGGAACCCTGATGGTCAGGCTGCTCTGCGCCGGATCGGTCGCGACGGTCACCCGGGCGATCCCGTTCCGGCCGGGCGTCACCGTGGCCGGCGTGGTGCTGATGGTCAGCTGCTGGTTGAACGGCGTCGACAGCGGCATCGGCGGGATCGGCCGGTCGGGCGGGTTGGCACAGGTGCCGTCGTTGTTCAGGTCGACACAACCACCGGGCAGCGGGGTACGCGGATTCGTCCCGGCGGGCACGTTCAGCGGCACCGGGAACCGCAGCGGGGTCGCGTCGGCGGTCAGCCCGAACGTGCAGGTCAACCGGGTGCGGGCGGCGTTCGCGGTGCACAGGGTCGAGGTGGGGGCGGTGAGCGTACCCAGGGTGGCGCCCGTCGGGACGGCGATGCCGATCGTGGCGGTCGCCAGGTCGGACGGGCCGAGGTTGTCGACGTCGACGGTGAGCGTGCCCGAACCGCCGGGCAGGATCGCCGGCTGCGGCAGCGTCACGACGGCATCGAGCGCTGCCTGCGGCGGCCCGACGACGGCGAGCTGCGGGTCGCCGCTGATCTGGTTGCCACCGCCGGCGTCGACGGTGACCCCGGTGGCGGTCCAGGTGGTGCCCTCGGCAGCTCCGGCATTCGCCCGTACGCGCAGAGTCACGCTCGTCGTCTGCTGGTCGGCGACATTGATCCCGGTGCACCGGATCTGCCCCGCGGCCGCCGTGCAGCCCGCGTCGGCGGGCGTGACGGTGAGCGAGGCCGGTACGGCACCCAGCGGCACGGTCAGCGTCAGGTTGCTGAGCGCTCCGTGCAGCGCCCTGACGCCCACGGTCGCGGTCTCCTGGGTGCCGGGCGTGACGGTCGCGGCGGCGGTGACGAGCTGCGCGCGCTGGTCGAACGGCACCTTGAGCACGATCGCCGGCACGGGCCGGTCGCCGGTGCCGGAGCAGCCCGCGGTGCCGGACAGATTGACGCAGCCCCCGGTGACCGGCGTGAACGGGTCGGCGTTCGCGTCGACGACCAGCGGCAGCAGCAGATCCGGGGTGCTGGTCCCGGCGGGCAGCGTGACCGTGCAGGAGACCGACAGCCCGTCAGCGGCGCGGGTGCAGCGGGCCACGGCGGCGGCATCGGTCAGGGTGCCGAAGGTCGTGCTGGTGGGGGCGGTGACGACAAACGTACGGCCGGTCGCGTCGGACGGCCCCGCATTGGTGGCGACGACGGTGAGGTTCGTGGTGCTGCCCGCCGTGACCGTGCCGTCGGCGGGGCCGGTGACGGTGACGGTGACCGCGTCGGCGGGCGTACCGGCGGTGGCGATCGGGCCGGTGCCGTCGACGCTGTCCGTGCCGTCGGTGACCGTGACGGTGGTGCTCCACGTCTGCGGCGGCACGACCGACGACGCGACGGCGACCTGGACGTCCACGGTCTTCGTCACCCCGGTGCTGAGGGCCACGCCGGTGCAGGTGATCGCCGTGGTCCCGTTGACGGTGCAGGTGCCGCCGTCGACGGCCGCGGCGCTCGCGGTGAACCCGGCGGGCAGGTCGGCGAGCGGGATGCTGACGGTCAGCCCGGTCTCGGGCCGGGTGGAGCGCAGGGCGACCTGGCCGGTGCCGGCGCGACCGGGCACGATCGTGCCGGGGCTGGTGCCGACGGTGACGACCTGGGCCAGCGGGGTCGCCAGATAGATGTCGGGGATCCCGGGATCGCCCGGCCCGCAGACGCCGTCGTTGTCCAGGTCGGCGCAGCCGCCGTCGACGGGCTGGTCGGGGTCCGCGCCGGCGTCGATCTTGATCGGGAAGAGGAAGTTCAGCGGCGTCGCGGCCTCGGCCAGGTCGAACAGGCAGGTCGCGTGGGTCGCGTCCGTCAGCGTGCAGGCAGCCACGGTGTCGGGGTCGGCCAGCGGCTCGAACGTCACCCCGGACGGCGCGAGGACGCCGATGCGGGCACCCGTGGCGTCGGACGGGCCCAGGTTGTCGACCTCCACACCCAGGTCACCGGTGTCGCCGGGTTCGAGCTCGCCCTCGTCCGGCACGGTCATCGTGGTGGCGAGCCGGTAACTGGCGGCGCCCACGGTCGCGAGCTGCTTGTCCGCGGTGATCTGATCGGTGCCGTCCGAGACGGTGATGCCGGTCGCGGTCCAGTCCGTCCCCTGCGCGGTGCCGGCGGTCGCGGCGACGACGACGCTGATCGCGGCGGTGCCGCCGTTGCCGATGCTGACGTTCGGGCAGGTGATGTTCCCGCCGCCGATGGTGCACGTCGTCCCGGTCAGGGTCGCGCTGGTCACCGACAGCCCGGTCGGCAGCATCAGCGGCACGGTCACCGTCAGCCCGCTCACCGCGCCGTGTACGGCGTTGACGCTGACCGTGGCGCTGCCGGACGAGCCGGGCGTGACCGTCACCGGGGTCGCCGTGATCGTGACCCGCTGCGCGAACGGCACCTTCAGGAGGATCGGGTCGAAGCGCTTGTCCGGCGCGCCGCCGCAGCTGCCGTTGTTGTTCAGGTCCACGCAGGCGCCGCCGAGCGGGGTGTTCACGTCCGCGCCGGCCGGGATGCTCACCGGCAGGGTCAGCTGCGGGCTGCTCACCCCGGCGGCGAGGGTGACGGTGCAGGAGGCGCTGGTGCCGTCCGGGGCGACCGTGCAGGCGGTGGCTGCCGGGCCGGTGGGTGTGCCGAACGTCGTGCCGGTCGGCGGGATCACGCCGAACGGGGTCGCCGGCGCGTCGGAGGGGCCCGTGTTGCGTACGGTCAAAGAAAGGTCGGTGGTCTGCCCCGGCTCGACGGTGTTGTCGGGCGGGCCGGTGACCGTGGCCGTCAGCTGGTACGCGGGAGTGCCTGCATTCGCCAGGGGACCGCTGGAGGTCATCTGCTCGCCGCCGTCCGAGACGGTGATCGGGCTGACGTTCCAGGTCACCGGCGGGGTCACCGAGGAGGCGACCGCGACCGCCACCGCGATGCTGTCCGCCTGTCCCGCGCTCAGGTCGACGCCCTCGCACGTGATCGCGGCGGCGCCCAAGGTGCACGTGGACCCGGCCGGGCCCGTGGCGCCGGTGGCCGTGAAGCCGGTCGGCAGCCCGGTGACGGGGATCGTGACGGACAGGTCGTCCTCGGACTGCGTGGAGGTCAGGCGCACCCGCCCGGTGCCGTTCTCGCCGGGCACGATCGTCGCGGGGGTGGTCGTCACGGTGAGGCGGTTCGCGATGGGCGTACGCAACTCGATCGCCGGCAGTGGCTTGTCGACCGGGTCACCGCAACTCGTGTCGTTGTTGAGACTCACACAGCCACCGGTCAGCGGCGTCGCCGGATCGGCCTGCGCGGAGACGACCAGCGGCAGGGTCAGCGTCACCGCGGGCCCGGCCACCGGGATGTCGTTCGTGCAGCGCAGCGTGGTCGGGGACAGCTGCGTGCACGCCGCAGCGGTGCCGGTCAGCGTCCCGAACGTGGTGCCCTGCGGCGCCACCACCACATAGCTCGCGGCGCGGGCGTCGGACGGGCCGTTGTCGGAGACCGTCACCGACATCGTGGCGGTCTGCCCGGGGCGCACGGTGCGCGCCGCCGGTCCCGTCGCCGTCACTCCGAGTGTCCACTGGGGATCGGCGGTGACGATCGTACCGGTCGCCGTACCCGTGGAATCTCCGCTCGTGGCCGTCACCGGCTCACCCGCCGCGGCCGACCACCCGGCCGTGACCCCCGCGCCGAGCGTGACCGGGACGGAGACCGTGACGGTCCCGGTGGCGGGCACGGTGACACCGGTGCAGCGGATGCCGTTCGTCGTCGTGCAGGTGCCGCCGCCGGTCGTGGTGACGGTGCCGACGGTGTAGCCGGCCGGGGGAGCGGGCAGCGTGATGGTGGTGCCGGTCGCGGGGATGATGCCGAGGTTCCGGACCCGGACTGTCGGCGTCGCCACGCCGTCACCCGGCACGGCGGTGGCCGGGGTGATGCTGACGCCGGTGTCGAGGTTGACGTCGGGATCGCTGACCGTGAGCACCCGGCCCGCGCCGCTGATCGCGGTCCCGTTGAGCGTGGCCGCCATGCCGGTGACGTTCCAGACGGTCCCGGGGGCCGTCGTGGTCGTGGCGGCGGCCCGCAGGCTGATCGTCGACGTGCCACCGCCCGGGACGACGACGCCGGTGCAGGTGATCGCACTGGCGTTGACCGAACAGGGGTTGCCGGCGACGGTCGCGGAGACGATCGAGACACCGGCGGGCTTGTCCGCGAGCGGGATGGTCACCGTCGTGGTCGCGTCCGAGGGGCCGTCGTTGGACACCGTCACCGGGGTGGTGGCCGCCTTGCCGGCCGCGAGGCTCATCGGCGTCACGGTGATCGAGCCGCCGGTGCTCTTCGGCGCGGCCCGGTTCACCAGGGTGCCACCGCCGTTCACGCTGATCGTGGTGTCGGTGACCCCGGGGATCGGGGTGCTGACCGCGGTGATCGTGCTCGCGGCGGGCGCCCAGTCCGCGGCGGAGGTCGCCGACGCGGCGAGCGACACCGGCAGCGACACGACGGCGTTGCCGGAGCCGGGCACGGTCACACCCGTGCACGTGATGAACGTGGCGCTGGTCGTGCACGTGCCACCACCGGTCACCGTCGGCGTGCCCAGGGTGTAGCCGGTCGGCGGCATCGGGATCCGGATCGTGGTGCTCGGCGCCGCCACGTCACCGGTGTTGGTCACGGTGACCTTCGGCGTGCCGTTCTCGCCCGGTGCGAGGGTGGCGGGGGCGAGGTTCACCGCGCCGAGCTTGACGATGCCCGAGCAGGTGGACTGGCCGACGATGACCGAGCCCTCCAGCACCGCGCCGCCCGGAAGCAGCCCGATGTCCAGAGCGCGGACGGTGTAGTTCAGCCGCCCGGTGCCCGCGTTGTACGTGGCGATGCGGTGGTCGACGGTCAGAGTGAGGACGCCGGCCACGTTGAGCGGCAGGTTGACCTGCGGGTTGATCGCGGTCCCGCCGACGTTGAGGTTGGCGATGTCCGTGGTCGTGCTGATGGTCGACGCGCTCATCGTGCAGCTCGTCTGGACCGCGCCCACCGACAGGGCGCTCAGCACCCCGAGCCCGGCAGTACCCGCCGACGCCGTGCCACCACCGGTGACCGGGCCCACCGAGGTGTTGACCGCGCCGAGGTTCAGCACCCCGGGGATGGTCGTGCCCAGGGTGCTGCTGGTGCTCGCCGCGCCACCGGTCGACCAGGTCTTCGCCGGGTCGGGCAGCGCGATCGTCACCGGGATCAGCCCGCCCAGCACCTTCACGGTGATGTTCGCGGCCTGCGCGGTCGTGTTGATCGGGCCGACGGCCGCGTAGGCGGCGATCGGGGGCCCGGCCAGGGCGACAAGCAGCAGCACGACGGCCGCTAAGGCCACCTTTTTCATCATTTTGAGCACGGGTGTCGCCACGAGCGAACCCTAAGACGGACTTATACGAGCAGTCTTCGTTTTTCGGAAACCGGTCGAGACCACTTTTCTCCGGTCAAAGCCCCGCTTTTCCTGGCAACCGATTGCCATGTTCGCCGGGAAGTACGCGGCTGCCGATCGCCTCGGTGATGGCGTGGGCGGTCTCGACGAAGGACTCTGCCTGCTGCTGCGACAGGTTCCGGACGGAGGTCTGTTCCAGGGACTGCCACAGGGCCGTGACGGGCTCGCGCATCGCCCGGCCCTTGTCGGTGAGGTGGACCACCATGACGCGCCGGTCATGGGCGGCCGGCTCGCGGATGACCAGGCCGGCGTCCTGCATGCGGCGCAGCGCCTTGGAAATGGTGGAGTGGTCCACGCCGAGGCGTTCGAGCAGTTCGGACTGGGACTGGCCGTCCCGGTCAAAAAGGTGCATCAGCAGCAGCTCCTGCCCGGGATGCAGGTCCATCGCGCGCAGCAGGGTGGCGGCGTAGGAGCGGTGGGCGCGGGCGAGTTGGAAGATCGCGTAGCTCATCGGTCCTGCGCCGGCCGTCGTGGGGATGCGGGGTTCGGGGGTGGCCATGGTTCGGTTCCTCATGAGGCGGCAGGTGGTCGGGGAGGCGGCGGCGGGCGTGCTCAGTCGACGGTCAGGACGAGCTTGCCCCGCACGTGTCCGGCATCGCTGACCAGTTGGGCGGTGGCCGCCTCACCGAGCGGATAGGCGGTGACGGTGACGACGAGCTTGCCGGCCGCGGCGTCCTGGGCCACGGCGGCCAGCTGGACGGCGGAGTGTTGCGGGGACCCCTGGGAGAAGGTGATGCCCAGTTGCCGTGCACCGAAGTCGGCGATGGTGACGATGCGCCCGGTACCGCCCCGCAGAGTGATGGAGTCCTCGAGAGCTCCCTTCCCGGCCAGGTCGAACACCGCGTCCACACCGTCCGGGGCCAGCGCCCGCACCCGCTCGACCAGGCCATCGCCGTAAAGAGTCGCGGAGGCGCCGAGCGATGTGAGGTAGTCCTGGTTGGCGGTGCCCGCGGTGGCGATCACCCGTGCGCCGCGGGCCGTGGCGAGCTGGATCGCCAGGGTTCCGACCGCTCCGGACGCGCCGTGCATCAGCACGGTCTCGCCGGCAGTCACCCCGAGCCGGTGTCCGACCAGCCCAGCACCTCATCGCCGACCCCCACCTCGCTCACACCCTCACCGAGGGCGTCCACCACACCTGCGAGCTCGGCACCGGGGACGGCGGGGAAGGCCGTCGCGCGGACGGCCGCCATCGCTCCAGAGCGGATCTTGCCGTCCAGCGCGTTCAGCCCGACGGCCTTCACCCGGATCCGGACCTGGCCGGGGCCGGGCTGCGGGACCTCAACATTCGCCTCGTGCAGTACGTCCGGGCCGCCGAACCGGTCAAAAACGATTGCTCTCACGATGACTCCTCAGCCTGCCACACCATTTATGTGGCTAGACACCTAACGTAACGGAGATGTGTGGCTGGCCAAGTATCTAGTGGTACGCCTCTCCCGGTTGCTTGCGCAGGGGCGCTAGAAAGAACACCGTGCGAACAGGGCGATGGGTGGCGGCAGGATTGCTGGGCGTGGTGGCGGTTGCCGCGGGGATGACGCCCGCGTCAGCGTCCGAGCCGGTGGTGCTCCTGCCCCTGGGGGCGTCGATCACCCACGGGTACGGCTCGACGGACGGCAACGGCTACCGCGGGGTCCTCTACGAGCGGCTCACCCGGGAGGCCGGCCTCAGCGTCGACTTCGTCGGCTCGCAGCGCTCCGGCACCGCCCCGGACCCCGACCACGAGGGCCATCCGGGCTGGCGCATCGACCAGATCGCGGCCCGGGCCGACGGCTGGCTGGCCACCTATCACCCGGACATCGTGGTCATGCATCTCGGCACCAACGACATGATCCAGGACTACCGGTCGGCGACGGCCCCCGATCGCGTCGTCGCGCTCGCCGACCACATCGTGGCCGCCGACCCGGGCGTGACCGTCTACGTGTCGTCGCTGGTCTGCAGCTCCGTCCCGGCGGTGAACGCCCGCATCGACGCCTTCAACGCCCGGCTGCCCGCGCTGGTGGCCGGTCACTACGGCGTGGTCTACGTCGACCAGCACGCCGTGATGACCGCCGCCGATCTCAGCGACCAGGTCCACCCGACGGACCACGGCTACCACAAGATCGCCGACGCCTGGTACGACGCCATCGTCGCGCGTCGTTAAGGGTGGACCGGATGGAATCCGAAGGGGAGCTCCAGGCGATGCGCGTGCAGCAGGGTCTCGTCCGCCAGGATCTCGGCGGTGGGACCGTCGGCGACGATCCGGCCACCGTCCAGGATCACCGAACGGGCACACAGCTGCATGGCGTACGGCAGGTCGTGCGTGACCATCAGCACCGTCACGGGCAGCGTCCGCAGGATCTCGGCGAGCTCCCGCCGGCTCGCGGGGTCCAGGTTGGACGACGGTTCGTCGAGCACCAGCAGATCGGGCCGCATCGCGAGCACCGTTGCCACCGCGACCCGTCGGCGCTGGCCGAACGAAAGGTGGTGGGGCACCTGATCGCGGTGCGCGGCCATGCCGACAGCCTCGAGGGCCTCGTCGACGCGGGTGGTGAGCTCCGCACCGCGTACGCCCAGGTTGGCCGGGCCGAAAGCCACGTCCTCCGCGACCGTGGGCATGAAGAGCTGGTCGTCAGGGTCCTGGAAGACGATCCCGACCCGGCGGCGGATCTCGCTCAGCCGGGCCCGGTCACCGCCGTCCACCAGTAACCCGCCGACCTCGACGCTGCCCGCACCGCCGTGCAGGATGCCGTTCAGATGCAGCACCAGGGTGGTCTTGCCGGCGCCGTTCGGCCCGAGCAGCGCCACCCGCTCACCCTCGGCGACGGACAGGTCGACGCCGCGCAGCGCCACACTGCCGTCGGGGTAGGCGAACGTCAGCCCGCTGATGGACAGGCTCACCGCAGGACCGCTGTCACCGCGATGGCCGCGGCCGCCACCGGGAGCACCGCCGACTGCGCCCATTGCGCGGCCGTCGCGCCGCCCGCGTCGGGCCGGGGCAACCGCCCGTCGTAGCCACGCGACACCATTGCCAGGTAAACCCTTTCACCACGTTCGTACGCCCGCAGGAACAGCGACCCGACGCTCACCGCGAACGCCCTGACCTGCCACAGGAACCTCGGATCGTAGCCCCGCGACAGCCGCGCGATCCGCATCCGCCGCGCGTCGTCGGCGAGGATGTCGAGATAGCGCAGCATGAACGTCGCGATCTGGGTGAACACCGCCGGGCAGCGCAACCGGTCGAGCCCGACGATCAGGTCACGCATCGTGGTCGACGCGGCGAGCAGCAGCGACGCCACCACCCCGAGCGTGCCCTTCGCGACGATGTTCCACGCGCCGTAGAGCCCGTCCACCGACAGCGACATCCCCAGCCAGCCGACCCGCTCGCCGTGCCCCGCGAACGGCAGGGCAACGGCGAGAAGGACAAACGGAAGCTCGATCGAGGCGCGCTTGGCCAGCCATTTCATCGGTACGCCCGCCGCGCCGGCAACCACCGCCAGCAGCACCGCATACCCGCCGAAGGCCCACAACTCCTCGCGCGGGGTCGCCACCACCACGACGGTGAACAGCAACGTCGCGAGGATCTTCACCTCCGGCGCGAGCCGGTGCACCGGACCGGACCGGTCGAGATACAGCGGATGTGCGTGCCCGGCTCCCATCAGGTGTTTGCTTCCTCGGGGCTCTTACGTTTGCGGGCGAGCCAGAACACGCCGCCGCCGATGCCGAAGGTGAGCAGCACACCCAGAACCCCGGAGAGTCCGGTCGACAGCCATTCGTTGTCGATGCCCCGGATGCCGTAACCGGCGAGCGGGCTGCCGTCCATCTGATGGCCCTGCTCCTGCTGGAGCATGCAGGTGCCGCCGGTGATCTCGTCATCGGCATCGAACGTGCAGCCCTGCCGCGCCGTCGCGTCGAGCCCGTCCGGGCTGCCCGAGGCGAAGTTGCTGACCACCCCGGCCAGCAGCAGCGCGACCAGCAGCCCGCCGGCGAGGAACCATCCGAGTCGCTTGCTCATGAGGCATCAGCCATCTCTACTGCGGGAACGGTCTTGCGGTAGCGGCGCAGCGCGTACACCAGGTCGGGGCGGACCCGGGCGACGGTGGCGACCGTTGTCGCGGCGATCAGGCCCTCACCGAGACCGATCAGCACGTGTACGCCGGCCATCGTCCCGGCGATCGTGGTCATCGACAGCTGGGTCGTGCCGCCCAGCCAGTACTCGAGGACGAAGCCCTGCGACGCGACGACCACGCCGACCACCGACGCGATGAACGCGGTCGCGCCGACGCCGCCCGGCGTCTTCGGCAGGAACCGCATCAGCGCGGCGACCAGCAGGTAACCGGCGGCGGTGCCGATCAGCGCCATGTTGGTGATGTTCAGCCCCAGGGCGGTGAGCCCGCCGTCCGCGAACAGCAGGCACTGCACGATCAGCACGGTGGAGACGCAGAGCGCACCGACCCACGGCCCGACCAGGACCACGGCGAGCGCGCCGCCGAGCAGGTGCCCGGACACGCCCGGCAGAACCTGGAAGTTGAGCATCTGCACCGCGAAGATGAACGCGGCGACCAGCCCCGCCATCGGCGCCAGCCGGTCGTCGAGGTCGGCCCGCGCCCGCCACACGCAGAACGCGAGCGCCAGCACGGCGAGGACGGCGAACAGTGCCGACACCGGCCCGTCCACGATCCCGTTGGCGATGTGCATCGCCTGAACGTCGTCCATCGATTCCTCCCCAGGAACGCGCCACGGTCCCTCGCAGCATATTGGCCAACGTGTGTAGTTGCACAGTATTGGCAATTGAGCCGCTTCTGCGACGGCGCGCGGGATTCACGAAGTGATGATCATCTCCAGCCGCCGCTCGAACCGGCTCCGGCGCGGGTCGTCGGTGATCGGCAACCCCGAGTCGTGCCACGGCTCCCCGGTCATCAGGCGCAGCACCGCGTGCTCATCGCCGGTCGCGGTGGACCGCACTTGCCGGGCACAAAGCAGAGGCCCGGTCGTCGACGACGACCGGGCCCTGCGGGTGGTGCTGGTTACTTGGTGCCCACGAGGGCCTGGGCGCGCTCCGGCCAGGTGTTGATGGTCGGGGCGAGCCGCATGCCGGCCGTTGAGATCATCGTGCGCAGGGTGGCCACGTCGGTGTTCGCGAGCTCCGCGAACGTCGTGATGCCGCCGGCCGCCAGGGCCATCGCCATCTTCGGGCCGATGCCGGCGATCTTGGTCAGATCGTCGGGCTCGTGCGTGAGGATCTCGTGCGGCTCGCCGGTCGTCTGCTCCACGGCGGGGGCAGCGGCCTGGGCGGGGATCACGACCGGCTCGGGCTCCGCGAACGGCTCCGGTGCCGGCTCCGTGAACAGCGCGGGCTCGGCAACCGGCTCGGCAACCTGCTCGGGTTCGGTCGCGGCGATGGGCGCGACCGGCTCGGCCTCCGTGATCGCGACGGTTTCGGTCTCGACGATGAGAACCGGCTCCGTCTCGGTCTCCACCACGGAGACGGTTTCCGTCTCCGCTACCAGAATCGGCTCGGACCCGGTCTCCACGAGGGTGACCGTGTCCGTCTCCGCGACGACAACCGGGTCCGGCTCCGGCTCGAAGGCCGGCTCCGGTTCCGTGACGTCGGCCGGTGCCGGCTGACCGGCGGCGACGGGCTCCACGATGGGCTCCCCGGCGACCGGTGCGGTCGTGCTGAGGGGCTCGGCGAAGGGCTCGGCGGCCGGCTCCGGGTCGGAGACGGCGGCGTCGGCGGCGGGACTCGGGTCGGGGATCGGCTCGGCGGCCGGCGGGGTCGCCGGTGCCGACGTGCCGGCGGGAACGGCCGGGGCGGATTTCCTGCCCCAGATGAGCCAGCCGGCGATCACCCCGACCACGAGCCCGCCGACGAGGGAAAGGACTGATGCCACGGCATGCCTCCGGACGGCTTCGGGTGAAGTTGTAGCGCGCATCATAGGGGAGAGCTGCGTCGCCACGTTCACGCACCGCCGATCCGTTGTGTCACACCACAGCGACCCGGGTTCCGGTGAAGTCCGGTTCGGCCACCGGTCGGCCGAAATGGTAGCCCTGCGCGAGCCGGTACCCGAGCCGGTGGAGCTCCGCTGCCTGTTCCGCTGTCTCTACCCCCTCGGCGACCGCCATCAACCCCAAACCGTTACTGACTTGGATCAATGCGGTGGCGATGACCGCGTGCCGACCGGCCATCGTGATCCCGTCCACGAATGATTTATCCACTTTGAGCATGTCGACCGGGATCGTCTGCAACAGCCCCAGCGACGAGTGTCCCGTGCCGAAGTCGTCGAGCGCGATCTTCACGCCCAGCTCGTGCAGGTCCTTGACCGTCTGCACGGTCTGACCGCCGCCGAACACCGCGGTCTCGGTCACCTCGACGATCAGGTGCCGGGCGCCGAGACCGGTCCACGCCAGCACCGAGGCGACCACGTCGGCGAAGCCCGGCTCGGCCAGCTGGCGCGCGGAAACGTTGACAGACATACGTTCCGGCGCTGCCTCGCCCAGCTCGTTACGCCACATGACGGCCTGCGCACACGCCGTACGCAGAACCCACGCACCCAGCTCCACGATCAGCCCGTTCTGCTCGGCGACCGGGATGAACTCGACCGGACTGACGAAGCCGCGCGTCGGATGATCCCATCGGACCAGCGCCTCCACCGACACGATCCGCCCGTCGGGAAGCGAGACGATGGGCTGGTAGACGACCCGGAACTGACCGGTGTCCAGAGCGGCGCGCAGCTCCGCCGCGAGCAGCGCGTGCTCGCCCGCGACCACGTCCAGCTCGCTGTGATGACGGCGGTGCCGCACCCCGGCGTGCTTCGCCGCGTACATCGCGACGTCCGCGCGCCGCAGCACCTCGCCCGCGTCGCCGGTGTCCGCGCCGTCGGCGGTGCCGATGCTCGCACCGATGAGCAGCTCGTGCCCGGCGACCTCGATCGGCCGGTCCAGTTCCGCGCAGATCCGCGCGACGACACCGTCCATGCCGTTGCCCACCAGCACGGCGAACTCGTCACCGCCCATCCGTGCGACGAGACCACCGTCGTTGCCGAGCGCCGCCGCCAGCCGCTGCGCCACCACAGTCAGCAGCCGGTCACCGATCGCATGCCCGAGCCGGTCGTTGACGTCCTTGAAGCCGTCCAGGTCGAGCATCGCGACCTGCGGGCTCCCGGTGGCCACCGCCACTTCGAGCCGTTCCTCGAAGACCCGCCGGTTCGGCAGCCCGGTCAGCGCGTCGTGCAACGCGAGATCCTCCAGCTGCACGGCCTGGGACTGCACCTGCGACACGAAGCCGACGAGCCGCGCCATCACCAGCAGCACCAGCAGCGTCGAGCCGATCCCGACCGCGAGCCAGTCCACGTGGTCCGGTGCCCGCCCACCCTCGACGAACAGGACCACGGGCACGAGCATCGTCGCCGCCGCGGGCATCGCCAGCCTGCGGGATCCGGTGCGCTCCGGGCCGGCATCGGGCGTACGCGACGAGGAGTGCACAGCCGCACCCGCCCAGCAGATGTACGTGCAGACGAACGCCCCGTAGACAAGAGCGCCGTACTGGGCCAGCAACCCGGGGAAGAGCGTGTACACGACATTGCCCGGCAGGACCGTCACGCAGCCCATGGCGAGCATCCACCCGCTCGGGCTGCGCCGCCCGGCCCGGACGATCAGCGGCAGCACCGCGGCGAGCATCAGCACGCTGGCCGTCGGGTACCCGATCGTCGCGATCCGGCCCAGCAGCGGCAGCGAGGTGTCACCGGCGATGGGCCCGATCACGAACACCCAGTAGACCAGCCCCAGCCCGGTGATGCTCACCCCGGCGTCGATCAGCCGCGACCAGCCGGCCCGCCGGCCGCGGGCGAGCCGGAACAGGGCGAAGACGAAGAAGGGGTACGCGCACAGGTACGAGGCGTCCGCCCACGACGGGTACGGCTGATAGCCCAGCAGATGCGAGTTCGCGGCGTACGCGATGTCCCCGGTCGCCCAGAACACGTGACCCGCCGCGAACACGAGCCACGCCAGGGGATCGGGCGGCCTGTTACGGCGTACCCCGAGAATTGTCACCAGAGCGGCCAGATAGCCGACCGCAGCCGAGAACGCGGCCGGAACCGCCCCCGATGGCAGCGTCAGATAGACGAGGCAGCCGGCCAGACCCAGCACCGGCCAGATCGCCCACCATCGGTCCGCGATTCTCCGCACAGTCCTGCTGTTCGGCGCCCTTGACCTTCTCTTGAGGTATTCCACCCCCCCTCAGAGCCCGCCGGCCGCCACCGTCAGCGCCGCGAGCCCCGCCACCGCGTCAAGATCGACCCGATCCGCCGCGGTGTCCCAGCTCGGCGAACTGAACGTCCCACCCGCCGCCACCCCGGAATGCGTCAACCCGTCCAGCACCACCTGCCCGGCCCCACGCCCCACCCGCACCCGCACCGGCACGTCCGCCGCGGTCCGCACATCCAGCAGACTGACCCCACCCGACATCCGCACGTTCAGCGTCCCGTCCGGCGGCGGCAGCACCAGACTGATCCGGGTGGCCCCACCGCTGAGATCCACCCCGCCGACCCGCCCTCCACTGAGATCGATGACGCTGCTGTCAGCACCCCCACCGACCCGCAGATCCCACCGCACCCGCGAACTCAGCGTGATGTCGACCGCCTCCGCATCCCCGGCCATCCGCACCTGAACCCGCCCGTCCCGCTCCTCACTGAGCGGCACAGCCGCCTGCCCCACAGGCGTACTGACCCGATAGAGCCCATCCCCGAGATCAGCCGTCCGAAGCGTCACACTCCGAGCCCCATCCACCAGATCAAATCCCGCCACGGTACGCCCGGAGCGCACCCCTTCCACCACATGCGCCCCAGCCACGTTGCCAGGCTGCCCGCCCGCACCGTCCCCCCGCTGCTGCCCGCTCTGCTGCCCTGCCTGCTGTCCGGCTTGCTGGTCGCTCTGCTGCCCGGCTTGCTGCCCGCTCTGGCTTCCCGCCCCCGGCTGGCCCGCGCCGTTCTGCTGGCCCGCGGCACCCTGCCTGCCCCCACCAGCCGCAGCAGGCGGAGCCCACTGCCTGCTGTCCGCCCCGGAGCCCTCCCCGCCGTGCCCCACCACGACAACCGCAACCCCGGCCAGCACCAGCGCAACAGCCACAACACCCGCCCCGACCAGCCACCGCCGCCCCGGCCCGCCGTCCCCGGCAGCCTCCTCGCTCCGGTCCACCACCCGGCCATCATCCGCATGCGGCGTCCCCGGCAGAAGCCACCCGGCGTCCCCATCCCCGCCGTCACCCTCACGATCAAACGTCCCCGCACCGTCCAGCGGCCGCGGGTTGATACCGATCGCCCTTGTGCTGTCGCGGCCCGCGAGCTCGCTGTCCGCGGCGTCGAGGCTGCCGTTCGCGTCACCGGCCGCCCGACCACTGACGAACACCGGCGTGGCCTCCCACCTCGCCGCCTCGACATCCACGGACTCACCGACGCGTGCCGCTGCGCCGGTTCCCGCATGAGGCGACGCAGCCGTTCCCGTTCCGCCGTCCGGCCTGCCCGTCTCCGCGTAGGGGACTGCGCCCGGCTCACCCAAGGAACCCGACGATGACGCGTCAAGGTCGTCGCCGAACGCGGAGGCCGCAGCGACAAGCCGCGACGCCTGCCCCGTCCGTGACGCCTGCCCCGTCCGTGACGCCTGCCCCGTCCGCGACGCCTCGGTCTGTGACGCCTCGGTCCACGACGGCCAGGCACCCGACGACATCAGCGGCCCGGCGGCAGGCGGTGGTTCCATCGGAAGACCAGCCATTCCCCCGGCCGCCCCAGCTGCCCCGGTCGCCCAGGCTGTCCCGGACGTTCCGGCCGATTCGGTCGTCCCGGCCGCCGGGGGAGCGCTCTCCCCGACCGTGGCCTCAGCCGACCCGGCTTCTCGTGATGTCCCAGCTGACCCGGATCCGCGTTCCCCGCCGGCAGCCCCGGCTCCGGGTTCTCCGCCGGCCACTGCAGACCCACTTTCCCCGCCGACCGCCTCAGACCCGCCGACCGCCTCAGACCCGTCTCTCCCGTCGGCTGACCCGAGCCGGTCTTGCCCGTCGGGTGAGCCGAATCCGCCTTGCCCGGTGGCTGCGGGTTGTGTGGCAGCCGGCGTGGTGGGGTTCCTGGCGGCGGGGGGTCTTCCGGCCCGGGGATCGTCAGGGTGTCCGTCCACCGAGCGCTCCGGCGCCGGCGTCCGGTCGGCAAGGGGAGGGTCTGCCTCCTGGGGATCCGGGGTGGAGGACCTGTGATTGGTCAAGGCCATGGAGAGGGCGGCCTGGGCCAGGGTGGGGCCGTTCCAGCCGGGCTTGCGGGCCTTGATGACGGGGAGTTCGGCGGTGGGTTCCTCCTCCGGGCGGGGGGTGTCGGCCGGGGGCCAGTCGGGGTGCGGGTCGGACTCGGGAAGTGCAGGCATGGTGTTGCCTCCAGGTCGGGTGCCAACCACGGGTACGGGCGGGAGCGCTCAGCGGTCGGGTTCCGGCGGAAAATTGCGGGGCATGCATCTTTGCGGGGCGCGCAAGTTCGGGTAGGGTGGGGGCATGGGGCTGCGGGAATCCAAGAAGGTGGCGACGCGGGCGGCGCTGAGTTGGGCGGCGATCCGGCTCACCGTGGAGCGCGGGTACGACGAGGTCAAAGTGGAGGACATCGCGGCGGCGGCGGGGGTGTCTCCGCGTACGTTCAACAATTATTTTTCGAGCAAGGCGGAGGCGATCGCGGCCCGTCAGCTCGACCGGTTCCTGGAGGTCTCCGCCGAGCTGCGGCGCCGGCCGCCGGGGGAGTCACTCTGGACGGCGATCACGGCGGCGGCGATGGCCCAGTTCCAGCCGGGCCCCGAGGTGCTCGCACATCCCGTGCCCGACCAGCTCCAATGGACCGTCGGCCTGCGCCTGATGATGGCCGAGCCGGTCCTGCAGGGCGAGCTCCTGCGCGCCGGCGCCGTCGCGGAGGCCGAGCTGGCCGCCGCCATCGCCGAGCGCACCGGCACCGACGTCAAACACGACTTCTACCCGAACCTCGTCGCGGCCACCGTCACAGCGATCAACGCGGCCACCGTGGCCTTCTACCTCCGCGCCGACCCACCGGTCCGCATGGACACCCTGCTCCCCGAAGCCTTCACCCGAGCCGCAGCCGGCCTCCCACCACCCACCTGACCCCCGAAGCCGCCGCTCGCCTGACCTTGAGAACGGCGCAGCCGACCTTCCGCCGCCCACCCGAACTGAGTACGCCGCAGCTGACCTCCCGTTGCGTGCCCGTCTGACCAGAGCTCGCCGCCGCCTGCCTGAGAGCGAAAGACTGCAGGCACAACAAATCGTGCGTAACCAAGAGTGACCAGCGTGGCACCGAGGTCGCGAGCAGTGGTGGGATGTTGCGCCCAAGCCCGGGATGCCGCAATTTCTCAAGTCCTCGGCTGTCAAACGCGGTCAATCATTTCCGCGCCTGAAACACACAATCTCCGGCCGATCCCGCATCCACTCAGGCCATTCGCACCGACCAGCTCCTCGCACCGACCGCCCAAGGCCCGGGCTCGACCGGCGAAGCCCGGGCGGGGGCTCGATCAGCGGCCACGCCGCGCTGTCCCCGGACCGATCTGACCAGTAACTGCCGCCCGGCTGGTGCCGGGCCGATGACCCATGCCCTCCGAAAGGGGTTTTGTCATGATTGACGTAGTGATTGCCGGCGCCGGACCGAACGGTCTGATGCTGGCCTGCGAGCTTGCCCTGGCCGGCGTCCGCCCCGTGGTCCTGGAACGACTGACCGGCCCGACCACCGAGCAGCGCGCGAACGGCCTCGTCGGCCAGGTGGTCCGCGTGCTGGATCGCCGGGGTCTTTACGAGCGCCTGGTGCAGGCAGACGGCCCGCCTACCCCGGCGGAGGGTTTCATCTTCGGGGCGTTCCCGCTGGACCTGCGTGGCGTACCGAAGAACGATGTGTTCACGGTGATGGTGCCGCAGCGGCGGATCGAGGCGATGCTGACCGGGCGGGCGGCTGAGCTGGGCGTCGAGATCCTGCGGGACCACGAGGTGGTGGGGCTGGAGCAGGGCGAGAAGTCCGTCGTCGTACACATCATGGGCCGTGAGCCGATCGAGGCCGCGTACCTGGTGGGGGCGGATGGTGGGCGCAGTGCCGTGCGGAAGCTCGCGGGGATCGGGTTCCCCGGGGTGACCACCGATACGTCGGTGTGGTTGTCCGGGCATGTGAGCGTTCCCGACGGGATGGTCGCGCAGGATGGCGGGCTGATCATCGAGGGGTACGGAAAGGTGCCGCCGTTCCAGCACACGCGTACCGATCATGGGGTGATCACGTGGGCGCCGGGGC
This sequence comes from Winogradskya consettensis, assembly GCF_018332715.1. Lineage (GTDB taxonomy): Bacteria > Actinomycetota > Actinomycetes > Mycobacteriales > Micromonosporaceae > Actinoplanes > Actinoplanes consettensis. Next base: position 664,081 of record NZ_BOQP01000008.1, on the reverse strand, counting down.
AGGTGCCGATGCTCAACACCGCGGAGTGGGATCGCACCGACAAGCCGGAGGCGTCGCTCGGGGAGCTGGCGGCCAGTGCGAGCCGGGTTGTCGGGGTGCCGGTGACGCTCGGGCCGCCGGCCGGGCCGGGGCCGCATCTGATGCGCCGGCTCGAAGGGGGTAACACGCGGCTGGCGGAGCGGTACCGGGAAGGGCGGGTGCTGCTGCTCGGGGATGCCGCGCACGTGCATTCCGCGATCGGGGGGCCGGGGCTCAATCTGGGGCTGCAGGACGCGGTCAATCTCGGCTGGAAACTCGCGGCGGCGGTGCTGGGTAAGGCCAGGGAAGGACTGCTCGACACGTACGAGTCGGAGCGCCGGCCTGCCGCTGCGAGGGTGACCATGCACACCCAGGCGCAGTCCGTCCTGATCGGACCCGGTGCCGAGGTGACCGCGCTGCGGGAGTTGTTCGGTGAGCTGATGACGATGCCGTCGACCCGCAAACACATCGCGGACCTGATGGCCGGGACCGATGTCGTCTACGACATGGGCCCGGCGGAAGGTCCCCTGGTCGGCCGGCTCGCCCCCGATTTTCCCGGGTTGCGGGAGCTGACCCGGCCGGGTCGCCCCCTGTTGATCGACCCGGCCGGGAACCTGACGCCGGGACCGTTCGCCGGCCGGGTGGACACGGTCGGGGCGGGAGAAGGGGCGGGAGCGGCCCCGGCGGGGATGCTGGTGCGGCCCGACGGCTATGTCGCCTGGCAGGGCGACACCACCGACGGGCTCCAGGAGGCGTTGAGCTACTGGTTCGGGAGGCCGTGACCGTACGCGAAGAGCGGGTCCACGGTGTCGTTCGGCACGTCCTCGCGGGAGGCCTCGACGGCCGCCATCGACGACGGGAGCTCGAACGGCAGCGTGCCCGTGGCGGGGAAGCGGCCGAACAGGATGTCCAGCAGGGCCTCGTCGCTCGCGCCGAACGTACCGGTCAGCGCCCGGGTCGCCGGGAGCAGCGCGGTGAGCACCGCCGGGCGGTCCAGCATCACGTCGACCACGGTGGGCACCTCGGCCGCGACGGACAGCACCGGGGCGAGCTCGTCGGCGGTCCAGTCGAGACGGCCGGCGTGGAAGAACGCTTCGAAACCGCCGCCGCGCTGCTCGTACGGTGCGGTGCGCCGCACGATCGCGACGTCCGCCTCCGCCGGGGTGTCGACGACCTTGGCGTAGCGGGCGGCGACGGCGGGGTCGACGCCGTCGAGGTAGACGGTGGTGCCCTCGGCGAGCGGGAGCAGCGACTCGTTCTGCAGGACGACGACCGACTTGCGCTGGGCATCGAGACCGGCGTCGAGGAACTCGGGAGTGCCGACGCTGCCCGCGACGGCGGTGGCGTCGACGAACCGGCGGTCGTCGAACAGGCCCAGTCGGAACTTGTCGCGCAGGATCCGGCGTACCGAAAGATCGATGCGTGAGGTGGAGATGCGGCCGTCCTGGACGAGCTCGATGATCAGTTCCGGGCAGTATTCGCCGCCGAGTTGGTCGGCACCGGCGTTGATGATCTTCTCGACGCGCTGGACGCGGGAGAGGCTCTCGACGCCCCAGGCGCGGGCGGGCATCGGGGAGCCCATGACGTTGTCGGCGTCGGTGACCAGGCCCCAGTCGGTGCAGACCACGCCGTCGAAGCCGTAGTGGTCGCGCAGCAGGCCCTGGATGACCTCGCGGTTGAAGCCGAAGCCGACCTCCTCGTACTCGGTGCCGACCGGCATCCCGTAGTAGGGCATGACCTGCGCGACCCCCGAGGCGAACGCCGCCTCGAACGGCTTGAGGTGCAGGTCCCACTGACCACCGGGATAGATCTGCTCCCGCCCGTACGGGAAGTGTGCGTCCTCGCCGTTCATCTGCGGCCCGGCACCGGGGAAGTGCTTGACCATCGCGGCGACGCTGTCATCTCCGAGACAAGCGCCCTGGAAACCCTCGACATACGCCTTGATCAGCGAGGACACCACGTCGGCGTCGGAGCCGAGGGTGCCGCTCGTGCGGGCCCAGCGCGGCTCGGTGGCCAGGTCGGCCATCGGGTGCAGCGCGACCCGGATGCCGACGGCGAGGTATTCGCGCCGGGCGACGTCGGCGAAGCGCCGCATCACCTCGGGGTCCTTGATCGCGCCGAACCCGATCGGCTCGGGCCACAGCGAGAAGCCGCCCGCCGCCGCGCTGGTCGCCGGGTTGTCGAGCACGCCGTGCCGCGGATCGGTGGAGACTGTGACGGGGATGCCGAGCCGGGTCCCGCGGGCGAGCTCCTGGATGCGGTTGTGCCACTCGGCGATCAGCGTCGGCGGCGTGGGCCGCAGCGTCAGGATGTTGACGTGGTTGATCAGCTTCTCGGTGACCAGCCAGGACGTCGACGGGAACATCTCGCCGGGCCCGTCCGGCTCGTGCAGGGTGCCGTCCGGGTCGACCGCGGCCATCGTGTGGAACATCAGCCCGGCCTTCTCGGCCAGGGTGAGCCGGTCCAGCAGGTCGTCGACGCGCTGGTCGACGGTCAGTTCGGGATTCTCGTACGGGTACATGGCCGGGCCTTTCAGCGAACGCCGCGGATGAAGTGGACCAGGGTGGAGCCGACGGCCGCCACGATCGCGCCGAACAGGAACAGCGCGGCGTAGTTGCTGCCGGAGCCGGCGCCGATCGCGAGGATCGGGGCGGCGATGATGGGGACGAGTGACTGCGGCAGGGCGTTGGCGATGTTCATGACGCCCATGTCCTTGGCCGCGTCGTCGGGGTTGGGCAGCACGTCGGTGGCCAGCGCCAGGTCGACGGCGAGGTAGAGGCCCTCACCGAGACCGAACACCGCAGCCGCGAAGAGGAACACGCCGTAGCTGTGGCTGAATCCGATGATCAGCAGCGCGACGACGATCACGGCGCCGGCGGCGAACACGAAGGGACGGCGGCGCCCGGTGCGGTCGGAGAGCCAGCCGCCGAAGGTCGAGCCGATCAGCATGCCGGCGGTGGTGAGCACGGTGGCGACCAGGATGGCGTCGGCGACGTTGTCCGTCGTGTAGCCGAACCGGTCGATCAGCAGGTACGCCTGGTACGACGTGAGCGACGCGATGCCCATCCAGACCAGGAAGCGGCTGAGGACGTTCCACGCGAAGTCGGGGTGCCGGCGCGGGCTGATGTAGAACGTCCGCAGGAACTCGTGGAACGTGTACCTGCCGAACGTGCCCTTCACGGCGGGCTTGTCCTTGAGGATGACCACGAGCGTGCCGACCGACAGCACCCCGATCACCGCCGGGACCATGAACATCAGGAACGTGTTGCCGGACAGCAGCGACGCGAGCCCCGTGCCGATCAGGATGGCGATCGAGGTCATCAGGCCGAGGATGCCGCCGACCCGGCCCCGCTGATGCGCGGGGATCTGATCGGGCAGCAGGGCGGTGACGGTGGCGAGTGTGGCGTTGATGCCGAGCTGCGCGAGCGCCCAGCCCGCGGTCAGCACCAGCACGCTGCTGCCGGTCGCGACGATCAGCAGTCCGATCGCGCCGAGCAGGATGCCGCCGATCAGCCACGGGCGGCGCTTGCCGAACTTCGACGTCGTGCGGTCGGACATCGCGCCGAAGAACGGGTTGCCGATCAGGGCGAGCAGCGCGCCGACCGACAGCACCGAGCTCAGCGCCGAGTTGCGGTTGTCCGGGGCGATCTCGGCGACGCGGATGGACAGCGTCACGACAACCGGGGTGAGCACCGCGACATACGTGCCCAGCTGGGCGAGCGCCATCGCGGCGATCAGCCGGGCCGGCGCGTCCGGCTTGGGGGCGGGGGTGTCCGTGGGGACGGTTCGGACCGCTGTCGCGGGGTTCAGTGTGGTCATGGCGCACCTCGATGTGACGTGGACGGGACGCCTCCCACCGGCGACCTCGTCCCTCGAAGTTATCGATCGGATTGACGCTAAACCAAGCCCAAATGACGGCTGAGTTTCCTTTGAATTAGCTATGCGTTTCGTATCCGAGCCTCCTTTTCCTGCTTCCTGGGTGGTTTGCGCGTTACATGCCAGCAGGATTAAGTCTGTTTACGTCAATAACCCAGGCGTAGGGTGGAGCCATGACGCCCCGCCCGGGCGGCCGGCGTGTGCACGTCGTGAGCCGCGACTACCTGCTCTCCATCGTCCGCGGGGCGGGGGAGCTGAGCCGCGCCGAGCTCGTCCGGCGCACCGGCATGGCCCGGGTCACCGTCAACGGCATGGTCGCGGAGCTCCTCACCGCCGGGCTGCTCGCGGAGGGCGCGGCGACCGTCGCGGCGGGTCCGGGGCGGCCCGCCCGGATGCTCACCCTGGGGCCCGCCGCCGGCTGCGTCGTGGGTGCGGTGGTCGGCGGTCCCGGCGTACGGGTGGCAGTCGCCGACCTGACCGGCGCGATCCTCGTGGAGCACGACCGTGACCTCGACACCTCCGACGTCACCGGCTCCCTCGACGCGGTCGCCGCCCTGATCCGGGACTGCGTCGCGGAGGCGGGCACCGAACGGGGCCGCATCTGGTCCACGGTCGTCGGCTTCTCGGCACCCATCGGCACCTCGACCGGCGCGATCGTCGCGAGCAGCGTCCTGCCCGGCTGGGGCGGCGTGGTCCCCGCTACCGAGCTGCAGCAACGCCTCGGGCACCGCGTCACCGTGCGCAACGACGCCGACCTGAGCCTGATCGGCGAGGTCGCCCACGGCGCGGCCGGCGGCCATCGCAACGTCTGTTACCTGCGCATCTCCACCGGCATCGGCTGTGGGCTGCTGCTCGACGGGCACGTGCACCACGGCGCGACCGGTGCCGCCGGCGAGATCGGCCACGTCCAGGTCGACGAGACCGGCGCGCTGTGCCGCTGCGGCAACCGGGGCTGCCTCGAGACGATCGCCTCACCCCGCGAGATCCTCGCGATGCTGGCCGTGACGTACGGCGAGAACCTCACCGCGGAGCGGGTCACGGAGATCGCCCGGCACGACGCCACCGCCGAGCGGGTCCTCGCCGACGCCGGGCGCATGATCGGCCGGGTGGTCGCCGACCTCGCCAACACGATCAACCCGTCGCTGGTGGTGCTGGACGGCCCGCTGATCGAACCCGAGGGCACCATCATCCAGGGCGTCCGGGAGTCGCTGCGCCGCTACGCCCAGCCGGAGGTCGCCGACACCACGGTGGTCCGGGCCAGCGCTCTCGACGGCCGCGCCCCGATCCTCGGCGCCGTCTCCGCGGCGGTCGACGCCACCCCTGCCGCCCGCGGCAGCCGCGTTTTCGACGCTGCCCCCGATGGCGCGTCCCCCACCGTGCGGGAGCGCGCTGTCCGGCGACGCATGATCACGGATCTGTTGCGTGCGCGGGGAACGGTCGAACGCAGTGACATCGTCAAGCTCACCCGGCTGCCCCGCGCGGCGGTGATCGAACTGCTCGCCGAGCTCGACCACGACGGCATCGTCGAGACCACCGCGCCGGTCGGGGAACGCCGCGCCGGCCGTCCGTCGCCCCACTTCCGGATCGCCGCGCCACCCGGACTGCTGATGGGACTCGCGCTGACCGCTTCCGGCATCCGGGCGGTCGTCACGGACGGCGCCGGCACCGTACGCCATGACGACACGGACGCCGTACCCATCGGACTGTCCGGCGCCACCCACCTGCGCCGCGCCGCCGAATTCGGCCGTGACCTGCTGCTGCGCCACGGTCATGACCTGTCGGAGTTACGGGCGGCGGCGGTGAGCGTCCCGTCGCCCGTCGACCCCACGACCGGCCGCTTCGGCGCGCGCGGCGTGCTCCCCATGTTCGCGGGCTTCAACCCGGGCGACGAGATCACGGCCGTGCTCGGCGTACCCGTCACCGTCGAGAACAACGCCGACCTCGCCGCACTGGCCGAAACCCGCCACGGCGCCGCGAAAGGTGCCCGCGACCTCCTCTACCTGCGCGCCGACCAGTACACGGGAGCCGGCATCATCGCCGGCGGCCGCATGCACCGCGGCGCGATCGGCTACGCGGGCGAGGTCGGTCATCTCAATGTCCGCGAGGTCGGCCCCTTCTGCGTCTGCGGCAGCCGAGGATGCCTCTCGGTCTATCTGTCCCCGGCCTACTTCGCCGCGCTGCTCGACAACGGCGCCGCCACCACCCGCCCGACGGAAGCCGATCTGCTCGCCCTCGCCGCGGCCGACCACCGCCCGGTCCAGCGCGCCCTCGCCGACGCCGGCCGCCTGATCGGCCGCTCGGTGGCCTCGGTCTGCAACGTGCTCAACCCGGCGGTGGTCGTCGTCGGCGGCGGCTTCGCCACGGCCGGCCCGTTCGTGGTGGACGGCGTCCGCGAGGCCCTGCTGCGGCACTGCTCCCCGAGCGCCACCGCCGGCCTGACCGTCGTCCCCACCTCCCTCGGCGCGGACGCCGAGATCCTCGGCGCGATCGAGACCCTGCTCTAGCAGATCTCCGGCGGGCCGCTCGCCGACGCGGCGGCGATGTGGAGGCTGAGCGTACTAAGCCGCGATCACCCCGGCGGCGCGCTGCGCGTCCTGGAATGCCCGCCCGGCCCGTCCCGCCTGCACCCACTGGGTTCGCTGGCGGCTTGACGCTCCGCTCCCCAGTCACGGCGGTGAGTTACCGCGCCGTTGGTGAGGTGTTCAATTCGTGGCTGCCCGGGTGGCTGACGCTTCGCAGAGAGACCCTCTGGACGAAGGACCGGCCACATTGCGTACGCGTAGAAATGCCTCTGTCGTTGCTGCCCTTGCTGTGCTCGGCCTCGGGCTGGCGTGCGCGCCCGCCTCGGCGCAGGACACGTCCACGGTCCGGATCAACGAGGTCGAGTCGAGCGGGGGCAGCCCCGGGGACTGGGTCGAGCTCGTCAACACGGGGACCGTCGCGGTCGACGTGTCGAAGTGGATCGTCAAGGACGACGACAACTCCCACTCGTACAAGATTGCTTCCGGGACGTCGCTGGGACCGGGTGCGTTCCTGGCACTGGACGTCGAATCGGCGTACGGGCTGGGCAGCGCGGATTCCGCACGGTTGTACGCCGCGGACGGCTCGACGCTCGTGGACTCCTACGCCTGGACCAGCCACGCCACCACCACGTACGGACGGTGCGCCGACGGAACCGGCGCGTTCACGACCACCGTCGCCGCGACCAGGGGTGCCGCGAACGCGTGTAGCAGCCCGTCGAGCGCCACCTGGCCGGGTGGCACCGCTGTCACCGTCGCGGACGGGTCGAACGTCTTCGGCACCAACCTCAGCGGACTGTCCTACGAGAGCGCGACCGTGCTGTGGGCCGTGCGCAACGGACCCGGCACGCTGTACCGCCTGGTGCCCAACGGCGCGACGTGGCGCCCGGACCCGGCCGGGGGCTGGGCGTCCGGCAAGACCCTGCGCTTCGCCGGCGGCAGCGGCGACCCCGACGCCGAAGGGGTGGTCGTCACGCCCGACGGCACCTTCGTCATCACCGAACGCGACAACAACGGCTCGTCCAGTGCACCGAAGATCCTGCGTTTCGACACCACGTCCACGGCGGCGACGCTGAACGCGGCCGCCGAGTGGAACCTCACCGCCGATCTTCCCGGCCTGCCCGCCAACGCCGGGCCCGAAGCCGTCTCCTGGATCCCGGACACGTTCCTGACCGCGCACGGCTTCCGCGACGAGCACACCGGCGCCGCGTACGCCCCGGCGAGCTACCCCGGGCACGGGAGCGGGTTGTTCTTCGCGGGGGTCGAGAACAACGGCATGGTGTACGCGTACGCCCTCACCCAGAGCGGCAGCGCCTACACCCGCGTCGCCACGTTCAGCAGTGGCTTCCCCGCCGTCATGGACCTGGAGTTCGAGCCGGCCACCGGTCACCTGTGGGCCGCCTGCGACGACACCTGCCAGGGCCGCACCGCGACGCTCGACCTCAACGTCCAGGGCACGTTCGCCGTCACCCGCACCGCCGACCGCCCCTCCGGCATGCCCAACTACAACAACGAGGGCTTCGCCATCGCACCCCAGTCGGCCTGCACCGGCGGCCTCAAGCCGGTCCTCTGGTCCGACGACACCAACGACGCCGGCCACGCCCTGCGCGCCGGCACCCTGACCTGCACGTCCTGAAGTATTCGCAAACACACGCTTGTGCAAGCGTACGTTTGCGTTAGGGTGGTGTCATGCCACCCGATCTCGATATGGCCTTCGCCGCCCTCGGTGACCCCGTGCGCCGGGCCCTGGTCACCAGGCTCGCGCACGGGGACGCGACGGTGGGGGAGCTCGCCGGGCCGTTCGACCTGACCCCGCAGGCGATCTCCCACCACGTCGGCGTCCTGCGGCGATGCGGTCTCGTCGAGCAGCGCCGCGAAGGGACCCGCCGCCCCTGCCGGCTCCGTGCCGATCAGCTCGCCCTGATCGGCACGTGGGTCGACGAGCAGCGCCGCGCCTGGGACGACCGCCTCGACGCCCTCGGCAAGCACCTCACCGAGCCCGGCGCCGGCTTCCCGCTGGCGGCTGAGCCCGAGCCCGGCGCCGGCTTCCCCCTGGAGGCCGAGTCCGAGGAGGCGCCGTGAGCGGGGCCGCGGAGCTGCGCGGCGACGAGCTGATCGCCGAGCGGCACTACGCCGCCGACCCCGGACGGGTCTGGGCCGCCTTCACCTCGCCGGTGAGCATCGCGAGCTTCTGGGGCGGCGCGCACGCCACGGTTCCCCCGGGATCCGTGACCCTCGATCTTCGCCCCGGCGGTGAGTTCGCCCTCGACACCCGCGCGCCGGACGGCGCCACCCGTCGGCTCACGTTCGTCTACGTGAGCGTCACCGCGCCGCACGAGCTGGTGTTCGACGAGCCCGTCACCGGTCTGCGGACCACCGTCACGGTCCGGAGCTCCGGTGACGGCACCCATCTGACGGTGCACCAGCGCCGGCTTCCCCCCGAGCTCCGCACGGCCCGGGCGGCCACCGGGCTCGGCTCGATCCTCGACGCCCTCGGCATCTACCTGCAGCTCGACAGGAGCACACCATGACCGCACCGACGCAGCGCGAACTCGTCGACCAGTACTTCGCCGGCTTCCGGGCGAGTGACCACCCTCGCATCCTCGCGACGCTGACCGATGACGTGGAATGGGTCATCCATGGCCACCGGACCACGCGAGGTAAGGCGGACTTCGACGGCGAGATCGAGAACCCGGCCTTCACCGGCAGCCCCGACCTCGACGTCCAGCGTGTCTACGAGGACGGCCCCGTCGTCGTCACGACGGGCGAGGGCCGGGGTGTCACCGTCGAGCACGGCCCGTTCCGGTTCGGCTTCAACGACCTCTTCACGTTCCGCGACGGCCTCATCGCGCGGGTCGACTCCTATGTGGTCCCGCTCGCCTGAGACCACGCTCAGGGCTGTAGCTTCGCGAGCCCTTCCTTCACCTTGGCGGCGATGGTGGTGATGGTCTGCAGCTCCGCCGCGGTGAGATGGTCGAAGAACGCGGCGCGGACGTCGGCGACGTGCCTCGGGGCGGCGGCGGTGATGAGGTCGGTGCCGCGGCGGGAGATGGTGACGTCCGCGCCTCGCTGGTCGGCGAGCGAGCGTTCGCGGATCACCAGGCCGCGGTTCTCCATCCGCCCGAGGTGCTGCGAGAGGCGGCTCTTCTCCCAGCGCAGCAGCTCGCCGAGCCTGAACGAGCGGAGCCGGCCCCCGGGTGCCTCGGACAGATGGACCAGGACCTCGTAATCGGCTTTGGAGAGCCCGTCGCGGTTACGCATCTGCCGGTCGAGGAACTCTGCCAGGTCGTCCTGCATCGTCATCACGGCGCGCCAGGCTCGCTGTTCCTCGTCGTCCAGCCACGGCACCTCTGTCATGGGCGTCACTCTACCTTTGGTTGACGTGTGAACCAGTGGCGTCGTACGTTTGGTTCACACGTTAACCAAGTGCTGTCGTGAGGAACCGGACATGGATCGCTCGCTCGACCTTCTGGACGCCAAGGCAAAGGACCTGCTGTTCACCGGGGCGCGGACCGCGAACACCTTCGCGGACACGCCGGTGACCGACGCGGAGCTGTCGGACATCTGGGAGCTGGCCAAATGGGCGCCGACGTCGGCCAACTCCCAGCCCCTGCGCGTGCTCTACGTCCGGCCGGGCGAGGGCCGCGACCGGCTGCTCAAGCACATGAGCGAAGGCAACCGGGCCAAGACGGCGGCTGCTCCCGCGGTGGCTGTTCTCGCCATGGACACCCGGTTCCACGAGCACATCCCGACGGTGCTGCCGTTCCGGCCGGAGCTGAAGGACGTCTTCGCCGCGGACGACGCGAAACGCACCGGGACCGCCATCTTCAACGCCACCCTGCAGGCCGGCTACTTCATTCTCGCCGTCCGCGCCCACGGCCTGGCCGCCGGGCCGATGGCGGGATTCGACCCGGCGGGCGTCGACGCCGAGTTCTTCCCCGACGGGCGCTACCGATCGATCCTGGTCGTCAACATCGGCCACCCCGGTGAGAATCCCTGGTTCGGCAGGCTGCCGCGCCTGGAGCACGACGACGTGGTGCAGTGGGTCTGAGCGGCTGTCCGGCGACACCACGACGCACCCGGATCGTCGTGGCCGGCCTCTACTGGGGAATGTCCCAGGCTGACGCCTTCAGCGTGACCGTCCCGTCCTGCGCTGTCGCGGTCACGGCAAGGATGACCATCTTCCAGGTGATGCCGGTGGCCTGGGCGTCGTTCGGCGAGGTCTTGACGCAGTAGACCGAGCCGCGGCGGATCGGCTCGTCCGCGGTGCCCAGGGGGCTCGTACGGATCTGCTCGGCGCATTCGATCGGGGTCACGGCCTCGGAGGGGACGGCGCTCGCGGTCACGTCGTTGCGGAGGCTGAACTGTGCGGTGCCTACACCGCACGGATTGTTGTAGATCAGTTCAGCCACGTTCGATTCCGTCTGCACCCGGGGCTCGTCGAGATCGATGTAGACGGAACTGTTGCAGCTGGGCGGGATACGCAGTGTCTGGCCGGTGTACCGGGTCTTGTATTGCGTCTGGGCGTCGAGGCTCGGCACCGTCGCGGCCGGTTCTGCGGTGGGATCGTCCGAAGCTACGGACGTCGGTGGATCGGTGGTTGTAGTGGCAACGGTCGGGTCGGCGGCCACCTGCGGGGGAGTCTCGGCTGCCCGGGCGGACGCGAGGGCATTCACCTGAGCGAGGGCGTCGTCAGCCCTGCCCAGTGCGCGCCAGGAGAAGAAAGCGGTGAAGGCGAAAAGGATCAAAGCGATCACGGAAATGATCGACATGGTTTTGCGGACGGTAATCTTTGGACTCACCGGCCGCACCTTAGTACGCCGGAATTGGCTCGCGTGTGTCGTGAATGTGTCAGACGATCTGAATTCCGATCATGAATTGATGCGGAATGATGTACCCCCGCCAATGTGGCGGTATTGAACCTCGGGTGGCACATCGTGAGCACCACTTCCACCCCGGAGGCCCGCAATGTCCCCGAGCCGCGTGGCTGGCGCGGCTGGGACACGGGAGTCCGGGCGACCGTGCTGGGCACCGTCGCGGGCATCCTCAGCCTTCTCGTGGCATTCGTGGCCTGGCAGTGGCCGAAGTCCCCGCCGGGCCCCGGGCCCGCCGACGCAGTCACCGCCGACGCCGGGTCCGCCGACGCCGGGTCCGCGCCGTCCGCGGCTCATGGGACGGCCCCCCGACCGGGGACGTCCAGCGTGCCACAAAGCCCGAGCGGGCCGACGCCGGCTGCGAGCGGGGAATATCTGTTCGACTTCACCGCGGAATCCGGCGCCGCGTTCCTCGTCGCGGTGCCGCGACCGGTGCGGGGCAGGGATGGCTGGACCGACCGGCCCATCGCGATCAGCTGCCCGTCGAACGAGACCGGCGACCAGGAGCACAGCATCACCTATCCGGTGAGGGGCCGCTATACGGAGTTCCGGGCCGATGTCCGGCCGTACTATCCGCCGGACGCCGATCAACGGTCGGCCACCTACGTGACCGCTCTCACAGGGACGCTGCAGCGGGACGGTGACCTGGTCACCGCCGAGGTCGGCAAGCAGCAGCAGGCCACCGCCGCCCGGGCACAGCAGTTGACCGCGACGATCGACGACGCCGAGAAGCTCACGCTCCGGGTGCAGTGCAGCGACCCCAACGGCACAATCGTCATCACCGGCGCCGTTCTCACACCCGCCGACTGAACCCGTCACGCAGACCGGCCGATCTCGTCCCGTAAGGCTGCGTCTCTCGTCCCGAAGGCTGGCCGCAAGGGCGGGGAGGGGGCGAACTACGATTCCGGGCATGGACGACCTGGCGCCCCGGCTCGCCGCGCTGACGTTCACCGGGCTCACCCAGGAGCAGGTGACCGCCCTGATCATCGATACGGTCGGTGAGTGGGGTGAGGCGCACGGGTGGCGGGTCTACCGGCGGGCGGCGAGTGTGGTGACGTTGCCGCCGCCGATGGAGCGGCAGCATTCGGTGCTGGATGTCGCGCTGGCGCGGGAGGACGGGCCGCCGATCGTGGTCGAGGTCGACCATACGCATCGGCAGCGGACCGTCGACAAGCTGCTCGCCGAGGCGGAGGAGGGGCGGCTGCCGTTCTGGATCCGGTGGGGGACGGGACGGTTCGTCGAGCCGCCGCCGCCGATTCACCTCATCACGCTGCCCGTGACGCGTCAGCAGGGCCGTTACACCCGCAGCCTGCTCGCGGCGCCCGAGCATTCCGCCGCGCCCGCGACCGGCGAGGCCGCCGAGCTGCCGATGCCGGAATAGCGAGCCGGTCGTTGTGCCTGGTGTGAAGATCATCAGGGCGGCGCTGACCGGAATCCTCGCGACGAGCCTGCTGGCCGGGCCCGCACAGGCGGACTGGACCCATGACGGCGGCAGCCCGTACGCGAACTTCTACAACCCTTACGAGCAGCCGCCCCGCTTCACCGGGATGAGCCTGAGCTGGTCAGTGCAGCTGGCGCCCGACAACGAGGTCTGCACCCAGTTCGGCGCGCCCGTCGTGCATGCGGGCCGGATGTTCGTGCGGACCGGGCACAGCGTCGACTCGTACGACGGGGGCACCGGGAAGAAACTGTGGAGCTGGCGGCTCGGGCACTGGGGGCCGCGGGCGGTCGACCGGGAGCGGGCCGGGGCGATGGTGGTCGCCGGCGGGATGCTGCTGACGCTCACCACGACCTGCCGCAAGGCCGGGAGTTCACCGTCGTACCTGACCGCGGTGAACGAGCTGACCGGCGCGCGCAGGTGGCGGGTACGGCTCCCCGTGTCGACGTTCGAGCTGGTCGCCGATCGGGGGATCGCCCTGGTCAGCGGGTGGGCGGCGAAGCAGAGCAACGTCACCGCGTACCGGATCAGTGATGGCACGAAGCTGTGGCGGCGCACCGACGGCTGGACCCGCTCGGTGGCAGCCCTCGGGACGATCCTGGTGACGCGGCGTGACGGGCGGGGTGCGTATGCGCTGGCCATGACGACAGGCAGGATCCTGTGGCGTACGGCGAAGAAGTGGTCGGTGCTCGCTGGGAGCCCGTCCGTGTTCTACGCCCGGGCAGGCGACCGGATCGTGCGGGTGCGGTCCGGCACCGGCAAGGCGTACGCGGGCAGCGGCTTCCCCGCAGGACCGTTCACGATCAGCGGGAACCAGCTCTTCGTCTCCCGCAGCGGCAAGGTCGAGGTCCGCGAGGTCACCGGGCAGCTGGTCAAGGTCTACCACGGGTTACCGGCGGCCGCGCAGCAGCCCGTCTACGCGCGCGACCAGCTCTACGTCGGCACGACGTTCGTGGACCCGGACACCGGCAATCGGCGGCTCGACGTCCCGGTCGTCGGGCGGCCCCGGACCCATCCGGTCGTCACGGACGGCCGCATCTACTACGTCGAGGACGACTGGGTGCTGCGCTCCTATCTGGTGGGCTGACGTCTATCCGGTGGGGGTATGCCCGAACACCGCGCGGAGGCCGTCGGCGAACGTGTTTCGCCAGTTCACGTAGTCGTGCTCGCCCGGGTATTCCGCGTACGTGACCGGGTAGCCCTTCGCCCGCAGCGCGTCACGCATCCGCCGGTTGACCGTCACCTGGTCGGGCACGCCGGGCAGGAAGATCTGCCGCTCCCGGTCGCCGATGTCGAGATAGAACCGCACGCCGGCGCGGGGGCGGCGGGCGACCTCGCGGGTCAGCCACTCCGGGTCGCCGTCGGCGGGCGCCGGCCACCAGAAGCTGCCCGAATGGCTGATCACCGCGCCGAACACCTCCGGTGCCCGCAGCGCCAGCGCCGCGGCGGCGAGACCACCGAGCGACATCCCGGCCAGGGCAACATCCTGCGGGTACGGGCTGATCCCGTGCACCCGGCGCGCCCACGGCATCAGCTCGCGGATCATGAACCGGGTCGTCTTTTCCGATGACGGCGCCAGGTCCTCGAGCCGGGTCTCGTCGGTGCCGTCCACGAAGATGGCCACGAGCGGCGGTATCTCCCCGGCGGCGATCAGGTTGTCGATGGTCACCGGCATCGCCATCATCGTGCGCGCGAGATAACCGTCGAAGACGACCACCGCGGGCAGCCCGGTGCGCCGCTCGCCGGCGGGCCGGTAGACCGCGACCCGATGGCCGCCGTCCAGCTCCGCCCGCTCGACCGTCCCAGCAGGAACTCCCGGCCGCGGCAGGCACCAGGTCTGGGGCGCGGCCCGTGGCAGGGTCAGCACCGACACCCAGCCGTCACGGTCGGTGGGATCGCCGGGGTCGCCGGGGAACAGCATCCGGTCGGGGTTCAGCGGGTCGACGTGGGTGGGACCGGAGCCGCTGTCGTCTGGCGGGGTGCGATGCTCCTCGACCGCTATGTGCGAGTAGTAGTAGATGGTGCGCATCGTCGCCGGCAACCGGAACGTGCGATGCCAGATGTCCGTGCCGGGCGCTCGCTCCATCGGCTCCTGCGAACCCCACCCGACCGAGGTGCGCTCCGCCTCGCCGCGCCACACGAAGCTGACCTCGACCAGGCCCCGCGCATCCACCGGCGAGACCACCGGCCCACCGCCCGCGACCGCCCGTTGCCAGAGATCCGCTGCCAGCATGCAGCACAGGATCTCACGGATTCACCCTCTCGGGTGACCCTTGAGGTGGCGTCCCATCGCCCGGGAGATCTCCCGCTCGGCGTCCCGCTTGGCGAGCGTCTGGCGTTTGTCGTACTCCTTCTTGCCCCGCGCCAGCGCCAGCTCGACCTTCGCCCAGCCGTCGTTGAAATACAGGGACAAGGGCACCAGGGCGATACCGTTCTCATTGAGCTTGTCGAGGATGCGCGCGATCTCGACCTTGTGCAGCAACAATTTACGGGTACGCCGGGGAGCGTGATTCGTCCACGAACCGAACCCGTACTCCGCGATGTGCAGGTTGTAGAGAAGCAGCTCGCCCTCGTGCTCCGCGGCAAAGGCGTCCACGATCGACACATACCCGGCCCGCAACGACTTCACCTCGGTGCCCGCCAGCACCAGCCCCGCCTCGAACGTCCGCAGCACCTCGTACTCGTGCCGCGCCTTCTTGTTCGACGCAATGGCCTTACGCCCGGTCTCCTTCGCCACTCCCGCCCCCTCCCACCACCGTACCGTCATGCTGATCCGCTGAGCCTAGCGATCAGCTCCGTCGGTCGCGGAGCTCTATTGCCGGTCGGTGGTCGGAATACCGGATGCCGGCGCATGATTGGATGCGCGCATGACATTGCAGTGCGGCCGTGGGTGGGCGGGGGAGTGAGCCCGGCCCGGCGGGTGTTCGCGGCCGCGCTGGCGGTGGGTGGCACGGTTCTGCTCATCGAGCGGACAGTGCCCGGTGCCGAGCTGAGCCGGACCGCAGCGCGCTGGTGGCCGCTTGCTCTGATCTGTCTGGGCATCGCAGGTGGCATCAGACTGCTCCCCGCTGCGAACACGCTGATCGGGCCGGTCGCGTTGCTCTCGGTGGGGACTATGGCGCTGGTGTTCACGCTCAACCCTCTACCGCAATGGGCGCGACCTCTTCTGTTGCCGTTGGCGCTGCTTGCCGCCGGGATGGGCTTGCTCATGATCGGCAAGGCGGCGCCGGTAGTGCGGACCGGCCCTGCCGCGATCGTTCGCCGGGAGACTCTGGTGGGTTTCACTCGGCCGGTCAACTGGGACCCGGGAGTCCAGCCGCTGCTGGTGCTGCGGACCCTGATCGGCGGGTACCGAGTGAAGGTGCTCGCCACCCCCACGGCGGATCAGGCTCGGGTGGACATTCGCGGGGCGCTCTCGGGTATCGACGTCGAAGTTCCCCGTGGGGTCGCCGTCCAGGTCGATGCGCGTGGCCCAGGTCTGAGCCAAGACGTCATTGTTGCTGCCACGGCGGCGTCGGCGCCTACTTTACGCATCGTTGTGCTGTCCGCGTACAGTTCGCTCCGGGTCAGGAACGTGGTCTAGGGCGCCTGCCGGATCTCAGATTTTTGAAGATGACCAAAATGTCGCTGTCGGCGGGTGCATAGCGCACGGATGCTGTCGTGTCGCCCGTCCAGAGGTCACGCAACGTCTCGTTGATCAGGCGTTCCGCGGCGGTGTCAGCGGGCATGTCGACCCGCATCTCCTGGAGCAGCCGGAGCCGGTATACATCGATCGCGGCAGTCACCGCGATGCCGAAACTGTCGGCAGCGGCCAACGCGGACCGGTAGGACGCGGCGGCGGCGAGCGCTGAACCAGCGGGGAGTGCGTACCAGAGCGGGTGACCGGCCAAGAGCACGGCCGAAACGAGCGCACTGAGGATGAAGGTCAGGCAGAGGCGGCTCGCAGTATCGAGCTGATTGCGGGCCTTGCCCACGTACGCGAGGACGGGTTCGGGCAGCACGTAGTAGAGCCGTGGCCACAGCTCGGTGGACTCCAAGCCGTACGCCCGACCGGCTTTCTCCTCGAAGGACCGGAGCCGATTGCCGAGTGCCGTCGGCAGTAGTTCGCCCTGCGGCATCAGGGCGAGCTGCAGTTGCAGGTCCTCGGTCGGCATGCCCTGCACAAGGGCGGCGTCGAGGAGGAACTCGACTCTGTCCCTGCGTTGCCGCTGAATCCAGCGGCCGAACTCGGCGGCACGGCCCAGGGGACCCCGGGCCGACCAGTAGCCTTCGAGCAACCGGATCGAGGCCAGTTCCAGCGGCTCCAGCAGCAACGCGGTCACGGTGACCAGCGCCATTGCCCCTACAGCACCGACCCAGCCGTAACGCCGCCCGTGCTCCACGAGGTTGTCCCAGCCGGGTGCTTCCCCAGGTGCTCCGGCCAGCAGCAGAGCCCCGGTGAGAACGGCAAAGAACGTGGCCGGCAGGGCGTTGACCAGTTTGAAGCGGGTGGGCAGGTCAGCGAGGACATCGGTACTCACTCAGAGGTCCTGTCTGTGGGTAGAGCAGCGAAAGTCCTCGCGGGTGTGCAGGTCGCGGCTGTAGACGACGTCAACCGACTTGCGCTGGCAGGACGGCGAGCCGAAACATCGAACCGACAGGCGCGTTCCGCTGCGGACCTTGCGTGATTCGCCGGGATGGAGTCGGCAGCCGGTCATGGCGTCGACGCGATAGACGAAGTCGCGCCAGCGACAACCGGGATGATGGCATCGGGCGAGCGAGGAGCCACCGATGCCGGGCAGCCGGCCGTCGGAGAACGCGGTCAGGAAGCCGAGCAGCCGCATGGGGGTGGTGCGCATCACCGCTCCTCCCGTGCCACTGCCGCCCGGGCGACGGTACGCCGGCGAACGAGGGGACTATGTCGGATCCGCGACAGCTTTACGCGTACTGAAATTCTCGAGGCGCTTGAGGGCCGCGGAGGTCCCGGACGGTGACCGAACCGGTGCGGTGGCCTTTTTCGCAGTCGGGGCCGTGCAGGTCGATCGTGGCCAGGTCGGTGGTGATGGCAGCGCCCGGGGCGAAGTAGGTCGTGTCCAGGGTGAACGCGAACCGGGCGCCCGCGCCGGGCGGGGCGGGGAACTCCTCGGCGGGGCCGGTCGGATGCAGGCCCGCGAGGTGCTGGCGGTAGGCCTGGCCGTCCTGCCAGATCTCGACCAGGACCGCGGTGCTGAGCGCCGCGGCCGCCGCGAACCAGAGACGGTCCGGTGTGATCAGCGAGTCGAAGTAGCCGCTCTTCCCGGGCTGCGCGCGCAGGTTGTCCGTGACCGTGAAGGCCAGGTCACCGGTGATCTCGGCGACGGCGTCCGCGGAGTGCACCGGCGCCACGGCGGTCGGCGGATGATCGACGGAGCCGAGCACGTCCGCGAGGACCTGGGTGGGCAGCAGCGGATTATCCTGGGCGAACCGGAAATACATCCCCGGCCGTTTCCGCACCGAGGCGTCCAAGGTCAGCACCTGGATCATGGACGCGTCGTACTCGGTCACCGCCCCAGTTTAGGCCACCCGGAGAGGTCCACCATGATCTTCATTACCGCCAAATTCCTGATCAAGCCGGAGTACGCCAACCAGTGGCCCGAGATCTCCGGCCCCTTCACCCGCGCCACCCGCGCCGAACCGGGCTGCCTCTGGTTCGACTGGTCCCGCTGCCTCGACGACCCGAACGAATACGTCCTCGTCGAGGCCTTCCGCGACGGCGACGCGGGCGGGGCACACGTCGGCTCGGCCCACTTCGAGCAGGCCCGGCGGGACCTCCCGCCCCACCTGCAGGCCACGCCCCGCATCATCAGCCAGTCGATCGACCAGGACGACTGGTCCTTGCTCGGCGAGATGACCGTCAACTGACGCCCACCGGCGTCACTCCATGAACTCGGCGACCGAGACGACCTCGCTGAAGTCGCCCGCTGCCACCGCGGCCCGCTTGACCATGAAGCGCGCGAGGGTCGCCGACTCGACCGGCTCCTCGGAGCCGAGCTGAGCCAGCGGCACCCACTCGCGCTCCGCCTGCTGCCGCAACTCGTCCAGGTCGCCACCCGTCACCTGCTGCTGGTGCTCGGCGATGACGTCGGTGGGCTCGGTCTGCGGGGTGAGCGTGAAGCCACCGAGCCGGATGTCGCGGTCGCCGTACCAGCCCCGCCAGAACTCTCCCGCCAGCCGCTCCAGCTTTTCGTGGTTCGGGACCCGCTCGGCGAACTCGGCACTGGGCTCGCCGCTCGACCAGCTCGGCGGATCAATGCTGATCGTCGCCCGCAGCTCCACGATCGGAAACGCCTCGCCGTCCCGCTCCTCCACCGGTGTGCCGCCGGGCACGTAGATCAGGCGGGCGGCTTCCTGCTCGCGCCCGAACCCGTCACCCGTACCCTCATAGTCCTCAAAGTTGATCATGGTGTCATCGAAGTTGACGAAGAACAGGAAGTAGCCGTCTGCGGGTAGCTGGAGGTCGAGGTGCTCACTGCGCGGCAGGGCGGCACAGTCGACCAGTCCGTGGAACGGCAGCGGGCCGGACGGGCCGACGGGCCAGGGCATGTCCGGCGGCAGCAGGGGGAGGCCACCCTTGCGACCCGCCACGGGGCCGTCGATCGGCGGTGGGCCTTCCGGGACCACGGGCAGGACGACATAGAAACGTGCGTACTCCAGCCAGTTGTCCAGCTCTTGGCCGGTGATGTCGTGCACGGCCAGGCTGGCGCGAAACTCTTCGATGCGACTGTTCAGCATGGACATACGATGGCAAACGCTCGCCAACGGGCTACGCGTAACCCTGATCGCCCGCGTTCACGGTCAGTTGACGAGCGTGAAGTTGGGCCTTCCCACGCCGACTGGCGCCAGCTGACCGGTCAGCGTTGCTGGGCGAGGTAGGTGCGTAACCCGGGCAGCCACAGCTCTATTTCCCGGTCCACGAGGTCTGCGGCATCGCTGGGGGTGCCTTCGATGCGGTGCAGGTGCGGCTTGTTCAATGTTCGCCCGGGGAGGGTCAGGTGGTCCCATGCGTGGTGGAACGGGAAGGACCAGTGGGCGAGCCGGCCGTGGGCCTGGCCGTTGATGACCAGTTCGGATCGAGGGGACCATCGTCGGTGGCCGTGGGTGACGGTCATTTCCAGGAGGAAGCTGTCGGGGTGGGTCCAGCGGGGGTCGGTCACCACGATCGCTGAGCCGGATTGCATCAGGAGCGGTTGGGTGGTGGCTTCGGTCAGGGCCGCTCGGGTCTGGTCGTCGGCGACGGTGATGTGTTGCAGCAGGTCGGCTGCCTCGGGGGCGGAGATGTCGCCGTAGACGCCGAAGAAGGACGCGGCCATTCCCTCTGCCAGGGCTTCGTGGAGATCCGGGTGCTCTGCGGCGGTCAGGAAGAGCTGCCGCTTGATCGGCCATGTCAGAGGGCCCGCGGCGCGCAGGAGTCCGCCCCAGTTGCCGGTCGGGATCTGGGGCAGGAGGGCGGCGAAGAAGCCGGGTGCCGCTTTGCGGTCCTCGAAGTAGTCGATGGCCAGGCCGTACGTGGCCGAGTCGGTGACCGGCCGGGGGCCGTGGACGAGCATGGCGGCGTACTGGCGCACGATCCAGTCGCGGAGCCGGCCGTCTGCGTTGTGCCAGGCGAAGCTCAGATACATCAGCGCGGAGTACGACGGGTGGCTCTGATGGAACAGGACCAGTACGGCCGCGGTCTCGGGTGACGCGTCGTTGAGGTACACGTCGTGGCCGTCGGGCTCGGCGGTTCCTTCGGCGATGGCGTCCTCGACGGCGCTGTGCAACTCCCGGTCGACGGTCGGGCGATCGATGCCGAGCGTTGTCAGCTCCCGGTCCCAGGCGGCACTGCCGATCGGCGGTATCGGAGGCATTTAGTCAGGCAGGTAGACGTATTGGTCGTGATCAACTGATGCGTTGAGCCGCGCCAGACGCTTGACGGTTTCGGCTGTGTACGTGATGGCGGCGATGGAGACATGGATGCTCCCGTCCTCGGTGCAGAACGTTCGAACCTTGGGCAGTCCGTACTGCCAGCTGCTGAAACGCCGTGGTTCCGGTCGACTGGGGTGTCGATCACCGCGCTGCCACGAGTCCGTCGGCTGTAGTCCCACCATGAGAGTGACGTCGCCCGGGTCGAACGCCATCAGCTCCAACTCGTTGGCGTTGTACGGCGGGCCGTCGGCGCCGACACTCCGTGCGAAATACAGATAGGCCCGTTGGGTGCAGCCGGCGAAGAGGCTGGTGGGGTGTTCGACGTTCGGCATCCGGCCAGACGATAGAGCAAGTCATGCATCCGCGTCCCGCCGATTTCGCCTGCGGTTCCTGCGGCGGCCTGGCCTTTGGCGGGGGTTCGGACGGCTAGTACGACGTGGGCGCCCTGGGTGGCGAGGGCGCGGGCTGCTGCTCGGCCGATGCCGCTGGTGGCGCCGGTGATGATGGCGGTCCGGCCGGTGAGGGAGGCGGGGAGAACGTTGGCATGAGCGACGATGTATGCGATGACAACAATGGTGGCAGCGGCAACATTGGACTAGGGTGGTCGGGTGCCTGCTTATCACCATGGGAATCTTCGGACGACGTTGCTGGATGCCGCTGAGCGCAGGTTGCGGGAGGATGGGGCGGAGCAGCTGTCGTTGCGGGAGCTGGCTCGGGAGGCCGGGGTCAGTCATGCCGCGCCGCGGCGGCATTTTGCGGATCGGCAGGCGTTGCTGGATGCGCTGGTCGAGGCCGGGTTCGCGCGGCTGGATGCGACGTTGCGGGTGGCGCTGAACGTTGCCGGGACGGAGTTCGTGCCGCGGCTGCATGCGATCGCCGCGGCGTACCTGAAGTTTGCGACCGATGATGCCGCGTTGCTGGAGCTGATGTTCGCCGGGAAGCATCGCGAGGGTGCCGAGCGGATCGCCGTGGCCGCCTCCGCGCCGTTCGGGCTGATGGATGCCCTGATCGTGCAGGGGCAGGAGCAGGGGGTGCTCGCCGCCGGGGACTCGCAGCGGGTGGGGGTCGTGCTGCTGGCGACGCTGCACGGGATCGCGTCGCTGATCAACGGTAGTCTGCTCGTGCCGGAGCTGCTCGACGGGCTCCTCGAGACCGCCGTTGACCAGTTCATCCGCGGGGCGAGGCCGTGACGGCGTATCACCTTCCGTCGTTTGCGGAGCTGTCGGGCGTACCCGGCGGAGATCTCGTTCGTGATCTTGCCCGGTGGGAGCCGGAGCGGCGCACCTGGCCGGCGTTGTTCGAGGCCTTCACGGATCTTGTGAAGGACGGCGGGGGAGGGACGCCTTTCGGGGCGGCGGCGCCCGCGTGGGTGGGGCGGCTGGTCCGGGAGCGGGTCCGGGTGCTGGCCACCTCCACGATCGGGAGCGACACGTTCACCGAGATCCGCACGCTGGAACGCCTCGGCCTGGTCACGCTCGAGCCCGACGACGACTATGTGCTGGCGATGGTCTCCGGTCTCGGTGACCGCTGGGGTGATCAGCGGCGGCGGGGCCTGCTGCGCGACGACCCGGAGCTGGTCGAGCGGGCGTTGTGGCGCGTCTTCGAGGTCGAGGGCGGCGGTGAGGTGAGCCTCGCGGCGCTGGACAAGTACGTCGCGGTGGGAGCGGGGTGGCGCCTGGCGTTCGCCGACCTGATCGAGGACGGCGTGCTGGACCGGGCGCGGGTGCTGCGGAGCTGTCTGCTGGCGCTGGGGCGGGGCTTCAGCGCGTTCCGGGCCGGGTGGTTCTCGGCGACGTACGAGAGCTTGTCACCCACTGTGGACGAGCTGGCCGCGGATCAGGCGCTGCTGCTCGACCTGTTGCGGAGTCAGGTGACCGCCACGGTCGGGATGGCGGTGCGCTGTCTGGCCACGCTGGACAAGGCTGGGCGGCTCGATGACGCGGAGTTCGTGGTGGCGTGTGTGCCCGCGTTGGGCGTACCGGTCAAGAAGACCGCTCTCGGAGTCTTGCGGCTTCTTGCCGCTGTGGCGAAACGGCATCCGGGGGAGGTTGCGGAGGCCGCTGGTTGGGGTCTCGCGCATGCCCACGGTGACGTGCAGCTCAAGGCCCTGGAGTTGCTGCGGTCGCTGGACGCCAGGGACGTTGTGGCCGGTCGGCTGGAAGCCCTGGAGCCGTCAGTGCAGCGCGTGGCGGCGGAGTGGCTCGGTGCGGCGATCCCTGCGGCGATCCCTGCGGCGGGCGGGGAGGTGGCGGCGTACCAGGAGCCTGCCCGGGAGCTGGTGGCTATGACGGCTGACGACTTCACGGAACGCGCCGCGGCGTTGATGGAGGATGCCCGGGACCCGGTCGAGGTCGAGCTGTTTCTCGCGGCCATTTCCGAAATGTCAGACCTGTTGCGTCCGATTGTCAAGCGGGCGTCGACGGTGGCGCGCGGAGATCAGAGCAGCTGGGAACTGCGCGGGCATCTCGCGTCGCTGGTCCTGACCGCCGGTGGGATCGAGCATCCGCGGTACGGCATGCCGGCCCAGGCGCTGCTGCACGCCCGGTTGGAGCAGGGCCCGACCGTGGCCACGCCGACCGACGCCGCGGGCTGGATCGCGCCGATGGCGCTGGTGCGGCGGCTGCGGGACCGGACCCCCGGCCACCACGACCTGGTCGCCGCGCTGCTGCGGATCGCCCCCGAGGGACGCGACGAGGCCCTGCGAGCGGCGGGGGATCTTCCGGGCGAGATGGGCCAGGTCGTCCGGTACGCCCTGGGCGGCCCGCCGGCCCCGATCGGCACGGACGCCTGGTGGGTGGCCGCCGCCCGGGCCCGTGCACCGTACGCGGACGACCCGCACCTGATCGCCGCCGGTCTCGACGGCCCGGGGCAGGGCCGGGCGGCGACGTACGAGCTGGCCCTGCGCCCCGACCGCTACGAGTTCGGCGTGCACTGGCGCGCGAGCCTGACCACCGACCCGCCGTGGAAGCACCGGCTCACCCCCGGCGACCAGCCCACAGTGGTCCGGCCCTGGAGCGACGGGGCACCCGACGATTCCTGGACCGGCGGCCCCGACTGGGTCGCCTGGGCCGCGCTGACCTGGCCGCACGACGCCGAGCCGTTCTTCGCCCGCGGCGTGCGTTCCACGCTCGACGCGATCGGGACCGAGGTCGAGCACAACACCGTCGCGGTCCTCGACGCCCTGCTGACCCACCCCGGCCGCCTGGGCCCGATGGCGGCGGCGACCCTGGCGTCGGGTCTGTCCTGCGGCGACCCGGTCGGCAGGACCCGGGCCGTCGACGTCCTCGTCGCGGGCCGGATCACGAACGAGCAGCTGGCGGCGGCGATGGCCCAGCTGAGCGGGCCGTGCAAACCCACCCGCTGGGCGACGTCGCTGCGTGACGCCGCGATCGCGGGTCAGGACACTGCCCCCAAGGTGGTGGAGGTGCTCACGCTGCTGCTGCCACGCCTGGACAATGGGTACGCCGGCCTGCATGCGCTGGTCACGGTACTGCACGAGGAATCGTTGCGGCTGCACGTCCGCCCCGCCGACGACCCGGCCCTGCACGCGTGGCTCGGAACCCTGCGCGGCTCCGGCAAGGCTGCCCGCACCGCGAAGGCCATGCTGGCGTGATCACAGCGTCCGTCCGCTCAGGAGCGCCACCAGGGAACCGCTGTCCGCGCGGGTGACGCGGCCGTCTCCCCAGGTCCAGGTGATGTCGGTGGCTTCGAGGCGGGTGTCGGTCAGGTCGACGCCGAACAGCGTGCCGTTGGCGGCGGTGAGCTGGTCGAGGACGGCGGTGACGGCTTCGGCCGGGGCGACCGGTGGCCGGCCGAGGGCGATCGTCACGTCCAGGGAGTGGATGACGGCGTGGCTGAGGGCGCCGGCCGCGCCCCCGCCCGGCGGCTGCCAGGCGTGCAGGTCCGGTGACCGGAGCTGGGCGAGGAGATCGGCGGCGGGCAGCGAGCCGTCGCGGACGGCCACGGTGTCGGAGAGGACGGTGAAGTCGCCGCGGGCTGCTGCCATCTTCGCTCCGAACAGCGCCGGAGTCAGCCGCACCGGCATCGTCACATGCGCGACGACGTGGCGTACGAGCCACTTCTCGCACAGCGACGGCCTGTCCCAGACGTCGTCGGCGGTGAGCAGTTCGGCGAGGCCCTGGTAGGTCTCCGCGACCCACTGCCGGGTGACGAGGTGTTGTTCGAGCTTGTCGAGCGAGGTGAGGAACCCGGCGCGGGCTTCGGGCGTACGCATCGCTTCGGGCACGTGGCGTTGCTGGATCACGAGCTCGGTGGTGCCGTCGCCGAGGTCGGCCAGGGTGCTCGTGGTGTGCATCCCGGACGCCGGCTCGATCCAGGCGAGCGTGGAAGGGGCGACGACCTCGGTGAAGGTCGCGACCATGCGGTGGGTGCCGTGCTCGCCGATCATCAGCGTCTCGAAGCGGCCGCCGGGACGCAGCTCGACGACGATGCCGTCGACCGGCGTGTGCATGCCGGCCGGGCCCCAGAAGTGCGCGAGCTCGGCGGGCTCGGTGAGGCACCGCCACACCAGGTCGCGGGGTGCGCGCAGGATCCTCCTGGAGATGATCACTGGTCTGCCTCCTGCTGCAGGTCGGCGAGGCGGGTCTCCAGCCGGTCGACGCGCTCCGACCAGGTGCGCCGGCTCTCCTCGATCCATGAGAGCGCGGCGTCGAGCGCTGCGGGCTCGAGCCGGCACGGCCGGGTCTGGCGGTGCCGGCCCTGGCTGATCAGCCCGGACCGCTCGAGCACCCGGATGTGCTGGGAGACGGCCTGCATGCTCATGGCGTACGGCTCGGCGAGCTCTTTGACCGTCGCCTCGCCCGTGCTCAGTCGCGCCACGATGTCCCGCCGGGTGCTGTCGCTGAGCGCGGTGAACACCGCGTCGAGCTGCTGCTTCTGCATGACGCTTACTCAACCATCCGCTTTATCAAGCGTCAACTAGAAGAACGGATCCCGCGGAGTCGCGGCCCCGGATGGTGCGTCACGACAGGGTGATGCCGCGGATCGAGGCGTCGAGGACGGTGGCGGTGTGGGCGACGTCGATGGGGGTGCCGAGTTTGCGGGCGGCGGCGGCGATCTGCATCAGGCAGCCCGGGTTGGCGGTGACCAGCAGTGACGCGCCGGTGTCCAGGACCGTGCGGGCCTTGCGTTCGCCGAGGGCGGCGGCCGGTTCGGGGTTGAGGATGTTCCAGACGCCGGCCGAGCCGCAGCAGATGTCCGGGTCGGCGATCTCGCGGACGTCCAGGGACGGGATGGCGTCGAGCAGGGCGCGGGGCTGCGCGCGGATTCCCTGGGCATGCGCGAGGTGGCAGGCGTCGTGGTAGGCGATCGTCATCGGCAGCGGGTGGCGTTTCGCGACCGGGCCGAGCGCGACCAGGATTTCCGACAGGTCGCGCACCTTCTCGGCGAACAGCGTCGCGCGGGGATCCCACGGCAGCAGCTCGCCGTACTCCTTCATGGATGATCCGCAGCCGGCGGCGTTGACCACCACGTAGTCGACCGCGGCCCGGGCGAAGGCGTCGATCGTCCGGCGGGCGAATTCCTGGGCCTCCGCCCTGCGGCCGTTGTGCACGCTCAGCGCGCCGCAGCAGCCCTGCGACGGTGGCACGATGACATCGCAGCCCTCGGCGGCCAGGACGCGGATCGTGGCGGCGTTGACCTCGGGGAAGAACGCGCTCTGCACGCAGCCGGTCAGGACGCCGACGGTTGCCCGTCGCCTGCCGCGGGCAGGGATCAGCCTGGGCGGGCGCGGCACGCTGCGCAGCGTCGGGGCGAGGGCATCGAGGGTGGCCAGGGTGGGCGGGAGCACTCGCGCCACGACCTTGCGAAGACCGGTCTTCTGGTACGCCCGGAGCGGCCCCCGCAACAGCCGCAACCGCCGTGGGTACGGGAACAGAGCGAAGATCGCCGCCCGCCGTGCCCGCTCGGCGAGGCTCCGCGTGGCCTGCCGCTCGACCTGCGCCCGGGTGTCCTCGATCAGCAGGTTGTAGCGCACGCCGGACGGGCACGCCGTCACGCACGCCATGCAGCCGAGGCACTGGTCGACATGCTTGACCAGGGAATCGGTCATCGGTTCGCCGTCGAGTCCCTGTTTCATGAGGTGGATCCGCCCGCGTGGCGAGTCCGCCTCCTCGCCCCACAGCACGTACGTCGGGCAGGTCGTGAGGCAGAAGCCGCAGTGCACGCAGTCGTCGACGAGCTCGCGCCGCGGGGGCCGGTCGTCGTCGAACGCGCCATCCATCAGAAAGCCCCGCTCATCAGATGCCTCCTGCGAATCGGCCGGGTGCGAAGCGGTGGTCCGGGTCGAACTGGTCCTTGACCCGGCGCATCAGCTCGATCCCGGGGACCGGTCCCCACATGTCGAGCTCGTCGCGCACGGACGGGGGAGCGGTCAGCACGACGGCGTACTCGGCTGCCGCCCGAAGTGCGGCGAGTCGCGCGGGGATGTCACCGGTCAGGTGGGTGTGGAGGACACCGGTGGCTGCTGAGCCGCGTACGCCGGAAGGCAGCTCGGCCACCCGGGAGAGCGCGACGCCCACCTTGACCCCGACCCCGTCCGCGGGCCAGGGGTATGTCCCGAACCAGGCCGGCGGCTCGCCGGAGACCGTGCCCCCGAGCAGTTTCTCGAGCCGCGCCGCCCGGTCGTGGACGCCCTCGGCGGTGCCCTCGATCAGGACGGCGACCGTGATGGGACCGTCGGCGGGTGCGTCGATCTCCACGGCTGACGGCACCACCTGCTCGGCCCGGATCGCGGCCAGCTGCGCGGCGAGGTCCCGGGCGGGCACGGTGGCGGTGACGAAGGCCCGCGCGGCGGGGACGGGGTGCAGGCGGAACACGCATTCGGTGATCAGGCCGAGAGTGCCGTACGAGCCGGTGTAGAGCTTGCCCAGGTCGTACCCGGCGACGTTCTTCACGACCTTGCCCCCCGAGCGGGTGATCGTGGCGTCGGGCCGGATCACCGTGATCCCGATCAGCAGGTCCCGAGCCGTCCCGTAGAGCAGGCGCCGTGGCCCGCTGGTGTTCACCGCGACCGTGCCGCCGACCGTGGCACCGGGCAGCGGCGAGTCCAGGGCGAGCTGCTGCGTTCCGAAGTCCAGGGAGTCGAGGGGCGTCCCGGCCCGGACGACGGTGATCAGGTCTCCGGCGGCGTGCTCGACGACTCCGGTCAGCCGGGTCGTGTCGACGATGAGGTCGGCGCTGCGCGGTGGGTTGCCCCAATCGATCTTCGTTCCGGCGCCACGGATGGCCACGGTCAGACCTGACGCCGCCGCCTCACGGAGGACCGCGGCGGCCTCCTCGGTCGTGGCCGGCGCCGCGACGAACCGTGCGCGTACCCCTGCGATCTCGTCGTCGGTGGCCCGCAGGGACATCAGAAGATCTCCGCTCCGGCCGGCGGTTCGCTCGCGCTGTGCCTGCGGGGGACCTCGCCGCAGAGCCGGGGCGTGGGGAAGATCTTGCCGGGGTTGGCGAGCCCGAGCGGGTCGAACGCGCAGCGCAGCAGCTGCATCGTCTGCAGGTCGTCGTCGGTGAACATCCGCGGCATGTACTTCGCCTTGTCCGCGCCGACGCCGTGCTCCCCGGTGATCGACCCGCCGTACTCGATGCACAGGTCGATGATCGCCCCCGACGCCTCCTCGGCGTGCAGGTCCGCGCCCGGCACCGCGGCGTCGAACAGGACCAGCGGGTGCAGGTTGCCGTCACCGGCATGAAAGACATTGGCTACGCGTACGCCGTGCACGGCCGCGATCTCGTCGATGCGCCGCAACACCTCGGGCAGTGCCGTCCGCGGGATCACGCCGTCCTGCACGATGTAGTCCGGGCTGATCCGCCCGACCGCCGCGAACGCCGACTTGCGGCCCTTCCAGAACAGCGCCCGCTCAGCCGGGGTCTGCGCGATCCGCAGCTCGGTCGCGCCGTTCGCCTCGCACAGCGCCGTCACCTGGGCGAACTGGGCGGCGACCTCGGCGGCCGGGCCGTCCAGCTCCACGATCAGCACCGCGCCCGCACCCGGCGGGTAGCCGCACGCCACGGCGGCCTCTGCGGCCTCGATGGCGAGTGCGTCCATCATCTCGACGGCGGCCGGCACCACCCCGGCGGCGATGATCGCGGAGGTCGCGGCGCCGGCCTGCTGCGGGCTCCCGAAACCCGCCAGCAGCGTACGCACGGACTCCGGCAGCCGGGTCAGCCGTACCGTGACCTCGGTCGCGACGCCCAGCGTGCCCTCTGCGCCGACGAACGCGCCGAGCAGGTCGTACCCCGGAGAATCCGGCGCCCGCCCGCCCAGCTCGACCACCTCGCCGTCCGGGGTGACCACCCGCGCGCCGAGCACATGATTGGTCGTGAAGCCGTACTTCAGGCAGTGCGCGCCACCGGAGTTCTCCGCGACGTTGCCCCCGATCGAGCAGATCTGCTGGCTCGACGGATCCGGCGCGTAGTAGTAGCCGTGCGCGGCCGAGGCCTTGCTGACGTCCAGGTTGATCACGCCGGGCTGCACGACCGCACGCTCGTCCGCGGGGGAGACCTCGACGATCTCGCGCATCTTCGCGGTCACGATCAGCACCCCGTCGGCGCGGGGGAGGGCGCCACCCGAGAGGCCGGTCCCGCTTCCACGGGCCACGAACGGCACGCGGGCCTCACAACAGGCCTGGACCGTACGCACACAGTCCGCCGTGTCGCGCGCGAGCACCACCAGGCCCGGGGTGACCTTGTAGTGGGCGAGGCCGTCGCACTCGTACGTGCGCAGCTCCTGCCGGTCGTCGATCACCCGGTCTGCGCCCAGGTCGGCGCGCAACGCGGTGGCCAGCGACTTCAGTGTCGTCACCGGCTCAACGTAACCCGGCGGTCGCTCTGCGTCGAGCTTTGGCCGAAACATAAAGTTCATCCACGGTCGTCTATCCTCCCGTAAGGTCGCGGGCAGCCCGGGGAGATCCTCCGGACTGTCCACAGGAGGCTTGCGTGCGTATACGCAGACGGTCCGCCGTCGCCGGATTCCTCGCCGCTACCACTCTCATCGCCACCGCGCCGCTCGGCGCCCAGGCCGCTCCCGTCTCTCCCGTTTCGGGTGATCCGCTCTCCGGGGAATATGAGTTCGTCGACAACCGGGGTCCCGCTGCCGCTCCCCGGTCGTCCCTCGTTGCTGATGACAACGTCGTCACGCGGTGGAACAAGCTGGGTATGCCCGCTTCGCTCACCCCGGTGCGGTCCTCGCTGGCCAAGGGCCTCAAGGGGGACGCGGAGGCGGTCGCTCGCGCGTACCTCTCCTCCGCTCTCTCTGTTGACGATCTTGATTTGGTGGCGTCCACGCCGATCGGCGCCGGCTCGGTCGTGCTGCTGCGCCAGAAGTACGGCAACCTGCCCGCCGCGCACGACGGCCTGGTCGCCGTCGCGGTCAAGGGCGGCGAGGTCCTTCGGGTCACGTCCTCGCTCAGCCCGCGCACCGACGCACCCGCCGCCAGCACGCTCGGCGCCGACGCCGCCGTGCAGACCGCGCTCGCCGACGCGAAGATCGACCGCGCCGACGTCTCCGACCAGCGTGTCCGGCTCGTCGCCGTGCCCATGCCGGGCGCCGCACCCCGCGCCGCGTACGAGGTCGTCGCGCTCAACAACGACACCGAGCACCCCCTCGGCTACACCACGTACGTCGACGCGATCGACGGCAAGGTGCTGCTGCGCGAGAACCTCGTCAACTTCGCCGAGGACGACCCGCACTGGAAGGTCTTCCCGGCCACGCCCACCGCGGCCGGCACCGACACCCGCCAGACCTGGTGCGCCGTCGCCGCCACCGGCTGCTCGCGGCAGGTCCTCGACCCGGCCACCGGCAAGCCCTGGGACGTCGACGCCACCACCGGGCTGCCGACGTTCACGACCACCGGCAACTCCGCGGAATCCGTACGCCTCTGGGGCGACGGCTCCCCGGCCACGCCCGCGACGGCAAAAACCGACCGCGAGTACGTCTACCCGTTCACGAACCAGTGGAACACCAGCAAGTGCGACCCCGCATCACTGGCCTCGCCGCAGCAGGCCGACGTCGACGCGGCGACCGCGAACCTGTTCGCGATGCACAACCGCATGCACGACTGGTCCTACGAACTGGGCTTCACCGAGGCCACGTGGAACCTGCAGAAGACCAACACGCTGCCGTACGGCAAGGGCGGCGACGCCGAGCGCGGCAACGCCCAGCAGGGTGCGGCCACCGCGACCACCCGCAACAACGCCAACCAGTCGACCGGCCCGGACGGCGTCCAGCCGGTGACCAACATGTACATGTGGCAGCCGTTCGCGGGCGCGGCCTACCCGCCGTGCGTCGACGGTGACTTCGACATGACGGTCATCGGTCACGAGTACACCCACGCCATCAGCAACCGCATGATCGCCGGCCCGGACAGCAACATCGGCTCCACCCAGGGTGGCGCCATGGGTGAGAGCTGGTCCGACCTGGTCGCCATGGAATACCTGTTCGAGAGCGGCTACACCCCGCGCGGCAACACGCCGTACGTCACCGGCGCGTACGTCACCGGCGACCTCGCCACAGGTATCCGCAACTACGACATGAGCACGAGCCCGCTCAACTACTC
Organism: Winogradskya consettensis; assembly: GCF_018332715.1. GTDB lineage: Bacteria > Actinomycetota > Actinomycetes > Mycobacteriales > Micromonosporaceae > Actinoplanes > Actinoplanes consettensis. The sequence goes on along the minus strand of NZ_BOQP01000008.1, from coordinate 632,859 downwards.
CGACTACGGCTACGACCGCGGCTCGGCGGTGCACTCCGACGGCGAGATCTGGAGCGCGACGAACTTCGACCTCCGCCGCGCGTTCGTCACGAGGTACGGCTCCGGCACCCGGGCCCAGCAGGAAGCCTGCGCGGCGGGCACCACGCCGGTCACCGAGTGCCCCGGCAACCGCCGCTGGGCCCAGCTCACCTTCGACTCGTTCCTGCTCGCCGCCACCGGCTCGATCAGCATGCTCGACATGCGCGACAACATGCTGACCGCCGACGCCCTGCGCTTTGACGGCGCCGACCAGGACATCATGTGGAACGCGTTCGCGGCCCGCGGCATGGGCGCCGGAGCCTCCAGCGGCGTCAGTGACATCGACCCGGTGCCCAGCTTCGCCAGCCCGTACGCGGAGAACTCCGAGATCACGTTCCGCGCGCTCGGCGAGGCAGCCGGCAAACCGGTCCGGCTCTACATCGGTGACTACGACTTCGGCGCCACCCCGATCGCGGACACCGACCCGGCGACCGCCCTCCCGGAAACCGTCACGCTCGCCCCCGGCACCTACAAGTTCCTCGCCATCGGCGCGGGCTTCGGCCACAAGCGCTTCACCCAGACCATCTACCCCGGCGTCACCACCCAGGTCGGCGCGGTCCTGCCCGCCAACCTGGCCTCGGCCACGGCAGGTGCCACCATCACCGGCGACGGCGCCACCACGGTGTCCCGCCTCATCGACGACGCCGAGGGAACGGCCTGGACCGCCTCCGGCGGAGCTCCCGGCCGCCAGGTCACCGTCGACCTGCCCGGCACCACGGCCAAACTCGTCTCCCGGGTGCAGGTCAGCGCCTTCCCCGGCGCGGGCGCCACCACTTCGGCCATGTACTCCACGGTCCGCCAGTTCGAGATCCTCACCTGCAACGCCGCCACGGGCGCCGACTGCGCCTCCGACGCGGGCTACAAGGTCGCCTACACCAGCGCGGCCAACGCCTTCGACACCGCCCAGTTCCGCCCGAAGGTCCCGAGCCTGATCCTCAAGTCCTTCCCGGTGCGCCCGGGTCTGGCCACCCACGTCAAACTCCGCATCGTTTCCAACCAGTGCATCGGCAACCCGCTCTACGCCGGCGATCAGGAGAACGACCCCCGCAGCAACTCCGACTGCGCAACAGGTTCCGCCGCCGCCACCAACGCGATCGCCTCCGAGTTCCAGGTCTTCAGCAGCTGATCCGCACGCTCGTCCGCGGGGCGCGCGGACTCGCCTTGTCCGCGCGCCCCGTTCTTTCCCGTGCTGCGGCGTGCAGCGCCTTGCGCCCCCGCCGGCCGTCATAGAATCAGACCCATGACCGTCACCGCGGAGATCGCGCGAAGCAAGCAGGTAAGCCTCACCACCTACCGCAAGGACGGCACCCCGGTCTCCACACCGGTCTGGCAGGTGACCGAGGGCGACACCATGACCATCGTCTCGGAGGCCGAGGCCTGGAAGGTCAAACGCATCCGCAACAACCCCGGCGTCGAGGTCACCGCCTGCGACATCCGCGGCCGGATCACGCCGGGCGCCCAGCCCCTGCCCGGCACGGCCCGCCTCCTCGACGACGCGGAAACCCGGACCGCCCGCGACCTCCTGGCCCGCCGCTACGTGACCTCGCGCCTCGGCAACTGGTTCAGCCGGGTTCTCCACCTCAAGCGCAACCCCCTCATCGGCATCGCCATCACCTTCTGACCTTCCCTGACCTTCCCGCCGGACCCCGTGCCACGGGCGCGTGGTTAGGGCAGAATCGGGCCATGAGATCGAAGTGGTCCATCCGCTCGGAGAACTCCGTACTCAGCATCGGCTCGAAGAATTCCGTCCTGTCCATCGGCTCGGTGGGGTCGGCGCTGTCGATCGGCTCGGTGGGGTCGTTCGCGTCGATCTTGTCGGTCGGGTCCACGCTGTGCGTGGGCTCGCTGCTGTCCGCTGCCTCCCTGGTGTCGGTGATGTCCTGGCGTTCCCGCCGCGCGGTGATGTCCGCCGGCCGCAACGGGAAAAACTCCTGCGAGTGCTCCCACTAGCACGGCTGACCTGACCACCGCCGAGGTTCCGGATCGCACACCGGGCCACTTCACACCGGGCCCCTTCACGCTGGGCCACTTCACACTGGGCTGACGTGGTGTGGGCAAGGATGTCGGACCATGTCGATCTTGCGATGTCTGGTGGCCGGCGTTGTCCTGCTGACGGCGGGGTGCGCGGCGCAGACTGCCGGGCCGAGGCCGGTGGCCTCGGAATCCGGCGTACCCGGTGTGGTTGCTTCACCCGTGGGCCCCGGGCCGGCCGTTTCCCTCGCGCCCGCCGCGAAGGGGAAGGGGTGGAGTCAGGCGGACATCCCGGTCTTCCCGCCGGCTCCCGTGCCCGAGCGGGTCGTCGGGCCGGGGGAGCCCGGTGAGGTGATCTATCTGAAGCAGGTGCCCACGCAGCAGAAGGTCGCGTTCATCACGATCGACGACGGCTACGTGAAGCACAAGGAGGCGGCGGGACTGCTCGCGGCCGCGCACGTACCGGTGACGCTCTTCCTCACGACCGACGCCGTGAAGGAGGACCCGGACTACTTCCGGCCGCTGATCGACGCCGGGGCCGTGGTGGAGGCGCACACCATCAGCCACCCCGAGCTGCGGGGCAAGTCCTATGCGTTCCAGAAGCATCAGATCTGCGGCTCGGCGGACCAGCTCGGCAAGTGGTACACGCGCCGGCCCGTGCTCTTCCGGCCGCCCTTCGGGGACAAGGACGAGACGACGCTGCGGGCGGCGCACGACTGCGGGATGACGGCCGCGTTCATGTGGAAGGAGACCGTGAACAAGGGCAAGGTGCGCTATCAGGAGGGGCACCGCGTGCAGCCCGGGGACATCATCCTGATGCATTTCCGGACGTCGTTCGTCGAGGACTTCCTCGCTGCCCTGCGCGCCATCCGCAAGGCCGGGCTGACCCCGGCGCTCCTGGAGGACTACGTCGCCGGCTGAGGTATCGGGGATGCCGTGGGGGATCCAGGAGATCGCGCCGCGGCATCCGCCCGATACCGGCGCGGGCGCGCGGGACGGTCTACGGGATGGGCCTCCGCATGGAGTACGTGACCCCGTGCAGCCGGTGCGGTTCGTTGACCACATGTATCGCGGCGCGGTCGTACGCCTGCCAGCCCGCCGCTCCCGCGCGGTTGAGATGACGCAGGTCGTCGAAACGCTCGTCGGTTCCCCAGCGCAACACCCCGCCGGGGTGGTTGAAGGTGGCGGTCCAGTCCATGTACCGGTCGGAGCCGAACGTGCCGGCCGCGCGGTATTCGAGGCGTGCGTATTCCCAGTTGGTCACAGTCATGATTATCGCTGTATCGGGCTGACCCTTCCACTGAGCCTCGCCGGGCACATGCGTCACAGGGGCACCACCCTCCGCGTTTCCTCAACCGGGCCGCCGCGACGCCGATCTGAGCGGTCATGCAGCCGATACCGCGCGCCGGGATCCTTGGCACGGGCTCTTACGTGCCCGAGCATGAGGTGACGAACGAGGCACTCGTCGAACGGGTCACCGACACCACCCCCGAGTGGATCTCCACCAAGACCCTGATCGAGGCCCGCCGCTTCGCCGCCCCCGACGAGGCGACCTCCGACCTGGCCGCGAAGGCGGCCGGTGCCGCCCTGCAGAGCGCCGGGCTCAGCGCAGCCGACCTCGACTACCTCATCGTGTCGACCTCGACGCCCGACTCTCCCCAGCCGCCCACGTCGTCGCTGGTGCAGCACGCCCTCGGCGCGCACCGGGCAGCGTGCTTCGACATCAACGTGGTCTGCGCCGGGTTCGTCTTCGGACTCACCCTCGCGCAGAGCCTTGTCGCGGTCCGTCCCGGCGCGAAAGTGCTGGTGGTCGCGGCCGACATCTACTCGCGTGTGCTCGACTTCGACGACCGCCGCACGGCGATCCTGTTCGGCGACGGAGCGGGTGCCGCGGTGATCGGTGAGGTTCCCGAGCCGTACGGCCTGATCGACAGCGAACTGGTCACCCGCGGCGACGCCCAGGATCTGATCCACATCAAGGCGGGTGGCAGCCGGCTACCCGCATCGTCGGAAACGGTGGCGAACGGCGACCACTTCTTCCGCATGAACGGCCGCGGCGTGCGCGATTTCGTCATCGCCGGTGTGCCTCCCGTGCTGGCCGATCTGCTCGGGCGGGCCGGGATCACGCCCGGGCAGGTCGACCATTTCGTCCCGCACCAGGCGAACGGCGTGATGATTCAGGAACTGGTGGAGGCGGCGGGGCTGAGCTCAGCGCGTACCCATCTGGTCCTGGAAAGATTTGGCAACACCGGCAGTGCGTCGGCCGCGGTGGCTCTGGATGCGGCAGCCCGCGAGGGCGCCCTTTCCGACGGAGAACTGGTCCTGCTCGCCGGTTTCGGCGGCGGCATGTCGGTGGGCGCTGCGCTACTGAGATGGTACGCCCGGAGATAAGTTCCGAGGTTAGTGTCGATTCCGGGGGCGGCTCGCTCGTCGAGAAGGCGGACGGGCCGCTCGAGGCCCCCGGACGAATGGACACCGACATGGCGAAGTACCTGGTCCTCATCTACGGCGACGAGCAGGAATGGGACTCGGCGTCACCGGCCGAACTGACCGCGAAACACGCGGCGCACGGTGCGTTCGCGGCGGCCGCGGGCCCGGCGATCCTGGGCGGAGAACAGTTGCAGGCAGCCTCGACTGCGACGACCTTGCGAACGCTGTCCGACGGTAGAGCGGTGCCCACCGACGGGCCTTTCCCGGAGAGCAAAGAGGTCCTCGGCGGGTATTACGTGCTCGAGGCCCCCGACCTCGACGCGGCGGTCGCCCTCGCCGGAATGCTCCCGGAGATCGCGGAGAGCGGCGGCGGAGTCGAGATCCGGCCGATCGTCTCCCGAAAGTCTTGAGCATCGCTGACGCCGTCGCGGATGCGCACCGCCGGGAATGGGCACACGTGCTCGCTGCCACGGTGCGCGTCACGCGCGATATCGACCTCGCCGAGGAATGCGCTCAGGACGCGTACGCAAAAGCTCTGGAGGTCTGGGAAAGGGACGGCATTCCGGTACGCCCGGGAGCGTGGCTCACCACCGTCGCGCGCAATCGTGCCCTCGACCTGCTGCGCCGGGAAACGGTGCTGCAACGGACGCTGCCGTTGCTCGTGGTGGCATCACCCACTGTTGTCAATGACGATCGGCTTCGGCTGATCTTCACGTGCTGTCACCCCGCGCTCGGGCGCGAAGCGCAGGTGGCATTGACGCTGCGACTGCTGTGCGGGCTGTCGACAGCCGACGTGGCGCGAGCATTCCTGGTGCAGGAAAGCACAATGGCCGCCCGCATCACCCGCGCCAAGAAAAAGATCGCGGTGGCCCGGATCCCCTATCGGGTGCCGGCTCCGGACGATCTCCCGGTACGCGTCGGAGCCGTCCTCGAAGTCCTCCACCTAGTCTACACCACCGGCCACGTCGCGCCGGCCGGCTCCCAGCTCGTCCGTCAGGACCTGACCGGCAGCGCGATCGTCCTGACCCGCATGCTGCACACATTGCTGCCCCACGACCCAGCGGTGCTGGGTCTGCTCGCGTTACTGCTGCTCACCGAGGCCCGATCCGCCTCCCGGCTGGACGCGAACGGCGCCCTGGTGCTGCTGGAGGCACAAAATCGGCAACTATGGGACGCCGCTCTGATCGCCGAAGGAACCGCACTGCTGATAAAGGCATTGAGCAGCCGGCCACCCACACGGTACGCAGTCCAAGCAGCGATCGCCGCCGTTCACACGTCCGCCGTCTCCTATGCGGAAACCGACTGGCCCGAGATCTGCGGACTGTACGACGTACTGCGCACCCTGTGGCCGAACCCGGTGGTGGAACTCAACCGCGCCATAGCGATCGGGATGCGCGACGGCGCCGCTGCCGGACTGGCGGCGCTGGAGCCTCTGCTGGAGGAACCGGCCCTGGCAACGTACGGATATCTGAGCGCCGCCCGGGGCTCCTTTCTGCGGGACCTGGGGCAGTCCGAAGCGGCCGTCGCGGCCTATTCGGAGGCGCTGGCACTCACCGACAACGAGGCCGAACGGGCTTTCCTCAGCCATCGCATCGCCCAGCTGCGACCGTAAACTTTCGGGCTGGGCTGGGCTGGGGGCTTGTGTTTCGGGTGGGCGTGGTCTCGGTGGCGGTGCCGGTGAGCGCGTTGTCAGGCGGTGTCGAGTTCGGCGAGCGCGGCGCGGTGGTCGCTGCCGGGGGCGCGGACCACCCAGGAACGTTCGGTGGCCATGCCGCGCTGCAGGATGTGGTCCGGGCGGATGAGGGGAATCCTGGACGGCCACGTGAAGCCGAAGCCCGAACCCGCCTCCTCCTGGGTGTCCTTCAGCGGCGCGAGCTCGCGGAACTCCCGATCGGTCGTCGTCGTGTTCAGATCCCCGGCGAGCAGCAACCGCGGACTGTCATCGGCAGCCACGACCTTGGCGAGCGCGCTCAGCGTCCGGTCCCTCGCGCTGGTCGCCGCCGGCCTGGCCGAGGCAAGGTGCGCCGCATAGATCCGTACGGGCCCGTCCGCAGTCGGCACCGTGACCCGCAACGCCCGCGTCCACCCGATCCCGATGTCGACCGGCGCGGCATCGGACAGCGGCACCTTGCTCCACACACCGACCGTGCCGGACACCGTGTAATGAGGCCACGCATGCTTGAGCGCCTTCGTAGCGGCGAGCTGGTTGACACCGGTCAGCTCCTGCAGCACAAGAACGTCAGGGTCCGTCGCCGTAACGGCCAGCAACGTCTCCTCCGGCTCGACGTTACCCGCCCCGAGATTCAGCGTCGCCACGCGCAGATCATGATGATCGGCCCCCGACCGAGGCAGCAGCACCGGCCCGAACATGACCACCCACACCACACAGGGCACAAGGCACACAGCAAGCGCCCGCACAGACCTCCGCACCGCCGACACCGCGATCAGCACCGGCAGCGCCACCCCGAGCCAGGGAAGTCCACTGTCGACAGCCGTCCCCAGCCACCCCGGCACCAGCCGATGCAGCGACAACACACCAGCCAACCCGACAGCCAGCACAGCGGTAAGTGCACTTCCCATTCGCCACCGCCGGACCTTCACCACGAAAGCCTAACGAACGCCCCTGCGCGCCCCACCCGGGCCGCCCCGCCCGCCCCGCCCCTCCCTGGCCGCCTCACTCGGACCTCCCCACTCTGGGAGCGACTCACCGTCGTGTGGCCTCATCCCGGATAGCCCCACGTCGCGCACCCGCGCACCCCCGCACCCCCGCACCGCGCTCCCGCACCCGCGCACCCCCGCACCGCACCGCGCTCCCGCCCCCCGCACCGCACCGCACCGCGCTCCCGCACCCCCGCACCGCGCTCTCGCACCCGCGCACCCCTGCACCCCCGCACCGCACCGCGCTCCCGCACCCGCGCACCGCAACGCCCGGCGCCGCGTCCCGCCGGCCCGCCGCGCCCGCCCACCGCACTCAGGCACCGTGCCGTGCGCTGCTGGGTCTGGCCGCTGCTGGGTCTGGCCGCCTTGTATCCAGGTGCCGGAGCCTGCGCCTTCGGCGGAGTTGGCTATGGCCAGAGTTCCTCCCGGGTCCATAGGTCTTCGCCGGTAGCGGTGTAGCGCAGGCGGGTGTGTTTGCGAGCTTTGTCGCCCTGCCAGAACTCGACCGTCGTCGCGTCGAGGGTGAAGAGGGTCCACTCCGGCACCACGTGGCCGGGCGTCGCCTCGATGGTGGCGAGTGCCTGTTTTGTCGCTGTCTCCAGGTCGTTGCGGTCGGGGAGTGTCTGGCTCTGCTTGCCGATGGAGGCCTCTGCCCGGGAGCCGGCGGGCCGGGCCAGGAAGTCGGCGGCGCTGCGCTCGGCCGGTTCGGGGGTGACCGGGCCTCGTACCCGGATCTGGCGGGCTTGCAGCGGCCAGTAGAAGGTCAGTGCCGCCGTGGGGGTAGCGATCAGGTCGCGGCCCTTGGGGCTGTCGGCGTGGGCGGCGAACTGCCAGCCTCGCGCGTCGAGGTTCTTCAGGATCAGCATCCGGGCGTCCGGTGTGCCGTGCGAACCGATGGTCGACACGGTCATCGCGTGGGGCTCCCGGACCCCGGCGTCCAGCGCGGCCGTGAGCCACTCGACGAAGAGTTCGCCGGGACGCTCGGGTGCGCTGTCTACGTCGAACGACGGAAGCTCGCCGTCGAAGACCGGAATGCCTCGGAGTAACTGTCTGATGTCGTCCACGGTGTCCTCGCTTGTTGTCACAGGAGCCCGGTCAAGGGCAGCAGGTCGGCAGGCGTGCCGGTCGTCCAGCCGTACTCGAGGATGGCGAGAGCGTCCGCCGCAGCCGCGCCGGCGAGACTGGCTGGACGCGCGCCGGGCACCACGATGACGCGGTCACCGTCTGCCACGACAGGGACGAGCCGTGTCACGCCGGGTATCAGCGGGACGTCACCGATCACGGGCAGCCGGAGAAGGGTGGAACCCCGGCGGCCCTCCGCTGGATCAGAGGCGTCAGCCTGGCTGATGGTGCCCGGCCGGGTGGGCGGGCCCGCGGGCTCGATGGGGGAGCCGGTCATCGCGCCTAACAGCGGTCGGAGCAGAGTCATGGCGGCGACAAGGCCCGCGAACGGGTTGCCTGGGAGCCCGACGAGCCATCGCCCGCCGGGCAGCGAGGCGAGGACCTGAGGGTGCCCTGGGCGGCATGCCACCTGGTCGACCAGCAGTCGCGCGCCGATCTTGTCGAGGACCGGGCGCAGGTGATCTGCCCGGCCCGCGGACGACGAGCCGCTGACCGCTATGACCTCGGCGTCCGCGGCCAGGAGCGACTCGGCGAGCAGGGCGGGATCGTCGCGCAGGATCCGGTGGTCGGTGACGCTTCCGCCCCATGCGGCCACGAGGGCCGTGATCATCGGGCCGAACACGTCTCGCACTTCGCCGGTCCCCGGAACGCCGGCCGCAATCACCTCGTCGCCCGTGACGAGTAACCGCACCCGGGGCCTCCGGTGGACCGGGACCGTGTCGGCGCCGCCCTGGGCGAGAAGGCCACAGACCGCCGGCGTCAGGAGCCTTCCGGCCGGGACGAGCGGGTCGCCCAGCCGGGAATCCTCGCCGGCGCGCCGGATATGTGTGCGTGTGCTGACCTGCCCCGACACCGTCAGGTGCGCCGCTTCATCGACGGTGCTCTGCTCGTAGGGGATCACCGCGTCGGCTCCTGCCGGCACCGCTGCTCCGGTCATGATCTCCACGCAGTGCCCCCGGACCAGGTGGGTGGTCCATGCTTCTCCACCTGCCATGACCCTGCCGTCGATGTTCCACGGGCCTGGGCCGGCAACCGCGTACCCATCCATGGCCGCTGTGTCGAATCCTGGCAGGTCCATGCGCGCGGTGACGGGCACGGCAGTCACCCGGCCGGTTGCATCACGGAGCGCGACGATCTCAGCAGGCAGTGGGGCCGCGGCCGCATGAGCGATCGCGACGGCCTCACGCCAGGGGGTTCCGGATACATGGTTGGCAGACATCTCCGCGAGTGTCACATCCATGCGGCGCTGCCGCCGAGCGGGCCTGCTCCTGCCGAGCCGCCCGCGAGCCACCGAATGCCTGGCCGATTCCACGAGCGTGCCCGCGCAGGGTGGGCCCACGACGTGAGAAAGGACCCGCGTACTCCTCTCGAAGCCCACCGATAGTCCGGTCTCAGCTCCCACTGACGATCTCGTCTCAGCGCCCATCGGCGATCTCATTTCAGAGCCCACCGACGATGAGGCGCAGCGAACCGGCGAACTCAGGCTGGGTCCGCAACTTCCCATGACGGGCGTCCCACACCCCGGAGGTGAGATCTGCCCGAAGATCTCCGACCGCGCGGGTGACCGCGGATTCGTCGACGAACCCCCACGCGGACTGAGCTGCGCGGACCGCGGGGTCCAGGAGCTGCTCGGGGCGGCCGTAGTACGCCTCGGTGAACCCGTCCACGCAGTCGAGCGGTATGGGAACCTCGATGACGTCGGCGGGGCTCCCGATCGCGTCGGCGATGTCCGCGATCGCGGGATAGCGGCCGCGTTCCACCGCGATCAGCTCGGGTGCGTACTCCGCGAGCCAGAAACGGTCGAGGGCGTCGCCGTCGAAGGTCAGCACCACGATGCGGCCACGGGCAACCCGGCGCAGCTCGGCGAGTCCTCGGAGGGTGTCGGACCACTGGTGCACGGTCACCGTCGCCATCGCGGCGTCGAAGGAGTCGTCGTCGAAGGGCAGATGCTCCGCTGTCGCGTCCACGGCCGGTGCTGCGCCCGGGGGACGTTGCGCGCGCATCGTCGCCGACGGTTCGACCGCCAGCACGTAGCGGTCACCGGGCTCGTAGGAGCCCGCCCCGGCGCCCACGTTGAGCACGGTGCGGGCGTCGCCCAGCGCGGTGTGGACCAGGGCGGCGACACGAGGGTCGGGCCGCCGCCTCGTGGCATATCCGTGGCCACCGGCCTCGTAGTCGAAATCTCCGCCGGAAACAGGCCTGCGAACGGGGGTAGGGGCGCTGGTCACTTGGTCTCCTTGCGTCGAACGAGCCAGCGCATCACCTCGAGGGCGTGCGATGCCGGCTCCGCGATCGGGTGGAAGACGTGCTCGATCACGTCGTCGAGCACGATCAGGGTGAGGCGGAGGTAGAGCGTCATGTCTCCGGCGGTGAAGGTGGGCAGGCCGATGGCGGCGGCCAGACTCAGACGAGGGTCCGGCACCAGCGGATACGGCAGGCGTAGCCGATGCACCAGCTCGCGCTGATAGTCGGTCGGCTGTGCGGACAGGCCGTAGACCCGGGCGGCTCCCGCCTGCAGCAGCTCGCTGTGGTGATCGCGGAACCAGGACGCCTGCTCGGTGCTGCCCTGGGCGCCCGGAATCTCACTCAAGCCGTTGGGCAGGTCGACGCCGGGCCGCCCGGTCAGGGGGTAGATGAAGATGACGGTGCGGCCACTGCCCAGCGCGCCGAGATCCAGTGGCCGGCCGTCACTGCCGTAGAAGTGCAGTGACGGCATCCGGGTGCCGACGAGCTGCCCCGGGTCGCTGACGCCTGCGTCGCCGAGCTTGACGACCTGGCTGGCTGCGGCGTCCAGGCGGGCGTCGAGTGCATCCCGCTGGGCGGTGAGCGTCCCGATTCGCTTCTGCAGCTCGGTGATGGCGTTGCGGTAGGTGGCCAGAGCCGCCGGGCACACGTCGGGCTCGATGTTGCCGTCGGCCAGCGACTCCACGAACGGCCGCGTCTCCTCGACGCTGAGACCGAGTGCCGTCAGCTCCCGGATCTGCGCGACCATCCGCTCGGCGATCGGTTCGTACTCCCGGTAGCCGTTGTCCAGCCGCCGGGGCACGACCAGGCCCGCCGCCTCGTAATAACGCAATGCGCGCACGGTCGTCCCGGTCCGTCGCGCCAGCTCTCCCACCCGCATGCCGACGACCATAAACCCGCACCTCAGGGTACGGGTCAAGGTGACGAGGCTCGCCTGTGGACAACGTCTTTTCGATCTCCGGCCGGTGCAAGACTTCCGCCATCGAAGTCGGAACCGGACACAGGAGTCAGCAAGTGATCAAGATCGGACGGCCGGAACGGGCACGGGCAGGTCAGGAACTTTCAGGCGACACCCCGGCGACGCTTGGCGGAACAGTCCGCGAGGTCGTGGCCGCCATTGCCGGATACAGGCGAGAATCCCCCGGTGCATCGGGCCAACGACTATTACGGCCATTCCGCCGTCCTGGCACGCTACTGCGGCGTGCCGGGCGAGCAGCCTCCCCGGATCCATGGCTACCTGCAGCACGGCTGGAACATCGGGGACGGGATGGCGGCCGACCACGAGTATGTCGCGGGGGTCCCGCTGTTCCTGTGGTCCGAGCGCGTCCGTCGCCGGGCCTGGTCCATGGGCCGCCGCGAGACATACGTGGTGGGGGCGCCGTGGGCCTACCTGCTCCGGCTCCGGCCCGAGCCGCCGGCGGCCCCGGCACGGGAGGGCACCATCTGGTATCCGTTTCACGGCTGGGAAGGCCAGCACGTGCGCGGCGATCACGCTCGGCTGATCGACCGGATCAAGCACACCGAGACCGGTCCGGTCACGGTCTGTCTTTACTGGCAGGAGTTCTGGACAGCGGATGTGCGACGCCGCTACGAACGCGCCGGGTTCCGGGTGATCTGTCACGGTTACCGGGGCAACGCGCATCAGGCGGGAGACCCGGAATTCCTCGACCGTCAGCTCACCGAGCTGCGGCAGCACCGGCGCGTTGCGTCCAACCGGCTCAGCAGTGCTGTCTGGTACGGGATTCTCGCGGGCTGTGAACCGGCCGTCTACGGCGATCCGATGGTCCTCGAGAACGAGGACCCGACCCATGGGGGCCAGGCCAGGATCCGCCGGCAATGGTCCGGGTTGCACGGCGAGCAGATCGACATCGCCCAGGCCCATGCCGCCGCGGTGAACGAGCTCGGCGCCGATCGGATGGCGCCCCCGGCTGAGCTGCGGCAGTTGTTCCGGTGGACGCGAGCGGCGGCCAGGGTGAGGGAAAACGCGCTGTGATCGGAAGAGCAGAGCAACAGACATTGCAGGCAGACGAAGACAGGGAGACATCAGTGGAGACCGCAGGCGTCCGGTTCGTCGGCGACGAGATGCTGGTCTGGTCGGACCTCGACGGCGACCACGGGCCCGGCCCCGCCCGTGGCGCTGCGCTGGAGCCGTTCCTTGCCGCCGCCAGGGGTCGCACCCTGGTTGCCGGCCCCCATGCGGCTGAGCTTCTCGATGTCTTGCAGGAGGTGACGGTGCTGGTCCGGGGCGTGAAGGACGCCGAGCTTCTGGCGGGCAGGGAAGGTCGCACGGTGCTGTGCGGCAGCCCGGCGACGCTGAGCGCCGAGGGGACCTTCGACACGATCATTGCGCTCGCCGGGCTCGAGGTGCTGGATACCGCAGAGACGGACGGGCTCACCTGGGCCCAGATACTCGCCATGCTGAAGAACGCGCTCGAACCCGGCGGTGTCCTCGTCGTCGGCGTCGAGAATCCGTTGGGCGTGCACCGACTGGCAGCGCCCCGCAGCCGCCGGACCGACGCCGAATGGACCCCGGTGCCTGACGAGACCCGTCCGGTGAACCCGGACGCAATTCGGGAAGCAGTCGGGGCTGTGGGCCGTGTCTATTCCGTCTACCCCGGGTTGGAAGCGCCGGAGTTGATCCTGGACGAGAAGGATCAGAGCGGTGTCGCCGAGTCGGGGCTGGCGCGGGCATTCCCGGGTACGGACGACATGACAGCCGACCCGGCGGAGCTGGCGATCGAGAGCCTGCGGTGCGGGATCGGGCCGGTTCTCGCCCCGGCATGGATCGTGGTGGCGGCCCGTGACGAGGAGTCACTGCCCGACATCACGTGCGGCCCGCAGCGGGCGGTCTCCGGGCCGACTCTCGAGCGGCGCCTCGTCCACGCGGCAGCCAGGCAGGACCTGCCGGTGCTGCGGGCGCTGCTCGCCGACTGGCAGAGCGGCGAGAACGCGGGAGTCCCGGCCGACCAGATCATCAGCGGGCTCGATGGGGTGCTCTCACCGCTGGCGGCGCCGGGCGACCCCGGGAGAGCGCTCCGTGCGCTCGCCGTCCGGCTGCTCCGGGGCAGTCTTCCCCACCCGTGGCCCGCGGTCACCGGGGCGGACGACCTGACGCGGACCCTCGCCGGGATGGCGGGGCGCGACATCGACCCGGCGTCCGGTGCCGTGCCCGCCGGCGGCGAGATCGGCCCGGCGTATGGTGCCGGATCCGCCCTCGGTGACACCTCTCTGGCGTCTGGTGCCGGGTCCCGCTCCGGCGACCTGGACGTGTCGGAACTGCGCCGCCTGCCGTTCGCGGAGCTCGTGGCCGATCGGGAACGCCTCACCCGGGAGCTCGCCGAGGCGCGCGCTCAGGCGGCGTTCTTCGAGGCCGAACTGACCGCGCGGGAGGCCGACCTGCGCGGCGCGCAGCGCATGGTGGAACTGCTCAGCGGGAAAGGCCCGGCACGGGCGGGGCAGGCGTTCGTGGGTGGCGTCCGCGCCGCCCGGCGGGTGCTGCGCCGGCGTGGCTGATCATGTCGTCGTACAGGGTTTCGAGGCGTGCGGTCTGGGCGGCGAGGTCGAAATGGGCCTCGACGTGGGCGCGAGCCTGCCGGCCCATCCGCGCCCGCAGTTCCTCGTCGGTCAGCAGGCTGCGGAGGTGGGCGGCGAGCGCGTTCCGATCACCCTCAGCGCCCAGCAGGCCGGTTACGCCGTGCGACACTGCTTCGGGGATGCCGCTGTGGACCGTCGACACCACGGGGACGCCGAGCGCCTGCGCCTCCAGGATCGTCGTCGGGAGTCCTTCAGCGTCACCGTCCGCCGCGGTGCGCGACGGCGAGGCGAAGATCCTGCCCCCGGCCATGCTCAGGCATGCGGTCGCATGGTCCTGGGCGCCGGCGAACGTCGCATCGACGCCTGACGCCTTCGCCTGCGCCCGCAGAGCCGCCTCGCACGGGCCATCGCCCACGATCAGCACGCTGGGGGCCAGATCCTTGAGGGTGGCCGTCGCCGCGATCAGGTCGTCGAGCCCTTTCTTCTCGACGAGGCGCCCGACGAAGACGATGTCCCACTGTTTCGGCCCGGCCTCGGACGAGGCGGGGATGGTGACGCCGGTGTGGTGGACGCGTATCTTCGCCGGATCCGCCCCCAGCTCGATCGCCCTGTCCCGGACCGGGCCGGAGACAGCGAGGACGACCGCAGCGCGTCGCAGGACGGTCCGGAGGTTGCGGCGGTGCCGGATGCCCTTCAACCCCTTCGCGTACGGCTGGCGTGTCACGTCGTGCCCGTGCAGCGTGACGATCAGCGGCACCCCCAGGGCAACGGCCGTCGCGCTGATCAGCCACCCGTCACCGCCGAAGTGGGCGTGGACGAGGTCCGGGCCCAGGTCACGCAGTGCCCGGAGCAACCGGGGAGAACGTCCGGTCAGTCGCAGCCGCAGGAAGCCCGGCGGGAACACGATGACGTCGTCCTCCCTCGTGAGCACGGAGGAGACGCGGAACGCGCCGAGGAAGCGCGACTCCCAGCGCGTCAACGCGGCGGCCTGGGCGCGTACGAACGTCTCGGAGGCGGGCAGCATCGCGCTGCGCCAGACGACGACCCTGCTCATGCTCGGTTCTGCACCTTTCCGGTCACCGTCGGCCCAGCACCTTGTCGCGCAGGACGTGGCGTACGTGCGGGGGGAGTGCCCAGATCTGCAGGTGGGTGAGGCAGTCGACGGCGCCGGGGCGGCCGTGCCCCCTGGCCTCGGTGAGCAGTTCCCGGAAGACCGTCAGGCTGCGGGTCGGCGCCGCCATCGAGCTCAGGACGCTCAGCGTGAAGGCCGCGTAGGCCCGGGGCGTGAACAGTTCCCTGCTGGCCCGCAGCCAGGCGAGCTGGGATTCGTACGGCATCTGCAGGCTGATGCGCTCGCGGTCCTCGTCCTGGTGCCAGATGACCAGCGCCTCGTCGGCCATGACCAGGCCCGTTCCCTCGGCGCGAATGGCCCGCAGCGTCCAGTCGAGCTCCTGCTGACGCCGCAGCCCCACGGTGAAGGGCACCTCGCGCAGCAACTCCGTCGGCGCCAGAATGGTCGAGGTCTGGATGAAGCCCTCGCCGTGGAAGAGGCCCTTACGCACGGTGAAGTACTCGCTCAGGTGCTCACCCTCGGCCGGCAGCCGGCGCGGCATGACGAACTCCGCCCGCGGCGTGCGGTTGAGCAGCCGCGTCGCCACGATCGGGCGGGGCACATCGGCGTGGGTCGCGAGCGCGAGCTGGACGGCGAGTTTTTGCGGCAGCCACTCGTCGTCGTCGTCGAGCAACGCGACCCAGGGTGCGCTTGCAGCCTGGACACCCATGTTGCGGGCGTTCGGGGCGCCTCCCTTCTCCGCCAGGGGGACCGTGCGGACGCGGGGGTCGCCGATCTCGGCGAGCGCTTTGGTGGTGACCTCATCAGGGCCGTCGATGACGACGACGACCTCAAGCTCCGGGACGGTCTGGGCGAGGACGCTGCGGACGGCACGGGTCAGCAGGTCCGGACGGTTGCGGGTCGGAATGACCACGCTCACCTCGGCGGGGGTGTCCATGACGCGGCAACGGTAGGGGCCGCCGGCGACCGTTCTCTGAACAGCAGGCGGCGGTTGGCATGCGCATCGATAAATGTAAGGTCGCTCGGAGCCGGGAGCCTCGTGCGTGCCGCCGATCCTGCCTGCTCAGGGGAATGCTCCGGGACGAAATTCCGGCTAAATCGCGGATTTCGATCACTATCGGGTTTCCCGCACGGGTTCCACGGGCAAGGCGGCTCCGTGAAAGATCGGTTCCAGCTGCGCGAGCGGCTCGGTGTCGGCGGCACTGCCGTCGTCTGGCGCGCCTACGACGAAATCCTGGCGCGTGACGTAGCGGTAAAAGTGCTCTCCGCTGTCGCGGCCCCCGACCCGGCGCATCTCGAACGGATCCGCCTCGAGGCCCGGGCGGCCGCCGGGTTGCAGCACCCGCACATCGTGGAGATCTACGACTACGGCGAGGTGCCGGGGCTGCCCGGTGAGCTCCCGGTCCCGTATGTCGTGATGGAGCTGGTGGAGGGCCGGACGCTCACCGAGGTCCTCGCGGACGGACCCCTGCCCTGGCACGCGGCAGTGCGGATCTGTGCCCAGGTCGCTGCGGCGCTCGCCGCCGCCCACGCCAGCAACATCGTGCATCGTGACGTCAAGCCCGGCAACATCATGGTGACCAGCGACGGCATCAAACTCGTCGACTTCGGAATCTCCGCGGCGGTCGGCTCAGCGGACGAGACCGGGGGTGAACTGCTCGGCACGCCGGCCTACCTGGCCCCCGAACGGCTCGACGGCGGCCCGGTGCGCCCTGCCACAGATGTGTACGGGCTGGGACTGCTGCTCTACCGCGCTCTGGCCGGACGTATGCCGTGGCAGGCCACAACCGTGACCGAGATGGTCAGGGCTCACCTCAACGCGGAGCCCGCACCTCTCCCGGCGATCAATGGCCTTCCCCGGGTGGTCACCGATGTGCTGCGCCGCTGTCTCGCCAAGCTTCCCGGTGACCGGCCCACGGCTGACGAGGTCGCACAGACTCTGGGCGAAGCATGCGGGCTACTGCCGCGGGTCCCACGCCAGACTTCCCGGGGCTCGCGCAAGGGTTCGCCGCCCCGCTTCCGCCGGTGGAAAGCTCAGGACGCCTCTGCTGCGGTCGCGATGCCCCGCAGCACGTACGCGATGCATGCCAGGTCCACCACCCAGGCGGTCTCCGTCGAGGCCGCCGGGAGCGCGAGTCGCGCCGGATCGACGACCAAGATCATGCCGGTTGTAGCCGTTGCATGCGCGGCACTGCAGCGGGGGCATCTCAACGAGCCGGATGGCACCCGCGTTCTGGGGGAGTCGGATGGGACGCACCGGACGCACCTGTTGCGCGACGCTGAGCGGTCCGGCGCGGATGGGACGCACCGGACGCACCTGTTGCGCGACGCTGAGCGGTCCGGCTGGGATGGGATGCGTGAGCTGACAAAGACCGGCCAGCAGAAGCTTTCCGCGCTCCCGGCGAAAGCGGCGTCCGACGGCCGCGGCGGATCGAGGGAGCGCAGCGGGGTGCGGGTGAGGGCTGGTTCGGTTCGGCGGGCGGCTGTGGGTGCGGCTGCTGCGAGTTTGGCGCTGGCCGCGGCGCTTCTGTTCGTGCCGTTGGCGAGTTCTGCGGCGGTGGGTGGGAGCGGCCGGGGTGGAACAGTGGGGAGATCGGTTCGGTAGGTCGTGCCGGGCGGGGCGGGGCGGGGCGGGCGGCGACAGCTCAAGGGGTCAGGAGCCTCGGCCGGCCGCGTGAACTCAGCCGGGGCCCGTGGGCTCGGTCGGCTGTGTGAGTTCAGCCCGGGGCCGCGGAGTCGGTTGGGCGTGTGGGCTCGGGGCGGCCCGCGGAGTCGGTTGGGCGTGTGGCTCGGGCCGGCCTGGGGATTCGGCCTGGCGTGTGAGTTCAGCCTGGGCCCGTGGGGTCGGTCGGGTGGGTGAGCTCGGGTGGGTGGGGTGTCTCGACGTCGCGCTGGCGAGTGTGAGTGTGGCCGGGTGGAGCTGCGCGGTGGTTGGGCTCAGGGGCGGTTCAGCGGGGACTTTTGTGGGTGTTGCAGAAAGTTCCTTCTCGCGAGGGGGAAAGTTTCTATAGATCGAGGCTTTTCTTTTTCCTGGGGGCTGGGTTAGCGTCGCTTCACGTAACACAGGCGACACAAAGTGTTACGTGACTGTGGACCCCGGGAGGATGCTGCATGCGTACCGGAATCTGGTTCATCGGGGCTCGGGGGTCTGTTGCCGTTACCGCGACGGTGGGGGCGGCGGCGTTGCGGGCGCGGTTGGTGGAGCCGGCTGGGTGTGTCACCGAGCTTCCTCAGATGCGGGGGGCGGCGTTCTCCGGGTGGGCCGACATTGTCATCGGCGGGCATGACGTGGTCACGTTGCCGCTGGTCAAGAAGGCTGATGCGCTTGCTGCCGCCGGGGTTGTGCCTGGGCGGCTCGTGGCGGCGCTGGGTGGGGAGCTGGCCGGGATCGAGCGGGAGTTGCGGCCGCTTCCGGGTGGTGCCAGTCAGGCGGAGGTTGCTGCGCTGATCGGTGCTGATCTGCGGAGCTTTCGTGAACGGCACTCACTCGACCGGGTTGTGGTGGTTGATGTCGCCACGACGGAGCCGATCTGCGAACCGCACCCCGCGCACGCCACACTCGAGGCGCTGGAAGCAGCTCTGAGTGGGTCGGATTGCGTGATCCCGGCGAGTGCGCTGGCTGCGTACGCTGCGTTTCGGGCTGGTTGTTCCTTTGTGGACTTTACGCCGTCGACCGGGGCGCGGATACCGGCGCTGGACGAGTTGGCGCGGCGGGAAGGGATTCCCTATGCGGGTAATGACGGGAAGACCGGGGAGACGCTGGTCAAGTCGGTGCTCGCGCCGATGTTCGCGCTGCGGCATCTGCGGGTGACGAGCTGGTCGGGGATCAACCTGCTCGGCGGGGGCGACGGGGCGAACCTGGCCGATCCGGCTGCGAACGCGGCGAAGGTGGCCAGCAAGCAGCGGGTGCTCGGGGACGCGCTCGGTTACCAGCCCGAGGGGACCAGCCGGATCGACTACGTCGCGGAGATCGGGGACTTCAAGACGGCGTGGGATCTGGTGACCTTCTCCGGGTTCCTGGGCACCGCGATGCGGATGGAGTTCACCTGGCACGGATGCGACTCCGCGCTGGCCGCCCCGCTCGTTCTCGACCTGGCCCGGCTCACCGCCGCCGCCCATCATGCGGGCCGGCGCGGGGCGTTGCCGGAACTCGGTTTCTTCTTCAAGGATCCGCTCGGTGACGGGCCGTCCGCGCTCTCCGACCAGTACGCCGCCCTCGCGACGTTCGTAACGGGCCTGCACGAAGCCGCGGTGAGTAAGCCGGCCCCGCGCGATGCCGCGGTGAGTAAGCCGGGCCTGCACGATGCCGCGGTGAGTAAGTCGGCCCCGCGCGATGCCGCGGTGAGTAAGCCGGCCCCGCGCGAAGCGGTGGTGAGTGAGCCGGCGAGGAACGAAGCGGCCGTGAGCAGGCCGGCGTTGCACGAAGCGGCCGGAGCCGGAGCCGGTGAGGACGTGGTCGGTGAGCGGGAGACAGGCGGGGGCCTGGCTGGGCTGAGTGATTCCGGGCCGCGCGAATGAGTGCCGTGACGGCGAGGTTGCGGGCGCTGGCGGAGTTGGTTCGGGCGCCGGCGGCGTTGTCGGTGCCGGGGGATGTGGTGGCGGGGGCGGCGGCGGCCGGGGTGGTCGGGCGGGGGAGTGCCGGGCTTGCTTCTGCTTCCGTTCTTCTTTACTGGGCGGGGATGGCGGCGAACGACTGGGCCGATCGGGAGCTTGATGCCGTGGAGCGTCCCGAGCGGCCGATTCCCTCCGGGCGGATCTCGCCGAATGTGGCGCTGGGGGTTGCCGTGGGACTCACCGCGGCTGGGCTGGCAGTGGCGGGACGGGCCGGGGGTGGGCGCGCGCTGTCGGTCGCGGGGCCGCTTGCCGCCGCGGTCTGGGCTTATGACCTGCGGCTGAAGAACACCGCGGCCGGGCCGGTGGGCATGGCCGCGTGCCGCGCGCTCGATGTGCTGCTCGGGGCAAGCCCGGGTCGCGCCGTACGCGCATTGCCCGCCGCCACGGCGATAGCAGTCCACACGTACACCGTTACGAGCCTGTCACGCCGTGAGGTTTCGGGGAGGGTTCCTGTCTCCCTGCCCGCGGCGACGCTCGCCACCACGGCGGGGGTCACGGTGGCCGCGACGGCCGGGGGTGGCGCGGTGACGGCGATGCTGGCGGGGGAGTACGCCACCACCTACGGTCGCGCTCAGCTGCGGCTGTTCGCCGATCCGTCCGCGTCCGGGGTCCGGGCAGCCGTCGGGGCGGGCATCACCGCGTTGCCCGCCCTGCAAGGTGCCCTGATCGCCCGCTCGGGCCGGACCCTCACCGCCCTTGCCGTCGCCGCCGCAGCCCCCGCCGGCCGGCTGCTCGCCCGCAGGATCTCCCCGACATGACCGCGGGTGGAACAGGGCAGGCGGCGGCTGACGTAGCGGGTGTCCGGCAAGCGAGCGGGAGTGCCGCCGGGGGCGGGCTGCGGTTCGGGTATGGGACGAACGGGTTTGCCAATCATCGGCTGCGGGATGCGCTCGCGGTGATTGCTGATTGTGGGTACGCGGGGGTGGCGCTGACGCTCGACCACGATCATCTCGATCCGTACGGTGCGGGGCTGGGCCGGGAGGTCGCTCAGGTGGCCGATTTCCTGCGGGAGCGGGAGCTCGGCGTCGTGATTGAGACCGGGGCCCGGTTCCTGCTGGATCCGTGGCGTAAGCATGCGCCGACGCTGCTGCACGACGATCGTGAGCACCGGCTGGACTTTCTGCGCCGGGCGGTGGCGATCGGGGCGGATCTCGGTGCCGAGGCGGTCTCGTTCTGGTCCGGGATTGTGCCGGCCGGGGTTGATGAGCGTACGGCGTGGGAGCGGCTCGTCGACGGGTGTGCGGACATCACGGTGGTTGCGGAGGCGGCCGGCGTACCTGTGGGATTCGAGCCTGAGCCGGGGATGCTGGTCGCGGATCTGGCGGGGTGGCGCAGGTTGCGGGAGGCGATGGGGGCGCCGGACGGGTTCGGGTTGACGCTGGATGTCGGGCATTGCCGGGCGAACGAGCCGCAGCCGGTAGCCGACTGTGTCGCTGCTGCCGCGCCCTATCTGGTGAACGTGCAGATCGATGACATGCGGCGCGGGGTGCACGAGCATCTGGAGTTCGGGACCGGTGAGATCGAGTTCCCGCCGGTGCTGCGGGCGTTGCGCGACGGTGGTTATCGGGGGCTGGTCGCGGTGGAGCTGCCCCGGCATTCGCATGCCGCTCCGACGATTGCCCGCGAGTCGCTGGCCTTTTTGCGCGCCGCGGAGAAGGAGGGCGGGCTGTGACCCCCGAAACGCTGCGGACCCTGCTCGGGGGCGTGCCGGAGAATGGCTGGTTCGCTGAGGCCGAGGCCAGGGTGCGCGCCGATCCGGATGCCATCGGTCAGCTTTTCGCCAGGGCCGGGCGGATGCTCGGTCGCCGGCAGTTGCCGGATCATCCTGCGTGGACCGCGGGCCAGGCCGGGCGGGTACTCCTGCTGCTGGCAATAGCGGCCGAGCAGCGGGAAGTGCGGGTTGCCGAGCTCTATTGGCGCGGCGATCCCGCTGAGCGGCTGGCGGTGCTGCACGCGCTGGAGCATCTGACCCTCGGGGAAGCGGGCGTCCCGCTCATCGAGGACGCCCTGCGGACCAATGACAAACGTCTTGTCGCCGCTGCTCTCGGGCCTTGTGCCGCTCTTCTCGACGCCGCGGTGTGGCGGCAGGGAGTGGTGAAGTGCGTGTTCATGGAGGTGCCGCTGAGCGTTGTCGACCGGCTCGGGGAACGGGCCGATCAGCCGCTCGCGGAGATGCTCGGCGGTCTGGCCAGGGAGCGGGCCGCGGCGGGGCGGCGAATGCCGGCTGACGCACTTGCCCTGCTCAATCGCCGGTCGCTGGCAAAGGGATTCAAGGCCGAGGAGGGCTGATGCGCGTTTTTGATCCGCACATCCACATGACCTCTCGTACGACTGATGATTATCGGCGGATGGCGGCGGCCGGGGTGCGCTCGGTGGTGGAGCCCGCTTTCTGGCTCGGGCAGCCGCGGACGAATCCCGGGTCGTTCGGTGACTATTTCGATTCGTTGCTGGGGTGGGAGCCGTACCGGGCTTCGCAGTACGGGGTGCGGCATCATGCGACGCTCGCGCTGAACCCGAAGGAAGCCAACGATCCGCGCTGCAAAGGGGTGCTCGATCTGCTTCCGCATTACCTGGAGAAGGACGGGGTCGTCGCGGTCGGGGAGATCGGGTACGACTCGATGACACCCGCGGAGGACGAGGCTTTCGCCGCCCAGCTGGACCTGGCGCGTGAGTTCGGGTTGCCGGCGCTGGTCCACACGCCGCACCGCGACAAGGCTGCCGGGACGCGACGGACGCTCGATGTGGTTGCCGCGTCGGGGATCGAGCCCGGAAGGGTTGCGGTCGATCATCTCAACGAGGTGACCGTGGCGGCGGTGAAGGACAGCGGGTGCTGGACGGGGTTCTCCATCTATCCGGAGACGAAGATGTCGCCGCCGAGGATGGTGTCGATTCTCCAGGAGTACGGCATCGAACGCGTGCTGGTGAATTCCGCGGCGGACTGGGGGCATTCGGATCCGTTGCTGACCGTGGCGACCGGGCAGGCGATGCTCGATGCCGGGTTCAGCGCCGATGACGTCGACAGGGTGTTGTGGCGCAATCCGATCGAGTTCTACGCGCAGTCGGGGCGTCTTGACCTGTCCGAGTTGCCGGAGCCGGAGGCCACGTTCGCGGGGAGTTCGGTCAAGCGGGGTGGTAGCTGATGCGGTTGCGGCATCCGGATGGTCAGGTCGTGCACCTTTCCTACTGTACGAACGTGCATGCCGCCGAGGATCTGGCGGGCATTCTCGAACAGCTCGACACGTACGCCGTACCGATCAGGGAACGCCTCGGGGCCGATGTCCTGGGTCTGGGATTGTGGCTGGCGGCTCCGGTCGCTGCGGGGCTCGCCTCGGACGGGGCCGCGCGGCAGCGGTTGCGCGGTGCGCTGACGGCGCGGGGGCTCGAGGTGGTGACCCTGAACGGGTTCCCCTATCAGTCCTTCCAGGCGCCCGTGGTGAAGTACGCGGTGTACCAGCCGGATTGGACGACGCCGCAGCGGTTGGCGTACACCATGGATCTGGCGAAGATCTTGACTGATCTGTTGCCCGCGGATGCCGTGCGGGGATCGGTGTCGACCCTGCCGCTGGCCTGGCGTGACCCGTGGGACGCCGCGCGGGCGTCGGCGTGCCGTCGTGCCCTTGACGAGCTGGCCCGGCAGTTGCACCAGTTGCCGCGACCGGTGCGGGTGGCGTTCGAGCCGGAGCCGGGATGCATCGTCGAGACGACCGCGGAGGCCGTCGCGCTGCTGGGTGAGGCCGACACCGAGGTGCTGGGCGTGTGTCTCGACCTGGCCCATCTCGCCTGCGCGTGGGAGGAACCCGCCGAGGCGGTGGGCCGGCTGCGCGAGGCCGGCATCCCGATCGTGAAGACCCAGATCTCCGCGGCGCTGGTGAGCGAGGATCCGCACCGCGACGCGGTGGTGCTGAGCGAATACGCCGAGCGCCGGTTCCTGCATCAGACCCGGGGGCCGCACGGCCTGTCGGCCGACGATCTGGACGAAGCCTTGTGTACGCCCGGAGCGGACGAACAACCGTGGCGAATTCATTACCACGTGCCGTTGCACCAGCCACCCGTTCCTCCGTTGCGCACCACGGTCGGGGTGCTGGCCGACGCTTTACGCGAGATTGCCGGCGGTGACACGGCGCTGTGCGACCACTTCGATGTGGAGACGTACACGTGGAATGTCCTGCCCCCCGCCTCGCGCCCGGACGGACCCGCTGAGCTTGCCAACGGGATCGCGTCCGAGCTGTTCTTCGCCCGCGCGCAGCTCACCGCGCTGGGTCTCGCCGTCACGCAGGGGGTGCCGTCATGAAGCCGGTGGTCGTGCTCGACGTCGTCGGTCTGACGCCCCGGCTGCTGCGGCACATGCCGCGGTTGTCGCGTCTCGGCGGGTTCCGGGCGTCGCTGGGCACGGTGCTGCCCGCGGTGACATGCTCGGTGCAGTCGACGTTCCTGACCGGGGTGCTGCCCGCCGAGCACGGGATCGTCGGCAACGGCTGGTACTTCCGCGAGCTGGGCGAGGTCCTCCTCTGGCGCCAGCACAACGCGCTGGTCGGCGGGGAGAAGCTGTGGGACGCGGCCCGGGCGGTCCGGCCCGGCTACACGGTGGCCAACATCTGCTGGTGGTACGCCATGGGCGCGGCCGTCGACTGGACGGTCACCCCACGGCCGATCTACCACGCGGACGGGCGCAAGGATCCGGACTGCTACACGTACCCGCCGTCCCTGCACGATGAACTGGTCACCCGGCTCGGGCCGTTCCCGCTGTTCAGTTACTGGGGCGCGAACGCGGGGATGCCGTCCTCGGAGTGGATCTGCCGGGCTGCCGTGCAGATCATGCAGGACCACAACCCCGATCTGACCCTCGTGTACGTTCCCCACCTCGACTACGACCTGCAGCGCTACGGCCCGTCGGGTCCCGAGGCCGCCGCGGCGGCGGCAGCGCTGGACGCCGTCCTCGCTCCGGTGCTGGACGCGGCCGCTGCTCGTGACGCGACGGTTGTCGTGCTGTCGGAATACGGGATCACGGATGTCAGCCGGCCGGTGGACATCAACCGTGCCCTGCGGCGTTCCGGCCACCTCGAGGTGTACACGCAAGCGGGGATGGAGTATCTCGACCCGTGGGTCTCGCGCGCCTTCGCAGTGGCTGATCACCAGGTGGCCCACGTGTACGTTCGCGACAAAGCCGATATCTCGCAAGTCGCCAAGCTCTGCGCCGACCTGCCCGGCGTGGAATCCGTGCTGGACAAATCGGAGCAGGCAGGGCTCGGCCACGAGCGATCGGGGGACCTCGTCCTGATCGCCGAGCCGGACGCGTGGTTCACCTACTACTACTGGCTCGACGACGCCCGCGCACCCGACTTCGCGCGCCTCGTGGAGATCCACCGCAAACCCGGCTACGACCCCGCGGAGCTCTTCTTCGACCCCGCCGGGCCCGGCGCTGCCAAGGGGCGTGCGGGTCTCGCCCTGCTCCGCAAGAAGATCGGCCTGCGCTACCTGATGAACGTCGTCGGCCTGGACGCCGGCGCCGCAGCGGTCCGGGGCTCGCACGGCCGCCTCCCGACCGACCCCCTCGACGCACCCGTCCTGCTCTGCACCGACGCGGCCGCCGCCCGTGACTCGTTCGCCGCCACCGAGGTGAAGGACCTGCTCCTACGGCTGGCGGACCTCGCATGACCGATTGCACCGAGCCACGCGGCCCGTCGGCGGCGAACGGCCGTGAGGGCGAGGGCCATGAGGGCATGCGTAAGGAAGGCACAGCATGACCGTTGAGATCGCGCTGGAGACCGACGCGGCGGGGCTGGCGCGCCGATGCGAGGCGGCGCTCATCGCGTACCTGGACAAACAGCGACCGCACTGGCCTGATGGCACCCCGCGGGGTGTCCTGGACGCCGTGCGGCGCTTCGTGCTCGCCGACGGCAAACGCCTGCGCCCGATGTTCTGCTACTGGGGCTGGCGCGGCGCGGGCCGCCCCGACGGCGAGCCGATCGTCACCGCCGCGGCCGCCCTCGAACTCTTCCACGCCTTCGCCCTCATCCACGACGACATCATGGACGGCAGCAGCCTGCGCCGCGGCCACCCGACCGTCCACCGCCACTTCGCCGACGTCCACACCCGCCACTCCTGGAAAGGCGAAGCCGTCCGGTACGGCAACAGCGCCGCCCTGCTCTGCGGTGACCTCTGCGCCGCGTGGGCGGATCACCTGTTCCACGAGTCCGGCCTGCCCATCGAGGGGATCCACCGCGGCTACGAACTCTTCACCGTCATGCGCACCGAGGTCATCGCCGGCCAGTACCTCGACCTGGTCTCCGGCGTCGGCGAAGGCTCGGTGGCAGGCGCCCTCACCGTGATCCGCATGAAAGCCGCCCGCTACACGGTCACCCGCCCCCTGCAGATCGGCGCCGCCCTCGCGGACGGCGGCCCGGCCCTGCACGCCGCCCTGCAAGCCTTCGGCGACCCCCTCGGCGACGCCTTCCAGTTGCGCGACGACGTCCTCGGCGTCTTTGGCGACCCTGCCCGAACCGGCAAACCGGTCATCGACGACCTCCGCGAAGGCAAACCCACCGTCATGGTGGCCATGGCCCGAGACCGAGCCTCACGTACGCAGGCCGCCCGCATCCGCGAACTCTTCGGCACAGCCTCGCTGGACGACACCGGAGCCGCGGAGCTGCGCGACATCATCACCGTCACGGGCGCCCGCGAGGACATCGAGGACCTCATCCGCCGCCGGGCCGCCGAGGCGACCGCCGCGCTGGCCGAGGCGCCGCTCACCGACGAGGCCCGCGCCGCCCTGACCGGCCTGGCCTCGTCGGTCATCGCCCGTGACCACTGAGGCCGGGATGCTGAGCCGGCGGTCGCTCACCGAGAGCCTGCGGGTCGGGGCCGACCACGTGGTGGTTCTTTGCCGGGCGGGTGTTCCGGTATGCCGTGGGGGACGAAGAAGGGCGGGCGGCTGCTGTGGAGTACGGGCGGGCTGCGGGCGTACCGGAGAATCAGCTCGACCGGGGTGAGTGAGCGACCAGCAGGGCCGCTGCGGCCAGGGCGGGGGTGAGCAGGAATGCGGCGTGGGGGCCGTGGGAGTCGATGAGCAGGCCTGCGGCGGCCTGGCCTGTGGCGGTGCCGACTGGGCCGCCCGCGCCGACGATGGTCAGGGCGACGGCGACCCGGCCGGCGGAGGCGCGTTCGGCGAGCGTGTAGACGCTGATCATGTAGGGCGCGATCGTCGCACCGGCGAGCACGATGGCGACCGGGAGCATGGTTTCGCCGAACGCGATCAAGGCCATGCCGGCCAGCAGGCCGGCTGCGAACGTGCGGTAGCGGGCCACTGCGCCGAAGCGGGCGGGCAACCAGCCGCAGGCCAGGCCGGCCAGCGCGCTCCCGGCGCCGAGACCGGCGTAGAGCAGACCGGCAGAGCCAGGATCTCCGGCGTACGCCGTGACGGCCACCTGCAGCACCCCGAAGATCGCCCCCAGCAACGCCATGGCGACCACCAGCGTCGCGAGCGGCGTCACGGGCAGCGGGGGAAGCGTCGTGCGGCGGTCCGGGCCGGGCTCGGGATCGGCGTAGCGGCGGGCGAGCGGAAGACCCGCGAGCAGCAGCACCGCCGCACCGGCGAGGGCCGGCAGCGGTGTGGTGACCGCGGCGAGGAGCCCGACGATTGCCGGGCCGGCGATGAAGCTCGTCTCGTCGACGGCGGCCTCGTAGGACAGCGCGGTTGTCAGCAGGCCGGGCCGGGAGCGGGCCAGCTGCGACCAGTGTGCCCGGATCAGCGCGCCGACCTGGGCCTGGGCCAGCCCGGTGGCGATCGCCGCGCCGGCCATCGCGGGCCGGCCGATGTGCGTGGCGGCAACCAGCGCGGTCAGGGCTGCCGCGTTGGCCACTGCGGTCAGGGCACCGATGCGGCGCAAGCCTGCCCGCTCGGTGAGGCGGCCGACGACCAGGCCACCAGCGCCGGTCGCCAGGCTCTGCGCCCCGGCGGCGGCGCCCGCGAAGCCGTAACTGCCGGTCGCGGACTGCAACAGCATCAGGGTCGTCAGGGAGGACATCGCGTACGGCAGCCGGGCAAGGAAGCCGAACAGCAGCAGCGACGGGCGGGTCTCGTGCAGCAGGGCACGGTAGGACATGGCGTCTCCACGCAGCGCGAAGTGACGCGCCTCCCCGCCACCGGTCGCGTGCCGAACCCGTTTCCACCCGCCAGCTTAGGGCGCCGCCACCGCCGCGGTCACCTCCACTTCGAGCACCGCCCCGGGCAGGAAGAGCCGCCCGACCTCGACGGTGGTGCTGGCAGGCGGGGGCGTCGAGGTGAAAACCTCATTCCGGACCTTGGCGTACGCGGCCAGGTCGTCGAGGCTCGTCATGAACGTCCGGATGTGCAGTACGCCGTGCAGGTCAGCACCGTGCGCAGCGAGCAGCCGGCCGATGAGATCGAAGATCTGCTCCGCTTGGCGGCCCGCGTCCCCGGGGGCGACCACCGCGCCGGCGTCGTCGACGGCCACCTGGCCGGAGAGCATCAGCAGCGCCCCGCCGCCGGTCAGGTCGACCCGGGCCACGTGCGCGAAGCGGTCCCCGAACGGCGCAGCCACGCCGTGCGGATTGTCCAACATGGTCTTCATTCGGTCTCCTCGATGTCGCCGGCGGTAATCGCTGCGCTGTTCGCGGCGATCGTGGTTGCGGTGGTGGCGTGGCTGGTGGCTCTGTCCGGGGTGATGAGGGTTGCGATGTCGGCTGTGGGGTTCCGGGTTGCGCGCAGGACGTGCGCGGTGGCGGCCAGGAGCGGGGCGGAGGGGAGTTCGGTGAGGGCGAGGCCGGTGTCCTTGGCGGCGAGGGCCAGGGGGAAGTCGGCCCCGGTTGCCAGGGCTCGGGGGACCGCTGCGGCGAGGGCGCTGGAGCCCACGACGTCCCAGGCCGTTTCCCGGTCGACCCCCACGGCTGCCGCGAGCGCCATGACGTCGGCGAGGGCCGCGATCCCGGTCACCAGCGCGGCGTTGAGCACAAGCTTCACAGCCGACCCTGCCCCCACCCCGCCACATCGCCGAACCTCCCCGAGCTCAGCCAGCACTGCCGTAACCGCCCCCCACTCCTCGGCCCCACCACTACCGACCCGCCCCTCACCGCCTGCGGAGGGCCCGTCTACGCCCTCGCCCAAGCCGCTCGAGCCCAAGCCGCTCGAGCCCAAGCCGCTCGAGCCAGAGCCCCCTGCGCCGAGCAGGATGGTGAGCGAGCCTGACTCGGCGGCGGGGACGCTGCCCTTGACCGGGGCGTCCAGCAGCGGAACCGGGCACCGGGCGGCCAGTGCGCGCACCTCGTCCGGGGAGATGGTGGACATCTGCAGCACCACGCTGCCCGGTTGCAGGGCCGGGGCGGCGCGGGTCAGGACCTCGTCGACGGCGGCCGCGTCCGTCACCATCACGATGACCACCTGGGCGTCGCGGACCGCGTCGGCCGGGGACGTGGCGGTGTGGACCCCCGATCTGTTCCACACCGTCACGTTGTGGCCGCGGGTGGTGAGACGGCGGGTGATGGCGGTGCCCATCCGGCCCGCGCCGAGTACGGCTACCGAGATCATGCGGCGACGGTATCGAGCGCGGCTGCCATGCCACCAGCGAATGTTCTGCATGGACGACATGCGTGACTAGCATGCGTACCGTGCAGACCGATTCGTTGGATGTGTTCCGGACCGTGGCTCGGACGGGGTCGATCACCGCGGCTGCGCGGGCGCTCGGGTTCACGCAGTCGGCGGTGTCGCGGCAGATCGCGGTGCTGGAGGGGGAGGTCGGGGAGCGGTTGTTCGAGCGGGTGGCGCGCGGGGTGGTGCTGACCGATGCGGGAAACAGTCTGCTGCCGCATGCGAGTGCCGTGCTGGACCGGCTGGCGACCGCGCGGGCCGATCTCGCCGCGTTGCGGGGGCTGGGCGGTGGGCGGGTGCGGGTCGGGGCGTTTCCCACGGCGGTGGCGGCGCTCGTGCCCCGGGCTCTGGCGGCTCTGCTCCGGGCGTACCCGAAGATTGAGGTGCAGTTGATCGAAGGCCGGACACCTGCGCTGCTGGAGCGGTTGCAGTCGGGCGAGGCCGATGTCGTGGTGATCAGCGGGCCGCCGCCGGCCGCCGCCCGCCTGACCCTGCGGCACCTGCTCGACGAGGAACTCCTGGTGGCGGTTCCGGCCGGGCATCGCCTGGCCGGGCGCAAGTCCGTGCGGCTCGCGGAGCTGAGCGACGAGGCCTTCATCGCCGGCTCGGCCACGGCGGAGGACGAACTGCTGCGCGCGACCCTACCGGCGGGGTTCCGGCCCCGGACCGGCATCGTCGCCGCGGAATGGACGGGCAAGCTCGGGTGCGTCGCCGCCGGCCTGGGGGTCGCTCTGGTCCCGGCCCTGGCGCTGCGCGCCCGCCCCGGCGACATCTCACTGCTGCGGATCCACCGCGATGATGCATCAGTACGCCGGGTGTACGCCGCCACGACGAGAACACCATCCCCGCCCGTAGCCGCCGTGCTGGACCATCTGTCCGAAACAGCCCAGCAACTCGCCCGCTGAGGAGCCACCATGCCGTACGGAATCGTCCTGCTCCCCGACCCAGCGACCAGCGCGACCCTCACCGCCCTCGCCACGACGATCGGCGCCGCCGCGGGCCCGCTCAACCTGGCCGGCCCGAAGGCCCCGCCGCACGTCTCGGTCCTGCACATCGACACCGAGGACCGCGCGCCGCTCGACGCCTGGCTCCACGCCCACCCCGGCCCGCTGACGGTGAAGATCATCGGCCTGCTGTTCGCCGCGGTCCCGGCGGGCGACTACTACGTGCCCACCGGTGGCAGCTATTTTGGTCTGGAGATCGTCCGCCGGCCCGACCTCGACGCCCTGCACAGCAGCGCCCTGGCCCTGCCTGCCGGCCCGCCGCTCGGCAACGTCGGCCCGGACTTCCGCCCGCACATCACCCTCGGCATGGTGTCGGGCACGCCCCACCTGCCGGATCTCGCGACGATCCCCGCGGGGGAGCTGACGCTGACCCCGGTGGTGGGACGCATCGGCCCGTTCGGCAGCTTCCCCGGACTGGCCCCCTGACCCGCTATCCGGCCAGCTGCTGCACGGTGTCGTACGACGGCGTGCCACAGTCGGTGGTGACGACAGGAGGGGACCGGTGGGGGAGATGGTCGAGCAGCTGGTTTCCCGGACGGACGTCGCCTATCAGCGGTGGCTGGCGGGAGTCTCCGGCGATGTCGCCGCCGACACCACGGGACTGTCCGTTTTCTGCTGGGAATCCGTGCTCGAGCGCAACACGACCTACGAGGTCGGCGAGTGGCTCCCCGGCTACCTCATGATCGCCCAGGAAGGCGATCGGGGATTCTTCCTGAGGTGCGACGGCGGTGGAGGTGGCGACAGCGACGGCGGGCCGGTGTTCTCGGCCGATCTGGGTGCGCTGGGCTCGGTTGACCCCGAAGTCGTTGCTCCTGCGTTCGAGGTGTGGCTGCGTGCCGGTTTCACCCTGCCGCCCGATCCGGAGCCGGACATGCCGCTGATCGCTGACGTCTACATAGACCGGATGCCGGTTGGTGCAGTCGCGCTGCTGCTGCGCGCGAGGAAGCTGCTGGGCGCGGATTGGCGGGTCGCGGATCTCAAGGGCATGCTCGCCACCCAACCGTTCCTGGCGGCGGGATCAGCTCGTCCGTACCAGCTTCGGCATGCCCTGACGTCCGTCTCCGAGCTGCAGCAGCATCTGTTCTATGCCACTGATGACGGCCTGAAGGCGGTGTGGGCCGACCAGCAGCCTCGCGATCGGTGAAGCCTGCTCGTCGCGTGGGCGGGCGCCATGCTCGTGGCCGGGATCGCGGTGGCCGCCGAGCGGATCCGGCGCGATCCCCGCCGCGGACGTCCGTCCGCGCGGACAGGAGGCACCGCGCATGTTTTGATCTTGCGATGACTTCTGATGCGCCCGGGTGGGACGCCATCGATGCCCGGCTCGACGAGTTCTATCCCGGGGTCGCGCCGAAGCATTTCGGGACGTTGCACCGGTTTGCGCTGGGCGGTCCGGACCCCCTCGACGGCGTGAGCTTTTACCCGCGGGACGAGCCGGTTCCCCACTGGCACATCGTCGGCTACGGGATGAGTGAGTTGTACTCGACAGACGCTGGGGACTGCGACATCTCCGGGTGGGGGTTCGAGTTCACCTTCCGGGTGAGCCGCGCGGCCGACGACACCGAGCCGCCCGTCTGGGCTGCGAACCTGCTGCAGAACCTCGCAAGATACGTGGAGTCCAGCGGCAACTGGTTCGAGCCGGGCCATCACATCGACGCCAACGGGCCGATCCGGCAGGAGTACCCGACGGCCCTGACGGCGCTGGCGTTCGCCGAGGACCCGGAGCTGCGGACGATCGACACCCCGCGGGGGCGGGTGCAGTTCCTGCAGGTGGTGGGCCTGACCGGCGAGGAGTACGCCGCGGCCCGGCAGTGGGACACCACCGGGGTGCTGGATCTGCTCGCCGAGCGGCAGCCGCTGCTGGTCACCGATCTTGATCGGGCGCCGATCACGGACGACCCGGCGGTGCGGGACGCGATCGGTGCCGGGCGGGCGAGGGACGGCTCGTCGACCGGGCTGTTGCTGGTGGCCGGGTTCGGGTGGTCCGATGAGGGGGACATGGTCCGGTTGACCTTCGAGGCCGTCACGGCCGGCGCGGTGGCTCAGGCGGTGCGTGACCGGCTGCATCACGGGCGCGATCTGATCATCGATGGTGACGGTGTCCGGGTGCTGCTGCGTGGTGCCGAGGCGTTCGATGTGCAGCGGACCGTCGACGGTGGGCTCGACGTGGATCTGCCCGCGGCGGCGGTGCTCGCGTTGCCCAGTGTGCTGGTGGCGGGGAGCCGGGCGCTGGCGGGGACGAGCGGGCTGATCGTCGAGGTGGTGGAGTAGGGCGGGGCCGCCAACCCTGCCCAACGAAGGGTCCGGGGCGGGGTGACGGGTGGGTGGACAGGCTTGCGCTTCGCGGATATTCAGGCGTACGCCCATTGCTCGTCCGCCGTGCCGGGGCGACCATCGTGACACCCTGCAAGCGAAGTTCCGGTGAGCGAGAGGATCCGACACCCACGTGCCGCCCACCCCAGAGCCGGACGACGACGACGGGACCGCCGCGGCGGATCTCAGTGGCCGGCGTGTCGGCAGCTCGTACGTGCTGATCTGCCCGGTCGGGCGGGGCGCCACCGGCACCGTGTGGCGGGGGCTGGAGAGCGCGACCGGTGATCAGGTCGCGGTGAAGCTGCTGCACGAGGGGTTGCTGCGGCAGCCGAAGCTGGTCAGCCGGTTCGTGCAGGAACGCTCCATCCTGAAGATGGTGCGTCATGAGCACGTGGTGGGGGTGCGGGACCTGTTCAGTGTGGGGGAGTCGTTGGGCCTGGCCATGGACTTCGTCGCCGGGGGGAGCCTGCGGGAGCGGCTGCGGCGCGAGGGCACCCTGGAGCCGGCCGAGGCGGCGCGGCTGCTGGCCCAGGTCGCGGCGGCGCTCGCCGTGGCGCACGGGCTGGGGGTGGTGCACCGCGACGTCAAGCCGGACAACATCCTGCTGCAGACCGAAGGGGACCGCGAGGATGTGCGGCTGACCGATTTCGGGATCGCCCGGGTGCTGGACAGCCCCGGCGTGACCAGCTCGCACGCGGTGGTCGGCACCCCGCACTACATGGCCCCGGAGGCGATCAGCGGCGGTGAGGCCGCCCCGGCCGCCGACGTGTACGCCCTCGGCATCGTCCTGTTCGAACTGGTCTCGGGTCGCACCCCGTACGCGGGGGAGCCGTTCGCCGTGCTGCGCGGCCACCTCGACGAGCGGCCGCGGCGCCCGGTGGGGATGGCCGACGCCGTCTGGGCGGTGATCGCCCGCTGCCTGGACAAGGATCCGTCGCGCCGACCCGAGGCGACCGCGCTGCGCGACAGTCTCGTGCGCCTGACCCGCGAGATGGAGGGTGTGCCCGCGATGCCCGCCCCGGGCAAGCGCGAATCGGCCCGGCCCGTGGATCCGAAGGACCAGGCCAAGCGCCGCCCGCAGAACCGCCCGCACGACTGGGCGTGGGGCCGCCGCGGCTTCCTGGTGCTCGTGCTGACCTGCGGCCTGCTCACCGCGGGTGTCATCGGCTCCCGTGCTCCGAGCAGGAGGGACGCCGCCGCGGCCGGCAAGGGTACGCAGACCAGCGCCGCCTGGCAGTGCGGGGACAGGTTCACGAGCGGGGAGCCGGGCCATCCGCTCATCGCCCAGCCGTGTCACGCGCTCGGCGTGGTCGTGCGGGTTGCCGGGCACCTTGCCGCCCCGCCCGGCGTACGCGCCGATGTGGAACTGAGCGTCCGGGAGGCAGTGGTCGGCGGCGCGGTGGTGGCCGGCCCGCACACGTGCGAGGACCTGACGTTCACCGGCCTCGACCCGCGCAGGGACTGCGGCCCGGCGACACTCGACGTGCCGCACGGTGGCCGCTACGTCGTGACGCTGTCCTGGCATTACACCGGAGCGAAGATCATTTCCGGGGGCAGCGGCGGGCGGACCGAGGGTGTCCCTTTCGACTGGTAATGATTACCGGGAGATTTCGGTGATGTACCGGTAACCATTGCCAGGGGTATTGCAGGGCATCTATGGTTGGCAACCATCCACCGTCATTACCGAGCCCTGTTACCCGTCCGCTTGTCGAAGCGCTTCGACGGCATCTCACCTGGTCTTACTGTTCACACCCTTTCCCGATAATTCACGGGGAAAGGGTGATTCCGCATGTCCTGGCGAAGGAAAAGATCATGCGAAAAACCCTGGCCGTTCTCGCCACCGCCCTGCTGGCATTGCCGTTCGTCCCGGGGCAGGCATTGGCCGCCCCGGCCTATCCGTTCCAGAATCCGCGGCTCAGCATGGAAAGACGCACCGCCGACCTGGTCGGCCGGCTGACCCTCGACGAGAAGATCTCGCTGCTGCACCAGTACCAGCCGGCCATCCCCCGGCTCGGCATCAAGCTGTTCAAGGCCGGCACCGAGGCGCTGCACGGCGTCGCGTGGTCGAACGACATCGACAACAACGGCGCGGTGGTCACGGCGAACGGCACGTCGTTCCCGCAGCCGGTCGGCCTCGCCAGCACCTGGGACCCCGCGCTGCTCGAACGCGTCGGGGACGTGGTCGCCGACGAGGCGCGCGGCTATCACGCGCAGAACGACCGGGTGTGGGGGCTCAACCTCTGGGCGCCGGTCGTCAACCTGCTCCGCGACCCGCGCTGGGGCCGCAACGAGGAGGGCTACTCCGAGGACCCGCTGCTCACGGGCGCGATCTCCACGGCGTACGGCAACGGCCTGGAGGGTGACGACCCCCGCTACCTGAAGACCGCCCCGACGCTGAAGCACTACCTCGCCTACAACAACGAGAAGGGCCGCGACGTCACGTCGTCGAACGTCCCGCAACGGGTGCTCAACGAGTACGACCGCGCGGCGTTCAAGCCCGCCCTCGAGGCCGGTGCCGCGACCGGTGTGATGGCGTCCTACAACCTGATCAACGGCCGTCCCGCCACCGTGGACCCCGATCTGGGCACCCTGGTCCGGTCGTGGAGCGATCAGCCGCTGTTCAACGTCAGCGACGCGTACGCGCCGTACAACCTGACCGGTTCGCAGAAGTACTACGCGACCCAGCCCGAGGCGAACGCGGCCGTGATCAAGGCGGGTCTGGACAGCTTCACGATCGACGACGGCAACGGCACCCCGACCGTGACGTCGATCAAGGCGGCGCTCGCGCAGGGGCTGCTGACCACCAGGGACATCGACGCCGCGGCGGGTCACGCTCTGAGCATCCGCTTCCGGCTGGGGGAGTTCGACCCCGACGGCGGACCGTACGCGAGGATCGGCGCCGACGTCATCAACGCCCCCGCCCACCAGGCCCTGGCACGCGAGACTGCCGCCGACGCCATGGTCCTGCTCAAGAACGACCGCAAGGCACTCCCGCTCGCGACCGGCAAGGACGTCGCGGTGGTCGGCCCGCTCGGCGACGTGCTCTACAGCGACTGGTACGGCGCCCATCTGCCCTACCAGGTCACCGCCGCCGACGGGATCCGCGAGCGCGCGAAGAGCGTCACGACCAGCGAGGCATCCGACCGGATCGCGCTCAAGGACGTCGCGACCGGCCGCTACGTGACGTCCACGGGCAGCACCGACACCACACCCGTCTCGGTCACCGGCACCACCGCGGACGCCGCCGCCCAGTTCGACGCCGTCGACTGGGGACAGGGCGTGAACACCCTGCGCAACGTCGGCACCGGCCGCTACCTCGGCTACAACTGGGGACCGTTCATCACCCGCGACGAGCAGCCCAACGGCTGGTACGTCCAGCAGCAGTTCAAGCTCGAGGCGCAGAGCGACGGCACGTTCGTCATCCACTACGCGGGGTACGAGACGCAGGAGAGCTGGTTCGGCGCGAACACCTACGTGACGGTAGGCGCCGACGGCGCGCTCACGCTGGGCTCACCGGACGCCGCGGGCGCCGCGCACTTCACCAAGGAGATCCTGTCCAGCGGCATCGACCAGGCGGTCGCGGCGGCGAAGAAGGCGGACACCGCGGTGGTCGTGGTCGGCAGCATGCCGTTCATCAACGGCCGCGAGGCGCACGACCGGAGCACGACGGCGCTCGGCGAGGGCCAGGAGGCGCTCGTGCGCGCGGTGCTGAAGGCGAACCCGAACACCGTCGTCGTGCTGCAGACGAGCTACCCGGACTCGATCACGTGGGAGCAGGAACACGTCCCGGCGATCGTCTGGACGACCCACGCCGGTGCCGAGACCGGGCACGCGATCGCCGACGTGCTGTTCGGCTCGGTCAACCCGGCCGGGCGGCTCACCCAGACGTGGCCGCGTGACGACTCGACGCTCCCGGCCGACCTCAACCAGTACGACATCATCAAGACCGGGCAGACTTACCTCTACAGCAAGGACAAGCCGCTCTACCCGTTCGGCTTCGGCCTCTCCTACACCGATTTCCGCTACTCGAACCTGCGCGTGAACGGCACCACGGCCACCGTCGAGGTGACCAACACGGGCAAGCGGGCCGGCGACGAGGTCGTGCAGCTCTACACCCACCAGCGCACCTCCCGGGACAAGCAACCCCTCCAGCAGCTGCGCGCCTTCGACCGGGTCAGCCTTCAGCCCGGACAGAAACGTACGGTCACCCTGCACTTCGATCGTGCCGACCTCGCCCACTGGGACGTCACCCGCGAGCGCTGGGTCGTCGAGGACGCCACCCACGACATCCTCGTCGGGTCGTCCTCGGCGGACATCCGCGCCCGCGGCACCCTGCACGTGAACGGCGAGACCATCCCCGTCCGCGATCTGACCCGCACCACCAGGGCGGAGGCGTTCGACGACTACAGCGGCGCGGCGCTCGTCGACGAGTCCAAGGCCCGCGGCACTGCCGTCGGCGCGAACACCGACGGCGACTGGGTCTCCTACAAGCGCGCGACGATCGGGTCCACCTTCACCGCGAAGGTCGCCAAGGAGTCCGCGGGCACCGGCACGATCCAGATCCGGCAGGGCTCGGCGACCGGCAAGCTGCTCGGGACGGTCCAGGTGCCGAGCACGGGCAACCGCTACACGTACGTCAGCACGTCCGCAAAGATCGCTGCCGCGCGTGGCGACGTCTACCTCGTACTCAGCGCGGGGGTCCGCCTTGCCGAGTTCCGGGGGCGCTGACATGCGCAGACTCTTCGCGGTGCTGCTCGTGGCGATCCTGGGCGTGACCGGCTTGTCGAGCCCCGCCCAGGCCCGCGACAAGCATCGGGTCAGCTATGACAACTACTCGATCACGCTCGACGGGAAGCGGGTGCTGCTGCAGGCGGCGGAGTTCCACTACTTCCGGCTGCCCAGCCCCGACCTGTGGCGTGACGTGCTCGAGAAGTACCGGGCGGCGGGGTTCAACGCCGTGTCGATCTACTTCAACTGGGCCTACCACTCGCCCAAGGACGGCGTGTACGACTTCACCGGCGTGCGCGATGTCGAGCGCTTACTGCGTACCGCCGAAGAAGTTGGCCTTTATGTGATCGCCAGGCCGGGGCCGTACATCAATGCCGAGACCACCGGGGGTGGGTTTCCCGCCTGGCTGAAGCGGGTGCCGGGGCGGGCGCGCACGAGTGCGCCCGGCTACACCCGTGCCTACCGGGACTGGTTGAACCACATCAACCCGATCATCGCCCGGCACCAGGTGACCCGGGGCACCGGCTCGGTCCTGCTCTACAACGTGGAGAACGAGTACCAGGCGAACACCGACGCGCAGTACATGGAGGACCTGCAGACCAAGGCGCGCGAGGACGGCATCACCGTGCCGATCACCACGAACGTCTGCTGCGACGCGGGGGACTGGGCGTCGACGTGGGGATCCGGGCAGGGCGCCGTGCAGATCCCGGGCGTCGACGACTACCCGCAGTCGTTCGACTGTGCCAACGCGGACACCGTGTGGGGGCCGTGGGGTGAAGGTGTCACGGAGCGGATCCGCGCCGACGCGCCCGGCTTCGCCGCGGAGTACCAGTCCGGGGCGATCGACCTGAACGACGCCGGTTACGACAAGTGCCGGGAGCTGACCGGGCCCGCGTACATGAAGTACTTCCACAAGAACAACCTGATCGAGAGCGGTGCCACGGCCTTCAACTACTACATGGGCTTCGGCGGCACCAACTGGGGCTGGCTCGCGCAGCCCAACGACGTCTACACCTCCTACGACTACGGCGCGGCGATCACCGAGGCGCGCCAGCTGACCGCGAAGTACGACGAGTTCAAGCGGCAGAACTACTTCCTGCGGGCGCTCACGCCGCTGACGAAGACCGATGCGGTTGCCGGGCCGGCGTCCAGCAACCCGGCGCTGCTCGCGAAGACAAGGACCAATCCCGACACGGGTACGCAGTTCGTGCTGCTGCGGCACACCGACCGGGCGGCGCTGACCGACGACTCGGGCACGCTCGACTGGGCCACGCCGGACGGGCGGTTCGCGGTGCCCGTACGCCTCATCGGCCGCGACGCCAAGGTCCTGGTCGCCGGGTACGACCTCGGCGGGCAGCGGCTCGCGTGGTCCACGTCGGAGATCATGACCCACGAGGCGATCGCGGGCCGTGACGTCGCCGTTCTCTACGGCACGGAGGGTACGGCCGGGGCGACCACCCTGCGCTACTCGTCGAAGCCCCGCGTCACCGTGCTGGACGGCTCGGTGTCGTCCACGTTCGACAACGGGAACCTGACGCTCGGATACACCCACCGCGGGCTGGCCCGGGTGCTGATCACCGGTGGCGGGCGGCGGCCGGCGTTGCTGCTCATCGGCACCGACGCGACCGCGGCGACGTTCTGGCGGGCCGACACCTCGGCCGGTCCGGTCCTGGTCCGGGGCACCTCGTTGCTGCGATCGGCTTCGGTCTCCCGTGGTCTGCTTTCCCTGCGGGCTGACACGACTGAGGCTACCCCGGTGGAACTTTTTGGACAATTCGGCCGCGTGGTGGTCAACGGGCGCCCGCTGTCGGGCCGCGCCACGTCCTCCGGCTCCGTCGTCGGCGTCCTGCCCGGACCGGAAAGGGTCACTCTGCCGGCGCTTCGTGGCTGGACGAGCCGCACCGAGGGATACGAGGCCCAGCCGGGCTTCGACGACTCGGCGTGGAAGGTCGCCGACGCCGGGCTCGCGTCCGACGACTACGGCTTCCACAGCGGCGCCGTCTGGTACCGGGGCAGGTTCACCGCGACCGGCACCGAGACCACGATCGACACCAACGCGATCACGGGGCGCCGGGGCACGTACCTCGTCTGGCTCAACGGCCGGTTCCTCGGCTCGGCGGCCGGCGGTGTCGAGGCGGACGCCGAGGCCCCGCAGAACCCCGATCCCGGGCCCGGGCACTTCGCCGTCCCGGCCGGGGCGCTGAAACCCGGCGCGAGGGCGGTCGTGTCGGTGCTCGTGGAGAACATGGGCAACAACGACGACTGGACCGTCGACGACAACCGGTTCCGCCAGCCCCGCGGCCTGATCCGGGCGTCGGTCGGCGACACGCCGGTCACCTGGCGGATCCAGGGCGCACAGGGCGGCGAGGACCTCGTCGACCCGGCCCGCGGCCCGCTCAACACCGGCGGCCTCTACGGCGAGCGCCACGGCTGGACCCTGCCCGGCCGGCTCGACTGGCCGGCGGCGAACCCGGCGGTCAAGCCGGGCGTCACCTGGTTCCGGACCGGCTTCACGCTGGACCTGCCCCGCAAGCAGGACACCTCGGTCGTGCTGCGGTTCCCGGGCACGCCACCGGCCGGGCAGCGCATCCAGCTGTTCCTCAACGGCTGGAACCTCGGGCACTACGGAGGCAGTATCGGCCCGCAGACCGATTTTGTCCTCCCCGCCGGGGTGCTGCTGGAACACGGCGCGAACACCCTCGCGCTCGCGGTCGTCGCCGACCAGCCGGGGACGATCGCCCCACCGGAACTGGTGACCGCGGGCACGCAGCGTGGCGGAGTAACCGTGACTCCGGTGACCGGTCGTTAGGATGCGGTCGAACGGTTGGAGCTACGGGGGAGGGACGATGCCGACGATCAGCGACGTCGCCCGCGCCGCCGGCGTGTCGATGAGCACGGTTTCCTACGTGCTCAGCGGCCGCCGGCCCATCTCCGCCGAGACCAGCGCCCGGGTGCGGGCCGCGATCGCCGAGCTCGGCTATCACCCGCACGCCGGGGCGCGGGCCCTGGCCAGCAGCCGGACCAGCGTCCTGGCCCTGGTGGTGCCGCTGCGGGCCGACGTCAACGTCCCGGTCATCATGCAGTTCGTGACCGCCGTCGTGACCGCGGCCCGCCGCTACCACCACGACGTGCTGCTGCTGACCAAGGACGAGGGCACGGCCGGGCTCGAACGCGTCGCCGGGGCCACGATGGTCGACGCGCTGATCGTCATGGACGTCGAGGGCGACGACGTGCGGATCCCGGCGCTCGGCCGGCTCAAACAGCCCTCGGTGCTGATCGGGCTGCCCGACGACCCCGCCGGGATCGCCTGCGTCGACCTCGACTTCGCCGCCACCGCCCGGGAATGCCTGGCGCACCTCGCCGGGCACGGGCACCACCGGGTCGCGCTGGTCGGGCCGTCGCCGTCGGTCTACGAGCGCGGCACGACGTACGCCCAGCGCTTCCTCGACG
The DNA here is from genome assembly GCF_018332715.1 of Winogradskya consettensis. Lineage (GTDB taxonomy): Bacteria > Actinomycetota > Actinomycetes > Mycobacteriales > Micromonosporaceae > Actinoplanes > Actinoplanes consettensis. The sequence goes on along the minus strand of NZ_BOQP01000008.1, from coordinate 592,040 downwards.
GGTTCACGGACGCGTCGGCCGAGCTGGGCCTGGAGACGGTCGCGCATTCGTGCGAGCCGGGCGCGGACGGCGTACGCGACTGCCTGGCCTGGATCGACTCCGAACTGCCGGGCACCACCGCGCTGGTGGTGCACAACGAGGATGCCCTGGTCCCGCTGCTGGACGAGCTGCGGGCCCGGGGCCGGTCGGTGCCGGGGGACCTGTCGATCGTGGCGGTCTGCCCGCGGGACGTCGCGACGTCGCTGCCCGTGAAGCTCACCTCCGCCGACATCCCCGCGCACGATGTCGGCACCCTCGCCGTCGAGACCGCGATGGCTCTGCTCGAGGGTCGCAAGGCCCCGGGGACGCGGCTGCTGCCTCCGACGATCATCGAACGGGACAGCTGCGGCCCGCTGTCGTAAAGAAACCTTTCATTTCGGGCTGAGAAATGTCTTCGTCACACTGTTGACATCGACGGGACGTGAAACCTAGCGTCTGCCCCAGCCCTAATCGTCGAAGCGCTTCGACGATCACTTCGCGAAGCGCTCCGACGACCCCGGACGCCACCCCCTGGGAGACACGGCATGTTCAGACCACGATTTCTCAGCGCCGCCGGTGCGCTGCTCCTTACCGCCAGCCTCGCCCTGACCGCCTGCGGAAGCGACGGATCAGGCGATGAGGGCGCCGACGCGAAAACCCTGACCCTCTGGCATTACGAGGGTCCCAACAGCGCCATGGGCGTCGCCTGGAACAAGGCCATCGACCTGTTCAAGGCGAGCCACCCCGGCGTCGAGGTGAAGTTCGAGGAGAAGAGCTTCGAGCAGATCCAGCAGAACGCCGGCATGATCCTCAACTCGGACAGCGCCCCCGACATCCTCGAGTACAACAAGGGCAACGCGACCGCCGGCCTGCTGTCCAAGCAGGGGCTGCTCACGGACCTCACCGAGGAGGCCACGTCGCGCGGCTGGGACAAGAAGCTCTCCGCCAGCCTGCAGACCACCGCCAAGTACGACGAAGACGGCATCATGGGCAGCGGCAAGTTCTACGGCGTGCCCAACTACGGCGAGTACGTGATGGTCTACTACAACAAGGACCTGTTCAAGAAGTACAACATCGCCGTCCCGACCACGTACGCCGAGTTCACGGCCGCGATGGACACGTTCGTCAAGAACAAGGTCACCCCGCTGTCCGTGGGCGGCGCCGAGTACCCCGCCCAGCAGATCTTCTACGAGCTCGCGCTCTCCAAGGGCGACCGGGCCTTCGTGGACGACTACCAGCTCTACAAGAACAAGGTGGACTTCCACGGCCCGCAGCTCACGTATGGCGCGCAGACGTTCGCCGACTGGGTGAACAAGGGCTACATCGCCAAGAACTCCGCCGGCATCAAGGCCGAGGACATGGGCGTCGCGTTCGAGCAGGGCAAGTTCCCGATCCTGTACTCCGGCAGCTGGTGGTACGGCCGGTTCAACGACGAGATCAAGAACTTCGACTGGGGCACGTTCCTGTTCCCGGGCAACACCCTGCACCCCGGTTCCAGCGGCAACCTCTGGGTCGTCCCGGAGAAGAGCAAGGCCAAGAAGCTCGCGTACGACTTCATCGACATCACGATGCAGCCCGAGGTGCAGAACCTGCTCGGCAACAACGGTGGCGTCCCGGTCGCGGCGGACCCCGCGGCGATCACCGACCCGAAGAACAAGGAACTGATCGACAACTTCAACAAGGTGTCGGCCGCTGACGGTCTCGCGTTCTACCCGGACTGGCCGGCCCCCGGCTACTACGACGTCATGGTCTCCGGCGTCCAGGGTCTGATCAACGGCTCGAAGACCCCGGCCGCGTTCCTCGACGAGGTCGCCAAGCCGTACAACGAGAATCTGGCAGATCTCGGAAAATGAGCGTACGCAAGGGAGGCCGGAACTCCGGCTACGGGCTGTATCTGATCCCGGGGGTGCTGGCCTCCCTCGCGGTGATCGTGGTGCCGCTGGTCATGACCGTCGGCGTCAGCTTCACCAAGTGGAACGGCGTCGGCGACCCGACATGGATCGGCTTCGACAACTACACCCGGCTGTTCCACGACGACCTGTTCTGGGCGTCCTTCGGGCACATCCTGCTGCTGATCGTGGCGATGGCGGTGATCCCGACGTTCGTCGGCCTGGTCCTCGCCGCGGTCCTGTTCGACTATGTCGCGAAGGTCCTCGGCGACCGCTGGGCCAAGCTGTTCCGCTCGGGCTACTACCTGCCGCAGGTGCTGCCGGTCGCGGTCACCGGCATCATCTGGGTCTGGATCCTGCACCCCAGCTTCGGGGCGCTCAACCAGATCTTGGACACGATCGGGCTCGGCTCGCTGAGCCGCGACTGGCTCGGTGACCCGAAGTATGCCCTGTTCAGCGTCATGGGCGTGATGATCTGGTTCCAGTTCGGCTACCCGATCGTCATGTTCATGTCCGGCCTGCAGCGCGTCGACCCCGAGCTCTACGAGGCCGCCGACCTGGACGGCGCCGGCTGGTGGCAGCGCTTCCGGCACATCACCGTGAAGATGATCCGCCCCGAGCTCTACGTCGTCCTGGTCACCACCACGATCGCGGCCCTCAAGATCTTCGGCCAGGTCTTCGTCCTCACCGGCGGCGGCCCGAGCAACGCCACCATCGTCCCCTCGTACTTCGCCTACAAGAACTTCTTCGAAAAGGCCCAGGTCGGCTATGGCTCGGCGATCTCCACGGTCCTCACCGTGATGATCATCGTGCTGGCGATCATCTTCCTGCGCCTGCAGAACCGGAGCCGGGTATGAGCGTTCTTTCTGACGTCAAGACGGCTGGACCTGCTCTCGATCCGGTTGTTTCCAAGGCGAAGAAGCACCGCCGGCCCGGGCGGTGGGTCGTGCTGGCCGTGCTGCTGGCGCTGTTGCTGCTCGTCGTGGCGCCGATGCTCGTCATCATGGTGAACGCGTTCAAGACGCCGTCCGACTATGCGAGCAACGGCCCCCTCGCGCTGCCCGAGTCGATCAGTTTCCAGGGCATCATCGACTTCTGGAACCGGATCGACTTCAGCCGCAAGCTGCTCAACAGCCTCGTCACTAGCCTGTCGGTCGCGGTGCTCGGCGTGCTGCTGTCGGTGCTCAACGCCTACGCGCTGGGCATCGGGCGGGTCCGCGGCCGGATCTGGTTCCTGGTGTTCTTCCTGGTGGCGAACCTGTTGCCGCAGGAAGTGCTGGTCTACCCGCTCTACTACATCTCCAAGGAGCTGCACCTCTACGACAGCCCGATCTCGGTCATCATCATCTTCACGGTGATCCAGAGCGCGTTCGGCACCTACCTGCTCACCTCGGTCTACGAGGAATTTCCCCGGGAGCTCCTCGACGCCGCCGAGGTCGACGGCGCCGGCCGGTGGCGCACCCTGTGGCGTGTCGTCGTCCCGGTCAGCCGCCCCACGCTCGCCGTGCTGTTCACGTTCTTCTTCATCTGGACGTGGAACGAGTTCTTCCTGCCCCTGATCTTCCTGGTCTCCAACGAGAACCAGACCGTGCCCGTGGCCCTCGGGGTCCTGCAGGGCGACCGGCTGATGGACGCGACCGCCACGAGCGCGTCCGCCCTGGTCGGCATCCTGCCCGCCCTGCTGTTCTTCCTGATCTTCCAGCGCACGCTGACCCGCGGCATCACCGCCGGCGCCATCAAGTAAAGGACCCCCGCCTCGATGAAATTCACCGATGGTTACTGGCGTAAGCGGGACGGGCTGACCGTCCTGCACCCGGCCCAGCTGCAGGACTCCCGGGTCGACGGCTCCTCCCTCACCGTCTTCGCCTCGGCCAGGCGGGTGCAGACCCGCAGCGACACCCTCGACGCCCCGGTCATCACGATCACCTGCACCGCCCCCGCCCCGGACGTCATCCGCGTGACCATCAACCACTTCGCCGGCGAGCGGCCCAAGCTGCCCAACTTCGAGATCGCCTCGGTTGACGTCTCGCCCGTCGTGGACGAGAACTCGTTCACCTCGGGAGCCCTCACCGCGCGGTTCACCCCGGGCGACAAATGGGGCCTGGACTTCGTCGCGGACGGCAAGCGGCTCACCGGCTCCGGCTGGAAGGGCATGGGCATCGTCGACACCCTCGACGGCGAGCACTACGTGCACGAGCAGCTCGACCTGGGCGTCGGCGAGGCGGTCTACGGGCTGGGCGAGCGGTTCGGCCCGCTCGTCAAGAACGGCCAGAGCATCGACATCTGGAACGAGGACGGCGGCACCAGCAGCGAGCAGGCCTACAAGAGCGTCCCGTTCTACCTGACCAACCGCGGTTACGGCGTGCTGGTCGACAACCCGGGCCGGGTCTCCTTCGAGGTCGCCTCCGAGGTCGTGTCCCGCACCCAGTTCAGCGTCGAGGGCCAGTCCCTGTCGTACCTGATCATCTATGGCCCGACCCCGGCCGACGTCCTGCGCAAGTACACCGCGCTGACCGGCCGCCCCGCCCTGCCCCCGTCCTGGTCCTTCGGCCTCTGGCTGACCACGTCGTTCACCACGTCCTACGACGAGGAGACGGTCACCGGTTTCGTCGACGGCATGGCCGAGCGTGACCTGCCCCTGAGCGTCTTCCACTTCGACACGTTCTGGATGCGCGAGTTCAGCTGGTGCGACTTCGAGTGGGACCCGCGGATCTTCCCGGACCCGCCGGGCATGCTCAAGCGTCTCGCCGACCGCGGCCTGCGCACCTGCGTCTGGATCAACCCCTACATCGCCCAGCGCTCGTCGCTGTTCGCGGAGGGCATGGCCAACGGCTACCTGGTCAAGCGCGCCGACGGCGACGTCTGGCAGTGGGACCGCTGGCAGGCCGGCATGGCCCTGGTCGACTTCACCAACCCCGAAGCAGCCGCCTGGTACGCCGGGAAGCTCAGGACCCTGCTCGAGATGGGCGTCGACGCGTTCAAGTCCGACTTCGGCGAACGCATCCCCACCGACGTGGTCTGGCACGACGGCTCCGACCCGTCGCGGATGCACAACTTCTACACCCAGCTCTACAACAAGTGCGTCTTCGACGTCGTCAAGGAACATCGGGGCGAGGGCGAGGCGGTCCTCTACGCCCGCTCCGCCACCGTCGGCGGCCAGCAGTTCCCGGTCCACTGGGGCGGCGACAACTCCGCGACGTACGAGTCGATGGCCGAGACACTGCGCGGCGGCCTGTCCCTGGCAGCGTCCGGTTTCGGCTTCTGGAGCCACGACATCGGCGGCTTCGAGGGCCTGCCCGACCCGGCCGTCTTCAAGCGCTGGATCCCCTTCGGCCTGCTCTCGTCGCACTCCCGCCTGCACGGCAACCACTCCTACCGGGTGCCGTGGCTCTTCGACGAGCAGTCGGTCGACGTCCTGCGCGAATTCACCCACCTCAAGCTCACGCTGATGCCCTACCTCTTCGCCGCCGCCCACCAGGCGCACGAGGAAGGCCTGCCGGTGCTGCGCCCGATGGTCCTCGCCTTCCCGGACGACCCGGCCGTCACCCACCTGGACCGGCAGTACCTGCTCGGCGGCGACCTGCTCGTCGCACCGGTGTTCAGCACCGAGGGCGACGTGAGCTACTACGTCCCCGCCGGCCGCTGGACGAAATACCTCACCGGCGAGGTGATCGAGGGCCCGCGCTGGGTCCACGAGACCCACGACTTCCACAGCGTGCCGCTGCTGGTGCGCCCGGGCGCGGTCCTGCCCGTCGGCTCCCGCACCGACAAACCCGACTATGACTACCGCGACGGGGTGACACTGCGCCTCTTCGAACCCGAGAACGGCACTCACCGCGTACGCGTGCCGGGATCTGACGCCACCGAATTCACGGTGACGGTCACGGACGGCGCGGTCCACGTCGAGAGGTCGGGGGAGTCCCTCCCCTGGGCGGTCCAGCTCGGCACCGCGGCCCCGGTCGCCGCCGAAGCCGCCACATCATCGCTCGACCTGAACCGCTGACCGGCTGACCAGCTGACCGGCTGACCAGCTGACCGGCTGACCAGCTGACCGGCTGGCCCGCTGATCCGCTGACCGGCTGACCGGCTGACCTGCTAGTGCTCTGACCGGAAACGTTGGCCGGGTTGGGTGACACGCCGGTCGTGGTTCGTGGTGTGGGGTGGGTCGCGGGTCAGGCTGTCGTCATGGCAGATCCTGTTCGGGCACGGCGGCTCACCGAGGACGAGGGCCGTCGATTACAACAGATCGTGCGGCGTCAGACCGGATCACCGATCCGGCTGCGCCGGGCGATGGTCATCATGGCCTCGGCCAGTGGAAACACCGTTCCCGCGATCGCTCGTCTCGTGCAAGGTGACGAGGACGCGATCCGTGAGGTGATCCACCGGTTCAACGAGATCGGGCTGGCCTGCCTGGACCCTCGGTGGGCGGGTGGCCGTCCCCGCCGAATCAGTGAAGACGACGAAGCGTTCATCGTCGAGATGGCCCGCACCAGACCACAAGCCCTTGACCAGCCATTCACCCGGTGGAGCCTGCGCAAACTCTGCGACTACCTGGCCCATAACCGTGGTCATCGCCGGGTGGGCGTCAGCCGCGAACGGCTGCGGGAGTTCCTGCACCACCACAAGATCAGTTTCCAGCCGACCAAGACCTGGAAGGAATCCAATGATCCGCAGATCGAGGCGAAACTCGCCCGTATCGAACACGTGACCAGCCATTTCCCGGACCGGGTGTTCGTGTTCGACGAGTTCGGGCCGTTAACGATCCGCCCGCACCTCGGCGCCTCCTGGGCCGAGCAGGGGCATCCGGACCGGCTCCCCGCGAATTACCACAAACTTTGTGGGGTCCGGCAGTTCCATGCCTGCTACTCCGTCGGCGACGACACCCTGTGGGGCGTCGTGCGAGCCCGCAAATCCGCGGACAACACCCTCGCCGCCCTCCAGTCGATCCGCCGGGCACGCCCGGACGGGGCACCGGTCTATGTCATCCTCGACAACCTGTCCGCGCACAAAGGCTGGAAGATCCGCAGCTGGGCGGCCCGCAACAAGGTCGAGCTGTGTTTCACCCCGACGTATGCGTCGTGGGCGAACCCGATCGAAGCGCATTTCGGGCCGCTACGCACCTTCGTCGTCGCCGGCTCGAACCACCCCAACCACCTGGTCGCGATCCGCGCCCTGCACAAATACCTGCGCTGGCGAAACGCCAACGCTCGCCACCCCGACGTCCTGGCCGCCAAGCGCCGCGAACGAGCCCGTGTCCGCAGCGAACGCCAACACCGGTGGGGCCAAACCGCTGCCCGCGCGGCCTGACCACCGACCCGGCCAACGTTTCCGGTCAGAGCACTAGCCCGCTGACCGGCTGACCTGCTGGCCGCTGGCCTGCGGCTGTGGGGAGTGCTGCATCGTGCTCCCCACGGCCGCGGCGCGCTCGGCCGGAACGGTGCTGGGAAGAGCACTCCGCTGCGGCATCTTTCGTGTCAGAGCCCGTTCAGGACACGAGCGAGTGCCGACCGGCCCACCGGCCCCCAGTTCAGCTTGCCGCCGGGCAGGCCGCGGTCGCCGTTCTGACCCATCAGCATCAGGAACAGGCACTTCATGACGGCCAGCCCGCGCGCCCGCCGGATTGTCGCCTCGTCCGCCCGGGCGTAGCCGTCGAAGAACCGTGAAGCGCGTCCCTCGGGCAGCAACAGCCAGGCAGCTCCGAGATCCCACGCAGGATCGCCGGCGAATAGCGCGCCGAAGTCGACGATGCCCGCCAGCGTGCCACCGGTGACGACGACGTTCGCGGGATGCAGGTCACCGTGCACCCACACCGGCGGTCCCGGCCACTCGGGTGTCGCCGCCGCGTCGTCCCACACGGCCCGGACGTCGTCCTCCGCGAAGCCGTCAAGGTCCACGGCCCCCAGGAAGCGCTCAAACCCACCTCGGGAGTCCTTCGGGTGGGTGCCGAAGTCCGACGGGCCCGGCGCGTCGGCGGGCGCCTCCACGTGCAGCGCCCCGAGGAACGCCGCCAGCACGTCAGTCGCGTGGTCACCGCGGACGATCGCGGCGTGGTCCAGGGGCATGCCCTCGACCCAGGTCATCACCGTCCACATCTTGGGGAAGCGCTCGGACGGCGTGCCGCTGCGCACCGGAACCGGGATCGGAAGCGGCAGGCGTGGGGCCAGCACCGGCAACCAGCGGCGCTCCTTGAGCTGCGGATCGGGGCTCGTGTCCATCCGCTGCATCCGGACGGCCAGGTCGTCCCCGAGGCGCCACATCTGGTTTCCCCAGCCGCCCGGCACCTCGCGGAGGGGCAGATCGGCCAGGTCCGGATGCTGCTCCCGGAGCACGTCGCGAACCAGATCCTCGCCGACCTCGACCCCGGACTCCATCACGGGAGCCACGGTACCGACGTCGGTGCTCGCGCAATAGCCGTCGAGGAATCATCGGGTCGAAGACCTGTGTATGGCAGGTGGCCGAGGCTCATCATGCTCTCCTCCCGCGCGGGCGGGCCGTCGTTTCGCTGGATTCAACCTTGCCGTCTCCCCTAAGGGGAGAGTCAAGCGTCCGGGCCAAAACAGGGATCATCACCGCCGCGGGGACGAGATGCAGCCCCAGCAGGACGGTGACGGTTACGGCGTCCGCGCCGGAGACCAGGGGCGGGAGCAGGGAGATCACGGTCAGCGACACCGCCGTCCATACGAACCGAGGAGCAGGGCGGGCGCTCCACCGGAGAAACGCGGCGGCGAGGACGACGCCGACCAGTGAGAAGAAGGCGGTCACCACGGCGAACCCGCCCAGCGGGATCGCCTCGCCTCCGTCGGGGATCTCGAAGTCGACGCCGGCGGCCCCGGCGAGCGCGGCGGTGAGGGTGGTGGCAGCCACCGCGGCGAGTGTGGCGACGAGTCCGGTGACGGCGAGTCTCATTTCGTGCCGTCCGCGGGCAGATGGTCCGGCAGGCCGAGAACCGGGAACCGGTCGTCGTGAAAGATGAAGACCTCGGTGATCGCCCCGCCGGAGATGCGCAGGACGTCGATGGTCAGCGGCAGGAAAGCGCCCGACTCTTCCTGCCACAGGTAGAAGGCGACGGCGGGCTGCCGGTTCACCGACGTGGCGACGGCGCGCAGGCGTCCCAGATCCTCGAAGCCGTCCCCGGCCCAGTCGCTGATCACCGCGTCGCGGCCGAGGTGCAGGCCCGGCGTCGGCGGCATGGCGGAACGGGCGTCGGCGCGCAGCAGTGCGGTGAGCCCGGCGATGTCCGTGGCCACGCTGGCGTCGGTGAAGCGGCGTACCAGCTCGCGCGTACCGGAGTCCTCGCCGCAGGCCCAGTCCTGCCGCTCGGCGGGCAGGTGTTCGCGCATGCCGGCGCGGGCCCGTTGCAGCGCGCTGTTCACGGAGTTGACGGTGTCGCCGAGCAGGTCCGCGACGTCCTTCGCCGGCCAGCCGAGCACGTCCCGCAGGATCAGCACGGCCCGCGGGCGTGGTGCGAGGTGCTGGACCGCGACCACGTACGCCAGCTCGATCGTCTCCCGCGCGACGGCCATGGTCTCCGGCTCGTCCGCGTCCGCCGCGGGCAGTTCGTCGAGCAGCCGGTCGGGGTAGGGCTGGAGCCACAGCACCTCACCCCCGGTGGCGGGTTCCGGCCGGCACTTGGCGAGCAGGTCCAGGCAGGCGTTCGTGGCGATCCGGTACAGCCACGCCCGGACCGTCGACCGGCCCTCGTACGTCTCCCGCCGCCGCCAGGCCCGCAGGAACGTCTCCTGCACGGTGTCCTCGGCGTCCTCGAACGATCCGAGCATCCGGTAGCAGTGCACGTGCAACTCTCGCCGGTGCCGTTCCGCCAGCCCCGCGAAAGCGGGCTCCTCCAGCAGCATGTCCGCACTCATCACGTCATCCTCGCGTCTCGTCATGTCCCGTCCCAGGTAAGACGGGCCACGGCGCGAAAACTCATCAGACGCTCCGGGCCAGGCGGCGGACGGCTTCGTCCATGCGGTCGGGTGGGGCGGCGGCGTAGGTGAGGCGCAGGTGCGGGGCCGGGGGTTCGGCGGCGTACCAGGGGCGGCCGGGGAAGACCGATACGCCCTCGGCGGCGGCTGTCGTGGCCAGGGCGACGTCGTCCGTGCCGTCGGGGAGCTGAACCCACAGGTGGAGGCCGCCGCGGGGGATCAGCTGCGGGACCAGATCAGGCAGGTGGCGGTGCAGGGCCGTGAGGAGGGCGTCGCGGCGGTCGCGCAGAGCAATCCGGAGGGTACGCAGGTGGCGCGCCCAGGCGGGAGCGGTCACGAGCTCGAGGGTGGCCTGTTGCAGGGGACCGGAGACGTACAGGTCGTCGAGCAGCCGGGCGGAGCGGAGCCGGGCGCCCGCCGGGCCGCGTGCGCCGATCGCCGCAATGCGCAGGCCGGGCGCCGCGGATTTGGTCAGCGATCGAAGGTAGATGACGTGGCCGTCCGGATCGGCGGCGGCCAGCGGGGCAGGGGCGTCGCCGTCGATGGTGAGGTCACGGGCGTAGTCGTCTTCGATCAGAAAAGCGCCTGCTTCGCGTACGGTATCCGCGATCTGAATCCGGCGGTGGGCCACCAGGCTCGCGCCCGTCGGGTTGGCGTGCAGCGGCTGGCAGTAGAAGAGCCGTGCTCCGGTGCGCGAGAAAGCGGCGGCGAGCTGGTCCGGGCGTACGCCATCGTGGTCGGCAGGGACCGGGACCACCCGCAGGCCGGCGGCCCGTGCCGTGGCCAGCGCCCCCAGATAGGTCGGGGACTCCACGAGAAGCGTGTCACCGGGCGCGGTGAGCGCGCGCAACGCCGAGGAGAGCGCGGCCTGCCCACCCGGGCAGATCACCATGTCGTCGGCCCGCAGCCCGGACCCGGTCTCCCGCGCGAACCAGGCGCGCAGGTCGTCGCGGCCCTCGGCGGGCCCACGCTGCCAGGCGCTCGGTTGCCGGGCGGCCCGCGCCAGTGCGGCACCGAGTGCGGCGGTGGGCTGAAGGTCGGCGTCGAGGTAACCGCCGGTCAGCGGAATCGCGCCCGGACGCGGTAACGCCAGTAACGCCTGCATCTCCCGCTCGCCCGGCTTGCGGGCGCCGAGCGCGACGGTCTGCCACGACAGATCCGGGGCGTGACCCGCGGCGGGTCGATCGGCCACGAACGTGCCCCTGCCCGGCCGGGCCTCCACCAGGCCCTGCGCCACGAGCTGCCGGATCGCCCCGGCGACAGTGACCGGTGAGGCGTGATGCCGGGCGGTCAGCTCCCGCACCGAGGGCAGCCGTGCACCAGGACCCGCCGCTGCCACGAGCCGACGCAGATCTTGGATAACGCGATCGGCTGCGTTACCGTCATTCATGAGAAGCAAGAGTAGCGCTACAGGCCGGAAAGCGATAACGCTCGGGGCGCTGGGAGTGCTCGCGTTCAGCCTGACGCTCCCCGCCACCCGGGTCGCCGTCCGGGACCTCGACCCGTGGTTCGTGGCGTTCGGGCGGGCAGCCGGGGCGGCGGTGCTCGCTTCGGCGTACCTGTATCCGAACCGGGCCCCGCGGCCTGCCCGAAGCCAGTGGTGGCGCCTGTCGATCGTCGCGCTGGGTGTCATCGTCGGGTTCCCGCTGTTCACGTCGCTGGCGCTGACCACCCAGACCGCTGCCCACGGCGCGGTCGTCGTCACCGTCCTGCCCGCCATGACCGCGATCTTCGCCGTCCTGCGCGCCGGGGAACGCCCGCCGCCGCTCTTCTGGGTCGCCGGCCTGAGCGGCCTGCTGCTGGTGCTCACGTTCCTGATCGCCACCGGCACCGTCCACGGCGGCCTCAACCCCGCGGATCTCTTCCTCTTGGCGGCGGTCGTCCTGTGCGCTCTCGGGTACGCCGAGGGCGGCGCCCTTTCCCGTGAGCTCGGCGGTGCCCGAACCATCTGCTGGGCGCTGCTCCTCGCCCTCCCGGTCACGCTGCCCGTTACCGTCGTCGCCGCGGCGTCCCATCCGCCGCACACGGGGGCTGCCGGCTGGTCGGCGTTCGCGTACCTGACGACGGTCTCGATGTTCCTTGGCTTCTTCGCCTGGTACGCCGGCCTCGCCCTCGGCGGCATCGCCCGCGTCGGCCAGCTCCAGCTCGCCCAGCCGATCCTCACCCTGCTCTGGTCGGCCTGGCTGCTCGCCGAACCCGTCACCCCGGCCACGATCGCCACGGCGGTGCTGGTCCTCGCCTGCGTCGTCGCGATTCAGCGCGCCCGCACCCGGCGCGTTCTGACAGACTCGCGGCCGTGACGGCGCTGGAATTGCCCGAGGGGCAGTGGTGGGACTGGGAGATCATGACGTGGAACGCGGGGGCGCTGACGCTGGCCGCGAGCACGGATCTCACGTACCACCACGGGCTTGAGGTCGTCTTCAGTGATGTGGGGTTCGTGCAGTGCCCGGCGCTGTTTCATCATGCGGTGTTCCGGGAGCCCAGCGATGCCGAGCGGGACTTCGTGCTGCGGCAGGCGGCCGGGGACGCGTCGCTGATCGTCGCGTTCGACCACGACGAGCAGGATGCGGCCGGTCGCGCCTTGTCCGGGCTGATCGGTGCGGGGGATGTGCGGTTGGTGACCGGGACTGCGTACCGATATGACCGGGGTGACCCGCGGAAAAGCTGATCGGACTGTTTGCCGGGGCGCTGTCCGGGTCCAGGATGGAGTGACCGACCGGCTGCAGCAGGGGAGACCGACGTGGCGAAACCGACGATTGTTCTTGTGCACGGGGCTTGGGCCGACGCGTCCAGCTGGAATGCTGTCGCGGCCGAGTTGCGGGGGCAGGGGTTCACCGTGTTCGCGCCGCCGAACCTGTTGCGCGGGCCGGCGGGCGACGCCGCGTACATCTCGTCGTTCCTGGCTCAGCGGACCAGCGGGCCGGTGGTGCTGGCCGGGCATTCCTACGGCGGGTTTGTGATCACCAACGCCGCGACCGGCGGTGGTGACGTGCGGGCCTTGGTCTACGTCGACGCGTTCATCCCCGACGAGGGGGAGTTCGTCTTCCAGATCCTGGGTGGCTCGGGGTCGGCGCTCGATGTGCCCGACCCGACGACCGTGCTCGACATCGCCGGGTATCCGGGCGCGCCGGAGGGTGACGCGGAGGCGTTCCTGAAGCCCGGCACCGTGCACGACTTCTTCGCCCAGGACCTGCCCGAGGCGGACCGGTGGCTGATCGCCGCGGGCCAGCGGCCGATCACCCTGAGCGCCAACACCACCCCGTCGGTCACCGCCGCGTGGAAGTCCCTGCCGAGCTGGGCCGTGGTCGGCACCGAGGACAAGGTCATCCCGCCGGCGGTGCAGCGCTCGATGGCGGAGCGGGCCGGCGCGAAGATCACCGAGGTCGACGGCTCGCACGTGTCGATGGTGTCGCAGCCGCGGACCACGATCGACACGATCCTCGCCGCCGCGGCCCACGTGGGCGACTGACCCCGCCGTGGGGGACCGGCGCCGCCGTCTTCGCCGAGCTCAGCCCCGCGGATCCTCCGGCTGAGCGACGTCAGGCATCCGCCAGTCCGGGTCCCGGCCGATGAAGCCGAGCATCCTGGTCTGGGCGTCGGCGTCGTCCTTGACGGGGACGCGGGGGCCGTACTGGCCGGACCCGCGCATGATGTCCTCGATCGGTTCCATGCCGGCCAGCATCTCGGCGCAGAAGCCAGGGTCGAGGTGGTCGTCCTGGCCGGTGGCGCGGGCGAGGTCCCACGTGTGCATGAGGACGTCGGCCGTGTAGAACTGGTTGATCGCGCGGTCCAGGGGGATCTCGCCGATGTGGGGGTTGCTCAGGACCAGGCCGGCGGTTGCCGGGTCGTCGAGCACTGCCTGGACGGCGTCGACCTGGGTCTGCCACGCTCCGGCCGGGTCGTCGTCGACGCTCGGGCCGGCCGGGAGCTTGATGCCACTGCCGCCGGCGAGGAATGCGGGGAACCAGGTCGTGAGGTGGCGCACCACGTCGCGGGCGGTCCATTCGGCGACCGGCGAGGGGACGTCCCACGATCGGGTGCCGTGGACCCGGTCGGTGAACGCGCGGCCGATCTCCCGGTGGCGTTCGGCGGGCTGGTCAGACAGAGCCATCGGTGAGCATCCTCTCGAGTTTGGCGTAACCCTCGTTGACGCCGGTCTCCATGCCGCTGCGCAGCCACGCGTCGCGGCCCTCGAAGCTGTCCACGAGGGACTGGGTGCGCAGGCGGGTGCGGCCGTCGCCGAGGTCGTCGAACCACAGTGTCTCCAGGGCGACACCGTCCGGTTCGCCCTCGAACGTGAACGTCTGCACGATGCGGTCCGGGCGGACGTCGTGGAAGCAGCCGCGGAACGCGTACTCCTCGTCGCCGCGGGTGTGCACGAAGCGCCAGCTGCCGCCGGGGCGGGCGTCCCACTCCTCGATGCGCGTGACCAGGGAGCTCGGGCCGACCCACTGCGCGAACAGCTGGGGGTCGGTGTGGGCCCGGAACAGCTGCTCGGGCGTGCCCGCGAACTCGCGGGTCATGCGGATGACAGGCACATTCGGGTCGGCTTCGATCGTGGTTTCGGTGACGGTGCTCATGCCGCGCTTCCGTTCTGCTCGTCGGTGCCGGTCTCAGTGTCGTTCAGTTGCGCCAGGAGCGTGTCCAGACGGCGGTAACGCTGCTCCGCCTGGCGCCGGTAGCGCTCGATCCACTTGTCCATCAGGTCGAAAACCTCCGCTTCCAGCCGCACGGCCCGGGGCTGAGGGCCCGGCGGCCGCGTCACCACGCCTGCGTCCTCCAGCACCTTCACGTGCTTGTAGACCGCCTGAAGTGACATCGCATACGGCTCGGCGAGCTGATTCGCCGTCGCGTCGCCCGCCGCCAGCCGGGTCACCATGTCGCGCCTGGTCGGATCCGCCAGCGCGGCGAACACCCGGGACAGCTCGTCCATCGCGTCTCCTTTCAACCTCCGAGTTTAAAGTAGCACGCCGGTCAACCGGCGGGTTGAAAGTCGTGCTCGGGCGGGCCGCGGCCGGCCTGGTGTAAGCCGAACGCGAGCGGGTAGCCCTGGCCTGCGGATCGACGGCGAGGCGCCGGTGGCTCCCGGGCCGCGGGGGCTGCCTCCTACAGCGTGTAGGTTTAACCGGGTTCGCTGCCGAGAGGATCGCTCATGCCGTCGTTCCTGGATCCGGAATGGCTCATCTCCACGTTCGGCCTGGCCGGCATCCTGGCGCTGGTGTTCGCGGAGTCCGGCCTGCTGATCGGGTTCTTCCTGCCCGGCGACTCGCTGCTGTTCACCGCGGGCCTGCTGGTCGCCGGCGGCACCTACCTGCATCAGCCGCTGTGGCTGATGTGCCTGCTGATCTCGATCGCGGCGGTGGCCGGTGACCAGTTCGGTTACCTGTTCGGGCGGCGCTTCGGCCCGGCCCTGTTCCGCCGGCCCGATTCACGGCTGTTAAAGCAGGAGAACCTGACCAGGGCCAAGGACTTCTTTCAGCGGTACGGTGCCCGCTCGATCGTCCTCGCCCGGTTCGTGCCGATCGTGCGTACGTTCACCCCGATCGTCGCCGGCGCCGGCCACATGCACTACCGCAGCTTCCTGACCTACAACGTCGTCGGCGGCACGCTGTGGGGCTGCGGCGTGACGATCCTCGGCTACTTCCTCGGCCAGATCGCGTTCGTGAGGAACAACATCGAGTTCATCCTGATCGGCATCGTCCTGGTCTCCGTGATCCCGGTCGCGATCGAACTCCTGCGCAGCCGCAGTCGCAGCCGGGTGCGCTGACCGTTACGTGGGGCGCCTGCGCTCGGCGTCGGCCAGGAGTTTCCGCAGCACCTCGGCGTCGGAGTCGTCGAGCGACGCGGCGAACTGCTGCAGCACCGCGTGCCGGTCGGGCCGGTCGGCGAGCGCGGCCCGCATCTGCGACGCGGCCGCGGTGGCGGCATCCTCGACCGGCCAGTAGAGGTGGCCCCGCCCGGCCCTGCGCCGCTCGACGACCTTCTTCTCGTGCAGGCGGATCAGGATCGTCTGCACGGTGTTGTAGGCGAGCTCGCCACCGACCTCACGCTGCACGTCCGCCGCGGTCAGGGGCTCGCCCGCGGCCCACAGGACCTCCATCACCCCGGCCTCGAGGGTGCCGGGCGCGCGGCGCCCGTCCTTCGTCGTCACAGTCACCGACCTCCGCCGCCACGATACCGTCCCAGGCGACCTACAGCATGTAGGAGATAATGTCGCGCGTGGCGGCCACGGTCGGAGTCTGGGATCGTGGGTGGGGAGGGGGTGCGATGCTCGATCATTTCCTGCTGTCGGTGATGCTGGCGCCGGCCCTGATCGTCGCCGTGGCGCTACCGGCCGTCGACCGGATGCCCCCGGCGCGGGCCGCCGCGGTGCTGACCTGGTCAGCCGTGGGGGTCGCCGTGGCGAGCACGGTCAATCTCACGCTCTTCACGATCAAGGCGTTCGCGCAGCCGCCCGCTACGGAGTCCCGGTTCGACGCGGCGGTGTCGTGGCTGGCGGTGGCACTCCTCGCCGCATCGATGGTTGCCGTGGCGCACGCCTTCCGCGGCTATCGGGTGGCGCTCGCGACGGCGTCCGGGTTTGCGGTGCTGCCCGCCGACCGGCAGGTCGTGGTGGTGGACGACGCGCTCCCCGAGGCGTACAGCATCGAGGGTCCGCCCGCGCGGATCGTGGTCACCACCGGCATGCGTGACCTGCTGGATGCGCGGCAGTACCAGGCATTGCTCGCCCACGAGCGCGAGCACCTGCGGGGCCGCCACCATCGCCTCGTCCGCATGGCCGGGCTCGCCGCGGCGGCGCATCCGCTGCTGCGGGTCCTCGCCGCGCGGATCGGCTACCTGGTCGAGCGGGCCGCTGACGAACGGGCCGCGGCGCACGTCGGCGACCGGCAGTCGGTGGCGTTCGCGATCGGAGCCGCCGCGCTCGCGGGCGCCGGCCGGGGGAGCGGCCTGCACCTCGCGGCCCGTCAGGGTGTGGTTCCGCGCCGGGTCCGCGAACTCCTCCAGCCCCGTAATCACCGCCTCAGCCGCGGCTACCTGCTCCTGCCGGTCATCCCGGCGGCCGCATCCCTGATCTGGACCATCGAGGCCACCCGGGACCTGGTCGAGGTGCTCCACGTCGCCGGTTGAGCCGGCCCCCTACCGGCCCATCGCGCGCTGACGGGCGACAAGGAACTTCGGGGCCATCTCGGCGTAGCTCTCGGTCAGGATCTCGGTGATCTCCGCCCAGTCGGTGTGGTCGCCGAGCAGGACCCCGGCGACGTTGCTGCCCCAGGCGGCGCGGAAGAACGGGAAGCCGCCGGCAGTCAGCCCGAGCAATTCGCCGGCCGGCGCGCGGAACGTCATCACCGTCGGCGGTTCACCGTCGACCGTGTACCGGGCGTAGAACGGCTGGCGCGAAGGGTCCGGCGTGTAGACGTGGGCGACCGTGCGGGTGCGGATGCGCCAGCGGATGCCGATCCAGGCCGGTTCCTCGTACGTCTCCGGCAGCGTGCGGCAGATCGGGCGCAGCCGTTCCAGGATCTCCGGGGGTACGTCTCCAGGGCCGGACATGGGCCGACAATACCGGCCGCCGCGAATGTATCGGCTTCGCCGGGGTATCACCGGGGGCCGGAAGCGATCATGGGGGAAGGGAGAGGTCCGTGGGGACTCTGCGCGCGATTGTGCTCGGGTGCACGTTGAAGAAGTCACCGGCGTCGTCGAGTGCGGAGCTGCTCGGCAGGCAGGTGCTGGCCGATCTGGCCGATCACGACATGGCCCACCTCGCGCGCCTGCTCGCCGGCACGCCCTACCCGAGCAGCTGAGCGGCGTGATCGGGCCCGCTGAGCCATGGGTTGTCCGCGAGACCGGCCTGCCGGACGGCGCTACCGCCACGCGGCAGTCCGAGTCGGTGTTCGCCCTGGCCAATGGGCATATCGGGCTGCGCGGGAACCTCGAGGAGCCGGATCCGGACGGGATGCCGGGCACCTATCTCAACTCGCTCTTCGAGGAACGCGATCTGACGTACCCCGAGGCCGGGTACGCGTTTCCGCAGCGTACGCAGACCGTCGTCAACGCCCCGAACGGCAAACCGGTCGCGTTGTTCGTCGGCGCCGAGCCGTTCGACCTGCGCACCGGGACGCTGCGCCGGCACGAGCGGGTCCTCGACCTGCGCGCCGGGACGCTGACCCGGGAGGTGGAGTGGACATCACCGTCCGGCGTCGACGTGTGGCTGCGTACCGTGCGGCTCGTCTCGTTCCAGTGACCGTCCGTGGCCGCGATGCGTTACTCGGTGCGAGCGGACGCTGAGCTGCGGGTCGAGTCGGATTTCGTGGTGAACGAGGAGTTGCCGGGGCCCGGGACGATCCGCGGGCCAGCGCGGTGATCCCCCGCCCGTTCCGCGCCGTGTCCCACAACCAGGATGTGCTCGTCCATCGCACCGAGCGCAGTGGAATCGAGGTCGCGTCCGCGGTGGTGCATGCCGGCGCCGACGGGAAGGTCGACAGCGAACCCGGTCGGATCCGGTGGACCGCTGCGGGCCGTGGGGAGCTGGGCTTCGACAAGCTGGTGGCGTACGCGTGGAATGCGGTTGATCTTGAAGCGACCGCGGTGCGGGAGCGGGACGCCGCCGCGACCGCCGGATTTGATGTCCTCGCCGCGGAGCAGCGTGCATACCTCGACGACTTCTGGGCGACCGCGGACGTCGAACTGGACGGTGACCCGGAGGTCCAGCAGGGTGTGCGGTTCGGGATGTTCCACGTCCTGCAGGCCGGGGCGCAGGCGGGCCCGCACCCGATCGCGGCGAAGGGGCTGACCGGGAACGGTTACGACGGGCACACGCTGTGGGACACCGAGGCGTTCGTGCTGCCGGTGCTGACGTACACCCATCCGGCCTGCGCCGGGCTGGCCCTGCGGTGGCGGCACAGCACCCTGGACGCGGCGCGCGAACGGGCCCGTGAGCTGGGGCTGGCCGGGGCGAGTTTCCCGTGGCGGACGATCACCGGAGGGGGAGCAGTACCCGCTGATGCTGCACCACCCGTACCTGAATCTCTATCGCAAGCAGGTGGTCAAGCAGGCCGATCTGGTGCTGGCGATGATGGTGTACGGCGAGTGGTTCACCCTCGTCGTTCACCCCGCGGCTGCCCGCTCACCTGCCGCGGCTGTGTTTCCGTCTGCGCTGGCGGGACAGCGTCCTGCGGGTCACGGTCACGCCGGTCGACGTCACCTACGAGGTCACCGGCGACCCGATCACTTTCCGTCACTACGGCAAAGAGGTGACGTCGCCGCCGATCAGGCCTTCTCCGTCGGGATCGAACCCGAGCAGGACCGTCCGGCACCGCCGTCACCTCGTCCGCCGAAGCGGCGCGCTCACTCCTGAGCGCGCCGCTGACCTGCTCATACCAGGGGGGTCGTACCCACGTCAGGGGTGGTGACGACCGGCTTGCGGCGCGGCGGGCGGGGAACGGCCGTGTCGCTCAGGTCGGTGGTGGTGGGCTCCGGGTTGACGGACGCCAGCTTCTGCGTCACCGCGTCGGTGCCCGTACCCACGAACTCCTTCGCCTTCTCCTGCGCCTGCACCACGCGCGGGTGGCTGCTCGCCCTACGGGCGCCCGCCACGATCTGCTCGTACTTCTCCCGGCCGGCGCGGGTCCCGAGCACGTAGCCGACGGCCAGTCCGGCAGCCAATGTCACAACCTTCATCGCGTACTCCTCATGTCGTCGGTAGTTGGCTGAGGTGCCCCAGCAGCCCGCGACGAAACATCGATTGCCTTGACACCGGTGTCAAGGCCTACCGTGACCTGCGGCAAAGGGGGTCATCATCAAGTTCGCCGTCAGTTACAGCCCGCCGTTCCACGGCGTCGACCCGGACACCGTCGTGGGGTACGCCCGGCACGCCGAACAGTGCGGCTTCGAGGCCATCTATCTACCGGAACACATCGTCCTGCACCCCGGCGCGCGGCTCGGCACGTTCGAGTTGCCGCCCGACCTGCCGTACCTCGATCCGCTGGACTGCCTGAGCTTCATCGCCGCCGCCACCAGCCGGATCCTGCTCGGCACGGCGGTGCTGCTGCTGCCGTACCACCATCCGGTCACGCTCGCGAAGCGCCTCGCAACGGTCGACGTGCTGTCGAAGGGCCGGATGCGGCTGCTCACGGTGGGTCTGGGCGCACTACCGGGCGAGGCGGCGGCGGTCGGTGTGGACTATGCGAGCCGGGGGCGGCGCGCTGACGAGGCGATCGACGTGCTGCGGCTGCTGTGGGCGGGCGACGAGCGGGGGGTCGGTTTCCACGGGGAGTTCTTCGACTTCGACGGGCTGTGCAGCTTTCCCAAGCCGTACCGGGCGAGCACGCTGCCCATTCACATCGGCGGGTCCAGCCGCGCGGCCGCGCGCCGGGCCGCGCTGCGCGGCGACGGCTTCTACCCAGGCGGGATGCTCACGCCCGACGAGCGCCTGGCCCAGTGGGAGATCGCCGGTCGTCCGCAGGAATACACCCGCCCGGCCGCGCTGGACATCACCGCCGAGCGGGTCGCGGAACTGGCCGCCCAGGGCGTCACCCGGCTGGTGGTGAGCAGCACCAGCCTCGACGATCTGACGGCGTTCGCTTCCCGCTTCGTCTGACACTCATCGGGGGAGTCCGCACCCTGGGACGCCTTGGAGAGTCAGCACCCGCGACAGCTCGGCGACCGTGTGGCCCCATCGCTGGAGAAAGGGCCGGTCCCGAACGTCCCCATTGCCCGGGCCCGCTCAACCGATGCGGCGGGTCGCTGAGGTGCCGAAACGTGCCGCCACTGCGGTTTTGTAGCCGCCGGGCTGAGCTTTGGCGGTGCGTTCGGCCGTGAGCACGGCACGCTGCGCGGCCGCGTCGCGGTCCCAGGCGGCAAGGCATTCCTCGGGTACGAGGTTGGCGGCCGCGACGATCGCCCCCGTGGCACCGAGCCAGCCCGCATAGCCGAGCAGCGCCGACGAGCCGGTGTAGACCACGCCGCCGAGGTCGAGCTCGTGACCGAGGCGGACCGGGTCGCCGCTGGAGTCCTTGATGCCGCTCACCGGCAGCGTGGCCAGCGCGGACACGGACACCGGGCCGCCCGCGACCGGCGGATAGTGATAGGCGAGCACCGGCACGTCCCCCGCGGCTGCGGCGACCGCCTCGAAATACCGGTCAAGATCACCACCGAGCCGGGGCGGAGCCACGAGTACGCCGTCCGCGCCCGCCTTCACCGCCGCCTCCACCCGCGCCACGGCCTGCCCGGCCCACTCACCGGACGCGCCCGCGATCACCGGCACGTCCGGGCACGACGCACGCACGGCCGCGACCAGCGCCACCCGCTCGTCGTCGGAGAGCGCCGACGCCTCGCCCGTGCTCCCGTTGACCAGCACACCGCGGATGCCGGCACCCACCACCCGGGCCGCGAGGGCCGCGGTCGCCGGGGCGTCGACGCTTCCGTCGGCGGTGAACAGGTTGAGCAGCGCCACGGCCGGGCCGTGCCAGAGCGGATCCGTCATGCCGGAAGCCTATTGCGCCGACGCGCGGGCGGCCATCTCCCGGGCCTTTACCGTTGCGGCCGGCTTTGTGCGGTCAGGTGCTCCTGGCTGCCATTTCCTGGATGCCGATGGCGGCGAGGAGGTCGAGTTTGCTGCGGGCGTCGGTGCCGGGGCGCGGGGTGTGGACGACGAGGCGCAGGTTGGTGCCCTGGGTGGTGAGGACGCTGGTGTCGAGGGGGATCTCGCCGACCTCGGGGTGCAAAGCGATCTTGTTCGCGCCGTGGTGGCCCTCGACCGAGCCCAGCGCCCACAGCTCACGGAACCGGGGGCTGCGGTTCAGCCGGGCGACCACGGCGGCGACGTCGGGGTCGTCCGGGTAGCGGCTGGTGGTGGCGCGCAGGTCGGAGACCAGGGACTGCTCGAAGGCGTCGCGTTCCTCGGGGGTCTGCCGGATCCGGGCCGAGCCGCTCTCGAAGTGGGCGATCAGGGCGTTGCGGTCCTCGGTGCCGCGCCGGGTCGGGTCGCCGAACGTCGCCGCGAAGAGGGCGTTCCAGTGCACCAGCTGCCAGGTCGCGTCGTACACGGCGACCGGGCTCGCGGCCAGTTGCTCCATGATGCGGTGCACGCTCGCCGGGACCAGCCGCGGGATGCGGGCCGGGTCCGCGGCGTGACCGGCGAGTCGCAGGAGGTGGGCCTGTTCGTCGTCGGAGAGCTGCAGGGCGCGGGCGAGGGCCGAGCAGACCTGCGCCGACGGGGTCGCGGCCCGGCCCTGCTCGAGACGCACGACGTACTCGACGGAGATGCCCGCCAGCTGTGCCAGCTCGCCGCGGCGCAGGCCCGCCACCCGGCGCTGGGACAGCCGCGGCAACCCGACGACGGCGGGATCCAGCCTGTCCCGCCAGGCCCGCAGTGCGTCACCGAGGTGGTTCATGCCTCCATGCTGCCCCACCGGCGAGGTCCGTGCGTGGTACCAGCTTTACCATGCGAGCGCCGGGCCGGTCAGGGTGGTGAAGCCCAGGCGGCTCCGTTCCGGCTCGGGGCGGGTGAGGGCGGCCAGCTCCGGTGGGTGGTCGCCGGTGTCGCGTACGGCCGTGACGTACGCCTTCGCCTGCGTGACGGTGAGCGCGGGGCAGGCGCGGCGCAGGTGGCGCATGGCGGGCAGGGTGCCGTCGCGGTGGACGATCGTGGCGATCTCGTCGCGCAGCGGGTCGGGGTCGGGGACGCCCTTGACCTCGCGCAGGTAGCGACCCTCCCAGCCGTTCAGCTCGGCGACGGGGATCTGATGGACGCTGCCGTCGCCACCGTCGACCAGATAGGGCCCCATGCCGACGACCATGTCGTAGATGCTGCCGGTACGCAGGAAGGCCGGCGTCTGCCAGGAGATCAGCCAGCCGAGCGGGTGCTCCTCCACCGCGGCGACGACGAGCAGCGGGTCGCTCACGGGCAGCGCGGCTTCGGCGAGCTCGACGGCGCGCTCCCGGGGGATCACGACGGGCGCCGGGCGAGCAGGGAGAAACTGTTCGGCAGGCGGCCGTCCCACGCCGCGGCCTCCACGCCGCCCATGCGCCAGAACGGCTCGGCGTACTCGGCGAGGTGGCGGATCTCGAGACCGGCGGTGATCAGCGCGGTGACGATTCCACCGAGGGTGCACTGCCATTCGACCGCGCCGTTCGCGGGAAAGTCGTAGTTGACGAAGGAACGGCCGAAATAGCTGCGGTCCGGCCGGATCCGGGCGACGTCGGGGTCCCAGGTCCACAACGGATTCGCGGGATGCTGCTCGTAGACGAAGAAGTGGCCACCGGGCCGGAGCAACCGGGCGACCTCTCCGGCCCACGCGGTCATGTCCGGCATCCAGATCAGCGCGCCCTTGCCCGTGTAGACGAGGTCGGCGCTCCCGGAACGCACCGGCACGTGGGGCAGCGCCGCGACGACGTAGTCGCAGGGAAGGCCGAGATCGATCGCGCGACGGCGGGCGGTCGCGACCGCCACGGCGCTGAAGTCGACGCCGAGGACCGAGTGCGCTCCGGCGCGTACGAGATCGGGGTCGTCCATGGCGTCACCGCTCTGCAGATGAACGACCCGCGGACGGTCGTTCAGCACGTCCCGCAGCAGGTCGAGCTCGAACGGGTGCAGCGAACCACCGGCCACGGCCTGGGAGAGCAGATCGTCGCGCTCGAGCACGTACTTCTCGCCCGCCGTCTCCCAAGCGGTCCTGTTGGTGCGTGTCACCGGGTCCATACCGCGATGGTGGTGGTCCGGTGACGGCGGGTCAATCGGGTTTTGACAGGCTGGGACCATGCGAATCGCGATCTGGCCCGGCGCCGCCAAGCCGTACGGTGAAATCCTCGAAGTGGCACAGCACGCCGCCGCCACGGGTTGGGACGGCGTTTACATCGCCGACCATTTCATGCCGAACGAAGGCCCGGGCACCGATGTACGCCATCCGGTACTCGAATGCGGGTCGCTGGTCGCCGCGCTCGGGGCGGTCGTTCCCCGCGTCCAGATCGGAACCCTGGTCTACGGCAACACCTATCGGCACCCCGCCGTGCTCGCCAACATGGCCGCCACCGTCGATCAGATCAGCGGGGGCCGGTTCACCCTCGGCGTCGGCGCGGGCTGGCAGAAGAACGAGCACGAACAGTACGGAATCGAGCTGCCCGCCGTGAAGCAACTGCTGGACCGTTTCGTCGAGGCCCTGCAGGTCCTGACCGGCCTGCTGCGGACCCCCGCCACCACGGTCAACGGGGAGTACTACCAGCTCACCGATGCCATCTGCGAGCCGAAGCCCGTCCAGGACCCGCTGCCGCTGATGATCGGCGGCAAGGGCGAGAAGCGGATGCTGCGCATCGTCGCCGAGTACGCCGACCTGTGGAACAGCTGGGGCCTGCCGGACATCATCGAGCACCGGATGAACGTCCTCGACGATCACTGCGCGGCGGTGGGCCGGGACCCCAAGTCCATCGCGCGTACGGCGCAGGCGCTCGTCGTCGTTGACGGCCCGGTCCCCGCCGACCTGACACCGCCGGTCATCGGCGGCACGATCGACCAGCTCAAGGCGGACATCGAGGGGTACCGCGCGATCGGCCTCGACGAGCTGATCGTCCCGGACGGGCTGCTCGGCGAGGGCGCCGACCGGCTCCGCGCGATGGACACGGTGCTCAGCCTCGTGCGCGCCTGACGGGTCGGTTCAGGCGGGGCCCGGGTGGGCCCGGAGGACCCGGTCGGCGGCTTCGCGGGTCTGCTGGTCGAACACGACGATGCGGGCCACCTCCACCTCGGTGGGGTGGCCGCGCAGCGCGGTGAGGGCCTGCGCGACGGCGTCCTCCTTCGGCCAGCGGTAGACCCCCGAGGAGATCAGCGGGAATGCGACCGAACGCGCTCCGAGCCCGTCGGCGACGATCAGCGAGTTCGTGTAGCAGTCCCGCAGCAGCCCCGACCGGTCCACGTCGGCGCTGTAGACCGGGCCGACCGTGTGGATCACCCAGCGCGCGGGCAACCGGCCTGCGGTGGTCGCGACGGCCTGCCCGACAGCGAGCCCCCGTCCGTAGTGACCGGCCCGCAGCGCCCGGCACTCCGCCAGAATCTCCGGCCCGCCCTTGCGATGGATCGCCCCATCGACCCCGCCCCCACCGAGCAACGACGAATTGGCCGCGTTGACAACGGCATCGACCTCCTCGGCGGTGATGTCGCCCGTGACCAGCTCGATCCGCATCCGCCCGCTCCCTCTCGTGTGAACACCGACCGCGATCGCCGGCCCCGGCTTTCCATTGTGAGGACCGGGCCGCGACCACCCGGGCCCGGGTTTCATGGTGGGGACCGGGCCGCGACCAGTCGGGCCCGGGTTTCATGGTGGGACCCGGCTGCGACCAGTCGGGCCCGGGTTTCATCGTGGGACCGGGCTGCGACTACCCGGGCCGGGGTTTCATCGTGGGACCCGGCCGCGGACAGCCGGGCCCGGCTGTCCGTCAGTCGAGGTCGGCGAAGAGGTCGGGGCCGGTTTCCTCGGGGGAGCGGCGTGGGGTCAGGGCGCGGCCGGCGTGGTCGGGGACGACGATCTGTTCCAGGGTGCGGCCTGCCCAGAGCATGAGGGACAGGTCGACCCCGGGGGCCGGGGCGGGCGCTCGGGAGATGATCCAGACCGCGGCGGCCGGGACCTGGGCCGCCGCGACCAGCGGGGCCGGGCCCGCGAGCAGGAAGTCCAGGTCGAAGTCGACCAGCAGGCGCAGCATCGTCGCGCGGTTGCCGGGGTCGACGCCCTCGAAGGCCTCGTCGAGCCAGAGCGGGCGCGGCGAGTCCGGGGATTCGGTGTAGAGCGCGACGAGGGTGGCCAGCAGCGGCTGGAGCAGGGTGACCACCTTGCCGCCGCCGGAGTCGACGCCGTGGACCTGCTTGGTCAGGGGCTTGAAGTCGCTGCCCTCGACGCGGAACTCGGCGACCACGTCGAACCAGTTGCGATAGTCGAGCAGGCCGGCGAGGTGTTCCGTCCAGTCCTGGGTGCTGCCCTGACCGGCTTCCTGGGCCTCGCGGACCCGGTCGCCGAGGAACGCGCGGATGTCGTCCTGGGAGGAGTCGATCGTGCCGTTCTCGAGGGCGCGCAGGATGGTGTAGCCCGCGCGCTGGCCCTCGGCGGGGTGCCGGCGCAGGCGCAAAGTCGTCCGGTTGGCGCCGGTGGGGTGGCGTTCGAGGACCTGGTTGACGAGTTTGAGCAGGCTCTGGACCTTTTTCACCCGGTCGCTGAGGTGGTCGATGAAGGTCGACGAGAGCAGCTCGGTGTAGATCTGGTCGAGCTTCTCGTTGTGCGCGGTGTCCAGCTCGGCGACCAGGTCGTCGAGGTGGCGGATCGCGTCGGCGGGGGCGTGCTGGGTGCCGGACGCGTCGACGAGGATGCGCACGGCGGGCAGGCCCGCGTCGTCGTCCTCCGGGGTGGCGGTGAGGACCGATCGGCCCCCGCTGGCCTCCAGCACCGTACGCAGCTCAGCAGCCGGATTGCCCACCACCTTCGCCAGCGCCGCCTGGGCCCGGCGCGCCTTCTCCTGCGCGGTGTCGGGCCAGTTGAGCGGTCGCAGCGTCTGCGCGGCGACCCGGGCCTGCTCCAGCGCGGACCCCAGACTCCGGTCGGCCGGTGCGGGCAGCTCACGGGCCGCGGCGAGCCCCGAGCCGACCGGCACCCACCACGCGTCCAGGGCCGAGGCCCGGCGCTGTCCGGCACCGGCCTCCTCCCGTTTGCGCTGCTCGACCTCACCGGCGACCTTGGCGGCGATCTCCGCGAGGCGTACGCCGGCCTTCCGGCTGGCATCGACCCGCACGTCGATCTCCGCCCGTTCGGCGTCGAGGCTGCGGGCCAGCTCGAGCTGCTCCTCGTCGTCCCGCGCGACCGAGGCCTCGGCAGCGCGGAGCTCGGCCGTCCGTGCCTCCGATGCGGCCTCGGTTGCGGCGTGCTCGGCCTCGGCGGCGGCTGTTTCCGCCGACGCCGCCGCTTCGGCGCTGGAGGCCAGGTCGCGTTCGGCGGAGGTGCGCCCGGCGAGGGCGAGGCTGAGATCGGCGACCGCCTGCGCGGCCTGGTCCAGCTCGCCGGCGACCACGTCGAGCAGGTCGTCGGTGACCGGCAACCCCTCGCCGGTGGCGTGTGCCGACAGGTCACTCGTGGCGTCCGCGGAGGCGGCCCCGGCCTTGGCGGCCGCGTCCCCGGCGCGGGCGAGGATCTCCTCGGCGCGATCCCGTTCGGCGGTCGCGGCGGTGACGGCCGTGCCCGCGGCGATCGCGTCGGCGTCGTCCGGCGCCTGAGCGGCGCGATCCCTCAGCTGCGAGACCCGCTCACTCAACCGGGTGGCCTCGGCCCGCAACTCCTCAGCGGTACGCCGTGACTCCCCGGCCTGCGCCGTCAGCTCCCCGATCCGCCGGTGCCGCGCGGCCACCCGGGCCGCGACGCCCAGCAACTCGGCCCCGTCGACCGCCTTGCCGGCCCGTCCGGCGGCGACCGGCGTCACCCACCGCCCGTCGTCCGACACCGCCACGGCCCCGGCAAGCTCCTGACCCGCCGCCGCATATCCGATCCCGGCGAGAATGCGCCCGATCGCCGCCTCCAGCTCCCCGGCATCCTCCGCCGGCCGCAGCACCTCGGCAAGACTCCCCACGCCCGATTCGGCGAGAGCGGAACCGGCGGCGGCAGAACGAGCAGAGTCGGGAGAGGCAGCGGCGGCAGGGCGAGCAGAGTCGGGAGAGCCGGACGCGGCAGGGCGAGCAGAGTCGGGAGAGCCGGACGCGGCTGGGCGAGCGGAGTGGGGTGGGCCGGACGCGGCTGGGGGAGCGGAGTCGGGTGGGCCGGACGCGGTGGGCAGGGTGATGACGGTGTCGTGGCCGTCGCGGTCGGCGGACCAGGTGCCGTCGGGGGTGACCCAGGCGTCGAGGAGGCCGGCGGCGTCGAGTGCCGCCTCCAGCCCGTCCACATCACACCCGGCGACCGGGTCGACCAGCCGCCACAGTGGAGCACCCTCCGCCGACGGGGATGCGGGCCGCTCGCGGCGTGTCCACCGTTGCGGGCCGGCCGGGGCGGGGTCGTGGTCCTGGGACAACCGCTCGACCAGGGCGAGGGCGTCGGCGGCGGCGCGGTCGGCGGCGACGGCCTGGGTGCGCAGCGTCCCGACCTGCTCGGTCAGCGGCGTGACGGCGGGCTCGAGCCATTCCCCGGTCACCAGACCGCGCAGCACCGCGCGTGGCCGCCTGGTGCCGACCATGTCGGTGACCTGTCCCAGCCAGCGTTCCCGGGTGGCGACATCCGGCGCGGCGGGCCCGGCCTGCACGGCCCATCGCTCGAGGTCGTCGGACAGCTGCTGCAACGCCGACGACAACAGCTCCGCGGAACCGTCGGCGGCCTCGTCGCGTGCAGCGAACTCCCGCCGTGCCGCAGCGGCCTTCTCATCGGCGGCTTCCCAGAGCGTGACCGCTCTCGCGGCGGCGCGCAGCAGTTTGCGCAGGACCGAGACGCTGCCCCGGCGCCCCGAGATCGCCGCGGTCAGCCGGTCGGCGTCGCCGCGTCCGATCCAGTCGGCGGCGCCGTCACCGAGGCCGGCCCGGGACACGCTCTGCACGGCGTGATCGGCGATCGCCTGGGCGCGGCCCCGCGCGGCCGCCACGCTCTGCTCGGCCTCCCGCAGCCGCCCGGCCCGCCGGGAGCTCTCCGCCAGGGTCCGCCCGGCGTGGTCGGCGGCGACACGGGCGTGCCGGCGGGCGCTCTCGGCCTCTTTGCGCAGCGTCTCGGCGTGGTCGGCCCGTCCCGCCGCATCCAGGTACGCCTTGGAGCGCAGCAACTCCTCATAACGCGTCTGCGCGGCCCGCCCGGCCTGCAGCAACTCGTCCGTGCGCCCGGACTCGGCGTCGAGCTCGTGGCGCGCCTTCGCCAGCCGCCCGTCGGCCCCGGCGACCTCCCGCCCGGCCCGCGCGACCGCGGCGTCGGCGTCGAGCAGCTCGTCGGCGTGCAGGCGCAGCACGGAATCGGCCCACGGCTTCCACGCCCGGTTCACGTAGCCGGCGATCGCGTCGCGGGCCTCCCGCGCGGAATCCCGGTCGCGACGCAGCTGTTCGAGCTGTTGCCAGCCCTCGGCGAGCTCCTCCACCTCGGAGCGGGCGATCGGGGGCAGCGCGGAGCGGATCTGCCGGGTGAACCAGTCGGGGTTGAGGCGCTGGCCCAGGTGCGGGGTGCGCAGGACCTTCAGCATCTCCAGCACGGTCGCGTAGCGGTCGGTGTCGGTGAAGCCGAACAGTTCGGTGGCCAGGCGCTGGGCGTAGCGGCGGCCGCTGTCGAAGACCGTGATGCCCGCGACGTCGTGCAGCTCCTTGGGCTCGACGACCGCCTGACCGGTGGCCAGCTCGAGCCCGTCGCGGACGCGGGCGCTGCCCCGGCAGATCATCCAGGTCGGGGGCATGGCCGCGACGCCGCGCTTGGCCTGGGCGTACAGCAAGGTGGTGTAGAACTCGGGTCCGTCCGCGCCGAGCCGGCCGTATTCCACCCAGGCCCAGCCCCGGTTGGTGGCGGCGGTGGCGTCGCGGCGGTCGCGGGCGTCGTCGGTGGGCTCGACGTAGTAGCGGAACGCCTTGTCGGACTGGCCGAACGTGTCGACGTACTGCCGGTCCAGGTCACCGGCCAGCATGATCAGGGTGGTGAGCGCCATCAGCGTCGACTTGCCGGACTGGTTGGCGCCCACGAACTGGCCGCGGCCATCGGCGAACCAGTATTCCGCGACGTCGAACTCCCACAGGTTGACCACGCCGCCGCGCAGCACCTGCCACCGCTCCCGGGCGGGCGCGGGCAGGTCGTGGCCGGTCATGGCGTCGCGCCACGCGGCCAGCTGACGGTCGGTGGCGGCCGGTCCCAGGGGTGTCATGCTCGGCTTCCCGTGTTGTCGGTGATGGTGACGCCGGGTGCGCGGTAGCGGCCGGCGGTGGGCAGTAACGTCCAGGTCCCGTCGGGGGAGACCCGGAGCAGGCCCAGCTCGGTGAGGCGGTCCTCGGCGTCCGCCCGTACGGTGCCGGGCACGGTCTTCTGGGCCTTGTTCATGTATTCGCCGCGCCACTCGGTGAGGTCGGCGACGACCTCGTCCACCTGCTCCGTGGTGAGCCGGACCGTGCCGCCGGGTGCGGGCGTGCCGTGCTGCCCGGCGAGGTCGGCCATGAGCAGGGCGACCCAGTCCGCGGCGCGGGCGCGGGGCCACTCCGCGACGGTCGCCTGCTGCTCGTCGTCGGTCAGGACCACGACCAGCCCCTCCGCCCGTGTCTCGACGTAACCACCCGTCAGCTGGGTCACCTCACCGGCCCGCCGCGCCCGGGTCGCCCGCAGCTCGTCGGCCTCCTCGCCTGGCAGGTCCGCGTAGAGCACGGCCGGTGTCTCGATCAGCGCGCGCAGCTGGCGGACCCCGAGCGCCTCGTGCCGGGCCTCCTGCGGGTTCAGCGCCAGGTCGAGCACGTCCGGGCTGGTCATCAGCAGCAGCGCGTCGCGGTCGACGTCGTAGCCCGCGCCCGGCCCGGACCCGCGCTCGGTCCACTCGTCGAGCATCGAGTCGTCGCTGGTGCGCCGGTGCAGCACACCCCACGTGTCGAGCACCTTCGCGGCGTCCCGCAGGGCCTTGCGCTGGGCGCGCTCGTCCGGGTCGTACCCGGTGACGCTCGGCCCGGGGGCCGCGAGCAGGTCGCGGACCATGTCGGAGAGCCGCTGCAGGGTGACCGTCTCGGAGATCTCCTCGCAGCACGCGGCGAGACAGCAGACCAGGGCCAGGACCCGCCGCGAGGGGGCGTCGGCCGGGCGTGGCGGTGCCGTCACCGTGCCGTCGATCGGGACCCTGATCATCCGTACGGCGCGGCCGACGCGTTGCACCCGGTAGCCGAGGCGCCGCGCGCTGTCGCTGACCGCCTGCAGGTGGCGCAGCACGAGCCGCAGCAGCTCCGGATCGGTGGCGGGGGTGACCAGGGGCCGTTCGAGCAGCCCGACGAACGCCCGCTGGGCCTCCCTGTTCACGCGAACCTCCCCGCGGCGGTGATGTGCAGGCGGATGTCGGGGTGCACGAGCCGCCCGTCCGGGGTGTGCACGACGGCCGCCGGGGCGCCCTCGGGTGCGGGCTCGGCGCGCAACTCCCACCGGTCGTCGCCGGTGCGGGCCTTGCGGATGCCGTCCTTGCCCGCGCGGGCCCCGGCGACGACCGCCAGCATGACCAGGACAAGATCCAATTCGGGTCCGCTGAGCTTGCGCCACTGCGACAGTCGCTGCCCGGACCGGGCGACAACCGCGGCTTCCGTACGCGCGGCAGCTGACTGGATCTCCGAAGCCCGTGCCTTCGCCGCCCGCCGCCCCTCCGACCTGTCCTGGATGCGCGCGGCCGACCCGCCGGTCGCCTTGTGCCCGTGCTTGCGCAGCCGCGCCTCGACCGGGACCGGCTCGGCCTCCCAGAACGACGTCGCGCCGGGGTTCCCGGCCGGGTCGGGGGCGACCCCGGGCAGGTGCCGCGCCTCGAACAGCCCGGTCGCCGCGCACCACAGCGACCAGCCCTGCTCGTCGTCCCCGGTCGCCTCGAGCCGCCCGGCGAGCGCCAGCAGCTCGGCGCGCCGGGACACGTGCCCGCCGACCGCGGCAAGAGTGCGCTGGCCGCGCACCAGAGGGGAGATCGTGTCCCGCATCTGCCGGCGCAGACGGCGGGCCTGGCACTGCGGCCCGTCGAACCAGCCGGCCAGCGCGTCGAGCGTGCGCGCGTAGGACGCGGTCAGGTCGTCGATGGCGGTGTCGCCGGCGCTCGCGCCCAGCGAATGCACGGCGACCCGGCGCCAGTCGGCCCCGGCCAGGCCTCTCACCAGGGCCGTGATGGTCTCCGAATGGGTGTCGACGCCGGCGCCCCACATCTCGACGTAGCGCCGCAGCGTCTCCTGGACCTGCACCAGCTTGCCCGGGTCGGGCGCACCCGCCTGGGCACCGGCCAGCCGGGCCTGCCACCCGGCGGCGGCGTCGGCCATCGCCCGGTGCGTCGTCTGGATGACCGACCAGGCCCCGGCAGCCGCGGCGGGATCGCTGCTCACGGTGTCACGCAGCGTCGCCAGATGGGCGGTCAGGACGCTCGGCGCCAGGGTGGCCGCGGCCTCGTCGGCGATGTCGTCACCCATGCTCCGCACGGCCCGGTGCAGGTCAGCGGCGCCCGGGGTGAGCTGGTAACGGTCGAGGTTGCGCAGGAAGTCCTCGTCGCGGCGGGCGCGGTCCTGCCAGATGTCGACGACCCCCCAGGCGCGCAACCGGCGCATCCGGGCGTCGAGGTTGAACCGGGGGTCGTCGACGATCGCGGGGTCGGCGCGCCTCGCGAGCAGGTGCTCACGCAGCAGCTCGGGCAGGTCGGCGGCGGCGACGCCGGTCAGGGTGAACTCCTGCTGGGCGAGCAGCACATCGACGATCAGCCGGTATTGCGCCGCGAGCGGGCCGACCAGGTAGGCGGCCTGCGGGAGCCCGCCGGGGAGCCCCGCGAACTGCCAGAGGCCCTCGTCCTCGTCGTCGATCGTGATCGTGGGTTCCACCGCTGCCCTCCCGTCCCTGGATGAACTGCCTCGTCCCTGAATGAACTGCGAGCATAGGGTCGGGGTACGACGGGTTTCCGCCCCGCCGAGCCCGCAGTGGCGTGTGCCATGCCTTTTACTTTGAGAGACGGCCTGGTGTGACGACGATCACTTTCCAGCGAGAACCGATCGGGAGGCCGCGTCGTCTTGCCTGATGTGAGACGAAGCCTGGATACGGCCGACGACGAGGAACTCGTGCGGCGCACCGCCGGTGGTGACCGGCTCGCGTTCGACGAGTTCTACCGGCGCACCTCGCCGTGGCTCGCCGTCCGGCTGCGCCGGCGGTGCGCCGACGAGGACGTGGTCGCCGACGTGCTGCAGGAGACCTACCTGGCAGTGTGGCGGGCGGCCGGGACCTTCGCGGGCACGGTCACGGCGGGCAGCGCCGTGGGCTGGGTGTGGACCATCGCCGCCAACCGCCTCGTCGACGCGTTCCGGCGCCGGGCCCGCCAGCAGCAGGTGCCGCCCGTGCCGATGACGGAGACCACGGCGCCCGCCGCGGAGGACGAGGTGATGGCGGGCCGGGTCGGCCAGGACCTCGAGCAGGCGCTGCTGGTCCTGCCGGCGGAGCTGCGGCTGGTGCTGCGGGCGATGGTCCTCGACGGCCTCTCGGTCCGGGAGACGTCGGTCCTGCTGGGCGTGCCGGAGGGCACTGTGAAAACCCGCGCGCGACGAGCGCGGATGGCGTTGCGGGAGGCATTGTCATGACCACACACCCCACCCCTTCGGTCATCGCGGCGTATGCGGATGGCGGCCCCGGGCTCGACGACGCCACCGTGTGGTCCGTCGAGGCCCACCTCGAGACCTGCCCGCAGTGCCGCGCCGAGCTCTCCCGCTCCGCGAGCCCCGG
This sequence comes from Winogradskya consettensis, assembly GCF_018332715.1. Classification (GTDB taxonomy): domain Bacteria; phylum Actinomycetota; class Actinomycetes; order Mycobacteriales; family Micromonosporaceae; genus Actinoplanes; species Actinoplanes consettensis. The sequence goes on along the minus strand of NZ_BOQP01000008.1, from coordinate 558,815 downwards.
CACCCGGTCGCTGCTCGACCTGGTCGCCGCCGGGATCGACCGCGGCATCGCCGAGGGCCCCGCCCCGGCGCCGGCACCACGACCCTGGTCCGCGGTGCGACGACGCTGGTTCGCCTGGGCCCTGGTGCCCTGGCTCACGATGACGGCGGCGCTGGCCGCCTGTGCGTACATCCTCGATCAACTCGCACCGGAGCTGCCGTCCCTGGTCCTGCTGCTCGCGCCCGTCCTGCCCCTGCCCGGCGTCGCGGTGGCCTGGAGCCGGCGGGCCGACCCGGCCTGGGAGCTGGTCGCCAGCACCCCGGCCGCGGGCCTGACGATGCTGCTGCGGCGCACGGCGGCGGTGCTGGCCGTCGTGATTCCCGTCCTCGCCCTTGTCGGTGCCGTCACGCAGTCGTCGATCGCGCTGGTGCTGCTGCCATCGCTGGCCTGCACCGCCGCGACCATCGCACTGGGCGGCCGGATCGGCGTCCAGCTCGCGGCCATGAGCGTGGGCACGGCCTGGCTGATCCTGGTCGTCGTGCCCAGCCTGCTGACCCGTAACCTTCCGGTCCTGCTGCACGCGGGCAGCATCCCGGCCTGGGCCCTGGCCACCGTCGGCCTGCTCGCGTTCGCGTTGACGCGCGCCGGCGACTATCGACGCCTCGCCAGCCGCAACTGACCCGTGGATTCAGCGGGTGGCTGATGCGAGGGCGCTGCTCATCACGGGCACCGTCGGTGCGGGCAGGACAACCATGGCGGAAGCGCTGGGCGATCTGCTGATCGAGGACGCGATCCCGTTGGCGATCATCGACGTCGACTGGCTGCGCCGGTCCTGGCCCTGCCGACCGTCCGGCAACGCCTCATCCGGCGGCAGGCGACCGACGCCGCCGGGCTGGGCCGGTTCCTGAAACGCTCCGGCGATCTGGAGCACGTCCTCGATCAGGCCCGCATCGAGGACGTGACCGTCGACGCGGGTACCGGCACTCCGCGCCAGGTTGCCGAGCTGGTGAAGACCGCAATCGACTGGTAAAGCTCAGGCATCGGGGCTGTGCCAGCGGAATTGCTCGTCGTCGGGCTCCTCGCGGCGGTCGAGCACGCCCGCCTGCACGAGGGCCAGCAGGGCTTCGTGCAGGCCGTCGCCCAGTGGGTTGGCTGTCCAGAAGACCCATTTGGATTCGGTGAAACCCCGGTCCGTGAACAGGCCCAGGGCCCTGCCCAGCCGGAACGCGGCGCCGTCCCAGTGGGTCCAGTCGGCCAGATCGTCCTCGAAAGCCATCAGAGCATTATGGTGAGCCGCCTGAACGTGACGGGGGTGGGGAATGGCCGGGGCGCTGAGACTGATCGGGTACTGGGACGGGCCGGGGATCGAGGACGGGCTGCCCGACGTCTGCGAGTTTGTGGATGCCGGCGTCGACCTCGACGTGCAGCGGGCGGTTGCCACGTATCTGCGGTCCGGGACGTGCTTCGTCGCCACGGCGGGGTGGTCGGTGTGCCGGCTGTGCGGCGTTGCGAACGGGACCACCGAGCTGACCGACGGCGAGCATTTCGTGTGGCCGGAGGGGCTCGCGCACTACGTCGAGGAGCACGGCGTTGTCCTTCCGGAGGAGGTTGTCGCCGTCGCTGTCCGTGGTCCCGCTCCCGTCGTGGCGGAGGACCTGCTCGAGGGCGGCGACGTGGTGATCGACACGGAATGGTGGAGTGGTCGGGGAGGCGCTGCGGCGAGGCACTTCCCCGGGTGCGGGCGCAGCGGTACGACGGCCGCCTGGAATCTGCCCGCGGTCGCGGACATCTATGTTGACGGGGTGCCGCCGGGTTCGGTGGCTGTCCTCGTCCAGCTCAGGAAACTGCTCAGCACCGCGTGGCCCTATTCGGGGCTGCGCGATCTGCTCGGCGCGCAGCCCGTGCTGGCCGTGGGTGGCGGGGCGCCGGCGGAACTGGATCGCGTGCTGGTCGCGTACCCGGAGCTTCGGCCTTATTTGTTCTTTGGCACTGAGGGCGGGCTCGTGCCGTTGTCCTCCTGAGCGGCCCAGGCGCCCCCGACGTGGCTTCGTTCCGCGCTGTGGCCGGGTGGCAGGGCGAGGACGTCGAGCAGGGTCCGGTCGTGGTCCACGGCGTGGTGCAGGTGGCCGATCCTGCCGGTGCTGACGGATGCGGATGTCGTCCCGATGAGCTGCCACATGTCGTCGCCGGCGTCGTGGGAGATCAGGAGGACGGGCTCGCGGCGCTCGGAGACCTCCAGCGTCTGGACGGCGCTGGTGCCCAGGAGCCAGTGCCGCATCCATTGTGCGCGGCGGTCGCGTTCCATGACGTGGTCGGCGACCCACCACACGAACGGCAGATCCTCGTGCGCGCGGGCCTGTTCCGCGGTGAGGTCCGGGCCGCCCTGGGGCACCTGCTCGAACGGCTGGTCGGTGAGCGAGAACCCGCGTTCGGACAGCATCGCGTGGAACGTGCCGCCGCCCGGATGGCCCGCGCCGATGCCGATGGTCAGGGTGGCAACGCGTGGCTCGTCGCCGGTGGTCCAGCCGAACGCGTACGAGGCGAGCTCGCCGTGCGGGCCGGTGAACTCGCCGAAGGCGCGTCGGTGCGTACCGGAGGCCTCGACGAGCCGGCCCTCCATGATCTCGATGTGCACGGGAAGAACACTAGTGTCGACGGTATGGAATTGCGTGGGGTGCAGGCGACGGCGGATCCTTTCGCGGCGGATGAGGCGCTCGCGGCGCAGCCGATCGGGTATTGGAGTGGGGCGCTGCACAAGGCGGTGGTGAATCACCTGCGGGACGCCATGGCCGGCATCGATGTCACGCAGCCGCAGTGGTGGACGCTGACCCGGGTGGATCAGGGTGCTGGTCTCACCCGCGACGAGGTCACCGCGCAGCTGGCGGATGTCGCGGACACCCCGCATGACGTGCCGCGGGCGGTGGACCAGCTGCTCGCGCGGGGATGGGTCTCGGCGGATGAGGCCGGGCGGTTGTCGCTGACGGGGGCGGGGCGGGACGGGCAGGCGCGGATCAAGGAGTTGGTGACCGGGATGCGGGGGCAGGTTCACGAGGGTGTGTCCGATGAGGAGTACGTCGCCGCGCTCAGGGTGATGCGGCGGATGATCGGCAACATCACGGCGCGGTGAGGGTTACCGGGTGGCGGTCTCGCAGGACCGTGAACGCGATGAGGGCCGCGGCGAGCAGGAGTGCGGCGCTGAGGGTGAACGCGAAGGCGTACCCGTCGGTGAGGGTCTGCGGGGTGGGGGTGGTGCCCGTGCGGTGCTGGGCGGCGGTGCTGAGAGCGGCGAGTCCCAGGGAGGCGCCGATCTGACGGGAGCTGTTGAGCAGGCTGGAGGCCGCTCCGGCTTCGTGGGGTGCGACGCCGGCGGTGGCGGTGGCGACGACCGTGCCGAGGCAGATGCCGAAGCCGGTGCCGGCCACGATCGACGGGCCGAGGATGTCGGTGGTGAACGTGCCGCCGGGGCTGATCAGGCTGAACCAGGCGAATCCGGCGGCGGCCAGGAGGGCTCCGGCGATCAGCAGGGCCCGGGGTGTGTGGCGGGCGCCGAGCTTGACGGCGAGGACGGCGCCGGCGATGACGCCGAGGGCGAACGGCAGGAACATGAGCCCGGTCCGTGCGGGGCCGATCTCCAGGACGCGCTGCAGGTAGAGCGAGGCGAAGTAGAACGCCGCTGTCATGGCGGCGCCGAGCAGCAGGTTGTACGCGTTGGCGCCGGCGACCGGGCGTCCGGCGAGCAGCCCGGGGCGGATCAGCGGGTCGCGGGTGGTCCGGCGTTCGACGAGGACGAAAGCGGTCAGCAGGGCGGCGGCGATCGCCAGCGTCAGCAGGGTGACCGGGGAGGTCCAGGCGTACCGGTCGGTGCGCACTGTGCCGAATACCAGTAGACCCGTTCCGGCCGTGGCGAGGATCGCGCCCCACACGTCCGGGCGGCCGTCCGGGGCCACGGGCCGGTCGGCGGTGACACCGCGTGCGGTGAGGGCCAGGGCGGTGGCGGCCATCGGGACGCTGACGAACATCACCCAGCGCCAGCCGGCGTATTCGGTGAGCACGCCGCCGATCAGGACGCCGAGCGCGCCCCCGGCCGCGTTCATCGCACTCCACACCCCGAACGCGCGCAGCCGCGGCCTGCCGGTGGGAAATGTGGCGGTCAGCAGGGCCAGCGCCGCGGGTGCCAGGGCGGCGGCGCCGATGCCCTGGGCGGCGCGGGCCGCCACGAGCTGGCCGGGGTTCTGGGCGAAGCCGCCGGCGAGGGAGGCGACGCCGAACGCCGCCAGCCCGGCGAGAAGGACGCGCTTGCGGCCGTACCTGTCGGCTGCTTTGCCTCCGAGCAGGAGCAGACCGCCGAAGGCCAGGGCATAGGCGTGGATCACCCAGGTCAGCCCGGCAGCGCTGAAGCCGAGGCCGCTGGCGATGCGGGGGAGTCCGACGTTCACGACCGAGAGGTCCACGGAGACCATGAACTGCACGACGGCGACCGCGGCGAGGGTGGCGCCCGATGACTTTAGGAACATGTTCCGAAAGTAGGTGACGGGGTTGCCCGCTGTCGAGCGCTCGGGAAAAGCGACAATGTGCCGGTGCCCCGATCAGACTCCCCGCAGGGCCGCACCGGCCGCCCGCCCGTGACCTCCCGGGCGCAGATCCTGGCCGCCACGCGACGGCTGATCGACCGGGACGGCTGGGAGAAACTGACCGTGCGCGGGCTGGCCGCCGAGCTGGGCATCGGGTCGACGACCCTCTACCACCACGTGCGGGACAAGGAGGATCTGCTGCTTCAGCTGCTCAACGCGTACGCGGAGGAGCTCCCGCAGTGGGATCTGCCCGACGATCCGAGGGACCGGATCCTCGCGGCGGCGACCGCGATGCACGACGCGCTCGCCGCCTGGCCCTGGGTCACCGGGATCCTCACCACCGACGGTTTTGTCGGCCTGCTCGGCCGGCCCGCCCTGCGCCTCGTCGAGGCCGTCATCGCCGGTGCCGTCGACCACGGGTGTACGCAGGAGCAGGCCGTCGACGTCTTCCGCGGCATCTGGTACTACACGGTCGGCGAGATCCTCGTCCGCTCCGCCCGGCGCCGCGCCGACGGCGACTTCACCGCCTTCGACGCCGCCGAGCTCCCGCACCTGGCAGCCATCGGTCCCCGATGGCCCGCCCTGGCAGCCCGCGACACCTATCCCCGGGGGCTCCGCGCCCTGGTCGACGGACTGCTCTCCGCCTGAGCGTCAGGCGGGACCGAGCAGGTCCCAGGAGTTGCCGGCGATGTCGCGGAAGACGACGACCTTGCCGTACGGCTCGGAGCGCGGCTCCTCCAGGAACTCGACCCCGGCCTCGACCATCCGCTGGTACTGCTCGTCGAAGTCGTCGACGGTGAGGAAGAACCCGACCCGTCCGGCGAGCTGCTTGCCGATCGCGGCGCGCTGCTCCTCGCCGTCGGCCTGGGCGAGCAGGATGCCGGTCTCCGCACCCGGCGGCCGGACCACGACCCAGCGCTTGGGGCGGCCGTCGTTCGTCAGCGACGCGGAATCCTCGACGAGGTCGAAGCCGAGGGCCCGGGTGAAGAACTCGATCGCGGGGTCGTACGCCTCGACGATCAGGGACACGAGGTTGATCTGCACCGGGCCAGCATAGGCGGCGCTATCGTCGTCGGATGCCCGAGCTGGTTGAGCCCACCGTCCGTCTGCACGCCGCGTGGCTGGAGGCGCACCGGGAGTGGGGGCCTGGGCGGCACGAGGACGGGTTCGGGCTGCAGGACGGTGACGAGGTCGAGTCCGGGGCGGGGTTCGCGGCCTGGACGGCGCGGCTGGCGGCTTCGCCGGCGCTGTTCCGGTGGGTCGTCGAGGACGGCCGGGTGCAGGGCGGGATCGCGCTGCGTCAGCAACCGGACGGGTCGGCTCCGCCGATGGGGCATCTCGGGTACGGCATCCGCCCGGGTGCGCGGCGGCGGGGGCTGGCGAGCTGGGCGCTGGGCGCGATGCTCGGAGAGGCCCGGGAGCTGGGGCTGGAGCGGGTTCTGGTGCTGTGCGCGGACGGGAACGAGGCGTCGGCGCGGACGATCGAGAGCCAGGGCGGCGTACTCGACGATGTCCGTAAGGGTGCCCGGCGTTACTGGATTCTTCTCGGCGCGAAGCGGTAGAGCACGGCCGCGGCAGCGAGCCCGACCAGGCCGGAGACCGCGATGCCGCCGGCGAGGCCCGCGATGCCCGTCACCGCGGAGAGTAGCAGCGGGCCGAGCGCCGCGCCGCCGTCGGCCAGCTCACGCCAGACCCCGAGGAAGGTGGGGCGGCCGAGCGCGGGGGCGCTGTCGGCGCCCAGCGTGTTGATGATGCCGGAGCCGATCCCGTTGCCCAGGCCCATCACGACCGCGACCACGCCGAGGGTGACCGCCGCGTGGGTGAGCGGCATGACCAGGAACGACACGCCCATGATCAGGGTGCAGGGGACGGCGACGGCGCGCCGGCCCCAGCGGTCCATGACCAGCCCGGCGGGGTAGAACGCGAGCGCCTCGATCGCGCCGGAGACGCCGAACAGGACCGATGACGTGCTGGGACTCAGGTGCAGGTGCTCGGCCCAGAGCGGGACCACCACCTGACGGGTCTGCCGGATCGCTGCGAGCAGCAGGACCCCGGCGCCGAGCGTGGCGAGCGTACCCCTGTGGTCCTTGATGATCGACCAGGTCGAGACCGTGCCCCTTCCCGCGGCAGTGGCAGCGTGGTCGGTGAGGTCCGGCACCGCGTAGGTGATCACTCCGGCGATGGCGATGGCGATCAGGGCCAGCACGTACGCGCTGTCGAGCCCCCATAGCGTGATCGCCCCCGCTCCGGCGAACGCACCCACGAACGAGCCGATCCGCACCACGCCGCCGAGCGTGGACATCGCCCGCGCCCGCATACCGAACGGCACCACTTCCGTCAGGTACGACTGCCGCGCCAGCTGGAACACCGCCCCGGCCACGCCGATCGCCAGCACCCCGGCAGCGAACGGCCACAGCCCCACGTCGATCACGCAGAGCCCCAGCCCCACCGCCGTGAGGACGGAGGCGCCGATCATGGCGAGGCGTTCGCCGTACCGCGTGGTGAGCACGCCCGCGGGGATGTTCGCCACGAGCGAGCCGATCCCCATCAGCGCCACGATCAGCCCGGCAACGGCAACGGAAGCCCCGCGGTGGATCGCGGTGAGCGCGATCACCGGCGCGGTCAGACCCGAGGAGAACCCATAGAGCAACGACGGACCGTACGCGGTGAGCGCGACCGACCGGAGCGTGAAGTCAGCCGGCATGATCATGATTCTGCGCCCGGGGCCTCCGGAGGGTTGCCGGGGGCCCCGGCGTTCTCACGCGATCTTCGAGCGGGCCCACTCGTGGAACTCGGAGATGTGGTGCTCGCTGGGGACCAGCACACCGCCCCGGGCGTACGAGCGGGAGGCCATGCCCGGCTGGCAGCTCTCGCAGGCCTCGAAGTCCTGGCGGTTGACGAGGTCGAAGAGCTCGACCGAGCGGGAGAGGTCGACGCCCGACTCGACCACCGACGGCAGGTAGAGCCAGTCGCACTCCACGATCGTGCGGTCCACGGCGAGCGGGAACATGCGGTGGATGATGACGTGGTCGGGGACGAGGTTGATGAAGACCTGCGGTTTGATCGTGACGGCGAAGTAGCGGCGGTCCTGGGACTCGTCGATGCCGGCGATGGTCTGCACCCCGGCGCTGCCGTCGACGGTGAAGCCCTGGACGTCCGGGCCGAATTCCGCGCCGTGCCCGACGTACGACTGCGCCGCGTAGCCCCCGGCGAACTCCGGCAGGACGTGGGTCAGCTCGGGGTGGATCGTCGCGCAGTGGTAGCACTCCATGAAGTTCTCGATGATGAGCTTCCAGTTGGCCTTCACGTCGTAGCGGATGCGCCTGCCGACGGCGAGATCGGCGATGCCGTACCGCTCGACCGAGGCCAGGTCCCCCAGCCGCTCCACGCAGGCGCCCTGCACCTCGTCCTCGAACGACGGCGGAACGTCCGCGAGGCAGACCCAGACGTAGCCGAGCCATTCGCGAACGTGGACGTTGCGGAGACCGTATTCGACCCGGTCGACGTCGGGCATCTTGACCAGGTTCGGTGCGGCCACCAGCCGGCCGTCCAGGTCGTACGCCCAGGCGTGATACGCGCAACGGAAAGTGCGCTTGACACTCCCCTCAGGGGAGGCACAAAGCTGGGCTCCACGATGACGGCACACGTTGAGGAAGGCCCGGGCCGCTCCGGCGGAGTTGCGGGTCACCAGCACCGACTCGCCCCCGACCGGCACCGTGCGGAAGGCGCCGGGGGTGGCGATGTCCGACGAGCGCACCACGCAGAACCACATGGCGGCGAAGATGCGGTCCTGTTCGACCGCGAAGAGGGAAGGGTCGGTGTAGTAGTGGCCTGGCAGCGTCGGAAGAAGACTGCTCATGTGCACTCACCCCTGGGTCAGGTGCGACGCGAAACGGTGCGGATCGAACAGGGCGATCGGGTGCGCCGTCGCGCCCGTGGTCGCCAGGTCGGCGAGGATCTCGCCGACCACCGGGACGAATTTGAAGCCGTGCCCGGAGAAACCGCAGGCCACCGTCACCGACGTGGAGCCCGGGTGCGGGGCGATGACGAAGTGCTCGTCCGGTGTGTTGCTGTAGAGACAGGTCTTCGCGCGCAGGAACGTGCCGGGCAGGTCCGGGAAGTGCCGCCGGGTGCGCTCGGCCATGGCGTCGATCTCGGGCTGATGCACCTCGCGGTCGATGGTCGCCGGGGTGGTCGGCACACCCCGGCGGAAGAACGCGATCTTCGCGCCGCCGTCCGGGCCGTCGATCGCCGGGAAACCGTAGACCTGGCTCCCGTCGGCGTCCTCCCAGATGTAGATCGGGAAGTTCGCCGGCTCGAAGGGCCCGACCCCGCCACCCGGCTGGAACCAGTACTGCACCTGCCGCTCGATCAGGAACGGCACACCGAGCTCGGCGAGCAGCTCCGGCGCCCACGGGCCGGGCGTGACGACCAGGTGCCCGGCGGTGTAGCTCCCCGACGCAGTCTCCACCCGCACGCCGCCGTCGGCGGTGGTCTCCCAGCTCGTCATCGGCTCGTGGAAGTGCAGGTCCGCGCCGTGCTTCGCCGCCAGTTCCAGGTGGGCCGAGACGGTCTCCTCCGGGCGTACGAAACCGGCCTTCGCCTCGTAGAGAGCCACCTCCTGCGGGCCGGGCGCCATGGCCGGGAAGCGGCGGCGCAGCTGCCCGGCGTCGAGCATCTCGTGCTCCAGGCCCCACTGCTGGGCGCTGCGCAGGCTGCCGGCGACGGTCAGGCTCTCCGGGCGCCCGACCATCACCCCGCCGGTCAGGCTGATCACGTCGCGGCCGGAGTCCTGCTTCAGGCCGTCCCACAACTCGTAGGCCCGCAGCAGCAGCGGCACGTATTCCGGGCTCTCGAAGTAGGACTGCCGCGTGATCCGGGAGCCGCCGTGGCTGGCGCCCTGATCGTGGGCGGGGCCGAATTTCTCCAGGCCGAGGACCCGTTTGCCGCGGGCGGCGAGGTGATAGGCGGCCGAGCTACCCATGCCGCCCAGCCCCACCACGATGACGTCGTAAGTCGCCAAGTCAGTGAACCCCTATCGCCGGATGCGTTCGTGTTTCGGGTCGACCAGCGGCTCCGCTGCCACGGTCGCGTCGAGGAGACGGTCGAAGTAGCCGATCCGCACGGGGTCACCCACGGTCAGCCCGGCCGGCAGCCACGCGTAGGCGATCGGCGCCCCCACGGTGTGACCGTAGGCCGCACTGGTGACGTAACCGGCCGGAACACCTCGAACATAGACCGGTTCGCGGCCCATGGGCACGTCCCCGGTGTCGGTGAGCAGCAGGCAGGTGAGTTTGCGTCGCGGCGGCGGCCGGTCGGTGAGAGCGGCCCGGCCGGTGAAGTCACCGCGGTCGAGGCGCACCGCGAAGCCCAGCCCGGCCTCGTAGGGGTCGTGCTCGGCGGTCATGTCGACGCCCCACGCCCGGTAGCCCTTCTCCAGGCGCAGGCTGGTGAAGGCGGCCCGGCCGGCCGCGATCACGCCGTGCGCGGCACCGGCCGCCCAGAGCGTGTCCCACAGCCGCCGGCCCAGGTCGGCACGGGTGTAGACCTCCCAGCCGAGCTCACCCACGTAGGAGACGCGCAGCATGGTGACCGGGACGTCCCCGAGATGTCCCTCGCGGGCCTTGAAGTAGCCGAAGCCCCGGTGCGACACGTCGATGTCGGCGAGCGGCGCGACCAGCTCCCGGGCGAGGGGGCCCCAGACGCCGAGGCAGCAGGTCCCGCCGGTGATGTCGCGGACGGTGACGCCGGTCGGGGCGAGCCGCAGCAGGCGGTCCAGGTCGAGGGGTCCGTTGACGCCGACCTGGAAACGGTCCCCGGCGAGCCGGGCCACGGTGATGTCGCTCAGGATGCCGCCGGTGTCGTCGAGCAGCAGGGTGTAGACGACCGCGCCGACCGGGCGGTCCACGTCGTTGCTGGTCAGCGCCTGCAGGAACGACACCGGGCCGATGACCTCGAGCCGGGTCAGCGGTGTCATGTCGTAGAGAGCGACCCCGTTACGCGTCGCGTGCGCCTCGGCCGCCGCGATCGGCGACCAGTGCCGGGAGGACCACTCGTCGCGCGGCGTGGTGACGGCCGGCAGGGCGGCGTTGGACTCGTACCAGAGCGGGCGTTCCCAGCCGCCGGCCTCGCCGAAGACGGCGCCGAGGGCTTCCTGGCGTTCCTGGAAGGGGCTGACCCGCAGTCCGCGCACCGACGGCGGGTCGAGCGGGTGCACGATGTCGTAGACCTCGATGAAGCTGCGGATGGACCGTTCCCGAACGTAGGAGGCGGACAGCTGCGCCGCGTCGAAACGGTTGAGGTCGCACTCGTGCAGGTCGACGGCGGGCCGCCCGTCGACGAGCCACTCGGCCATCGCCCGGGCGACGCCGGCGGAGTGGGTGACCCAGACGGCCTCGGCGGTCCAGAAGCCGCGCAGGGTCCGGGCCTCGCCGAGCAGCGGAAAACCGTCGGGGGTGAAGCTGAAGACGCCGTTGAAGCCGCGGTCGACCTGCCCGTCCGCCAGCACCGGGAGCAGTTCGGTGGCCGCCTGCCAGGATTCGGCGAAGTCGGCCGGGGTGAAGGCCATGATCGAGCCGTCGAGGGTGGCGACGTCCACCGGCATCGGGCGGTGCAGGTAGGAGCCGATGCCGAGCTGCGCGCCGTGGGAGCGGAAGTACAGGTCACGGTCCTGGTGACGCAGGATGGTCTCGGGCAGCTCGACCTGCGTGGACGAGTAGGCGTACTGATGGGCCATGGGCAGCAGCGGGATCGTCACCCCCGCCAGCGCACCGATGACCGGTCCCCAGAACCCGGCGCAGCTGACCACGACGTCCGCGGGGTGGAACGCGTCGGGGGTGCGGACACCGGTGACCCGCCCGTCCTGCTGCGAGATCTCGACGACCCGCTGGCCGCCGAGGAAACGGGCGCCCCGGTCGATAGCGAGCTGGGCCTGGAAGTGACAGGCGGCGGAGGCTCGGGCCAGGCCGTCCCCGGGCACGAGCAGGCCGCCCAACACGGCGTCGCCCAGCAGCGGGTATCGCTCGGCGCATTCCTCGGGGCCGAGCAGCGACGCCTCGATGCCCCACGACGTGGCGAAACCGTGCCGGCGGTGCAGTTCGGCGAGGCGCTCCGGGGTGGTGGCGACCTCGAGGCTGCCGACGGCGTCGAAGCAGCCCAGTTCGGCGTACTTCTCGACGGTGTAACGCGCGAGCTCCGCCATCGTCTTGGACGGGTTGGTCTGGAAGACCAGGCCGGGCGCGTGGAAGCTGGAGCCGCCGGTGTCCTCGAGGAGACCCTGCTCCAGGACCGTCACGTCGGTCTCGCCGCGACGGGTGAGCTCGTCCGCCAGCCCGCACCCGACGATCCCCGCCCCGATGATCACGATCTTGCGCGGCGACCGGTCTGTCATGAGTGTCCTTTCGCGGGGGTCCGGGAGAGTCCCTGGGTGAGACGGTCGAGCAGGACGCCGAGCAGCACGATCGCGAAGCCCGCGGCGAGGCCCTTGCCGAAGTCCTCGCGCTGGGCGAAACCGGCCACGACGTCGTATCCGAGCGCGCCGGCGCCGACCAGGCCACCGACCACGACCATGGCGAGGACCATGACGATGCCCTGGTTCGCGGCCAGCAGCAGACCGGAGCGGGCCATGGGCAGCTGCACCTTCCAGAGCAGTTGCCGGGGCGTCGAACCGGCCGAGAGAGCGGCCTCGACGACGGTCGCCGGGACGTCGCGAATGCCGCGTTCGACCAGCCGGACGACCGGGGGGACGGCGTAGATGACGGCGGCGACGATCGCGGTGAACCGGGTGGCGCCGAAGAGCGCCAGGGCGGGGAGCAGATACACGAAGGACGGCATGGTCTGCGCGGCGTCGAGCAGGGGGCGCAACCCGGCGGCGAAGCGGTCATGACGGGCGCAGAGCACCCCGAGCAGGACGCCGAGCGCCATGGTGACCAGCGTGGCGACCAGCACCGTGGCGAGGGTCTGCATGGCGTGCAGCCAGAGGCCGAGGCCGGCGATGCCCGCGGCGGCCAGGGCGGCGATCACCGCGGAGCGCCAGCCGCTGACCAAGGTGCCGAAGACCGCGACGACCAGCACGAAGAACCACCAGGGGGTGGTGGTCAGCACGGATTCGAGCGGGTTGAGCAGGGCGGCGCTGACGGCGTTCTTGATCGCCTCGGTCGCGTCGTACCAGTGGAACTCCACCCAGTGGGACAGGTCGTTGACCGGCTTCGCGAAGGAGAACGTCGGGAAGGAATCGCCCCACGGGATCAGCGCGACCACGACGGCGGCGGCCACGGCCGCGGCGGTGACCCGGATCCCGCGGCGGCGGTAGGTCGCGGCGCGGGTGGTGACCCGGTCCAGGACGATGGCGAGGATCACGATGGCGAGGCCGGCGTCGAACGCCGCGCCCACGTTGACCCGTTCCAGGGCCTGGATGATGTTCTCGCCGAGCCCGGGCGCGTCGATCAGTGCGGTGACGACCACCATGGACAGCGCCATCATGATCGTCTGGTTGACGGCCAGGACGATCGCGGGCGCGGCCGTCGGCAGCCGCACCTTGCGCAGCACCTGCCAGCGCGTCGAGCCGAGCGCGGTCGCTGCCTCGACGGTCGTGGGGGAGACCTCGCGGATGCCCAGCGCGGTGATCCGGATCGTCACCGGCAGCGCGTAGATCAGCGTGGCGATCACCGCGGCGGGCGAGCCGATCAGGAACAGCAGCGTCATCGGGGCGAGGTAGGCGAACGTCGGCATGATCTGCATGACGTCCAGCACCGGGCGCAGCACGGCCCCGACCGCGCGGACCCGGGCGGCGAGCACCCCGATGGGCACCCCGATCAGCACCGACAGCAGCACCGCGGAGAGCGTCAGGACCAGCGTGTCGACACTCTCGTCCCACAACCCGAGCACGCCGAGGCTGAGAAACCCGGCGACGGCGAGCACGGCGGCCCGCCACCCGGCCAGCACGAGCGAGAGCGCCCCGGCGGCAGCGACCAGCCCGGCGCCGCCGAGCGCGTAGAGCAGCGACTGCACCGCGCCGACCAGCTCGACCACGCCCAGCCGCACGTAGTTGATGCCGTAGAGGAACACCGGGCTGGTGTCCCGGTTGTCGTCGACCCAGGTGCGCACGTCGGTGAAGAAGCGGAACGCCGCGCTGCTGTCACTGTCCGCGGCCCCGGACGTGCGCACGCCCAGATAAGCGACGACGGTGACCAGGGCCAGCACCCCGACATAGGTACGTTTCCCCGGGCGGGGCAGGCGCGAGATCCGGCCCGTCCACGACGCGGAAGCGGCGGTCACGCGGGCACCCGATCGCCGTGCCCCGCGATGACGGGCAGCAACTCCTCGACCCCGACAACCAGGTCCGCGCCCGAGTAGTCTCCTCGCGCCCCGGCCCCGCCTGTCCCGGATTTGCCCGGTCCAGCCGCCCCCGACCCGCCTGCCCGCACTCCGCCCGCGCCTGCCCCTCCCGCGCCTGCCCCTCCCGCGCCTGCACCGCCTGCGCCTGGGCTGGGGACAATTCGGACCGGGCCGTTGGCGCGGAGGATGCGGGGGATGGCGTCGCGGATGAGGGTGCCTTCCGGCAGGGGTTCGCCGTCGGGGGTCTCGTCGGCGCGGCGAGGGCGGGCGATCCAGCGCAGCGTGAGGACGTCGGCGCGGGGGACGTCGCGGACGAAATCGGTGACGTAGTCGTCGGCGGGTGCGCCGACGAGTTCTTCGGGCGTACCCACCTGGACGAGGGCGCCGTCTCTCATGACGGCGATGCGGTCGCCCAGGGTGAGGGCTTCGGAAAGGTCGTGGGTGATGAAGACGAGGGTCTTGCCGACCTCGGCGTGCAGCCGGCGCACCTCGGCCTGCATGTCGCGGCGGATGAGCGGGTCGAGGGCGCTGAACGGCTCGTCGAAGAGCAGGACGGCTGGGTCGGTGGCCAGCGCCCGGGCCAGGCCGACGCGCTGCTGCATGCCGCCGGAGAGCTGGTCGGGGAACTGGTGTTCGTGCCCGGTCAGACCGACCAGGTCGAGGACCTCGCCGGCGCGTTTGTGGCGCGCGGCTCGGGAGGTGCCCTGGATCTCCAGGCCGTATGCCACGTTGTCGATCACTTCGCGGTGCGGGAGGAGGCCGAAGTGCTGGAAGACCATGGCGACGCCGTGGCGGCGCAGGTCACGCAGCTGCTTGGGGTTCATCTCGCGGACCGGTCGGCCGTCGATGCGGACCTCGCCGGCGGTGGGTTCGATCAGGCGGGTGAGACAGCGGACCAGGGTGGACTTGCCGCTGCCGGACAGGCCCATGACGACGAAGACCTCGCCCTGTTCGACGGCGAAGCTGACGTCGTGCACGGCGACGACGTTGCCGGTCCTCGTGCGCAGGTCCGGGCGGGAGAGGTCGGCGAGTGGCGAGCCGGGGACGCGGTCGGGCCGGGGGCCGAACACTTTCCACAGGTGGTCCACGTCGATGGTGGTGGGCATGTCCGGTCCCTCGGGGTCGATGTCAGGTGGTGGTGTCGTGGCCCGCGATGAGGTCCGCTGCCTTCTCGCCGACCATGAGGACGGCGACGACCGGGTTGACCGAGGTCATCGCCGGGAAGACCGAGGCGTCCGCGATCCGGACGTTGGTGAAGCCGCGCAGCCGCAGCTCCGGGTCGGTCACGGCGAGCTCGTCGGTGGCCGCGCCCATCCGGCACGTCCCGGCCGGGTGGTAGACGGTGTGGTGAGCGGCCCTTCCGTACGCCGAGAGCTCCTCGTCGGTCTGCAGCTCCGGCCCGGGCGCGATCTCCCGGGTGATCCAGCTCGCGAACGGCTCGGTGGCGGCGACCTCGCGGGCCAGTCGCAGCCCGTCGACGATGGTCTGCTCGTCGTAGCCGTCCGGGTCGGTGAAGTAGCCGAAGTCCAGCGCCGGTTTCGTGTGCGGGTCAGCGCTGGTCAGCCACATGCGGCCCCGGCTGCGCGGGCGTGGCACGTTTGGGGTCATCCCGAAGCCGTGCATCGGCACGTCGTAACCGAGGCGTTCAGTGTTGGTGGTGAACGGGATCTGATAGAGGTGGAACATCAGGTCGGGGCGGGTGCCCTCCGGGTCGCGGCGGACGAAGAGCCCCGCGTCGGAGTCCATCGCGGTCTCCGGGGGGACCGGGCGCGACGCCTCCCAGAGGATCAGCGACTCCGGGTGGTCGAGCAGGTTCTCGCCCACGCCGGGGACGTCCGCCACCACGTCGATGCCGAGCGCGGTGAGCTGCTCGGCCGGCCCGATGCCCGACAGGAGCAGCAGTCGCGGGGTGTCGATCGCGCCGGCGCTCAGGACGTACTCCCCGCCCCTGATGATCTCGGTCTGGTCCCCGCTCTGAACGTGCACGCCGGTGACGCGGTCGCCGTCGGTCTCCAGCTTGTACGCCCACGTGTCGGTGCGGATCGTCAGGTTGGGCCGGCCCAGGACCTGGTGGAGGTAGGCGACCGAGGACGACGAGCGCATGCCCGAGTCGGGGTAGTACGCGACGGGGAAGAAGCCGGTGCCGTCGGAGAACGGCTGCGCGTTGAAGTCCGGGCGCACAGGGACGCCCAGCGCCTTGGTGCAGCTGCTGATGAAGTCGACGGCCAGGGCGTTGCGTTCCCGGACCGGGACGATGTTGATCGCCAGCCGTTGCCAGTAGGGCAGCATCTGGTCGTACGACCAGCCGGACGCCCCCGCGGCCACCCAGTCGGCGAAGTCCTCCGCCGGGGGCAGGAAGCTGATCATGGTGTTGTGCGAGGAGCACCCGCCGAGCACTTTCGCCCGAGAGTGCACGATGTGCGAGTTCCCCCGTGGCTGCGGCACGGTCGGATACTGGTAATCGAACTCCGATTCGAGCAGGTTCAGCCAATTGCGCAGCTGCAGGATGCGCGGGTCGCCCACATCGGACGGGCCACCCTCGATCAGGCAGACCCGGAGCCCCGGATCGGCCGACAACCTGGCAGCCACCACCGCACCGGCGGTTCCGCCCCCCACGATGACCACGTCGTACTCGGCCGTTTCCAGCTGTCGCCACCACCTTGTGTCGCTGTGTGGTCACAGCTTCGGGTGATCCACTGTCGAGGGTCAATGGTCAACGCAGACTTTTACCTATGCGCAACAAACCCTCGGATCCTGCCCCGGCCCTCTCGTAGGATGCCAACCATGCTGGCCGTCTCCTGGCGCGATGTGGTTCTCGCGGTGCTGCCGTCCGCCCAGCTCACCGAGGGCGCGCCACCAGGCGCGCTGTCGGCAGCGGGTGACCTGCTCGGTGCCCCCCTGCCCGACGACCTGGTGGCGATGCTCGCCGAGTCCGACGGCATCCGGGCCCCCGACGGCCAGGACCTCGTATGGCCGGTCGCGCGCATCGTGCACGACAACACCGAGCTGCGCGAGCTGCCGGAGTTCAAGGAACGCGAAACCCTGGTGGTCTTCGGCGACAGCGGCGGCGGCAACGACCGCGTGGCGTACGACGCGATGAGCCCGGCCCACATCCTCGTCTGGGACCGCGACACCGACGAACGCCGCCCGGTGGCCGTCGACCTCGCCGACTACTTCACCCGCGTGCTGATCGAGGACTATTTCTAGGAGCCGTGGCCGCGCGCCCTACGGCAGCGCCAGGCCGCTCAGGGCGCCAGGCCGCTCAGGGCGCCAGGCCGCTCAGGGCGCCAGGCCGCTCAGGGTGCCAGGCTGGTAAGGGGTTACCCGGTCGGGTCAGCGCTCCACCAGGCCGGTCGTCAGGTCGAGCAGCCCGGCGTGGACGTGGATGACCTGCGCCCCGGCGGACAACCCGACCCGGTGCCCGCGGACGCGGACACGGGCCCGTCGGCGGCCCGGCACTCACCCTGCCGCGCTCCGCGCGGCACGGCCGGTCGTACGGGACACCACGCCGGTCAGGGGGTTACGAGGCCGGTGCGGTAGGCCGCCACGACCGCCTGGACCCGGTCGCGCAGGCCGAGTTTGCCCAGGATGCGGGCGACGTGGGTCTTCACCGTGGCCTCGGAGAGGTACAGCCGGGCGGCCAGCTCGGCGTTGCTCAGGCCCTGGGCCAGCAGGGCGAGCACCTCGAGCTCCCGTTTGGTCAGCCCCGCGAGGTCGGGTGGCGGCTCGGATTCGCCGCGGGCGAACCGTTCGACCAGGCGCCGGGTGATCGAGGGCGCGAGCAGGGCATCACCGTCGCGCACCAGGCGCACGGCACCGACGAGGTGCTCCGGGGTGACATCCTTGAGCAGGAAGCCGCTCGCCCCGGCGGTCAGCGCCGCGTAGACATAGTGGTCGAGGTCGAACGTCGTCAGGATGATGATCCGCGGCGTCGCGTCACGACCTGCCATGATCTGCCGGGTCGCCGCCAGACCGTCCGTCCCGGGCATCCGGATGTCCATCAGCACCACGTCGGGCCGGTGCCGCCTCACCGCGTCGACGGCCTCGGCGCCGTTGGTCGCCTCGGCCACCACCTCGATGCCGTCAGCCGTGAGAATCATCCGGAACCCCGCCCGCACCAACGCCTGATCATCGGCGACAACCACCCGCGGCACCGAGCTCTGCCCGAGGGCCGCTGTCATGCCGGGATCCTGGCGTGGACCGACCAGCCGCCGCCGGGGGCCGGGCCTGCTTGCAGCGCCGCGTCGTAGACGGCGAGGCGTTCGCGGAGCCCGATCAGGCCGTGCCCGTGCCCGGGACGGTCCCCGTGCCCGTGCCCGTGCCCGTGCCCGTGGCCGTGACCCTGCCCGGGGCGGGGGCCGGGGCCGGGTGTGGTGGTCGTGCGGCCGCCCGTGTCGGCGACCTCGACGTCCAGGCCGTCGTCGGCGTAGCCGATCCGGATCAGGACGCGGGCGCCGGCGGCATGCTTGACGACGTTGGTGAGGGCCTCCTGGACCAGCCGGTAGACGGCGAGTTCCACCCCGGCGGGCACCTCGCGCCGGTCGCCGGTCACGGCGAGGTCGATGGGTACGCCCGCAGCCCGGGTCCGCCGCACGATCTCGTCCAGCCCGTCGAGGCCCGGTTGCGGGGTGAGCCCGTCGTCCTCGTCGCCGGGCATCGTGAGCAGACCCATCACCTGGCGCAGCTCGGTCATCGCCGACCGGCCACCGGCCTCGACCGCGAGCAGGGCCTCCCGGGCCTGATCGGGGGCGGCGTCCATGACCTTGCGCGCCGCCCCGGCCTGGATCACCATCACGCTGACGTTGTGCGTGACCACGTCGTGCAGCTCCCGGGCGATCCGGGCGCGTTCGTGCTCGGTGGCACGCCGCACCGCCTCGATCCGCTCGCGCTCCATCATCGACATCTTCTCCCGGCTCTCGTCGGCCCGGGTTCGCCAGCGGCGCAGACCGTACGCCGCGACCGCGATCGGCAGCATGATCAGGAACGGGATGGCGCCGTCGGACACCGAGCTGGCATCGGTCTGCAGCGCGGTGTGCAGGATCGCGGCCACGGGCAGGCTCGCCAGCGCGGGCAGCCGGTAGGGGCTGAACACCGCGGCGCTGTACCCGGCGACGACACACGCGAAGAACGACAACCGCAGCGCGGCGGGATCGTCCTGGACCGCGACGGCCAGGACCAGCACGGCCCACAGCGTGCCCAGCGGGTATCGGCGCCGGAACGCCAGCGGCGCCACCACGAGCAGCAGCAGCGCGACCGTCCCGCCGGTCATGTGCTCCTCGACCGGGAGCAGCGGCGGCCACACGCTCTGACCCGGACCGGTCGGACCGACCGGCGGGGCCGGCACGTCACCGCGCACACCCGGCCAGGGTGCGGGGGCGTCCTCGTAGCTGGAGTCACCCGCCTGGATGGCGATCAGGCCCATGCCGAGAGCGAGCAGCGCGTCGAACAGCCAGCCCCGCCGGGACAGCGGCGGGGGCAGCCCGGGGTCCTTCACGAGTCGCGGCTTCACCGCTCCATTCTGGCCGCCCGCCCGCCCGGGCGGTATCCGTCGCAGGTCGGGTCCGCGTACATCGCAGGGATGACGACTCAATGCTGACGCGCGCGCCCACCCCGTACTCCTAGCGTCGGGATCTTCTTCCACCTTGGAGTTTCCATGATCGAACTGCGTGATGTGACCCGCCGCTACGACGAGGGCCCGCCGGCACTGGACGACATCTCCGTGAGCATCGCCCCGGGCGAGGCGGTCGCGATCCTCGGCCCGTCCGGCAGCGGCAAGTCCACGCTGCTCAACCTCGTCGCCGGCCTGGATCACCCGACCACGGGCACGGTCACCGTCGACGGGGTCCGGGTCGACCGTCTCGGTGAGGCGGCCTCGGCCCGCTACCGCCGGGCGCGGATCGGCCTGATCTTCCAGTTCTTCAACCTGCTCGACGACCTGACCGTGGCCGACAACGTGCTGCTCCCCGCCCAGCTCGCCGGAACCGGCCGCGCCGACGCCGAACGCCGCGCCGCTGACCTGCTCGCCCGTCTCGGCGTCTCGAGGCACGCGGACGCCTACCCGGGACGGCTCTCCGGCGGGGAACGCCAGCGGGTCGCGGTCGCCCGGGCGCTGATGAACAACCCCGCCCTGCTCCTGGCCGACGAACCGACCGGCGCCCTGGACACCGCCTCGGGCGAGGAGGTCCGCAAACTCCTGACCGAGCTGCACGCCGACGGCCAGACGATCATCCTGGTCACCCACGACCTGACCCTGGCCACCGCCTGCGCCACCCGCACCATCCGCCTCCTCGACGGCCGCGTCACCGCAGACGGCCGCGTCACCGCAGACGGCCGCGTCACCGCAGACGGCCGCGACTATGCAGCGGGAAGTGGCCGATGAGTGCGCTCGGGAGGGTGGTGCGGTCGGGGGTGGCGCGGCGGCGGGTGCCGACGATCGTCACCGTGCTCGTGGTGATGGTTGCCGTGACGTCGGCGGTGCTCGGGGCCTCGCTGGCCGTGGCGTCGCGGGGGCCGTTCGAGCGGGCTTTCCAGCAGCATCACGGTGCGCATCTGGCGGCGCGGATCGATGCTGCGAAGGCGACTCCGGCACAGCTGGCCGGGACCGCAACGGCCGCCGGGGTGGCCGCCGTGGCCGGGCCGTTCCCGCTGGCGACGGTCAGCGCGGGCAGCGGGCGGTTCCGGATGCCGCCGATGGAAGTGGCCGGGCGCGGCACCCCGGGCAGCGCGGTCGACGAGCTCACCCTGACCCGGGGACGCTGGGCCACCGGTCCCGGGGAGATCGTCCTGGCCGTGAACGGCCGGTTCGACGGGCCGCTGCTGACGACCGGGGAGGAGCTGACGCTCGACGACGTGCCCGGCAACCCGGTCGTCACGGTCGTGGGTTTCGCCCGGTCGATCACCCGCACCGCCGACGCCTGGGCCCAGCCCGGCCAGGTCACCGCCTGGCAGACCGCCCAGAGCGCAAGCCAGAACCAGAACCAGAGTGAAACAGCGGGCCGGGCCGGCTACCAGATGCTCTACCGCCTCACGGCCGCCGGAACGCAGGCGCAGGTAGAGGCGGGCACTGAGGCGATCGCCGCCGGCCTGCCCGCCGGCGCGCTGACCGGCGCGACGTCCTGGCTGGCCGTGCGTCGTGACGTCGTCGGGGACACGGTGCTGCTGATCCCGTTCCTGATCGCGTTCGGGCTGCTCGGCGTCGTGATGGCGGTGCTGATCGTAGGGAACGTGATCGCCGGCGCGGTGGCCTCCGCGACTCGCCGGATCGGGATTCTGAAGGCGCTCGGGTTCACGCCGGGGCAGGTCGTCCGGGCGTACGTGATGCAGGCGTTGATTCCGGCAGCGGCCGGCGCCGTCCTGGGTCTCGGCACCGGATATCTGAGCACTCTGCCGGTCATCACCAAGACCAACGATCTCTACGGTACGACGGACCGCGGCACAGCTCCCTGGGTCGGTGTCCTGGTCGTGGCCGGCATCCTCGCCGTCGTGGCGCTGACCGCGTGGGCGGCGGCCGCGCGGGCGGGCCGGCTCCGCACGGTCGACGCGCTCGCGGTGGGCCGCACCCCGCGTGCTGGTCGCGGCCGGTGGGCGTCCCGGCTGGCCGGCCGGATCCCGCTGCTCAGCCGGCCGGTGAGTCTCGGCCTGGCGTACCCGTTCACCCGGCCGATGCGCTCGGCCGGGATGATCGCCGCGATCGCGTTCGGCGCCGCGTCCGTGACGTTCGCGGTGGGCCTGGCGACGTCGCTGAGCCGCATCGACGAGGTCGAGGACATCGCCGCCGTCCAGGTCACCGCCCCGGCAGAGAGGCCGGTCACCGCCCCGGCAGAGAGGCCGGAGCCGGGAGCAGAGCCGCCGGGAGCAGACCCGCCGAGGGCAGAGCCCCCAGGAGCGCAGGACGGGCCGCCGGCGATCAGCGACCCCGCGAAGGTCGCAGCCGCCATCAACGCGCAGCCCGGCACCAGCGGCTACCTGGGAACGGCCCGCACCGAGGTGACCACCCCGGGCGCGACCGGGCAGCTGACCGCCATGGGACTCACCGGCCCGGATGCGTCGCGCTACTACCGGATGGTCTCCGGGAGATGGCTCCGCGGACCCGGCGAGATCGTCGTCGCGACCCCGTTCCTCACGGCGACCGGCAAGAAGGTCGGCGACCAGGTGACCCTCACCAGCAAAGGCAGCGAGGGCAGGGACATCCCGGTCCGCATCGTCGGGGAGGCCTTCAACATCGACGAGGACGGCATGCAGATCCTCACCGACCAGGCGACACTCGGCCTCACCCCGGAGGCCTACTACATCACGGTCAAGGACGGAACAGACATCGACGAGTACGCCGCGGCGCTGAGCACAGCCCTCGAGCCCCTCGGCGCCGTGGCGGACCAAGTCGACCATGACCCACCGGAGATGCTGGTCCTGATCGACGCCCTGGCAGCGCTGCTCACCGTCCTTCTGGTGGTCGTCGCGGGCCTGGGCGTGCTCAACACGGTCGTCCTGGAGACCCGGGACCGCGTCCACGACCTGGGCGTGCACAAGGCCCTGGGCATGACTCCCCGGCAGACCATCGCGATGGTCATCTCCTCCGTGGTGCTCACCGGCCTGGCGGGCGGCGTCGCGGGAGTTGCCGTCGGTGTCCTGGTCCAGCGCACGGTCCTCGGCGCGATGGGCCGCGGCACGGGCTTCACCCTGCCCGCGTCGGTCGTCGACGCCTACGGCCCCGGGGTGGTGCTCCTGCTGGCCGTGGGTGGCCTGGTCATCGCGGTGACGGGCGCCCTGCTGCCGGCCGGCTGGGCGGCCCGAACCCGCACGGTGACGGCCCTGCGCACGGAGTAGCCACCGTCGACTCTGGATGTGGGGTACGACAGTTTTCCCGGTTCGCCCTTGCGCTATTCCTATTTCGGCTATAGGAAATAGGTATGCCCGCCCCGATGCTCCTGACCCGCCGGCTCAGCATTGACCTGTGCCGGCGGGCCGGCCTGTCCTGTCACCGCTGACCAGCCGCCCCCTCTCAGTGAAGACGCAGCGACAGGAGATCTCCCCGTGCGCAGAACCCGTACCATCGCCGCCCTCATAGCCACCCTTTCCCTCGCCCTCGCCGCCTGCGACGCCGGCAGCGCCACCACCTCCGCCGAGGCGGGTCAGCCCGTTGATGGTGGCTCGCTGACCTGGGGCATCGAGACCGAGCCGATCACGTTCAACCCGCATCAGTACGCCCAGGCGAAGGCCCGCCTGCTGGTTGGGAACTCCTTCGAGGGGCTGCTCACCCACGACGACAAGGGCGGTTACGTGCCCCTGCTCGCGAGCGGCTACGAGGCCTCCCCGGACGGCAGGGCGTACACGTTCAAGCTGCGTTCCGGGGTGAGGTTCAGCGACGGCACGGCCTTCGACGCCGCCGCGGTCAAGGCCAACATCGATCAACTGCGAGCCGCCGGGTACGCCCCCGCGGTAGCCGCCGTCCAGCTGCACAGCCTGAAGGACGTCGAGATCCCGGACCCGGCCACGGTCGTGTTCCGGCTGACCGCGCCGGACGTGCTGTTCCTCGACTTCCTGTCGTCGCCGCAGGGCGCGATCGTGTCGCCGGCGTCGCTGAAGGCGGCGAAGAACCTCAAGGCGGGCGGCCCCGAGCTCGCGGGGACCGGCCCGTTCATCCTCGACCGGTACACCGCCGGGCAGGAGGTGCACTTCAAGCGCAACCCGGCGTACTGGGGGAGCCGCCCCGCGTACCTCGACGAGGTCACGTACCGGTTCCTGAAGGAGCCGTCGGTGCGGGTCGGGGCGCTGACCTCCGGGCAGGTGCAGGTGATCGAGGGGGTGCCCGCGACCGATCAGGCCCTGATCACCGGGGATCTGACGCTGAGCAAGGGACTGAACTCCGGCTCCGCGTACAGCTACTACCTCAACGCCGCGCACGCGCCGTTCGACGACGTGAAGGTGCGGCAGGCGTTCCGGGACGCCCTCGATGTGAACACCGTGCTCGACGCCGTCTACCGCGGGACCGCCACGCGGGCGTGGAGCGTGGTCAGCCCGACCAGCCCGTTCTACGACAAGAGCCTGGAGAACAGCTACGGCGACAACCCGGCGCGGGCCAACCAGCTGCTCGACGAGGCGGGCTGGACCCAGCGGGACGCGGACGGCTTCCGGACCAAGGACGGCAAACGGCTGACCGTACGCCTGGTGCAGTCCGCGCCGTTCGTCCGTGACCGCCGCGACATCCTGGCCCAGACCGTGCAGGCGGCCGTCAGGAAGAGCGCCGGCATCGACCTGAACGTGGCCGTGGTCGACCAGGGCACCGCGACGAAGGCCCTGGCCGACGGCGCGTACGAGGTGTTCGACAACTCGCGGGCCGACACCGACGCGGGTGCCGCGCTGAACCTGCTGCTGCGCTCCGGCGGGGCCATCAACCGGACCGGCGTCACGGACCCCGAGGTCGACAAGCTGCTGGCGCAGGGTGACGCGGGAACCGACCGGCTGGGCGCGTACTCCAACGTTCAGCAGAAAGTGGTCACTCAGCAGGCGCTGGTCCTGCCGCTCTACGCGCCCGCCGATCAGATCGCGGCGAGCAGGAGCGTCGGTGGGCTCGGGTTCGAGCCCACGGCGGGTGTGCCGGTCAGCGCGTACGGTGTCTGGCTGGCGAAGTGAGGGCGGTGCTGCGCCGGATCGGCACCGGTCTCGTCGTGCTCTGGGTCGCCGCGACCGCCGCCTACCTGGCGCTGCTCGCGGCCCCGGGCAGCACCGTCGACACGATCGTCGGCGACGGCGCGGACACCCCGGCGATCCGCTCGCAGATCATCACCGAGTGGGGTCTCGACCGTCCGGCCGTCCTGCAGTACCTCGACTACCTGTGGCGGGCCGCGCACGGTGACCTCGGCCGCTCGTACCTGCTGCAGCGACCGGTGAGCGCGATCGTCGGCGAGCAGGTGTGGCCCACACTCAAGCTCGCGCTGTCCGCCGCGGTGCTCGGCATCCTGCTCGCGCTGGTCCTGGCGCTGACCACCCGGCGGCCGTGGGTGCGGCGGGTCAGCTCCACCGCCGAGCTGGTCGTGGTGTCGACGCCGCCGTTCCTGATCGGGATCGTGCTGCTCAGCATCTTCTCGTTCCGGTTCGGGCTGTTCCCGGTCTCCGGTGACCACGGCGCCGCCGCGCTGGTGCTGCCCGCCGTCACGCTCGCGCTGCCCATCGCCGGGGTGCTCACCCAGGTGCTGCGCGACGGCCTCGACCGGGCCCTCGACGAGCCGTTCACGGTCACCGCCCGAGCCAGAGGACTGCGCGAGAGCGCGGTGCTGGTCCGGCACGCGCTGCGCCATGCCCTGCTCCCGGCGGTCACGCTGCTCGGCTGGCTGTTCGGGGTGCTGCTCGGCGGCGCGGTGATCATCGAGCAGGTGTTCGGGCGCCCCGGCCTCGGGCAGGTCACGCTGACCGCCGTGAACAGCAAGGACATGCCGGTCGTGCTCGCCGTCGTGGTGCTCTCCGCGCTGGTCTACGTCGTGCTCAACACCGTGGCCGACCTGGCGTACCTGCTCGTCGACCCGCGTCTGCGGAGGAGCTGACATGGCGATACGACCCGGTGTTCTCGCCGCCGCGGCGTTCCTGGGGCTGGCCGCCGTCGCCGCCGCGGTGCCGTCCCTGCTCAGCGGTGACCCCCTCGCCGCCGACCCGTTGCACGTCCTGCAGGCCCCGAGCGCGGCACACTGGTTCGGCACCGATCAGCTCGGCCGGGACGTCTTCGACAGGGTCGTGCACGGCGCCCGGCACAGCCTCGCGATCGGCCTGGCCGCGACGACGATCGCGGTGACAGCGGGGGTCCTGCTGGGCGTGCTCGCCGGCCTCTCCCACAGGTACGCCGACGAGGCCATCACCCGCGGCTTCGACGCCCTGTCCGCGTTCCCGCTGCTCCTGCTGGCACTGCTGTTCATCGCGATCGCCGGGCCGGGCACCGTCAGCCTGATCATCGCGATCGGCATCGCCACCCTGCCGCACTACGCCCGGGTGGTGCGGGCGCAGACGTTCGTCGTGCGGCGAGCCGGCTACGTCACGCAGGCCGTGGCATACGGTGGATCACGGGCCCGGCTCGTCGTGCGGCACGTGCTGCCCAACGTGCTCGGCCCGGTCCCGGTGCTTGCGATGATCGGGCTCGGCGAGGCGGTGCTGGCCGCCGCCGGGCTCAGCTTCCTGGGCATGGGACCGCAACCGCCGTCACCCGAGTGGGGCGCGATGCTCTCCGACGGCCGCGGCTACCTCCGGATCGCCTGGTGGGCGTCGGTGCTGCCGGGCCTGATCGTCACCCTGACCGTGATCAGCCTGACCGTCACCGGCCGGCACCTGCAGCATCGCTTCGAGGGACGGGATCCCCGATGAGCGCTCTGGTAACCGTCGAGGACCTGCACGTGAGCTTTGGCGACGTGCACGCGGTCCGCGGGATCAGCTTCACCGTCGAGCCCGGCGAATGCGTGGCGATCGTGGGGGAGTCCGGGTCCGGTAAGAGCGTCACCGCCCGGACGCTCGTGGGGCTGGCCGGTCCCGGTGCGCAGGTCCGCACTGCCCGGCTGGAGCTGGCGGGGCGTGACGCCCGGCGGCACAGCGAGCGCGACTGGCGTACGGTCCGCGGTGGTTTCGCGGGTCTGGTCCTGCAGGACGCGCTGGGCTCGCTCGACCCGCTGCGCACGATCGGCGCCGAGATCGGTGAGGTGCTGCGCGTGCACCGCAAGCGTGACACCCCGGAACGGCTGCTCGCCGAGGTGCACGTGCCCGAGCCGGAACGCCGCGCCCGGCAGTACCCGCACCAGCTCTCCGGCGGGCTGCGCCAGCGGGCCCTGATCGCCTCGGCCATCGCCGCCCGCCCGCCGCTGCTGATCGCCGACGAGCCGACCACGGCGCTCGACGTCACCGTGCAGGCCCAGATCCTCGAGCTGCTCGCCGAGCGTAGGAGCCCGGAGACCGCGCTGCTGCTGATCAGCCACGATCTGGCGGTGGTGTCCCGGCTCGCCGACCGGGTGCTGGTCATGAAGGACGGCGAGATCGTCGAGTCGGGGCCGACGCGCGAGCTGCTGGCGGGTGCGCGGCATCCGTACACGAAGAAGCTCGTCGCAGCCGCCACCCTGACCCGCCGCTCGCCGGTCGAGCCCCGCGAGGGTGTGGTCCTGCGGGCCGAGGGGCTGAGCAAGGCCTACGGCAAGCAGACCGTGGTCGAGGACGTCGGACTGACCATCGGCCGGGGTGAGATCGTCGGGCTGGTCGGCGAGTCGGGGTCGGGCAAGACGACGGTCGCGCAGCTGCTCTTCGGCCTCGCCGAGCCCACCGCCGGGACGGTGACCTTCGAGGACCAGCCGTGGAGCAACGTCCGCGAGAGGAAACGCCGGCCGCTGCGCCGGCACCTGCAACTGATCTCGCAGGACCCCCTGGCCTCGTTCGATCCGCGCTGGACCGTACGCCGCGTCGTCGCCGAGGCCCTGCCGCCGGGCGAGTCCCCGCTGCCGCTGCTGGAACGCGTCGGCCTGGGCGCGCGGATCCTCGACCGATACCCGCGGCAGCTCTCCGGCGGGCAGCGCCAGCGGGTCGCCATCGCCCGCGCGCTCGCACCCCGGCCCAGCCTGATCATCTGCGACGAGCCGGTGTCCGCGCTCGACGTCTCCGTGCAGGCCCAGGTGCTCGACCTGCTCGCCGGCATCCGCGAGGCCGACGGCACCGCGCTGCTGTTCATCTCGCACGACCTGGGTGTCGTGCACCACCTCGCCGACCGGCTGCTCGTGATGCGCGGCGGCCGCGTGGTCGAGCAGGGACCCGTCGGCGAGGTCTTCGCCCGGCCCGCCCACGACTACACCCGCGCGCTGCTCGCCGCGGTACCGACGCTGGAGGTCTCCTCATGACATCGCCGCTGCACCTGGCCGTCGCGCTGGACGGGCTCGGATGGCATCCCGCCGCGTGGCGCACCTCGACGCACGAAGCCGCCGACGTGTTCCGCGGGGACTACTGGGTCCGGCTGGTCCAGGAGGCCGAGGCCGGGCTGCTCGATCTGGTGACGTTCGAGGACACGTTCGGGCCGCCCACCGACGCACCGGGCGAGCTCAACGGGCGGCTCGACGCGGTGCTCGTGGCGTCGCGCGTCGCCCCGGTGACCGAGCACATCGGGCTCGTGCCGGTCGCCACCACCACGCTCACCGAGCCGTTCCACCTGTCCACCGCGATCGCCACCCTCGACTACCTCAGCTCCGGGCGGGCCGGCTGGCAGGCGCGGGTCTCGGCCCGGCCCGGTGAGGCGGCGCTGCTCGGGCGCCCGGCCGCGAGCGAGCTGTCCGAGCTCTTCGACGAGGCGGCCGACGCGGTGGAGGTGGTGCGGCGGCTCTGGGACAGCTGGGAGGACGACGCGATCATCCGGGACGTCGCCACCGGCCGGTACATCGACCGGGACAGGCTGCACTACGTCGACTTCGCCGGGGAGTTCTTCACGGTCAAGGGGCCGTCGATCGTGCCGCGGCCGCCGCAGGGCCAGCCGGTGGTCGCCGCGCTCGCGCACGCCGCCGTGCCGTACGAGTTCGCGTCACGCAGTGCCGACCTCGTGTTCGTGACACCTTCGGACGCGCAGGACGCCGCTGAGATCGTACGCAGAGTCCCCGGTCCCAAGGTTTTCGCCGATCTCGTGGTGTTCCTCGACGACCACGCCCCGGCCGCGCACGAACGCCGGGGCCGCCTCGACGCCCTGCTCACCGAGCCGTGGCAGTCCGACGCGCTGATCTTCGCCGGCACTCCGGAACAGCTCGCCGACCTGCTTCTCTCCTGGCGTGACGCCGGGGTGGACGGGTTCCGGTTACGGCCCGGCGCGCTGCCCTACGACCTGGAGGCGATCACCCGCCTGCTCGTGCCCGTCCTGCAGGACCGCGGCGTGTTCCGAACGACCCCGCCGCCCGGCTCGCTGCGCTCGACACTCGGCCTGCCACCCGCCGTCAACCGTTACGCGACCCCGGAAGGAGCCCCCGTTGCCTAAGCAGATCATCCTCGCCGCGCACTTCCCGGGCGTGAACAACACGACCGTGTGGAGCGACCCCGAGGCGGGCAGCCAGATCGACTTCGCCTCCTTCAAGCACCTCGCCCGCACCGCCGAGCGCGGCAGGTTCGACTTCTTCTTCCTTGCCGAGGGGCTGCGGCTGCGCGAGCAGCGGGGCCTGATCCACGACCTCGACGTCGTCGGGCGCCCGGACACGCTGACCGTGCTGGCCGGGCTCGCCGCCGTCACCACGCATCTCGGGCTGGCGGGGACGCTCAACGCCACGTTCCACGAGCCGTACGAGCTGGCCCGTCAGCTCGCCACCCTGGACCACCTGTCCGGCGGGCGCGCGGCGTGGAACGTCGTCACCTCGTCCGGCCCGTTCTTCGGGGAGAATTTCCGCAAGGGCGGCTTCCTCGACTACGCCGACCGGTACAAGCGGGCGGGCGAGTTCATCGACACCGCTCGCGAGTTGTGGGACTCGTGGGAGCCCCTCGCCCCGGATCGCGACGCCGGCTTCTTCGCCGACACGGGGACGTTCCGGCATACCGGCGCGCAGTTCGACATCGGGGGCAGGTTCGGCGTACCGAGATCACCGCAGGGTCATCCCGTCATCCTGCAGGCGGGTGACTCCGACGGCGGCCGGGAGCTGGCCGCCGCCAAGGCCGACGCGATCTTCTCCCGCCACCACCAGCTCGAGGACGGCCGTGAGTTCTACCGCGACGTCAAGGCCCGGCTGGCCCGGTACGGCCGCGACCCCGACAGCCTGAAGATCATCCCCGGGGTGTCGTTCGTCCTCGGTGACACCCTCGCCGACGCGCAGGAGAAGGCCCACCACATCCGGCGTCAGCAGGTCAGCCCGCAGACCGCGATCCTGCTGCTGGAGCAGGTGTGGAACACGGATCTCTCGGCGTACGACGCGGAGGGCCCGCTGCCGGAGATCGACCCGCAGGTGGACGCGGAGTCGATCATCCAGGGCCGCGCCGCGCAGCACGCCGACCGGCTGGCCACCGCCGCCGAGTGGCGCGGGATCGCCGAGCAGAAGAGCCTCAGCATCCGCGAGCTGATCATCGAGGTCACCGGGCGGCAGTCCTTCATCGGTACGACCGCCACGGTCGCCGCCGAGCTCGACGAATACGTCCAGACCGACGCCTGCGACGGGTTCATCCTGGTCCCGCACCTGACCCCGGGCGGGCTCGACGACTTCGTCGACGGCGTGGTCCCTCTGCTGCAGGAGCGGGGCGTGTTCCGGAACGAATACGGGTCCACGACCCTGCGCGGCAACCTGGGGCTCGCATGAAGTTCCTGCTGATCACCCTCATCACGCACACCGACCCCGGGACGAGCACCCAGGCGCGGTTCCGCGAGGTCGTCGACAACGCCGTCCTCGGCGAAGAGCTCGGCTTCGACGGGTACGGCGTGGGTGAACGCCACGAGCGCCCGTTCATCTCCTCCTCGCCACCCGTCGTGCTCAGCCACATCGCCGCGCGGACCACCCGCATCCGGCTGTTCACGGCGGTCACCACGCTCAGCCTGCTCGACCCGGTCCGCGCGTACGAGGACTACGCCACCCTGGACAACCTCTCCGGCGGCCGCCTCGAACTGATCATCGGCAAGGGCAACGGCGCCGCGCAGGCCAAGCTGTTCCACGTCACCGCCGACGACCAGTGGGACCGCAACCGCGAGAGCTACGAGCTGTTCCGCCGGCTCTGGCGCGAGCCCAAGGTCACCTGGGCGGGCCGCTTCCGCCCGCCCCTCGAGGACGCGGAAACCTGGCCGCGGCCGCTGCAACAGCCGATCCGGGTCTGGCACGGCAGCGCCACCAGCCAGGTGTCGGTCGACCTCGCCGCCCGCTACGGCGACCCGCTGTTCTCCGCCAACGTCACCAACCCGATCGAACCGTACGCCGAACTGATCCGCTACTACCGCGAACGCTGGCAGCACTACGGCCACGACCCGGCGGACGCCCTCGTCGGCGCGGGTTCCGCCGGCTACTACGCGGCGAAGACCTCCCAGGAGGCGATCGACACGTACCGCCCGATCTTCGACGCCCGGATCGCGACGTTCCGCCGGCTCGGCCTCGAACCGGTGTTCACCACCCTCGAGGACGCGATCGACCGCAGCTCGATCCTGGTCGGCAGCCCGCAGCAGATCGCCGAGAAGGTCCTGCGCTACCACGCCGAGTTCGGCCACGAGATCATGCACCTGCACGCCGACGGCGACGGGCTGACCGACAAGCAGCACCGTACGACACTGGAGCTCTTCCAGAGCGAGATCGCACCGGTCCTGCGCCGCGAGATCCCGAGCCGGCCGTTAGGGGAGTCGTCATGAGCGTCCCGCTGTCCATCCTCGACCTGGCCCCGATCATCGCCGGCGGCACCGCGGGCGACGCCCTGCACCGCACCCTGGACCTCGCCCGCCACGCCGAGCAGGCCGGTTACGCCCGCTACTGGGTCGCCGAACACCACTTCACCCCCGGCGTGGCCAGCTCCCAGCCCGCGCTGCTGCTGGGCCAGATCGCCGCGGTGACCTCCCGCATCCGCCTCGGCTCCGGCGCGGTCCAGACCGGCCACCAGACCCCGCTGTCGATAGTCGAACAGTTCGGCCTCCTCGACGCCCTCTACCCGGGCCGCTTCGACCTGGGCCTGGGCCGCTCCGGCCAGCGCGCAAAGGAAGCGGTCAAGGAACTCGCCACCCCACCCCCGCCCGCCGAGGAGCGAGTGGTCGACGGCCTCCTCATCCCGAAACCGTTCTCCTTCGCCCCGATCCTCGCCTCGGCCCGCTCCGCGCTGTTCGGCAAACTGCTGCACCTGCCCGGCTCCCAGCCCCCCGACTTCACCGAGGTCCTCGACCAGATCGAGGCCCTGCTCACCGGCCCGGTCACCGACGACGACGGCAACGAGGCCCGCGCCGTCCCCGGCGAGGGCGCCGACCTCCAGATCTGGCTCCTGGGCAGCAGCGGCGGCGAAAGCGCCCAGGTCGCCGGCGCCCGCGGCCTCCCCTTCGCCGCCAACTACCACGTAGCCCCGGCAAAGGTCCTCGAGGCTGTCGAGGCCTACCGCGCGGCCTTCCGCCCTTCAGCCACTCTCGCCCAGCCACACATCATGGTGTCAGCCGACGTGGTGGTCGCCCCGGACGACGCCACCGCCCGCGAAATCGCCGAACCCTTCGGCCTCTGGGTCCACAGCATCCGCACCGGCGCCGGCGCAATCCCCTTCCCCTCCCCGCACCAGTCCGCCGCCCACGCCTGGACGCCCCAGCAACGCGACCTCGTGGCGGACCGGCTGGCGACGCAGTTCGTCGGCTCGCCGCAGACCGTAGCCACCCAGCTCCGGACCCTGCAACGCGTCACGGGGGCCGACGAACTGCTCGTCACCACCATGACCTACGACCACACCGACCGCGTCCGCTCCTTCGAACTCCTCGCCAAGGAATGGCACGGCTAACCCCATTTCCACCCCCGGGCTCGATGTTGCGTCGCGGCCCTGAATGCCGCAACTTCCTGCGGCGCGAGCTGTCAAACACGGGCCAATCACGTCTGGCCAGGAATCTATATTCTCCGCGCTGAGACATCATTGGCCGGATTTGACACCCGGCGCCGCAGAGAGTTGTCCTATCGCAGAAGTCGGCGCAACATTAGGCCATCCGGCGTCGCGGCCGCCGAGGTTGCTGCCTACGTATATTGGTCGCCGCGAGACTGCGTGGCTTGATGTTGCGTCGCGGGGCGAGGTTCCGCAATTCCGTGCGGCGTGAGGTGTCAAGTGCGGGCCATTCAGGTCTGGCGGGGAATGTGTATGTTGCGCGTTGCGGCATGATTGTTCGGACTTGACACCTCACGCCGCACAAAATTGTCCCCGTGGGGATCAGCGCAACATTGAGCCGCACGGCCTTGTGGTGGCTGGGCTCGCTGTTTACGCGTGGTGGTCACTGCGTGACTATGGGGCTTGATGTTGCGTGGATGGCGGGGATGACGCATTTTTTGCGGGATTATCTGTCAAGCGCGGGCTAATCGCGTCCGGCCGGGAATGTATATGTCATGCGCTCTGGCATTATTGACGAGACTTGACGGCTGATGCCGCATAAAGTTGTCTTACTGTAGGGGTCGGCGCAATATTAGATCAATTGGTGGTGCGGCTGCTCACGTTGTCGCCTACGCGGGGTGGTCGCTGTAAGGCGGCGGGGATCGATGTTGCGTCGCGGGGCGAGGTTCCGCAATTTTGTGCGGCGTGAGGTGTCAAGTGCGGGCCATTCAAGTCTGGCGGGGAATGGGTATGTTCTGCGCTGCGACGTGATTGTTCGGACTTGACGCCCGGCGCCGCAGAAAGTTTTCTTGCCGGGGGGATCGGCGCAACATTGAGTCAGACGGCCTCGTGGTTGCTGCGCGGTGGCGGGGCTCGATGTTGTGTCGAGGCCGGGCGCATGCAGGCGCTGAGGTTTGTGGTGTTGCCGGGTGCGGCGGCGGGGTCAGGGGCGGCGGACCAGGAGCCATTGCCGGCTCCAGGTGGGGGTGCAGGGCTGGATGCGCAGGCCGCTGTCCTCCATGAGGAGGTCTTCGTGGAGCGGGAGGCACTGGGTGCCGGGAGTGCTCGCGCTGTTGGTGGCGATCGCCTCACCGGCGGGCGCGGCGCCGCAGGCCCGGGCCGGTTACGCCAACTGCACCTCGGGCTACGCGTGTTTCTGCACCGGGACCAACGGTAGCGGCAGCATGTGCAAGGGGATCAACGCCGACGCGGGCTGGGCGTCGGGGGTGGACGTGTGCAGCTGGCGCCGTCAACGCCGGCGCGGTCGATCTACAACCGGGGGACGTCCTCGTACACCGCGTTCGCGTTCTACATCGGCGACAGAGGCTGCATGGGGCGGGGTGGCAGGGCAACATCGGCCCGGTCGACCTGCGCTCGCACAGGTGGATCACCTCGGCGTGCTGGCGGGCTGACCACGCGGGCGGGAGCGGCGTCGAACGGGGCGCCGCTCCTGCGTACGTGTCAGGAGGGCGGGTCGACGCCGCGGGTGAGGTGGGTGCGCTGGCCTTCCTGGTCGAGGATGGTGAGGATCTCGGCGGGGCCGTCATAGGCGCCGAACACGTGCGGGACCATCGTCGAGAATTCCGCGGCCTCGCCCGTGCGCACGATGATCGTGCGATCGCCGAGCAGGAGCTCGACGGTGCCGGAGAGGACCATGAACCAGTCCCGGCCGGGGTGGACCCGCTGGGTGATGGACTCGCGGGAGGGCGCCGGGCGGGTGATGCGCATCTTGGCGACGGTGACGCCGCCGGGGCCGTGCTCGCGGGACAGCAGCCAGGTCGTCACGCCGCGGCCGTCGTCGCGGTGCGGGCGGATCACCACGTCGGCGTCGTCGGCGGGCTCGACGAGCTGGTCGAGGGTGGTGCCGAGGGCGCGGGCGATCGGGGTGAGCTGGTCGAGGGCGATGCGGCGGTGCCCGGTCTCGATGCGGCTGAGCGTGGAGGGGCTCAGGTAGCAGCGTGCGGCCAGCTCGTCGAGGGACCAGCCCCGAGCGACCCGTAACCCGCGGATCCGCATCCGGACCAAGCCGTCGAGATCTCCGTCTTGCTTCATACGCAAGATACTATGTCGTACGCGCAAAGCCCCGCTACCGTTCATGTCATGGCCCACGATCACAAGCACGACCAGAACCACCAGAACCACGACCACGACCACGACCACGACCACAAGCACCAGCACGAGACGGACCCGTTCGCCGAGATGCTCGATCTCGACGCCGAAGTCCTCCACGAGTACCACGCCGACCTGCTGGGCAGGGTCCATGACGCCGTCCCCGACGCCCGCCGCATCGTCGACGTCGGCAGCGGGACGGGCACCGGCTCGCTCGCCCTGGCCCGCCGTTTCCCACAGGCGGAGGTCCTCGCGCTGGACCTCTCCGAGCAGCTCCTGGCCCACCTCGCCCACCGCGCCCACGGCCTGAACATCCGCACCCAGCAGGCCGACCTGGACGAGGGCCTGCCCGCCCTGGAGCCCGTCGACCTGGCGTGGGCGTCGGCGTCGATGCACCACATGGCCGACCCCGACCGCGTGGTGGCCGAGATCCTGACCGCGCTGCGCCCGGGCGGCGTGTTCGCCGTCGTCGAGCTGACCGGCTTCCCGCGCTTCGTGGCCGGTGACGACAACGTCGAGGCCCGGTTGCACACCCTGCTCAAGGCCCAGCACGAGGAGCACGTGCCGCACATGGGCGACGACTGGGGTGCCCGGCTGGCGAAGGCCGGCTTCACGGTCGAGATCGAGCGGCATTTCCCGATCGCGCTGACCGCCCCGTTGCCCCCGGCCACAGCCCGTTACGCAGAGGTGTCGCTGCTGCGCCTGCGGGAGAAGTTCGCGCCGGACCTCGGTGCCGCTGACCTGGCGGAGCTCGACACGCTGATCGGGGACCTGCCGAACCGTGGGGACCTCACCGTGCGTACCGATCGCAGTCTATGGCTGGCCCGTCGCCCGCTCTGATCGTGCTGAATACTGCAAGATCAACCGATTGGCCCTTCCCCTGAGGTCTCCACAGTGGTCTGCTGTCGTGGTCGCACGGGGCGGGGAGGATCGCGGATGGGGACGGTCGTGCCGGTGCTGACCCGGTGGGGCGTGAGTGCCGACGCCGACCTCGTCTACCGCACGCTGCTGCAGCCCGTTCCCCGCGACGCCGCCGGGCTGGCCCGGGACCTCGGGATGAGCCGGCGGCGGATCGGCGCCGCGGTCGACGAGCTGGTGGCGATCGGTGCGGCGGTGCCCGAGGCGGGTGTCCTGTCCGCGGCCGACGCCGCGGGGGTCGTCGAGCGGCTGCGCTCGCGCCGGCAGCGGCGGCTGGCCGACGATCCGAGGAACCGATGGCGGGGGCATGTCGCAGCGGTGGAAGGGCTCGGCCCGCTCGCGGCGACGGCGGTGCGGCTGTGGCCCCGGCGTGAGGACGCCAGGCGGCGGGCCGCCCAGCTCGTCGAGGCCGAGAGGTACGAGCACCTCGCCGTCAACACCGAGGAGCAGTTCACCGCCGAGTCGCTCTCCGCGGCCCGTCCGCTGGACCGGGCGCTGCTGGACCGGGGGATCCGCGTGCTCGTCGTCGAGCGGCCACCCCGCGACGGTGATCTGGGGGTCCCGGCGCGCAGCGTCGCGTCGATCCCGCCCGGGCACTACCGCCAGACCGGTGACGTGCCGCTCAAGCTGATGGTCTTCGACCGGCGGGTGGCGTTCTTCCCGGCCGACCCGCTCGATCTGGAACAGGGGTACGTGGAGATCACCGATCCGGCAGGGGTCGAGCGGTGCTGCGCGCTGTTCTTCCGGCTCTGGTCCGGCGGCCGGGACCCGTACGAACAGGGTGTCGCCCCGATCGAGCTGTCCCGCAGGGAACACTCCCTGGTGATCCTGCTGGCCGCCGGGCACACCGACGTCACCGCGGCCGCCGAGCTCGCGATCAGCCCGCGCTCGGTCTCCTACACGATGCGCGCGCTGATGGACCGCGCCGGCGTCGACAACCGTTTCCAGCTCGGCCTGCTCCTGGGCTCGACCGGAACGATCCATCCCGCACTACCGGAAAACGGGGAACCATCATGACCGTACGCACGAAGACCTTCCTCATCGCCCTCGCGCTGGCCCTGGGTCTCGGTGCCACCGCGCTCGCGGGCGCGCAGGCATCATCGTCGGCCGAGGCGTTGCCTGGCCCGTTCTGCGCGACCTGCCTGGCGATCCCGGAGTAGACCCCTGCGCCGATCCAGGCCAGTGCTGTCTATCTAGTCGATAGGATATGTGGGTAGCCTGGGGTCATGACCTCCCTGGACTTCCACTGGTTCCTGCCGACGAACGGCGACAGCCGGGACATCGTCGGTGGCGGGCACGGCACCCCGGTCGGCTCGGCCGGGGGCCTGCGGCCGCTGACCATCGGCTACCTCGGGCAGATCGCCCGCAGCGCCGAGCAGCTCGGTTTCGTCGGTGCCCTGACCCCCACCGGGGCCTGGTGCGAGGATGCCTGGCTGACGACCGCGATGCTCGCCGAGACGACCGAGCGGCTGAAATTCCTGGTCGCGTTCCGGCCCGGGCTGATCTCGCCGACCCTGGCGGCGCAGATGGCGTCGACGTTCCAGCGGCTGTCGGGCAACCGGTTGCTGCTCAACGTCGTGACCGGGGGCGAGTCGTCGGAGCAGCGCTCGTACGGTGACTTCCTCGACAAGGACGCCCGCTACGAGCGCAGCGCGGAGTTCCTGGGCATCATCAGGGCCCTGTGGCGTGGCGAGACCGTCGACCACCACGGCAAGCACCTGCACGTCGAGGGCGCGAAGCTGGCCCGGCTGCCCGACCCGGTCCCCGAGATCTACTTCGGCGGCTCGTCGAAGGCGGCCGGCCCGGTTGCGGCCGAGCACAGCGACGTCTACCTCACCTGGGGTGAGCCGCCGGCGCAGGTCAAGG
Organism: Winogradskya consettensis; assembly: GCF_018332715.1. Lineage (GTDB taxonomy): Bacteria > Actinomycetota > Actinomycetes > Mycobacteriales > Micromonosporaceae > Actinoplanes > Actinoplanes consettensis. Next base: position 521,547 of record NZ_BOQP01000008.1, on the reverse strand, counting down.
AGAAGCTCGACTGGATCCGGGGCCTCAACCCGGACCTGCGCTTCGGCATCCGGTTGCACGTGATCGCCCGCGACACGTCCGAGGCGGCCTGGGCGGAGGCGGACCGGCTGCTCCAGCACGTCTCCCCGGCCGACATCGCCGTGGTGCAGGAGGGCCTGCGCCGCAGCGAGTCGGAGGGTCAGCGCCGCATGCTCGACCTGCACGGCGGCAGCCGCGACGGCCTGGTCGTCTCGCCGAACCTGTGGGCGGGTGTCGGCCTGGTCCGCGGTGGCGCCGGCACGGCCCTGGTGGGCAGCCATCCGGAGATCGCCGACCGGATCGCCGAGTACGCCGACCTGGGCATCACCGAGTTCATCCTGTCCGGCTACCCGCACCTCGAGGAGGCGTACTGGTTCGGCGAGGGTGTGCTGCCCGAGCTGCGCCGCCGCGGTCTCTGGAGCCACCCGGCGGGCGACACCCGGCACGAGGCGGCCAGCATCCCGTTCGCGGGTGTGGCGCGGTGACCCTGGGTGTGGTCGTGGTCGTGGTCGCGATCGACGACGACTGGCATCCCGCCCTGGCCGGGTAGCTCCCGGAGGGTTCTCCCGAAGAGGGTCGCGACGACGCGGCCCTCTTTTCGCCGTGCCCGATGCCGTTTTGCTTAATGTTAGAGTCGCTTGATAATCAAGCGACCTTTGATCCTGGAGTACCGGTGACGCACGTTCTGGAAGAAAGAAAGACCGCGAAGGGGCTGATCCTCGCGACGATCGCGATCGCCCAGTTGCTGCTCGTGCTGGACGCGACGATCGTGAGCATCGCGCTGCCGACCGCGCAGGTCGACCTCGGCATCTCCGACTCGGGGCGGCAGTGGGTCGTGACGGCGTACACCCTGGCCTTCGGTGGTCTCCTCCTGCTGGGCGGGAGGATCTCGGACTACGCGGGGCGCAAGCGGTCGTTCCTGATCGGGCTGATCGGGTTCGCGCTCGCCTCCGCGCTGGGTGGCTTCGCCGTCAACCAGGGAATGCTGTTCGCCGCCCGGGGTCTGCAGGGTGCGTTCGCGGCCCTCATGGCACCCGCCGCCCTGTCACTTCTCGCGGTGACGTTCACCGGTGAACGCGAACGGGCGCGGGCGTTCGCGATCTTCGGCGGGATCGCCGCCGGTGGGGGCGCGCTGGGCCTGCTGCTGGGCGGCCTGCTCACGGAGTACGTGTCGTGGCGCTGGTGTCTCGGCGTCGGCACACCGATCGCCCTGGTCACCGCGATCGTCGCCGCGGTCGTGCTCACCGAGAGCAAGGCCGCCGGGCGTACGCGCTACGACGTCACCGGCGCCGTGACCGTCACCGCCGCCCTGGTCGCCCTCGTCTACGGCCTGTCCAACGCGAGCTCGCAGGGCTGGTCCGCGGGCCTGACGATCGGCCTCATCGCCGCCGGCGTCGTCCTGCTCGTGGCGTTCTGGATCGTCGAGCACCGCTCCGCGAACCCGCTGCTGCCGCTGCGCGTCGTGCAGGAGCGCAACCGCGGTGGCTCGTACCTCGTCGGCCTCATGCTCGGCACCGCGCTGCTGGCGTTCTTCCTGTTCCTGACGTTCTACCTGCAACTGATCCTGGGCTATTCGGCGCTGCGGTCGGGGCTGGCGTTCCTGCCGTTCACCCTCGGCATCGGCGCCGGGGTCGGCGTGGGTGCGAAGCTCGCCACCCTCGTACGCCCGGGCGTGCTCATCGCGTCGGGACTGCTCGTCGCGGCGGCGGGTCTCGCGTTGCTGACCCGGATCGGCGTCGACACGAGCTACTGGACACATGTCCTGCCCCCGGTGGTGCTCATCAGCCTGGGGCTCGGCCTGACCTTCGGCCCGGTGCAGAGCACGGCGCTCGTCGGCATCGGGGCCGCCGACGCCGGGGTGGCCAGCGCCATGGTCAACACGACGCAGCAGATCGGCGGCTCGATCGGCACCGCCCTGCTCAACACCATCTTCGCGAACGCCGTCACCGGTTACGTGGCGGACCACGGCGCCGGAGCCGTCCAGCTCGCGACCATCCACGGTTACGCGGTCACGTTCTGGGTGGGCGCCGGAATCCTGGTCGCGAGCGCCGTCGTCGCGATCGTGTTCATCACGGCGACCCGCGCGGAGGCGGCCGAGGCGGCGGGCCGGGCCGGGCCCGCCTGACTCAACCCCCGCGCTGCGCCGACTTCGGGGCCTTGCTCTGCAGGTTCTGGATCGCGCCGCCGATGACGGTGTGCAGGTGGTCGAGCAGCGACTCGACCTCCTGCAGGAACTCGGGGGAATACTCCTGCATCATGGCGTCGATCCGCTCGGCGACCGGATCGAAGACGGCGGCGGCGTCGCGGCCGACGTCGGGTGTGGAGCGCAGCGTCACCATCCGGCGGTCGCTGTGCTCCCGCGAGCGCACGATCAGCCCGGCGTCCTCGAGGCGGTTCAGCAGTGACGTGGTCGCGCCGGATGTCAGCCCGATCCGCTTCGACAGCTTGATCGGGCTGAGCGGCTCGGCGGACTCCTGCGCATAGACGATCTCCGAGAACGCGGTCGCGTCCGCCGAGTGCACGCCAAGCCAGCGGGCCAGGTAATGGGTCAGCTCGGAGTAGTCCGCGGAGTAGACCCGCAGCGCGTCGACGACCCGGTCACCCTGCGACATGCCATCACGATGCGCGTCGGTCAACGAAATTGTCCTCTCCCCATCAGAACCCCAATTTTACGGCACGCACCCAGGAGGATCGCCGTGCAGGTCCGCACGCATGCCCGCAGGGTCCTCGAGGCGCCGCTGCTCGCCGAGCGGGCCCGGGCCCGCCGGGTCCGCGAGCTCCTGCGGGCCGGCCGGCGGGTCGTCGACGGCGGCCTGACGTCGGCCACCCGCTGGGAGCTGCGCGACCTGCTCACCGGGTCGGTGGTCGCCCGCGGGGACGACGGCCCGGCCGGCCTGGACGCAGCCCTGGCCGATGCCTACCACTCGGACGACCTGTTCGCCGAGATCCCCGGCGCCGATCCGGTGACCCCGGGGATACCGCCGTCGCTGGCCCGGGCGATCGGGGAGTGGATCGGCGACCCCGGCACCCCGGACGAGGAGATCGCCGAGTTCGTGGGCTGGCCGGTGGCGCGCGTACGCGAATGCCGTTGACGCCGTTGCGATCATGGGTGCGTGCAGAAGATTCCCACGGTGTTCCTCCGGGACCCCGCCGACCGCAAGCGGACCACCCGTGACGTCAACCCCGGCTGCGAGTGGGTGCTCGCCGGTGAGGGAGTGGCGACGCGCAAGTACGACGGCACCTGCGTGCTGCTCGACGAGGACGGTGTCTGGTGGGCCCGCCGCGAGGTCCGCCCGGGACGCACCCGCCCGCCGGGCTACCGTCCTGTCACGACGGACGAGGTCACCGGCAAGACGCAGGGCTGGGAGCCGATCGCGCAGTCGGCGTACGCCGCGTGTCACGTGGAGGCCGTCTCCTCGGGCTCCTTCTCGCCGGGTACCCACGAGCTCATCGGCCCTAAGATCAACGGCAATCCCGAGAGCGTGGGTACGCACCAGCTCGTCGCCCATGCCGATGCCGAGGTGTTCGACGTGCCGCGTGATTACGACGGGCTGCGGGAGTGGCTGTTGGCGCACCCGCGGTACGAGGGGATCGTCTGGCATGCGGCCGGCGGGCGGATGGCGAAATTGAAGCACCGTGACTTCGCCCTTAACGGACGTTAAGCTAACGGGGTGACGGTTGAGCGGATCTTGCCCACCGAAGAGTCCTACGAGTTGCTCGGGCTTGCCCGGGAGATAGCGCGGGGTGAGCTGGCACCACGGGTCGACGACTACGAGGCTCGTGGGGAGTTCCCCCGGGACGTGCTGCGCACGCTGGGGCGCGCGGGCCTGCTCGGGCTGCCGTATCCCGAGGCCGACGGCGGTGGAGGGCAGCCCTATGAGGTGTACCTCCAGGTGCTCGAGACGTTCGCGTCGTCGTGGCTCGCCATCGCCGAAGCGGTCAGCGTGCACGCGCTGTCGTGCTTCCCCGTCGCCGCGTACGGCACCGAGCGGCAGCGCAAGTCCCTGCCCGACATGCTCGGCGGGGACCTGCTCGGGGCCTACTGTCTCTCCGAACCGCAGGGCGGCAGCGACGCCGGCGCGCTCACCACCCGCGCCGACCGCGACGGCGACTACTACCGGCTCACCGGCACCAAGGCCTGGATCACCCACGGCGGCAAGGCCGACTTCTACACGATCTTCTGCCGCACCGGCGGCCCCGGCCCCGAGGGCATCTCCTGCGTGGTCGCCGAGGCCGGCACCCCCGGACTGCTGCCACAGACCCCGGAACGGCTGATGGGCCTGCGCTCGTCCCCGCCCGCGCAGATCGTCTTCGACGACGCCCGGGTCAGCACCGACCGGCTCGTCGGCGAGGAGGGCTCCGGGTTCCGGATCGCCATGACCGCCCTCGACTCGGGGCGGCTCGGGATCGCCGCCTGCGCCGTGGGGCTCGCTCAGGCGGCCGTCGACTACGCATCCGCGTACGCGAAGGAGAGGGAGCAGTTCGGCCGCAAGATCGGCAGCTTCCAGGGCCTGGGTTTCATGCTGGCCGACATGGCCACCCAGGTGTCAGCGGCGCGGGCCCTGACCCTGGCCGCCGCCCGCCTCAAGGACGCCGGCCGCCCGTTCTCCGTGGAGGCCGCCAAGGCGAAGCTCTTCGCCACGGACACCGCGATGAAGGTGACCACCGACGCGGTCCAGGTGCTCGGCGGCTACGGGTTCGTCGCCGACCACCCCGTCGAGCGCTGGTTCCGCGAGGCCAAGCTCCTGCAGATCGTCGAGGGCACCAACCAGATCCAGCGCCTGGTCATCGCCCGGTCCCTGGTCCGCTGATCCCCCCGGGCGACACTGCGTCGATCCTCCGGGCGGCATTGCGTCGGCCGCCCGGGGAACACGAGGCGGAAACGGGTTCGTTACGACGGGGCCCCGCCCGGTATCTTGACGCGGTGGAAGAGATCGACAGGGCGATCGTGGGCGCCCTCACCGAGGATGGCCGCCTGTCGTACACCGACCTCGCCGAGCGCGTGGGCCTCAGCGTCTCGGCGGTCCACCAGCGCGTGCGCCGGCTCGAACAGCGCGGCGTCATCGCGGGCTACACGGCGAAGGTGTCGTACGAGGCGCTCCAGCTCCCGCTGACCGCCTTCGTCGCGATCCGCCCCTTCGACCCGTCCCAGCCCGACGACGCGCCGGAGAAGCTCGCCCACCTCGCCGAGATCGACTCCTGCTACTCGGTCGCGGGGGAGGACTTCTACCTGCTGCTGGTGCGCGTGGGGAGCCCCGCGGACCTCGAACGCCTCCTCCAGGAGATCCGCACCGCCGCCAACGTCACCACCCGCACCACCGTGGTTCTCAGTACGCCCTACGAGAACCGCCCGCCCCGCATGCCCGGCGCCGACCCGCTCCCGTAGCGGCCCTTTTCCGGCTGGGGCTGGGCGATGGTGGTCAGTGCGCGTGGTGGTACCGGTGCATGACCGCGTGGCCCTTGCCGCGGCTGATCAGCCACCGGTTCACCGGGGTGGTCAGCAGGAACGCCACCGCCAGGGACCCGGCCAGCGACGCCCAGAACAGCGCGCTGGTCAGCCCCGCGTCCATCGCCCCCGGCACCGCGACGACGAACGCGTTGTCCAGCAGCTCCATGACGGCGATGGACACCGTGTCGGCGGCCAGGGCGACCTTGAACGCGCTGCGCAGGTCGAGGCCGGCCCGCAGGACGCCGCGCATGGTCAGCCCGTAGCCGAACAGGAACGCCAGGGCGATCGACAGCACGACGGTGGCGGCGTTGTGCAGCCCGGCGGTGGTCCCGATGACCATGCCGAGCACCTCCCCGATCGCGCACCCGGTCAGGCAGTGCCACGTGGCCGCCGCCGCGGCACCCCAACTCGCGTTGCTCACGCCGCCTCCCCAGGTCCCGGGTACCCCCAGGGGGTACCTGATGCCAAGGTTAGCCGCGCTTCGCCCTGCCGTCGAGATGCAGGACGTTGCTGTCGTCACGATGGGCGCCGGTGTTGCCGACGTGCTTGTCGCCGATCACCGGCCCGTTCTTGATCACGTGGACGAGCGCCATCGCATGCCCCCGGCCGAGCTCGTAGTCGTCCTTGAGCCACTGGACCACCTCACCCGCGCGGGTGTCGGGGCCGTAACCGCGCTCACGGGCCTCGGTGAGGAGCGCGGCGGGCGTCTTACCGGTCTTGACCTCGATGGCGTCGAGGTAGGCCTGAAACGACATGGTGTTCTCTCCTTCAGCTCCGCTCGGCGCGGCCGAGCAACAGATCCCGTTCCCGGGTGTTGGTGGCGAGCCCGGCGGCGAGCCGGAACTCCTGGCGGGCCTCGGTGTGCCGGTCGAGGCGGGTCAGCAGCTCGGCGCGAACGCTGGGCAGCAGGTGGTGGTTGCGCAGGCCCGGGGCCGCGGCCAGCTCGTCCACGAGCTCCAGCCCGGCTTGCGGCCCGGCGTGCATGGAGTGGGCTACGGCGCGGTTGAGCAGCACGATGGGTGAGGCGTTGAGGTGGGCCAGGGCGTCGTAGAGGCCGGCGATCGTGGCCCAGTCGGTGTCGTGCACGCCGGCCGCCCGGGCGTGACAGGCCGCGATGGCTGCCTGCAGGGTGTACGGGCCGGGCGGTCCGGCCGACAGCGCGCGTCCGAGCGCCTCGGTGCCCCGGCGGATGGCGAGGTGGTCGTAGCGACGCCGGTCCTGGTGCTCCAGCAGCAGGGCGGCACCGGTCTCGTCGGTGCGCGCGTCGATCCGGGACGCCTGCAGCCACATGAGGGCCAGCAGCCCGTACGCCTCCGGCTGGTCCGGGAAGGCGGTGGTCACGAGGTGGCCGACGCGGATGGCTTCGTCGCACAGTGCCGGGCGCATCCAGTCGTCGCCGGTTGTCGCCGCGTATCCCTCGGTGAAGACGAGGTAGACGACGTTGAGGACCGCGGGCAGCCGCTGCTGACGCCCGGCCGGACCGGGCAGGTCGAGCGGCGCCTCGTCACCGGCCGTGGCGCTCCGCGTGACCTGTGCCAAGGTGCTCTTGGCCCGGGTGATGCGCCGGACGATGGTGTCCTCCGGCACGAGGTACGCCCGGGCGATCTCGCGGGAGGTCAGGCCGGCGACCAGCCGCAGGGTGAGAGCGACCTGGGACTCGACGGTCAGCGCCGGATGGCAGGTCAGCAGCATCAGGTGCAGGGTGTCGTCCTCCACCGGCTCGGGCATGTCCTCCTCCTCCCGTTGTGCGGCGTGAAGCTCGTGAGCGATCCGGGTCTCGGCGCGGGTGTGGCGCTCGGCGCGGCGGAAGTGGTCGATCGCGCGGCGCCCGGCGATGGTCATGAGCCAGGCGGCAGGGTTGTCCGGGACACCGGAGACGGGCCACTGCTCCAGGGCCGCCACCATGGCGTCGTGGGCGAGATCCTGCGCCAGGTCGATGTCGCGGGTCAGGCGGAGCAGCCCGCCGACGAGTCGTGCGGACTGCTCCCGCCAGGCCGCCACGACGGCCTCGTTCGCGCTGCTCACCGACTGATCTCAGCAGAGCCCCCGCATGCGGGCAAGGCGCGCCGCGCGGGCGTGGTCACATGATCTGCCGGACCTCCGAGGCGCCTTCCCAGCCGGGCCAGCGGTCGACGTGCAGCTGCACGAACTCGGTCGCCATCGCGATGGCCTCGTCGCGGGAGTCCACCTCGAAGATGGCGTAGCCGCCGACCAGTTCGGTCGCCTCGGTGAACGGGCCGTGGGTGACGACGACCTTGCCGTCGGTGGCCCGCACCTCCGCGCCCGTCGAGCTGGGCAGCAGGCCTCCGGTGGTGATGAGTTTGCCGCTCGCCGCGACACCGGCGATGTAGGCACCCATCGCCTCGAAGAAGTCCGGCGGCGGCGTCCCGGCGTCCTCGCGTGCCTTCAACATGGTCATGAACTGCATGGTCTTTCTCCTGTTCAACGGATTACCGATGGTCTCAATGTGACGGTGCCGGTGCGCGCAGGGCCTTCGCGCAGAGCAAAGCCAGGGCGGCCAGCTGGACGGTGGACACCACGAGGGCACGAAGGCCGAACGATCCGAGCCCCGGCACTGTGGCGACGCCCGCCGCGACGAGCATCCCGGCCCCGAAACCGGCCAGCAGCCGTGGCCCCCACACCGCCCCCGGCACGCCACGCAGCCCCCGGGCCGCCGCGATCACCAGGGCACCGGTCACCAGGAAGTTGGCGATCTGCACGAAGCCCCAAGGTCCCAGCGACAGCTGGCTCAGCGCGTGCCGGTCCAGGTCGAACCCGTCCCGCGTGATGATCTGGACGACCCCCACGCCGAGCAGCACCGGACCTGCGAGGAGGCCGCATGCCAGCAGCCACCGGCCGTCTCTAGTTGCCGGCGGTGCGGCGGCGGCATAGCGGTGACTGCGTGGCTGGTCATGATCTGCTCCCTGATGAGCGGCTGCTGGGTGCCTGTCACATACGCGTCGCGCTCATCGCACCGATCCGGACATGGGCTCGGAGGAAATTTTTTGATCTGGTCCGCATTCCCGCAAGCTAGCCTCCTAGGATGGTTTACGGAATGTGTGCGGCTCCGCTGGTTCTGAACAGGTCAGGACCTGAAAGGCCGCCTGACGGCGACTGCACCGACGAACACCAAATTTGTGTCGGGCGGCCTCGCTCGTCGGCGTTGGCGTCAAGGGGTTCCCGTGGTCCTGGCGGAAAAATCAGACGTGCAGGTTGTAGCCGGCCAGATCTTCACCGCCCCGGCGTCAAATGCCGAGGCAGGTGCAGGGAGGGGTGATGGCGGCGAGGGTCAGGTCGACGATGCCATCGGCGTAGTCGTCGGTCAGGGGGCCGTTGCGGAGCAGCCAGCGGTGGTAGAGCGGGCCGAACAGCAGCTCCACCACCTGGTCCAAGGGGGCGTCAGTACGCACCTGGCCGGCCTCGCGGGCGGCTTCCAGGCGGGTGCGGACCGCGTTCAACTGGGGACGGAGCAGACGGTCGCGCACCTGGTCGGCCAGCTCGTCGTCGGCGAGGGTCTCGATGGTGATGGCGCGGGTGGTGGCGGACAGCCGTGGATCGGCGAACTCGGCGACCGTGGCCCGGAGAACCTGACGCAGGTCGGCCCGCAGGTCGCCGGTGTCGGGCAAGGCGAGGACCTCCGGCGCGTTGTCTGCGAGCGCGTCCAGGATGACCGCGCCCTTGCCGCGCCACCAGCGGTAGATGGTCTGCTTGCCGACCCCGGCGCGGGCGGCGATCGCCTCGATGGTCACGGCGGAGTAGCCGGCCTCGGTCATCAGCTCCAGGGCGGCCGTGAGGATCGCGCGGCGGGACTGCTCGTTGCGACGGGCGGGCTGTGGGGTCACGCCATCACCTTACAGCGAGACGCAACGTCTCGTCTTGACGCGTCCCGGGTCGCATGGTCTCCTGGTTCGAGACGCAACGTCTCGTCTCATCCAGCCTCAGGAGATCCCCGTGTCGCACATCGCCATGGTCAGCATTCCGTTCCACGGCCACGTCAACCCGAGCTTGGAGATCATCCGGACCCTGGTGCGGCGTGGTCACCGGGTCACCTACGCCAATGACCCCGCCTTCGCCGATGTCATCGAGGGCACCGGGGCCGAGCTGAGACCGTATGAATCACAGCTTCCCAGCGACGGTGGCTCCGGAACCGACGACCCGATCGAGCAGCTCACGCTTTTCCTCGACGATGCCATCGCCATGCTGCCGCAGCTGCGGGCCGCCTATGCCGGCGATCGCCCGGACCTGTTCCTCTACGACATCGCCGGCGCGCCGGCTCGGCTGCTCGGCGAGCAGTGGGGGATTCCGGCCATCCAGCTGTCGTCGACGTTCGTGGCCTGGGACGGCTACGAGCAGGAGATGGCGCCGGACGTCGAGGCGATGCGGGCTGATCCGCGTGGCGCCGGCTACTACCAGCGGTTCGAGAGGTGGCTGACCGCGGAGGGTTCGTCGGTCACCGACAGCATGGCGTTCCAAGGCCGGCCGGTGCGCAGCCTCGTTCTGCCGCCGGAGGCACTCCAGCCGAACGCCGACCGGGTGGACCGGTCCGTTTACAGCTTCGTCGGCCCGGTCCTGGGCGACCGTTCTCACCAGGGGCACTGGGTCCGTCCGGACGGCGTCGGGAAAGTGCTGCTGGTCTCCCTCGGCTCCGCCTTCACCCGGCAGACCGACTTCTACCGCCGCTGCATCGCCGCGTTCGGTTACCTGCCCGGCTGGTACACCGTTCTGCAGATAGGCAGCCACGTCGATCCGGCCGAGCTCGGTCCCGTCCCGGACAGCGTCGAGGTCTCCCCATGGGTGCCGCAGCTCGCCGTGCTGGAGCAGGCGGACGCCTTCGTCACCCACGCCGGCATGGGCGGCAGCAGCGAAGGCCTCTACTGCGGAACCCCGATGATCGCCGTTCCGCAGGCGGCCGACCAGTTCGCGAACGCCGAGCAGTTGGCCGCCCTCGGCGTCGCCCGGGTCGTCGCCTCCGCCACCGTCACCGCCGCGGAGCTCCGCGAGACGTTGCTCGCTCTCACCGGCGACCCCGCCGTGGTGACCCGTAGCGCCGACCTGAAGCGGCAGGCCCGCGAGGCCGGAGGTGCCGACCGGGCCGCCGATCTGATCGAGGCCGAACTCACCGCGGCGCGCGGCCGTGCCGGGCAGCGTTCCGCGAGCGGAGGCCGTGCCTGAGGGCTCAGGCGGTGTGGTCTGCCCCTGCACCGCTGGTGGAGCTCAGGGGGTGAAGCGGTAGCCGATGCCGGGTTCGGTGATGAGGTAGCGGGGGCGGCTGGGGTCGGGTTCGATCTTGCGGCGCAGGTTGGCGAGGTGGACGCGCAGGTAGCCGGTTTCGGTTTCGTAGGCGGGGCCCCAGACCTCGCGGAGGAGTTGTTTCTGGGCGACGAGTTTGTCGGCGTGGCGGGTGAGGACCTCGAGCATGCGCCATTCGATGGGGGTGAGGCGGATGTCCTGGCCGGTGGGGGTGGTGAGGCGTTTGGCGGCGAGGTCGACGGTGAAGTCGGGGGTGGTGATGGTGGCTGTTTCGGGCTGGGGGGTGGCGCGGCGCAGGGCGGCGCGGATGCGGGCGAGGAGTTCGTCCATGCCGAAGGGTTTGGTGACGTAGTCGTCGGCGCCGGCGTCGAGGGCTTCGACCTTGCCGGCCTGGTCGTCGCGGGCGGAGAGCACGATGATCGGGACGGCGGTCCAGCCGCGCAGGCCGCGGACGACGTCGACGCCGTCCATGTCGGGCAGGCCGAGGTCGACGATGGCGAGGTCGGGTGGGGTGTGTCCGGCGGCGGTGAGTGCCTGGGTGCCGTCGGCGGCGGTGATGACCTCGTATTTGCGGGCGGTGAGGTTGATGCGCAGGGCCCGGCGTAGCTGGTCGTCGTCGTCCACGACAAGGATGCGGCTCACGGCGCCGATTGTGCAGCATGCCGGCTGGTCGGCGGGGCCGGTCGCGACCAGCATCACGTATCCTAGGATGCTTTAGAGGGTGTGCGCTCCGCCGCACACGAAAAAAGGCAGTTTCAAATAGGAGCCCTTCGGGCACTGCATTCACCGACAAGAACAAAGACGTTTCGAGTCGTGAGTGAGAAGGGTGTTGACGATGAGCTTCACTGACAAGGTCAAGAACAAGGCCGATGAGCTGACCGGTAAGGCGAAGCAGGGCATCGGCGACATGCGCGACGACGAGCAGCAGGTCGCGGACGGTCAGCGCCAGGAGGCTGCGGCCCGGGCGCGCCAGGCCGGTGAGCACGTCAAGGACGCCGGTCGCGACGTGCGCGACGCGCTCAGCTGACCTTTTCTTTTAACGGCGAATGGCCCCGGACCAGACGGTCCGGGGCCATTCGTGTGCGTAGGGCTAGGCGATCTGTTTGCGCCACCAGTCCTGGCCGGATTGGGGCAGGGTGTCGATCGGGTCGTAGTACGCGTGCAGTTTGCTGAGGGCTTCGGCGTCGTCGGCTTCGATGCTGGTGCGGTAGTTCTTCGTCCAGTAGGAGATGCCGTGTTCGCGGTCGTATTCGCTGACCATGTGGACCCAGCGTTTGCCGACGAACGGGACGTCGCAGACGATGCGCGGGGTGGCGTATCCGGGGAGGTAGCCCATCATGTCGTGCTGGAGTTGCTGGGCGTACCAGACGGGGACGCGCCAGTGTTCGGCGTGCGGGATCATGTCGCACATGTAGAAGTAGTACGGCAGGATGCCGGCTTCTCCTTGCAGGCCGAAGCAGAGGTCGAGCAGGTCCTTGGTGGTGGCGTTGACGCCGCGCATGAGGACGCCCTGGTTGCGGACGTCGCGGACGCCGACTTCGAGGAGCATGCGGGCGGCGCGGGCGACCAGTGGTGTGAGTGAGTTGACGTGGTTGACGTGGGTGTGGACGGCGAGGTTGACGCCGCGTCGTTCGGCGGTGATGGCGACGCGGTTGAGGCCTTCGACGACATCTGCTTGTAGCCAGTGCTGGGGGAGTCCCATGAGGGCTTTGGTGGCGAGGCGGATGTCGCGGACGGTGGGGACGTTGAGGAGTCCCATGAGGTAGGTCTCGAGTTGTTTCCAGGGGACGTTGGCGACGTCGCCTCCGGAGACGACGACGTCGCGGACGCCGGGGTGTTCCTTCAGGTATTTCAGGTGGGCGTCGTACCTGTCGACCGGTTTGAGGGTCAACTTGAGTTTGTCGACGGTGGGGGTGCTGTTGCCGACGAGGTCCATGCGGGTGCAGTGCCCGCAGTATTGCGGGCAGGTGCTGAGCAGTTCGGCGAGGACCTTGGTGGGGTAGCGGTGGGTGAGGCCTTCGGCGACCCACATGTCGTGTTCGTGGAGGCTGTCGCGGGTGGCGTGGGGGTGTGACGGCCAGTCGAGGTGGCGGTCGGTGGCGACGGGGATCATGTAGCGGCGGATCGGGTCGGCGTAGAACGCGTCCGTGGTGATCTCGCTGTCGGGCACCATGGTGTTGAGCATCTGGGGTGTGACCAGCATCGACATGGTGGCGAGGCGTTGCTGGTCGGTGTCGAGGTCGGCGTAGAACGCTTCGTCGAGCAGGTCACCCATGAGGGCGCGCAGTTGTTTGATGTTCTTGACGCAGTTCACGCGTTGCCATTGGGCGGATTCCCATTGGGCGGTGGTGACGTCGCGCCATCCGGGGAAGCGGGTCCAGTCCGGTTCGGTGAGGGGGCGGCGCTGGTAGTCGTAGGGCTGGCCGGCGGCTTGGGTCACCGATGCCTCCTGGGTCGAGGTGTGATCGACTCTGACCGTACTGGAGGATCTGTGGTCTGGTAACCGTCTGCCGGGAGGATTTACGGTTTGATGGCGGCCTGACAGTCTTTTCGTATGACGTCTGGGGTGGTGGGTGTGACCTCTGGGGTGGGTTTGCCGCGGGTGCTGGAGCCGGTGGGGGTGTTGCCGCAGGCTGCTTGGCGTCTGGATGCGCGTGCGGAGCTGGCGGCTGATGAGGTTCGGGTGCGGGTGTCGCGGCTGAATCTGGATGCGGCGAGTTTCCGGCAGTTGTCGGTGAAGCACGGTGGTGATGGTGCGGCGGTGCGGGCTGAGGTTCTGGAGATCGTCGGTACGCGCGGGAAGATGCACAATCCGGTCACGGGGTCGGGTGGGATGTTGATCGGTGTCGTGGAGGAGGTCGGTCCGGAGTCGCCGCTTGCGGTGAAGGCCGGTGACCGGGTGGCGACGCTGGTGTCGTTGACGTTGACGCCGCTGGTCATCGATGACGGCCTCGCGGGCTGGGACGGGTTGAGTGAGCAGGTCCCGGCGTCGGGGCATGCGATTCTGTTCGGGCGTTCCGTGGTGGCGGTGCTGCCGGATGATCTGTCTCCGGAGCTGGCCCTGGCGGTGTTCGACGTGTGTGGTGCGCCGGCCTTGGTGGATCGGGTGGTGCGCGGCTATTCCGGTGATGTGTCGGTGACGGTGCTGGGTGGAGCCGGTAAGAGTGGTTCCCTGGCGTTGACTGCGGCGCGGCTGGCGGGGGCGCAGACGCGTGCTGTGGTGGTTTCCGAGGCTGAGCGTTCGTTGATCGTCGAGCATGGTCTTGCGGATCGGGTCGCGGTGGTTGATGCCCGGGATCCGGTTGCGGTCGCGGAGGCGTTCGAGGCGCCGGCGACGGTGACGGTCGTGTGTGTGGATGTGCCGGGGTGTGAGCACGGGGCGATCCTGGCGACGGCGGCGGGTGGCACGGTGATCTTCTTCTCGATGGCGACGAGTTTCTCCGCGGCGGCGCTGGGGGCGGAGGGTCTGGCGGCGGATGTGACGATGCTGGTGGGGAACGGTTTTGTGCCGGGGCATGCGGCGTTCGCGTTGGATGTGGTGCGGCGCACTCCTGCGGTGCGGGCGTTGTTCGAGGCGCGGGTTTCGGCACACTGACGGTCATGACTTCGGTGGTGCTGTTCAAGGGCGGGCGTTTCTACTCGGCGGCGGATCCGCGGGCGACCGCGATGCTGGTGCGTGATGGCCGGATCGGGTGGCTCGGGGCGGACGGTGATGCGCCGTCGGCGGACCGGGTGGTGGATCTTGGTGGTGGGTTGGTGACGCCGGCGTTCGTGGATGCGCACATTCATGCGACGGATACGGGTCTGGCGGCTGATGGCCTGGATCTGTCGGGTGTGCGGTCGGCGGGTGAGTTGCTGGATGCGGTGGCCGGGTTCGCGGCGGGTAAGGCGTCGGATGCGGTGGTGCTGGGTCATGGCTGGGACGAGTCGACGTGGCTGGTGCAGTCCCCGCCGAGCGGTGAGGAGCTGGAGAAGGCCGCGGGTGGGCGGCGGGTGTATCTGTCGCAGGCGTCGGTGCATTCGGCGTTGGTGTCCAGCTCGATGCTGGCGGCGTGCCCGCAGATCAACCCCACGTCGAATTGGGTGCGGGAGAACGAGCATCACGCCGTGCGTGCGGTGGCTCTGGGTTCGCTGACCCCGCAGCAGCGCACGGATGCGCAGCGGACGGCGTTGCGTCTTGCGGCGTCGCGGGGTGTGGCGTCGGTGCACGAGTGTGGCGGGCCGGGTACGTCGTCGGAGGCGGATTTCCAGTCGGTGCTGCGTTTGTCCGGGGACGGTCTGCCGCGGGTGTTCGGGTACTGGGGTGAGCTCGGTGGGGCGGTCCGGGCGCGGGATCTTGGTGCGGTCGGTGCGGGTGGGGATTTGTACGCGGACGGGGCGCTGGGGTCGCGGACGGCTTCGGTGCGGTCGGCGTACGTGGATGGTCCTGGGTGTGGTGAGGCTTTTGTGACCGCTGAGCAGGCGGGTGCGCATCTCCTGGAGTGTGTGGAGCTGGGGGTGCAGGGCGGTTTTCATGCCATCGGGGACGCGGCGATCGAGGCGGTGCTGGAGGGGTTCGCGATCGCGGCGCGGGCGGTGGGTGTGGATCGGGTGCGGGAGGGCCGGCACCGGATCGAGCACGTGGAGCTCGCGGACAAGGCGATGATCGCGCGGATGGTCGAGTTCGGGGTGGTCGCGAGTGTGCAGCCGGTGTTCGACGCGTTGTGGGGTGGCCCGGACCGGATGTACGCGCAGCGTCTCGGTGTGGAGCGGGCGTTGGCGACGAATCCGATCGGGGCGATGTACGCGACGGGGGTGACCTTGGCGTTCGGGTCGGATTCGCCGGTGACGCCGCTGGATCCGTGGGCTGCGGTGGTGGCTGCTGCGGCGCCGCGGAACCCGGTGTATCGGATGGGTGTTCGTTCGGCGTTCGGTGCGTCGACGCGGGGTGGGTGGCGTGCCGTGGGGGTGGACGACGCGGGTGTCCTCGCTCCGGGGGCGCAGGCGACGTTCGCGGTGTGGGAGACGCCGTCGGGGCTCGACGGTGGCCTGCCGGCGTTGCTGCCCGACGTCGACGATGTGGTTCCTGAGCGGCCGGTGTGCCGCCGGACGGTGTTGTCCGGCGAGACGATCTTCGAGGAGTAGGTGCGTGGAGAAGCTGGGTCTGGATCCCGGGGTGGTCGCGCGGGCGCGGGCGCTGGCCGCTGAGGCGGGGGCGCCGGTGGTGGAGCTGGCGCGGTCGCATACGACGGTGTCGGTGGAGCGGGCGGTGCTGCGCCTGGCCGGGGTGCGGGGTGCAGACTCGGACGGGATTCCGTGGGTGAACCGCCTCGTTGACGCTGTCCGGGCGGATGTGGGCCTGGGTCACGGGGTGTCGGTGCCGGTGTTCGCGGCGATGGCGCGGGAGGGGATCGACGATGTCACGGTGCTCGCGCAGAAGGCTGCCGCGGGGGCCGTGACGTTCGGCGTACCCGCGAAAAAGGCGGAGCTGGTCGCGGCGCGGCGGGCCGCGACCAGGGCGGCCAATGCCGGGTTGAAGGTCGTGGATCGTCGGCGGGTCGAGCGGGAGCGGCTGATCAAGCGGTTCGGGGATGCGCCGCGGCGGCCGTGGATCTATCTGATCGTGGCGACCGGGGACATCTACGAGGACATCCCGCAGGCGCAGGCGGCGGCGCGGGCGGGTGCGGATGTGATCGCGGTGATCCGGTCGACGGGTCAGTCGCTGCTCGACTACGTGCCGGAGGGTGCGACCCGGGAGGGGTTCGCGGGTACGTACGCGACGCAGGAGAATTTCAGGTTGATGCGGGCGGCGCTGGATGAGACGTCGAAGGAGCTGGGCCGGTATGTGCGGCTGACGAACTACGCGTCGGGGTTGTGCATGCCGGAGATGGCGGCGATGGCCGGCATGGAGCGGCTCGACATGATGCTCAACGACTCGATGTACGGGATCCTGTTCCGCGACATCAACCCGATCCGGACGTTCGTGGATCAGCGGTTCTCGCGGCAGGTCCACGCCCGGGCCGGGATCATCATCAACACCGGTGAGGACAACTACCTGACCACGGCGGACGCGGTCGAGGCGGCGCACACGGTGACGGTGTCGCAGCTGATGAACGAGTTCTTCGCCCATGAGGCCGGTCTGGAGGACTGGCAGCTGGGGCTGGGGCACGCGTTCGAGATCAACCCGGAGGTCCCGGAGTCGTTCCGCCTGGAACTCGCCCACGCCCTGCTGGCACGGGAGTTGTTCCCGGATGCGCCGTTGAAGTGGATGCCGCCGACGAAGCACATGACCGGTGACGTGTTCCGCGGGAACCTCCTGGACGGGTTCTTCAACCTCGTCGGGGCGCTGACCGGGCAGGGGATCCTGCTGGTGGGGATGATGACGGAGGCGGTGGTGACGCCGTGGCTGTCGGACCGCGACATCGCCCTGCAGAACGTGCGGTACGTCCTCAACGGTGCCGGCAACCTGCACGAGGACTTCGTGCCCGCCCCCGGCGGGTTCATCCAGCGCCGCGCCCATGAGGTCCTCGGTGAGGCTGTCGAGTTACTGGAACGCATCGTTGCCGACTCGATGCTGACCGCGATCGCGGACGGCACGTTCGGGATCATGAAACGGCCCGCCGACCGCGGCAAGGGCCTCGACGGGGTCGCCCGCCA
This sequence comes from Winogradskya consettensis, assembly GCF_018332715.1. Classification (GTDB taxonomy): domain Bacteria; phylum Actinomycetota; class Actinomycetes; order Mycobacteriales; family Micromonosporaceae; genus Actinoplanes; species Actinoplanes consettensis. The sequence continues at coordinate 504,194 of NZ_BOQP01000008.1, read as the reverse complement.
CGACGGCGACTACTTCAACCCCGTCACGAACGCCCTGGAAGGACTGCGATGAGTATCGTGCGCCCGTACGGGGACACCACCGGCGACGGGATGGTGCAGGTGTCGTTCACGCTGCCCGTCACCCACGACAAACGCGCCGAGGGTGCCGCGATCCAGTTGGCGAACAAGATGGGCCTGGACCCGGCGATGCTCGTGCACGCCAAGCCGATGGGTGACGGGTTCACGTTCTTCGTCGTCTACGGCCGCGTCACGCACCTGGTCGACACGGAGAAGGTGCAGGTCGTCGAGCGGGACTATCCGCTGCTGTCGGCGAAGGACGTCAACGCGGTCATCAAACGCAAGCTGCGGCGCCGGTTGTCGGTGGTCGGGGCGTGCATCGGCACCGACGCGCACACCGTCGGGATCGACGCGATCCTCAACGTCAAGGGCATCGCGGGGGAGAAAGGCCTCGAGTACTACCGGGAGCTCGCCGTGACGAACATGGGTGCGCAGGTGTCGGTCCCGGAACTCGTCGAGACCGCCCGCGCGCAGAAGGCCGACGCGGTCCTGGTGTCGCAGGTCGTGACGCAACGCGACGCGCATCTGCAGAACACCCGGGCGATGACGGCGGCGTTCCGGGAGGCGCTGCCGGCGGGGAAACGGCCGTTGCTGATCGTCGGCGGGCCCCGTTTCGACGAGCTGATGGCCGCCGAGCTCGGCGTCGACCGGATCTTCGGCCGCGGCACCACCCCCCGCGAAGTTGCCTCCTACCTCGTCCACGCCCTGCTCGGAGACCAAAAATGATCACTGTGACGCATCGCCGGTACGTGCCGTACTCCCATGCCCACTACGCGGGGAACCTCGTCGACGGGGCGTATTCGCTGGGGTTGTTCGGGGATGTCGCCACCGAGGTGTGCATCCGGCTCGACGGCGACGAGGGGCTGTTCGCGTCGTACTCCGACGTGCAGTTCAAGGCCCCCGTCAAAGCCGGCGACGTCGTCGAGGTCACGGCCACGGTCGTGCACATGGGTACGCGGTCGCGGCGCATCGAGTTCACGTCAGCCGTGGTGTGCCGGGGCACGGACGGGTCCGCGGCGGCGGTGCTCGCCGAGCCGATCATCGCGGTGACCGCTGTCGGCACCGTGGTCGTGCCCCCGAAGTCGTGAGTTTCGCGGTCTGTGTCGACGTCGGGTCCACGTACACCAAGGCGTGCCGGGTCGACCTGGCCGACGGCACCCTGACCGGCCGCGCCGAGGTCCCGACCACCGCCGGCACCGATGTGCTGCACGGCCTCGACCGGGCGGTCGCGCAGGTCGGGGCGGGGGAGTTGTACGTGTGCTCGTCCGCCGGTGGGGGGCTGCGGCTGGCCGTCATCGGGTACGAGGCCCTCGTCACCGCCGAGGCCGGGCACCGGGTCGGGTTGTCCGCCGGGGCGCAGGTCGTCCACGTCCACGCCGGGCTGCTCGACGGCGCTGCCGTCGCCGGGGTGCGGGCGGCGCGGCCCGATGTGATCCTGCTCGTCGGCGGGACCGACGGCGGTGACGGTGACACCCTCGCGCACAACGCGCGCCGCCTGGCGACGTCCCGGTTGCGTGTCCCGGTCGTGGTGGCGGGGAATGCGGACGTCCGGGAGTACGCGTCGGCGGTGCTGGCCGAGCGGCGGGTCCCGGTGACCGTGACCGGAAACGTTCTGCCCCGCATCGGGGTGCTCGACCCCGGGCCGGCGCGCTCGGCGATCCGGGAGGTGTTCCTGCGGCACGTCATCGGCGGGAAACGGTTGTCCCGGGGTGGTCGCTTCGCGCGGCTCGTGCGGGCTGCGACGCCGGACGCGGTCCTGGCGGGGGTGTCCGTGCTCGCCGACACCCTCGGTGCGGGGGTTCTCGTCGTCGACGTGGGTGGGGCGACGACGGACGTGTATTCGGCGCTGATCCCCGACGCGGAACTGTCCGCCGGGCCGCAACGGGACGTCGCCGGGACGTTGTGGCGGTCCCGGACCGTCGAGGGTGATCTCGGTGTCGGGGTCGGGGCACCCGGAGTTGTCGCCGCCGCCGGTGTCGAAAAACTGGACTTCCCGGACATCTCGCTCGGTACGGTGGCCGCGGACCGGGGTCTCGCGTCGACCGCCGCGATGATCGCGTTGCGGCGGCACGCCCGCGGGCACTCGCCCGGGCCCGGGCTGCCCCGCACCGGCGGGCGGGACCTGCGCGACGTACGGCTCGTGGTCGGTTCCGGCGGGGTCCTGCGCCACGGCGGTGGTGACACCGTCCTCGACGCCGTGCTGACCGACACCGCCGGCGGGTGGGCACCCCCGCGCACCGCCCGGCGCACCGTCGACAGCCAGTACGTGCTGGCCGCCGCGGGTCTGCTCGCCGCCGAGCACCCCGGCGCCGCGCACGCGTTGGTGAACGCCCTGTGACACGCCGGGAAACGCGACACGCCCACGCACGGGTGTGGCGGTTGACAACCCTCCGGGGCGAGGACGTACCGTCGACGGGTCCCATTCCCGGGTGTACGGCTTTGTTCGCTCCAACTCTTTCGCCCACTGGCCACGCGGCAGACCCGAACGGCGCGTGCACCAGGTCCAGGGGGTGGGGGTCGTGCGGGGCGGCGCGGACCAGCCGAATGCTCGCGGGACGGGTCGACGGGGGAAGACAGGCCAGTAGACAACGGCACGACGCGGGCAGCCGGCCCGCAGCGCGCCGGTCCGAAGGCCTGGCGACACCCGCACGACCCCTCGGCCCGGGACGAGGACACCAGGAAGCACCCAGGGGCGCGGTCCGGCGGGCCGCGCCCCTGCTCCTTGCCATTTCGTGACCGTCGCCGGGTAGCCTCTCGCGAGTGGATTTATTGACGCTTCAGCCAACACCTGCGCCGGAGCAGCCGAGCTCCGCGGGTGCGCCCGGCACTCCCCGGCCGTTGCCGCTGTGGGTGGCGGTGCTGCTCGCCCTGGCCTCCGGCGCCGCGCTGCTGCTGTCACTACCCCCGTACGGCCAGTGGTGGCTCGCGCCCGCCGGGATCGCCGGGCTCGCCGCCGCCACCCACCGCCGCAGGCTCCGCGGCGGCCTCGGCGTCGGGTTCATCGCCGGTGTCGTGCTGTTCGTGCCGCTGCTCGACTGGACCCGCATCGCCGCCGGCTGGCTGCCCTGGATCCTGCTGTCGCTCGCGCAGGCGTTCTACCTCGGGCTGCTCGGCATGGCCTCGGCGTGGCTGTCCCCGCTCACCGACAGGTTCCGGGCCCTGTGGCCGCTGCTGACCGGGCTGCTCTGGGTCGCGCAGGAAGCGCTGCGGGACCGGGCCCCGTTCGGCGGGTTCCCCTGGGGCAGGGTCGCGTTCAGCCAGGGCGACGCCCCCGCGCTGCGCGTCGCCGTCCTCGGCGGGGCACCGCTGGTCACGTTCATCGCCGCCGCCGCCGGGGGAGCCCTCGTCGCCCTCGCCTGGCGCACCTGGAAACCCCGCACCCTCGTGCCCGCCGCCGGGTTCGCCGTCGCCCTGGCCGCGCTGATCGCCGGGCCGGCACTCGTACCCACCGCGAAACCGGCCACCGCGACACAGACGATCGCGATCGTGCAGGGCAACGTGCCGCGGCTCGGGCTGGACTTCAACGCCCAGCGCGCCGCGGTGCTGCTCAACCACGTCCACGCCACCGAGGCGCTCGCCTCGGAAGTCAAACTGGGCCGGAAACCGCAACCCGACCTCGTCGTCTGGCCCGAGAACTCCAGCGACATCGACCCGCTGAAGAACCAGGACGCCGCCCAGCAGATCGCGCAGGCCGCCGACGCGATCGGCGTACCGATCCTGCTCGGCACCGTCCTGCGCGGTGACGTGCCCGGCGAGATCCGCAACGCCAGCCTGCTCTGGCAGCCGGCGACCGGCCCGGACCTCGACCAGGCGTACGTGAAACGCCACCCCGTCCCGTTCGCGGAGTACATGCCGATGCGGTCCGTCGCGCGCCTGGTGTCCGACAAGGTCGACCTCGTGCAGAACATGGTCGCCGGGACCACCCCGGGGATCGTGAAAACCCCCATCGGGGTCGTCGGTGACGTCATCTGCTTCGAGGTCGCCTACGACAGCATCGTGCGTGACACCGTCGTCGGCGGTGCGCAGATCCTCGCCACCCAGACCAACAACGCCACGTTCAACGAGGCCGAAGCCCGCCAGCAGCTCGCCATGGTGCAGCTGCGCTCCGTCGAACACGGCCGCGAGGGCCTCATGGTGTCCACCGTCGGGGTGTCCGCGTTCACCGGCACCGACGGTGAGGTCATCGCCGCCACCGGCTTCAATGTGGACGCCGTGGTCCTGCATGACATGCACATCGGGGGACCGCGTACGCTGGCGACTCGCCTGGGACACTGGCCGGAGCTGACCATGGTCGCCCTGGCCCTTTTCGCCCTGCTCGCGGCGGCGCCCCTGCGCCGCCGCAGAACCCGCGGCATACCGGCCGCAGAGTGAACGACGGAGGAACGGTGAGCGACGCGAACGCGACGGCGGCGGGCTCGGAGGGATACCCGGGGGTCGGGCGCGTCCTCGTGGTCATCCCCACGTACAACGAGGCCGACAACGTCCGCCTGATCACCGGGCGGGTGCGTAAAGCCGTACCCCAGGTCGACATCCTCGTCGCTGACGACAACTCGCCCGACGGCACCGGCGCGATCGCCGACGAGATCGCCGCCGGCGACGACCAGATCTTCGTCCTGCACCGCGCCGGCAAGGAAGGCCTCGGCGCCGCGTACGTCGCCGGTTTCGCCTGGGCGAAGGACAAAGGCTACGACGCCGTCGTCGAGATGGACGCCGACGGCTCCCACGCCCCCGAAGAGCTGCACAAGCTCCTCGACGCCCTCGGCGACACCGACGCCGTGCTCGGCACCCGCTACATCCCCGGCGGCAGCGTCCACAACTGGCCCATGCACCGGCTGCTGCTGTCCCGCGGCGGCAACATCTACATCCGCATGGCCCTCGGCATGCCGTTCAAGGACGCCACCGGCGGCTACCGTGCCTACCGCATGGACGTCATCGACAAGATCGACGTCGCGACCATCGCGTCGCAGGGCTACTCGTTCCAGGTCGAGATGACCTGGCGCACGTACCGCAACGGTTTCCGCATGGCTGAGGTGCCCATCACGTTCACCGAACGCGAACACGGCGTCAGCAAGATGAGCGGCAACATTTTCAAGGAACAGCTGCTCAGGGTCACCGTGTGGGGTGCCGCCGCCCGCAAGGAAGCAGTCATGAACAAGCTCGGCCGCAAACCGAAGCAGCCTTCCACCTGGCCGTGAACGGGCACGTGCGTGTCATGCTGGAACCCGGACCGGTGACCACCCGGAGAGGGTGAACGTTTGATGCGACTCCCACGAAGCCTGGCCTTGCTACCCCTGGCACTGCTGGTGCTCGCGGTAGCCGAGATCGCCGTGTTCGTCACGGCAGTGCACACCATCGGCGCTCTCTGGTCGATCCTGCTCCTCGGCGCCGCGAGCATCATCGGCCTCGCCCTGCTCCGCCGCGAAGGCATCCGCGGCTGGCGGGCCTTCCGCGCCGCCGCCGAATCCGGCCGCCCACCCGGCGCCCAGGTCAGCAACTCCCTCATCGGCCTGCTCGGCGCGCTGCTGCTCGCCGTCCCCGGCTTCATCTCCGCGGTCGCCGGGCTGCTGCTGATCGTCCCCCCGGGCCGCATCCTGGCCCGCAGAGCCGTCGAGCACTACACCGAACGCCGCGTCTCCGCCACCGTCGCCAGCGACCTGTTCGGCCCCCGCCACGTCAAGGTCAAACAGTCCGCCCCCGTCGACGACTCCCCACCCACCGCGACCGACCCGACGGGCCACACCGCGCCGGCCGAGGTCCTGCAGGGCGAAGTCGTCGAAGGCGAAATCGTCCGCTGACAGGCAGTCAGAACAGCCGGGCTACCGCCCCACCCGCCGGGTGTCCCAGCTCTGCCCGACAACCGGGTTGCGCCGTTCCGGCGCCCGCACATCGCCGCCCGGGCCATCGGCTGTCATGGCCTTGACCTGAGCATCGCCGCCTGGCCGGCCTCGTTCGGTCGGACGCCGCGTTCCCTCCGCCCTGTCCGCGGGCACCGGCCGGGCACAGCAAATCGCCGCCCCGCCCCTGGAACCGGGCGGAACGGCGACCGTGGTGTCCTGCGGTCAGCGACCCCGGCGGGTGCGGACCTCCTGCAGGCGCTCGTTGAGGATGTCCTCCAGCTCCGAGATCGACCGGCGCTCGAGGAGCATGTCCCAGTGGGTACGGGGCGGCTTGGCCTTCTTCTGCTCCGGCTCGTTCCCGTCGACCAGTCGCGCGACGCTGCCGTCGAACTTGCATTCCCAGGTGATCGGCACCTCGGCGTCGACGGCGAACGGCACCTCGAACTGGTGACCCTTCACGCACAGGTACTCGCGGGTCTGCCGGGGCGCCAGCTCCGTGTTGCGGTCGGACTCGTAGCTGACTGCGCCAAGACGGCTGCCGCGCAGCATGCGTTCGCCCATGATCGGCTATCCCCTCGCTCGTGGTGCTACTTGCCGTTGGTGTAACGAAACGGACGGTCGCGAGATTCCTGGCGACCACCGTATGTCGGCGGTGTTAACGCTTCGAGCGTAACCGGCAGGAACCCCTATCGGCCGACTCAGGCCCACCCTGAAGTGGACCTTGGTCCACTTTACGGGATATTGCGAGATCTGCAGATACCGCTACGCCGGACACCGGCCCCGATAACCCACAAACCACCCACCTCCAGCACAGCGGAAGATTACCGTCCCACCCCGGCAACCCCCGACATCGTCCCCCATCGGTGTCACCACGGCACCCCCACAGCCCGTTGTATGACACTCAGCGCCGTTTCCGCACCCCGCAAAGAGACTTCGGTCACCCCGGACCACCCCAGCCCCGACAAAACACCCACCCGACCACACAACCGACCCGCAGCCGGGCTCTACTTCCCCGCGGAGCCAGCGGCGCGCGACGACCCCAGCGACGCCAGCGCGGACGCCAGGTCACCCACCTGGGCCGACAGCTGACCCACCCGGGCATGCGCGGCGTCGGCGTCGGCGCGGGCCTTCTCGACCGTACGCCGAAGCTCCGTCGCCTCCGCCGTCAAGCGCTCACCGTCCACCCGGAGCCGGCCGGCTTCCGCCTGCGCCGCCGCGAGCCGCGCAGCATCAGCACCGGCAGCCTCGGTCAGCTCCGCCACCCGGGCCCGCACCGCCACCGTCTCGGCCCGGGCAGCCTCGGCCTCGCCCTGCGCGGCCGCCACCTCACGCCGCGACCCGGCCCGCACCTGCTCCACCTCACGAACCGCATCAGCAGCCGCCCGCGACGCATCAGCCAGCGCCGTCTCGAGCGCACGGGCAGCGTCCCCCGCCTCACTCGCGGACCTGACCGCCTCAGCGCGCGCGGTGTCCCGCTCAGCCAGAGCACTGTCACGGTCCTGCAGCGCGGTGTCACGCTCCGCCCGGGCCGACTGCGCGTCCGCGGCCGCCTGGGCCCGGTCACGGGCAGCGGCATCGAGGTCGCGGCGGACGGCGATGAGCTCGGTGCGTACCGAACCGGTTTCGTGGCGGGCCGCGTCACGGTCGGTCTCGGCCTGCACCCGCAACGCCGCCGCCGCGCTCGCCGCGGCCTGCGCCTCGTCACGGGCCGCGAGCGCCTGACGGGAATCCACCGCGGCGGCCTCCGCCAGCCGCCGCGCCGTGTCGGCCTCCTGCCGCGCGTCGTCCCGGTCGGCACGGGCGACCAGCGCCTCCTGCACCGCCGTGCCCGCCGCGTCCGCGGCCCGGTCGGCGTCACGGCGGGCATCGTCGCGTTCGGTGTGCGCGGCGGCCACCTGACGCGACGTCTCCGCGCGTACCTCGGCGACCTGCCGTTCCACCCCGGACGGCGACATCTCGGCGTGCAGGGACTCGCTCAGCGTCCCCACGAGCTGATCCAGGCGCTCGACGACCTCCCACGTCCGCGCGACCTGCCCCGCCAGTCCCGGCGACGCCCGGTGGCGCATCCGGACGTTGCGCGACGCCCGCTGGCACTCCCCGTCGTTGTCGCGGCAATACCGGAACGGCCGCCCCGCCGACGCCCGCTGCGGCACCGGCCGCCCGCAATGCGCACAGGGCCGCGTCTCCACCGGCACCCCGTCCTCATCCAGGCCCGGCCCGCCCCCACCGTCGGCCCCGCCGCCCAGCGCCACCACCGATCGGTAGGCCGCCCGGTCGAACCCGGCGCCGCGACCCGCGGCTCCGGCCGCGACAGCGCCGCCCGGACCGGGGTCGTCAGGGACGGGAACGCTCAGAGCCGGCTGTTTCGGGACCTGCCCCCGGCGGGGGGAATCATCGTGATCTGCCATAGCGACCCGACCCTAACCCCACCCACCGACACTTCCGCGCCGCAACCCGCCGCACAACGCAAGCCCCCCAATGGACTGACGTCCATGACGGGTGACCGCCCGCTGAGTCACTGCGCGAGGACCAGGTGCAAACGGCGCTCGACCCAGCGCAGTTCTTCCTCCAGGCGCAGCAGGTCACCGTCGAGGGAGCCCGGGAGGCTGCCGGCGCGGGCGGTTTCCTCCAGGCCGTCGCAGATGTCGGCGACCACGGTCGCGCCGATGTTGCCGGCGGCGCCCTTGAACGTGTGGGCCTCCTCCTCGAAGGTCGTCACGTCGCCGGAGGCCAGGGCGGAGCGCAGGACCGTCAGATGGGCGGGGGCGCGCCGCAGGAACGACTGGACGAGCCGGTCGACCAGGGCCATCTCGGGGTCGGTGTGGTCGCCGGCGAGTTCGTCGAGGCGGCGACCGACCGGGTCGTCGGCGTGCCCGACGGTGGCGGCGGGCAGGACCGGGACGGCCGGGGTGCCCTGGATCCAGCGTTCCAGGGCGTGACCGAGCTCGTTCGGGTTGACCGGTTTCGACAGGTAGTCGTCCATGCCGGCGGCCAGGCAGCGTTCCCGGTCGGCGACCAGGGCGCTGGCCGTCATCGCGATGATGGGGGTACGGGACCCGCCCTCGGCCTCGCGGCGGCGCAACTGCGCGGTGGCGGTGAAACCGTCCATGCGGGGCATCCGGCAGTCCATCAGGATCGCGTCGTAGTGCCGGGCGGCGGCCATCTCGAGCGCGCGGATGCCGTCACCGGCCACGTCGACCTCGTAGCCGAGCGTCGTCAGGACCCCCACGGCGACCATCTGGTTGATGTCGTTGTCCTCGACCAGCAGCACCGTGCCCAGGATCCGCCGGGCAGCGGCGGCGGGTACGGGCACCGCCGGGCACTGCGCGAGCACGTCGTACAGGTCGGAACGGTGCACGGGTTTCGGCAGATACGTGGCACCGCCCCCCTCGGGGGCATCCACCGGTGGAGCCGCGCCGAGAACGATCACGTGCGCGGCCGGGATGGCCGGGTCCGCGGCGACGACCCGGGTCAGCCCGGCGGTGTCGACGTCGCCGGCGTCCGCGTCGAGCAGCAGCACGTCGAACGGGCGGCCGTGCTCGGCGGCGTCGCGCAGTGCGTGCATCGCCGCCGGGCCGGTGTCCGCCGCGGTGACCTTCAGATGCCAGCGCCGCAGGTCGGCCTCCAGAGCCGGGCGGTCCGGGCCGGTGCCGACCACCAGAACACGCAGACCCGCGTTGTCCGGTGCGGCCGCGACGACATCACTGGTCGCCGGTTCGAACGGGATCGAGCACCAGAACGTGGAACCCTGACCCGGTTCGCTGTCGACCCCGATCGTGCCGCCCATGGCCTCGGTGAGCTGCTTGCTGATCGCCAGGCCAAGCCCGGTGCCACCGTACGTGCGGGTCGTCGACGCGTCGGCCTGCGTGAACGGCTCGAACAGCCGGGCCGCGTCCGACGCCGTGATCCCGATGCCGGTGTCGGTGACCTCGAACCGCACCACCGGCCCGTCCGCCGACGACGACACCAGATCCGCGCGGACCGTGACGCTGCCCTTGCCGGTGAACTTCACCGCGTTGCCCGCCAGATTGATCAGCACCTGCCGGACCCGGCCGCCGTCACCGCGTACGGTGCGGGGAAGACCCGGGCCGCGGCGGGTGACCACCGTCAGGCCCTTGTCCTCCGCCGTCGGGGCGACCAGCGCGGCCGTCTCCGCGAGCAACGCGCCCAGGTCGAAGTCGTCCGGGTCGAGGACCACCTTGCCGGCCTCGATCTTGGAGAAGTCGAGGATGTCGTTGATGACGCCGAGCAGCGCGTTGCCCGCCGAGTGGATCCCCGCGGCGTACCGGCGCTGCGCCGGGTCCAGGTCGGTGCCCATCAGCAGCGACGCGAGACCCAGGACCCCGTTCATAGGCGTACGGATCTCGTGGCTCATCGTCGCCAGGAACTCCGTCTTGATCTTCGACTGCTCGACGGCCTCGTCCCGGGCCAGCTCGGCGTTCTGCGTCGCCTTGCGCAGATCGGTCACGTCCAGCGACACCCCGCAGATCCCGTACAACTCACCGAACGGGTCGAACAGCGGGAACTTGTTCGACTCGAACAACCGCCGCTCCCCGGTGGCCGACTCCTGGAACTCCTCCATGTGGACCGCCCCGGCCAGGGCGAGCTTGTCGTTGGCCTGCCAGACCGGGGCCAGTTCCGGATCCAGATCATGATCGGTACGCCCGAGGATCTGCGCCTCGCTGAGCCCGAACGCCTTCTGGAACGTCTCGTTCGCGAGCAGGTACCGCCCGTCGAGGTCCTTCACGTAGATCGCCGACTGACTGTTCGTGATCACCGCGAGCAGCATCGCGGTCTGCGCGTCGCGTTCCGCCTCGGCCTGCGCGCGGCCCACCGCGACCTGTTCGCGCATCTCGATGGCGTGCCGGCGCTGCTGCTCGTGCGGCTCCTCGAACAACGCCCCGCGCCCGGCGAGCAGCACCCCGTAGCCGCGGCGCAGCGTCCAGTAGTAGACCCCGACCGCCGCGGTCAGCACGTCCCACGCCGCGGTCGGCCACAACGACCAGCTCTGATGCATCCCCGCCATGGTCGCCGACGACGCCCACGCCGCCTGCCAGTACATCGCCGCATGCAGCGCGTGCCCGACGGCGCAGCTGAAGAAGATCATCGCGGTGGCGACCGCGAGCCGGTTCGTGCGCAACTGTCCCGCGCGCACCACCGGCACCACGATCGCAACGGTGATCGCGGCGTACGCGCACGCGATGACGATGTTGCCGACCAGTGCCCACTGCTGCGCCACACAGACCTGATCGGCCGCAACCCGCGATGCGCTTAGAGGAACTCCTTCACCGCCGGCGCGAGCACCGAAGCCTTCACGATGTGGGTCTGCCCGGGCAGCGTCCGGTACTGCGCGCCTGGCAACGCCGCGCTCAGCGCCGCCGCGGCGTTACGCATGTACTGAGGGCTCTTCCCGCCGTCCAGAACCAGCGCCGGGGCCGTGACGCGAGCCCACCGCGACGGGTCCAGCGGCTGCCCGCGCCCGGTGTCGCCGAGGACCCGCAGGTCGTACGGGAGGGTCGGCGCCGTGGCCCGCATCTTCCGGAACGGCGGCAGGACCGACATGATCGTCACCGCGAAACCGGGCATGCCGACACTGCGCAGGAACTTCTTCACCGCCCCGCCGGTGTCCCCGGCCGCGACCAGCGCCTCCATCTCCGGCAGGAACGCGTCCGGGCGCGGCGCGTGGGTGCCGTCGACGATGAAAGGCGGCTCGTACAGCGCCAGCTTCGTCACCCCGGGCAGCGCGTTCGCGGCGTCGGCGGCCAGCACCGCCCCGGACGACACCCCCACCAGCGCCGCGGACCCACCGGCCGCCTGCAGCAGCGCGGCCAGATCCTCGACCTCCCGCCGCGGCTCGTACGGCGCCGTGTCCCCGCTCTCGCCCCGCCCGCGCCGGTCGTAGCGGTAGACGGTGAACGCATCCGACAGCGCCACCGCCAGGTCACCGGAGGGCCCGAACCCGCGATGCGTCATCGCCCCGTCGACCAGAATCACCGCGGGCCCCGACCCGGACGTCTCGAACCCGATCCGCGTCCCGTCAGCCGACGTCACCGTACTCATGAACCACTCTTCTCCAGTAGAAGCCGCCAACGATCACGATCAACGATCCCGAACGCGGCATGACTCGCGATCATCGCGCCGTGCATCCCCCGCAGAACCCGCTGGTCACGGCCCGCACGACGGTCGAGCCACGATCAACACCCTCGACCAGATATTCGTACGCGACACAGCGGCCGTCCGGGCCGGGGGCACTCCCGTAAGCGAACCGCCGCCCCGCCTCCACGGCAGTGACCGTCCCCGCGGGCATCCAGTCGTCGCCGAATGAGGTCCGCACGGTGTCCCCGTCGACCTCCGTGCGCCCCACGAACCAGCTGCTGATCCCCGGACCCGTCGCGATCGCCGCCCACACCTGCTCCGGATCCGCCGGCACCTGCGCCTCGAACGCCGTCTCGAACTCTTTTCCCACCGCTCAGCCCTCCCGCTCGACGCCGGCACCGGGCCTGGTCACGCTGGGGTGGACGGCGACGACGATGCGGTGGTTGCGGCCGCCCGGCGTGCTGTCGTCGTGATACCGCCCGACCAGGTGCGTGACCGCCGCCGTCAGCTCCTCGGCGAATGCGGCCCGCGCCGCCGCGGTCGCGAACGTGACCTCCCCGTCGATCGCGAACGTGGCGACCCGCTTGTCCGCCCGCACCGACCCGGTGATCAGCTCCCCGACATCACGGACCAGCCGGGCCGCGACCGCCAGCAGCCACCGCGCCGACAACCGGTCCGGCGCACGGGACGTGTCCGGGGCGACGGCCGCCATCGCGCTGGGGGAGATGACGTAACTGGACGCGGTCGCCCGCATCATCCGCTCGGTCATGTTGCCCTTGCGGCGCTGCTCGACCAGCTCGATCAGCCCGTGCTGCTCCAGCGTCCGCAGGTGATAGTTCACCTTCTGCCGCGGCAGCCCCACCCGCGCGGCGAGCATCGCCGCCGACGCCGGCTCGGCCAGCGCCGCCAGCAACCGCGACCGGATCGGATCCAGACTGACCTCCGCCGCCGCCGCGTCCTCGATCACCGCCACGTCATCCATGCCGCCACCCTCCCACCGACAAAATAATTTGTCCAGCAGGGGATCACCCCCGATGATGGAGCGGTGACCGATCCCGAGACGTTCGTCCTGGCCGGATTCGTGGCCGGACCCCGCTGGGTGCCGCCGGTGGCGGACTGGACCGCCGGCCTGCCCCGCGCGATTGCCACCGTCAGCGACTGCCTCACGGACTTCCTCCCGACCGGCCCGGAGTTCGAGGAATGGCAGCAACCGCTCTTCGAACCCTGGCAGCTGTCCCTGCGGCATGCGACCGACGCCGTCCGCCGCGTACCGCACCCCGCGCACGTCCTGAGCATGAGCGTCGCGCCGGCACAGGTCACCGAACTGACGGCCCTGATGGAGCAGTGGATCGACGACCTCCCCCATCCGGTCCGGCTGCACCTCGCCCAGCCCGCACCCACCCCACCCGGCATTGTTCTCGGGTTCGAGGTGCTCGGCTTCGACGTCGGCCGTTTCCACAGCTGGCTCTGTCACGGCACCGAGGGATACGACGAGCGCGGGATCCGGCCGGGAAAGGCCGGCCTGCTGACCACACTGCACGACGCGCAGCAGGTCGTCGAGCTGCTCAGCACCGACCAGGACGACACCACCTGGTTCCCCGCGCTGATCACCGAACACGACACCGACAGGGGTGCGGTAGAAACGAGCACGTGACGACGAGCGAGGAATTGCAGCACAACACCATGAACGGGGCGACCGGCGGGATCTGGCGGGTGCGTGGTGACGACGGCGTCAGCAGGGTGCTGAAGGTCGCCACCCCGGGGCGTCCCGATGCGGTCGCGCACTTCCAGGCCTCCGACGAGCCCGGGCACTGGAACTACTGGCGGCGCGAGCTCCTCGCGTACCAATCGGGTCTGGCCGGCGCTGCCTTCGCCGATGCCGGCGTGCGCGCCCCGCGGCTGCTGGACACCGCGCAGCGTGCCGACGGATCGGTCGAGCTGTGGCTCGAAGACGTCGCGGGAACCCCCGGAACGGCGTGCGGCAGTGCCGAGCTCGGCGACGTCGCCTACCGCATCGGCGTCGCGCAGGCCCGCTGGCTGGGCAGACCCCTGGCGCAGCCCTGGCTGGCCCGTGACTTCCTGCGCGACTACACGACCTCGCAGTCGCTTGCCGTCGACCTCGACTGGGACCACCCGATCGCCGCGGCGGCGTGGTCACCGGCGCTGCGGGCGGAGCTGCGGACGTTGTGGGAACGCCGCCGTGACGTGCTCGCGGCCGCGGACCGGTTGCCGCGTACGTTGTGCCACCACGACCTGTGGCCCATGAACCTGATCGTCACGGACGGCGGGCCGGTGCTGCTGGACTGGGCGTTCGTCGGGCCGGGCGCGATCGGGGAGGACGTCGCGAACCTGACCCTGGACACGTTCTTCGACGGGCTCATCGACATCACCCTGATCGGCGACGTGACCGCCGCGGTCGGCGACGGATACCGCCGCGGCCTGGCCGGCGTGGACGCCGCCCTGATCGACCGGGCCATCAAGGCCACCGGGGCGGCGAAGTACTACTGGCTCGCGCCCCGGATGCTGGGCGCCCTCACCGCGGCACCCCGCAGAGGCTCCTACGACAGCCGCGACACCGAAGCGATCTTCGCCGGTCGTGCCCCCGTGCTCGAAGCCGTGGCGGCCTGGGCACGGGAGACACTCACGTAGCGGCGGGGAAGTGCAGGTTCCAGCGACCCGAACGCCACATCAGCCGGGTCAGCGACAACGGCGCCACGTCCAGGCTCCACAACCGCTCGTCGGGCAGCCCCAGCGCGTGGGTCAGCGCCGCCCGCACGACGATCGGGTGTGCCACCGCGACGACCCGGTGCCGGGCCATCGAGTCGACCCATTCGCCGACGCGCTGCCGGATCCGGACCAGGGACTCACCGCCGTGCGGGGCCGCACCCGGGTCGGTCAGCCACTGCTTCAGGGCGTCCGGGTCGGCGAGCGCTACCTCGTCCAGGCTTTTGCCGTTCCAGTGGCCGAAGTCCGGGTCGGCGAGGTCCGGCTCGGTCGCCGCGGTGTGACCCAGGGCCTGCGCCGTCTCGCACGACGCGCGGGACGGCGCGCAGACCCACATGTCGCCGCGGCCGAACGCGGACAGAGCGAGGGCGGCCTTGCGGCCGCCCTCGTCGAGATCCTCGTCGCCGCCGAACCGCGCACCCCGTAGGGCCGCCGTCGGCGCGCAGGCGAGCAACCGCAGCCCGCTCACACCGGCACGGACTCCGCTTCGGGTGCGCTCGCGACACTCTCGCGCCGCTTCCCGAGCCGCGACAGCAGCGCCGTGAACGCGATCCCCAGCGACAGCCACAGCGTCGCCTGCGTGCCCAGCGACGTGATCCGGAAATTCCACAGCAGGCTCGCCGGGAACGTCTCGGACACCTCGTCGATGTTCGGCAGCAACACGTAACCGATCACCACGACGACCAGGAACCCGGCCAGGCCCGCGACGAGGCGCAGCCACTCGGGTGCCCCGGCGCGCAGCGACCGCGACGCGAGGACACCGGCCCAGACCGCCACGAGACCGATCACCAGGATCGACAGGTAACTGATCGTGCGCTGGTTGATCGTCGACGGGTCACCGACCGCGGGCGGGTTCGGCGGATACTTCACGAACGGCACCAGCACCAGGCCGACGAACGCCGCGGCGGCCAGCCCGAGCGAGGCCCGGGAGTCGTCCGAGGTCCGCAACCGGCGGCGCAACAAGGTGTACGCGGTGGCGAGCAGCCCGCCCATCACGACGCCGTACAGGGCGGTGGCCAGGAACAGCCCGCCCTTCTGACCGTCGCGTGACACCAGGGGCTCCTCCTCGTCGTGGGAGTGCCCGTCAGCCGCGGGTGTCGCCGCGGCCTGGGAGTTGGCTTCCTCGATGGCGATCGCCGCGTCGACCTTGGGCTCACCCAGGGAATACGCGAAGACACCGGACAGCAGCCCGGCGATCAGACCCGCGAGCAACCCCCGCAGCAGAATGGCGCCGTAGGTAGGCGCAGCCGCCCGGCCCGTCAGTGACACGGAACGCCGAGCAGGTGACGCCCGTCGTGCATGAGCTCGTGCAGGAACATGCCGCTCTGCGACACCGCGCCCTGGTCGAACGCGACCAGGTAGGCGAGCAGGAGCAGACCGGCCACCACGGCGGCAGCGGTCCACAGCACCCGGGGGGAGACCGCCGGAACGTTGAGCGGGCGAACCGCCTGAACCTTGGACATAACTATTAGACCCTTCCTTGCGGGATGACGCGTCCCGATCGACAGGCCTGCGACGCATGAGTGTCCTGACTCACGAACCCCGGTTGGAAAGGGCCCGTTCACAGTGGCGCGACCGCACCGGATTCACACCGGTTTCCCTCACGACGCCGCAGAAATGGTGTCCTCAACCTAGCTGTGCCCCGGTGAGCCGGTCAATCGCGGCGGAGGTCACCACCACCGGGTCCCCGCGCCCGCCGCCACGCCGGTACCATCCAGACCGGTCGTTGTACGGGGGTTCGACATGGTCATGAGCAGGGCAGCGGTCGCCGTGACCGCGCTGGTCGCCGGGGTGCTGCTCCCGGCCGCACCGGCACAGGCGAAAGCGTTCGTGTGCCAGCAGCAGGTCCAGGCAGGGCAGAACAGCAAGGCGGTGCCGTACGAGACCGCGCTGTTCGCCCCGGACCGGCTCGCGCCGTTCGCCACCGGCAGGGGCATCCGCGTCGCCGTGCTCGACTCCGGCGTCGACGACAGCAACCCGCAGCTCGACGGTCAGGTCGACCGGGGCAAGGACTTCCTGCACAACAACAGCGACGCCCGGCAGGACTGCATCGGGCACGGCACGGAAGTGGCGAGCATCATCGCCGCGAAACCCAGCGCCGCGGCGGGCCTGCGCGGTCTCGCCCCGGACGCCACCATCGTCCCGGTGCGCGTCAGCGAGCAGACCGACACCGCGAACGGCGGCACCAGCGGCGAACCGGCCAGCCCCGCGGTGTTCGCCCAGGCCATCCGGTGGGCGGCCAGCCCGTCCGGTGGCAACGCCGACGTCATCAACATGTCCCTGGTCATGACCGGGGAGAGCGACGCGGTCATCGCCGCGGTGAGAGACGTCATCGCGCAGGGCGTCGTCGTGGTCGCCGCGGTCGGTAACCACGCCACCGACGGCAACCCCGACCCTTATCCCGCCAAGCTGCCCGGCGTCATCGGTGTCGGCTCGATCGACGCGACCGGCGTGAAGAGCGACTTCTCCCAGCACGGCATCTATGTCGACGTCATGGCCCCCGGCCGCGACGTCACCGTCGCCACCCCCCGCACCGGGCAGCGTTCCGACAGCGGGACCAGCTTCGCCACCCCGTACGTCTCGGCGACCGCGGCCCTGGTCAAGCAGCGTTTCCCGACGCTGAGCCCGGCGCAGATCTCCCGGCGCATCCTGGCCACCGCCGACGCGGCCCCCGGCGGCGCGAAAAGTGACGAGTACGGCGCCGGCATCCTCAACCCGTACCGCGCGCTGACCGAGACCCTCGGCCCGGACACCCCGCCCACCCCACCGGCCAAGGTCATGATCATTCAGGACCCGGCCGCGCTGGCCCTGGCACAGCGCCGCGCCGACGCCCAGGACCGGGCCCTGCTGTTCGCGGCGATCGGCGCCGGTGTCGTCGTCCTGGTCGTCCTGGTCGCCGCCGCGATCCGCAAGGGCCGCCGCCGCGGCTGGCGTCCCGGTGACCCCACCGCCCCGGCCGAGGAGAACCCGTTCGACTCGCGCACCCTGGAGTCCACCCGATGACCGCCCACGACGTCGCCCGGGCCCTGCCGGATCTCCCTACCCTGCGGGAACGCTGCCGGGTGTTCGCGATGACCGACGCGGTCCTGAGCCCCGAATGGGACTACCGCTACTTCTCGTTCAACCAGCACTGGGCACCCGATCAGCAGATGGCGTCGATGCGTAACGGCTCCGGCGACGAATGGTCGATCGTGTTCAGCCCCGCGGGTGCGTTCCTGCGCGGCTTCGACCACGAGGCCCGGATGAGCCCGTACGGCAACGACGGCAAGCTGTGGCCCGGCCTGGTCGACACGGTCCCCGAGGCGTTGCGGTTCGGCGTCGACGAGCCGGCGTTCAGCAACAGCCTCGGCACCCTCGCCGCGACCGTGTGCCTGTGGCGCGAGACCGGCGACGACCACTGGCACACCGGGCAGGTCGACCTCCCGGACGACGACGACCCGGACGGCTCAGCATGGCTGTTCGAGCTGCTGCTGGGCGGCACGGCGGCGGTCTACCAGGATTTCGCGGAGGACTACTACGAGATGCCCGTCGACCTGGACGCGGTCATCGAGATCTTCCAGCAACGCCCGCTGACCGACGGCCTGGTCCGCCGCCTCAACCCCGAGGTCGCGCTGAGCGACCTGGCCCAGGACATCGCGCAGATCGGCTACCCGGCGCTCTGATCACCCAGGAACGCCGCGGTGCTGTCGCGCAGGGCGGCCGTGCAGGCGGCGACCGCCGGGTGGGTGAGCGCACCGCGACGGCAGGCGACCCGGGTCCGCCGGCGGGTGGGCAGAGGGATCAGATCAACCCCTGGCGGTGGGTACGCAGCCGCGAGCCGCGGCACCACCGACACGCCCTGCCCCGCCGCGACCAGCGCCAACACGGTCGTGAAGTCGTCGGCGTAGTGACGCGGCCGCGGCGCGAACCCGGCCGCACGGCACACGTGGACCGTCATCGTGTGGCACAACGTCCCCGGGCTCGCCAGGATCCACCGGCTGTCCCGCACGTCGTCCAGCCCGGCCGCCCCCGCGCCCTCGGGGACGGCGAGGAAGACCCGCTCGTCGAGCAACTGCACCGTGTCGAGGGTGCCGTCGTCCGCGGCCGGGACCACGTCGTAGTCGTTGAGCAGGCCCACGTCGAGGCGCCGGTCCCGCAACGCGTCGGGGACCTGCGCCGGGTCGAGCTCGGTCACCAGCAGTTCCAGCCCGGGATGTTCACGGCCCAGCGTCACCAGGGCCGGTGGGAGCAGGGTCCGGACCGCTGACGGGTACGCCCCGATGCGCAGCGGCCCGCTCAGCCCCGTGGCGACCGCGGCGAGAGCGGCGTCGGCCTGCTCCAGGGCGGCGAGCACCGTCCGGGCCTGCTCGGCGAGGACCCGCCCGGCCGGGGTGAACGTGACACTGCGCCCGGTGCGGCGCAGCAGCGGCACACCGGCCTCGCGCTCCAGGGCGGCGAGCTGCTGGGACACCGCGGACGGCGTGTAGGTGTGTGCCTGCGCGACCGCGGCGATCGTGCCGAGGCGGGACAGGTCGTGGAGCAGCAGGAGGCGGCGCACGTCGAGCATCAGGTCAGCTTACGTTCGGGCGTACCAAACGGAACTGGACCTTAAGGTCGTGCGGGTCGAAAGTAGTCGTATGACTTTCGCCGGTGTGTACGTGCCGCTGATCACCCCGTTCGACGCCTCCGGCGCGGTGGCGTTCGACGCGCTGGAACGCCTCGCCCACGACGTCCTCGACGGCGGGGCGGCCGGGCTGGTGGCGCTCGGGACCACGGGGGAGCCGGGCTCGCTCGACGACAAGGAACGCGACGGGGTCCTCGACGTGATCGCCGGGGTGTGCCGGGCCAGGCGGGCGCAGCTGATCGTCGGCGCCAACCGGATCGGCGACGCCGCGGGCGTGCCGTCGCATGCCGTTGCTGTGCTGACCCTGGTCCCGCCGTTCCTGCTGCCCGGCGAGGACGGCGTGGTCGCATATTTCGAGGATTTCGCGGCCCGCAGCCCGGTCCCGGTCCTGGCATACCACGTGCCCTACCGCACCGGGCAGGCCCTGAGCGCCGCGGCGCTGCGGCGGATCGCCGCGATCGACGGGGTCGCCGGCATGAAACTCGCCGCCGGCGGCATCGACACCACAGTCGTCGATCTGCTCAGCGACCCGCCCGCGGACCTCGCGATCCTCTGCGGCGACGACGCGTTCCTCGCCCCGCTGCTCAGCATGGGTGTCCCCGGCGCGATCATCGCCTCCGCCCACCTGGACACCGCAGCGTTCACGGCTCTGGTCCACGACCGGGAGCCCCAGCCGCGCCTCGCCCGGCTCGCCCTGGCCCTGTTCGCCGAACCCAACCCGACCGTCATCAAAGCCGTCCTGCACGCCCGGGGCCGCATCCCCACCCCGGACGTCCGCCTGCCGCTGCTGCCCGCCTCCGCGGCGAGCCTGCACCTGGCCCTGTCCGTTTAAGGTCGTCCTGGTGGATATCCGAGAGCTCACGATCACCGGGCCCGAAGCCGGACCGTATTCCCTCACCACCGGCCCCGACGAGACGCTGTGGGTGACGTGCGCACACAGCGGCGAGCTCGTCAGGATCGGCCCCGGCGGTGACGTCACCACGATCGGCCTGGACGCCCCGCAGAGCCAGCCCGCCGTGATCGTCGCCGGCCCCGACGACGCCGTGTGGTTCACCCGCACCCGCGACGACACGATCAGCCGCGTCGGCACCGACCTGCGCTCGTTCCCGCTGCCGACGGGCTCCGGAGCGTACGGGCTGGCGGCCGGGCCCGACGGGGCGCTGTGGTTCACCGCGATGACCACCAGCCGCATCGGCCGGCTCGCACCCGACGGCGCGGTCACGGAGTTCTCCCTGCCCGACGCGGCGTTCCCGGCGATGATCACCGCAGGGCCGGACGGGGCGCTGTGGTTCACCCTCAACCAGGCCGGTGCGATCGGCCGGATCACCACCGGCGGTGACGTGCGCCTGCACGAGCTCCCCACCCCGGGTGCCGCACCGGTCGGTATCACCAGCGACGGTGTCGACCTGTGGTTCGTGGAGATCGGTGCCGGGCAGCTCGGCCGGATCACCACCGGCGGCACGGTCACGGAGTTCCCGCTGAGCGACCGGGCGGCCCGGCCGCACGCGATCACCGCCGCCGGCGTGGGGGACCTCTGGTTCACCGAGTGGGGCGCGAACAGGATCGGCCATCGCACCCCGGACGGCACGCTCACCGCTCATGACCTGCCCACCGAGAAGTCCGAGCCGCACGGCATCACCGTCGACGCCACCGGCGGGGTGTGGGCGGCCCTGGAAATCGGTCGCGTCGCGCATATCGTGTCGTAGATGGACGACATCAGGGCATGGCTGCGGGCGCGGGGGACCGAGACGGTCGAACACCCCGGCGGGACCCTCTACGCGCATCTCAACCGGGTGCAGGAACGGCTCGGTGCGCTGGGACACGACCGGGACGTGCAGGTGGCGGGGCTGACGCATGCGGCGTACAGCACCGACGGGTTCGATCTGGCGCTGGTGGACCACACCGACCGCGGGCCGCTGCAGGCTCTGATCGGCGACCTGGCCGAAGACCTCGTCCACCGGTACGGGTCGTGCGAACGTTCCCGCACGTGGAAGACGCTCCCGGAAACCCGGCAGGTGTGGGACCGCTGGACGGACACCGCGGTGCCGCTGCCCGATGGGCTCGTGACGCCGTTCGCGGACCTCAGCGTGATCAACGAGCTGGACGTGCTCGAGCAGGACCCGGCGATCGCCGCGCGCTACGGCGGCTACTTCCGGGACCTGTTCGCGGCCTGGGCGCCCCTGCTGTCCGCGCCGGTGCAGGCCGAGGTGCGGCGGGTGCTGGCGTAAGATCTTCGGTGATGAACATGCGGTCGATCTACCAGCACGGTTTCGCCCGGGTCGCCGCCTGCACCGGCCACACCGCCCTCGCGGACCCGCCGGTCAACGCCGCCGCGGTCCTGCAGCAGGCGCGACGCTGCGCCGACGAGGGTGTCGCCGTGGCGGTGTTTCCCGAGCTGACGCTGTCCGGTTATTCGATCGAGGACCTGCTGCTGCAGGACGTCCTGCTCGACGACGTCGAAACGGCGTTGCAGACCGTCGTCGCCGGGACGACCGATCTGCTGAGCGTGCTCGTGGTCGGGGCGCCGCTGCGGCACCGCAACCGCATCTACAACTGCGCGGTCGTCATCCACCGCGGGCGGGTCCTCGGGGTGGCCCCGAAGTCGTACCTGCCGAACTACCGGGAGTTCTACGAGCAGCGCCAGCTCGCCGCCGGGGACGACGAGCGCAGTGCCACGATCCGGGTCGGCGCGGTGGACGTACCGTTCGGGGTGAATCTGCTGTTCACCGCCGAGGACGTGCCCGGCCTGGTCCTGCACGCGGAGATCTGCGAGGACATGTGGATGCCGGTGCCGCCCAGCGCCGAAGCCGCCCTCGCCGGAGCGACCCTGCTGGTCAACCTGTCGGGCAGCCCGATCACCGTCGGCCGCGCCGAGGACCGCCGGCTGCTGGTCCGCTCGGCATCGTCACGGTGCCTGGCCGCCTATGTGTACGCCGCGGCCGGCGCCGGGGAGTCGACCACGGACCTGTCCTGGGACGGGCAGACCATGATCTACGAGAACGGGGTCCTGCTCGCCGAGACCGAGCGGTTCCCCCTCGACGACCGCACGGCGATCGCGGACATCGACCTCGACCTGCTGCGCCAGGAACGCCAGCGGCAGGGCACGTTCGACGACAACCGCCGCACCCACGCCGAGCGCACCGGCGACTTCCAGCAGATCGCGTTCCGGCTCGACCCGCCCGCCACCGACCTGGGCCTGCGCCGCAAGGTGGAACGGTTCCCGTTCGTGCCCGCCGACGCGCAGCGCCTCGCGCAGGACTGCTACGAGGCGTACAACATCCAGGTCGCCGGGCTGACCCAGCGCCTCGCCGCCATCGGCGGCCCGAAAGTCGTCATCGGGGTCTCCGGGGGTCTCGACTCCACCCACGCCCTGATCGTCGCGGCCCGCGCGATGGACCGCGCCGGGCGGCCCCGCACCGACATCCTCGCGTTCACGATGCCCGGCTTCGCGACCAGCGACCACACCAAGGCCAACGCCCACGCCCTGATGCGCTCGCTCGGGGTCACCGCCGCGGAGCTCGACATCAAGCCCGCCGCGCGGATCATGCTGGAGGAGATGGGCCACCCGTTCTCCGCGGGGGAGCCGGTCTACGACGTGACCTTCGAGAACGTCCAGGCCGGGCTGCGCACCGACTATCTGTTCCGGCTCGCCAACCAGCGCGGCGGCATCGTCCTGGGCACCGGTGACCTGTCCGAGCTGGCCCTGGGCTGGTGCACGTACGGCGTCGGCGACCAGATGAGCCACTACAACGTCAACTCCGGCGTCCCCAAAACCCTGATGCAGCACCTCATCCGCTGGGTCGTCGCCAGCGACCAGTTCGACGCCGCCACCGCCGCGACGCTGACCGCGATCCTCGGCACGGAGATCAGCCCCGAACTCGTCCCGGGCGACACCCCGCAGTCCACGGAGTCGACGATCGGCCCGTACGCCCTGCACGACTTCACCCTGTTCCACGTCCTGCGCTACGGCTTCCGCCCCTCGAAGATCGCCTTCCTGGCCTGGCACGCCTGGCGTGACGTCACCGCCGGCGCCTGGCCACCCGGTTTCCCGGAAGCCGACCGCGGAGAGTACGACCTGCCGGAGATCCGCAAATGGCTCGAGTACTTCTGCCGCCGCTTCTTCCAGTTCGCCCAGTTCAAACGCTCCGCCATGCCCAACGGCCCCAAGGTGTCCGCCGGCGGCTCACTCTCCCCCCGCGGTGACTGGCGCGCCCCCTCGGACGGCACGGCCCACGCCTGGCTGCGCGACCTCGCCCGCTGGGAGCCCTGATCCGCTACCCCCACATGCCGCAGGATCAGCTGCGCCATGCCTCGAGTGCCAACCGCTCCGCCAGGATCTTCTTGACCTGCGACGGTGGTAACGGGCGGCTGACGATCCGGGACAGTGCCTGATCCGGATGCAGGCCGAGCCGCCACAGCGCGCCCGCGTGGATGTCCAGATAGTGCCTGCACCACCACCGGCCGGTCTCGTCGTCGCGGCCGCACGCCACACCGCCCCGGACCTCACCCTCCTTGAAGGGGTCCCAGTCGATGCCACGGTCAGCCAGTCAACCGGCCAGGGTGAAACGACCGCCACCGTCCGAGGAGTACACCGACACCCAATCACCGTTCATGGCGCCACACTACGGAACCCGGAGTTCCCGGCACAGTCACAGCCGGATCATCCCGGCGAGTTCCTCGGGCAGGCCCGGAGAGAAATACACATGCCCCATCCCGGGTACGACGTGCAGGTTCGCACCCGCGACAGCCGCAGCCAACGCCGCGCCGTGCTCCTGCGGAAAGATCGGGTCCTGATCACCGTGGATGACCGTGGTCGGCGCGACGATCGACGACAGCGGGACGAGCAGGTCCGGGGTGAGCGTCCTCGCGGCCCGTTGGTGGTTCGCCGCCGCGGCCGGGTCGGTGGCCCGCGACAACGCCCGCTCGAGCATCGCCCGCACGGCTGGTTCGTCGAACGGGCGGACCGGCCCGTTGAAGATGCGGAACAGCGCCACGTCGGTCTCCACCCCCGGCGGTAGTCCGGCGGCGAAATGCGCGAGCAGCTCGGGTGACGGCTTCGGCAGTTCCGGGTGGTGCCCCATCGGTGTGCTGCTCAGCAACGTCAGAGACCGGACGCGGTCCGGGGCGTGCACGGCCAGCCACTGCCCGATCACCCCACCCATCGACCCGCCGGCCAGGTGAGCGGCGTCGAGGTCGTAGCCGTCGAGCACGGCGAGGCAGTCGGTGGCCATGTCGTCGAGGGTGTACGGGTGGGTGTCGAAGTCGACGACGCTGGAACGGCCGGTGTCGCGGTGATCGAACCGGATGACCTGCACACCGCGGTCGACGAGCCCGGTGACCAGCGCGTCGGGGCAGCTGATGCCCTGCGCCGCCGACCCCATGATCAGCAGCACGGCGGGGTGGCCGGGATCCCCGGCACGCTCGGTCCACAGCCGCACCGGCCCGGACGCCACGAACCGTTCCTGCGTCTCCATCCCGGAATCCTATTGAGGGGCGGCACATGGCCGCCCCTCAATAAGTTTACTGGCGGAAGACCGCCCTGACGAGAGCGTCCAGGGCCTGAGGAAAGACCTCCGCCGGGTTGATCGCGGCGTCGCCCATCGTCAGCCCGGCGGTCAGGGTCCTGCTGCCGTCGGGGGTGCTGTACATCAGGGCGCCGTAGCCGCCGGGTGCGCCACCGTTGTGGTGGTAGACGACGCCGCCGCAGTCCGGGCCGAGGTCCTGCACGAACAGGCCCATGCCGTAGTCGATCGGGCCCTGCGGCGTACGCATCTCGGCCAGCTGCGGCTCCGGGAGCAGCGTGCCGTCGTTGAGTGCGGCGAAGAACAGGTGCAGGTCCCGGGTCGTCGTGATCGCACCACCGGCGCCGGGCATCATCGACAGGTTCTGGCGCGAGACGTCGGTGACCGTCCAGTCGTCGCCGTCCTGGTAGCGGTAGTAGCCGTGGGAGTACGGGTGGGGCAGGTCCGTGGTGGTGCCCGCCAGCTGGGTGTCACGCAATGCGAGCGGGCGCAGGATGCGGTGGTGCAGCTGCTCACCGTACGAGCTGCCGGTGACCGCCCCGATCAGCAGCGTGGCCAGGGTGTAGTTGGTGTTTGAGTAGCTCCAGTCGGCGCCCGGTTCGAACCGCGCCGGTTTCGCCAAGGCCAGCTCGACGAGCTCCTGCGCGTCGTAGGTCCGCAGGCGCGTGTCGACCCATTCCTTGCCGGTCGCGGGGATTCCCGGTGCGAACGTCCCGTCGGCGTAGTACTCGCCGGTGTAGTTGAACAGGCCACTGGTGTGCTGCAGCAGCATGCGTACGGTGATCCGCTCGTCGAGCCCCAGACCCGGCAGATGCTGGGCCACCGGGCTGTCCAGGCCGAGCTTCTCCTCGGCCACGAGCTGCAGGACCACCGTGGCGGTGAACGGCTTGGCGACGCTGCCCGCCCAGAACCTGCCGTCGGTCGGGGGTGGAGCGTTGTCGCCGAGCTTGCGTACGCCGGCGCTGCCGGCCCATTCGCCCTGCGCGTCGTGCACGCGCAGCTGCAGCCCGGCGAACCCGGCGTCGACGAACTCTTCGATGGCCTTCTGCAGATCCCTGGTCATGACAATCCCTTTCGGAGAGTACGGATGCTTCAGAGGTGCGGGCGCTTCAGAGGACGCGGGCGCTTCAGAGGGTGCGGGCGCTGATGTCGCCGTGGGCGGTCGTCGCACGGATGCTCAGCGCGGTGCCGCCGCCGGTGGTCGCGAGGGCGTTGTGGACGCGGCCGAAGGAGGTGCCGGCGTCGAGGGAGGCGGCGGTTCCGGGCGCGGCGCCGACCGAGATGCTGCCGTGCCCGGTGTGCAGCTCGACGGTGCCGGCGGCGGCCTCGGTGATGCTCAGGCCGCCCTTCTGGGTGCTGAGCTGCGCGGAGCCACCGAGCCGGCCGACCGTGATCCCGCCGTTCTGCAGGGTCAGGTGCGCGCTTGCGGTCTCGTCGAGCTCGACCGAGCCGCCCGCGGCCTCGACGGTGACGTCGCCGAGGCGTCCGACGCCGCGCAGGTCGGCGCTGGCCGCTTTCGCCTCGACCGACGACCCGGTGGGCAGCTGCACGGTCACCTCGACGTATCCGGACGAGCCGAGCAGCGCACTGGACGGTTTCGCTGCCTCGATCCGCAGGACGCCGTCGCCGTAGGAGACCGTGATGCGTTGCGCGGCTTTCACGTCGCGGCTCTTGGCGGCGTCGAACGGCAGGACCTCGACGGTGGTGTCGGCCCGGTCGGCGGCGATGACCCGGATCCGGCCGGCGGGGATGTCGAGGACGGCGGCGACGGGGGCGGGGGTGGTGAACGTCTGCATGTCGAACTCCTTGTTCGCGTTGTTTCCGATGTATGAAACGCTACGTTGCCTTCACGGATCGCTCAACGCTTCCGTTGCATAAATGCGCTGTTTACGCAGCTCAGGGCCTTAAAATCATTGCAACCGTGCTGAAACTAACGCAACACCCCGGGCGTACCCGTTGCAATTGTTGGAAAGTGAAAGCTACTGTGGACGAAACGGTGACCGGAGAAGGAGACTGTGATGCCGGGAGGCAGACTCACCCCGCAGGAACGCCAGCAGATCACCGCGGGCCTGGCCGGCGGGCTGCCCTACGCGGAGATCGCCCGGCGTCTCGACCGCCCGACCTCGACCGTCACCCGCGAGGTCATGCGCAACGGCGGCCCCACGGCCTACCGCGCCGACCTCGCCGGCCTGGCCACCGAGCGCCGCGCCCGGCAGCGCAAGAAGACCGCCACCCCTGGCACGGCCCCGCAGCCCCGCCCACAAGCCGTCCGGGACTACGAGGCGACGTTCGCGGCGGTCTTCGAGCAGGGCGGCCTGCCCAAGATGACGGCCCGGGTCGTGGCCGCGATCTACATGACCGACGCGGGCGGCCTCACCGCCGCCGAGCTGGCAGGGCGCCTGCGGATCAGCCCGGCATCGGTCTCCAAGGCGATCGCGTTCCTCGAAGCCCAGGGCCTGGTCCGCCGCGAACGCGACGACCGCCGCCGCGAACGCTACGTCGTCGACGACGACGTCCTCTACCAGTCCACGATGGCCAGCGCCCGCTCCACCGCCCACCTCGGCGTGATCGCCCGTCAGGGTGTGGGCGTCCTCGGCGCCGGCACCCCTGCCGCCGACCGCCTGGAGAACATCGCCCGCTTCGTCGACTTCATCTCCGAGGCCATCATCCGCGCCGCGGACCAGGCACGCGACATCCTGCACCCCCCGAAAGGCTAGAGTTGGCGGCATGGGTTGCATGGAAATTCGCTCCGCCGGATCGGTGTCCCGACCATCCCGCCTGATCCGTGGAGCAACCCATGCCGCACCTCTTCCTCATCGTCGGCCTGCCCGGCGCCGGTAAAACCACCCGGGCCGCCGCCCTCGCCGTCACCCACCGGGCCCTGAGACTGACCCCGGACGAATGGATGATCGCGCTCTACGACGGCGTCCAGCCCGACGGCAAACGCGACCTGCTCGAAGGCCGCCTGATCATGGTCGCCCTGCAGGCCTTGCACATCGGCACGAACGTCGTGCTCGACTTCGGCCTCTGGGGCCGCGACGAACGCTCGGCCCTGCGCTGGCTGGCAGCCTCGGTCGGCGCCTCCTGCACGGTGGTCTATCTGCCCGTCGACGAGGACGTCCAACGCACCCGCGTCGCCCACCGCCAGGCCACCGCACCCCACACGACGTTCCCGATGTCAGACACCGACCTGATCACATGGCGCGCCCAGTTCCAGCCACCCGACACCACCGAGCTCAACGAATCCAGCCCCGTGCCAGGCCCACCACCGGGCTGGTCCAGCTGGCCGCAATGGGCTGCCGGCCGCTGGCCCTCACTTCCGCCCCTCGGTCTTCCGCCCCTCGGTCGGTCAGATCCCTGACGTGAGTCGCCCCGGGCCCCCGGGCGTCGGCTCTGTGCTATCCGCGGCTCTGGTTCTGCTCGTCACCACATCGCTGTACGGGGTCAGCGCCCGCAGAACCCGACCGTGACCATGGACGACGGCGTCGCGATCGCCGCGCAGGTGATCTACCCGACGGACCTCGCGACCGGTGCTGCTCAGCCAGGATCCGTACGGTATCGCCGGGCCGTTCCCATCGGTCATGGCCGGGAGATACTTCGTCCAGCACGGCTACATCTACATCGTGACGTCGGTACGCGGAACCGGCTCGTCCGGTGGCCAGCTCGACTGGGACGGCGCCCGCCAGGGCCGCGACGGTGCCGCACTCGTCGACTGTGCCGCGCACACCCTTCCCGGCTCGGACTGGACGGCTGCTCGCACCTCGGCATCAACCAGTGGTTCACGATATTTGTCATCGATCCGAAGTGGCGCTGGTTGGCCACGGTGCTGGGCCTGGCCGGCCTTGGTGCGGGCGGATACGCCACGTTCACCACCGACACCGAAGGTGGCCCTGTCGCGCTGCTGCTCGTTGGCCTGGTCTTCATGGTCTTCATGTTCATCGCGATGAGGGGCCAACTGCCGGACCGGCTCAAGATCGGCGACAACGATGTCTCGTGGCAGGGCGCACCGGAGGACTACGTTGCCGAGACGATCACGGCTGCAACGCCTGAGAAAAGCCGAACTCGCATCCGTCGCACCGGAAGTTGCCGCCGACGCCATCCGCAAGGCCGCGCTGCACGAGGCTGCGGGCGGCCTGGTTGCCTCCGTCGTCAACGCCATGCCGATTGCTGAGCTCAGGCAAATCGGAGGCCACCTGCTGCTGGTCGAAGGGGACAACGACGGACGCGTGTACCGGCCCGGCAACAGGGTCGCCCGCGATTCGCTGCGCGACCTCCTGCATCGATTGCTCACGGAGTCCATGGAGAGGGCTGCCGAGATGGCCAAGGAAGACGAGTTGATCCGGCACTTCATCGAGAGCGCGGAAGGTCACCCCAAACTGTCGTAGGCGAGTCCTACCGTCGCTTCATGACGAACATGGACGACCCCGCTTCTCCTGACCCGTCCGCGTCGCAATGGTGCTCCCGTTGTCGGCGCATGGCTCCGCCGGAGGCCTTCGTTGACACGTCAGGACAGTCGCGTCTGAGCTGCCAGTCGTGCCGGGATCGTTCCGTGGTGATCAATCGAAGGTCTCGGGAACGGCTTGGTGCGGACCGAGTACGAGCGGTAAACCTGAAAGCCAAGTACGGCATCTCCGTCGCCGAGTACGACGCGCTGCGCGCAAAGCAGGGGTACCGATGCGCGATCTGTCAGCGACACGAGGATGACATTCCCGTCGTCGCCACTGGGCGGCCGCGACGTGTTGAACGCCACGCGAATGGGCTCTGGCGCACTTTTGGTGAACTCGTCACGCATGGTGGTGAGCCACCGAGGGCGAAGCGCGCGTTGTTCGCGACAGATTCCAGATATCGGCTGGCGTGCAGCCGGTGTGCCGCGTCAGGCTGGGGTCGTGATCACCATGCAACGAGTACGTGTGCGGTGGAGCGCGGCAGCCCGCGGGGCGCCGCAGGCGAACGCCCGCCGCGGGTTGTGCCGTCCGGCGATGCTTCCGCTATCGATACCGGGCGATGAAGTGGTGATCCATGATGTGCTCGCCGATGAAGCGGCCGGATACGTACGCAATGACCAGGTGGCCAGTGGCGGCGTGGATCGTGCCCGCGACCTTGACCTGTGGCTGTCCACGGAAGGCTCGGCGCTGATCGTCGACCGGTTACCGGGCCTGGCCGCATACCCGCGGCAGACCGGCCCGGCCCGCCTCTTCGTTCTCTTGCCAGGGCAGATCGGTTGCTACCGGGCGAACTTCCGGTTCACGTTCACGACTTGCGCCTGCAATCCGAGCTGGTACTACGAGGACTGGCTGCTACTCATCGCCAACGGCCAGATGCGAACCGACGGGTTCATCTCCCGCAAGCCCGACCACGACGTCGACCACCGCGTCCACCTCTACGGCGGATCGAGACGGCCACGCCAGCAGTAGCCGACCATCAGCACATCCAATGGCCGCCCGCAGCAGCCGACGTTGATCGCGAGTACGAAAGCGCCGCAGCCGGACGTGGGCTTAGTGCGGGATGAGGATGCGCTGGCGGAGTAGGTCGAGGTTGGCGCGGCCGTACATGGTGTGTTTGAGTGCCTTGATGCGGTTGACCTGGCCTTCGACGGCGCCGGAGCTGTAGGGCAGGGTGAGTCCGGCGGTGACCGCAGCGTGGTCGCGGCGCAGGCCGGTCACGAGGGTGTGCAGGGCGGGCAGGTCGTCGGCTTCCACAGCGTGCATCCAGCAGTCGAGGCGTTCCCCGCCGAGCTCGCGCATCATGGCCGCGAACTCGGCCACGTGCCGGCGTACCGCCCGCAGTGCCGGACAGCGGACAAGGACGCCGGTGAGCACGGCGCTGTGCTCGGTGTCCAGGTGCTCGGGCTTGGTCATGATCCAGCTGGTGACCCGGCGCGGTTTCGGCGCTGGCACCGGCCGGGGTGTGGTGGTCGCCGGGCGTAGTGGTCGTAGGTAGCGCTGCACGGTGCGCAGGCTGCCGCGCCAGCCGCGGGTTTGCAGTTCGGCGTGCAACACGGCGGCGTCGGTCAGTCCTTCGGCGCGGCGTTGGTGGATGTAGTCGGCGTAGTCGTCCAGCACGCTGGAGCGGTGGATCGCCGGAGCGAGCAGGTCGTCGAGGTTCGCGTCCGCGTATCGCTGCACGGTGCGGAAACACACGCCGAGCTGCCGGCTGATCGCGGTCAGGGAGAGCCCTTGGGCGCGGAGCTGTTGGATGGCGGCGTGCCGCTGCTGCTTACGGGCCACCAGAGGACGGAGTTGGCCGTCGACGTCGAGCATCCGGTCCGGTAAAGGCACCACCGAGTTCGCAGCCACGGGTTGCGGTGGTGTCGGTTCGGTCAGGCAGCCGCGGTGGGCCCACAGGTGGTAGCGGTCAGCGACCTGGATCGCCTGCGGCGCCCCGGTGCGGGCACCCTCGGCGTAGGCGCCGCCGCGGTCACGGCAGATGACCTGCACACCAGGATGCGCTGGCAGCCACGCGGCGAACGTCTCGGCGGTGCGCCCGGCGAGCACATCGATCGGGCGGTGGGTATCCATGTCGATCAGAATCGTGGCGTAGACATGCCCGCGGCGCAGCGCGAAGTCATCGACACCCAACACCCGCGGACCCGCCTTGACCTCCGGCGCCGGCAACGCCCGTAGTAGCCGCAGCAACGTCGAACGGCTCACCGTGATCGCCGAGCGGGCCGCCAGCCGGGCTCCCGGACGTCCAGCCAGGGCCACCGCGATGGTCTGCAACTGCCGGCGTAACGCCACCCTCGCCCGGGCGAGGGTGGGTCGTCAGACCGGGAACCTGTTCGGCGAACGTGCGCTGCGCGCACTCGGCCGCCAGGCACACGAACCGTCGTACCTGGAGGTGGATCGTCAGCCGGCGGCCGCTGACCGGGAGATCCGCCACCCGGCGCTGGTAACGAGCATGTACCCGCTTTGACTCCGTGCCGCATCCAGGACAGATCGCCGAGGCGGCAACCGTCTGCGTCCGTACGTGGATGTCGTGTCCGCCGTCGCTGATCTTCTCCACCCGTACCGCAGCCCGCCAGGGAAACACCAGATCGGCCAACGTCGCATCGAACACCCGAAGATCATGGACGAACGTCGCACCGAGTCACGAGTCCACCAAAAGTGAGCCAGAGCCCGCGAATGTCAGTGAATACGCCATCGAGTGTCAGTGTTCCATTCGGTGGCCGAGTTCTTCCGGGCAGATGGGCGGTAGTCGAGCAACCAGCTCAGATTGACTGAGGGTCGTGCCGTCCTACGTCGGAACTGAAAGTCAGGTCGACGGCGTGCTGGTCCGCGGCGCGTCGCAGGACGGGACGCGACGGCTGTCCCCCGGCAGCGGTGGGTGACCCACCGGTTCAGCAATGGCCTGACGAGTTCACCCGCGAGCACCGCGAGCAGCAGGTACAGGAAGACGGCCAGCCACAGATAGCCGGACCAGGCCAGGACGCGCTGGACGGCCATCGGCATCGAGGTGAACCCGCCGATCAACGCCGAGGCGGCGACCACTGGCCCTGCGATGAACACGGTAGAACCGGCACGGCGAGCCCACGAGCCTCGCGAGGTGGTCTCCGCGACCAGACGTCGCCACAGGTACCAGTGAAGTGTGCCGAAGACGATCGGCACGACGACCGCGGCGAGAACGGACAGGGGACTCACGGGTGGCGCTGCCTTTCGTCGGCGCGGGTCGACCCCGGTGCACAGGCCGTTGGGTACCGGTGATGCGCCAGGTGACGCCGAGCACCGAACCGATCTGTCAGCGGGCCGCCGTGCAACTAAGTGCTGCGGGCCGTGCCGATTGTCCAACCGGATCTTTTGTGGGGGGCCAAGAATGGCCTGGGTCCCGCCTCAAACAGGTCATGGGCGGACCGCGGGCAGGAGGACGCCGTCGATGATGGAGATGAGGAAGTCGCGGTCGAACGGCTTGCGCTGGATGAGCGCGCGGTAGGCGGCGATAGACGGGATGATCTGTGCGAGGGTCTCGACGTCGGCGGCGGAATCGATCTCGCCGCGGCTGATCGCCCGACCCAACAGCACGCGGTTGGCGGCGGCCCACGGTTCGACGATCGCGTCGTTGGCCGCCTCGGCGAGCCCGCGGTCCTGGCTGAGCATCGACGCCAACCCGGCCATGATCGTGAGCTGGTACTCGCCTTCCTCTACGGAGGCCGGTTTGAACAGCGCGAGGATGTCGCCGCGCAGGGTGCCGGTGTCGGGCAGCCGGTCCAGGTCGGCCTGACTGCGTTTCATGTGCCCGACGGCGTCGAGGACCAGTTCGGCCTTCGACGGCCAGCGACGGTAGAAGGTGCCTTTGCCGGCCTTGGCCCTTGCCGCCACCGCACTCATCGTCATACCCGCATAGCCGACCTCTGCCAAAACCTGTAGAGCCGCGTCAAGGATTTCGGCGTCGCGGCCAGGGTCAGGCTTGCGGCCCGGACGCCGGTGGGCGGTGGGGCCACCCTCGCCGTCCGGGACGGCGGCACCCGCGGTGGGGTCGTCCTGCGTCATAACGGTGATCTCCTCGCTGCCAGAAGCGTGTCCTGCTGTGTGCCGATCCGGATCCATTGTTCTGCCGCCGGACCGGCGGGCAGCGCACGGGTCCGTGCGCTGCCCGCCGATACACGGGTCAGACCGCGGGTACGGTGACCTCGCCGCGCTGGGCGGCCTGTGAGTGTTCGCGGCTGTCCCGGGTGGAGATCAGCACGGCGGCGAGCACGATGCCGGCGACGGCGAAGCCGGCGCCGACGAGGAACGCGTCGGAGAACCCGTCGGTGAGAGCGATTTTCAGGTCCCGTACGCCAGAGGTGAGCGCGTCGGTGGTCGCCGAGTTGGCGATGGAGGCCAGGATCGCCAGGCCGAGCGCGCCACCGATCTGCTGGCTGGTGTTGATCAGCCCGGAGGCGAGGCCGGCCTGCTCCGGGGTGGTGCCGGTGACCGCCGCGATCGTCATGGGCACGAACGACAGACCGAGACCGATCCCGGCCAGCACCGAGGGGCCGAGCACGTCCACGGCGAACGAGCCGTCCGGGCGTACCTGGGAGAACCAGGCCAGTCCCAGCGCGACGAACGCCAGGCCCGCCATCAGTACGGGCTTGAATCCCAGCCGGGTGACCAGGGTCGAGGCCGCCGTCGCCGCGACGATGATGGACACCGACAGGGGCAGATAGGCGAAGCCCGCGGCCAGCGCGCTGAATCCGAGCACCTGCTGCAGGTACAGGGTGATCAGGAAGAACATCGAGACCAGGGACATCCCGACCAGCAGACCGACGACGTTGGCGCCACGCAGCGTGCGCAGGGAGAACGTCGACAGCGGCAGCAGCGGGTTGCGCGAGCGCCACTCGATGACGACGAACGCGGCGAGCAGCACCAGCGCGCCCAGTCCTCGCAGCAGGGTGGTTGCCGAGGTCCAGCCCGCCTTGTCCGCGTCGACGAGCGTGTAGACGAGCAGGGCCAGACCGGCGGACACGGTGACCGCACCGGGCAGGTCGAAGGCACGCTTTTGTGCCCCGCTGGTCGACTCGATGAGGCGCTTGGGCGCCTGCCAGATGATGAGTGCCCCGATCGGGACGTTGACGAACAGCACCCATTCCCAGCCGAGGTACTCGGTGAGCACGCCGCCGAGCAGCACACCGGCCGCGCCACCGGCGCCGGCGACAGCACCCCAGATGGCGAGGGCCCGGTTGCGTTCGCTGCCCTCCCCGAAGGTGGTCGTGACGATGGACAGGGCCGCGGGCGAGGCGATCGCCGCGCCGAGGCCCTGCAGCGCCCGTGCCGCGATCAGCCAGGTCTCGTTCTGGGCGAAACCGCCGAGCAGGGAGGCGATCGTAAACAGTGCGATACCGGCCACGAACATGCGCCGCCGGCCGAGGAAGTCGGCCAGGCGCCCGCCGAGCAGCAGGAACCCGCCGAAGGCCAGGACGTAGGCGTTGACCACCCAGGAGAGGTGGTCCTGGGAGATGCCGAGGGCGGTGCCGATCGAGGGCAGTGCCACGTTGACGATCGACGCGTCGATCACGACGACGAACTGGGTCAACGCCAGCAAGGCGAGCGCGAGGTTCCGCGCGCGTGGGGTGGTGAGATCTGCGGGCATGGGTGTACGACACTCCGAACGGGGATGAGCGTGGGAGAAGGTGAGGTGCTGGGGCGACGCCCGAGATGGTTGTCGGGGCGTCGCCCCGCGGTGGTCACTCGTGGACGTTGACCATCCAGGTCACCCCGAACTGGTCGGTGACGATGCCGAAACCGGGCGACCAGGTCGACGAAGTGAGGCTTTCGACGACCATCCCGTTCACGGCGAGGCGCATGAAGAGCGTTGACGCCTCTTCCAGGGTGGCGATGCGGAGTTGGATAAACATGGGCTGCTCGGTGATGGTCGTGCCGTTCGCGCGACGGGTCGAGCCCGGCTTGCCGAAGTCCGGCTCCTGGTCGCCCGGGATGTCATAGCCCATCACCAGGACGCCGTCGGCGGTGGTGATCTGGCCGTAGACAATCCGGTCGCTGTCCGGCAGGCCGGCGGGCATGCCGAAGTCCTGGTAGGTGTGCGACAGCAGGTCGCCGTCGAAGACGCCGCGGTAGAACTCGAGCGCCGGGCGGGCGTTCCCGTTCGCGAAGTTGATGTGCGGGATGGTGGAGATGGCCATGGTGGGATTCCGTTCGTTCAGGGATTACGGACGTAGTCAGCGCCGGCGCAGTGACGCGTCGGTGAGCGCGGGCGGGAAGTAGCCGGCGTCGCCGGCGGTCATGTTGCGGCCCGGCGGCACGATCTTGTCGATGCGGTCCAGGACGTCCGGGTCGAGGACGAGGTCGGCCGCGCCGAGCTGGCTGTCGAGCTGTTCGATGTTCATCGGGCCGATGATCGGTGCGGTGACTGCGCGGTGGGCGAGCACGAAGCCGAGGGCGAGGTGAATCAGGGAAAGTCCCGCTTCCTCGGCGAGTAGGGCGAGGGCCTCGACGGCGTCGAGCTTGTCGGCGTTGCGCGGGGCGTCGATGTCGAAGATGCCGGGCATCAGCTCGGTGCGGCTGCTCACCTGGCCGGTGGCGCCCTTGCGGAACGTGCCGGAGAGCCAGCCCCCGCCGAGCGGGCTCCAAGTGAGCACGCCGATGCGGTACGCCTCGGCGGCGGGCAGGACGTCCGCCTCGATCCCGCGGGCGAGCATCGAGTACGGGGGCTGCTCGGTCACGAACCGGCCCAGGCCCCGGCGGTCGGAGGCCCACTGCGCCTCGACGAGCTGGTGGGCCGGGAACGTCGAAGTGCCGAAGTACCGGATCTTCCCGGCCCGCTGCAGATCGGTCAGCGCTCCCAGGGTCTCCTCGATCCCGGTCGCCGGATCGGGGCGGTGCACCTGGTAGAGGTCGAGGTGGTCGGTGCCGAGCCGCTTCAGGCTGCCCTCCACCGCCCGCATGATCCACCGGCGGGAGTTGCCGCGGTCATTGACGTTGTCGCTCATCGGGTTGTGGAACTTGCTCGCCAGGACTACCGAGTCGCGGCGCGTCCCGGCCAGCGCCTTGCCGACGATCTCCTCAGCCTCCCCGCGGGCATAGAGGTCGGCGGTGTCGACGAAGTTGATGCCGGCGTCGAGCGCGTGGTGGATCGTGCGGATCGAGTCGTCGTGGTCCTTGTTGCCCCATGACCCGAACATCATCGTGCCCAGGCACAGCGAGCTAACGCTCAGTCCGGTGTCCCCGAGAGTGCGGTACTGCATGTGATCACCCGTTCTTCGAGACGGCTCCGCATCCCAGCGCCGACGTGGAACGCCGGCACAACCGCCCGAGGTTCTGACCAACGGCGCGGCGGAGCTCGTACTCAAAACGGTAACGGTCAGTTCCGATAACGTCAAGTATCGGTACCGAGCGGTATTGCAATTGCGGAGGCCCGCTTACAGGGTGTTGCTGAGGTGACGCTCGCACGGGGTACGGATCGCGGGGACCACGGTGGCGCCTTCGAGCCGGGCATGCAGGTCGGCGGCGGCGCGTTCGACGGCTTCGGCTGCTTGCCTTCCCCGGTCGGCGAGGAGGTGGGTGCGGATGCCGCCGGGGGTGCTGGCCCACGATCCGATGAGCTCGCCGTGCCACCAGACGGTGGGGCCGATGTGCCGTACCGGTCGTGGATGTGGCCAGGGTCGAACGGTGAACCAGTCGCGATGCGTCCAGCCCATCGGGGTCGGGTCGAGGCACGGAAGCGGGCAGGCAGCCGGCGAGGTGGGCGGCACGGGGGTGGTGCCGCGTAGGTCGATTCCCGGCCATCCCGCAGGTCGACCTCTTCGGTGTCAAGCGGTCCGAGGGCGGCTGCGTGACCGTTTCGTCGAGCCGGCCGTCACGTTGCTGGCGCAGCCGTTCGGGGGCGATCTTCCTGTTGAATTCGCCGTGCCGACGAATCGGCCAACTCCGTCAATGCGTCGTTGCCGATGGACCGGATCGGGCGGTAGCCAGGGCATGCGACACCTAGGCTAAACGCGGCCTTCATATCCCCGTTCTTTCCGGCGATGCTGGATGCACGCCGGAAAGAAGGGAGGTTGACATGGACGACAAAGCGCTCGGCGAGTTCCTCCGCCATCGGCGGGAACGTTTACGGCCGGAGGATGTTGGCCTGCCCGGTGGTGGCCGGCGCCGCACTCCCGGGCTGCGCCGTGAGGAGGTCGCGAGCCTGGCGGCGCTGTCGCCGGATTATTACGGCCGGCTGGAGCAGGGCCG
The DNA here is from genome assembly GCF_018332715.1 of Winogradskya consettensis. GTDB lineage: Bacteria > Actinomycetota > Actinomycetes > Mycobacteriales > Micromonosporaceae > Actinoplanes > Actinoplanes consettensis. The sequence goes on along the minus strand of NZ_BOQP01000008.1, from coordinate 466,690 downwards.
GGTCCGCAGCCCGTCGGCGGCGGCGCTGGCCAGTCTCGCGCGGGCGATCCGGCTTACCGGCGACGAGCAGGATTACCTGTTCCGCCTCGCCGGGCAGCAGCCGCCGGAGCCGCGTTCCCCGCTGGCGCACGTCGATCCGGCGATGCTGTATCTGCTGGACGTACTCGAGCACACGCCGGCTCAGGTGGCCGACGACCTGCTCACGGTCGTCGCGCAGAACCGGGCCGCGGAGAACCTGCTGGGCGTGTGGACCGGGTTGCCGGGGTACGAGTCCAACGTCACGTGGCGGTGGTTCGCCGATCCGGCGTCGCGGGACAGCAACGATCCGGCTGAGCACGACCGTATCGGCCGGGCCTACGTGGCCGACCTGCGTGCCGGGGTTGCGCAACGCTCGCCGGGCGACCGGTTCTCTCAGGGGCTGGTCGCCGACCTGCTCGATCGCAGCGCCGAGTTCGGTGAGCTGTGGGCGGAGCAACAGGTGGTGGCGCTGAGTTCGGCGCCCAAACTGATCCGGCACCCGCTGGTCGGCGAACTCGACCTGCAGTGCGACGTCGTGCTGAGCCCGGCCACCGGTCACCGGCTCATTCTCTTCCGGCCCCGGCTCGGATCGAACGCTCGCGACCAGATCGCCTTTCTCGACGTACTTGGGAATCAGAAGTTCGCCTGAACACCACTGCTTTTCATTCATCACTTGGCAAACGCGGACACCCCCGTATGCCCGAAAATGACAATCGAGGAACCCCGTGAACATCAGCGGAAACACTATCTTCATCCCCGGCGCGACCTCCGGGATCGGCCTCGGCCTGGCCCTGCGTCTGCAGGAGAAGGGCAACACTGTGATCGTCGGCGGCCGGCGCACCGAGCTGCTCGAGCAGATCGCCACTGAGCACCCGGGCATCGGTACGGTCACCATCGACACCACCGACTCGGCGTCGATCACTGCGGCCCGCGACGAGCTGGCGACCCGCTACCCGGCATTGGACACGCTGATCACCATGGCCGGAATCATGGAGGCCGAGGACCTTCGCGACCCGGCGTCCCTCGATGTCGCCGAGCGGACCGTCGAGGTCAACTTGCTCGGCCCGATCCGGCTGATCAACGCGTTCCTGCCCCGCCTGCTGGCCCAGCCCGCCGCGACCGTCATGACCGTCAGCTCTGGCCTGGCCTACGTGCCGCTGCCGGCGACGCCGACCTACAACGCCACGAAGGCCGCGATCCACTCGTTCACCGAGAGCCTGCGGGTGCAGCTGTTCAAGAGCGACGTGCAGGTGATCGAGCTGGTTCCGCCGGCCACCCGGACCACCCTGATGAACCAGCAGGACTCCGACATGGCCATGCCTCTGAAGGATTTCCTCAACGAGGTGATGAGCCTGCTCGAGGCCGACGGCAAGGCCGAGCAGATCCTGGTCGAGCGGGTCAAGTGGCAACGCAACGCCGAGGCCGAGGGCCGGTACCAGGATGTGCTGGGCGTGCTCAGCGGCCGCTACCGCTCCTGACCCCCCGTGCGGCGGCCGGGCATGCGCCCCGGCCGCCGCACCCCCACGGCAATAGAACGGCCTCTCATGGAAACCACCCTCATGGGGCACGGCGGGCTCCGCATCCCCCGGCTCGGCTTCGGCACGTACCAGATCGCACCCCGCGATACCGAACAGCTCGTCGGCGAGGCGCTGCGGGCGGGCTACCGGCACATCGACACCGCCCGGTACTACCGCAACGAGGCCGGCGTCGGCGCCGCCGTCCGGGCCTGCGGACTCGACCGCGGCGACATCTGGATCACCAGCAAGCTCCCGATCGCCGGGGACGACACCGACGAGGTCCGCAGTGCCATCGACGCGACCGTCGACGCGCTCGGCACCCACGTCGATCTCTATCTGATCCACTGGCCGATGCCGCGGCGTGGGCGCTACCCGCGGACGTGGCAGGCGCTGCGGGCCGCCCAGGCCGACGGCCGGCTGTCCGGGATCGGCGTGTCCAACTTCCACCGGGCCCAGCTCGATCGCATCCTCGCCGACGGCGGCCCGCCACCGGTGGTCAACCAGATCGAGGCCCACCCGCACTTCGCCAACAACGATCTTCGGCAGTACTGCGCCGAGCGGGGCATCGCCGTCGCGGCCTGGTCACCGCTGGCCGCCGGGTCCGTGCTGCGCGACCCGGCCATCCAGTCGGTGGCCGGGGAACTCGGCCGGACGCCGTCGCAGATCATCCTGCGGTGGCATCTGCAACGCGGCGACATCGTCCTGCCGAAGGCCAGTTCGCCGCAGCGCATCGCGGAGAACGCCGCGGTGTTCGATTTCTCCCTCGACGCCCGTCAGATGGCGCGCATCGACCGGCTCGACCGAGGCGAGGCGGGCCGCACCGGCCCACATCCGGAACGCCTCTGACCCGAAGGACCCCCATGCGACATTCCCCCTGCCGATCGCTACTCGGCGCGAGCCTCACCGCAGTGCTGAGCCTGACCGCCTGCTCCACGGAGACCCCGGAGGGCGAGCCGGCCAGCCAGGTCGTCCCTGGCGCCACCGTGACCCTCGACGGATCTAGCGGCCCGATCGCCACCCTTGGCGAACCCACCGAAATCACCACCGGCCTGACCGTCCCGTGGGGCCTGACCTTCCTGCCCGACGGGTCCGCCCTGGTCTCCGAGCGCGACTCGGCTTTGATCAAACGGGTACCCGCCGGTGGCGGCCCCGCACAGAGCGTCGGCGAAGTTCCCGGCGTCGTCCCGAAGGCCGAGGGCGGCCTGATGGGCCTTGCCGCCTCATCCGGCTTCGCCGTCGACCGCACCGTCTACGCCTCAGTCACCGGCGCCGACGAGAACTCGATCGTGGCGCTGCACATCGCCGAGGACTACCGGTCGCTGCGCCAGGACCGGGTGCTGCTCGACGGCATCCAGACCGCCGAACGCCACCACGGCGGCCGGCTCGCAATCGGCCCGGACGGCAACCTGTGGATCGGCACCGGCGACGCGTTCGAACCGGCCAACGCCGCCGACCAGAACTCCCTCAACGGCAAGATCCTGCGCATCCGTACCGACGGCACGGTACTCGGCGACAGCCCGATCTACTCCTCCGGGCACCGCAACGTGCAGGGCATCGCGTTCGGCCCGGACGGCACCGCGTACGCCTCAGAACTCGGCCATCGCACCTGGGACGAGGTTAATGTGCTCAGCGAGGGCGCGGACTACGGCTGGCCCGAGACCGAGGGCATCGAGGGCAGCACCGGAACGGCGCCGATCTGGACCGTGCACCCCGACGATGCCTCACCCTCGGGCATGGCCTACGCCGCCGGTTCACTCTGGATCGGCGCCCTCGGCGGACAACGTCTGTGGCAACTGCCCGTCGACGGCGGCCGGGCAGCCGGTGAAGCGGTCGCGCACTACCGCGGTGAATACGGCCGCATCCGCACCGTCGAGGTCGCCCCTGACGGCGCGCTCTGGCTGATGACCTCGAACACCGACGCCTCCACCTGGGGTGGCGTCGCCCCGAAACCCGGCGACGACCGCATCCTGCGCGTCACCGTCAATCAGTAGAACAGGACCCTCTGATGTCCGTCATCCTCATCACCGGCGCCTCCACCGGCATCGGCAACCTCACCGCCCGACGACTGGCCGACGCGGGCCACACCGTCTACGCCAGCATGCGCGACCCCGACGGCCGCAACACCGAGCCGGCCGCCCAGATCCGCGCGTACGCCCGCGACACCCGCACCGACCTGCACGTCGTCGCCCTCGACGTCACCTCGCAGGCGTCCGCCGACGCCGCCGTGCAGACCGTGATCGAAGGGCACAACGGACTCGACGTCGTCATCAACAACGCCGGCCACCTGTACGTGGGCTACGTCGAGGCCTTCACCGACGACGACGTCACCCACCTCATCGACGTCAACGCCGTGGGCACCCACCGGGTCAACCGCGCTGTGCTGCCCCACTTCCGGCAGCGCCGGGCCGGGGTACTCATGTACGTCGGCAGCACCATCCCGGTAACCACACCCCCGTTCATGGGCCCGTACGTGGCGTCCAAGGCCGCGATGGACGCCCTCGCCGTGGTCACCGCCTACGAGGCCAACGCGTTCGGCATCGAAACGGTGATCGTCATGCCCGGCGCCATCACCGACGGCACCGACCACTTCCCGAACGCCAGCAGCGCCAGCGACACGCAGGTGGCCGCCGCCTACAACGCCCTCGACCCGATGGTCGCCGACACCGAACGCGCCACCAACGCGTTGTTTACGCCACCGGTGAAGGGGGCGGCCGGCGTCGCAGAGGAGATCGTCCGTGTGCTCGACCTGCCCTTCGGAGAGAAGCCGTTCCGCACCGTCATCGATGATGCCCACGCTGGCGTCGAACAGGTCAACGACGCCGCATACCGAGCCCGCGCCGAGTTCGTCCGCCGCATGGGCTTCGACGCACTACTAAACCCGACCCGCCGGTAGGGCCGGGGGCCACGCCCTCAGACGAGCTCAACGGAACCGGCGCTGCACCCGATCCCCGGCATCGCCGCCCTGGTGGCGGCCAGCGCCATCGTCGCCCTCGCGGCCTTCATCTGCCAGACCCTCCAGCGACGCTTCACCGCGTAACCCCGTACCAGCACGCGCAAGGAGCCCAATCCCATGTCCGGCCCGGCCCGGCCACCGGCATCGGTACCCATACCGACGCCCAGGCCGTGGTATCCGGTCGACCAGCACACGATCGCGTTGGTCGCCACGGTCAGGCACCACATCTGCTCGGACTGCTGCTCATGGTGCCGGCGGCGCAGCGCCACCCCGCGTACGCGGCGATCTCCCGCAGATGATCGGTACGGGTCTGGCTGCGTGCGCCGTAGTCGCGCAGCTCGCCCATCGGCACGCCCAGGCACTGTGACAACCGGCCGACCGCGGCGGCCGGCGCCGAGCTCACGTCATCCGGGACGTAACCCAGCCACGGCAACGCGCACAGCTGGACCGCCGCGCCGAACAGGTTGCGGCCCGTCCGGAACTTACGCAGGAACGCCTCGTCCGCGTCCGTGAGCGTGAAATGCCGAATCAACTCCACCCGGCCGATCTCCGGGAACGACCTCAACCGTGCCATCTCGTCCTCGAGAACACATCCCGAGTCGCCATGAACCACCACCCTGCCATCGACCGTCACCAAACGGGCGGCAGGTTACGGGCCGGTCAGACCAAGATTCAACGCCAGATCCTTAGCGTTGCTTTTTCGCTGGAAGCTACGGGCGCCCCAATACGGCAGGGCAGCGGTGCGGCCGTGTGAGTCCCGGTCGGTCTTCGAGGTCCGGACCTCGACCTGTACGCCTTCGGCGGTGAAGGTCAGGTCGGTGATGTCGAGGGCGGCCAGTTCGCTGCGCCGGGCGCCGAGCGCGAAACCAAGTATCAGCAGCGCGGTGTCGCGGATCCCGACCAGGCTGTTGCGGTCCAGGGCGTCGGTCATGGCGGGTAGCGCGGCGATGGTGACCGGGGCGGTCTTGCGGACCCGTACCCCCGCGCCCGTGCTGGCCCGGTCCCGGCGGTAGCTGCGCAGCACCTGCCGCGGCCCATCCGTGCGCAAACCGCCAGCGCCGGCGGCCCGGTGTGCGGTGGTGATCGCGGCGAGCGCGCGTTCGACGGTGGCCGGGGCACGGCCGAGGTCGGCCAGGGCGCTGACGTACTCGGTGACGATCACGTGCAGATCGCCGTGCCGCTCGAGCAGGTGCTGCATCCCGTCCGCGAGTCGTTCGTCGTCGGTGAACACCGTCGCGGCGAGCAGCTTGCGGTCGGCGCTCCAGGAGAGGAACCGGCGCAGGTCGCCGGTGTAGGCGCGGCGGGTGCTCTCCGGCATGGCCCGGCGCAGCCGGTCGCGGGTATTCGCCGACAACTCCACCGCACCGGCTTCGAAGTCGTCCGGGAGCACCGGGACGTGAGGATCGCTTGTGTCTGGCTCGCCGGGATTCTCAATCACGGGAATCAGCCGAGCCAACCCCGGCCCCGCTCCTTAAGTCAGCCTTCCAAGCACCTCAACTCGTCGACTTGCCAGATAGCCAGAGCCGTCCGCCAGATTCTCGGAGCTTTCGCCAGTTACGCAGAGCCTTCGCCAGATAGGCGGAGCCAGGACAGCGGCGGACGCCTCGGTGTGCTGAGTCATTCATCTACCCAACACGAAAGATCCGTCAGGTTGGTGAAGAAGCTGTGCAGATGCTTCGACCCAGCGCGGCCCCCAGGAACCAGAGCCAACGTGCTGCATCAGATTCACCGGTCCGGAATCAGGTTCACCGGACCAGCGCATCACCTGCAGCTTGCCGCATCAGGTCCAGCGGGCCAGGACAAGCGGTCTCGTACCTCTGACGGCCTGATACACGTGCGGATACAACATAAGCGGGATTATGGGCGGAGCTAGATTTGTCCGTTTTTGATTTATTGGATTGCCGGTAATAGCAATACAGTAATCAGGGCTCGATCGATGCCGCGGGAAGTTCCTACGAGGCCGGCCGACCGGTTGTACCGAAATCCTGAGAGAACGCCGCTGAGGGAAGCCGGTCATCAAGCTGAACGACGCGACCCGCCCCCGCACCCGCAGCATCGGCACGGCTGTCGGTGCCGTGTGCCGGATCCTTGACCAGCTGGTCCGGCGACGCTGGATGAAGGGCGCACCGCCGCCAACCCAGCGACGGCGGCCTTGCCGGTGCAGGTCACGGTGGGACGACGAGAACCTGCTCGGCGCGCTGAGGGCCAGGGTTCTGACCACATGCGGGTGCCGGATCGGGCGGACGCCGTAGCTGCGCAGGCCTGATAGCGGGCCCGGCAGGCCTATCAGCGTCGTGTCAGTGGGCTGTCAGTGTTGCGGCTCAGTCTTTGGTCGCTGAAGCGCTATCGACCGAGCTGACTACGGAGGCATCCCGATGACCGATACTGAATCAGAAGCCCGCGTTCCCGCGGCACACCAGCCTGAGCAGCGGCGGGCCACAGCGGCGTTGCTCGTTGCGGGGCCTGGGATCTATCTGGGTGCGGAGTTTGTTGCTGCGGCGGCGTGGACGGATCCGGGGTACAGCTACACCCACCACTTCATCAGTGATCTGGGGGTGCACGGGCCGTCGACGTTGTTCGGGCAGTACATGTACTCGCCGCTGGCGTGGGTGATGAATACCGGGTTCTTCCTGTTCGGGATCGTCATTTTTGCCGGGGTGGCGATGCTTCGCGGGCTCAGCGGCGCGCGGCGGTGGGCGGTGCTTGTTCCTGCGGGGATGCTGGCCGTCGGTGGGGTGCTGCTCTCGTTGTTCCATGGGTCCGGGGAGGCGTTGACCGACGGGACCGGGGAGTATCACAGCATGGGGGCGTTCGCGGGGTTCACCGGTGCGAATGTGCTGGCCGTGGTGCTCGGGAGGGCGTGGCGGCGGGTGGGGGTGTCGCGTGCTGCCGGGCGGGGGCTGGTGGTGGCCGGGGTGGTGGGGCTGGTGTCGACGGTGTTGTATCTGACCGCGATCATGGCCGGGGGTGAGAGTCCGGTCGGGATCATCGGGCTGATCGAGCGGGGGGCCGCGGAGCCGTTCCTGATCGGGTTGCTGTGTGCGGGAGTGTCGATGATCAAGCGGGCTGGAAGCTGAGCAGGCAACGCTCGGCGGCGGCCGGCGTTGTGGGCCAGGGCGATCAGGTGGGTGTGCGTACGGTCCTGGCCCTGCAGGTAGCAGAGCATGCGCAGGTCGCCGGTGGTGTTCGGGGGTTTCGGTGCCGGTGCGGCGTCGAAGGAGTCGGCCTGGACCGCGGCGGCCAGCGCGGCGGAGGTTCATGGACCCACGCTGGTACGTGGGGAAAGTAATGAACCGGATGTGGCCGGGAGGCGTGTCCAGACAGCAGGAGTAGCCTCCTGGCTTTCGCCGTCGTCTCGTCTAAGGATCTCCCGTTTTGTCTCGCAAGCGTCGTGCCGCAGGGTGGGCCCTCACCGGGTTCGCCGCCGTGATTGTGTTCCTTGCCCTTGTTGTCCCGGATCAGGTGACCCGGTTGCCGGCGGGGACGCCGGTGTGGCGGGCGTTCGTGCGGGTGCCGATCGAGGGGCTGGTCGCGTTCGCGGTGCTGCTGGTGCTGCCGAGGCGGCCGCGGATGATCGTGGCGGGGGTGCTCGGGGGTGTGCTGGGGCTGCTGACCGTGCTCAAGGTGATCGACATCGGGTTCTTCGCGGTGCTGGCGCGGGCGTTCGACCCGGTGCTGGACTGGCCGTTGTTCGCCGACGGGTACCGGTTCGTGCAGGACTCGTTCGGTGAGCTGGGGGCTGTCGGGGCGGCGGCCGGTGCGGTTCTGGTTGCTCTGGGCGTACTCATAGGCATGGTTTTGGCAGTAAGGCGGTTGGCCGCCGTCGCGGGGCGGCATGAGACGGCCTCGCGCAGGGGGTTGGCCGGCGGGGCGGTCGTGTGGGTGGCGGTGGCGTTGCTGGGGACCTCGTTCGTGCCGGGGGTGTATGTCGCGTCCGACAGTGCGGTGACGCTGGCACGCGACGGGATCGGGACGGTGCCGGCGGCGATCCGGGACAAGAAGGCGTTCGCGGACGAGGCGGCGACCGACGCGTTCAAGGACACCGCGGCGGATCAGTTGCTGACCGGGTTGCGGGGCAAGGACGTGGTGTTCACGTTCATCGAGAGCTACGGGCGCTCCGCGGTGCAGGACCCGACACTCGACACGGTCGTGCACGCGGCGCTGACGAAGGGGACCGCGGATCTGAAGACCCGCGGGTTCGCGGCGAAGTCCGGGTTCCTGACCTCACCGACGGCCGGTGGTGGGAGCTGGCTGGCGCATTCGACGTTCCAGTCGGGGGTGACGATCGGGAACCAGCAGCGCTACCGGAGTCTGGTGTCGGGGGACCGGCTGACGCTGACCAGCGCGTTCAAGAAGACCGGGGCGTGGCGTACGGTCGGTGTCGAGCCGGGTGTCACGTACGCGTGGCCGGAGGGCACCTTCTACGGCTACGACCAGGTGTACGACTCGCACACCCTGGGTTATCACGGGCCGGCGTTCTCGTGGGCGACGATGCCGGACCAGTTCACGCTGAAGTCGTTCACCGATCAGGAGTACGCCAAACCGGGCCGGGGTCCGCTGATGGCCGAGATGACGTTCGTGTCGAGTCACACGCCGTGGGCGCCGATCCCGTCGATGATCGGCTGGGACCAGGTCGGCGACGGCTCGGTGTACACGCAGCAGAAGGCGCAGGCGAAGACGACCGGTGAGGTGTGGAAGGACAAGGACCTGATCCGCGCCGAGTACGCCAAGTCGATCGTGTACTCGGTCGGGGCGCTGATGTCGTGGGTGCAGAAGTACGGCGACGACAACCTGGTCCTGGTGTTCCTCGGCGACCATCAGCCCGCCCCGATCGTGGTGGGTGAGGGTGCCAGCCATGACGTGCCGATCACGATCGTCGCCCACGACCCGAAGGTCCTCGACCGTGTCAGCGACTGGGGCTGGACCGACGGCCTGGAGCCGCAGCCCGCCGCGCCGGTGTGGCCGATGGCGGAGTTCCGCGACCGCTTCCTGACCGCGTTCGGCCCGACGGGTGACGAGACCCGCCCCCTGTCCCCACCGCGGTAAGCAAAGCGGTCAGAAAACCGGTGGCGCGGCCTGGGACGATGGCTGCGTGAAAACGATCCGGGTGACCGTCAAGGGCGCGTTCGACGCGCTGACCGCCGACCAGCGCGCTGCGCTGCTGAAAGACGCTGCGCAGCACGATGTGGCGTTCGCGGCGTTCACCGCGGCCGGGTCGCTGACGTACGACATCGCGACCCGGCCGTTCTTTACCTTCCGCTACGAGGGCACCGCCGAGCAGGACAGCGACATCGTGAAGGTGACTGCCGCCGCCGAGACCGCGGCCGCGCAGTGGATGACCGCTCGCGGTTATGCGTACAAAAATCTGACGTCGCAGACCACGGACATGTCACTGGTCCCGCTGGGTCCTCGCGGTCGCCGGGAGATCGCGTGACAACACCGGCGATGCGGGCGGTCGGGTTCACCACCAACGGTGGGCAGTTCACCGTCTTCGATCGGCCGGTCCCGCAGCCCGGGCCGAATGAGGTGCTCATCGAGGTCGCGTACGCCGGAGTGAACTTCGCCGAGCTTCAGCACTGGCGCGGTGACTTCGGGCGGGCCGACGCCGACGGTGAAATCCCCGGCCTGGAAGCGGCCGGCCGGGTCGCAGCGCTCGGCGACGGGGTCACCGGTTTCGCCGAAGGGCAGGCGGTGACCGCGTACCTGCCGGGCTTCGGCGGGTACGCCGAGTACGCCGTCGCACCGGCTGCGTTCACGTACACCGCCGAGGGTCTGAGCCTGGACACCGCTGCGGCGGCGCCGACGGTTCTGACGACGGCGTACGGGGCGCTTGCCGGCAGCGGCCGTCTGCAGCCCGGCGAAACCGTCCTCATTCATGCCGCCGCCGGAGGAGTGGGAACCGCGGCGGCCCAGATCGCACGTGCCCTCGGCGCCGGCATGGTCATCGGCACGGTCGGTTCGGCGGCGAAAGTGGAGTACGCCCGTACGTTCGGCTACGACCACGTCGTGGTCCGTGACGCCTTTCCCGGCGCGGTCAGCGACCTGCTCGGCGGGGCCGGCGTCGACGTGGTGCTCGATCCGGTGGGTGGCGCTGCCCGGGCGGCTGGCATTGATCTGCTGGGGCCGTTCGGCCGGCTGGTGGCCTTCGGTGACGCGGGCAGCCACCCCGATCTGGTCCTGCCCGTCCAGCCGTTGTGGAAGAACAACCGGATGGTCGGCGGTTTCAACATCGGCCACCTCGTCCGGCACGCGCCGCACCTCGTGTCCCGTTTCGGTCAGGCCGGCCTCGATCTCGTCCGGACCGGCGCGGTACGCATCGACGTCACCGGTGAGGTGGCACTCGCCGACGCAAAGGTCGCACTCGACCAGCTCGCCGCGGGAGTGAACCGCGGCAAGCTGGTCCTGCGGGTCCGCTGACGTCACATCGCGCCGGCGGCGATGTTCTGTTCCAGGTGCTCGACGCTGCCGGTGCCGGGGATCGCGAGGACGTGCGGTCCCTGGTGCAGCGTCCACGCGAGCCGCTGTTGATGGTCGCGCACCGTGGCCGGGGTGCCTTTCTCGCGGTCGGTGCCGGCGAGGGAGAAGAACGGCACGAACGCGATCTGTCGCTGACCGCAGGCGTCGAGCAGCGTACGGTCCGGGTAGTCCACGCCGAACGCGTTCTGCACGCACACCACGGGCGCGATGGTCTGCGCCTCGTCGAGCTGCGCGACGGTCACGTTCGAGATCCCCAGGTCCCGGATCAGGCCTTCGTCGCGAAGCCGGGCGAGCTCGGCGAACGGCTCGGCGAGGGAGCCCGCGTTGTCGGCGAGACGCAGGTTCACCACGTCGAGGCGGTCAACCCCGAGTAACTGCAGGTTCGCTTCGATGCGCTCCCTCAGGGGCTTCTGGCCGCGGGTTCCGACCTTGGTCGCGATGACGATCTCTGAGGGGTACGGGCTGAGCGCGGCCCGCAGAAGCTCCGCGGCATACCGCTTCTCCCCGGTCCCGACCCCCAGCGTCCCGCCGGGTGACACGTAGAACGCGGCCGTGTCGAAGTGGTTGACGCCCAGCTCGTAGGCCCGGCGCACGACCCGGATCGCCAGGTCACGGTCCGGGTTCGCGGTGATCCGCATCGTCCCGAAGCCCATGCGGTTGACGACGCGGTCTCCCAGGGGCGCGGTCCCGGCTGCGTCGGCGGTAGTCGTCACAGTGTCCTCTCCAGGGCGTGCAGATGCCCGGTCTGCGGGTACGGATGGGCGGCGGCGAGCGTGGCCTCGTACGCGTAGCCGCATTTGACCGCAACCCGGCACGACGCCGTGTTGTCGCTCTGATGTCTGAGCTCGACGCGGGTCAGTTCGGGGAACCGCGTGAACGACCATCCCGTGAGGATCGTGACCGCTCGTGGGGCGACGCCCCGGCCCCGGGCGGGTGCCGCGACCCAGTAGCCGACCTCGGCGAGGTTCTCCGGGCGTTCCCCGCGTTTGAGGACGACATGGCCGAGCAGGTGCTGCCCGTCGTCGACGACGGCGAACGTGTAGCGGCTGCCGTCGGCGAGCCCGGCGTGCTGCACGGCCAGCCACCGCAACGCCTCGGTGGTGTCGCCGGCGCGCATCCCGGTCCAGCGGTGCAGGGCGGGGTCGTCGGCGACCGCGACCAGCGCGGCCGCGTCGTTGTCGTGCCACGGGCGCAGGGTGAGCCCGCCGGACGGTTCAGGGGTTGTGGACACGACCGGGAATCGTACGCTCCGGGCGGTTTATTCGGTGGACCGTCGCACCTGCCCGGGTCCAGGATGGCCGTATGCGTACCGCGACTGAGTTCCTTCCCGCCCTGCCGGTCTCGTCGAAGGACTCTGTTCGTGGCATTGCTCAATCTCGGTATTCTCGCCCACGTCGACGCTGGTAAGACCAGCCTGACCGAGCGCCTGCTGTTCGACGCGGGTGAGCTCGGCGTTCTCGGCAGCGTCGACGCGGGCAGCACCCGCACCGACTCCCTGGAGATGGAACGCCGCCGTGGCATCACGATCCGTGCGGCGGTCGCGTCGTTCCGGCTGCCCGGCGTCACCGTCAACCTGATCGACACCCCGGGGCACCCGGATTTCATCGCCGAGGTCGAACGGGCCCTGTCGGTCCTCGACGGCGCGATCCTGGTCGTCTCCGCCGTCGAAGGCATCCAGGCGCACACCCATGTCCTGCTGCGCACGCTGCGCCGGCTGGGGTTGCCGACGTTGTTCTTCATCAACAAGACCGACCGCCGCGGTGCCCGCCCCGGCGAGGTCCGCGCGCAGCTCACCGAGCTGTGGGACAGGCCGGTGCTGTGCGGATCCGCGATCACCGGTGACGGCATCGACGGACTCACCCACGCGATCACGACCCTGCTTCCGTACGCCCCTGAGCAGAGCGACGCACCCCTGAACGCCCGCGTGTTCAAGATCGAGCGAGCAGGGGTGGGGCCTTCAGTCCGGTCAAGGGCGGCGGTGGGGCGGTCGGATGGGGCGCGGATTGCGTACGCGAGGATTCACGCCGGCACGCTGCACGTGCGGGACCGGCTCGCCCAGGGCCGTGTGACCGGCCTGCGGGTTCTCGATCGGGTGGTGCGGTCCGCGACCGCCGGGCACATCGCTGTGATCCGCGGGCTGCGCACCGTCCGGGTGGGTGACCAGCTCGGCGACACCACCGGCGACGCCCCGGCGTACTTCCCGCCGCCGACCCTGGAGTCCGTGGTCGTCGCCGAGGACCGTGGTGCCGTCTACGCCGCGCTGACCCAGCTCGCCGAGCAGGATCCGCTGATCGGGCTGCGCCGCGACCCGCTGTCGGTCACCCTCTACGGCGAGGTCCAGCAGGAAGTCATCGCAGGAACCCTGGCCGAGGAGTACGGCCTGCACGTGCGGTTCTCGAAACCCCGCATCATCAGCGTCGAGCGGGTCACCGGCGTCGGCGAGCACACCGTGGTCATCGGCGCCGGTCCGTTCCTCGCCACCGTCGGCCTGCGCGTCGAACCGGGCAGCGGCTTCGGTATCGAGGTCGAGCCCGGATCGATGCCCGCCGCGTTCTTCACCGCCGTCGAGCAGTCCGTGCGCGACGGTCTCGCCGAAGGCCCGCACGGCTGGCAGGTCCTCGACGCGCGGGTCACCCTGATCCGCAACGGCTACCTGGCCCGGCAGAGTCACTCGCACGGCACGTTCGACAAGAGCATGTCCAGCACCGCCGGGGACTTCCGGCAGCTGACCCGGCTGGTTCTCGCCGCGGCGCTGGCCCGCGCCGGCACCCGGGTCTGCGAACCCGTGCACCACCTGGAGCTGGAACTCCCCGCCGACACGCTCCCCGCGGTGCTGCCGGTCCTCGCCGGGCTCGGCGGGACGGTCCTGGACACCCACGTGCCGGGCCGCCGCGCCACCCTGTCCGCCGAACTCCCCGCCGCCCGCGTCCAGGAGCTGCGGCGCCGGCTACCCGGCCTCACCCACGGCGAGGGCATCGTGGAGGCGACGTTCGACCGCTACTCCTCCAGATAGGTCTCGATGGCCTCCACGACCAGGGCATGGTCGTCGGCCTGGGGGAGACCCGACACGGTCACCACCCCGATCACCCCCACACCCTCCACACGTACGGGGAAAGCTCCGCCGTGGGTCGCGAAGTCGGCCGGGTCCACGCCGTACTTGGCGTCCAGAGCCTCACCCTTCGCCGCGAGACGCCGCCCGACCAGGAACGACGACGCCCCGAACCGCTCCACGACCCGCACCTTGCGCACGATCCAGTGGTCGTTGTCCGCGGTGCTGCCCGGCAGCGCCGCGTGGAACAACTGCTGCGTCCCGCGCCGGATGTCGACCGCCACCGGCAGGTCCCGGCTGGTCGCCAGATCCACCAGCAGACTCCCCAGATGCCACGCGTCGGCGTGATCGAACCGGGTGAACACCAGCCGGCGTTCCTGCTCCTCGAGCCGGGTAATCAGATCGTCGTCGCTCATCCGCCCATTCTCGGCCATGATCACATCCCCCGGCGACGCCGCAGCCAGATTCCCGCCGACCCGAGGATGACAAACACCACGACCAAGCAGCACACCGCCTTGAACACAGCACCCCCTCCCGCCCGGCGCTAAGGTCACTTCCGTGCGCCTGGCCACCTTCAACCTGCTGCACGGCAGGTCCCTGTCCGACGGAAACGTACACGCCGACCGGGTCGCCGCGGCAGTCGCCGACCTCGACGCCGACATCCTGGGCCTGCAGGAGGTGGACCGCGCCCAGCCCCGCAGCGGCCACCTCGACCTCACCGCCATCGCCGCCGACGCCCTCGGCGCCCCCGCCCACCGCTTCGCCGCCGCCGTCGTCGGCACCCCGGGCGAGACCTGGCACCCCTGGAAATCCGAGGCCGACAACGACCACCCCCTCTACGGCATCGCCCTGATCAGCCGCTGGCCGGTCCTGCGCTGGCAGATCACCCAGCTACCCGCCGCCCCGATCCGCTCCCCGGTCTGGGTCCCCGGCCCCGACGGCGGCCTGCTGCTGCTCAAGGACGAACCCCGCATCCTCATCGCCGCGGTCATCGACGCACCCACGGGGCCGATGACGGTCGCGAACACGCACCTGTCGTTCGTACCCGGCTGGAATGTCCGGCAGTTACGCCACGCGGTGCGGGCCCTGCGCACGCTCCCGGCACCCCGCATCCTGATGGGTGACCTCAACATGCCGTCCGGGCCGGTCCGCGCGTTCACGGGCTGGCGCAGCCTCGCCCGGGGTCACGCCACCTACCCGAGCCCCGCCCCGAAAGCCCAGCTCGACCACATCCTCACCGACCCCCGTGGCGCCGGCACCCTCGGCCGCGTCGTCCAGGTCCGCACCCCTGCGGTCGCCGTCTCCGACCACCGCCCCCTGGTCGTCCACCTCGACGGTTAGCGGTGGAAGCGGGTCGTCTCCTCCAGGGGCTCACGGCCCACGGCCACGGTGTTCACCCTCGCCGCGGGATCGGCGTAACCGAACGCCACACCGAGCAGCAGCTTGCCCCCTGACACACCGAGCGTCTCCCGCACCGTGTCCGCGTAGAAGCTCAGCAGCGCCTGCGGGCAGCTGTCCACGCCGTGGGCCTGCATGGCCAGGAGCAGGGTCTGCGCGTACATGCCGACGTCGGCGGTCAGCCGGGGATCTCCGGAGTCCGGGGCGAACAGCAGCGCGACGTGCGGCGCCCCGTAGAACCGCAGGCTCGCCGTGTTGTAGGCGGCCAGCATCTCGCGGGCGTCGCGGTCGATGCCGAGGGCGCCGTACAGGGCCTGGCCGAACGCCGCCCGCCGCTGGTGGTGCTCCGGACCGTAGATGGCCTCGCTGTAAGGGAAGTCGACCGTGCGCCGCCCCCGGCCATCGTCATCGACCAGCGCGTCGGCAAGCCGGTCCTTCGCCGCCCCGCTGACCACCTCGACCCGCCACGGCTGCACGTTGGAGTTCGACGGCGCGGCCCCGGCCAGCTCGAAAACGGCCCGTAGCGTCTCCTCCGGCACCGCTTCCGCCAGAAACGCCCGCGTCGCCCGCCGCCCCCGGATGATCCGTTCCGCTGCCTCGGTCAGAGCCATACCCACTCCTCAAGTACACGTTGGCGTTTACCTCGGCGACCCTACCCGAAGTACACGCCGTCGTATACTTGGGACATGGCTGAGGAACCGGGACACCGAGCGGGACGCGGCGGACGCGAACGCGTACTCACCGCCGCAGTGCGCCTCTTCGCCACCCAGGGCATCGCCGCGACCACGATGGAAGACATCGCCACCGCTGCCCCCGTCTCGAAACGAACCCTCTACGCCCACTTCCCGGCCAAAGAGGACCTGGTCATCGCCCAGCTCAACTACCTGCTGGACTCCGGCCAGACCATGCTCGACACCCTGGCCCGCCCCGACGTCCCACCCCGCGACCGCCTCCTCGCCATGTTCACCACCCCGAGCTGGCCCGACGGCATCGTCCGCGGCTGCCCCTTCCTGCAGGCCGCCACCGAACACCCCGACCCGTCCAGCCCCGTCCACACCTTCGCCCGCGACAAGAAGCGCCTCATGCTCACCCTGGTCACCCAACTCGTCGCCGACCTGGGCATCGCCGACCCGCACCCCCTGGCCGAGCAGCTGGTCACCCTCTCCGACGGCGCCACCACCCGCGCCATGGTCCTCAACGACCCCACCTACCCCCGCCACGCCCGCGCCGCCGCCGAACTCCTCCTCGACCACGCCCCACGGACCTAGCCGCCCCCAGCCACCGTGCCACCTGACCGGCTGGGCGCATCCGGGCCACAGCGAGCACGCGGTCTGCCCGCATCCCCGCCCCAGAGTCACCGACGCGGTGCCCCCTTGGCGTCACCTTTGGCACCCTGGGCAGCCTCGACGGCAGACCCGCCATGGCGCCCACCCCGGTCTCATCCCGCTCGGCGCTCGCGTCCGGCTCGCGCCGGCTTCGTCCGGCGCGCGTGGCCGGCGCCTGTGGGCTCTCTCACCGAAAGGTTGTGCACAATTTAATTGTGCACAACTAAGTTGTGCACTACCTTTCTCCCTATGGACGAGGCCACCGGACTAGAAGCGATGCTTTGCTTCGAGCTCTACACCGCCTCCCGCGCGATGACGGGCCTCTACCGGCCCGCCCTCGACGCGGCAGGCATCACCTACCCGCAATACGTCGCCATGCGCGTCATCTGGCAACGCGGCAGCGTCAAGGTCACCGACCTCGGCGCCACCCTGCACCTCGACAGCGGCACCCTCTCGCCGCTGCTCAAACGCCTCGAAGCCCAGAACCTCGTCCATCGCACCCGCGGCGAGGACGACAAACGCACCGTCTGGGTGTCGGCCACCCCCGAAGGCATGCTGCTCGAACAGCAACTCGCCGACCTGCCCGAACGGCTCGCCTGCACCCTCGACCTCAGCGTCGAGGACTTCACCACCCTGTACCACCTGCTCAGCCGCGTCCGCGGCACAGCAACCGCCAGCAACCTCTGAGGAGCACCCCCATGACCGCTGTCTACACCGCCTCCGCGACCGCCACCGGTGACGGACGGGGCGGACACACCCGCTCCAGCGACGGCGTCCTCGACCTCGACCTGGCCGTGCCGAAGGAGATGGGCGGCCCCGGCGGCGCCCTCACCAACCCCGAGCAGCTCTTCGCCGCCGGGTACGCCGCCTGCTTCCACAGCGCCCTCAAGCTCGTCGCCGGCAAGCAGAAGATCCAGCTCACCGACACCGCGATCACCGTCGACGTCGGCATCGGCCCCAACGGCCAGGGCGGATTCGGCCTGAACATCACCATCGAGGCCGAGCTCCCCAGCGTCGACGAAGCCACCGCCCAGCAGTTGCTCGAGGCAGCTCACCAGGTTTGCCCCTACAGCAACGCCACCCGTGGGAACGTCGAAGTGAAGCTTGCCCTCGCCTGAAAGGCACTAGCACCATGCCCACACTGAGCGTCAACAACGGCGTCGAGCTCTACTACGAAGACTTCGGCACCGGCGACCCCGTCGTGCTCATCCACGGCTGGCCACTGTCCGGACGCAGCTGGGAAGCCCAGATCCCCGCACTCATCGCCGCCGGCAAACGCGTCATCACGTATGACCGCCGCGGCTTCGGCAAGAGCAGCCAGCCCTGGGACGGCTACGACTACGACACCTTCGCCGCCGACCTCGACGCCCTGCTGCGCCACCTCGACCTCACCGGCGTCACCCTCGTCGGCTTCTCCATGGGCGGGGGAGAGGTGGCCCGCTACCTCGGCAACTACGGCAGCGACCGGATCGCCAAAGCCGTCTTCGCCGGCGCCGTCCCGCCCTACCTGCACAAAGGCCCCGACAACCCGGACGGCGCCCTCGACGACGCCACCATCCAGGGCTTCCAGGACGGCATCAACCAGGACCGCATCGCGTTCGTCGACGGGTTCGCCACCAACTTCTTCACCGCCGGCAGCACCCTCAAAGTCAGCGACGCCCAGGTCCGCTACGCCCAGGAACTCGCCCACGTCGCCTCGGCGAAAGGCACCCTGGACTGCGTCACCGCCTTCGGACGCACCGACTTCCGCGGCGACCTGCAGAAGATCAGGATCCCGACGCTGGTCATCCACGGCGACAGCGACGCCGTCGTGCCCTTCGAGAACAGCGGCAAAATCACCGCCGAGATCGTCACCGGGGCACAGGTCCACGTCATCAAGGACGGCCCGCACGGCATCAACGCCTCACACCCCGGCGAATTCAACGAAGCCCTGATCGGCTTCCTGAACAGCTGACCCGCACTACAGCTTCCCCAGCGCGCGGTTCGTCCGGTTCGCCCGGACAGCCGCGCGCTGCTGTGCCGCCGTCACCTCGATGTACCCCTGCGACGTCGTCAACGACGCATGCCCCAGCAACCGCATGATCTCCGACGCGTTCGCCCCGTCCTCCGCCAGCCGCGTCGCGAACGTGTGCCGCAACGCATGCAACTGCGCACCCCGGGGCACCCGGTCCGACACCCCGGCCCGCTTGAAACAGGACTCCACCAGATACTGCAGCCCACCCCGGCGCAACGGCAGCCCCTTACGATCCACGAGCAACATCTCATCCGTACGCACCCGCCCGAACCGCACCCGCCGGCTCTCCACATAGCGGTCCACCACCACATCGAGCTCCGGCTCGATCGGCACACTGCGCGGCCGCCCGCCCTTACCGGCAACCTCCACCCGGCGCTCACCGGGCCGCCCCAGGAACGACCCGGCCCGCAGCGACAGCAACTCCGACAGCCGCAGCCCCGCACACAACGCCAGGGCCAGCACCATCACGTCCCGCTCGGGCCACGGATCCCGCTGCCGCTCGTCAACCTGGTTGACCGCCTCGAGCAACTGCTCCGGAGTGTCCTCACCCCGCAACGGCTTGGGGGAGGGCGCCATGAACCTCGGCTTGCCCACCGCCGACATCGGATTACCCGCGAGCACACCCTCGACCACCAGGAACCCGAAGAACGAGTTCCAGCTCGACCATGCCCGCGACACGGAGGAGGGGGCCCTGCCGCCGGCGAAGATCGCAAACGCCGCCCGCAGCGCCTTGGGGGAGAGGTCACCCAGAGTGACATCCTCACCGACAAGGCGCAAAACCGCAGTCAGATCCCGACGGTACGCGAGGAGCGTGTGCTCGGACGGCTTCCGCACAGCCCGAGCCCCGAGAAACTCGCCGATCAGTGTCTCCACCGCAATATCGTCGCTGTGCTGCATAAGGCATATTATGCAGCACTTTGCCAGTTATCAACAGGTCTGGGGCGATACTGACCAGGTGGGCGTTTCCATCGCGCGCTGGTTCTGCGGGCGATGATCGTGGCGGTCCAGCCGACGCCGCCGTTGGCACCAGGCTGTTCGCGACGGGGTAGGAGGCCCGCCGGGTTGTCCAGGCCTGTGCGTGGCGAGGTGGGATGGCGGCTTCGGGGTCGTAAGAACGCTTCGGGTGGTCAACGGCTGGGCGTCAGCTGATCTTGCGGCCTCGTCCTACGTGCCGCCGCGTGGTTGGCCGCACCCGGGGACGAGCAGTTCTGTGGGGCGGATTCTCCTGAAGATTCGGGTCGGTGGTCCCGAGTGGCGGCTGAAGTCGTGCCCGTGAGGTGATGGTTTTTTGTCCTCTTCCGGGCCCGCTCCACGCTTAGGTTTACATAATGTACATTATCGACCAACGATAGACGCGGCAGTCTGGGGCAGAATTCGGGCATCTTCGGGTGCTGGTGAAGGCTAGGTTGCTGTGGCGCGTACTGCTGTCGAGGATGTTCTTGTCAGTTCGGCGCGGGCAGGCATGAACAAGGTCGTCGTGCCGAGGGTCTCGTTCATCGCCGCCAGCTGCATTTCGCGCTCCGCGTCGCCGGCGTTGCGGATGCCACGGATGATCACTGCCGCCCCGTGCCGGCGGCAGTAGGCCGCTGTCAGTCCGCTCCAGGCGACGACGGTGACGTTTACCCAGTCCGCCGGGAGGCTGGCGCGGATGTCCCGGGCGCGTTGCGTACCCGTGCTGGTGGGCTGCTTTTCGTTGTTGACCGCGACCAGAATGGTCACGTCGTCGAACAGGCGCCGCGCCCGGTCGACGAGGTCACGGTGGCCGGCGGTGAACGGGTCGAACGTTCCGGGGTAGACGGCTCGGGAGTTGCCTACCTGGTTGCGCGGCATCGGCAGATGGTATCCGCCGATGCGCGTCCGGGTGCGGGGCTCTCCCCCGCCGGTGCGGGTTACTTGACCTCGTTGATGCGGACGAGGTTGCCGGCGGGGTCGCGGAAGGCGCAGTCGCGGATGCCGTACGGCTGGTCGGTGGGTTCCTGGACGACGTCGGCGCCGCTGGCCTGGATCTTTTCGAAGGTGGTGTCGAGGTCCGGGGTGGCGAGGACGATGCGGGCGTAGCTGCCCTTGGCCATGAGTTCGAGGATGGTGCGGCGTTCGGGGTCGGTGAGGCCGGGGTCGAGCGCCGGGGGTTCGAGGACGATGGAGGTCTGGGGCTGGTCGGGTGGGCCGACGGTGATCCAGCGCATGCCGCCGTAGGCGACGTCGTTGCGTACTTCGAAGCCGAGGGTGTCGCGGTAGAAGGTGAGGGCCTTGTCGGGGTCGTCGGCGGACAGGAAGGTCTGGTGGATGTTGAGGTTCATGGGTTTCAGGCTAGGTCGGGGCGTGCGGGGCCCGCTTCTCGATTCCTGATCGGTCGGCGGATTTGTTTGGCGACGCAGGCGGGGATGCCGTTGCCCTCCCCCGCTGCCAGGCGGCGGTAGGCGCTGGGTGACATGCCGACGAGTTCGGAGAAGCGGGTGCTGAAGGTGCCCAGTGAGGAGCAGCCGACGGCGAAGCAGGTGTCGGTGACGGACATGTCGCCGCGTAGCAGCAGGGTCATGGCGCGTTCGATGCGGCGGGTCATGAGGTAGCTGTAGGGCGATTCGCCGTAGGCGGCGCGGAATTCGCGACTGAGGTGGCCTGCGGAGAGGTGTACGCCGCGGGCGAGTGCTTCGACGTCGAGGGGTTGGGCGTAGTCGCGGTCGATCCGGTCCCGGACGCGGCGCAGCAGGACGAGTTCGCGCAGGTGCGGGTCGGGTCTGTCGCTCACGGTGTTCAGGGTGCCCGACGGGGTGGGTGGTTGCCTAGTCGGCGGTGCGGGCTGTGTGGTGGTTGCGGGCGTGGCGGGCGTACGGGTGGAGTGATGGGTGTCGGGTTTTGCTGGGTGGGTGGGAGCGCGGGAGGATCTTGGGCGCTCCCCCGGCGGGTACTGGGTGGGTTGGTGGTGGTTTTGTCGGTGGGGCCTGGTAGAACTTACGTCGTTGGAACATGTGTTCGATGCTGAGGAGGGTTGATCGATGGTGGTGGCGCGGACCGGTGTGCGAGGGCTGGGCACGGAGGAGTTGCAGGCGATCCGCGACGGGCTGGCGGCGGGGCGTAAGCCTCGGGTGATGTTCACGGAGTCGGCGGGTCAGATCGCGGGTCAGGTGGGCCAGGTGGTGGCGCTGACGGATCCGGCGGAGTCCGATGAGTGGGTGGTGGTGAAGTTCGGGCGTGACGAGTTGCCGTTCGCCCCGGCTGATCTGGAGGTGGCGCCGAAGGGTCCGGTGAAGAAGGTGGCCGCTCCCCCGGCGCCGGTTGAGCCGGAGAAGGTGGAGCCGGAGTTCGTGCTGGATTCGCCGCCTCCCGCTCCTCCCAAGGCGGCGGAGGAGCCTGCGGTTCCGGCTCCGGCTCCGGCTCAGCGTTCCAAGGCTCCGGCGCGGGCGGCTAAGCCGAAGCCGCCGTCGGGCCTGACGGTGACGTTGTCGTACACCGATGGTGAGTGGACGATCGCGGCGAATCAGGGTTCGAAGGCGTTGGCGAAGCCTTATGTGGTGCGTCCGGCGGAGGCGATGCGGATGGTCGCGCTGGTCGACGTGCCGGGTGTGCAGGAGGCCGTGGAGCAGATCGTGTCGTCGGAGCGTGCCGAGGCGGAGCAGCAGGCGGAGCGGTTGCGGGCGGAGCTGGCGGAGATCGAGGCCCGGTTGCAGGAGCTGAACGACGCGAGCTGAGGGCCGGCCTCTCCCCCGGGCTGTGAGCATGCGGCCGTAAGCATGCCGCCGTGAGTGAGCATGCGGCTGCGTGATGGCGGCTGCCGGAATGCAGTGGCGGGAGATCGGCTGTGAGAGATCGGCTGTGGGAAAGCCCGGCTCGTGGCAGGCGGGCTTTCCGGTGGTCAGCGGTGGCCGCTTGAGGAGGGCTCGCCGGGGCCGGCGACGATCACAGCCGGGTGGTACTCAGCGAGGTCGGCCTCTTGCCAGTAAGGGCGGCCGCTTGCTAGTGAGGGCTGGGCTAGTGAGGGCTGGGCTAGTGAGGGCCGGCCGGTGGGTGCTCGGTGGTGGGGGCTGGGTGGGCTTGGCTGCTTGTCAGCGGGGCTCAGTGGCGGTGGCGGTGGTGGTGGTGGTCGTTTGCCGGTGGCGGTGGTGGTGGTGGTCGTTTGCCGGTGGGTGGTTCGGTCGGTGGGGATCCGGACGGTGATGGTGGTGCCGGGTGGGTTGTCGTCGGTGGTGGCGGTGATGGTGCCGCCGTGTTGTTCGATGATGGTGCGGGCCAGGGAGAGTCCGAGGCCGGTGCCGGGGACGGCGTTGGTGATGGCGTGCTGGGTGCGGAAGAAGCGTTGGAAGAGCCGTTCGCGTTCGGCGGCGGGGATTATCTGGCCGGTGTTGGCGACGGTGAGCTGGGTGATGGGCCCGTCGGTGGTGACGGTGGCGGTGATGCGGCTGCCGTGGTCGGCCCAGGCTGCGGCGTTGGTGAACAGCTCGTCGATGACCTGGTTGAGGCGGTGGGGGTCGCCCCACAGGATCGTTTCGCCGGGCAGGGTGACGTCGAAGGTGATGCCGGTGGCGGCGTGGCGGGCGGCGGCGTTCTGCACGATGGTGGTCAGGTCGGTGCGGTGGATGTCCATGGTGAGGTGGCCGGACTGCAGGCCGGCGATGTCGAGGAGTTTGTCGATGATGATGTGCAGGCGTCCGGTGTTGCGCTGGACGACCTGGAGCATGTCGGCGCGGTCGTCGGCGGGTAGGCCGGGGTCGTCGATCATGAGTGCGGTGTAGGACTCGATGCTGGTCAGTGGGGTGCGGATCTCGTGGCCGACCAGGGCGATGTATTCGTCGCGGCTGTGCCCCAGCTCGGTGGTGAGGTCCCAGCCGCGGCGGCGTTCGAGGAATTGGCCGATGTGGGCGGCGATGCCGGTCATGACGGCGGTGCGGACGTCGTCGGGGTGTTCGGTGTAGGCGCTGTAGCAGGCGAGGACGCCGCGGGTGACGGATCCGATGGGTACGGGGACGGCTACCGCTGAGCGCAGGCTGCCCCAGTCGAGGACTTGTGCGCGGGCGTCGGGGTCGGTGATGAGGTCGGTGGCCCAGGTGACTTCGGAGCTCTGCCAGGCTCGTCCGGGCGTACCTTGGCCGTGGTCGAGGTGGTCCGGTAGCCCTGGTGGCAGCAGGTGGTGGTTGTCGGTCCAGGTGAGGTGGCGGCGCAGGACGTTGCCGACCTCGTCGATGGCCCAGAATTCGGTGGCGGCCCAGTCGAGCATCCGGCCGATGGTGGCGATGGCTTCGAGCAGGAGTTCGTCGGCGGGGCTGGTGTCGGAGCCGGAGAGTTGGCGGCGGATGGTGAGTTCGCAGTCTTTGAGCATGGCGGCGGAGTGCCGGTGGGTGACGTCCTGCAGTGTCACCACGGCGCCGAGTGAGTCGCCGGCGGCGTTGGTGATGGGCTGGGCGTCGGCGAGCAGCATGGACGGTCGTTGTTGTGGTCGTTCGACTTGGATCTCGGTGTCGTGGAGCCGTTCGCCGGCCAGGGCGCGGATGAGTGGTGCCACGGCGGGTGGTGGTGTGGCGGCGGGGTGTCGTTTCCAGGTGCGCAGGTCGGTGCCGCCGGGTAGCCGGCCGTTGAGGTCTTCGTTGGCTTTGTTCGAGAACACGAGCCGTCCGTGGGCGTCGCAGGCGGCTACGCCGGTCTGCAGGCTGTCGAGCAGGGCGGCGAGCAGTCGTCGTGCGTCGTCGGCGCGTGCGGCGGAGCGTTGTTCGATGACGAAGGCGGTGCAGGTCTGAGCGGCGAGGTCGACGGCGGTGAGGTGTTCGGGTAGCCATTGGCGTGGCTGGTGGTCCAGGACGGCGCATACCCCGGTGACGGCGCCTTCGACGTCGCGGATGGGGTATCCGACGTAGGCGCGTCCCCCGTCGGCGGGTACGACGACGGTGTTGGCGGTTTCGGCGGTGACGTCGCTGATGACCAGGGGTGTCCCCTGCGCGATGACCAGCCCGGCCAGCGTGGAGGTGACGAGTACGGAGGGTGCGTCCGCCCATTGTGACGGCAGTCCGCAGGCGCCGACGAGCCGTAGCTGTTCCCCGTCGAGGAGGTGGACCATGGCGGCGGGTGCTTGTGCGGCCTGCGCGGTCAGGGCTGCCAGGTGGTCGGCTGCGGCCTGTGACAGTCCCCCGGTCCGCAGATCCATCCGGCCGAGTTCCGGCTCGCCCACCAGCTTCGGCGCAAAGTTCACGAAGGGATGTTACGCCCGAATTGTGATAGGTGGAGCAGGTGGCAGCGGGTTGCGGCACTCCGCGGAGTCGATTGCCAGGATCGCGCCGGTGGTGACCTGTTCGAGGTCCTTCACGTACGGGGGGTCGCCCTCGTGGACGGTCACGAAGGTGATGTCAGCGACGTGGACATCCTCGTCGTCCATGTCGACCGCGCTGATCGTGAGGTAGGCGACGGCCGGCGGATGGTCGGGGTGCTCCTCATTGAGCCGGTAGAGCGCCGCCAGGGAGAAAGCGACTCCACGGCGGGCAAGGTCGGCCGCGCGGCTCCGCGATGGCCCGGTGAGGTCCAGGCCGGGTATGCCGCGTCCGTTGACGGCGGCCTCGTAACCGGTGAGGTCGGTGAAGGCCTCCGGGGAGCCCGAGTACGCGGCCTGGAAGCGACGCAGCAGCCAGGCTCCGCGGTCGTCGCGGGTCCAGCCCTCGTCGACGGCGAGGCTGAACGAAGCCGGCAGGTCCCGGTGGGATGCGTGATCCCACGGGCTCGCACCGGCTAGCTCCGTGAACCTGGCGTTGTAGCGCATCTCCACCCCTCGGTCAGTCGGGCTGCGCGGGTGGCCGCGCGCTCCCGGATGGCGGTCATGGGTGGAGTGGGGTGCGGCGGGGGGTGACGGTGCGGTGGGAGATGCGCCAGCCGGCTGGGGTTCGGCGGAGGGTGTCGTCGTAGGTGACGCTGCCGCAGAGGCCGTCGGTGGTGATGCCGAGGCCTTTGGAGCGGGCTCGGATAGTGCCGTGGGGGGTGGTTTCGACGCGGATGTTGGTGACGTGGTGGGCGACCGGGTTGCGGTCGCCGAGGGTGAGGGCGGCCGCGGTGATCGCCGCGAAGCCGGTCAGGACGCCGCCACCGAAGGCGGTCACGTCGTAGGTGATGTCGTCGGTGAACAGGGTGGGGAGCTGGTCGAAGGCGCCGTCGTCCATGAGGTGGCCGTGCAGGGCCAGGAGTTCGTGGATGGCGAGCCGGTCGTCGGTGGTCAGCATCAGGCGGCTCCCGGTGACTGGGTCAGGGCGGCTTTGACCAGGTCGAGGGCCTGTTGGGAGGT
Source organism: Winogradskya consettensis (assembly GCF_018332715.1). Taxonomy (GTDB): domain Bacteria; phylum Actinomycetota; class Actinomycetes; order Mycobacteriales; family Micromonosporaceae; genus Actinoplanes; species Actinoplanes consettensis. The sequence goes on along the minus strand of NZ_BOQP01000008.1, from coordinate 440,684 downwards.
GAGGCCGAGGGAACGGGTCGTTTCGGCGTACCTGTGGGCGGCTTTCCGGGCTGCTTCGGGGGTGCGGGCGGCAGCGGCGGTGACCAGCGTGCCGGCTCGGCCGCGGGTTTCGACGAGGCCGGCCTGTTCGAGTTCGCGGTAGGCGCGGGCGACGGTGTTGACGGCGAGGTTGAGGTCGGTGGCGAGGTGGCGGACCGGGGGCAGGCGGGTGCCGGCGGGCAGGGTGCCTTCGGCGGCCAGGGCGGCGATGCGCAGGCGGACCTGTTCGTAGGGTGGGGTCGGGGACTGCGGGTCGATGGTGATGTCCACGGGGGTGCGGCGCTCCTGGGTCGTGGGTCAGAGCAGGCGCGGCGGGGTGTTGCCGGCTGCGGTGACGGCCCGGCGCAGCGGGACCATCGCGAGCAGGATGCCACCGGCGACGAAGAAGACCACGAGCGACACGATGCCGATGCGGTAGCTGTTGGTGAGCTGGTAGACCAGGCCGAACGCGAGGGGGCCGAGCCAGCTGGTGCCTTTGTCGCTGATCTCGTAGAAGCCGTAGTACTCGCCTTCGCGGCCGGCGGGGATGAGCTGGCTGAACATGGACCGGCTCAGGGCCTGGCTGCCACCCATGACCAGGCCGATGCCGGCGCCGAGGGCCATGAACGGCAGGGACATGCCTTCGGGGAGCCAGAACGCGGCGAGGATGACGACCAGCCACAGGCCCAGGGAGATCAGGACGGTGTTCTTCGCGCCGATGCGGGTGGCGAGCAGGCCCAGCAGCAGGGCACCGCCGAACGCGAGGAACTGCACGATCAGGATCGTGACGATCAGGGTGGACTGCGGCAGGTGGAGTTCTTCGGTGCCGTACTGGCTGGCCAGGGAGATGACGGTCTGGATGCCGTCGTTGTAGACCAGGAAGGCGGCCAGGAAGAACAATGTCAGCGGGTACGCCTTCAAGCTGCGCAATGTGTGACCGAGTTGCCGGAAACCGCCGGTCAGGACGTTACCGCCGGCGGAGACGGCGCCGATGGGGTGTTCACGCAGCCAGAGCAGCGGGATGAGGGTGAACGCCGCCCACCACACGCCGGCGGACACGATGGACCAGCGGGCCAGGTCGAGGGTGCGCTGGTCGTCGCCGTCGACGCTGAGGGTGATCACGGCGACGAGGTTCAGGGCGAGCAGCACGCCGCCGCCGAGGTAGCCGATGGCCCAGCCGCGGCTGGAGACCTTGTCGCGTTCGTCGGGGCCGGCCAGGCGGGGCAGGAACGAGTTGTAGACGACCACGGACGCCCCGAACGACACGTTCGCGATGATGAACAGCAGCCCGCCGAGCAGGTACCGGTCCCCGGTGACGAACGCGATGGCGATCGTGGCGGCGGCGCCGGTGAACGCGGTCGCGGCGAGCAGGGGTTTCTTGCGGGGTGCCCGGTCGGCGACCGCGCCCATGACGGGCAGGACGAACACGGTCAGCAGCACCGACAGTGACACGAGGTATGGGAAGTACGAGCCCGCGGCGATGCTGAGGCCCAGTGGGTGCACGCGGCCGTCGCAGGTGTCCGCGCCCAGTGCGCAGCCGGCGGCGAGTTCCGTGACCGTGGTCAGGAACGGGCCCAGGAACACCGTGATGACGGTGGTCGAGAACGCCGAGTTGGCCCAGTCGTAGAAGTACCAGCCGGTGCGTTCCCGCCGGGTGCTGTCCGGCGCGGTGGTTGCGGTCATGGCCGCAGATGATGTCATCCCGGGGTGGGTGTCCGGGACCCCGGCGCGATGGTTTTCCCGGTGTTTGTCAGCCGTTCTCGCTCCACCAGCGGGCCAGGGCGCTGGTGGCGGGGTCTTCGGAGCCGGCGAGGGCGGCCCAGGGGTCGGCGCCGGGTGGCAGGTCCTCGGCGGCGTACGCGGCGAGTTCGGTGGCGGTGACGGGGGTGACCGGGGTGGTGACCGGGTCGACCACGCCGAGGCTGCCGGTGTCGATCCAGGGGAAACCGTCGACGGGTTCGGGTAGCGGGCCGACGTCGACCAGCGGCGGGAACGCGGTGACCGGGTCGTCGAGGTGCTCGGCGGTGGCGTCGGGGTCGGCGCCGATCGGGCCGAGGACGTGCCCGTCGGTGATGTCGGCGATCGGGTGGTGCTCGACGAGGTCGTCGGCGGGCGCATCGTCGTGGGCCGGTTGGTGGACGTCCTCGACGACGGCGTGATGATCGTCCAACTGGTCTTCGGCGCCGAAGTGGTCGCCGTGGTCGAGGTGGCCGGCTGCGGGGTCCTCCCAGGCGGGGGTGTGGTCCGCTTCCTCCCACGAGGTGTCGGGCAGGTCCTCGTGGTGGGGGATGTGGTCGCCGTGGTGATCGGCGAAGTCCGGCCAGCCGTGTTCGTCGCTCATCAGATCTCCTGACCGAGAGGTGCGGGGGCGGGTGCCAGGGCGCGGGCCCGGGTGAGTACGTCGTCCGCGTGACGCAGGTGACCACGCAGCTGCTGCAGCTCGGCGTTCACCTCGGTGCGTCGCCGTGAGCGCCCGGCGGCGTCCTCGGCGGCGGCCGCGTCGATGTCGGCGACCTGCGCGTCGAGTTCACGCAGGCGGCGTTCGACGGCGTCGTCGACGGCGACGCCGAGGGCGTACTGAAGGTCGGTGAAGCGGTAGGAGATCTCGTCCTGCAGCGCGGCGCGGGCTTCGCCGAGGACGTCGCGCAGCCACAGCCGGGCCTGTTGCCGGTCGGTCTGGACCCGGCGGTGGTAGAGGACGTACCCGCCGGCGGCGAGGCCGAGACCGAGTCCGGCGACGGGGATCAGCAGTCCCCCGGCGACGGCACCGCCGACGCCGAGCACGGACGCGCCGAACGCGGCGCCGCGCCCGGCCATCATGGCGATGCCGCCGGCGGACAGGGCGATGAGCAGGTTGTCGCCGGAGCCGTCGCGGGGGGCGTTCGCGTCGAGGGTGTGCCGCAGGGTCGCGTTGAGCCGGTCGAGGACGGCGGACAACTCGTCGTCGTCGAAGACCTGCGCCAGGACCCGCTCCCCGACCTGCCGGAACGTGGCCCGCAGGTCGTCGGACAGGGTCACCGCGAGGGCCTGCAGCCGGGTGTCGACCTCGTCGGGCAGCCCGGTGAGGGCGTCCCCGCGGCGTTTGTCGACGCTGTCGGTGAACTCCTGCTGCAGGGTGCCGATCTTGGTGCGCAGGGTGGAGACCATCTCGACGCGGGCGCGTTGCGTCTCGGTGTTGAGCAGCAGCGCCCATTGCCGTGACTCGGTGCGTTTACGGGCGGCGAGTGCGGCCCGGTCGGCGCGGACCTTCGCCGCGCCGGCGGGGTCGGCTTCCGCGGCACGCAGCCGGGCGGTCGCGGCCTGTTCCTGGCGGCCGAGCTCGGCGCGGGCGGCGCGGAGCACGTTCGCGAGTTGCAGCTGGTGACCGCGGCCGGCGAGCTCGACCAGGGCGTGCTGCAGACCGGCGATGTGGGACGCGTCGACCAGGGGGGCCTGTTCGGCGGCGGGCATCGACAGGGCCAGCTCCGCGAGCCGCGCCGACACCGGGAACCAGGGGGCGTCGGCGAACCGGGGTGCCTTGGCCCGCAGCAGGGTGCGGTTGTCGTCGGCGATGCGCCGCCATCCGGGGAACGCGTCGACCTTCGTCAGCGCGAACACCACCGTGTCGACGCGTTCGCTGGCGGCGGCGAGGAAGTCGAGCTCGGGTTGCGACAACGGCGACGAGGCGTCCGCGACGAACAGCAGCGCCGTGGCTCGTTCGACGGCGTCGAGCGCGACCGCGGTGTGGGCCGGGTCGAGGCCACCGACGCCGGGGGTGTCGATCAGCGTCACGTACTGCAGCAGCGGCGCCGGGTGGGTCAGCTCGACCCGGCGTGGCCCGCGTCCCCCGCCGGGCAGTCCACGGCCGGTCGCCCACGCGCGCAGCTGCCGCACGTCGACGTCGATGGGTTCCGGGGCACCCGGCACGTACGCCGTGGCGGTCAGCGTCGGGCCGGGGGTGAAGTGCAGGTAGGTGGCGGTCGCGACGGCCGCGTCGACCGGGGACAGCCCCGGCACCCCGAGCAGCGCGTTGATCAGGCTGCTCTTGCCGCGTTTCGTCTCACCGACCAGCACGAGCGAGGGCCGGGTGACGCGGCGCCGGCGCAGGTCGGCGAGCTCCGCGGCCGCGTCGGAGTCGGTGGCCCGGACCGCGGCGAGCGCATCGCGGACCGCCGTGTCGAGTTCCTTGCCGAGATCTCTGGTCACCACCGGGTCACCTCACTGCCTGCGCGGATGCCGTCGCCGTTTCGGATGCTCTGGGCGAGCAGGTGGAAGCCGCGCTGGGCGACCTGCGCCACGCGGGACTGGGCGGGACCGGCACCGGCGACGGCGTAGACCCGCCACCGGTTCGCGGCCTCGACCGCGGCGGCGGCGAGCTCGTCCGGGCCGGCCTGCGGGCGGCGCAGCACCCAGCGCGGGTCGTCGGAGGTCGCCAGCCGGATCAGCTCCTGCTCCCAGACGACCGGGAGCGTGACCCGGCCGGTCGCGACCCGCTGGGCGACTTCGAGCAGCCGCAGCCGGTGGTAGGCGGGCTCGCGCAGCAACCGTTCGGTGGCGTCCTGCAACACCTCGCGGTCGGGGCCGGCGGGGGTGTGCCCGGCGATCCGCTCGAGCCGCGACAACGCCCACCCGGACTTGATCGCGTCGGCGCGCCACCGCAGGGTCTGCTCCACAGTGTTCTGCAGCCGAGGGAACCCCGACGCCGCCACCAGGCGGCGCACGAGCTCGCCGGTGCCCAGCTGCGGGTCGGCGGCCAGCTGGGCGAGGGAGAACCCGATGCCGTACAGGTCGAGCAGGCCCAGCAGCCGTTCGCGGTGCTCGGCGCTGACCGGGGCGGGCCGGGTGCGGAACAGGTCGACGGAGGCGAGCAGCACCTGCAGCTCACCGGCCGGCAGCGTGGACAGCCGTTGCAGGGCGGCGCAGTCGGCGCTGGTCAGGCGGCCGGACTCACCGGTCTCGGCGAGCAGGCCCGCGACGGGGATCACCTCGGACACCGTACGCGCCAGCAGGGTCGCCTGCTGCTCCGCGAGGGGCCCGGCAACCGGCCACGGGTCACCGGCACCACCGACGAGCGTGTCGACCTTGCCGAACACGCCGAGCGCGTTGATCGGGCTCGACGCGAGCCGCGCCGACGCGGCCCGGAACGCCTCCAGCGCGCGGACGTCGTCGGCGCGGACGGCCTGGGTGAACACGTACACGACGGCTTCCGCGGCGGCGACCTCCTGCGAGGAGTCCTCGTCGATGTCACCGTCGAACGGCGCGGTCGCGGCCTCCCCCAGCTGTGCCGCGGCCCGCGCGGACACCTGCGTGTCGGACGACGCCAGGCCGGGGGTGTCGACGACGGTCAGGTCCCGCAGTTTCGCACTCGTCAGGGTGACATCGAGGTACGCGACCCGTCCGGCTGACACTCCCAGGCGTTGCGGGATCATCCCGTCGTCGTCGAGCGGGAGGCTGCGCCGGGTCCCGTCGCGCAGCACCGCGTCGACCCGGTCGGCGGTCCCGTAGCGGAACCTGGTGACGACGCGGGTGCACTCACCGGCCGCTGTGGGGGCCACCCGGCGGCCTATCAAGGCGTTGACGAGTGTCGACTTTCCGGCTTTCAACCGCCCCGCGATCGCGACGCGCAGGGGTTCGCCGAGCCGCTCGCGCACGTATCGCACCTGTTCACCGGCCTCAGGACCGACACCCGCGACGACGTCGTCACACAGGGTCGCGACCCGGGTGGTGAGGGGACCCACCATCACGACTCGTCAGCCGAGCACACATTCGGCGAGAATGTCAGCACTGCGGCCGTCGACGGCGACATGGTGGTCGAAGACAAGGCGGTCAGCCCTCCCGTGCACGGGCAGGGCCGGGTCGCCTGCCGCAGCACAAAGACTACGGACCGGGGATCGCGAGCGACTCCCTGGTTCGTGCCAAGGCAATGCCGCTCCGGGGGGCTGCGGCGGAATGGGGGCGTGCGTGTCACAACGGGACCTGGCCGGGCTGGCAGCCGCCCACCTGCGCCGACCGGGACTCGTCGTGCTCACCGGCGCCCCGGGCACCGGCCGCTCCACCCTGCTGCGCCGCATCGCCGGCACCGCACCCGGGCCGGTGTTCACCGGCGGTGGCCTCGCCATGCTCGCCGCCACCCCCGCCCTGGCACTGTCGCGGGCTGTGAAGGCGCGGCTGCCCGCCCACGACGTGCCGCTGCTCGCCGAGGCCGTCCGGTCACGGGTCCGTGGCGGGCTGCTCGTCCTCGACGACCTGCAGTACGCCGACCCGGCGACCCTGGCGGCGCTGCCGTATCTCGCCGCCCACGTGCGGGTCGTGGCCGCACTCCGGACCCCGCACCGGCTGCCCGCCGCCACGATCACCGACCTGCGCGCGGCGGCGACGGCGTGGCTCGACGTGCAGGCCCTCACCGCCGACGAGGCCGTCGACCTGGTCCGGCGCACCGCACCGCAGCTCGACGACCACGCCGTCACCACGGTCGCCGCCCGGGCGGGCGGTAATCCGCTCGCGGTGGTCACTCTGGCCCGGCAGGCCGGCAGTGGACGCGGCACCCCGGGCTCCGACATCGACCAGGTGGCGTATGCGATCGCGACGGCCCTGGCCGACCTGCCGCGGCCCGCCCGCACGGCGCTGGCCGCGCTCGGGCTGCTCGGCCGGCCCGCCCCCGCGGCGCTGCTCGGCCCCGGCGCCGCCGACCTGGCGCAGGCCGGGCTGATCGCCGACGAGGGCGACGGGGTCGTGCCGGTCTCCGCGTACTTCGCCGAGACCGCCGCCGGGCTGCTCGACGCCGACGCCCGCGTCGAGCTGCACCGGGCCCTGGCGACGCTGACCCCTGACGCGGAAGCCGCCCGGCACCTCGCCGCGGCCGGTGACGCGCAGGGTGCCTACCGCAAGGCCCTGACCGCCGCTGATCGTACGACCGGTGCGGACCGTGGTGATCTGCTGCTGTTCGCCTGTGACCTGCCCGGGGTCAGCCCCGATCCGCGGGTCCGGATCGCCGCCGCCGACGCGTTGCTGTCCGCGGGCCGGCCGCACGCCGCGGCCCGGGTCCTCAGCACCACCGGGCCGCTCGGGGTGGAGGCCGACGTGCTGCGCGGCGAGGCGTTGCTGCAGGCCGGGGAGCCCGGAGCGGCCCGTGACGCGGTACGCCCGGTGCCCGATGCCGCCGCGCCCGCCGTGCTCGCCGCCCGGGACCGGATCCTGCTGCTCGCCGGTCTTGCCGCTGATCCGGGTGCCGCCCTGGACACCGCGGAGAAGATCGCCGCCCGTTATCCGACTCCCCCGCCCGGCGTCGCCGCCGCCCTGGCCGCGGTGCGGGCCGCGCACCGCGTCCCCGGCTGGGACCGCGCCCTCGCCGCGGCAGGGGCGGACGGTGCTGACCCGCTGACCGGGCGGTGGAGTGCATGGCTGCTCGTCGAATACCTGATAGCCGACGCCCGGCTGACCGAAGCGGCCACGTTCGCCCGGCACGCCGGTGCGGCCGCCGGTAACGCCGTCGCGTACAGCTGGCAGACCCGGTTCCTGGCCGTCGCCGACTGGGCCGACGTCCTGCACGGCACCCGCCCGCCCGCCGCGCAGGACGGCACTCGTCCGTCCGGCGCCCCCGCGGCAGGCCCGCAGGAGAACGCCGTCGGCGGCCCGATCCCACCCAGCGAGGCCGGCGACGTGGCCGTCGAGGACGTCGCGGACGCGGTGGTCCGCCGCGCCGGTGATCTCGCCGACCGGTCGTTGCCCGCCGACGCCCGCGGCTACGCCGTCGCCGCGACAGCCCTGGTCGAGGCCGACACCGGACTGCTCGCGGCCGCCCGTGGGCGCCTCGCCGGGCCCGACGTGCACCCCGCCACCGCCTGGGTGGCACGGGAAGCGGCCTGGCTCGACGGGCAACCCGACCGCGCGACCCAGCCTCCCGCCGCCGGCCCGGCGGGGCTGCTCGGCGGGCTGCGGGAGATCACCCTGCTGTGGGCGGCGTTCGACGCCGGCAGCCCCACCACCGCCGCGGCCCCCGTGACCGGGCTCCCCGCGGCCGCGCAGAACACCCTGACCGCGTGGGCGAGCGGGACCGGTTTCCCCGCGGCGGCCGCCGGCTGGTCCGGGGTCGTGCTGCGGGAACAGATCCGCTGCCTGCTCGCCGCCGGGCTGCTGGAACCCGACCCGCAACAGGCCGTCGGGGCGCTGCTCGAGGCCGAGAAACTCGCCGACGACGCCGGCCTGGTCGTCCTCGCCGGACGGGCCCGGCGCGGGCTGCGCCGCCATCACGTGCAACGCGACAGCCGCAGCCCCCGCTCCGGGTCCCGGCTCACCCGCCGCGAGATCGACGTGCTGCGCCTGGTCGCCGCCGGGGAACCGACCCGCCGGATCGCGGGCCAGCTCGGGATCTCCACCGAGACCGTCGACACCCACATCCGGGCAGGGATGCGCAAACTTGGTGCCCGTACCCGTACCGAAGCCGCCGCTCTGGCCCTCACCCAGCTGGAACCCGAACCTGCCGCCCGGCACCGCGCGCAACCCGACCGTGAGGATGGCCGGTGACCCGACAACCCGACGCGCCCCGCCACGTCGTGACGTCCACCGCGGACGCCGACACCGTGGTCCGCCGCCTGTCCCGCGACGGCTGGTCCGTGCAGGAAGGCTTCGCCCTGACCGACGCCGCGTTCGACGTCAGCACGGAACGACTCGTCCTGCACGGCAGGATCAGCGACCCCGACACCCTGCAACTCGCGGTCCTGGCCGCGGCCCGCGGCGCCGGCGTCGTCGCGGTCTGCGACACCGACAGCCCGATGGGCCGCGCCCTGGTCGACGATCTCAGCCGCCTCGGCACGGTCCAGCTCGGTGCCGGGCCCGGCACCCCGGCCCCCGCGGCAGCCGACGACAACGGCACCGGGGTCGTGCCGCTGGTTCCGGAGCAGCAGGCCCTGCTCGACCGGCTCGCCGCCGGTGACACGATCGCCGCCGCAGCAGCCGCCGAATTCCTGTCACTGCGCACCGCGAACAGGCGCATCGCGGAGGCCCGGGCGTTGTTCGGGGTCCGCACCACCCGCGAGGCCGTCCTGGCGTACCTGCGTCAGCGCGGCACAGGAGGCTGACCGGATGAAGGACTACCTGCTCGACGAGCTTCGCGCCACCCGCCGCTCCCTGGTGTGGAAACTCGACGGCCTGTCCGAGTACGACATCCGCCGGCCGTTGACCGCCACCGGGACGAACCTGCTCGGCCTGGTCAAACACCTCGCGACGTGGGAGGCGCGCTACCTCGGGGAGATCTTCGCCCGGCCGTTCCCGCAGCCGCTGCCCCGGTGGCAGGACGCCGACGGCAGTGACCTGTGGGTGGCCCCGGACGAGACCCGCGAGCAGATCGTCGGCTTCTACCGTCGCGCGGGGGAGCACGCCGACGCGACGATCACCGAGCTGCCCCTGGACACCCCCGGTCACGTGCCGTGGTGGCCGCGCCCGGACGTGACACTGTTCGGTGTGATCGTGCACGTCCTCAACGACACGAACCGGCACGCCGGGCACGCCGACATCCTCCGCGAGCACCTCGACGGGCGTACCGGCGTGGCGGACTGGGACGATCACCCGATCGACCAGGCCGCCCGCGACGCGCACCGGGCGATGATCGACAAGGCCGCGAGGGCGGCGGATCCGGGTCACCTTCGGCCCTGACGCTCTCACTTCACCCCGATCAGGGCCGCCGCCTGGTTACGGTCCGGGGATGAGAGCTGTCCAGTTCGTTGAGTACGGTCCCCCGGGCGTCGTCCACGTCGCCGAGGTCAGCGAACCCCATGCCGGGCCGGGCACGATCCGGATCGCGGTCCGCGCGTCCGGGTTCTCCGCCGGGGAGACCCTGATCCGCTCCGGCCGGATGCGGGACACGATGCCGGTGCAGTTCCCGTTCCGGTCCGGGTTCGACGCGGCCGGGGTCGTCGACGAGGTCGGTCCCGGGGTGAGTGGCGTCGAGCCCGGCGACGAGGTGTTCGGGTGGACGACGGCCCGGGGTGCGAACGCCGACTTCACGGTCCTGCAGGCGTGGGCGCCGAAACCGCCCGGGTGGAGCTGGGCGCAGGCCGGGGGTGCCGCCGGCAGCGTCGAGACCGGTGTCCGCGTCCTGGACCTGCTCGCCGTCGAGGCCGGTCAGACGGTGCTGGTGCAGGGCGCGGCCGGTGGGGTGGGCACGGTCACGGTCCAGCTCGCGGTCGCTCGTGGTGCCCGGGTGATCGGTACGGCCAGTGCCGCCAATCATGACCTGCTGCGCTCGCTCGGCGCGGAACCCGTCCTCTACGGGCCGGGCCTGCCCGACCGGGTCCAGGCCCTGGGTGGCGCCGACGCCGTGGTCGACTGCGCGGGTGGGTCCCTGCCCGACCTGATCGCCATCGCCGGGGACCCCGCGAAGGTGGTCACGATCGCCGACCTCGGTGCTGCCGGCCATGGTGTGCACCTGTCCCACGGCGGTGTCGACGCTCTCGCCGTACACAGCCTCGGTATCGCCGTGGACCTGGCCGCTCAGGGCCGCCTGCAGCTGATCGTCGCGGCGCGATTCCCCCTGGAACAGGCAGCCGCCGCGCATGAGCTGAGCGAGACCCGCCACGCCCGCGGCAAGATCGTCCTGATCACCTGAGGCCCGCCCGCCCGGTTGGAGCTGAGGCTGGGTTCAGCGGCGGGTGCGGGACAGGTCGACGGGGCGGGTCGGGTCGACGTGGTGCGGCAGGCGGGGTTCGGTAGGGCGTAGCGGAGCGAGGGTGTCGGTGAGGGCCTGGATGATGCGGTCGGTGGCGCGCATGGCCCGGGCGCCGGGTGAGCCGGTCAGCCCGGACAGGTCGACTAGGTCACCGAAGTGGACGTGGACGACCGGGCGGCGCACCAGGGTGCTCAGGATCGAACGGATCAGGCGGGCCGGGGTGGTGTATGGCAGGACCTCGTGGGTGCCCCATTGCGCGACGGCCAGGACGGGGGCGCCGGACAGGGCCGCCATCCGGGCGACACCGGTCTTGCCGCGTTCGGGCCACATCCACGGGTCCAGGCCGATGCGGCCCTCCGGGTACACCAGCACCACCGACCCGGCCCGCAGCGCCGCCGCGGCCGCGGGCAGCGCGTCGGCGACGCGGTCGGTGTTGCGGTCGACGCGCAGGTGCCCGCTGGCACGTAACGCGGCCCCGGCGATCGGCGCGTCGAACAGTCCACCGGTGGCCATGAACCGCGGTGCCAGCCCGGCGCGGTGGCAGGCGGCCGCCATGACGATCGGGTCGACCGGGCCGACGTGGTTCGCGGCGAGGATCAGCGGCCCGCGCCGTAACCCCGCGGGGACGGCCCCGGTGACTCTCAGCCGGCACATCATGGGGACCAGGACCCGGGAGAGCAGCAGCAACGCCCGCCACAACCACGGCACCCGCCACGACGTCTCCATAACGCCGCCATGATCGCACGGGTTAATCCGGTTGCGGCCCGGCGGAGCACGCGGCAAGGTGGAGGTCAGCCGAACCGAGGAGCTATTTCTTCCGTGTGATACCGACCCGACCCGTGTGACGCCGCCCTCTCGGGTGAGTGCGTCCGGGTCGCCGTGTCAGTTCTGGTATCTGCCGCACGCGGAGGCTCCTGTGTTGAAAGCTGTGTCGCTCGCTCATTCCCACGACGGTGATCTGTTGTTCACCGGGTTCGACCTGGTCCTCGGCGCCGGGGACCGGATCGGGGTCGTCGGCCCGAACGGTGCCGGCAAGACCACCCTGTTGCGGATCCTCGCCGGGGAGCTGACACCGTCGCACGGTCACGTCACGCTGGGCCCGGGGACCCGGGTCGGGTACGTGCCGCAGCAGGTGCCCGGCGCGGAGCAGGCCACGATCGGGGAGTTCCTGACCGCGGGTCTCGGCGAGCTGGCCGGGGTGCTGACCCGGATGCGGCACCTGGAACAGCAGCTGTCCGACGGTGCCGACGTGCTCCGCGCGTACGGTGAGATCCAGGAACGGTGGACCACCCTGCGGGGGTGGACCGCCCAGGCCCGCGTCGATCAGGCCCGGGAAAGGCTGGGGATCTCCCACCTGGACGACGACCGCGGGTTGCAGGAGGTCTCCGGCGGTGAGCAGGCCCGGTTGCTGCTGGCCCGGGCCCTGCTCGACGACCCGGACGTGCTGCTGCTCGACGAGCCCACCAACCACCTCGACGCCGAGGGCGCGGCCTGGCTCGCGCAGTGGCTGGCCGATTATCCCGGCGGGGTCCTCGCGGTCAGCCATGACCGGGCGTTCCTGGATCAGGCGGTGACCCGGGTCATCGAGTTCGACGGCATCCATGAGCAGGCCCAGGACTATCCCGGCGGCGGGTACAGCGGCTACCGGGCGGAGAAGACCCGCCGGTGGCGCAAGCTGCTGCTCGACTACGAGGCGCAGGAGAAGGACCGGCTGCGGTGGGAGGCCGACATCGCGCAGACCCTCGCGCAGGCGCGTGGGGTGGAGACGACGGTGCGCTCCGGGGTGGAGGCCCCGCATCTGCGGCGGATCGCGAAGAAGGTCGCGAAGAAGGCGAAGGTCCGCGAGCGCCGGTTGCGCCGGCAGATGCAGTCGCTGCGGTGGATCGAGCAGCCCCGCACCCGGCCACCGCTGACCCTCGCGTTCCCCGGTGACCAGGACACGGCCGGGCAGGTCGTGGCGAAACTCGACGACCTGGTCGTGCGGCGCGGGGACCGGATCCTGGTCACCGGCCGGAACGGTTCCGGTAAGACGACGCTGCTGCGGGCGGTGCAGCAGGCCGCGGACGTGCCGGTGGCGGTGCTGCCACAGACCGATGCCGGGCTGCGGAGCTCGGTCACGGTGGTCGACTACTTCCGGTCGCAGATCCCTGTGTACGCCGACGACGCCGAACGGCTCCTGCAGGCGCACCAGTTCGGTGAGGACCAGTGGCAGGCGCCGTTGCGCAGCCTGTCCGCCGGGGAGCTGCGCCGGTTGCTGCTGGCGGTGATGGTGAACAGCCCGGCGCGGGTGCTGCTGCTCGACGAGCCGACGAACTTCCTCGACTTCGACGCCCTGGACACCCTCGAAGCGGCGTTGCGGGCGTACCGGGGGACGGTGGTGGTCGTCACCCATGACCGGTATTTCGCCGCGGCTGCCGGGGCGGGTCAGACCTGGCATGTCGCGCACGGCCGGGTGACGGTGAGCTGAAATCATGTCGTCATGACGTCACTGGTTCCCCGCCAGCCACATCCGGGCACTGTCGACACCGCGGGCAGCGCCGAGCAGGTCACCGAGGCGTGGCTGGCGAACCGGCGGTTGTCGCAGCACACCCGGGCCGCGTACCGCCGCGACGTGGGTGGCTGGCTCGCGTGGTGCGCGGCTCGGGAGCTGGATCCGTTGCGGGCGTCGTTCCTGGACGTCAACGCGTACGCGCGGGGACTCGAGGCCTCGGACCTGGCGCCGGCGTCGGTGGCGCGGAAACTGTCCGGGTTGTCGAGCTGGTATGACTTTTTGACGAAATTGCGTGCGGTGGATCACAACCCGGTCGCCGGCGCGGACCGCCCGTACGTGTCCCGTGACCATTCGGGGACGATCGGGCTGGCCCCGGAGGAGGTCGACGCGCTGCTCGCCGCCGCGGACGCGGACACGGGCCCGTCGGCGGCCCGGCACCGGGCGGTCCTGACGTTGCTCGCGGATCTGGGGTTACGCGTCGGGGAGGTCTGCGGTCTGGACGTCGCCGACCTGGGTTACGAGCGGGGTCACCGCAGCCTGCGGTTCATCGGCAAGGGCGGCCGGCCGCGGCGGCGGGCGCTGACCCCGGCGGCGGCGCAGACCCTGGATGCGTACCTGCGGGAGCGCGCCGCGGCCGAGGGGACTCCCGTGGACCGGCTCGACGGGGCGTTGCTGGTGACCTCGGGTGGGACCCGCATCGACCGGCACGCGGTGTTCCGGCTGGTGCGGCGGCTGGCGAAGGAGGCGGGGATCGCGAGCTGGGCGAAACTGTCCCCGCACTCGCTGCGGCACTCGTTCGCGACGACCGCCCGCGCGGAAGGTGTCCCGCTCGAAGACGTCCAGGATGCCATGGGTCACGCCGATCCGCGGACGACGCGCCGCTACGACCGGGACCGGCACAACCTCGACCGTGATCCGTCGTACACGCTCGCGGCGGCCCGTGCCCGCCGCAACGCCTCGTGATCGCACCCCCTATTCTCGACGCCGTCGTCGATCACGGATGAGGTTGGGTTGAACATTCTCGAAGCGGTGCTGCTGGGTGCGGTGGAAGGTTTCACCGAATTCCTGCCCATCTCCAGTACCGGTCACCTGACCATCGTGGAGAAACTGCTCGGCTATCAGATCGACGCGCCGGACATCACCGCGTTCACGGCGATCATCCAGTCGGGTGCCGTGTTCGCGACGCTGATCTTCCTGCGGACCGACATCATCAGGATCATCGGGGCGTGGGTCAAGGGCGTGTTCAGCTCCGCGCAGCGCTCGAACGCCGACTACCGGTTCGGCTGGGCCGTCATCCTCGGTTCCATCCCCATCGGTATCGCCGGGCTGCTGTTCCAGGACGCGATCGAGACGACTCTGCGCTCGTTGTGGTTCGTCGCCGGCGCCTTGATCATCTACAGCTTCGTGATGTGGTTCGCCGACCACGCCGCCACGGAGGTCCGCCACGCCGAGGACGTCACGTGGAAGGACACCCTGATCATCGGCGTCGTGCAGTGTCTCGCCGTGATCCCGGGCGTGTCCCGCTCCGGATCGACGATGACCGCGGGCCTGCTGCGTGACCTCGACCGGGTGACGGTGACGAAGCTGTCGTTCTTCCTGAGCATCCCCGCCCTGTTCGGCGCGACCATCCTGCAGACCTACGAGAACTACGACGGCATCTCGTCCGCCAACGGCGGCGTCGGCTGGACCGCCACGATCACCGCCACGATCGTGTCGTTCATCGTCGGCTGGTTCGCCGTGTCGTGGCTGCTGAAGTTCGTCGCGAAGCACTCGTACTCGGTCTTCATCGGCTACCGCCTGGTCCTGGGTTCGCTGCTGCTGGTCCTGCTCGCCACCGGGGCGATCGACGCGAAGTAACCCGGGCGCTGATCGACGCCCTCGCCGTCGGCGAGGGTGTCGCATTCATTGATGTTCGTTGTTTTATCACCCACTCCGGCGTTAACGTAGCGCGTGCAAGCCAGCACGGTGCGTTGACTAGTTGGGGAGGGTTCCGTGGGTGAGGTGCTGACCGACCGGCTGCCGCTGTTCCCGTTCCTCAGCCCGGGCGACGACCCGTTCACGCCGGTGACCGGGGCTGATCTGCGCCGGCTCGACGGGCCCGTGACGCGGGTGAAGTTGCCGACCGGCGGGTGGACGTGGCTGGTCACCCGGCATCGCGATGTGAAGCAGATGCTGCGCTCGGACGCGTTCAGCGCCGACGCGGCCCGGCCCGGGTTCCCGCTGCTGCGGCAGTCGCCGCCACAGTCCGCGGAGGGCCGGCGTGGCGGTTTCATCCGGATGGACGGGGAGGAGCATCTGCGGCTGCGCCGGATGCTGACCGCCGAGTTCATGATCAAAAACATTCGGCGGATCGAACCGCTGATCGGTCAGGTCGTCGACGACGCCCTGACCGCGTTCCAGGCCGGGCAGCGCCCCGCGGACCTGGTGGCCGGGTTCGCCCTGCCGGTCCCGTCGCTGGTGATCTGCCACCTGCTCGGGGTGCCGTACGCCGATCATGCGTTCTTCCAGCAGCGCAGCGTGGTCCTGCTCGACCGCAGCGCCGACCCCCTGGCCGTGCGGGACGCGGTCGCGGGGCTGCGCTCGTATCTGGGGCGGCTCATCGAGGACAAACGTGCCGGGGCGACGCCGGGCGACGACCTGCTCGGCCGGCTGATCACCGAGCGGGTGCGGCCCGGGGAGCTCGAGGTCGGTGAGCTGATCGGGATGGCGTTGCTGCTGCTGATCGCCGGGCACGAGACCACCGCGAACATGATCGGCCTCAGTGTCCTGTTGCTGCTGCAGCACCCCCACGTGTGGGAGCGGCTGCGCGGCGACCCCGCGCAGGCCGACGCGGTGGTGGAGGAGTTGCTGCGGTATCTGACGATCGTGCGGCAGGGCCTGCCCCGGCAGGCGATCCGCGACGTCGAGGTCGGTGGGCGCCGGATCCGGGCCGGGGAACCGGTCACCGCCCTGTTGTCGCTGGCGAACCGGGACGCGGACGTGTTCGACGACGCGGAGGAGTTCGACCCGTACCGGGAGGCGCATCAGCATCTCGCGTTCGGGTTCGGGGTGCACCAGTGCATCGGGCAGCCCCTGGCCCGCGCCGAGCTGCGGATCGCGCTGACCGGGCTCGCGGCCCGGCTGCCCGGGTTGCGCCTGGCCGCCGACCCCGCGGACCTGCCGAAACGCGACAACTCCATCGTGTACGGGCTGTCCGAACTGCCGGTGACGTGGTGAGCGGGGTCGCCGCGGACCGGGACGTGTGTGTCGGGGCGGGGATGTGTGTGCTGACCGCGCCGGACCTGTTCGATCAGGACGACGAGGGTCTCGTGGTCCTGATCGACGAGTCCGACCCGGACCCCGCACTGACGCAGCGGGCGGTGCTGCTGTGCCCGTCCGGGGCCCTGCGGGTCACAGGAAACTAGTCGCGGGCTGGGGTTCGCGGCCCAGCAGGGTGGCGAGCAGCGGGTCGACGCCGGCGAAGTCGCCGCGCCGGGCGGCCTGGTAGAAGCCGAGCAGGAACCGGGCCATGAACTCCGGGGTGCCCCGGGCGACCTGCGCGGCGAGCCACGCGTCGTCGTCGAGCAGCTCCACAACGACGCTGCGGCCGGCCAACTCGGACGCGGTGGCGGCGAGCTCGGCGAACGTCGGTGCGGCGTTCGCGGTGATCGTGACGGGACCGTCGAAGCCGGTGCCCGCCGCGAGGATCACGGCGGCGGCCTGCGCGGAGTCGTCGCGGGCGGTCCAGGACACGGGGCCGTCACCGGGGACGGCGATGACACCGGTCTCGCGCCACGGGCCGGTCATCCAGGCGAGGCTGTGCGCGTAGAAGCCGTTGCGCAGCGACGTCCACGCGATCCCGGACCGCTGGAGGAGCTGCTCGGTCCCGCCGTGGTCGCGGCCCGGCTTGAACGCGGTGTCGAGCAGGGCGTTCTGGTGGCTGGTGTAGAGGATCCGGCCGGCCTTCGCCGCGACGGCCGCGTCGATCGCGGCGCCGTGCAGGGCGACCGCGTCGGCTTTGGGGTCGCTGGAGGAGACGAGCAGCAGCTGGTCGGCGCCCTCGAACGCGGCGGGCAGACCGGCGGGGTCGGCGTAGTCGCCGTGGCGGACCTCGACGCCGAGATCCGCGAAGCGCTGGGCTTTCGTGACGTCGCGGGCCACGACGGCGATCTGCGCGGCGGGGACGAGGGTGAGCAGGTGGTCGACGGTGGCGCCGTTGAGGGCACCGGTCGCTCCGGTGATGACGATCATGGTGACACTCCAGGTGATATCAGCGTTTCGCCAATCACGCTAACACTGGAATCACGGCGATAGCAAGAATCCGCTATCATCGGAAACGTGAAGGAGCAGCCAACCCGGGACCACGTACGCGCACGCCTCGTCGACGTCGCCGCCACCCTGCTCGCCACCCAGGGCCCCGACGCGGTCACCACCCGCTCCGTCGCCCTCGCCGCCGGCGTCCAGGCACCCTCGATCTACCGGCTCTTCGGCGACAAGGACGGCCTGCTCGACGCCGTCGCCGAACACGGCTTCGCGAGCTACCTCGCCCAGAAACCACCCATCGACACCGGCGGCGACCCCGTCGACGAACTCCGCGCCGGCTGGGACCTGCACATCGGATTCGGGCTCGCCAACCCCGCCCTGTTCCGCCTCATGCACACCAGCACCCCCACCCCCGCGGGCCGAGCCACCGCCGAAGCCGGCGGCGACATCCTGCGCCGCCGGGTGCAACGCGTCGCCCGGGCCGGTCGTCTACGCGTACCCGAAGCCCGCGCTGTCGCCCTGATCCGCGCCGCCGGCACCGGAGTCGTCCTCACCATGCTCGACGACCCGGACCCCGCCCTGGCCGATCTCGCCTGGGACGCGGTCTGCGCCGGCATCCTCACCGACACCCCCGCCACAGCATCCGGGCCCGCCGCCGCAGCCGTCACCCTGCGCGCCGCCCTGCCCGACCTGCCGGACTTCACCCCCGCCGAAACAACCCTGCTGAGGGAATGGCTGGACCGCCTGACCTAGGCCGCATACACGGCACTGACGCCCTGCACATCCGTGACCCGCAACCGCGTCGACATCGTGCTGCGCGCCGCGATCTGCGCCGCATACGCCGCACGCCGCCGCGCCACCACACCATCACCCTTCGCCGACGCCGTCACCTGCTGCTCCATGTGCCGCGACAACCCGTCCCTCAACAACGCCAAAGCCTCCGTGCGCAACTGCGACACCCGCGACTCCGACACCCCCAGCTCCGCCGCGACATCCGCCAGGGGCCGCTCCTGCAAGAACGACGCCTCCACCACGAACCGCAACCGCTCCGGCAACAGCGACACCGCGTCGTGCAGATACCCGATCCGCTCCCGGTGCAGCAACATCTCCTCCGGGTTCAGCGACGCCTCCGTCACCAGGTCCTCCGCGGCACCCGCCGTGAACCCCTGCAACGACAACACCGCCGCCCGCTGCACATCGTCATCCACCGACGACAGCTCCGCCACACCCACACCCAGCAACTCCGCGAGCTCCTGCGGCGCCGGCGTACGACCCAGCCTCGCCGTCAACTCCTGCCGCGCCACATCCGCACGCCGCGCCCGGGCCCGCACCGACCGGCTCGCCCAGTCCTGACCCCGCAACTCGTCCAGCAACGCACCCCGCACCCGCTGCACCGCGAACCGGCCGAACGGCACACCCCGCGACACGTCGAACGCCTGCGCCGCCGTCACCAGCGCCGCATACCCCGCCGACGCCAGATCATCACGATGCACATGCGCCGGCACCTTGAACAGCATCTCCCGGACCAGGTGACCGACCAGCGGCATGTTCTCCCGGACCAGGACATCGAGCTCGCGGGCGGACAGCGGCGTAACAATCGCAGCGGACATCGTGGTTCCCCCTCGGATCCGTCTCCCGGTGACGGCTCACCGGCTGACAGGGGGAACTTTTCAATCCGCCGAGTGCAGAACCCGGTTCCGAACGGGTGCAGCAAGGTTGCACCGGAAAAACCCTAAAGTCCGCACAGCACCTACACAGGCAACCAGCCACTCTCCCGGGCCAACCGCACCGCCTCAGCACGCGTACGCGCACCCGTCTTCCCCATCGCCGACGACAGATGGTTACGCACCGTCCCCTCCGACAGCCGCAACTCCCGCGCCACATCCGCGACCGTCCCGCCGTCCGACGCCGCCCGCAACACATCCGTCTCCCGCTCCGTCAACGGCGAATCCCCCTGCGCCAGGGACTGCGCGGCAAGAGCAGGATCCACCACCCGCAACCCCTCATGAACACGGCGCACGGCATCCGCCAACTGCCGCGCCGGGGTGTCCTTCACGATGAACCCACTCGCCCCCGCCGCCATCGCCTGCCGCAGATACCCCGCCCGCCCGAACGTCGTCACCATCAGCACCCGGCACCCCGGCACCCGCCTGTGCAGCTCCCGCGCCGCCGCGATCCCGTCCAGACCCGGCATCTGCACATCCAGCAACGCCACATCCACCCCGTGATCGACCACCGCCGCGACAACCTCGTCACCCCGCCCGACCTCGGCAACCACCTCGAGATCGAGTTCCATGTCCAGCAACGCCGCCATCGCACCGCGCACCAGAGCCTGATCATCGGCCAGCAACAGACGGATCACGACACCACCTCCACCCGCACCCGGAACCCCGGCCCATCCGCACGACGCCCCACCGACAACACCGCACCCGCCTCCCGCGCACGCCGCTGCAACCCCAGCAACCCCTGCCCATCGGACGCCGGCACCCCCGCACCCGGCCCGTCATCCACGATCTCCACACTCGACGACGTCAACCGCACCTCACACCGGCCCGCCCCGCTGTGCCGCACCACATTCGTCACCGCCTCCCGGATCGTCCACGCGAACAACTCCCGCACCCGCGACGGCACCTCATCCGCCGCCCCCGGCAGATCCGCCACCACATGCGCCGCCTTCAACGCCTCCCGCGCCGCCGCGATCTCCCCCGGCAACGAGATCCCCCGCATCCCCATCGCCGTCGCCCGCACATCCGACAACGCATCCCGCGCCAGAGCCTCCAGATCCTGCAACTCCTTACGCGCCTTCTCCACATCGATATCCAGCAACCGCTGCGCCAGCTCCGCCTTCACCGTCACCACCGTCAGCGAATGCCCCAGAATGTCGTGCAGATCCGCCGCGATCCGCGCCCGCTCGTTCTGCACCGCCATCACCGACAACTCCTGCTGCGCCGCCCGCAACCGGAACTGCCGCTCCCCCGCCAGCCGCAACCCGAACGTCGCCGCCGACCCCAGCAACACCGCCAAGCCGTACCCGTTGTCCTCCCACCCCGGCACCAGCCACGCCAGCAACTCCGCCGACACCACCAGCACCCCGCAGAACGGCACCGCCTGCCACACCGGCAGCACCGTCATCGCCAGCGCACCCACATACACCGCACACGTCAACGCATGAAACCCCGCACCCGGCACCTGCAACGCCGCCAGACCCAGCATCGCCATCAGCAACAGCCACACCAGCGGCAACCGCCCACTCACCGCCCGGCCACGCGCCACCAGGAACACGTACAACACCGCGAAACCGGCAAGCGCCACCAGACCCACATCCCGGACCCACCCGGACTGCGCCCGCAACGCCGACAAGTTCTCACCGAGATAGAACAGCCAGACCGCGGCGAACACCCACACGAACCGGGGCCGCCCAGGCGTCAGACCCGCGCCGTGTCCCTGCGGAACCGCCACATCGCCCCCACCGAGAACACCGCCGTCCACACCACCACGCTCAACGCCGCCAGCCATAAATTCCCCTCATGCGTCAACGGATACCGCGCGATCTGCCCCACCCCGTACACCGGCGTGAACGCCGCGATCCGCGCGAACGTCGACCCCAGCTGATCCACCGGCACGAACAACCCACCCGCGAACGACAACACCGCCAGAACCGGCCCCAAGATCTGCAACACGTTCTCACTGGGCAGCAGATACCCCATGAACAACCCGAACGCCGCGAACACCAGCGCACACACCCACGCCAGCAACCCGCACTCCACCCACGCCGCCGCCGGCAACTCCGCACCCGTGAACGCACCCACCACGAGCGCCACCACCACCGACACCGCCCCGATGATCATCGCCAGGACCAGCTTCACCGCGATGTACGCCCCCGGCAGCAACGGCGTCAACCGCAACTGCCGCGACCACCCCGCCGCCCGCTCCACCGACACCATCGCCCCACCCGACGTCGTCGCCAGCATCGCCCCATAAACCGCCATGCTCACCAGCACATACCCGGCCACGTTCCCACCACCGTCGAGACGCTCCGAGCGATACGACGCACTACTACCGAACAACAGATAGAACACCGGCGGCATCACCACCGTGAACACCACCGTCCGCCGGTTACGGACCATCCGCCGCAACTCCAGCCCGATCATCCCCAGCGAAAACCCGCCGAACCGCGGCAACGACCGCTCCACCACCGCCGTCATGCCGCCACCTCGTCACTCGTCAACGCAATGAAAGCCTGCTCCAGGTTCCGCGCCACGATCTCCAGATCACGCGCCGCCGTCCGCGTCAGCAGATACCGCGCCACCTCATCGGTGTCCGACGCATGCACCAGCACCGAATCCCCCCGGACCTCCACCGAATCCACCCCCGCCATCGCCCGCAACACCGCCTCCTGCTCCCCGGCACCCGGCAAAGTCGCCCGCACCGTACGCCCGGACGCCAGCGCCTTCACCTCCGCCGCCGTACCGTCCGCCACCACCCGCCCCCGCCGCACGAACACCACCCGATCCGCATACGCATCCGCCTCCTCCAGGTAATGCGTCGCGAAGATCACCGTCCGCCCCGACCGCGCGTCCTCCCGGATCGCCGACCAGAAATCATGGCGACCCGACACATCCATCCCCGTCGTCGGCTCATCCAGGATCAGCAACTCCGGATCCGGCAACAACGCCATCGCGAACCGCAACCGCTGCTGCTGACCCCCCGAACACTTCCCCACCAGGCGATCCCGGATATCCGCGATCCCCGCCCGCTCCAGCACCGCCTCCACCCGCTCCCGCGGCCGCCCGAACAACACCGCCGTCAACCGCACCGTCTCCCCGACCGTGTAGTCCTTCAACAACCCACCCGACTGCATCACCGCCGACACCAGCCCCAGCGCCACCGCCTCCCGCGGCGCACGCCCATACACCCGCACCGACCCCACCGACGGCTCCGACAACCCCAGCACCATGTCCACCGTGCTCGTCTTGCCCGCCCCGTTCGGCCCCAGCAACGCCACCACCTCCCCCGGCCGGATCGCCAGACTCACCCCGTCCACGGCCGTCACCGCCCCGAACCGCTTCACCACACCGTCGAGCTCCACAGCCATCCGCTCCGTCATGCCACCAGCCTCGCCGCCCCCGCCCCCCGGTGCAGGGGTGACACGTCACCCTCACCCCATGACATCCGTAACGGGTGCCATCGGATGATCGGCTCGACACCTGGGCACCAACGCCGCTGCCGAACCCACCCACCGACCTCCACACTTGAGCGCAGTGCCCGGTGCGGTCCGGGGACGCCTCTGGCCACCCGACCGGGACGTCCGCACCGGGCACACCACCTCTGGGCACACCACCTCTGGGCACACCACGTCCGGGCACACCACCGCTCTGCCGACAGCAAAAACACCTTCCCCCACCCGCCCGCACCGGGCAGGGTCGGGCAATGCGACTGCTCATCCTCGGCGGCACCGGCTTCGCCGGACACGCACTCATCGACGCCGCCCGCACCCGCGGCCACGACATCACCGTGCTCAACCGCGGCAACCGCCGGCCACCGCCAGGCGTCACCGCCCTCGTCGGGGACCGCACCACCCCCGACGGCCTCACCGCACTCGCCGGCGGCACCTGGGACCACGTCATCGACACCTGGTCCGCCGCCCCCGGCGCCGTCCGCGACGCCGCCACAGCACTCAACGGCCACGCCGGGCGCTACACCTACATCTCCAGCCGCAGCGTCTACGCCGACGGCACCGGCCCCGGCGCCACCGAAGACGCCCCCACCGTCACCGGCGACGGCGACGACTACGCCCACCACAAACGCGGCGCCGAACTCGCCGTCGACGAACACTTCACCGGCCCCGTCCTGCACGCCCGCGCCGGCCTGGTCCTGGGCCCCCACGAGGACGTCGGCCGGCTGCCCTGGTGGCTCACCCGCCTCGAACGCGGCGGCCCCACCCTCGCCCCCGGCCCGCACGACCTGCCCCTGCAACTCATCGACGTCCGCGACCTCGCCGACTTCGTCCTCGACACCACCGGCACCGGGGCGTACAACGTGGTCAGCCCACCCGGGCACACCACCATGGGAGAACTGCTCGACCTCGGCAACGAGCTCACCGGCGGGCACGCCGACCTGCGCTGGACCGACGAGAAGACGATCCTCGACGCCGGCATCGAGGCGTGGATCGAACTGCCGATCTGGCTCGCCCCCAGCAGCGCCGACTACGGCTTCCTGCATCAGGGCGACGTCAGCAAGGCCCTCGCCGCCGGCCTGAAGCCACGCCCGATCCGGGAGACCGTCGCCGACACGTGGGCCTGGATGCAGACCCTGGGCGGTACGCCCCCGCGGCGCCCGGACCGGCCCGCGCTCGGCCTGAGCCCGGAGAAGGAGTCCACTGTCGTGTCGTGACATCCGCCACGGAGATCATCGGGCGAGGAGTCGGCAGCGGTTGGCTGCCGACCCCTTTTCGCAGCCCTCTGACCTGCCCAAAAGCAAATGGTGGGGGTCGTCGAATTCCTTTTTGTAGTTGATCGTGGTGTGCGCAGCACACCCCCTAAGCCATCCTAGGACGTTAGGGGAGAGGGGTGTTCCAGGACGGACAATGAGCGCGTGCCCACCGCCGACGGCGCCCGGACCCGCGCCGAGCTGACGACCCTGCGCCCGGACCTCACCGGCGCCTACGACCGGGCCCTGCCCCGGGCCCGCGCGGAGATCATGTCCCGGCTGCTCGGGGCCGTCGAACGCGAACCGCTCGGCGTGACCCTCGAGTATCCGGCGCGGGCCGCACTGCCCTTCGCCGTGCCGGAACCCGGCCTCACCGTGTCGGGCACCACCGATCCCGCGGAGCTGGTGACCCGGCTCGGCTGGGCGCGGGGGTTCCGCGACGAGATCGCCAACTCCGTGGAGAACCTCGCCCTCGCCTACGCCGACCCGCCCCCGCCCGGCGACCGGCCGCTGCTGGACACCTCCCCGGACCTGGCCACCCTCGAACAGCTCGTGCCGGACGGCCACCCGCTGCACCCCTGCTGCCGCACCCGCACCGGCCTGACCGTCGCCGACGTCCTGCGCTACGCCCCGGAGCACCGGCCCACCCTGCGCCTGCGCAAGCTCCGCGTCCCCGCGGACCGCTGGTACGGCGGCGGGCCCCCGGTGCTGCTCGCCCACCCGTGGCAGGCCGACCGGCTCCGCGACACCCACCCGTGGCTGCGGCCCGACGGCGAGACCGGCCCGGTGAGCCCGCTGATGTCGCTGCGCACCGTCGACACCGGCGCCGGGCACGTCAAGACCGCCGTGGACATCCAGATGACCTCCGCCGTGCGGACCGTGTCACCGGCCGCCGTGCACAACGGCCCCCGGCTGTCCGCGCTGCTGCGCACCCTCACCGCCGGTCTGCCGCTGGAGATCCTCGCCGAGACCGGCGCCGGGGCGGTGATCGTCGACGGGCACCCCGACCGGCACCTGGCCCACCTGCGCCGCGAAGCCCCCCGGCTGCGACCCGGCGAGACGATCGTGCCCCTCGCCGCGCTGGCCGCCCCCGACCCGTACGACGGCCGGCCCCTGCTGCACCACGCCGCCACCGACCCGTACGCGTGGTGGCACGACCTCACCCACCTGCTGCTCCCTCCGCTGCTGGCCGTCCTGGACCGGGGCGTCGCGCTGGAGGCCCACGGCCAGAACACCCTGGTCGTGCTTGCCGGCAGGCGCCCCGTCCGGATCGTCTACCGCGACTTCGGCGGGGTACGGGTCAGCCCCCGCCGCCTGGCCGCCGCCGGTGTCGAAGCCCCGCCGCTGGAGGGTGACCTGCCCAGCGACGACCCGGTGGTGCTGCGCACGAAGCTCGCCGCCGCGGTGCTCGGCACGGTCACCGGTCAGCTCATCGCCGTCCTTCAACGCGGCGGCGCCGACCCGGCGAAGCTGTGGGCCACGACCGCCCACGCGATCGCCGCCGCAGGCACCCCCGACGCCGCGGCGCTGCTCACCGAACCACTGCCGGTCAAGGCCACCACGGCGATGCGGCTCGCCGCCGATCCTCTCGACGACGTGTGGGCGTACGTGGACAATCCGATGGGAGCCTCATGACGCGCAGCGTGACTACCGGCAGGCTGGCTGTGTCCGCTGCCCATGCGGGTGCGGCGCTGGCTGTGCACGCACCGGGGCTGGCCGCGGCGTACGAGGCGGCACTGCCGGAGGCCGCCGACGTGGTGGGGCGCAGGTTGCGGGGGGCTCTGGTCCGGGAACGACTCGTCGACGCCGCGCCCGGGGACCACTTCCACGCGTTCCATCGCGTGGAGTACGCCCATTCCGGCGCGGACGACCCGGCGGAGCTCATACCGCCGGGGCTGCCCGGGGCCGCCGGGCTCGCCGCCGAGCTGCGCAACGCTGTCGTCAACCTCGCCATCGCCATGGCCCGGCCCCCGCAAAAAGCCGCCGCCGATCCGGACGCGCAGGCCGTTGCCGGGGAACGGCTCGCGGTGGCCGGGCACAACCTGCACCCCTGCGGGCGTACGCGGCTGGGCTGGGACACCTCCGACGTGCTCGCCCACGACCTGGAGGCCGGGCACACCCGCCTCGGGTTCCTCGCCGTGCGCGACGACACGCACCTGGGTGACGACGTCGGCGCTGCCCTGCGGGAGGCCTACCCGCAGCTGCCCGAGGTGGCGCCCGGATTCCGCCTGCAGCCCGTGCACGCGTGGCAGCGCGACGCCGTGCTGCGCACCCGCTACCGGGACCTGATCGACGCGGGTGACGTGCGGATCCTCGACGCGGAACTCGACGCGGTGCCGACGGCGGCGCTGCGGACCCTGCTGCTGCCCGCCGCCGCGGACGGCAGCCGCCGCTACGTGAAGGTGTCCCTCGACATCCAGGTGACCTCGACGCGGCGCAGCATCTCGGTGGCCAGCACCCGTAACGGCCCGGCCGTGTCGGCACTGCTGCACCGCCTGGTCGCCGGCGATCCGGGGATGGACCGGCTGCTGCTGATGGCCGAGACGGCGGGCGCGGCCGTCCCGGCGGGTTCGGGGCGCGACATGGCCGCGATCCTGCGCGACGGGCTGACCGGCCGGCTGCTCCCGGGGGAACACGCGGTGCCGGGTGGGGCTTTGCCGTTCGTGGCCGCGAAACTGGTCGCGGAGTTCGCCGCGGGCACGGGACGCATCAACGGCACGGCGGCGGCGGGGGCTTTCCTGGACGCGTACGCCCGGCTGGTCCTGCCGCCGTTGCTGCGGCTCACGATGCGCGGGGTGGCGTTCGAGGCGCACCTGCAGAACTGCCTGCCGACGTTCCTCGGTGGTGTCCCGCACCGGCTGGCGCTGCGGGACTTCGCGGGGCTGCGGCTGCACCCGGGACGCCTCGGTGCCGCGGCCGGCGCCCTGGAGCTGTGGCCGGGATCGGTGGTCGGCACCGACGACGAGGACGTGCTGCGCGCGAAGATCGGCTACACCGGGTTCCAGGCACACCTCGGGGAGCTCGTCATCCGGCTCGGCGAGTCCCACGGCCTGGCCGAGGACGCGGCGTGGCGGATCGTGCGCGCGGTCGTCGACGAGGTGTACGACGTGCCCGGTGCGGTCGCCCGCGCCGATCATGCGGCGTTCACCGCGCCGCTGGTCCCGCACAAGGCGCTGGTCAGGATGCGGCTGGCCGGGGGCGGCGACGAGTACCTGCCCGTGGAGAATCCCCTGCATGCCCGCGCCTGAGAACGTCGCCGCCGCGCTCGCCGGCCTGCCGTCGCCGGTCTGCGCGTACGTCTATGACCTACAGGCGTTGCGGGACCGGGCCGCGCGGGTGCGGGCGGCGTTACCGGCCGGGACGACGCTGCTGTACGCGGTCAAGGCGAACGGGCACCCGGACGTCGTACACACCCTCGCTTCGGTGTGTGACGGCCTGGAGGTCGCGTCCGGGGGTGAGTTGCAGCTGGCCGTGGGTGCCGGCGCCCGGCAGATCGTGTTCGGCGGCCCGGCGAAGACCGACGCCGAGCTGGCCGCGGCGATCACGGCGGGCGCGCAGATCAACATCGAGAGCGGCCAGGAGCTGCGCAGGCTCGATCGGCTGGCCGCGGCCGCGGGGGTTGTGGTGACAGCGTGTGTACGCGTGAACCGCGCGACCGCGTCCGTCGGCGGCACCCACGCGATGACGGGCACGGCGACCCCGTTCGGTGTCGACGAGGCAGCGCTCGCGGAGTTCTTCGCCCTGCCCCACGACAACGTCCGCATCGCGGGGTTCCACCTGCACGCCGTGTCGAACAACCCCGACGGCCCGGCGCACGCGCGGTTTCTCGCCGACTGTCTCGCGTGGTCGGTGACGGCCGCGGCGCGCCACGGCGTCGACCTGGAGATCGTCAACGCCGGCGGGGGCCTGGGCATCGACTACCTCAGCGACGCGACGATCGACCTGGACGCGCTGTCGACCGGGGTCACCGTGCCGCCCGGGGTGACGCTGATCGTGGAACCGGGCCGGATCCTCGCCGCCGACGCGGGCTGGTACGCCGCCGAGGTCATCGATCTGAAACGTACGCACGGCACGTGGTTCGCGGTGCTGCGCGGCGGCACGCACCACTTCCGGCTCCCCGCCGCGTGGGGTTACAGCCATCCGTTCACGGTCGTGGCGCGGGAGCTGTGGCCGTACCCCTGGGACCGTCCTGCAGTGTCGGACGTGCGTGTGGACGCGGTGGGCGAGTTGTGCACCCCGCGTGACGTCCTCGCCCGGGACCAGCCCGTGGACCGCCTGCGGATCGGCGACGTGCTGCTGTTCGCCCGCACCGGCGCCTACGGCTGGGACATCTCCCACCACGACTTCCTGCGCCACCCCGCCCCGCAGTTCATCGTCGTCTAGACCGGTCCAGCTCGTCCTCGACGTCCTCGACGGACGGCGCTTGCCCGGGATCGACGAGCCACTGCAGCCTCAGTCCGTTCAGCAACGCCAGGGGCACGGAACCGCCGAGTCCCGCGCGGCCCCGGCGCTGCGCCGTGGCTAGGTGTTCGCGGACCTCCGGCGAGCGTTCGGCCTGGGCGCGTCGCAGGCGCTGATCGGCGCCCGCGTCCTCGCCCGCGAGCTGGCCCGGTGCGCCGGCGACCACCGGGCCGGGTTCGCCGCCTACGAGCGCGAGCTGCGGCCCTGCGTGACGACGAACCAGGCCGCGGGCCGCCCGGCTGGTCGGTGTCACGAAGGCCGCCACTTTGCAGTCCATGCCGCGAGGCTGAATGTTGCACTGGACAGCGGGATGCGAGAACTTTCTGCGGTGTTGCTCGTCAAATCCGGCCGATCACGTCTGACGGGAAGAACATGTGTTTCCTGGCCAGACGTGATTGGTCCAGGCTTGACATCTGACGCCGCAGAAGGTTGCGGCACAGCCGGTTCCGGCGCAACTTCGTGCCCCGTGGCCAGGTCCCCCTGTAAACGAGTCAAAGACTCCGAACATCACGTCGTTGCTCCGGCCCTGCGGACTGTTCTGCTCAGGGTCGCCGTGAGAGCCAGCAGCACGAGCCAGCCGGCCAGGACATAGGTCAGCGCTGGCGCACCGAGCAGCGCGATCAACGCACCACCCGCCATCGTCCCGATCGCCGCGCCGCCGGTGGTCAGCGTGTCGATCGCGCTGGTGACCCTGCCCCGCAGCGCGTCCGGGGTGACCGCGAGCCGGTAGGAGTCCAGGGCCACGTTGTAGATCGGCGACACCACCGACTCCGCGAACGCCACGACCAGCAGCAGCCACCACACCGGCGCGACCGCGTAGAACGGGAACGCCAGCGCCTCGACCCACAGCATCGCGATCGACAGCCTCCCCAGCCGATACCGGCGGGTGAGGACCGGTGCCAGCACGCTGCCGAGCAGCGCCCCGACCGCCGCGCCGGTGAACACGAGCCCGACCTGGGCGGGGTTCGCGTCCAGGCGCTGGGCCAGCACGATGATCAGCAGGTAGCCCGCGCCGTAGCGCAGGCTGTCCGCCGCATCGATCAGGGCGAGGGTCCGGATCATCGGGGTACGCCACAGCCAGCCCAGCCCCTGACCGATCTCGGCCACAAGAGCCCGCGGCGACACGCCGGTCGCGGCCCGTTCCTGCTGGAGGTCGGCCCGTTCTTGGTGGAAGTTGGCGCGGATGCCGCGCAGGGCGACGGCCGAGACCAGGAACGAGGCGGCGTTGACCGCGAACGGGAACGTCCGCCCCACGGCGTAGGCGACGCCGGCCACCGAGGCGCCGGCAATGCGCAGGGTGTTGGACAGCACGCCGATCGTTCCCAGCGCGCGGGGCAGCTCGTCGTTGGTGACGATGTTCGGTAGCACCGCGCTGTTAGCCGCGCCGAACAGGGTGCTGAGGGCACCGGTGAGGACCGCGACGGCGTACAGCTGCGGCATGCCGAGCGCGCCGCACGCCGCGGCGACGGGGATGGAGGCGGTCAGCGCGGCACGGCCGACCTCGCACCAGATCATGGTGGTTCGGCGGTCCCAGCGGTCGGCCAGCGCACCGGCGACCAGCCCGAAGCCCAGGTAGAGGACGGTCTGCAGGCCGAGCAGGACGCCGGCCTGGGTGGCGGACCCGGTGAGGGCCACGACGAGCAGGGGCAGGGCGAGGAACTGAAGCTGGTCACCGACCTGCGAGACCAGCCGCCCGCCGATCAGCAGCTGAAAGTTGCGCCGGCGCCACAGGGGCGCCGGGAGGGAGTTGTCCACGAGGAAGTCCTGTCGCTGAGTGCTCTGTCAGGGGCTCGACAGACACGCGGAGGACTCCCGGAAAAGGGCAGACTCCACCCGCGTGTCGCAGCTCGACAGCTAGGACTTACACGGGGAGAACACAACGACGATCATAGTTACTGTTTGCGGAACTCCGCGCACCACCGGGCACGGAGGGTCTCGCCGGGGTTGTCGGTGAGGTGCTCGATGCCGACGGTGGTCAGGCCGGTGCCGAACGCTTCGATCTCGTCACGCTCGAGCGGCCACGGCGGTCCTTCGCGGCGCGCGTCCACCGCCGCGGCGGCCAGGACGAGCAGGGTGCCGCCCGGGGCGACCAGCGGGGCGACGTTCGCGATCGCCCGGTCGCGCGTGGGGCGGGGCAGGGCCTGGACGTTGTTGCTCTCCACCACCAGGTCGAACGCGTCCCGCCAGCGGGTGGGCGGCGCGAGCAGGTCGGCGACCACGTAGTAGACCGGCGATCCGGGGTGGCGGTCACGTGCGGTGCGTACCGCCGTCTCGGAGATGTCGAAAGCGGTCACCGCGAAGCCGAGCCCGCCCAGGAACTCGGCGTCGCGGCCCAGCCCGCACCCGACGACCAGGGCGCTGCGGCCCCGGCCGGTCACCGCGTTGTCCTCGGCCCAGGCGGTGAGGTAGCGGCTGGGCCGGGGGACGTCCCAGGGGATG
The DNA here is from genome assembly GCF_018332715.1 of Winogradskya consettensis. GTDB lineage: Bacteria > Actinomycetota > Actinomycetes > Mycobacteriales > Micromonosporaceae > Actinoplanes > Actinoplanes consettensis. The sequence continues at coordinate 409,962 of NZ_BOQP01000008.1, read as the reverse complement.
TCCGCGCCGGCTTGCGCGTACAGCTGCTCGAACCAGCCCGTCGGGTCACCCGCGGCCAGCGACTCCCGGGCCAGCCTCGTCGTGTCGGGGACGGTCACGCGCTCGCACGGGGCAGCCGGCGCAGCTCACGCAGGGCCTGGCGCCGGGTGTCACCGGTGAGGGTGTCGATGTAGAGGCGGCCGTCGAGGTGGTCGGTCTCGTGCTGCAGCGCACGGGCGAGCAGCCCCGTCCCGTGGATCGTCACCGGTTTGCCGTCCTGGTCGAAGCCGGACGCGGTGACGGACATCGCGCGGGGTGTCGCGAAGCCCAGGTCGGGCAGCGACAGGCAGCCCTCCTCGTCGTCCTGCTCACCGTCGAAGTCGCTGAGGACCGGGTTGATCAGGTGCCCGACCACGCCGTCGACGTTGTAGGAGAAGGCGCGCACGCCCACGCCGATCTGCGGGGCGGCGACCCCGGCCCGGCCGGGCACCCGCACGGTGTCCTCCAGGTCGGCGACGAGCTCCCGCACGGCGGCGTCGAAATCGGTCACCGCGTCGGACGGGGTACGCAGGACGGGGTCTCCGTACAGGCGGATGGGGCGCACAGTCATGCCCTCAAATCTACCGGCCCGCGATCAGACGCCCGGCCCGGCCAGGATCGCGCGCAACGGGCCGGCTTTGGCGGCGGCTTCGTCGACCTCGGCCCAGGGGTCACTGTCGATGGTGATGCCACCGCCGGCCCACAGGTGCAGCCGGCCCTCGGTCGCGGCGACCGTGCGGATGGTCAGGCCGAGGTCGACGTGGTCGGTGCCGACCCAGCCGAGGGCGCCCATGCTGACGCCGCGGCCGACCGGTTCCAGGTGTGCGATCTCGTTCAGTGCTGCGAGTTTGGGTGCGCCCGTCACCGAGCCGCCCGGGCACAGGGCCCGCAGCAACGCGGACAGGTCCAGGGTGCCGGTGATCGGCGCGGACACCTGCGACTCGGCCTGCCAGAGACCGGACCATTCGCGTACGCCGAAAAGCTCGTCGACGCGGACCGGACCGACACCCGGCAGCCGGGCCAGGTCGTTGCGGGACAGGTCGACGATCATCACGTGTTCGGCGCGTTCCTTGTCGGACGCGAGCAGTTCCGCGCGCCCTTTCACGGTCGCCGGGCGGGTCCCTTTGATCGGGCGGGTGATCACCCGCCCGGCGCGGATCTCGACAAGGGTTTCCGGGGACGCCGTCGCGATATGCCAATTGTCGCCCGCCATCATCCCGCCGTACCGGGCGCCGGGGATTCTGGTCACCCGCTGTAGGGCCGCGACCGGATCCCCGGTGTACGGCGCGCTGGCGTGACCGACGACGTTGACCTGATAGACGTCGCCCCGCGCGATCGCGGCGCGGACCGCGCCGACAGCATTGGCATGTTCCTGACGGGTCCAGCTGGGCACCCACGAACCGAGCTCCCACGGCGGCGGAGCTGACTCAGGGTGAGCGCTGGGCGTCGGGGTGGAACCGCTCCCAGAGTGGGTACCCTGGTCGTGGTGGACGTAGAGAACCGCAGCCACGTCCGGGATTCCCGGGACGGGGGTGACCGCGCCGGGCATCCCACCGGCCATCACCGAACCGGCGGCCGCAGACACGTAGAGTGCAGATCCGCAGACCGTGTCTTCATCGATCGGGTGGAATGGGATGGCCGAACGGATGAGGTTTCGCACCGGCAGTCCGTTGCCCGCGAGCCAGGCTGTCACAAGCTCTGCGGGGTCACCACCGTCGGACAGGTACCACTCGAACCTGGATGACGGACGGTGACGGTGCAGGCAGGAGGCCGGAGAACCCGGTGGACCTGTTTGCGCGGGTGTCGGAAAGTGGTCGTATCGGCGCCCACCGTGGAACATCTGAACAGTGGATTCTGTCAACGGAGCCCCATCACCCGCGCCAGCCGAAATCGTTCGGAAGGAGTAGTGTTCGGCCCCGTTGATGTGAAGCACAACACAACCCCTTACCGGAGATCCCCCGATGTGCCAGCACCAAAACACCTGCCCTAACGCCGAGGCCATGGACCGCGAAGCGGCCCGTATCGTGGCCACCTTCCCTGAACAGGGATGGAGCCTGCTCTGCAACGGAGTCATCGTCTTCGAGGACACCGGCGAGCTGCTGCCCGACTGCAGCGTCATCGAGCCGCACCGCGGCCCGGCCCGCCACGCCCTCGCCGCCTGACCCACCAGCCGACCCGGCATCCTCCGAGCGGCCCGACCAGGGTCACCGGAGCAGCCACAATCGCACAGACCCGCACGGACCCGCTCACCGGGCTCAGCCAACCACCCGGCGCCATGAGCCCCGCAGCAGGCCCGATGCTCACAACGGGCCCAATGCTCCCAGCGAGCCGGTGCCTCCAGCGAGCCGGTGCCCGCATCGCAGCAAGCCAGCGCTCGCAGCGGCCGGCGAGACCGGCAGCGCAACGGGCGGCTCAGGCCGGCGGCCCCCAGCCGACGGCCCGCATACGCCGCCCGAGCCCGCCCCGGCCCGAGCCCACCCGGCCCGAGCCCGGACCGGCACAGCGACACCGTCACACCTGTAAGGCACAGCTAGTCCCGGCATCCCGGCGACGAAGCCGAGAGCGACGCCCCTGACACCAGGCGGCGAACGCCCGGCTCCGCCGAAGCAGCCGAGCCCTGCGCCCACCACGACAACCGTGCGAGGGCCGGCCGGCGCGAACCGGCCGGCCCTCACCGCGGCCTTCGCCGCGGCTCAGTCCTCGAACGCCTCCGGCGACGGGCACGAGCAGACCAGGTTCCGGTCACCGTACGCACCGTCGATGCGCCGCACCGGCGGCCAGTACTTCGACGTCCGGTCCACACCCGCCGGGAAACCGGCGAGCGACCGCGGGTACGCGTGGTCCCACTCGTCCGCCGTCACCGCCGACGCCGTGTGCGGGGCGTGGTGCAGCGGGTTGTCGTCCGCCGGCCAGTCACCCGCAGCGACCCGGTCGATCTCACCCTTGATCGCGATCATCGCGTCACAGAACCTTTCCAGCTCGGCGAGGTCCTCGCTCTCGGTCGGCTCCACCATCAGGGTGCCCGCCACCGGGAACGACATCGTCGGCGCGTGGAACCCGTAGTCGATCAGCCGCTTCGCCACGTCGTCCACGCTCACGCCCGTCGCCTTCGTGATCGGCCGCAGATCCAGGATGCACTCGTGCGCGACCAGACCCTCGTTACCCGCGTACAGCACCGGGAAGTGGTCCCGCAGCCGCGCCGCCACGTAGTTCGCCGTCAGCACCGCCGCGGCAGTCGCCGCCGCCAGGCCGTCCGGGCCCATCATCCGCAGGTACGCCCACGAGATCGGCAGAATCCCCGCCGACCCGTGCGCCGCCGCCGACACCGCGTGCGTATCCGCGGCCTGCGACAAAGGGTCACCCGGCAGGAACGCCGCCAGGTGCGCCCGGACCGCGACCGGCCCGACACCCGGACCGCCGCCACCGTGCGGGATGCAGAACGTCTTGTGCAGGTTCAGGTGCGACACGTCCGCCCCGAACTTGCCCGGCTTGGCATACCCGACCAGCGCGTTCAGGTTCGCCCCGTCGACGTACACCTGACCACCCGCGTCGTGGACCTTGCCACACAGGTCCGCGATGCCCTTCTCGTACACCCCGTGCGTCGACGGATACGTCACCATGATCGCCGCCAGGGCGTCCCGGTGCTTCTCGATCTTCGCGTCCAGATCCGCCAGGTCGACGTTGCCCATGTCGTCACATGCCACCACGACGACCCGCATACCCGCCATCACCGCACTCGCGGCATTCGTACCGTGCGCACTCGACGGGATCAGGCACACCTCGCGATGCGTGTCACCGTTCGCCCGGTGATAGCCACGGATCGCCAGCAGACCCGCCAGCTCCCCCTGCGACCCGGCGTTCGGCTGCACACTCACCGCGTCATACCCGGTGACCTGCGCCAGCCACCCCTCCAACTGCGACACCAGGGCCTCATAACCCTGGGTCTGCGACGCCGGAGCGTACGGGTGGATGTTCGCGAACTCCGCCCACGACACCGGCTCCATCTCCGTCGTCGCGTTCAGCTTCATCGTGCACGACCCCAGCGGGATCATCCCCCGGTCCAGGGCATAGTCCCGGTCCGACAGCTTGCGCAGGTACCGCAGCATCGCCGTCTCCGAGTGATGCGAATGGAACACCGGGTGCGTCAGGTAATCCGTCGCGCGCAGCAGCTCACGCGGGATCCCGTCGACAACCTCCGGCGCGTCAGCCGCCCCGAACGCCGCCAGCACCGCCGACACGTGCGCCGGCGTCGTCGTCTCGTCCGCCGCGATCGACACCCGGTCCGCATCCACCAGCCGCAGGTTGATCCCGCTCGCCTCGGCAGCCGCCACGATCTCCGCAGCCCGGCCCGGCACCACCGCCGTCACCGTGTCGAAGAACGCCGTGTTCGTCACCTCGACACCCGCCGACGCCAGCCCCGTCTGCACCGCCCGCGCCATGTTGTGCGCCCGCTGCGCGATCGCCCGCAACCCCGCCGGACCATGATAAACGGCGTACATGCTCGCCATCACCGCGAGCAGCACCTGCGCCGTGCAGATGTTCGACGTCGCCTTCTCCCGGCGGATGTGCTGCTCCCGCGTCTGCAACGCCAGCCGATAGGCCGGCGCGCCGTCCGCGTCCTTCGACACACCCACCAGACGACCCGGCAGCGACCGCTCCAGCCCGGCCCGCACCGCCAGATAACCCGCGTGCGGGCCACCGAACCCGAGCGGCACACCGAACCGCTGCGTCGTCCCCGCCGCGATGTCCGCCCCGATCTCCCCCGGCGTCCGCAGCAACGTCAACGCCAGCAGATCAGCAGCCACCGTCACCAGCGCACCCACCGCGTGAGCCGCCTCCACCAGCGCCGCATGATCCCGCACCGCACCCGACGCACCCGGATACTGCACGTGCAACCCGAAGAACTCCGCCGGCAACTCCACGTCACCGTCCAGGTCGACCAGCGTCAACTCGATACCCAGCGGCTCCGCCCGGGTCCGCAGCACACTCAACGTCTGCGGCAACGTGTCCGCGTCCACGACGTACACCGGGCTCTTGCTCTTCGACGACCGCCGCGCGAGCGTCATCGCCTCCGCGACCGCCGTGCCCTCGTCCAGCATCGACGCGTTCGCCGTCGTCAGACCCGTGAGGTCCGTCACCATCGTCTGGAAGTTCAGCAACGCCTCGAGCCGGCCCTGGCTGATCTCCGGCTGATACGGCGTATAAGCCGTGTACCAGGACGGATTCTCCAGCACGTTCCGCCGGATCACCGCAGGCGTGAACGTGCCGTAATAGCCCAGACCGATCATCGACGTCGCGACCGTGTTGCGACCCGCGATCTCCCGCAGCTCCGCGATCGCCTCCTCCTCGGAGGCCGCCTCGGGCAGCTCGAGCCGCTCGTGCCAGCGGATCACCTCAGGGATCGCGGCATCCATCAGCGTCTCGAGCGAAGCCTGCCCGATGGCCTTCAACATCTGGGCCTGGGCATCCCCATCAGCACCGATGTGGCGATTAGCGAACGTCATGGCGGCTCCCGGGAAAGGTCGACAAGGCAACCTCCCCCTCTGTCACCCCAGGAAGGGATTTCAGAGTCGCCTGCCAGCGCGGTCCTTTTGCCTGAGAGGTTCCGGGGAGGATTTGCCCCTTCGGCGCCGCCATACGAACTGGCGATCTCTCCCGCGCGGCTGTTCGGCTACCGGAAAACCTACCAGTGATCATGTTTCCTCAGCATGTCCCTAGGCTGTGGTGTGTGACCTACTCCGCGGCAGAGAACCGCTACGACACCATGACGTACCGCCGAGCGGGCAAGAGCGGCCTGAACCTCCCCGCCCTCAGCCTCGGCCTCTGGCACAACTTCGGCGACAACAAGCCCTTCGACACCCAGCGCGCCATCGTGCGCCGCGCGTTCGACCTGGGCATCACCCACTTCGACCTGGCCAACAACTACGGCCCGCCCTACGGCAGCGCCGAGACCAACTTCGGCCGGCTGCTCGCCACCGACCTCAAGGCCTACCGCGACGAACTCGTCATCTCCAGCAAGGCCGGCTACGACATGTGGCCCGGACCGTACGGCGACCACGGCTCCCGCAAGTACCTGATCTCCTCGCTCGACCAGTCCCTCGCCCGCCTCGGCCTCGACTACGTCGACATCTTCTACCACCACCGCCCCGACCCGGACACCCCGATCGAGGAGACGATGGGCGCCCTCGACGCCATCGTCCGCAGCGGCAAGGCCCTCTACGTCGGCCTCAGCAACTACAGCAGCGCCCAGACCTCCCAGGCCGCCCAGGTCCTCAAGGACCTCGGCACCCCGCTGCTCATCCACCAGCCGTCCTACTCGATCCTCGACCGCTGGACCGAGGAGGACGCCCTGCTCGACACCCTCGAAGCAGCCGGCGCCGGCTGCATCGCGTTCAGCCCCCTGAAGCAGGGCCTGCTCACCGACCGCTACCTCAACGGCATCCCCGACGACTCCCGCATCCGCACCAGCCGCTTCCTCAACGAGGACGCCCTCGACCCGAAGACCCTCGAAGCCCTGCACTCCCTCAACGACCTCGCCAAGCGCCGCGGCCAGAGTCTCGCCCAGATGTCGCTCGCCTGGGCCCTGCGCGACCCCCGCATGACCAGCCTCATCATCGGCGCCAGCAGCGTCACCCAGCTCGAGAACAACGTCCTCGCCCTGGAAACCCTGCGCCTGTCCGAGAGTGAGCTCTCCGAGATCGACGCCACCGTCGCCGCTCTCTGACAACTCGCGCTGTGCCCGACTTTCCCGCTCACACGATCCTGGCGGTCGTGGTCGGCTCACGTGCGTACGGCCTCGAAGGCCCCGCATCCGACCACGACCGCCGGGGCGTGTACGCCGCACCCACCCGCGACTTCTGGCAGCTCGACAAACCACCGACCCACCTCGACGGCCCCCGGGACGAACAGTTCACCTGGGAGATCGAACGCTTCTGCACCCTCGCCCTGCAGGCCAACCCCACCGTCCTCGAAGTGCTCTGGTCACCCCTCACCGAGCAGATCACCACCGACGGTCAAGCCCTGCTCCGCGTACGCACAGCCTTCCTCTCCCGCCACCTCGCCCACACCTACGGCGCGTACGCCCGCGACCAGCTCAAACGCGTCGCCGCCCGCCGCGAGCACACCGGCGAGACCAACGGCAAACAAGCCATGCACATGCTCCGCCTCCTCATGGCCGGCGCCCACGTCCTGCGCACCGGCGACGTCCTGCTCGACGTCCGCGCACACCGCGACCGCCTCCTCGCCGTCAAAACCGGTGGAACCGACTGGCCGTCCGTGGTCTCGTGGTCCGACGACCTCTTCGCCGACCTCGACGAGGCCCACCGCACCACCACCCTGCCCGCCGAACCCGACCGCACCAGCGTCAACGAGCTGCTCCACGGCGTACGCGAAAGGAACCTGACGTGACCGCGACCGTCCCCACCTGGGCCTCCACCGCCGTCCAGCTCGCCTACCCCACCATCTTCGTCACGGTCAGCGGCGCCCACCTCTACGGCTTCGCCTCCCACGACTCCGACCTCGACCTGCGCGCCACCCACCTCCTGAGCGCCACCGAGGTCCTCGGCCTGCACACCGGCCCCGAAACCCTGCAGTCCGACACCTGGCGCGACGGCGTCGAACTCGACGTGGTCAGCCACGACCTGCTCAAATTCGCCCGCCTCCTGAACAGCCGCAACGGCTACGTCCTCGAACAGCTGCTCTCACCCCTGGTCATCCACACCTCGGACACCCACCGAGCCCTGATCGACCTCTCCCCCGGCCTCATCACCCGCCACCACGCCCACCACTACCTGGGCTTCGCCGCCACCCAGCTCCGCCTCCTCGACACCACCAACGAGATCAAACCGGCGCTCTACACCCTCCGCGTCCTGCACACCGGCCTCCACCTCATGCGAACAGGCACGGTCCAGTCAGACCTCCGCACCTTCGACACCCCGCCGTACGTCGCAGACCTCATCGCCCTGAAACTCACCGCCGAACACTCAGGCTTCCCCGCCACCCTGCGCCCGCAATTCCTTGAGGACGTCACCCGCCTGCGCACCGAGCTCGAAGCCGCCCGCGACAGCTCCCCCCTCCCGGCCCACCCCGACCCGGCTGCCGTCACCGCCCTGCACAACCTCGTGGTCACCACCCGCCTGACCACCGTCTGACCCAACGCCCCGCCCGCCGGGAAATCTGAGCCGAATTCTGTTCGTGTGTCGTCGGCGAAGCCGTCCTTCTGTCCTGGTGCGACCCGGCGCACTGCCCGTAAACCATCCTAGGAACCTAGGTGTTATTTAGTCAGCGCGATCGGGCGGTTACTCTGAGACCCGTGTTCACCAGCGAGCTTGACAACCCGGAGCTCGACGCCCCGGCCGCGCGTCTGGCCCAGCCCCATGACACCCGACCGCACGCGGGCCAGCTGCACGCGGGCCAGTCGGGTCCGGCCCGGCCCCGTGCGACCCGGCCCTACCTGGCCCGACCCGGCCGCGCCGTGCTCGTCGCCGGCACCCTCGCCGAGTTGACCGGCCCCACGAGCGGCCTGGTCGAGCTCCCCCTGCGCCTCTGGTGGAACCCCCAACGCGCCTTCGACCTGAGCCAGCACACCATGCTGCTCTGGATGTACGAGAACGTCCTGCGCGAAGCAGTCCGCATCACCGAACTCCGCGACCACCTCCACGGCCCCACCCTGCTCCGCCTCTGGCCCGACCTGAACCTCCCCCGCGCCGTCCGCGCCGCCTGGGAAGCCCGCCACCCGGCCCTCCACCGCACCACCACCCTCACCACAGCCGACACGGCCCTCGCCGCCTGACCTGCCCCGACCTCGCCGGCGGGAGCCGCAGGCATCCCGCCGGCATCCGGCGATGATCCGTTGCCCTCGCATACTCGGTTGTGTGATCTACGAGGATGCTGCCGTGCTGCGGGTTCGGCGATTTCGCTGACGCCCTGCGGGAGACCCGGGGACGCCTGTTCCACGACCTGGCGCCGATTGCAGACGTGGCCGGCCTTCTCACTGCCGTCCGGGCGGCTCGGGAGTTGCCTCGAGAAGGGGTGAGCTGGCTGAGGTCGGTGTATTTCGGGAAGTGGATCCCGGGCGGTGGTTCGCGCTCGCGCAGGAATGACTTGTCCCGGATCCGATCAGCAACGGCCGGGGCGGTCACCCCGGCCGCTGCTGACGGGGTTGCTTCAGGTAGCCAACCTCGGTGTACTGGCGGCCGGCTCGCAGGCCGTCGGCGCCGAAGTTGGCCAGGGTGTCGCGGACCGTGAGGATCTGGGGGTCTGGAAGAGGGTGCGGGAGTGTGCTTCCTGCCAGCGCTGGGCGTCGATCTGGTTGAACTCGGTGAGCTGTTCGGCGTGGTCGGTTTCGGCGGCGGCCCGGGTGATCAGGGTGTCGATGGCCGGGGAGCGGATCCCCGAGGTCCCGCGCACGCCCAGCGCTTCCAGTACGAGCTCTCCGAAGGCCAGCGCCCCGCCATCGCCGACCTAGCCAGCGCCATGTACCTCTGGCGGATCGTCGAGATCGGGGACGCCGAGGCTGTGTTCGGCACGCCCCGGCACCCGTACACAAAGGCACTGCTCCGGGTCCCGGACCTGGCAGTGGAACGCGACCGGGAGCGGATTCTGCTCATCGGTGACCCACTCAGCGCCGGCAGCCGCCCGGCAGGGTGCCCCCTCTACGCCGGGCTGTCCGGCCCGGACCGGAAGCTCTGCGAGGACCGTGACCCCGCGCTGACCGGCGACAACCGCCGGCGGACCGCCTGCCACCACGCCGGGGTGTCCATGATCTGACCGGCGATCAGGGGCGGGAGGGGCCATAGAATTCAGCGATGAGCCGGCTCGGTTCCGTGCGCATTGTGTCCTGGACCCCTACCGGCGTGGTGCAGCGGCGGGGATTCAGCGGTCTGCTCGCGTTCGCCGCGCTGTTCGTGCCCAACGCCCTGCTCGCCGCGGCCCTCAACGAGGTCAACGGGACGCTGCGTTACCTGGGCCTGCTGACCTGCCTGGCGATGCTCGCGCTGTGGTGGCGTCCGCTCACCGCGCTGATCCACCGGCTCCGCGGCGGCATCGCCCTCGAACGGCTGCACCGCAAGCTGCGCAGACTCACCAGCACCAGCCCGGGCGCGGGCCTGATCCGCGGCATCCGGCCCGGCAACTGGGTCGTCACGAAGAACCAGAGGACGGCCCGGGGCACACCGGAGCAGCCGGAGCCGCACCCACGCAACGAGTTCCGGATGTGCATCGCTCGTTACGACGTCAACGATCACCAGAGCCGCCTCGCGTTCACCGACGGCACCAGCATGGCCTGGACGGCGACGACCCAGGTGCTGCACCAGCGATTCGCTCTGCCCTCGATCCACGGGCTCACGTATTCCACCGCCGACGTCCCACCCGACGCCGCCGCCGTCCTCAACAACCTCGTCCGGGTGATCGCCGCGGCACCGGACAGCACGACGCTGGCCGAGGCACGGGTGCACCTCGAACCTCACACGGACGCGGCGCTGTTGCACGCATTGCGCGCCGGTGTGGTGTGGGGCATCGTCGCGACGGGGGCGGCGCATACCGCGTACGACATGATCGGCTCTGTTTCTCTTGATCATCCGGGCGCCGGGACGGTCGCCCTGCGGCTGACCGAGGCGGGCCGGGTGTGGCTCGCCTGCGCCCCGAAGACAGCCGGCATGACCGAGCCCTCCACCGCCCAACCCTGAGCGGCGCTGGCACGGGGCACGAAGTTGCGCTGAAACCCGCCTGGACGCAATCTCCTGCAGCATCGGGTGTCAAGCGCGGGCCAATCGCGTCCGGCGACGAAACAATATGGTCGGCCGTCAGACACGATTGCCGAGACTTGACGAGCGACACCGCATCAAGTTGTCGGATTCCGGTGTTCAGCGCAACATCTGGAGTCCTGAGCCGGCGGTAGATGGCAGAGCGGCGGGGATCTCGGCGGCGGGCTTTGGTCAAGTCGCCGCTCACAACGCCGGCTCGATTCGCGTGATCCAGGAGTGCGGTTTCGCGCGCGACCGAGCCTGAGGATGAGCGTCGTCCTCGCCGGGTGCGACTCCGACGGCGTGCGGTCCGGGGTTTCTGACCATAGGGGACCCGGCGGATGAGGAGCGCGACTCCGTGGTCCTGGAAGCGGTGCGCCAGCATTCTGGGGCTGCTCGTCGAGCTGGCGATAACCGGGGTCTGGGAGGTCTCCATGGCGGCCTCGGGGCTGATCAGTCAGATCGACGGGGAGGTCGACCCGGCGCAGTTCTGTGCGGGGCACGCACAGTTGCGGGCTGCGATGGTCACCGCTGACGACGAGCGGCGGGAGGAGGTGATCCGGCCGTTGCTGGAGCTGTTCGACAGGAACGCGTAGCCGGGGGTGCGGGGATCGGCGGCGGGCGGGAGAATGGGTCGCCGTGACCACCGATCGGAAGCCTCGCCTTGCCGCGCTGGACGGGCTGCGGCTGGTGGCCGCGCTGTCCGTCGCCGTCTTTCACTACACGACGTTCTGGGCCGTGGACGGCGTGCACACGCCGGCGTACTACCTGCCGCAGGCGAGCCGGGTGACCGTCTACGGGTTCCTCGGTGTGGAGCTGTTCTTCATGATCAGCGGGTTCGCGATCTGCATGAGCAGCTGGGGGCGCAGCCTCGGGCATTTCTTCGCGTCGCGGGCGTCACGGCTGTATCCCGCTTATTGGATCTGCATCGTCATCACCCTCGCGGTGACGAGCATTTTTCCGCTCGGCGGGTACGTGCCCGTCAACGACCATTTCTCGCTCAGTGACATCGCCGTCAACTTCACGATGCTGCAGTATCCGATGCACGTGCCGGACGTCGACAACGTGTACTGGACGCTGTGGGTGGAGCTGCGGTTCTACCTGTTGTTCGGGCTCGTGGTGGCGAAGGGGGTCAGCTATCGGCGTACGGTGATCTTCTGTGGGGTGTGGATGGTGGCCGCGGCCGTCTCGACCACCGTGAACAGCACGGTCTTCACGATGGTGACCGTCCCGCAGTTCGCGCCGTGCTTCGTGGCGGGCATCGCGATGTATCTGATGCACCGTTTCGGCGCCAATCCGCTGCTGTGGGGGATCGTCGGTTTCTCGTGGCTGATGAATGTGCACAGCCTGTCGAGCCGGGTGCAGATCAAACCCGGCTGGCACGTCCCGCTCTGGCCCGCGGTCCTGCTCATCACCCTCGGGTACGCGATTCTGCTGCTGATCGCGCTCGGAAAGACCGACCGGATCACGTGGCGGTGGCTGACGGTCGCCGGGGCATTGACGTTTCCCTATTATCTGCTGCATCAGCGGATCGGCTACATCCTGATCCGGCACGGCCAGGAGCACCTCCCGGTCCACCTGGCCGTACTCGTCGCCGCGACCGTGCTGATCATGCTGGTCCCGGCATGGCTCGTGTACCGCTTCGTCGAGCGTCCGTTCGGCCCCCGCCTGCGCCGCGCCCTGACGTCGGGCCTGAACCTGCCCACCGTGCCCGCCCAGAGAAACAGCGGTTCACTGCATCTGGAAACCGGCCCGCCCGCGCACCGCGGCGGCGGCCAGCTCACCGACGCGAACCGCTGACACGGGTACGCCCGGAGCCCCCTGGAACCACGCCACGAGATCCAGCACCGCCAGCCCGGCCGGCGGCTCACCGACGTACGGCAGCGCGTACAGCGGCGTGTTGGGTTCACTGCGCCAGCTCTCCGCCAGCGTGCCGAGGTCCACGGCGTCGAAGCCGAGCACGTCCAGCAGCTCCGTGACCTCCTTCTTCGCGGCCGCGTCGTCGCCGGACAGCGGCAGCGCCGTCCGGTCCGGGGCGCCGGCGGGGCGGAACAGCTCCAGCAGCTGCTTCGGGCCGATGTTGTGGAACGCCTTCACCACCCGGGCCCCGGCCAGGTGCCGCTGCACGAGCTCGCTGGACGTGAGCTCGTTGCTGTCGAGCTCCGCGACCCGCGCCCCGGGATACACCGCGTAGTTCATCGGGTCGATCACCGTCCTTCCCGTCAGCTCCGCGCGGGGCAACCTCTCCAGAGCCGTGAGGGGTACGGCGGCCACGACCAGATCCGCTGCCCGTGCCGCCTCAGCGGGCGTGGCCGCGCGTGCCTGATCACCGAGCTCGGTGACCAGGCCGGTCAGGGTCTCCGGCCCGCGGGAGTTGCTCAGGATGACGTCGAGGCCGGCGGCGACAGCGCGACGGGCCACGCCGGCGCCGACCATGCCGGTGCCGATGATGGCGAGGGTTGATGTGCTCATGGATCCATCTCAGCGGCAGTGACCTGCGCCAACAATGAGCAGAATGCTTCGGCAGCGATCACATGATGTGATAGATCCGAACAGTGGAACTCAGAGCGCTGCAGTACTTCGTGACCGTCGCCGAGGAGCTGCACTTCGGCCGTGCGGCGGAGCGGCTGAACATCGTGCAGCCCGCCGTGAGCCAGCAGATCGCCCGGCTCGAGCGTGAGCTGGGCGTGCGCCTGCTCGACCGCACGTCACGCCGGGTACGGGTCACGCCCGCGGGTGAGCGCGTGCTCGCCGCGGCGAGGGAGACCCTGGCAGCGGCGGCCCGGGTGCGCGTGGTCGCAGGGGAACGCGCCGCGACGCTCCGGATCGGGCTCGCGACCTGCGTCACGCCCCGCGTCGCCCGGGCGCTGGAACGGCTGCGCGACAGCGACCGCCCCGCCGACCCGACCCTGATCGACCTTCCCGTGACCGCCCGCATCGACGCCGTCCGCGACGGCGGGCTGGATCTGGCGCTGGTCCGTGGCGCGGTCACCTCGACGGCGGCGCGGGTGGTGCGGGCCTGGTCCGAGCCGCTGCACGTGGTGCTCTCCCCCGGTCACCCCCTGGCCGGGAAACCCACGGTCAGCCTGCACGACCTCGACCCGCACGGGCTGCGCCTCCCCGCGCCCGCCACCGACCCGCCGCTGCACGACGCGATCCTCGCCGTCCTGCCCGTGGCTCCGCCGCGCCCGCCGGCCGGTGACCTGCTCCACGTGCTGTTCGAGGTCAGCCAGGACCCGGACGCGTGGACGCTGGTCCCGGCCGAGCAGCTCGACGCTTCCCGCACCGACCGCCTCCTGCAGATCCCGCTCGACCCACCGGCGAGCATCGACGGCCACATCGTGACCTCCCTCGCGACGCCGGAGACGTGCGTGGCGTCATACGTGGCGGCGTTCGAGGACTGACAACAGCTCGTCCATGCGGGCGTTGATCCTGCTGTGGACGACCGTCCCCGTCAGCGCGGCGGCCTCGGCGAGCAGCGCCTCGCGCCGGTCACCCAGCATCGCGGTGAGCCGTTCGTGCCCCTGCGGGAAGAACCGGCTCACGTTCGTGCCGACCCGCGTCCCCATCGCCCACAGCTCACCCGCGGTCGCGGCGTCGCCCCGGAACGCGGCCAGCTCGGCGCCGCCCATGGCCCACGCGCCGAGCAGCTCCCGGTCGTGCGCGGAGACCACCTCGGCGCGGGACAGCCGCAACGCGTCGACGGCCCGGGACTCCTCGGCGATCCACAGGCAGATGACGGCGGCCGCGACCCGGAACTCGGCGTCCTCGAGCAGAACATCGGCGTGGGCCAGTGCGCCGTCGTGGTCGCCGCGCTGGAACGCCAGCTGCGCCAGCCCGAGGTGAGCCTGGGCACTGCCGGCCTCCAGCAGCCTCTCCTCCGCCTCCGCATCACCGGCGAGGGCCAGCTGCGTGTCGAGCAACACCCGCGCGGCCCGGGCATCCTGCGCCGCACCGACCAGCTGCATGTGCCGCTCACTGCGTCGAAGCCATTCATCGGTACGCGGACCGGCACCGCTCGCATGCCCCGCGGCATGGGCGGCCATCCCCATCCCCCAGTGGTCCCCGACGGCCTCGAACCGCCGGTAGGCCAGCTCCGCGTCCCCGTTCTCCAGCAGAACAGCCCGCATGAAATACCCCATACCCTGCACGTACGGGTCGGAGTGCGCGACCAGCGCCGCCGCGTCCGCCAGGCTCGTGTCCGGATCCGCCTGCTCCAGCCCGGGCAGCGCCCCCGCCAGCGCGACATGCCGCGGCGAGACCTCCCCGCCCCGCTCCGCGAACAGGATCCGCAGGGCCCGCCGCACCAGCACGGTCAGCCGCAGCGGACCGGTGCTCCCCGCGTTGACCCCCATCAGCACACACAGCCACGCCAGCCGGTCGGCGTCCGGCAGGGGGCGCCCGCTCGCCCGCCCGCGCAGGATCGCCGACCGCAGCCGCCCCGCCGGATCATCGACCCGCAGCAGCACCCGCGCCCACGAACTCGCCTCGGGATGCTGCCCCCGAACCGTCCACAACGCGAACAACGCCACCGCGACGTCCACGGCGGCCGGTTCATCGTCCCGCTCGTGCGCCCGGTGCAGCGCCGCGACCAGGATGTCCTGATCCTCCGCACACCCCCGCAACGCCTCGACCTGCCCCGGCCCGATGAACCCCGCGGCCAGCGTCACCGCCCGGCGCCGGGCCCACTCGACCAGCCCATCCATGGCCGCCTCGCGCCCGGGTCCCGCGTCGAGGCGCGCACCGGCGTACTCGCGGACCGTTTCGAGCATCCGGTAGCGGTCGTCCTCCAGCAGGAGCAGCGAATGCTCCACCAGAACCGCCAGCCCCCGGCGGACATCACCACCGGCCACGGCGGCGGCGAGGTCCGCGGTGAACGGTGCCGGGATGACCGACAGGCGTTCCAGCAGCGTCTGCTCGGCGGGCCCGAGCAGGTCACGGCTCCAGTCGACCATCGCCCACAACCCGGCATGGCGTTCGGGAAGCCCGCGCAGCGCGTCGTCGAGCAGCCCGAACCGGTCACCGAGCCCGGCCAGGACGTCATCGATCGGCATGTGTCGCAACCGCGCGGCAGCCAGCTCGAGGCCGAGCGGCAGATTGTCCAGCCGATGACAGAGCGCGATCGCCCGGTCCCGGCCCCAGGCGGGCGTCACTCCCCCGGCCCGCACGCGAGCTCCGAGCAGATCCACCGCCTCCTCATCGGTCAGCGCCGGCAACCGGTGCACCACCTCGCCGACCAGTCCCAGCGGCGCCCGGCTGGTGACAAGCACACTGACATCGGGCGGCACGACAGCCAGCAGCTCAGCCACCACCGTCGCCGCAGCGTCCAGAACGTGCTCGCAGTTGTCCAGCACGATCAGCCCGTCGAGCTCCGCACCGACCACCCGCAACCGCTCCTCGGCACTGACGACCCGGCCACCGCCCCGCACCCCCACGACGCCATCACCCAGACCCGCTCCACCCAAGCCCGCTCCGGCCAGGGCTGTCAGTACTGCGGGGAGGACCTCGGCCGATGAGCGCACTCCTGCCAGCTCGACCACGCGTACCCGCCGGGAAGCGTCGGCGGACCGGGCGATCTCCGCCGCCAGCCGGGTCTTCCCCGCCCCGCCGGTGGCGACGACGCTCACCAGGGGAGCCTCCAGCAGCGCCCTGCTGACCTCGGCGAGATCCTCGTCCCGCCCCACCAGCGGCGTGACCGCCCGCCGCCACGATGCGGGCAGACCCCCGGTCCGCTGCGGACGCGCGGCGGCCAGCTGCCCGCGCAGCAGAGCCAGGTGCGCCTCGGCGAGCACCGGCGACGGGCCGGCCCCGTACCTGTCGGCAAGCTCGCCGCGCACCTGTTCGACCAGCTCGAGAGCCTCGGCGTCGCGACCCTGCGCGGCGAGCACCCGCACCAGCAGCGCCGCAGCCGGCTCGTCCGGCGGAACCCCCGCGACCAGCCGCCGCAGATCCGCCTCCTCGAACGGCCCGCCGCAGGCCAGCGCCGCCTCCGCCCGCAGGGTCACCACGTCACCGAAGAGCCGGCCGCCGGCAGCAGCGGGCACCTCCGGGAAGTACGCCCGCGCCTGTTCAGCACGATCCCGCGCGAGAACCCCATCACCCGAAGCCAGCGCTGTCCTGCCCCGATCCACGAGCTCACGGGCCCTGACGGCGTCGACCTCCAGCCCGTCGGCCGGGGCGCGGTAACCGCCCGGCACTGCGAGGACCCGGATGCCCAGGCGGCGTACCCGTCCGATCAGAGCCTGCACCGCACCCAGAGTGTCGTCCGGCGGGGTGTCCTGCCAGACCGCGCCGGCCAGCGCGCCGACGGACACCGCACGGCCGCGGGCGTCGACAAGCTCACGGATCACCGCGGCGAGCCGCTCGCCCCGCACCGGGCGGCCGTCCACCGCCAGGGGGCCGAGCGTCGTGATCCGCACGCCACCATCATCGCGTACCCATGGAAAAGCCGATCACATCCCGGGCCGCGCCGGCGAGACCAGCTACCCGGCGGCGATATCCGCGAGCACGAGCAGGGCGAGGGCTTCGGCGGACCGGCCGGCGACCCGGCGAAGATGGCGGCCCGCCTCGACGACGTCCTCGCTCAGAGGTCCGTGGCAGCGTCCACGGACCTCTGAGCGTCGGGTATCAGTGCGGGCCGACGGCGACGATGCGGATCACGGCGGCGCCGGCCTCGTCGCTGGCCTCCAGGTCGACCTCGGCCTCGATGCCCCAGTCGTGGTCGCCCTCCGGGTCCTCGAAGACCTGGCGGACCTTCCATTGGCGGGGGCCCTGCTCGATGTGCAGGAACGCCGGGCCGCGCGCCGCCGGGCCGGTGCCGACCACGGGATACTCGGCGTAGTACTCCTCGAGGGCTTCGATCCAGCGCTCCGAGGTCCAGCCGGACTCCGCGGCGTCGAGGTCGGCGAGCTCGTCCGGGCGGCGCAGGGCGAAGAGCTCCACCCGGCGGAAAAGAGCATTGCGGACGAGTACGCGGAACGCCCGCAGGTTGCGCGTGACCGCCGGCGGACGGTCGTCGAGCGGGGAGATCTCGACGACCTCGGCGCCCGGGTTCCGCAGCCGCTCCCACTCGTCGAGCAGGCTCGAGTCGACCTGGCGGACCAGCTCGCCCAGCCACTCGATCAGGTCCGTCAGCTCTTCTGTCCGCGCGTCCTCGGGGACGGTCTGGCGCAGCGCCCGGAACGCGTCGGCGAGGTAGCGCAGGACCAGGCCCTCGGAGCGGGACAGCCCGTAGAACGAGACGTACTCCGTGAACGTCATCGCGCGTTCGTACATGTCGCGGACCACCGACTTGGGCTTCAGCTCGTAGTCGGCGACCCACGGGTGACCGCGGCGGTAGGTCTCGTAGGCGGCGTCGAGCAACTCCACGAGCGGCTTCGGGTACGTGACCTGTTCGAGCAGCTCCATGCGCTGGTCGTACTCGATGCCCTCGGACTTCATCGCGTTGACGGCCTCGCCCTTGGCCTTGAACTGCTGGGCGGACAGCACCTGCCGCGGGTCCTCGAGGGTCGCCTCGATGATCGACACGACGTCGAGCGGGTAGTCCGGGGACTCCTTGCCGAGCAGCTCCAGGCTCGCCAGCGCGAACGGTGACAGCGCCTGGTTGAGCGCGAAGTCGAGCTGCAGATCCTTGACGAGCTTGTACGTGCCGTCGGCCTTCTCGATGACCCCACCGGCGAGCAACGCGCGGGCGATCGCCAGCGCGCGGCGGATGTGCTTGCGCTGGGCGGCCGGCTCCTCGTGGTTGTCGGTCAGCAGGTGCCGCATCGACTCGAACGGGTTCCCGCCGCGGGCGATGACGTTGAGCAGCATCGCGTGCGACACCTGGAACGACGACGTCAGCTGTTCCGGTTCGGCGGCGACGAGGCGCTCGAACGTCGGCTCACCCCAGCCGATGGAGCCCTCCGGCGGCTTCTTGCGTACCACCTTGCGGCGCTTCTTGGGATCGTCACCGGCCTTGGCGAGGGCTTTCTCGTTGTCGATCACGTGCTCGGGGGCCTGCACGATGACCGTGCCCAGCGTGTCGTAGCCGGCGCGGCCCGCCCGCCCGGCGATCTGGTGGAACTCGCGAGCCTTGAGCAGCCGGGTGCGCACCCCGTCGTACTTGGACAGGCCCGTGAACAGCACCGTGCGGATCGGGACGTTGATGCCGACGCCGAGCGTGTCCGTGCCACAGATGACCTTGAGCAGCCCGGCCTGCGCGAGCGTCTCCACCAGGCGCCGGTATTTGGGCAGCATGCCGGCGTGGTGGACGCCGATGCCGTGCCGGATCAGCCGCGACAACGTCTTGCCGAAGCCGGCCGTGAACCGGAAGTTGCCCAGGGCCGCCGCGATCGCGTCCTTCTCGGCGCGGGTCGCCATGTTGATGCTCATCAGGGCCTGGGCGCGCTCCAGCGCCGACGCCTGCGTGAAATGGACGATGTAGACGGGCGCCTGGTGGGTGGTCAGGAGCTCCTCGATCGTCTCGTGCAGCGGCGTCTTCGCGTACGAGAAGAGCAGCGGGACCGGCCGCTCAGCGTTCGTGACCACCGCGGTGGGGCGGCCCGTGCGCCGTTGGAGATCGTCGACGAAGCGGGTGGTGTCGCCGAGCGTCGCCGACATCAGGATGAACTGGGCCTGCGGCAACTCGATCAGCGGCACCTGCCACGCCCAGCCGCGGTCCGGCTCGCTGTAGAAATGGAACTCGTCCATCACTACCTGGCCGACATCCGCGTCCGCGCCCTCGCGCAGCGCCAGGTTCGCCAGGATCTCCGCGGTGCAGCAGATGATCGGCGCGTCACCGTTCACGTTCGCGTCACCGGTCAGCATGCCCACGTTGTGCGCGCCGAAGATCGCGCAGAGGGCGAAGAACTTCTCCGACACCAGCGCCTTGATCGGCGCCGTGTAGAAGGTCGTCCGCTTGTCGGCCAGCGCGGCGAAGTGCGCGCCGGTCGCCACCAGGCTCTTCCCGGAGCCCGTCGGGGTGCTCAGGATGACGTTCGCCCCGGTGGCGATCTCGATGAGCGCCTCCTCCTGATGCGGGTACAGCGTCAGGCCCTGCTCGGCGACCCAGGTCTGGAAGGCGTCGAAGACGGCGTCGGGTTCGGGGGTGCCGGGCAGGCGTTCGGTCAGATTCATGATGGGTCGAGTCTATGGCCCGGCTGTCTTTTCTCTTCGCCGCACTGGTGTTCTTCGCCGTTCACCCCGGGCAGCACCGTGCCCGGACGCGGGAGCGCGTCCGGGCACGGAAGGGACCCTGCTTGTGGAGTTGTTGGTGACCTAGGCGGCGAAGGCCGCGTAGATCGGGCCGGCGACGCTGCCCGCGAGGCCGATCACGGCGGCGAAGACGGCGATGGTGGAGCCGATTCTGAAGCGCATCTGGGGAGCCTTTCTGGTGCTGACTGGCCTCGCTGACACCTAATTTCGGCCCGCCGGGTTGCTGTCCGGGACGGTCTTGGTTGCCGATTGGTTGCGGTGCGTCACGTCGTTGCCGCCCTGTAGGCACAAAAAATCCCCCGAGGCTTACGCCTCGGGGGATTGCATGGAGCGGACGACGAGATTCGAACTCGCGACCCTCACCTTGGCAAGGTGATGCGCTACCAGCTGCGCTACGTCCGCCTGCTGCTGAAGAGAACTTTACGGGACCACCCCACCAGCAACAAAATCGGGGGTCTCACCCCACCCGCCCCTCCCACGACCACCGCGTCATGACCAGGCCTTCCGGCACCTCCCCGGCATCATCGTGGAACTGGTACATGCTGTTCGCCGTCGCCCATGCGAAGTAGTCATGCAGCACCCCACGGACCGGATCTTCCAGGCCCACATCATCAAGAGCTACGTCGAAACACGCGATCGCCCGCACATTCATCTCGTCATGCAACCCGTTGCCACTGTGCAACCGGACCACCTGACTCTCGTCGCCGTACGTAGCGGTGTAGCCGGCCGGTCCCCCGAGCGCCTCACCCCAGTACGCCGCCAACCGCTCAGCATGATCCTCCCGAAACCCGTGCATGAACGCATGACTGACCATCTCGTCAGCCATCACCCGCTCATGCCACGCCCGCGCCAGCCGCACCATGCCCTCGCCACCGCCAGCGGCCTCGTAGACACTGTTCATCGCCTCAGCATCCCCCTGACAACAGCCTGATCCCAGCACCGCCGCGCAGGTTCGGTGCCGGCAATATCGTCAACGCGGCGTCGATGTGCAACGCTCCGTCGATGATCGCCAGAACGCCGTACGACGATGACCGCTCCCAGTTCTCGCGCCGGGCTCTTGCCCGTCTGGTGCTCTCCGACCGGGCCAGCGGTCTGTCCAATGCTGCGGCGGGGCTGGCGGTCACCCGCTACGACGAGTTCTCCGGCGCCGGCGGCCGTGTCAGTGAGGCGGCGGCGATGGCCAGCCATGCGGATCGGCTCATCACCAGTGCGGTGATCTACGAACGGGAACGCGGCAGTTCCTGGGAGGACATCGGCCGGTATCTGGACCTCAGCGGTCCCGCGGCGGAACAGCGGTTCGCATCGGCCGTCGAGCACTGGCAGTCCGCGTTCGATGTCCCTTACCGCCTCGACGAGACGGGCCGGAAACACATCCCGCAGTTGCCCACCGCGGCCTACGATCCCGCTCGCTCGATCCGCAATCTGGACCTCTGGGCCGACGTGCGTCTCGGATTCAACGACAAGCACGCCGTCAGTGGTGGCCTACAGCCGCGCGACGACGCCGAAGAGGAGGCGGGGCTACCGGGGCCGGAAGGTACCGAGATAGACGGGCGAATCCAGCTACCGCACCTGGGCGCCTTCCTCGACCTGCTCTCCGAGTACGCCTTGCACCGCCCCATCGGCACAGCCCGCGAGGTGGTGGCCTCGGCAATGGACAACAGCAAGGAGGAAGACAAGGACAGCTGGCACTCGTACACCATGGACGGAATCTTCGAGACGCTCGACGTCCGCCTGGCAGCCGGCGGAGACGTGGTCTCCGTCATTGTCGCCGGCGCGCACTCGCCTGCGTTGCGGTTGCAGATCAGCACGCTCCTGGACGCCTTCGCCTGAGTGCCGACCGGCCACGGCACCTGACTGGCATCTGCCCGGGTCGACGGTTCGATCAGTACCTGCTGCCCGGCAACCGTGAGGGCGAGGCAACACCGCCCCTGCTCTCGCAGTCTCCGCCGGGCCGCTTCGACGGCGTTGTCAGGACACTAGATTGACAGCCGTGCGCATCGGCGAAACCGTAACGGTCACGGTGACCGGCTTCGAACCCCGCAACATCCTCGTACAACTCGACGGCCCCGGCCCCGGCCCCGGCCCCGCGGGCCGCATCCCGCACAGCGAAATGTTCGACGCGGCCGGAACAGCCACCATCGGTCAGACCTTCGAAGCAGAGACAATCAGCCTCGACCCGATCATGCTCTCGGCCCGGGCCTGCGCGAACCCCGCCGTACGCGCCTTCCTCCTGAGCCTGCGCCGCGGCCAGATCATCAGCGGCACGGTGACCAGCGTCCGCAACTTCGGCGTCTTCCTCGCTCTGGACGGCGAGCCCGCAGAAAGCGAGACCGGCTTCATCCAGGTCCCCGAACTCACCTGGTCCCACATCAGCAGCACCACCGAGGTCGTCGAGCCGGGCCGGCGCGTCACCGGCAAGATCCTCGACATCGACACCCGCCGCGCCCAGGTCTCCGTGTCCCTCAAGGCCCTGCAACCGGACCCCTTCCTCCCGTACGCCACCCGCGTCGGCGAAACCCTCACCGCCCCTGTCACCAAGGTCGTCCCGTTCGGCTCCTTCATCCGCCTCGCCCCGCAGGTCCACGCCATGCTCCGCGGAACCGACCCCTACCCGATCGGCACCGAGCTCACGGTGACGATCGCCGAGGTCGACCTGCGCCGCCGCAGGATCAGGGTGGAGCTGCCGGTGGATGATCACCCGGAGGCATGACGACCACTCCCATCGACTCGCGTGAACTCGTCTACGCGCTGACTTCCGCTCCGGCGCTCACCCCGGGGCCGGAAGGCCCGGTCATGGACGACCGCCTGCTCTGAGGGACGATGCGGGCAGAGCGAGGCGCAGTACGCTGCGGGAATGGGTGAGCAGGGTGGGTCGGTCGGGGTGGTGACCGGGCTGGTTCGGGCGGCGTTCCTGGTGAATGCGGTGTATGAGAGGTCGGCGCGGGAGCATGGGATCACCTCGCAGCAGGGGCAGTTGCTCTGCGTGCTGATGGTGCAGCCGTACGGCATGGGTGAGTTGAACGCGATGCTCGGGTTGGCGAAGTCGAGTCTTACCGGGCTCGTCGACCGTACCGAGCGGAACGGCCTGGTCGAGCGGCTGCCGAATCCGAAGGACACCCGTGGCGTCCACGTCGGGCTGACCGCCGGAGGGCGGGAGCTCGTTGACGTGTTCTATCCCGAGACCTGCCGGCGGATCGACGAGCTCGCCAACGGGCTGGATGCCGGTGAGCGGGAAGCGCTGGGTGCGTTGCTGGGGCGGGTGGTTCAGGAGAACGAGGTGCCGATGGTTTTTGCGGAGCCGGGGGACTTTACGGTTCGCAGTACGAACTAATAAAGTTCGTGGTGCGAACTTACCTGCGGGAGGGGAACACCATGAGCGTTGTTTTCGGGTTCGGGACGCAGCATGAGATCGCCGAGGTGCCCGGGATTCTGCGCAGCGTCGAGCAGGCGGATGCCGATGGGCTCGATCACTTCTCGATCTCCGACCATCCCTATCTGGGCGGGCGGCTGGACGCGTACGCGATGATCGGTTTCGTTCTGGGGCGGACCCGGCGGATCTCGGGTCTCGCCAATGTCACCAATGTGCCGTTGCGGCCGCCGGCGATGCTGGCCCGCACGATCACCTCGCTGTCCGCGCTGTCGGGCGGGCGGGTCATTCTCGGTGCCGGTGCGGGCGGGATCTGGGACCGGATCACCGCGATGGGGGTGCCGCGGCTCTCTCCCGGTGCCGCGGTGGAGGCCTTCGAGGAGGCGATCATCCTGGTACGCGAACTGAGCGCGACCGGCCGACCGGTAACCCACCACGGCGTGCACTACCGCGTCGACGGGATCGAGCCGGCGCCGGTGGCCGCTCCTCCGGTGTGGACGGGCTCGGTCGGCGCGAAGTCCCTGGCGGTCACCGGGCGGGTCGCCGACGGCTGGATCCCGGGGCACGGCGCGGACTGGCTCAGCGACCGGTTCCGCAGCTCACGCCCGGTCATCGACGCCGCCGCGACCGCAGCGGGACGCGACCCGCGCGACATCCGGACGATCTACAACCTGCAGGGCATGATCACCGACCTCCCCCTCGGCGTCACCCGCGACCGGGACACCGGGAAGTGGCTCGGGGGCTCGGTGGCGCAGTGGGTCGAGGAGCTGACCGGGGCGGTGCTGGAGCACGGCGCGGCGGGTTTCACGCTGTTCACGCCCGTCGGGGGCACTGCTGACGCGGTCACCCTGGGGCGGTGGGCGGTCGAGGTGGCTCCGGCCGTACGCGAAGCCGTGTCCAAAAGTTTGTGAAGTTTTCCGGGCCGGGATGTCGAGAAGCCGTGTCGGGCTCCGTCCCCGGTGCGAACGCGGCCACAATGGGTCGCAGTCGCACCGAGGAGAACCACGATGGCCAAGTATCTGCTGCTCAAGCACTACCGCGGCGCGAAGACCCCGGTCAACGACGTGCCCATGGACAAGTGGACGCCGGAGGAGGTCTCGGCGCACATGCAGTACATGTGGGATTTCTCGGCTCAGCTGGAGAAGACCGGTGAGTGGGTCGACGGGCAGGCCCTCGCTCCCACCGGGATGTGGGTGCGCTACGACGGTGAGGACCGGCCGCCGGTCACCGACGGGCCGTTCGCCGAGACGAAGGACCTGATCGCGGGCTGGATGATCATCGACGTCGACAGCGAGAAGCGGGCGATCGAGCTCGCCGGGGAGCTGTCGGCCGCTCCCGGGGCCGGTGGCCGGCCGATCCACGAGTGGCTCGAGGTGCGCCCGTTCCTGACCGGGCCTCCCACCATCACGGAGTGAACGAGGTCCTGCTCCGGACGCTGACCCCGGAGGTTCTCGCCGTCCTCGTCCGCCGCGGAGCTGACTTCGCGGCGGCCGAGGACGCCGTGCAGGAGGCGCTGATCGAAGCGGTCCGCAGCTGGCCCGATGATCCGCCGCGGGACCCGAAGGGCTGGCTGGTCACCGTCGCCTGGCGCCGGTTCCTCGACATCGCCCGGGCGGATGCCGCCCGCCGCCGCCGCGAGGACGTCGTCGAGGAGGAGCCGCAGCCCGGGCCCGCCTCCGGGGTCGACGACACGCTCCAGCTGTACTTCCTGTGCGCCCACCCGTCGCTGACCCCGTCTTCCGCGGTCGCGCTCACGCTGCGCGCCGTCGGCGGGCTCACCACGCGGCAGATCGCCGGGGCGTACCTCGTGCCCGAGGCCTCCATGGCGCAGCGGATCAGCCGGGCCAAGCGCACGGTGAGCGGCGTACGGTTCGACCAGCCCGGCGATGTCGCCACCGTGCTGCGGGTGCTCTACCTGGTGTTCAACGAGGGCTACTCCGGCGATGTCGACCTGGCTGCCGAGGCGGTCCGGCTCACCCGGCAGCTCGCGGCGGCGATCGACCACCCCGAGGTCGCGGGCCTGCTCGCCCTGATGCTGCTGCACAATGCCCGGCGCGCCGCCCGGACAGCCCCGGACGGCAGCCTGGTGCCGCTCGCCGAGCAGGACCGCAGCAGGTGGGACACCACGGCGATCGCCGAGGGCGTCGAGATCCTGCAGGCGGCCCTCGCGCGGGACCGGCTCGGCGAATTCCAGGCCCAGGCCGCCATCGCGGCCCTGCACGCCGACGCACCCACCGCCGCCGAGACAGACTGGGTGCAGATCGTCGAGTGGTACGACGAACTCGCGCGGCTCACCGACAACCCGATCGTGCGGCTCAACCGCGCGGTCGCCGTCGGCGAGGCGGACGGCCCGCGCGCCGGCCTGGCGGCACTCGCCGGGCTGGACGAGTCTTTGCCCCGGCACACCGCCGTGGCCGCGTGGCTGCACGAACGCGACGGCGACCCGGCGACCGCGGCCCGGCTGTACGCCGACGCCGCCCGCAAGTCCCCCAACCTCGCCGAACGCGACCACCTCACCCGCCAGGCCGCCCGCCTCAACACCCGGCTCCACCCGGGCGAGGCTTGACCCAACCGACCAGCAGCCGCCGGCCGACGAAAGCGCGGCCGGCGTCGGCGGCTACGGCATCGTCGGCGCGGTCACCGAGCCCCGCAACCACAACGCTGGGACACCCGCCGGTCGCTCTGTATTCGGCCCACCCGGCGGATGCTCAGATGCCGGTGACCGGCCTGGACCGGGCAGCCGCAATTGTCACATAGGTTCTGGCTGAGGTGACGGAATGTGACGACACCGCGCGGCCAGTTCCCGGACGGTGTCCCCGCCACCGACGGGGCCGGCGAGCTTCAGACCAGCGGCTCAGACTGCCGGGGCCCAGCGGCGGACCGCGACCGCCGCGCCGAGGGTGCCCGCGGTGAGCACGCCCCACAGCGCGGCCGGCCCGGCGGCGAGCAACGAGGTGAGCACCGCAGGCGCCGCGGCCGACGCCAGCCCGGTCGACAACTGCCAGCGCGACAACGCCCGCCCCAGCAGATGCGCCGGCGCGGCGGCGGCGACCAGAGCCGTGCCGCTGCCCGCATACAGGATCTCGCCGATCGTGTACGGCACCGCGACCGCCGCCACCAGCACCGGCCCCAGCGCGCCGGACTCCCCCGCGGCCCAGAATCCCAGGTACGAGCACGCGAGCACCACCCCGGAAGCCGCCAGCACCCGCCGCCGGGGGTGCCCCGCGAGGCGTACCACCACGAGCGTCTGGATCGCGACCACCAGCACAGTGTTGCCCGCGAACACCGCCGCGGACCAGGCCGGCGCGGCGTGCATCCGGGTGACGAGCAGGGCGGGGAGGGCGACTTCGAGAACACCGAAGCACAACGCGTACGCAAGATTGGCGATCAACAGTGGTCCCAGGGCCGGCCCTTCGACCGGCTCGGGCCGCACGAGCCGGGGAATTCCGCGCTGCGGCAGCGAGAGCACCAGGCCCGCCGCGACCAGATAGCCAGCAGCATTGATCGCGGCGAGCAGCCGCAACGCGTCGGGGCCACCGGTGACCGCGACCGCGGCGATCAGCGCGCCCGCCCCGAGCCCGGCGTTACGCAACGCGCGGGCACCCGCGAGCGCCCGGTCGGCGGGACCGTCCACGAGCGAGCTGACCAGCGCCGCGTGCGCCGCCGGGAAGACCTGACCGCCCGCGCCGAGCAGCAGCGCGGCCAGGCCGAACACGACCGGGCCGGACGCCTGGAGCAGCAGCCCGATCCCGGCCGCGCGGATCAGCATCGTCGCGGCGACCGGCCATCCGCGGGCACCGGAGTCGATCCAGCGCCCGGTCAGCGGGACGGCGATCAGGCCGAGCAGCAGGCCCGCGGAGAGCGCCAGCCCGGTCCCGGCGGTGCTGAGATGGACGACGGTGAGACCGTAGAGCAGCAGGAACGGCCGCAGCAGACCGGCGCCCAGGGCGTCGACGAGCAGCGCGGCCGAGTAACGACGCAGTGACATGGCGGCAACCCTGACCCCCGCTTGCCGCGTACGCCGCGCCAGTTGCGGATCTTCGTCAACCGGCTCGCCCGCGCACAGCCGGGCGCGCGACAATGCGGCACATGGCGTTGACGATCGACATCACCGGGCTGGCACCGCAACGGCTCACGATCGCGCCGTCCCCGCTGGCCGAGCTCGCCGCGATGCTGCACGTCCGCGCGCCGCAGACCCGGGTGAGCGCGGCGTTCGCCGACCGCCTGCTGGACGCCGAGTTCCTGTGGCGCTCGTCGCGGGCCGACTTCCTGTTACCGGCCGACCCCCGGCCCACCCTCGAGGCGGAGCTCGACCGCATCGATCAACTACCCGACGGGGTGTACGTCGCGTCCGCGCTGGTCACGACGTGCGGCTCGTCCCGCCTGTCGTTCGGGGCACCCGCGCCCGACCGGCTCGTCGAGCTCATGGCGGCCCGGGGCCCGCGCCAGGCCGCGTTCGCCGCCCGCCTGCTCAGCGACCCGTCCGGTGCCCGCGCCCACGTCCGGCGCATCCTCGAGGACTGCGCCACCGAGTTCTTCGACGCGGCCTGGCAGGGCATCCGCACCACGCTCGCCGCCGACGCCCGGCACAAGTCCGACCTGCACGCCCGGCACGGCCTGAGCGCCGCCCTCGCCGCGATGTCGCCGGCCCTGGCCCTGCACGGCACCCGGATCACCCTGGACAAACTCCAGAACGACAGCACCACCGCGGCGCACGGCCTGACGTTCGTCCCGACCGTCTTCGGTCACCCTCACCTGCTCGCCGTGTACGCCCCCAGCTGGCAGCCCGTGGTGCAGTACCCGATCACCCCGGCGCCGGCCGCCGCCCCGGGCCTGGTCCGGCGCCGGCTCGACGCGTTCGCCCATCCCGTACGCCTCCAGCTCTGCCGGAGCCTCGCCCGCGCACCCCGGACGACCACCGAACTCGCCGAGGCCCTGCGCCTCACCGCCCCCGAGGTCTCCCGCCACCTGGCCACCCTGCGCGCGGCAGGCCTGCTCCACAGCACCCGCACCGGCCGCTACACCAGCCACCGCCTCGACCTCACCGCGACGGCGGCCCTGGGCACAGACCTGATCGCCGTCCTGCTGCGCTGACCGGCAACCGTTCGCGGCGCGGCGGCCATGACACGATGTCCTTCATGAGTGTCGACCCGACCCGGCTCCTCGTGCTGGGCGCCACCCGTCAGGAACAACCGGCGACGGGGTACGCCATCATGCGCGAGCTGACCAGCTGGGGCGTGCAGGAGTGGGCCAGCGTGAACCCCGGCTCGATCTACGGGGCGCTGCGCGCGCTGGTCAAGGACGGGTTCGTCGCCGAGGTCACCGACAAGGTCGCGACGAGCGGGCGGGGTCACAAGGACAGCACCAAATTCCGCCTCACCGACGAGGGCGAGTCGGCGTTCACGAGCCTGCTGCGCAGCGCGTTGTGGGAGGTCAGCCCGTACCGTACGGCGCCCTTCATGGCAGCGCTCTGTTTCCTGGTCGCCCTGACGCGCGACGAGGTGACGGCCGCCATCGAGGAGCGGGTCTCCCGGCTGGAGAGCCAGCTGCGGCAGTTCGAGTTCGACGAGAAGCAGACCGTCCTGGACAGCGTCACCAAGCCGCCGCACTCGGTCGAGTTCGTCAAGCTGGCCGCGGGTCGTCTCGACGGCGAGCTCACGTTCACCCGCACCCTCCTGGAGCGTATCCGTTCCGGCAGTTACACCTTCGCCGGCGAGTAGACCCTCTCCCGTGATCGACGTCATTCCCTGTTGACGATTTTTGTTCAAGGGTGAATATTCACCCTTGAACAAAACGTCACCAGGAGGCTCCGTGTCCGTCGACACCGCACGTCAGACCCACCCCCGAGCGTGGCTGATCCTCGCCCTGATCCTGTGCGCGGAGATCATGGACCTGCTCGACAGCACCATCGTCAACGTGGCCGCGCCGAGCATCGCCCGCGACCTGCACGCCGGCTCCGCGGCCCTGCAATGGATCACCGGCGGCTACGCCCTCACCCTCGCCGCGTTCCTCATCGCCGGGGCCCGCCTCGGTGACCGTTTCGGCCGCCGCACCCTGTTCGCCGTCGGCGCCTGGGCGTTTGTCGCCTGCTCAGCGCTGTGCGCACTCGCCCCCGACACCCCGACCCTGATCACGGGCCGGCTGCTGCAGGGTGTCGCCGCCGCACTCCTGATCCCCCAGGGGCTCGGGCTGCTCCAGGAGGCGTTCAGCCCCGGCGATCAGGGCAGGGCCTTCTCGATCTTCGGCCCCGTGGTCGGCCTCGCCGCCGTCCTCGGCCCGGTCCTCGGCGGCGTCCTCGTCGACGCCGACCTCTTCGGCACCGGCTGGCGCATGATCTTCCTGATCAACCTGCCGATCGGCATCCTCGCCGCGGTCGGCGCCACCCGCATCTTCCCGCAGTCCCGAGCCGAGTCCGCCCCACGCCTCGACATCACCGGGACCCTGCTGGTCGGCGCGGCGGCCCTGCTCATCGCGTACCCCCTGATCCAGGGCCGGGAAGCGGGCTGGCCCGCCTGGACCTACGCCCTGATCGCGGGAGGCCTGGCCACCCTCGGCGCCCTCGTCCTCTGGACCCGGCTGCGCCTGCGCACCGGCCGCGACCCCCTGGTCCAGCCGTCGGTCTTCTCCCACCGCGGATTCTCGGGCGGCGTACTGATCACCCTGGCCTTCTTCGGCGCCACCTTCGGCGTAGGCCTCGCGCTGACCCTGTTCCTCCAGCTCGGCCGGGGCTTCTCCGCGATCCACGCCGGCCTCACCGCCACCCCGTTCGCCCTGGGCTCATCGGTGGGCGCCATCATCGGAGCGGCGGTCCTCGCCCCCCGGATCGGCCGCAACACCCTCCAGCTCGGCAACGCCCTGCAGGCCGCGGGCCTGATCCTGACGCTGGTCGTGCTCTCCCGTACGCAGCTGACCGTCACCAGCTGGGACCTCGCCCTGCCGCTGCTCGTATGGGGCCTCGGCATCGGGCTCGTGATCGCCCCGCTGTTCGACTTCGTCCTCGCCGCCCTCACCGAGGACGAGGTGGGCTCGGGCTCCGGCGTCCTCAACACGCTGCAGCAGCTGGGCTCAGCGACCGGCATCGCCGCCATCGGCACGGTCTTCTTCGCCGCGCCGGGCTACCTCGCCGGCTTCGAACGCAGCCTCCAGGCAGGACTCGGCATCACCGTCGCCCTGGCCGCGCTGACCTTCCTGCTCCCCCGCCAAGCCCGCCCGTGAGACGACTATCGGACGTAGTGTCGCAGCCGGACGGTTTCCCCACGCGGACCGTTCCAGCCGGCGGTCGTCATGTGCGTGTACCGCCAGCCGGTGGCCTCGTAGAACGCGACCGCGGACGAGTCCGGCCGGTCGACGACGTCGAGGATCAGCCGGCCGCCGGACCACACACTCACGTGGTCCAGCAACGCGCTGGCAACCTTCATCCGCCGGGCCGCGGGCGCCACGAACAACCGGGTGACCTCCCGGCCGTTCTGCACAGCGACATGCCCGTCGATCACACCGGGTGAGCTATAGGCGACCCAGGCCTGGTCCAGCCGCGGATGGTCCAGCCACCCCACGGGATCCGACGGCCACTTCATCGGATAACCGCTCGCGAGGCGCACCTCACGCAACGCTTGCACACACAGCTCGAGGTCCTCGGACCGCCGGGCCCGGATGGTCAAAGGCCGGATAGTCAGGTTGCTCACCCCGACATCATGAAGCACCCCTGATCACCCGTCCCCACGAGGCGGTCAGGGCCTACCGGGGATGCGGGCGGCGGCTGCGGCGACGGTTGCCAGATCCTCGGCGGAGAAGCCGGCGCGGCTCAGCACCGCGAGGGATTTGTTTGTTGCCAGGGTGCACAGCGCGAGCTCTGCCGCCCGCTGCTCATCGGCACCCGCCGCGAGGAACGCCTGCGTCAGCATCGCCCGTAAGCCGTCGATCATGGTCCGGACCATGGTCTGACCCTCCGCGTCGAGGGCGGGGAACTGCGTTGCCGAGACCGTGAGCAGGCAGCCGTCCGGGACCGTGGGGTCGGCGATGCGGTTCAGGGTGACCTGGAGGTAGTCGGATATGACGGCGCCCGGGTCCGGGTGGGGGGCGGTGAGGGCCTGGTAGTACAGCGGGTGGTAGGTCTGGGCGTACCGTTCGAGGCTTTTGCGGAAGAGGGTGCTCTTGTCGCCGAACGTGCCGTAGAGCGAGCCGCGGCCCAGGCCCGTGCCCTCGGTGAGGCGGTCGATCGAGGCTTCCGAGTAGCCCCAGCGCCAGAACACGTGCATCGCGCGTCGTAGCGCCTCGTCCACGTCGAATTGCTTGCGGCCCGCCATGCTCGTCAGCCTACACATCTTGTACTGATCGTTCAAAGATGGGTATCGTCGCCGGCATGACATATCTGAGTTCGTTGCGGTTGCCCGAGGGGTTCACCGACGTGTTCACCAGCCGGATCGTGGAGGTGGACGGGCTGCGGCTGCACGCGGTGACCGGCGGGGACGGCCCGCCGGTGCTGCTGATCGGCGGATGGCCGCAGACCTGGTACGCCTGGCGGGAGGTCATGCCCGCGCTCGCCCGCGAGCACACCGTCGTGGCCGTCGACTCGCGTGGGGCCGGGCTCTCCGACAAGCCCGACGACGGTTACGACGCCGGCACGCTGGCCGCTGATCTGGTCGCGCTGATGGCCGCACTCGGGCACGACCGGTTCGACGTGGTCGGTCACGACATCGGCATGTGGACCGGGTACGCCCTCGCCGCCGATCACCCGGAGCGGGTGGGCAAGCTCGCCGTCGTCGACGCCATCATCCCCGGCGTCACGCCGACCCCAGAGTTCTTCAGCCCGGCCGCGGTCAGCCAGCGGTTCTGGCACTTCGGCTTCAACCGGCTCGCCGACCACCTCGGCGAGGACCTCGTCCGGGGACGGGAGCGGCTGTTCTTCGGCTACCAGTTCACCCAGAAGGCCGCCACCCCGGAGGCGATCCCCGCGTACGCCGTCGACGTCTACGTCGATGCGATCGTCGCGGATCCCCGCGGGCTGCGGGCGAGCTTCGCCTACTACCGGGCGCTGGACGAGACGATCGCGCAGAACGAGCAGCGCATGAAGACCCGGCTGACGCTACCGGTGCTCGCCGTCGGCGGCGCGCTCTACACCGGTGCGTCGGCCGCCGGCACGATGCGGCTGGCGGCCGACGACGTCACCGGGGTGGTCCTCGACGATTGCGGCCATTACGTGGCCGAGGAGCAGCCGGCGCAGTTCACCCGGATCCTGGAGGGCTTCCTCGACGGCTGACCCCTCCGGCCGATCGTCCTCAGAGGGCGGAGACCGCCTCGATGATGGCGGCGGCGCCGATGCGGGCGGAGGGGTCGGCGCTGACGTCGGTGAAGCGGACCGTGGCCGTGCGGTCGACCACCACGACGGCCGGGTACGGCAGGGTGGAGCGGCCGGTCGCGAGGGCCGGGGCTGATTCGGGACTGCTGTAGCCGAGGTTGAACGCGTCGATCAGGGTGTGCCGGGGGTCCGCGGCGACCAGCAGGCCCGTCAGGTCGAGGCGGTGCTTGAGCTCGGCGAGGCGTTCCGGGCGCTGCGGGCTGACGGCGACCAGGTGGGCGTCCAGGCCTCGCAGATCCCGGTCGTACGCAGCGAGCGCCTCGGCACTGCCCGGGGAGCCGGCGTGACCGAAGAAGATCAGGACGACGGGGCCGGTGTCGAGCAGGCGGTGCAGGAAGATCGGGCCCAGGTCCGCCTCGAGGAGCGGCAGGTCCGGCACCCGGGCGCCCGGGGAGATCATGCGTTCCCAGACGGCGTCGCGTTCCAGCTGCCGGCGGAACGCTGCGTCGGTAGCCGGTTTGGGGTGGGCCGAGGTGACGGTCATGGATTCAGGATACCTGGTCATTTCCTATTAGGATAATAGGTTAACGGTTAGTGGACCGTGGGTGCGGCGAGGCCCTGCTCGACCCAGCGGCGCAGCATCGCGGCCGGTGCTGCGCCGACCTGGCGGGCGGCGACGTGGCCGTCCCTGATCAGCATCAGGGTCGGCACGGCCTGCACGGCGAAGCGCTGCGACAACCGGGGGGCGTGGTCCACGTTGACCTTGACGAGCTTGACCTGTCCGGCGAGGTCCCGGGCCACCTGTTCGAGTGCCGGGCCGACCGCGCGGCACGGCCCGCACCACGGTGCCCAGAAGTCGACCAGGACGGGCGTCGAGGACTGCTCGGCCACCTCGGCGAACGTGTCGTCGCCCGCGTCGACGATCCACGGCAGGGCCGCCCGGCACTTGCCGCAGACGGGTTTACCGGCGGCGGTCGCCCGCACGCGGTTGCGCTGCCCGCACGAGGCGCACGCGACGATGTCAGAAGTCACGTCAGGAACAGACACCGCGACAACCAAGAAAATTCCTAACCCGGACCGTACGCCGTGAGCCCGTACCACGCGACGTACTCCTCCGCGCCGCCCTCGGCCAGCGCGGCGCGGGCGTGCCGGACGGCCTGCGGCATGGTGTCGCCGCGGGCGAGGCGCTGATGCAGGACGGTCATGGCGCCCGTGCTGGCGCCGTCGGGGATCGGTACGTCGGCGGCGGCGATGCCGGTGCTGCCGTGCGACATCATGGCGCTGGCGAAGCCGAGGACCTCGTTACCGCCGTACGGCTGCTGCGCCCCGGAGTGGCAGGAGGCCAGCACCAGCCGGCGCGGGGCCATCCCGTGCGCGAGCATCTCGTAGAGCGTGAGCGGGCCGTCGGCGAGCTGCAGCGCGGAGAACAGCGGGCTGTCGGAGCGGAACCGGCCGTGGCACGCGAAGTGGGCCAGCTCCACGTCCTTCACCAGGGCGACCGTCGCGGCGGCCGTGCTCTGCGGCGGGAGCAGGGCGCGGGCCCGGTCGTGCTCGGCGGCGACCGCCTTGACCTCGGCTCCCGCGCCGTCCAGGTCGGGGCCGCCGATGACGGCCACCCCGCGCGCTCCCCCGGCCGGCAGGATCCGGCGAGCGTGTGCCCAGAGACCCGCGGAAGGCGACACCGACACGGGGGCCGGATGCAGAGCCGACCACGGTACGCCGAGCAGGTGCGTCGACGGCACCACGACGAGCGGGACATCGGCGGGTACGCCGGCCGGGGCGACCAGCAGCCGGGCCAGCGCGTCGATCGCCTCCTGGGTCGCCGCACGGGCCGCGGCCCCGAACCGGGTGCCGCTGAGCAGCCGGCGCAGCCCGAACTCCGCCGCGGCGACCTCCTGGTTCATCGGAGCCACCGGGCCGAGCTCGACGACGCGGGTCCGGCGGGGTTCGACCACGACCGCCAGTGCCCGGTCGCCGATCACGGCGTACTCGATGAGCCATTGACCGTCCAGGGCGCGCCGCAACCCGGCCAGGCTCGTCGGGGAGGCGGCCTCACCGCCGACACCCTCGTCCCCGGTCCAGGAGCGGCGCCGGATGCGGGCCTCCAGCGCGCTCTGCCGGGCCAGCAACCCGGCCGGTTCCTCGCCGCGGGCCAGCCGGGCGTCGCGGAGCTCCTGCTCGACGCTGCGCAGCGCGACGACGTCCTCGTCGACGCCGGTCGCCGGGGGGTGCACGCGCAGCAGGGCGGCGGCGCGGGTGCGTTCGAGCCACTCGAAGATCCGGCCGGCCGAGCCGTTCGGCAGCAGGGTGCGCAGGCCCAGCTCGCCCAGCTCGGCACCGTGCCCGGAGGCGAGGACCCGCAGTTCCAGCGACGGGAGGGCGGCGCGGTGCCGGGCCAGTTCACGCAGGCCCCGTACGCAGTCCCGCAGCACGTCGCCGGAATCCTCGGCGTCCGCGAGCAGGGCCCGGGCGAGGTGCCCGCGCAGGCGTACCAGCAGGGACTGGCCGTCCGCGAGGTCACCGACCGCGGAGAGCTCGCGCCGCGCGAAGTCCGGGCGGTTCAGGGCGATGGCGGCGCGACCGGCGGCCAGGTGCGCGTACGCGGCCTCCTCGCGCAGGCCGAGCCGTTGCAGCGTGGCCGCGGCCCGCCGCAGCCTGTGCAGCACCGGCGTCGAGTCACCCTCCAGGGCGGCCTGCGCCTCCGCCTCCGCCACGCGCGCCCGGGCGGCCCAGGCGGGGCGGCGCTGACGGCGGAAGTCGCGGGCCGCGGTCTGCGCGTCGGCCAGGGCGGTCGCCGGGTCACCCAGCTCCAGCGCGAGCCGGGCACATCGCAACCGGGCCTCGGCGGCCATCAGCCGGGCGCCGTGGCGTTCGAACTCGACACTCGCGGAGCGTGCCGCGGCCATCGCCTCGTCGAGCAACCGCAGATCGCGCAGCACGTCGGCGTACTCCACGTGGTGCTCGCCCAGCGGCAGCCCCGCCGCCGCGTGCAGCCGCCCGGCCTCCTCGAACAGGCGCACGCTCTCGGCGAGCCGGCCGGCGTGGTAGCTCGACCAGGCCCGCCCGTTCGCGATCACGGCCGGCAGCCGGGTGCCCAGGCCCGCGGCCAGCTCGGCGGCGCGCTCCAGGTAGCCGAGCGCCTCCTGCGGGCGGCCCAGCAGCGTCTGCACGTTGGCCAGGTTGTTGGCCGCCTTCACCCAGACGAACGGCGGGCAGGCCGGATCCTGCAGCAGCTGCTCGTACGCGTCGGCGGCGGCCTGGATGCGGCCCCGGTTGTGATCGAGGACGGCGAGCTGGAACCGCAGGTCGGGTAGCTCCGCGTGATCCACGAGGGGTTCCGCGCGGTGCAGGTCACGGGCGGCCGCCTCGTAGCGGCCCAGCTCCTGCAGCGCCATCGAGCGGGTCATCAGCAGGTCGCCGAGGCGCCGGTCGAGGCCGCAGTGAGCGGCGAGGCGTACCCCTCGGCTCAGAAGTTTCCGGGCGCCCTCGTTGTCGAGATTGACGTGCCGCACCCAGGCCAGGGCACGCAGGCTCACCACCAGAGCCTCGCTGTCACCGGCCGAGGTGGCGGACGCCACGAGTTCTTCTGCCTCTCCGGCGTATCTGACCGGATCGAGCACGACTCTGTTGTAGGCGGCGTCAGCCCGTTCACTCAGATCCACTACAGAACTCAGATCCACAACCGACCGTCTTCCGTTCCGCCGGCCCCCATGGTCCACCGCCCCGGATGACGTGAGGGATAAAGCCGCCGTCAGACTACCGACGACAAGGGAGAAGAATCCATGACCGTTGCGTCCCGCTGGCCACTGCCGGACCGGCGTACAGCCGAACAGCTCGCGCACGACAAGGAAGCCGTCCGCAAGCAGGTGACCTCGCTGACGACGCCCAACGCCGACGACGACGCCCGGGTCGCCCAGGAGGTCTTCGTCGAGCGGATCCAGCGGCGCCAGCTCGCCGCCCCGGCCGACCACGCCACGCCGTTCCTGCACTTCGTGCCACGCAGCGGCACCCGCGCGGTCCTCGCCGTGGCCAACGAGCTCGTCGTCGACGCCGGGCCCGATGAGCTCGACGGACTGCTCCCCGGATATGCGCCGGCCGACCGGGCCGACCGCAGCCCCCGCCGGCGCACCCGCGTCCTGCGCAGCGAGGGCCGCAAGAACGTCACCGAGCTGCGCGCCGACGCCAAGCGCCTGCGCGACGAGAAGAAAATCATGGCGAACGTCAACTCGATCGTCCCGCTCGGCTACGTGATCAAGGGGAATTCGTACCCGGGCAGCACCGTCGCCCCGGCACCGTTCGCCGCCCAGGGCGCGGGGGCCCCGGTGCGGGTCGCGGTGATCGACACGGGCATCACCGCGGAGGCCCGCAGCGACGGCTGGGACACCGGCGTCGTCCGCGAGGGCACCGACCCGGTCAACGTCCTCGCCCCGCTCGACCGCATCGACTGGTTCGCCGGCCACGGCACGTTCGCGGCCGGCATCGTGCGCCAGATCGCCCCCGACTGCGAGGTCGTGGTCTACCGCTTCACCAGCACCGACGGCCTCGGCACCGACGAGGCCGCGGCCGACATGATGATCAAAGCCGCGGAGGACGCCAACGGCGGACGCCTCATCATCAACGCCTCCTTCGGCGCCCCCGCCGTCGACGGCGTCCCGCCGCTGGCCATGCAGGAGGCGGTCGCCCACATCGCCGCGGAGCACCCGCAGGTCCTGATCGTGGCGAGCGCCGGCAACGACGGCAAGGACCTGCCGCTCTACCCGGCGGCGTTCCCGGGCGTCAAGGCCGTCGGCGCGCTCAACAGCGACCTCACCCCGGCCAACTTCTCCAACCACGGCTCCTGGGTCCACTGCTCCACGGTCGGCGTCGGCATCGTCTCCACCTTCGTCGAGGGCAAACTCCCGCCGGAGGACCACATCGGCGACGACGTCACCTTCGGCCAGGACCCGTGGGCCACCTGGAGCGGCACCTCGTTCACCGCACCCCAGATCAGCGCGGCGGTCGCGGCCCTCTGCGGCGAGAACGCCACCCTGACCCCGAAGGCAGCCTTCGACCAGCTGGTCACCGGCCGCCCGGGTGTTC
Source organism: Winogradskya consettensis (assembly GCF_018332715.1). Lineage (GTDB taxonomy): Bacteria > Actinomycetota > Actinomycetes > Mycobacteriales > Micromonosporaceae > Actinoplanes > Actinoplanes consettensis. The sequence continues at coordinate 372,266 of NZ_BOQP01000008.1, read as the reverse complement.
CGGAGCTGGGCACCGCGGTGCACCTGCTCCCCGGCACGCCGCTCTGACCCTTACCCCGCACAACGAACACCGGCCCGGGACCACCACGCGGTCCCGGGCCTTTCCCTGTCCGGCGTCGCTCTGTCCGGCGTCGCTCTGGACCGGCGTCGCGGTCAGGCGGTGTCGCGCAGGGATCGGATCATGCTCTGCAGGAGCCGGAATGCTTCTGACTGCTCGGGGCCGGTCATGCCGGCCAGCATCCTGACCTCGACGGACCGGACCGCCGCCGTGGCCTTCTCCAGGCTCTGCCGGCCCAGCGGAGTGAGACGCGTGGGGAGAATTTTCCCGACGGGGGCCTCCGCGGGCCGGGTGACGTAGCCCTCCCGCTCCAGGGCCTGGAGCAGCACGTTCATCGACTGCCGGGTCACGAACGCGCCCCGCGCGAGCTCGGAGTTCGACAGGCCCGGCCGTTGCGCCAGCAGCTCGAGGCAGGCGTAGCGCGTCACGTTCATCCCGAACGGGCGCAGTGCCTCCTCCATGGCCGCGCGCAGGGCGCTCGACGCCTCTTTCAGCAGGTAGCCCAGTGACGTCTCCAGGTCGACGCCGGTGCTGTCTTGACTCATGTCAGCATTCTGACATAAGCTCCGTGTCAGTTAACTGACACATGCGAAGGAGCCTCACATGCCGGTCACCGGCCCCGACTTCATCTCCCTGCAGGCCCGCGACCTCGCCACCTCGCAGGCGTTCTACGAGCAGTATCTCGGCCTCGTCCGCTCGCCGGCCGGGCCGCCGCACGCCGTGGTCTTCGAGACGAAGCCGATCGCGTTCGCACTCCGCGACATCGTTCCCGGCACCGACCTCGCCGCCGTCGCCCAGCCCGGCATCGGCGCGGCGATCTGGCTCCATGCCACCGACGTCCAGGCCATTCACGACGCTCTCGCCGCCGACGGTCACCCCATCGTCTCCGCACCGATCGACGGCCCGTTCGGGCGCACGTTCACGTTCGCTGACCCCGACGGCTACCAGATCACCCTGCACGACCGCGCCTGAACCAACCTGCACGACCGCGCCTGAACCAACCTGCACGACCGCGCCTTGGGATGACCTGGCCCTCTTCGCCGCAGGGACCTGGGTCCGTCACGGCGAAGAGGCGCAGTGTCGGTGATCTGTCAGACGAGGGTCCACTGGGTGGCGACGGCGGGGGATCCGGCGCGGCGCAGGGTGAGGCTCATCGGGCCGGGCAGGACGTCGTCGATGATGAACAGGCCGCGGCCGTCGGCGTCGACGCTGCGGGCCTGGGCGCCGGCGGTCTGGCGTACCTCGATGGTTGCCGGGCCCTGGGGGGCGAGATGGCCGGTGAGCCGGCGCCGGGTGCCGACGGCCTCCACCTGCACCGCGATGACCACCTCGTCGCGGCCGCGCGCGTCGACGACCTGGAACGTGAGCTGACGCGGCTGGGGTGCCGCACCGGGCCCGCGCACCGCCATCGCCCGGCTGCCCGCGGGCTCGGCCGACTCGCTCTCCGAATCCTCCACCAGCGCCGCGAGCTCCGCGTCGAGGGACCGCAGGATGAAACTCGCCTTCGCGAGCGCCACGGCCCCGTCCGGGGCCGGGTCCGCCTCGATGAACATCGCCTCCAGCCGGGCCAGCAGCAGCCCGTCCTCCGGCGACAGCTCGTCGGGCTCGATGGGTTCGGTCACGGTGTCTCCTCGGGGCGGGGGGAAAACGCGTTGCGTGGCGCGCTCGTCACTGTCACGATTCCCGAGTTTCGCCGTCGATACCTTCTGTCAGGAATCGGCGCAGTTGATTCAGGCACCGCTTGCGCGTCGGCCCGAGGCTGCCGATCGGCATGTCCAGCGCGGTGGCGGCCAGCTCGTACGACGGGCGGCGGTCCTCCGCGTCGACCACGAGTACCCGCAGCACCTGCTGGCAGCGCGTACCCAGCTGGGAGAAGGCCCCCCACAGCTCGGAGTCCCGGGCCGCCGTCAGCACCGGCCGCTCCGGGTCCCCGTCCGGCCCGGCCTCCCGGTCGAGCAGCCAGGTGTCGTCCACGGGTTGCGTACGCCGGCCGCGCCGCAGCGTCGCCCGGGCCTCGTTCCGGCAGGTCGTGCCCAGCCAGGCACCGAACCGGTCGGGGTCGCGCAGCGCGGCGAGATTCTCCAGCGCACGCAGCCACGTCTGCTGGAAGACGTCCGCCGCGTCCGCCTGGCCCAGGTTGTGGACCCGGCAGATGGCCCAGACCCGGCCGCTGTAGCGGTCCACGATCCGATTCCAGGCAGCATGATCACCGCCGAGGGCCTTGCCGACGAGCAGGGCCATGTCGTCGGCCGGCTCGCTGTCGCTCATCGTCTCCTCCGATGCCGCCGCCCCGCCACGCCCCGCACGGCACCACCCCGGTCCACAGGGTCCCCGCCCGGAACGCCCATCGGCGACCGTAGATATACCAATTCACCATAGACCAAACACATGTCCCGGTTACCGACACGACACGGTGGACCCCGACCCCGAATCCGGTGTCCCATCCCGCCCCATCAGCGGACCCAGGCTAGTGACCCACCGTCACGACCCCACGAGCCCCCCACCCTCATCGCCGGAACAGCCGCAGCCGCAGCCCCCCAAACGCCCCGATATCCGTCGGCACCGGATCGCCCGGCCCGCTCCCAGTCCCGCAACCGCCCTCGCAGGACGCTGAGTGACGGCGGGCCCGGCCCGTCGGCGACGATCACCCCGTCGCTCCCGGCCATCGCGGCCGACGTCGTCGTGCCGTGCCCGGCGGCGCGCGTCCCGTCACGCAGGGAAGCGGTGCTGAGCTGCGGATCCCCGAGCGCCGAACACCCCGCTGTCCACGATCGCCGGTCCAGCGGGGCATGCCGGCAGACCTCGGTGTGCGCGGGCTCCACGAGCAGGTCGAGTCCGCCCACGGCCAGCTGCTCGATCCGGGCCCGCGGCAACTCCGGTGGCGTGCACCATCCGACGATCCGGTCGTACGGAGCGTTCCGCGGAAACCCGCCCATCCCGTCAGCGACAGGGAAGGCAGCGGTGGTCACATTCCGCTGATGGTGCATGAGGTTGGCCCACCCGACCAGACGCCCACCGACGTCGACACCGGTCACCCTCCCCATTGGCGACCGGTGCGGTCAGCATTGCCGCGCCGGTCGCCGGGTGTTTCGTCAGGGCCGGAAAGCCCCCATCACGGGCGCCGGGTCGAACCGGTCCGGTGAGATGCCGCCGTCCATGGCGGCCATCATGCCGCCGCCCTCCGCGGGTGTGTCCAGCGGCGGTTCGACGGGCCCGTCGATCGGCAGGTCCATGGCTGTCACGGCCGATCCGGCGTCCGCCACGGAGTCACCGAATGCCTCGGCGACCGCCTCCACGACGCTGCTCACGGCATCGCCCACCAGCTCTCCGACCTCGTCGAAGAGGAACTCCAGAAGAAGATCGAGCATCGCGTTCCGTCCTTTCTGTCGGTTGATGAATGCAGTCGCTGCCGGCGTGACAACTCGTACGTTCGCAACCGGTGAAAGGATCAGAAGGATCACCGTTCAATAGAATTAGGAAATTGATCGCATGCCGCACCGATAATGATCGATATCGGCTGGCACCATGTATCCGTGATGCCCATACTGATCATTCTGGTGCTGGCCGGGGCGGCCATCACCGTCGTCGGCGGAGTGCTGGCGAATTGGCTCGACCGGCCCGGCTGGGCCAGGCCGGAACGAGGCGGGGCGAGGCGGGTCGTCATGGCACTCGCCCTGATAGTCGTCGCAACCGCCGCGGTGGGATTCGCCATTGATAACGAGAAAAGCGAATCCAATTCCGGGAACCCGGGAAATCAGTCGGCTTCCCGGACGGCGGAGGCGACAGCGGAGGTGACGCCGGAGGTGACGCCGAGCGGGGATCCCAGCCCGGTCCCGAGCCGCGGCACCTCGAAGGCGACCTTCCTCGCGAAGGCCGAGAAGGCGTGCGCGGACCATCGCAGCGACGTCTCCACAGCCATGCCGGACCGGTCCCAGGAGCCCGGAGACTTCGGCGCCTGGCTCACCACGATCACCACCGGCAACCAGAGGCTGCTGGACACCCTCGCCGCCCTGAGCCGCCCGCCCGCGGACAAGGACCTGCTGACTGACCTCTTCGCGCAACGGACCCGGGCGAACGACGTCTTCCTGCAATCGGCCGGCGCCTTCAAGGTCGGTCAGGCGGTGACCGGTGAGCAATTCCTGAGCAGTGCGTCCGACATCGAGGCCGAATACCGTAGCGAGGCCAAGGAGTACGGCTTTCGCATCTGTGTCGGCTCGGACACCCCTGGCCGGTAACGACACACTCCTCCTCTTTCGCGGCACGACCGGCAAAAGAGGAGGAGGGCGTTGTCAGTCGGTGAGGGCGGCGTCCGCGGTGGTGGAGGAGCGTGGGATGACCGTGGCGAGGGCTGCGGCCAGAACCGCCGCGCCGGCACAGATGGCGAACAGGGTGCGGTAGGCGGTGAGGGACGGGAGGGCGTGGCCGGCCAGGGCGATGGTCTGGGCGGCCAGGATGGCGCCTCCGATGGCGCTGGCGAGGGAGCTGCCGACGCTGCGGAAGAGGGTGTTCAGGCCGTTGGCGGCGGCCAGCTCGGAGCGGGGGGTGGCGTGCATGATCAGACCGGGCATGGCGGCGTACGCGATGCCGGTGCCGGCTCCGGCGATGGTGGCGCCGAGGATGACCTGCCAGAGGTGGTCCGTGAGGACGATGCGGGTGCCGAAGCCGGCGGCGATGATCAGGGCCCCGACGGTGAGGGCGGTGCGGGGCTTGAGTTTGGCCGAGACCGGGGAGAGCAGCAGCATCATCAGGCCGCCGGGGAGCATGCAGAGCCCGCCGACCAGGATGGACGAGCCGAAGCCGTACCCCGTCGCGGCCGGGGCCTGGACGTAGGAGGCCGTGCCGATCAGGGTGGCGAAGAGGGCGAAGCCGACGCAGAGCGATGCCAGGTTGGTCAGCAGGACCGACGGCCGGGCGCTGGTCCGCACGTCGACCAGCGGGGACTTGAGGCGCAGTTCCAGCAGGACGAACGCGGCGAGCAGGACCACGGCGAGGACCAGCAGGCCGACGGTCAGCGGGTCGGTCCAGCCCCAGGATTCGCCCTGGGCGAGCGGGAGCAGCAGGGACAGCATCGCGGCGGCCAGCAGCAGGGTCCCGGGGATGTCCATCGTGCCCTTGGCGGTGCGCTCCGGCTCGGGAACCATGCGCAGGATCGCGGGGACGACCAGGATGCCGCCGACGACGCAGATCCAGAACAGCACGTGGTAGTCGGCGTACTGGGCGACGAGGCCGGCGAGCGGGAGGCCGAGGGCGCCGCCGACGCCGAGCATGGCGCTGATCAGGGCGATGCCCGAGCGGGAATGCTCGCGGGGCAGGATCACGCCGACGAGGCTGATGGCGAGCGGGATGGTCGCGGCGGACAGGCCGACGACCGCGCGGCCGGCGATCATCATCGGCAGGTTGGTGGAGACGGCGCAGATGAGTGAGCCCGCGATCAGCGCGCCGAGGGCGACGAGCAGCATCTTGCGGGTGCCGTAGAGGTCACCGAGGCGCCCGAAGGTCGGGACGGCGACGGCACCGACGAGCAGGGTCGAGGTGAAGATCCAGGCGATGCCGTCGGCGGAGGCGTCGAGCTCGACGCCGAGTTCGGACATGACCGGGATGAGCAGCGACTGGGTGAGTGAGACCATCAGCGCGGCGAGACCGATCACCAGCACGACGGCGATCTGCCGGCCGGACCAGGACCCCTTCGCCGGTACGGGGGCCGCGGCCGGGGCGGCGAGTTCGGCGGCTCGGGACATGTGGAGGCTCCAACATCGGGACGCGGAAGTGGCAGGATGTGCCACGAGGCAGACAGTGCCACTTGTATGTTGCAGGGAGATGGCCGCACGGCGATTCTGAGAGCGGCGTCACAACCGGCCGGGACAGCGAGAGGGAGCGCGCTCATCACTACGTTGAGGGACCGCAAGCGCGAGGAGGCCCGCGCGTCGACGGTGGCTGCCGCGTGGCGGCTGTTCGTCGAGCGTGGGTACGACCACGTGACGGTCACGGACATCTGTGCGGCGGCGGACATCGCACCGCGTACGTTCCATCGGTATTTCGCCAGTAAGGAGGACGTGGTCGCCGAGCCGGTGCGGTTGATGGGCCGGTTGGTGATCGACTACCTGGCGGCGGCGCCGGGCGGGCCGTCGGACACCGAGGTGCTGCGGCTCGCGATGCTGGAGCTGGGCCGGTTCGCGATCGATCACCACGACTGGCTGGCCGGGCTGCGGTTCGTGGTCCAGGGGTCGCAGCATCTGCGGGCGACCAGCGTCGGGATGCGCCCCGATCAGGAGAGCGAGATCGCCGCGCTGGTGGCGGCCCGGGGCCCGGGGCCGCGCGAGGTGGACTGGCGGCTGCGGCTGCGGGTCGTGGCGACCGTGGGGGCGTTCCGGGTCTGGTACGACGAGTATTTCCGGTCGGCGCCGGCCGACCCGCTCGCCCATCTCGAGGAGGTCCTGCTCGCCGTGGCAGCCGAGTGGCGTGACGACCGCGCACCGGGCCTGGACGGAAACACGGGCGGCGAGGGGATCACGGGAGACGGGGAAATCACGGGAGGCGGGGGAAATTAAAGCGCCGCTGCGAATTCCACGGGGGAAGAACTCGCAACGGCGTAGGGACAACGATACTCGATGGATACCGCGACCGTCCAATCGGGTCGGTCGCCGTGGTCCGATCGGTCAGGATGGGCCGGTCGACCGGGGGCCGAACGGTCAGCCGATCGTCGCCGGCTGAAGGCCCCGGCACGCCCTGGGAGGCGTCATCACGTGAGCTCCGGGGTCCCGGTGGTGCGGCGCGGACGCGGGTGATCAGTGGGGGCTGGTGCGGACCTCCGGCATCGGCAGGCCCTCGGCCCAGGCCGCCGCGCGGATCGTGGCGAGCAGCTGGTCGCGCTGCTCGGGGCGCTGGCGGTCGATGAAGAGCACACCGTCGAGGTGATCGGTCTCGTGCTGCACGCAGCGGGACAGCAGGCCCTCGCCGACGAGCTGGATCGGGTCGCCGTGCTTGGTGTAGCCCTTGGCGACGACGTTCATCCGGCGGCGGGTGTCGAGGTAGATGCCCGGGATGGAGAGGCAGCCCTCGGGGCCGTCCTGATCCTCCTCGTCGGGGAACTCGAGGACCGGGTTGACGAGGTGGTCGAACTCGCCGTCGCTGATCTTCGGGTTCAGCGCGAAGACCCGCAGGCCGACGCCGAGCTGCGGGGCGGCCAGCCCGGCGCCGCCGGTGGAGATCAGGGTCTCGCTGAGGTCGTCGACGAGCTTGCGCAGCTCGGCGTCGAAGTCGGAGACGGGGACGGCGGCCTCGCGCAGCACCGGATCGCCGACGAGCCGGATGGGCAGAACAGTCATGGCGTCCAAAATACGGCGCCGCCACGACGGTTGCAGATCGGGTGCAACAGTCACGACGGCTGTGAGACGGGCCGCTGCCGACCGATGAGACGCGTGGAAAACCACTACGGCGGAGGACGGGTCGATGCTCGGACGGCTGCCCCGCAGCGCGCTGGGGCTCATCACTCTCACCGTGCTCGGGCAGGGCGTGGCGCTGACCAGCCCGGCAGCGCGTACCGCCGTGCTCGGGGTGTCGCTGCTGGCGCTCGATGCGCTCGGGCTGGCGTACAGCATCAGGGCTGCCCGCCGGACCGCCACCCGGACCACCTGGCTGCTGGCGGCCGCCGGCCGCGGTCTCTCGCTGGCCAGTACGATCAGCTTCGCCGTCAACGAGCTGACGGGCCGGGAGCCGTGGTTCTGGGTCGCGGTTCTGTGCGGGCTGAGCATGTTCCTGAGCCTGACCGGGGCCGCGCTGTCGGTCTCGGCGCAGCGCCTCGACGCTCGCGAGCGTCTCGCCTTCATCGCCGAGGTCGTCACCGTACTGAGCAGCGGATTCATCCTGGTCTGGTATTTCGTGCTGGCCCGTTCGGTGCGCACCGAACCCGACCTGCGCTGGCTGTTCGACGTCGGTTATCCGCTGGGCACCCTGCTGCTGCTCGTGGCGGTCAGCGCCGTGCTGCTGCGGGGCGCGGTGGCCCGCCTGAACCGGCCGCTGATCGTGCTGCTGGCCGGGATCCTGCTCTACGCCGTCGCCGACACCGTGTTCTCGGCGCTGCGCGTGCAGGGTCAGGCGGCCGAGCACTCCCCGCTCGCGTCCGCCAGCCTGGTCATCGCCTCGCTGATCATGACCGTGGCCGCCATGCAGCAGTGTTCCGCCGCGACCGACGACGATCTGCCCGGCACCGCGCGCATGCCGGCCTGGTCGACGCGGCTGCCGTACGTGGCGGTCGGCTTCGGCAACGCGCTCCTGGTCGTCGTCACCATCCGCGAGCACGCGTTCCTGCTCTGGGGCGGACTGACGATCGGTCAGACGGCGATGACCACCGCGCTCGCCGTACGCCAGCTGATCTCGTTGAGGGACAGCCGCCGCATCAACGTCACCGACACCCTCACCCGCCTCGCGAACCTCACCGGCATGCGCCAGGCCCTGGACCGCGCCGAGCAGCGCCGAGATCCGGCAGCGCTGATGCTGCTCGACCTCGACGGCTTCAAACAGGTCAACGACCGGCTCGGGCACGACGCCGGGGACCGGGTGCTGGTCGAGTTCGCCCGGCAGCTGAACACGACGGTGCGCCGCGGTGATGTGGCCGCCCGGGTCGGCGGCGACGAGTTCGTGGTGCTGCTGAGCGGGGTCACGAACGAGGGCGAGGCCGTCGCCGTCGCCGAGCGGGTGCTCGCGACCCTCGCCGGCACCCCGCTGGAGATCGGCGGCGAATGGCTCACGATCCGCTGCAGCATCGGCATGGCGCTGTCCCGGCCCGGCGACACGGCCAAACAACTCCAGCACCGGGCCGACGTCGCCATGTACGAGTCGAAGCGCGCCGGAACGCACGGCTGGCGCATGTTCCACCCGGAGATGACCGACCGGCGCGACCGGGACGCCGCACTCGCCGACGCGCTGGTGACGGCGGCCGGCGACGGGCAGTTCGGGCTCGCGTACCAGCCGCTGGTCGATCTGAGCACCGGCAACCCGGTCGCCGTCGAGGCGTTGCTGCGCTGGGAGCACCCGGTCCTCGGCCCGATCTCCCCGGCCGAGTTCGTCCCGATCGCCGAACGCACCGGCGCGATCACCGGCATCGGCCGCTGGGTCCTGGAAGAGGCGTGCCGCCAGGTGCAGCAGTGGCGGATGTCCGGCGCCGGCGACCTCTACGCGAGCGTCAACGTCTCGGCCCGCCAGCTGCAGGAACACTCGTTCCTCGGCGACGTGATCACCGTCCTGCACCGCACCGGGCTGCCCGCCGAGGCGCTGGTCCTGGAGATCACCGAGTCCGCGATCGTGGACGAGGAGGTCGCGATCCCGGCCCTGGAGGCCCTGCGCCGGCACGGCATCCGGGTCGCGGTCGACGATTTCGGTACGGGCTACAGCTCGCTCCACCTGCTCACCCAGCTCCCGGTCGACGTCCTCAAGATCGACCGCAGCTTCGTGGCGAAGCTCGACGGCACGACGCGTGGTGCCGGTGTGGCCGAGGCGGTGATCCGGCTGGCTCAGGTGCTCGGGCTCAGCACCGTCGCCGAGGGGATCGAGACGACGGCTCAGGTCGCGGAGCTGCAGTTGCTCGGGTGCTCGGTCGCGCAAGGGTATCTGTTCGCGCGGCCGATGCCGGCGGCGGATTTCACGGCGTCACTGGTCGAACGCGCCCGGGCCTGATCACGCGGTGCCGGCCGTGAAGATCAGAGGGCCATCTTCATGAAGACGCTGGCTCGGGCGTACGGCGCCAGGGGGATCTCGTGGGGGCTGACGTGACGGCGCAGGTCATCGACCGGTTGCTGACCGGCGAGGTTGATCTCGGGGTGGTCCGGGACGCGGACCCGCACGACGATCTGGTGGCCACCGCGTTCGCCACCGAGTCCTTCGTCGCCATCCTGCCGGCCGACCACCCGCACGCCGGTGACCAGGCGATCGATGCCGGGATCCTGCGGGACGACCCGTTCGTGTTCTTCCCGCGGGCCGCCGGGGAGCGGGCGTACCAGAGCAACCTCCGCCCGTGCCTGGAGGCCGGCTACATCCCGCGGATCGTGCAGGACGCCAGCAGCTGGACCACGGTGACGCATCTGGTCGCGGCCGGGCTCGGGGTGACCATCGCGCCGGCGAGTGTGTCCGCGGTCGCGCCCTCCTCGGTGCGCGTTCTGCCGATGACCGGCACCGGGGCGACCACCGAGGTGCAGATCCTGCGCCGCCGGGATGACAGCAGAATCACCTCGACGAGCTTCGGCGCCGCTCAAGTCACCCACCGTTAGGTCGTGTGCAATTTAGTTGTGCACAACTAAATTGCACACAACTAAATTGTGCGCAACACAACGGCGAGCGGCCCGTACAAAATGTCCGTCTCGCGGAGTTCGGCAGCGACAAGAATGCATCGTCGTGATGCTCTTGGGAACCCGGCTCCGCCGCCTGCTCGTGCTGCCGCTGATCGTGGTGCTCCTGCCAGTCGGCTCATGCGGCTCCAGCCACCCGGAGGCGGACGCGTTCATCCGGGTGGACCAGATCGGCTACGCCCCCGGCGAGCAGAAGATCGCCGTCCTGATGGCCCCGCGCGACGCCGCAGGGGCACGGGCGACGGTGATCGACGCCTCCGGCGACAAGGTGCTGGACGCGACGATCGGTGCCCGTCGCGCCGGCTGGAACGACCGGTTCCCCGACGTACGCCCGGTGGACCTGAGCGCGCTGACCCGGCCGGGCACGTACAAGATCCGCGTCGAGGGCGGCGTGCGCGCTGAGTCCGTACCCTTCCGGGTCGGGAACTCGCTCTTCGATCCGCTGGTCCGGGACGCCGTCGGATATTTCCAGGCGCACCGCGACGGCGCCGACCAGGTCAGCGGGCCGTTCCAGCGGCAGCCGGCGCATCTGGCGGACCGGGCGGCGACGATCTACGAGACCCCGGACTTCGACGACGACGGGACACTGACCGGGGAGCTGACCGGGTCGGGCGGGCCCGTCGACGTGGAGGGGGGCTGGTACGACGCCGGGGACTTCCTGAAGTTCACGCACACCACGGCGTACGCGCTGATCGCCATGCTCGTGGTGCAGCGGGACGGCAGCGCCGTGGACGGCCTGGCGGCGGAGACCCGGCACGGCCTGGACTGGCTCACCAAGATGTGGAACCCGCAGGCCGGGGTCCTCTACACCCAGGTCGGGATCGGCAGCGGCCTGAGCGGCTCCTTCCTGGGCGACCACGACACGTGGCGGCTCCCCCAGGCCGACGACCAGCTCGACGTCCAACCCGGCGATGACCAGTACTACCAGCGGTACCGGCCGGTCTTCCGCGCCGCGGCCTCCGGGGAACCGCTCAGCCCCAACCTCGCCGGCCGGGTCGCCGCGGCGTTCGCCCTCGCCGCCCAGGTCCGCACCGGCACCGACCGGGCCCTCGCCACGCGCTACCTGGCGCTCGCCGCCCAGATCTACGACGCGGCCGGCTCCGGCGGAGACACCTTGGTCACCGCTGAACCCCGCAGCTTCTATCCCGAGGACAGCTGGGCCGACGACATGGCCCTCGGCGCCACCGAACTCGCCCTCGCCGGCGCCGGTCTCGGTGACCCCCGGACCGCGGAATGGCTCCGGACGGCCTCGAGCTGGGCGTCCGGCTACATGGAGGACGGCGGCACAGAAACACTCTCCGTGTACGACGTGAGCGTCCTCGCCGACGCAGAGCTCGCCCGGATCCCGGGGGCAGACACCGACGCCCTCCGCGCCGACCTGGAACACCGCCTCGACGCTGCGGTGAAAGCCGCCGCCACGAACCCGATGAGCGCGGCCGCGGGGAACGGCGGATCCGACTACGCCGCGCGGCAACTCGGGTTCACCGCAGCGGCGGAGCTCTACCAGCACACGTTCCACGACAACAGGTACGCGGCGTTCGCGACGGCCCAGCGCGGTGTGGTCCTCGGCGCGAACGGGTGGGGCACCTCGCTGGTCGTCGGGGCCGGGACGACGTACCCGCGATGCCCGCACGATCAGATCGCCTCCCTGGCCGGGACGTCCGCGCGGATGACCGGCGCCGTGGTCAACGGCCCCAACGACGCGGACCGCGTCCTTGAACTGCTCGACGGCCCGGAACCCAGCCCGTGTGCGACGGGCTCCCTGGCGGCGTTCGACCGCGATGATGCCCACTACGTCGACGACACCCGCGTCTCCGCCACCAACGAACCCTCGATCGACTTCACCGCCACCGGGCTGCTCGCCTTCGCCCTCATCGGCCGTTTGACCGCGGCGCCCCCGGGAACACCTGGTTCATGAACACGGGATTCCTCGCCGGAGCAGCAGCGGGCGCCGCGGGCACGGCCGCATTGAACGCGGCGACCTACGTCGACATGGTGGTGCGTGGCCGGGCCGCCAGCCGGACACCCGAGCGGACCGTCGAGGCCATCGAGGACCGGCTCCCCGTCACGGTGCCCGGCGCCGGCGATGAACGGCAGAACAGGGTCAGTGGCCTCGGTAGCCTCACCGGCATCCTCACGGGAGTCGGGATCGGCGCGGCGTTCGGGTTGCTGCGGGGTGCCGGGGTGCGCCCACCCGTACCCGTAGGAGCGCTCCTCGCCGGAGTGACAGCGATGGCCTCGACCGACGTGTCCATGGCCAAGCTGCGGGTGACCGACCCGCGAAGCTGGTCAGCGACGGACTGGGCCGGTGACCTGGTCCCCCACCTGATCTACGGCGCCGTCACCTACGCCACCCTCCATGCCCTGGACCGCCGCGGGCTTTCGTGAATGAGACTTAGATCAACCGACATCGGTACGCTGTGCGCAGTAGCGTGGCGATGTGCCGACAAAAGCTGACCTGACCAGCGCTGACCTCACCGAGATCCGGCAAGCCGCCCTGGGCGCCGCCGATCCGCTGGGCATCGCCGCCGACCTGGCCGACGCCGCCGAAACGGGCCGCCTCGCCGATCCCGACGACGCCGGTCACGCGCTCACCCTCGCCGCCGAGATCGCCGAGAGCCGCTCCAAGCTCGACGCCGCCCTTGGCTACGCGGAACGAGCCATCGCCTCATACGCCACACCGGACGACACGAAGGCCGGCGCTGCCCACGCGTTGCACGCCCGCCTGCTGTTCCGCTCCGGCCGCGACGACGAGGCCCTCGCCGAGCTCGAGCCCCTGCGCCCCCTGCTGACCGAGGTTCCGGACGCCGCGGCGTACATCACCGCGGCCCTGGCCGCCGGCGGCCGCAGCAGGGTCATCATCGCCGAGCAGTGGCTCACCGAAGCCGTGAAGAAGGCCCTCGCCGGCCGCGCCACCGAGCCGTCCAGCGCCGACGACGCCGGCCTCACCTTCTTCCTCCTCCAGCAACGCCACCGCGTCCGCCACACCCTCGGCCTCCCCCACGACGCCAACGACAACCTGGCCGACCGCCTCGAGAACAAGCTCGCCGCCACCACCGCCCGCGCAGCCGCCGAGCCCGCCGACGACCTGCTGTTCTGGCCCCAGGCCGAGTTCGACCGCATGCTGACCACGTGGCCCGCCCTCGCCCAGCCCTACGGCGCCACCTGGGACGACCACCGCGCCCACCTCGAACGCGAACTGGTCCGCCTGACCTCCGCCGGCCGCACCGGCCTCACCCTGCTCCCCGCCACGGTCACCGGCCTCACCGGCTTCGCCGGCACCGACAACGACCCGGCCGACCCGAAAACCCGCGCCGGCTATGCGAACCAGCAGGCCACCCGCGCCGGCCAGATCACCTGGCCCCCGGAGCGCAACGGTGCCTGCTGGTGCGGCTCCGGCAACAAGTACAAGAAGTGCTGCCTGCCCCGCTCCCGCTGAGCTCCGCCAGGCGGGCCCGCCTGTCACGCCAGGTCTGAATTCCACCAAGCGGGCCCGCCTGTCACGCTCCATCTGAGTTACAACAGGCAGGCCCGCCAGTCACACCCGATCTGGGTTACAGCAGGCAGGCCCGCCAGTCACGCCCGATCTGGGTTACACCCGCCTACCTGTTCGACCTGGCCCGGCAGCGGCCCCGCACCGCGGACAGACCCGCCGCCGCGTCGCCGTGATTTGCCCGGCTCGTCGCCGTTCCGTCGCCGATGCCGGCCATGCGGCAGCAGGCCCGACGGTCGCCTCCCGCTGAGTTCCACCTCGCGGCCCTGCCTGTCGCGCTCCCGCTGCATCACCGAGCGGCCCAGCCTTCCCGGCAGAGCAGCCTTCCCGGCAGAGCAGCCTTCCCGGCAGAGCAGCCTTCCCGGCAGAGCAGCCTTCCCGGCAGAGCAGCCTTCCCGGCAGAGCAGCCTTCCCGGCAGAGCAGCCCTTTTTCGCGCAGTAAGGTTGTGGGCAATTAAATTGTGCACAATTTAGTTGTGCACAACCAAATTGCCCACAACCTTACTGCGCGTGCTGCCGGAACGACGTGATTGATCCGCCCGCGTCGATGCTCGTCGTTGCCAGGACATCGCCGCCCCTGATGTGCGGGTGCACAAGTCTGGGCGGGAGGATTCAGGCCATGGACCGTCTCCGCATCACGATGTTCGGCACGTTCCGGGTGTCCGCCGGCGACGCCGTCCTGAGCGTTGCCGGGGCCCGGTTGCAGGGACTGCTCGTGCGGCTGGCGCTCGGTGGTGGGCGGGCGGTCGAGCCGGGCGTGCTGATCGGGGCGATCTGGGGTGAGGAGCCGCCGGCCGGACCCTCGGCGGCCCTGCAGGCGTTGGTCTCCCGGCTCCGGCGCGCCCTTGCTCCGGCTTTTCCGGCCAGTGATGCGATCGAGCAGGTCGCGGGCGGCTACCGGCTGGCGGTGGCACCGGCCGATGTGGACGCTCTGCGGTTCGAGGAGCTGACCGCGGCCGGGCGGGAGCGGCTGCGGGCGGGTGAGCCGGAGGCCGCGAGTGCCGCGCTCGCCGAGGCTCTGATGGTGTGGGGTGGACGGCCCGGCGCCGAACCCCCGGTGATCGCCGCGGTCGCGCCGGCGGTGGCGACCCGGTTGGCGCAGTTGTCGATCGAGGCGGTTGCCGATCTGGCCGATGCGGAGTTGTCGCTGGGGCAGGCCGAGGCTGCCGCTGACCGGCTGGCCGGAGTGCTGGCCGAGCACGCCGGCGACGAGCGGGCGGCGGCGTTGCTGATGGACGCGTACGCCGCTCAGGGGCGTCAGGCCGAGGCGCTCGCTGTCTACGAGCGGGTCCGGGAGGCCGTGGCGGACGGCCTCGGCGCCGACCCGGGCACCGCCTTGCGGGAACGCCACCTGCGGTTGTTGCGTGCTCCATCGACCCCTGCCGCTTCCCGCTCCCCCTTGCCCGCGCCGCTGACCAGCTTCATCGGCCGCGACGACGACCTCGAGCGCATCGGCACCCTGCTCACCACCGCACGGCTGGTCACCGTCCTCGGTCCTGGGGGCGCCGGGAAGACCCGGCTCGCGCTGGAGGCAGCCCGCCGCCAGGACACCCGCGACGGTGTGTGGCTCGTCGATCTCGCGCCCGTCACCGAGACAGCGAAGATCGCCGGGGCCTTGCTCGCCGCGATCGGGCTGCGGGGCGTGCGGGGCGGCGGTGACGAACTGGACATCCTCGTAGACGAGCTCGGCAGCCGGGAGGTGCTGCTGCTGGCCGACAACTGCGAGCACCTGATCGACGCCGTGGCCCACCTGGTCGAGGCTCTGCTGCGACGCTGCCCCGGCCTGCGCGTGCTCGCCACCAGCCGGGAACCCCTCGCGGTCGACGGCGAGACCCTCGTGCCGCTGGCCCCGCTCGCCCTGCCCGGCCCGGACGACGGCGTCGAGCAGGCCCGCCGGTCGGCCGCGGTGCGCCTGTTCACCGAGCGGGCCGCTGCCGTACGACCCGGTTTAGCCGTCGACGGGTCCACGGTGCCCGACATCGTGCGCGTGGTGCGCGGCCTGGACGGCATGCCGCTCGCCCTCGAGCTGGCCGCCGCCCGGCTGCGGACCCTCGCGCTCCCGGACCTCGCCGACGGGCTGTCCGACCGGTTCCGGCTGCTCACCACCGGCAGCCGCACGGCACCGCCACGACATCGGACGCTGCGCGCTGTCATCGCCTGGAGCTGGGAGTTGCTGACCGGGCACGAGCGTACGGTCGCCGAACGGATCTCGGTCCTTCCCGGTGGTGTCACGACGGCCTCGGCCGTCGCGGTGTGCGGGGGGACGGCGGTGCCTGCCGGTGACATCCCCGACCTGCTCGCCACCCTCGTGGACCGGTCGCTGCTGCAGCTCGCGCCCGGCGCCGGCCGCTACCGCATGCTCGAAACCATCCGGGAGTACGGCATCGACCGGCTGACCGGCACCGGTGAACTCGGGCCGGTCCGCGACCTGGCCGCCGTACATTTCACCGCTCTGACGACCCGGCACGACGCCCGGCTGCGCGGTCCGTCCCAGCTTGCCGCCATGAAGGTCATCAGCGCGGAGTACGACAACACGCTCGCCGCCCTGCGCCACCTGTGTGCCACCCACGACTCCACCGGGGCGATCGCCCTCGCACTGGCCCTGACCTGGTACTGGCAGATGTTCGGCCACCACGCCGACGGGGCCCACTGGCTCGGCGAGGCCCTGGCGGTCCCCGGCGGTGCCCCGAGCCCCGAACGCGACTGCGCCCGGGCCGTCTACCTGCTCAACCGCGCGGACATCCTCTCCGGGATCACCGCCGACCAGGCCGCGGCCGACCGGATCGAGATGCGCGACCTCGCCGCCCGGCTGCTCGCCCATCCGGAGCTGCCGAGCCACTACCGCGTCTTCGGCCCGGTCTTGCTCTTCCTGCAGGACGAGGACACCGCACTGGCCAACTTCCAGGTTCTCGCCGACGGCGGCGACACCTGGCTCTCCGGACTGGCCCACATGTTCCAGGCGGAGCTCGCCGAGAACATGGGCGACCTGACCCGGATGCGTTCCCATGTGGAGGTCTCCCTGGCCCGCTTCCGGGAGGCCGGCGACGGCTGGGGCCTGGCCGCCACCCTCCCGATGCGCGCCCAGCTGCGGCGCTACGACGATCTCGACGGCGCCCTGGCGGATCTGCGCGAGGCCCGGACCCTGGCGGGCGAGTTCGGCCGGCTCAGCCTCGGCGACCAGCTCTACAGCGACCTGCGCTGGATCGACCTGTACGCCCGCCGCGGCGACACCGACCGCGCGCTCACCATGCTCGACGCGGCACGATCGCGCGCATTGCAAGCCTCATCGGCGCCGATGCTGATCCTCGTCGACGCCACCGAGGCCGGCTACCGGGTGCGCCGCGGCGACCTGGACCGGGCCGCTGACCTGCTCGACGCCGCCGACCCCGGATCGTCCACCTCCCACGCCCGGACGCTGGTCGGCAACGCACGGGCGGCTCTCTGCCTGGCGCGGGGTGATCTGTCCGGCGTGGACAGCGCACTGCAGGAGGCGTACGCCGCCGCGCTGGCGACGCGGGAACTGCCGGTCCTGTCCCTGGTAACGGTGAACGCGGCCGCCCTCGCCGACGCGCGCGGGTTGCGGGAACGGTCGGCCATGCTGCTCGGCACCGCCGCCCGGCTGCGAGGCACCCACGACCACACCGACCCGCACGTCCGCGAACTCACCGAGCGGGGGCGGGCCGCGCTGGGCCCGGAGGGTTTCGCCACGGCGTACGCCCAGGGCTGGGAGCTGGACACCGAAGCAGCCGTCGCCGTCGTTCGTGGGGGACGTGGCTTTGCCTCCTAGTCGATGGCGACCGGTCCGGCTGTCGTGATGGAATTTCCTGCGGCAAAGATGTGGCCCGCCGTGGCAACACGCCGGCCGAGGTGACGTGCGGTGCTCAGGTCGGCTTTGTGCGCGGCGTCGGGGCCTTGGTCGTTCCAGGACTGGGCGCCTGCTCCGAGGTAGAAGCCGAGACGGTTGTCGTCGTGCTCGCTGGCGGTGGTGGTGTTCCAGCCGGGCAGGAGTCCGAGGCTGATCCAGTGCATGCCGTGCTGCGCGGCGAGCAGCGCCAGGTACTGCAGGGTGTGCAGCTTGTCACCGCTCATCGAGCCGGAGTTGGTGAAGCCGGCGGCGAGCTTGTCCTGCCAGGACCGCTGCATCCAGGGCTTGGAGGAGGCCTCGGCGAAGGCGTGGAAGGCGCCCGACGCGCTGCCCATGTAGGTCGGGGTGCCGAAGATGATCGCGTCGGCGCTGCCGAGCGTGCTCCAGCCGGCGTCGGTGATGGTGGCGACGTCGACGAGATCGACGCTCGTACCGGCCACCGAACGGGCACCGCCGGCGACGCTGGTGGCGAATTCGCGGGTGTGACCGTAGCCGGAGGTGTAGGCGATGGCGACTGAGATCTGGGGCATGAATTTCCGTTCGGGTTCTGGGTCAGCGCGATTCGCGCACGGACGAGGTCCCGATCGTGGTCGGGTACAGGCCCTGTTGATGATGGCAACGCTAAACTGTTTACAGCGTTAATACCATCGTCAACACGATGGCGTTATCATCGTCACATGCCAGCTGTGAGAACCGAGACCGTCGCCACCACCGACCGCAGCGAGCAGAGCGCGCGCATCCTGCAGGCTGCCGCCGACCTGCTCCGGGAGCAAGGTCCCGCTGCCATCTCGACCCGGGCGGTCGCCATCGCAGCCGGGGTGCAGACGCCGACGTTGTACCGCCTGTTCGGCGACAAGGACGGCCTGCTCGACGCCCTGGCCAGCTACGTCTTCGAGAGCTACCTGGCCGGGAAGCGGGCTCTGGAACCCAGCGCGGACGCGATCGACGACATTCGCCGCGGGTGGGACATCCACGTCGAGTTCGGGCTGCAGAACCCCGCGTTCTACGCGCTGATGTACGGCAACCTGCGCCCGGGCCGGCGCCCGGCCGCAGCGCAGGAGAACGGGCAGATCCTTCGCCGGATGCTCGAGCGGGCCCGGCAACAGGGCCGGCTACGCGTCCCGGTCGAGACAGCCGCGCGGCACATCGAGGCGTCCACGACCGGTGCCGTGCTGCTGCTGCTCTCGCAGCCCGAGAGCGAACGTGACCCGGCCTCGCTGGTCGGCCTCTGCGACACGGTGATCGCCTCGATCGTCAGCGACACCGGACCGACCGGTGACGGGCCGACCATCGCCGGGCAGGCCCTGGCCCTCCTGGCGGCGATCGGTGAGGGCAACGACGCCCATGCCGGCGACCCGGTGGTGAAGGCCGGATTCAGCCCGGCGGAGGCCGTGCTGCTCAGGGAGTGGATCGGCACCCTGGCCCGGTGACCCCCGGCGGCGCACCGTTGGCGGGTGAAGCCGGACCGAGCTGTCCATTTCCCGTAGCGGTCCGGTGCGGGACGCTGCCATAGTCGGACCATGGGATGCGGTAGGGGCCATCCGAACGGCACTCGGGTCCGTGTCCTCCCCGGGCTTTTCGAATGCGGGGCCACGGTGTTGGCTCAGATCCCGACCCTGGTCGGTCCGGGTCGGGTCGTGCCGATGATGACACCTGTCGGCGTCTGCACCGAGCGGTATTACGATCCGTCGACCGAGCCCATCGCCACGTGCGGATGCGGCCAACTTGCCAGCACCGTCTGCGGCCAGTGCGGCCAATATCGGTGTGCCGACTGCGTGGGCCTCTCCGGCGGATGGTGCCGGGGGTGCACGGGCGCCGGTGCTCAGCACGCGCGGTCCGCCGCGCTGGCCCGGGAACGGCAGATCGGGACCAAGCTGACGACCATCGATCCGATCGAACGACTGCTGCAGGTCGCGATGTGGCTCGACGGCATAACGGGGGACGAGGTCTATCCACTCGTCTCGCGACTCTGCCCCTACCTGGACTTCCGGAAACCGATGACGTTCCGGGAGCCGGCCGCCGAGGCGCATCCGTACAGCCAGGAAACCGTACCCTGGGATTCAGCGATCGTCGGCAGATGGGTCGCGGCCGACGCCGCCCGGCGCAACCTTCCACCGGGCACCCAGGTCATCACCCTCGGACGGCCGTCGACGTCCTTGTCCGGGTGGTGGCTCTTTCGCGGCAGCAACAACCGGAACGCCTCCGGGCAGGCGGCCGACGCTTTCGTGGCCCGATCCGGGGCGGTGGTCCACGCCGAGAACCCGATCACCGATCGGGGCGACATCCTCACCAAGCGCCTCGTCCCCACCGGGCTCAACCTGCGCGCCCTGTCGCAACTCGGCCGCATCCTGGACCTCCGCCTGCCCGGCTGACCACGTGCCGAGCAACGTGGACGCACTCCCCCACCACTGCGGCCGGCCCTGCATCGTCACCATCCGCCGAGTCCTTTGGTGGCGGCGTAGCCGGGCGACAGGGTGACCGGCCCGATCCATCCTCGCCGGACGGCGCGGATCTGGCTGCGTGCGGGCTGGACAGTATGGACATCGCGGCCCTGTGCCCAGTTGTCCAGCAGGCCGCGGGTGGTCTCCAGGGCGGTGGTCACCATCGTGTGGGCATGGTCCTTGTCGTCCCAGGTGTACCAGAGCGCCCAGCCCTCCTCCCGCGCTTCGACCCCGAGCAGGTCACAGCCGGCACGATAGTTCCCACCCGGCACGATCAACGCGGCACCACCGAGGGTCAGCACGGGCCGGTCACTCTCAGCGCAACCGTCACCCTCGAAATGCCGATGACGCAGGGTACTCGCCAGCTCGTTCACCCGCCGCTGCAGCCCACTGGCCTCCCCCGGGTCTTCCGCGTACGTCAGCCACCCCTCGTCGTGCGCCGCGGCGACCACCTCGCGGGCGAGTAACTCGACCTGACGCAGATACTCCTGCTCACCCGGTTCCGGCACGAGGACAGTGTGGCCGCTGCCCACGATCCTGTCGCGGGATTTGCTACCGGCCGGGGCGGGTGTGCAGGGCTGCGGCGGTGGCGGCGTCGGCGGGCAGAAATGCTTCGAGTTTGAGCTCCGAGAGGGTGATGTCGGTGGCGGTCGCGAAGGTTGTCACGGTGGTGATCAGGTGCAGCTCACCGAGGGGCGAGCCGAGGTGGAGCGGGACCGCGAAACCCAGGTGGGCTGCCGACGGCTCCAGATCGGGAACGTACGCGGAAAGCTCGTCGCGAAGCTCCGCCAGGTGCCCGAGCCTGTCCAGGATGTGGCGTCCCCATTCGGGCAGGTTGCGGATACGGGGCGCGATCCCGGCCGGATGCAACGCGAGACGGTAGACGTTGCAGCCGGGGCCTGTCAGCTCCGCCGATGCGCCGGACGTGAGCACGCCGAACGAGGCGTTCGCGGCGATCAGGGTGCCCGTGCCATCGGTGACCAGGGCCGGATAGGGCTCGTGGCCGGCGAGGATGTGGCCGAGCGCGGTGCGCACCGGGGCCAGCGCCGCGGCGTCCAATGCGGTCTCCGGGTAAGCGGGGGCGTACCCGGCGGTCAGGAGCAGCTCGTTGCGTTCGCGCAGGGTCAGGTTCAGCGATTCGGCCAGGCGGACCACCATGGCGCGACCGGGATGGGACCGGCCGGCCTCGATGTAGCTCAGGTGGCGCTGCGTGGTGCCGGCCCGCGAGGCGAGCTCGAGCTGGCTGACCCGGCGGTCGGCACGCCGGGCCCGCAGCGCGCGGGGAAAGTCCATGGCCCGTTTGTAGCCGCAGCCAGGGCATCCCGGCTATACCTTCGAGGGAATTGCCGGGTGTACGCACGCCCGGCGACCATCATCGGCGTGGACATCGGTGTACTGCTTGCGACCGGCTCGACCCACGGCGACCCCCGCGACCTGATCGCTTTCGGCCAAACCGCCGAGCGCCTGGGCTTCTCCTCCCTGTTCGTCAACGATTCCCTGCTCAGCCCGCGCATCGAAACGCTCACGATGCTGGCCGCGCTCGCCCCGGTCACCACCACCGCAATGCTGGGTACGGGCGCGCTGTTGCCGTTCCTGCGCAGGCCGCTGCAGGTGGCGCAGGCGCTGGCGTCGATCGATCTGCTCTCCGGCGGGCGGCTGACCGTCGCGGTGGGCGCGGGTTTTCCGGGGCGCTTCGGGAAGCCGCAGTACGAGCTGTCCGAGGTGCCCTGGGCACGGCGGTTCGCCCGGCTGGACGAGACGGTCGAGCTCTGGCGCGCGCTGTGGGCCGGTGCCGCCAGTTTCCACGGCGAATTCTTCCGGCACGACGCCCTCCCACCCGCAACACGCCCGTTCCGTGCCGGCGGACCGCCGATCTGGCTCGGCGGCGCGACACCGGCGGCCCTCGCCCGCACCGGCTCCCGCTACGACGGCTGGTTGCCCTACCCGCCGGACCCCGACGACTACGCCTCCGGCCTCGCGCAGGTACACAGGGCCGCCGCGGACAACGGCCGCGCCCCCGAGGCGATCACACCCGCACTGTTCGTAACCGTGCTGATCGATGACGACGCCGCCCGCGGCCGGAGAACCATGGAGAAGTACGCCACCGCCACCTACGGCGTACCCCTCGCCGACCTCGAGAAGATCCAGGCCGTCGTCACAGGCTCCGCCGACCAGGTCCGCGCGGCGCTGGCCCGCTACGCCGCCGCGGGTGCTCGTCATATCGTTTTCCGTCTCGGCGCGCTCGATCTACGAGCCCAGCGCGACCAACTGGAGAGGGTCGCAGCGGCTGTGGTCAGCCTCGGCCCTTGAGGACGAAGCCCATGCCGATGAGCCAGGGGAAGACCGAGAGGACCGCGCCCTTGACGCCGCCGAAGGAGAGCATGGCGAGGGCGACGAGGCACAGGGCGATGCCGATCAGCAACGGTACGCGGCCGGGCGGGCGGCGTTCGGGCTGGAAGGCCGAGGTGAAGCCGGGGTCCTCCTGGTGGAGGTTGTTGACGATGTCGTCGAAGCGTTTGGCGTCGTCCGGTTCTGCAGCCAACGTCCACCTCCGCGATAGCCCTCAGCCTACGGCGTGTTCCACGATTATCTCGAACGCCTCGCACACGACGGACCCGTTTGTCGGGGGTGAAGCCGCCGGGTGACCGTGCACTAGCCTCGGTGATCATGAGCAGCAGACCCGGTATCGACGTGCCCGACGCCCGCGGCCGCACCGGTCTCGACCGGACCGGACGGGATCTCGAGGGCAACCCTGATGTGGTCATTCACGACGTCGAGCTCCTGGCCACGGCCTGGCACGTCCTGCGGCGTACGACGTACGACTACCGCAGTCCCGACGGCACCTGGTCGCGGCAGCAGCGCGAGACCTACGACCGCGGCAACGGAGCGACCCTGCTCCCCTACGACGCGGAACGCGGCACCGTGCTGCTCGCTCGGCAGTTCCGCTACCCGGTCTACGTGAACGGTCACCCCGACGGACTGCTGCTCGAGACGGCGGCGGGGCTGCTCGACGAGGACAGCCCCGAGGACGCCATCCGCCGCGAGGCCACGGAGGAGCTGGGCATCACCATCGGCGAGATCGAGCACGTGTTCGACGTCTACATGAGTCCCGGCTCGGTGACCGAACGCCTGCATTTCTACGCGGCGCCGTACACCCCGGACACGCGGCTCACCGCGGGCGGCGGGCTGGCCGACGAGGGCGAGGACATCACGGTGGTCGAGCTGCCCTTCGCCGAGGCGCTGGACATGACCTACGACGGGCGCATCAACGACGCCAAGACAATCATGTTGCTGCAGTGGGCGGCGCTGCGCGGTCCGTTCCGGCCCTCCTGAGCCCGGTTCGGGGGAACGCGTAGGGGTGAACGTCGCCGCACCGGGGATTTTGGCCCGTTTCAGGGGCGGGTCGCGGGGATGCCGTGGCCTAGCTTGACGTCTTCGCGCACCGGAGCGTCCGGTGTGCCGAGTGACGGGCGAGCGATGGCAGACTCCGATCGGTCCGACGCGATTCTTCCGCTGATGGAATGCATCAGGTCCCTGGTTCGCCGGCCACGGTTCGGGGAGATCCCGGTGTCCGGTGGCCGCCCGAAGGGCCGCGCGGGCATTCCGCTGCTGTGCCTGGTGCGGCCCGACGACCAGGGCAGCCTGCTGCAGGCCGTGGACCGCTATCTTCGCGGGGGCGATCAGGCGGGATCGCGCCGGGCCGTGATACCGCATGCCCTGTACGGCTACGAGAACCCCGGCACCGGGAACCACGACACGGCTCCGCCGACGATGCAGGACGTCGACGACGTCCGCAGGGTCCTCGTCGAGCTGTCGCGGAAGCTGTCGAAGGGTGCCAACAGCGGTCAGGGGCAGATTCTGTTCCAGCGGCTCTGGCTGCTGAACTGGCTGATGAACCAGGACGTCGACGTCGAGCAGGACAACGCGCGCCCCGTGCTGCTGCGCGGGCTGCGGGACCGCGACGCCTCCCGGGGCCAGTCGTCGGACGCCGCCGGGACCGGTGGGGATCCGCTGGCCGAGCTCGCGGACCGCGTACCGAATCAATGGGTGGCTCTGGTCGTCTGGGTGGCCGTGCGGTATTTCCGGCCGCTGTGGTTCCCGATGAAGGCCTCCGGGCGGATCGCGTGGACCGGTGCCGAATACCGCTGGGCGCGCCGCCAGCCGCACCTCGCCCCGCACGACCCGGGCTCGTTCATCGGCTTCGCGGAGCGGCTCACCGCCGCTGCCCGCGGGGAGGAGGACCCGGAGCAGCTGCTGCGCCTGCTCGTGAACGCGTTCCTCGCGGACCTGCGGGCGGCGTACCGGCGCCGGTTGTGGCATCCGTCCGGTGCCCGGCACACGGCGTACGCGGTGGTGCTGCTCGACGGGGTCACCGCCGCGAACGGTGGCTGCCGGCTGCTGCAACTGATCAACGACGTCCGCAACGACACGGGCCTGTTCGACCCGCTGCTGGTCATCGCGAAGGGCGAGGATGCCCCGCTGGTCGCGGGGGTGACCGCACCGGCTGCCGACACCGCGACCGTCTACCGCCGATGGGGCTACCGGATCGTGGCCGACAGCCGGGCCCGGATCCACAACGCCTGGTTCATGACGCTGGCGGTGCCCCCGCGGCCGGGCGGCCCTGCCCGCGGGACCGGCGGGGAGGCCCTGGGGGTGACGCCGCCGCTGGGCGTCGACCGGGCGCCGCTGTGGTCGCGGACGTGGGTGGTGCTCACGGTGATGATGCTGCTCATCGGCGTACCCGCGGGACTGGCCTACCGGAGATGGTCCGCGGGTGTCGCCGCCTTCAGCGCGGCGCACTGCGGGCTGGGCGACCAGGACCCGGACGCCGCGAATCTCACCACGATCGACGGTGAGTGCATCGGGGTCAGCGCGACGGGCCATGCGTTCCAGCCCGGCGCCGCACGGACCAGCGACGTGCTCAGCAAGATCGGTTGGCTGAACCGGCTCGCCGAGGCGAAGCGGGAGACGTCCGGTCGGCCCCTGATCAGCGTGGCCTTCATCGGGATCCTGAGCAGACCGGGGGCGCCGGACGCCACGCTGATCTCCCGCCGCGAGGAGCTCGAGGGGATCGCCGCCGCGCAGCTGCGTCAGCTGCAGCTGGCCGGCAACGACTCGCCGATCGTCCGGGTGCTGGTCGGCAACGCCGGCAACGACATGCGCCACGGCCCGGAGGTGGCCCGGATCCTGCACACCATCGCGGAGACCGACCGCACCGTCGCGGGTGTGGTGGGCCTCGACCAGAGCCGGGCGGCGACCCAGCGGACCATCAGGGCGCTGTCGGCGTACGGCATCCCGATGGTCGCCGCGACGCTCTCCGCCGACGTGCTCGACGAGCTGACCCCGATGTACTTCCAGGTGGCGCCGGACAACCGGCGGCAGGCCGACTTCGTGGCGGGCTACGCCGACATGCTGCGACCGGCGGGCGGTGACCTTCCCCGGCGCTACCGGCTGGTGCGGTCCGCGGACCCCGACGACACGTACGCCGTGAGCCTCGCGGGGGACCTCACCCGCAGCCTCGGGGAGCACGGGTTCGCCACGGACGGTGACCGGGCGATCCAGCCCATCAGCGCCGCGACGACCCTCGACGGGACCGCCGAACCGAGGAAGGTGGGCGGCACCTTCTGCGGCTATCCGGGGATCGTCGTGTTCGCCGGCCGGTCCGAGGACTTCGAGCAGTTCGTCACCGGGCTCGGCGCGGCCTGCGGCACCGACAGGGCGAGACTCCCGCAGATCATCGCGGGCGACGACATCTCCGAGTACGTCGCGGACGTCCCCCGGCGCAACCTGCAGAACACCGTGTCGTTCGACTTCGTCAGTTTCGCGCTCGGGGCCGAGCAGTGCGCGAACGGGCCCGGCACCGTCGACCTGGACAGCGCCCGGCGCGACCTCGCCGCCACGGTGCAGGAGACGTTTCCCGGGCAGCCGAACTACTTCGCGATGAGCTGCGCCGAGTTGAGCCAGCCGTCGCTCGACGGGCACGCGCCCCTGTCGTACGACTCCGTCATGGCGATCGTTCGGGCCGTGGAATACCTGCGGGAGCCGACGGGGACCGACGCCGATGTGCCGGTGACCCCGCAGACCGTCTGGACCGGGCTGCACGAGGTCGCCTTCGACGGCACCTCGGGCCGGATCGACTTCCGCACCGGGCAGGTCACCGCGGCCAAGGCGATCCTCATGCTGCGCAGCCTGCCGGGTGGGGTGGCAGGGCCCGAGGTCGAGCAGCGGGTGGCGTGCCGGACCGCCGGCACCGCGCCGGTCTGCGCCGTCGGGAAACCGGCCCGACCGCGGCCGGCGGCAGCCGGGTGACGCGGATCAGGGTTCGAGGCGCCCGTCGCGCAGGGTGAGGACGCGGTCGGCGCGGTCCATCAGGGAGGCGTCGTGCGTGGCGACCAGGGCGGTCATGCCGCGGGCGTCGACCAGGGCGCGGAGCAGGTCCATGATGGCGCGGCCGGTGTCGGAGTCGAGCTGGCCGGTGGGTTCGTCGGCGATCAGCAGCGGCGGGTCGTTGGCCAGGGCCCGGGCCACCGCGACCCGCTGCTGCTGGCCGCCGGACAGTTCGTAGGGCCGCTGGTTGGCCTGGCCGCCCAGGCCGACCAGCTCCAGCAGCAGCGAGACCCGTTCCTCACGGTCGGCGGTGGCGCGGCCGGCCAGGCGCAGGGGCACGCTCACGTTCTCGGCCGCCGACAGGATGGGGATCAGGCCGAAGGACTGAAAGACGAAGCCGATGGTCGTACGCCGCAGGCCCAGCAACTCGTCCTCCCCCGCCGCGGACACGTCGTGCCCGTCCACGAGCACCGTGCCCCGCGTCGGCCGGTCCAGGCCGCCGATCATGTTGAGCAGGGTCGTCTTGCCCGCCCCGGAGCGTCCCCGGACGGCGACGAGCTCGCCGCGGCCCGTGGTGAAGGAGACGTCCCGGACCGCGTGGACGGCGCGGTCGCCCGTACCGTAGTCGCGGTTGAGGTCCTTGACCTCGATCAGCTGGTCACTCATCGCCGGGCCTCACCTGGACGTGGTCGGATTCGAGGGTCAGCTTGACCCGGTCGCGCAGTGCGAGGGAGTCGACGAAGCCGGCGGGGAGCTGCATCCGGCCGGCGCGGTCGAGGACGGCGTACTCCTGGGAGACGATCTCCTCCGCGCCGTCGGCGCCGGTGCGGGCGCTGCGGCGTACCTCGGAGGCCGTTCTGCCGTCCCGGATCGCGACGGTGCGACGGACCTGGTCCGCGACGGCATGGTCGTGGGTGACCACGACGATGGTGACACCGAGCTCGGCGTTGATGGTGCGCAGCGCGCCGAAGACGTCGGACGCGGTGGCCTCGTCGAGCTCACCGGTCGGCTCGTCGGCGAACAGCACCTCCGGGTCGTTGGCGACCGCGACCGCCACCGCCGTGCGCTGCTGCTCGCCGCCGCTCATCTGGTCGGGCCGGCGGTCCGCGCAGTGCGCGACGCCGACCATCTCCAGCAGATTCATCGCCCGGTCCCGCGACTTCCCGCCGGACAGCGTCATCGGGAGTTCGACGTTCTCCTTGGCCGTGAGGTACGGCAGCAGGTTGCGGGCCGTCTGCTGCCAGACGAAACCGACGATCTTGCGCCGGTACCGCAGACGGCGCTTCGCGTTCATGGTGAGCAGGTCGAAGCCCGCCACCCGGGCGATGCCGGCGGTGGGGACGTCGAGCCCGGAGAGGATGTTGAGCATCGTGGACTTGCCGGAGCCCGAGGCGCCGACCACCGCGAGCAGCTCGCCCCGGTCGACGACCAGGTCGAGGCCCTGCAGGGCGACCACCTCGACGCCCTCGGTCTTGAAGATGCGGACCAGCCCGTCGCAGACGAGGTGCCCGCGCAGCCGGTCGGTGCCACCGGCGCGGGCCGCTGCCCGTTCCGCTGCCCGCCGCTGCAACTCCGCCAGATCTGACATCAGTTGTCCTCCCCGAGTCGCAGAGATTCGCCGAGGCGCATCCGGCGGTGTGCCGTGGTCTCCACCGCCACTGCGGTGATCAGGCCGGCCAGGAGCAGGCCGAGCGCCTGCAGCAGCAGCCAGGGGTTGAGGCCGACGACCGCGGGGATGCCCGCGGTGAAGGCGTCCAGGCCGAGCGACGCCCCGATCAGCCGGGGCAGGGCCCAGCCGACGAGGGTGCCGGCGACGAACGCCACCGCCAGCAGCGGTGCCAGCTCGAGCAGCAGCAGGTTGCGGCCCTGACGCCGGGAGACGCCGAGGGTACGCAGCCGCGACAGCGCCTGACCGCGGCCGGGGGCGTCGGACAGCACCGCCAGCCCGACCGCGAGCAGCGCCAGCAGCACCGAACCGGCCGCTCCCGCCGTGAACACGAAGCTGAGCAGGGCGTTGACGCCGCTCTCGTCGAGCGAGCGGCGTTCCTGCTGCCAGGTCCGCACGGTGGCGAGCCGGGGCAGCTGCTCGTCGGTCACCTCGGTGGCGCCGGCGTTGATCGTGCGATTGAGCAGGCCGAGGTAGTACTCGCGCTGACCGGCGTTGGCGGCCACGCGGACGGCTTCCGGGTCGAAGCCGTCGCCGGTGATCAGGTAGCGGGTCGGCACGAGCGGGTCGAAGTCCGGGACGGGCAGGGCCGCCCAGGGCACCGCGATGAACTCGCGGGCCCCGATGTCGAGGCCGGGCATGGAGCCGGCGACCTCGTCGACGCGGAAGTCGTACCGGCGGCCCTGGATGATGATCCTGCCGCCGGCGCCGACCTTCGCGGCGATGGCCGGCGAGACCACGACGGGGATCGGGCCGGTGCCCGCCTTCGCGGACAGGGCGGCGGGGAAGTGGGTGCTGCGGCTGCCGTCGACGACGAGCAGTTGGGCCTGGGTCTGCATGCCTTTGGCGGGGACGACCGTGACGCCGGAGCCGATCAGCATCGGGACCGCCGCCCGCACGCCGGGCACCGCGGTGAGCAGCTTGTCGGTGTCGGGGGCGAAGCCGAAGCCGGTGACCGTCGCGTCGGCGGGTACGAGCTGCGAGCTGGCCTGGTCGCGGGCGTCGCCGATGGTCGTGCTGACGGCGGCGGTGAAGACCCCGGTCGCGGCGGCGACGATGAGCACGGCGACCGGGCCGGCCGACAGCGGGGCGCTGCGGCCCGCGCGGGCCAGGCCGAGGAAGCCGACCAGGCCGCGGCCGCGTGCCGCCAGCCTGCCGGCCTGGCGCAGGGGCCAGGGCAGCAGACGTACGACGACCAGCGCCGCCGCCGCCCCGAGCAGCACCGGCACGACGACCAGGAACGGGTCGACCTCGTCCTGCAGGCCGCGACGCCGCAGGAGCACCACCCCGAGCCCGGCCAGCAGCACCAGGAACACCTCCGCGGCGAGCCGGCGCGGACCGGGACGCGGCGACGTCCGGCCGGGGCGGGGGCGCGAGCGGGCAGCGAGCAGGGGTGCCACGCCGGCGGCGATGACGAGGACCACGGCGAGCAGCCGCGCCTCCGTGGCGGGGGCGCGGCCGGGCAGCAGGGTGGCGGCGAGCCAGCCGAGCAGCACCGCGGGGACCGTGACGAGGGCGGTCTCGGCGAGGGTCCGCAGGGCCGCGCGGCGTGCTGTCCCGCCACGGGCGCTGAGGAGCGCGTACTCCTCACGGCGCCGGTCGGTCATCAGCAGCGCGGCGAGGACGATCAGGCCGAGGACGGTGGCGACCAGGCCGGACTCGACAACCGCCACGGTCGCCCGGGCGGATCGCTGCCGCGCGGTGAACTCGCTGAGCTCGGCGTCCAGGGTGCTGTTCAGCTTCAGATCTGGATCGACCGGGGCACGCCGGGCGTTGATCACGGCCGTGGTGAGCGGTGCGACGACCGACGCGTCGAGGCGGTCCGGGGCGAGGCGGTACCGCCACGAGTACGCGAGCGGCCCGGCGCCCTGCCCGAGCAGGGTGACCCCCGGGTCGTCGGTGAGCAGCGCGACGTCGAAGGTGAACCCGTCGTCGGGAACCGGGCAGATGAGGCGCTGGCTCGCGAGTGGCTCCCAGCGCGCGGCCGCGGCGTCGAGGGGCTCGTAGATGCCGACGACACGCAGCGGGGTGCGGACGCCGTCGTCGGCGCCGATGGTCAGCGCCGAGCCGACCCGCAGGCCCCCGAGCCGGGCGCCGTCGCGCGAGACCATGGTCTCGGCGACGCCGCGGGAGGCGGGTGCCCGGCCCTCGACCACGCGTACGGCGGAAGCCGCACCGGACTGGTCGACGACCCGCAGCGAGGGGCGGCAGTTGCCGGTGAACGGCGCCGGACCGGAGATGAACGCGCCGCGCAGCGCGGACTCGGCGGCGAACCAGCGGTCCTCGACCAGGCCCGGTATCGGCGCGGGCAGGCGTTTCTCGTACCCGCTGAGCTGTCCGCGGGCGGTCTGTGGCGGGGTCTTCGCGACGAGCCCGGACGACGCGGTGAACACGAGGTCCCGGGTGCTCCACGGCAGCCCGGCCACGTCGGCGCGCAGGCCACGGTCGGTGTACTCGTTCTCCAGCCGCGGCACGCCGCTGACCAGCAGCGCCCCGACCAGCGCGAGAACGGCTAGCAGCCCGAGGTGCCCGGAATACGCCCGGACCCGGCGCAACGTCGTCCTCATCGGTCGGCTCCCAGGTGCATGCGGGTGGCGGCGAGCCGGCGGCGCAGGGTCGAGCCGGCCAGGGCACTGAGCCCGAGCGCGAGCAGGAGCAGCAGCGCCGCGGTGCCCCCGGCCCGCCACCAGTCGACGACCAGGAACGGCGGTGGCACCGGTCTGGCGCCCTGCGGGGTGAGGATGAGCAGCGGCGCCATCGCGGCGGCCACGCCGATCCCGACGGCGAGCCCGGCCAGCACCCCGATCCCGGCGAGGAACGCCTGCTCGGTCATCAGCGAGCGGGCCAGCGTGCGCGGCCCGGCGCCGAGGGTGTGCAGGACGGCGAGTTCGTTGATGCGCCGCCGGGTGGTCGTGCGCACGTCGACGAGGATCCCGGCGGCGGCGAGGAGCAGGGCCCCGAGGGCGGCGGCGAACAGTGCGGTGCGCCCGCCCACGCCGTACGCGTCGGTGGCCGAGGCCGAGGCGATGGCCCGCCGGTCCAGGACCCGCAGGCCTCCGAGCGCGGCCGCGTCGCTCGCGGCCTCGTCATGGGTGCCCGCTGCGACCCCCAGCCACCACTCCTGCGTCTGATGGACCAGCCCGGCCTTGTGCAGCAGGAACGCCTGCAGGGACGGCAGGTCGACGAGCATCGCGGCACCCTGCTCGGAGCCGGGCACCGCGACGATGCTGCCGGCCAGCCGCACCGGCACGTCGGCGCCGGCGATCCGCAGGGTCGTGCTCCCGTGACTGCTGAGTCGCAGCCGGCGCTGCGCGTCGGGCGTCGCCACCACCGGCACCGGCACCGGCTGGGCCAGGAGCGGGCGGACGATCGCGAACTTCGTGCGCCCCGAGTCGGCCGCGCTGACGCCCAGCGTGAACGTGGTGCCGGTGACCTCGGAACTGCCGACCGACGGGATCCGCCCGACGGCCGACCACCCGTCGTCGGGCGCGACCGGGCTGGCGTCGACCGCGAGACCGGTCAGCGCGAACTCGAGCGCCGAGCCGTAGAACGCGTCGGTGTCCACGATGAACCCGGCCAGCTTCAACCCGCTGGGCGCCGGGAGCGCCGCGCTGAACCTGCCACTGGTCAGCGGGAGGGTGGACTGGGCGCCGGAGGCGTCGAGCACGACCGCGGACAGCGACGGGACGCCGAGCCCGCCCGTGACCGCGAGCGTGCCGGTCAGCCGTTTCCCGGCGGGCAGGTCCACCAGGGGCGGGGTGCTGCGGGCCGCGGCCAGGGCCGTGCCGAGGGCGCCGGCTCCGCCGTCGTAGAGATCGCTGCGTACGCGCAGCGTGCCCCGGGCCGCGGCGGCGTCGAGCGCGATCAGCTCGACCGCGCCGTCGTCGGCGCTGCTCTGGACGGTCTCCCGCCAGGCCGGCAGCACCGCGGTGACGCCGGGCAGCGCCGCGAGCTTCCCGGCGCGGCTTTCGGGCGCAGCCCCGGCGATCTCCTCCAGCCGCAGGTCCGCGCCGACACCGTGGTCGGCCTGGTCGGTCACGGAACGCCCGGCGGTCCCCGCGAGGCACCAGCCGACCGTGCCCGCGGCGACGGCCAGCGCGAGCAGCAGCACCGGCCCGGCGTGCGGCCGGCGACCGGCCTGCCACATGCCGAACAGCGGCGCGAACCGCTCGCGGCGCCCGAGGAGCCGCTCGGCGAGCCGGGCAGCGGGGGCGAGCAGGCGCAGGGCGAGCACCGCCCCGGCGAGGATGCCGAGGGTCGGGGCGGCGGCCAGCAGCGGGTCGATGCCGAGCGAGCCGCCCACCCCGGAGGACAGCGGCGACGAATACTGCCGCAGCTGCAGCCAGCCGAGCACGGCGACGATCAGGAGCAGCAGGTCGGCCCCGGCACGCTGGATCACACCACGCCGGGTGGGCCGCGACTGGGCGACCATGTCCTCGGTGTAGGTGCCGCCGCGCAGCACGGGCACGGTGATCGCGAGGGCGCAGCCGGCCCCGGCGACAAAGGCGACCAGCCACAGTCCCGGGTACGCCTGCCAGCCCACCGGCCCGGACAGGCCGAACCAGCCCCGGGTGCCCGCGAGGTGCACGGCCGCGGCGGCCAGCGGCGGCGACACCAGCACGGCGGGCAGCACCACCGCGACGGCCTCGCCCGCGGTCAGCCCGGCGAGCTGCCACGACGTGGCACCCCGGGCCCGCAGCAGCGCCGACTCGCTGCGCCGGGAATCCGTGAGCAGGACCGCGACCAGCACCAGCGCGAGCCCGCTCAGCACGCTGATCAGCAGGATCGGGGTGACCAGGGTGGACCGGCCGACGAGGTCCGCGCGGGCCAGCCGGCCCGCGAGATCGCCGAGGCTGCTCTGCACGCTCCCGGAGCTGCCCAGGCCGGTCGCGGCGGGCAGGTCGGCGCGCTCGGCTGCGATGGCCGCCGCGGCCTGCCGCGCCCCGGCGACGCCACCCCCGGCGAGCTGGACGTCGGCGAGCCACGCGGCGGAGGCGTTGCGGGCGAAGCCGCGGTCGAAGTCGGCGTGATCGACGACCAGCGGGCCGTACGTCGCGGAACTCGGCGCCACACCGCCGGCGACGTCGGGAGCCAGCTGCCAGAAGGGATCCCTGGCGTCCCTCGGCCGCCAGACCCCGCTGACCACCAGCGTGGTGACCTTCCCGCTCACCCGGTCGGTCACCGGGACGCGGTCACCGGCCGCGAGCCCGAGGACCCGGGCGGCGCCCTCCCCCACGGCGGTCTGCACCGGCGACGCCCCCGGCTCGGGCCACGCGCCTCCGCTCAGCACGGCGTGCTCCGGGAGCCCCTGCAGGAACATCACCGACGCGTAGACGATGCCACCCGAGTCCGGCACGGCGTCGCCGGTCTTCCCGGACAGGGCGCGGCCGGCACCGTACCCGGCGGAGTAGACGCTGACCGGCCGCCCGCCGAGAGCCGCCCCGAGCCGCTCCCGCACCGCGCGGTCGCGTGCGGCCAGGTCCGATGTGGTCCTGCCCGCGGAGCCACGGACCAGCACCGAGCTCTCCTGCGGCGCCGCGGCGTCCAGAGCGCCGTTGACGCCGGCCCCGACGACCTCGCGGCTGTACGCGACCAGCCCCGTGAGCAGCAGCGTCGCGATCAACGCCAGCCCGCCCGCGGCGGCCAGCAGCGAGCGCGCGGCACCCGCTCGCCGCACCACCAGACTCATGTCGCGTTCTCCCCTTCGGCCCCCGTACCGCGAAGGGGACTATAGAGGCTTGAACGCCGCTGCAGCCTCACCCGTTGATCCGCAGCGACGATCGTGATCGTGCTGTTGCCTTATTTCACGACCTGATTGATCAGCGGCTCACCGGTGAAGTGGCGGCGGGCCTGGGCGGCGGCGAGGCGGTAGACCCGATCCTGCAGCCCCTCGGTGATCGCCCCCGAGTGCGGGGTGATCAGAACGTTCGGCAGGGTCCACAGCGGATCGTCCGACGGCAGCGGCTCGGGGTCGGTGACGTCGAGGGCCGCGGAGATCCGCCCGGAGCTGAGCTCGGCGTAGAGCGCCTTCGAGTCGACGACCGGGCCCCGCGCCGCGTTCACCACCAGGGCGTCGTCGGGCAGGGCAGCGAGGAACTCCGCGTCCACCAGGCCACGGGTCTCGTCGTTCAACGGCGTCAGCAGCACCACGACGTCCGCCTCCGGCAGCAGCCCGGGGAGCTCGGCGGTCCCCCGCACCCCGGTCCCCGGCCGGGCCGTCCGGGCGACCAGCGTCAGCTCCACCTCGAAGGCCTCGAGCCGGCGCGCGACCGCGGTGCCGATGTTGCCGGCCCCGATGATCAGCACGCGCCTGCCCCGCAGCTCCCGCGTCGGCGTCAGCCAGTCGTGCGCCCATTGCCGCGCGTGCTGGGCCCGCTGGAACGCCGGGAAGTTCCGCAGGCTCGCCAGGATCGCGGTGATCACCCACTCCGCGGTGGCGGAGTCGTGCGCGCCCCGCGCGTCGGCCAGCGTCACCCCGGCCGGCACGATCCCGGCCCACGCGTCCGAACCGGCGCTCGGCAGCTGGATCACCCGCAGATCGGGCAGCTCACCGATCAGCCCCCGCAGCGAGAGCTGGTTGAGGAACGTCGGCACCCAGAACTCGACGCCTGCCGTGGACGACGGCAGAAGTGCGGGATCGTCCGCCACCTCCACCACGACGTCCGCGGGCAGACCCTCGAAGTAGGGCAGCCCGGACTTGTGCGGAACCCAGATCTTTCTCACATGCTGATACAACGCCACGACGCGAAGACTATTCAGAGATCACCGCCGAAATAAGCGTGCCAGTGATCACACCGCGCCCCGCAACCACGTGGTGACGGCCGCCGAACGGGGGACGACGGCCGCCACACCCGCACAGACGTCGCCCGGGCCCCTGAGTTCACTGTCGGCCGTGCCACATCCTCGACCGTTGGTCAGGCCAACAGAAAGAAGCTATGTTGTCCAAGCCAACGTTGGCACAACCAACAAACAACGGAGTCATCATGACCAGCAGCAGCAACGGCCGCCGGGTTCTCGTCCCGGCGGCACCGGCGCCGTGGGCGAGGGGATCGTCCGCGCGTTCCTGAACGCCGGCGCGGACGTCGTCGTGCCGACCCGCACCCCGCAGCGGGCGGACGAGTTCCGGCAGGTCCTGGGCTCGGCGGCCACCGATCGGCTGCACCTCGTGGTCCACGACTACACGACGTTCGCCGGGGCCGAGGGGCTCGCCGCCGAGATGGAGCGACGGCTCGGGGGCATCGACGACGTGGTCGCGCCGATCGGGGGCTGGTGGGCCGGGAAGAAGCTGTGGGAGATCGACGAAGCCGACTGGCAGACCGCCTTCGTCGGGCTCGCGACGACACACATGGCTGTCATGCGGGCCACGGTGCCGCGGCTGAGCGCGCTGGGGGCGTACACCCTGATCGTCGGCACTTCGGCCTTCACCCCGATCCCCGGCAGCGGGCTCGTGAGCATGGAGCAGGCGGCACTGTCGATGATGACCGAGGTGCTGCGGGCCGAGCAGAAACGGGCGTTCACGCTGGTGCTCGGGCCGGTACGCACCCGGGTGGCCGATTCGGGCGACGTCACCGCCGATCAGGTCGGTGAGATCGCGGTCGCCGCCACCACCGGCGGGGGCGGCGGCGGGGAGATCAGGGTGCGGGACCGGACCGAGTTCGAAGCCGCGATGGGCGGGCTATCGTTACGCCGATGAGCCTGGGGCCGGCCGCGCTGCCGAAGTGGGAGAAGATCCGGGTGCAGCGCGCCGAGGCCGAGTACGACTCGGTGAAGAAGGACAAGCGCATCGCGTACGGGCTGTGGTGCGTCGTCGGCATCCTCGGCGGCCACCGCTTCTACCTCGGCGACACCGCACGCTCCATCGCGATGCTCTTCACGCTCGGCGGGCTCGGCATCTGGACCCTCCTCGACGTGTTCTTCATCGCCCGCCGCGTCCGCACGGTCAACCACTCCCGCCGCGCCGCGATCATGTCCCGCTACAACATCCTCGAGGAGGGCGGCATCTAGAGCCGCCGGGTCACCCCGCCGGTCGCGGCGGGTGCGCCCTGGCCGGACGGCTGGATGTCGACCTGGGCAGCGGTGACCCGGGCCGGCGCCAGCCGGTCGGCGCAGACCGGGAGCCGCAGTGACCAGTCCACGTCGGCGCCATGGATGAGCAGGACCGGCTGGTTGGCGTAGCGGTATCCCGCGATTCGCGCCTCGGCGGCGGTCAGGTTGAGCGAGGTGTTGTCCGCCGCCGTGGTGGTGCCCCGGCCGGCGACCAGCACGATGCCGACGTCGCCGGCCGTCAACTGCCCGGTGGCCCTGCCGGTGTACAACGCGGCGAGACCGAGGGTTTCCCAGTCGGCGATGACCGAGCCGCAGACAGGTGCGGGTGCGGCGGCGACGGCGGGCGCGACGACCACGGCCGCTCCGTGCGCGAAGAAGGCGGTGGAGAGAGCGGCCAGGACGGGCAGGCGGCGGTGCATGACAATTCCCCCTGAATGCGATGGAAACGGTACGCGTACTCGTGACGCTACGGGAAGTAGTGGACGTGAGAGACGCGACAGCGGCTGAACCTGACGGGGGTTTTCGCCGTCGGAGCTTGGTGTGAGCGATCTGGTGAAGCGTGCCGGCGGGAACACCCGGTGGATCGAGACGAACAAGGAGATGCGGCGGAGCCTGGCGGCCGGGGCGATCGGTGCCATCAGCGACGGCGGGATGCTCACGGTGCGGGAGGTGGCCGAGACCGTCGGGATGTCCGTGGTCACGGCGAACAAGCTGCTCAATGCGCTGACCGCCGCCGGGGCGATCGAGGAGGTGGCCCGGCGGCGGGTCGCCAAGGGGCCCAAGCCGCGGGTCTTCCGGGTGCCGCGGGCCGGGTTCGTGACGGTGCACGCCGACGGGCTGCGGATGGTGGCGCGCGGGGTGGACGCGTACGGGATCGGCCGGGTGGTGACCGTGGCCGGTGATCTTTCGCCGGAGGGGATCGCCGGGCTGTGCGCGCAGGTCAGCGATGGAGCGGAGCGGGTCCGGGAGGTCGTTGTCGGGATTCCCTCGGACCTGCCGGCGGGCACGGCGGAGCGGCTCGCCGCCGGGGCCACGGAGCTGATCGGATCATCGGTACGCGTACGCCCGAACGCGCACCTCGCCGCGCTCGCCGAGGCCGAGATCGGTGCCGGGCGTGATTGCGGCGACTTCGTCCTGGTCTCGGCGGACCCGTCGCTGCGGGTCACCATGGTGCTGGACGGCAAGCCACGCACCGGGCGCCACGGAGCCGCCGGGGCGGTGCACCGCATGTTCCCGCACCTGGCCGGGCTGCCGCAGGGCCACGAGCGGACCCTTTCCGCGATCACGCTGGTCTGCATGGTGGCGGACCCGGCGCTGGTGGTGCTGAGCCGCCCGCTGACCAGGTCGGACGAACTCCTCGACGAGGTCCGCGAGACCGTGGCCCGGCGGGTGCCGACTCCCCCGCGGATCGTGGGCAGCGCCGTGGCCGGGGATCCGGTCCTCGCCGGAGCGGCCCGGCTCGCCTCGGCGGGGATGGTCGCGGAGCTGGCCGGGCGCGCCACCGTCCCCAGCGCGTGAAGGGTTACCGTGGGTGGCGATGGCGATCCAGTTCTCCCTCCTCGGTGCGCTGACGGTCACGCGGGCCGGCACCGGGCTGGACCTCGGGGCCCGTCAGCAGCGGCTCGTCCTGGCCCTGCTGCTCGCCCGCGCCGGCTCGCCCGTGCCGATGGACGACCTGATCGGGCTGCTCTACGACGGTGCCGCCCCGGCCAGCGCCGCGAACGTCGTGCACCGGCACGTCGGCACGCTGCGCCGGCTGCTCGAGCCGGGCCTGCCCGCGCGTTCGGGCGGCAGTTTCATCAGCAGCCGGCTGTCGGGATACCGGCTGAGCCCGGCCGGGTCCACTTTCGACCTCGAGGACTTCCGTCAGCTCACCGGGCGGGCACGCCAGGAGCGGTCGCTGGATCTGTATTCGCAGGCACTCGCCCTGTGGCGCGGACGCTGCGCCGCCGGGCTGGAACCCCCCGGCCGGACCCATCCCGCGTTCGCCGCCGTCGAGGCCGAGCGGGCCCGCGCCGCCCGCGAGGCCGGCGACCTCGCCGATGCCACCGGTCAGCTGCGGCGCGTCCTGCCCCTGCTGGCCGCGGCAGCCCGGGACCATCCCCTCGACCAGGCTCTGCAGGCGCGGCTGCTGCTCGCGTACGCGGCCGACGGCAGGCAGGCCGAGGCGGCGGCGGTCCTGCACACCGCGGCCGATCCCGGGCCCGAGCTGCGAGCGGCGTACGAGCGGGTCACCGCCGCACCCCCGCCCGCCCGGCCCGCCCAGCTCCCGCCCGACCCGCCGTTCTTCAGCGGGCGCACCGGCCCGCTCGCCCGCGCCCACCGCATCGTCGCGCGTGCCGACCGCGGCACCACGACCGTGCTGGCCATCGACGGGATGCCGGGCGTCGGCAAGACCACCCTGGCCGTCCGTCTCGCCCACCAGCTGGCCGGCGACTACCCGGACGGGCAGCTCTACGCCGACCTGCGCGGTTTCGACCGCCACGACGACGTCCTGAGCCCCGGCAAGGCGCTGCGCGGGTTCCTGGGCTCGCTCGGCGTGCCGCAGGACGCGATCCCCGGCGAACTGCACGGCCGGTCCGGGCTCTACCGCAGCGCCCTCGCCGGGCGCCGGGTGCTGATCGTGCTCGACAACTGCCGCGACACCGAGCAGGTGCGCCACCTGCTGCCCGGCTCCCCCGGCTGCCTGGTCATCGTGACCAGCCGTACCCAGCTCACCGGCCTGCTCACGTCGTCCGGCGCGCACCCGCTGCCGCTGGGACTGCCCGGTGCCGCCGAGGCACGCGAGGCCCTCGAACGCCGACTCGGCCCGGAGCGGGTCGGGCGGGAACCCGCCGCCGCGGCCCGGATCATCGAGGGATGCGGGCGGTTGCCGCTGGCCCTCGCGGTGCTCAGCGCGCGGGCGGCCGGGCATCCCGGGGTGCCGCTCGGGCGGATCGCGGCGGAGCTCGCCCTCGCGCACGGCAGCCTCGCCGGGTTCGGCAGCACCGACCCGCACACCGATCTGCGCGCGGTCTTCTCCTGGTCCTACCGGGCGCTGTCCGAGCCGGCGGCGCGGCTGTTCCGGCTGATGCCGCTGCACCCCGTGCCGGACATGTCGATCGCGGCCGCCGCCGGGCTCGCCGGGGTGCCGTTGCGGACCGGGCGCGCCCTCATCGCCGAACTCGAACGGGCACATCTGATCACCGAGGACCGGCCGGGGCGGTTCCGGACCCATGATCTGCTCCGGGCGTACGCGGCAGAGCTGAGCGAGAAGCACGACCCGCCGCAGGCCCGGACCGCCGCGACCGCCGCCTGTGCCCGCTTCTACCGCGCCACCGCGTACGCCGCGCACCGGCGACTGCTCGCCTACCCGGGGTATCAGGCGCTCGGCGATCCCGGGCCCGGCGCGACCCCGCTGGCGTTCGCCGGTCAGGGCGACGCCATGCGCTGGTTCGCCGCGGAGCAGCACGCCCTGACCGAGCTGGTCCGGCGGGGCGGGCGGCGTGGGGAGCACGCCGACGCGTGGCAGCTCACCATCGCGATGCAGCAGTTCTTCGAGCGCAGCGGCCGCTGGCTGGACTGGGTCTCGACGGCGCGGACCGCCTTGCAGGCCGCGGTGGCCGGCGGCGATCTGGTGGGTCAGGCCCGGATGCACCGTACGCTCGCCGGCGCCCACTACTCGATGCGCCGCCTCCCCGACGCCGCCGCGCACCTGGACCGGGCCCGGCACCTGCTGGACGGCCTGGGGCTGACCGGGGAGCTCAGCCGAGCACGGCTCAACCTCGCGATGATCCGGCGTGCGGAGGGCCGCCACGAGGAGGCGATCGCCGAGTTGTCCGGACTGGTGGGCCCGGCCCGCGCGGCCGGTGACGACAAGCTGCTCGCCGACGCCCTGGCCGGGATCGCGGCGAGCACCGCGGAGCTGGGCCGCGGCACCGAGGCGGAGCGGCTGGCCCGCGAGGCGATGCGGCTCTTCGAGGGCTACCAGGACGTCACCGGGCTGGGCGACGCCTGGCAGGTGCTGGGCCGTGCCCACGCGCAGGCCGGGGATCTGCCGGAGGCGGTGCGCTCGTGGCGGCGGGCAGCGCGGTTCTATCACGAGGCGGACGCCGACGCCCCCGCCGCGGACGCGCTCGCCGCAGCCGGCGACGCCATGGCGGCCGCAGGGCAGGTCGAGGCCGCCGGTCAGGCCTGGGGTGAGGCCCTCGCGCTGCTCGCCCACGAACAGTCCCCCGTGTCCCGGCGGCTCCGCGAGCGGGTGACCACGATGGGCTCGTGATAAAACTTATAGCTCGGGATCGATTCCTTCGTCACTTTCAGTGGTCAAAATAATGCCCATGGTCATTACACTGCTTTGACAGTCGCGTGTAAGTCAGATATCAGCGCACCCCCCTACGCTCGGGCCGCGCGGTGCCGCCGCCGCCTTTCGCGAGTACGGGGGGATCGTCGTGACCTGCGTCCAGGAACCGTCCACGCACTACCAGGAAATGCCCTCCACGCACTACCGGGAAATGGACGACCGGATGACCGCGCTGCACGCCGGGCACTCCCGCGACGTCATGCGCTACCTGCTAGTCCTGACCCGCGGCGAACGGCACACCGCCGAGGACCTGCTGCAGGAGACGATGCTGCGCGCCTGGCGGCACATCGGCGCCCTGCCTCGCGACGAGGAGAGCGCCCGGCGGTGGCTGTTCACCGTCGCCCGGCGGCTGGTCATCGACGCCGTCCGGATGCGCCGCACCCGGCCCACCGAGATCGGCCTGGTCGACTTCACCTGGATCCCCGGCGCCGACGACACCACCGCGTCCGCGCTGGCCACCCACTCCATGAAGCACGCGTTCAACCGGCTCAGCCCGGCCCACCGCGACATCCTGTCCGAGGTCTACCTGCGCGGCAGCAGCACCGAGGAGATCGCCGAGAAGTTCGGCCTCCCGGTCGGCACGGTCAAATCCCGCGCGCATTACGCATTACGGGCGCTCAAGACCGCTCTAGCGTGAAAAGTACGCCTTGACGCTGGTCGGCTGCTTCCCGGCGTACTTGGCGTTGGCGGCCTCGGCGCTGCCGTTGAGCCCGACGATCTCGGAGTCCCCCGCGCCGACCGTGACCAGCCCGCGGACCGGGAACGTCGCGATCGCCTGCTGGGTGCGCCCCGGCGGGGGAACATCCCAGACGATGTAGACAAGCCGCACCCTGATCGGTACGTCGTTGTCGTTGTAGACGCTCACCCAGGAGAACCGCTCGTTGCGGCCGACCTCCTCGCCGTCGTCGTCCAGCAGCTCCGTCTGCGGGTCGAACTCCACCTCGACCGGCTCGACGACCTGCGCGCGCAGCACCTTGACCCGCACGTCGTCGACGCGGGTCAGGTCCTCGCCGGTGAAGCGCAGCACGTCGACGTTCGGGCCGGGCGGCGTCACCAGCTCACCCCGGTCGCTGCCGAAGATCGTCGACACCTCGATGTCCGGCAGCTCGGCGCCGAGGAAGTCGATCGCGGTCAGCTCCAGCAGCGGGGCGAACGTGTCGGTGCCGTTGTTGTCGATCGTCAGCAGCTGGTTGATCGTGTCCTCCTCCGCGCTCTCCCCCTCGTAATCGAACACGAGGGCGGTCGGCGCGGCGGACAGCGCGACGGGAGCCAGCACGGGCACGACACACCCA
Source organism: Winogradskya consettensis (assembly GCF_018332715.1). Taxonomy (GTDB): domain Bacteria; phylum Actinomycetota; class Actinomycetes; order Mycobacteriales; family Micromonosporaceae; genus Actinoplanes; species Actinoplanes consettensis. The sequence goes on along the minus strand of NZ_BOQP01000008.1, from coordinate 330,397 downwards.
CCGAGCAGCAGGGGAAGGACAAGGAGGGACACACCGCGCGCGAACACCGCCGAAGGATAGTGGACCGTCTTTTCCTGGAACGCCCCGGCTGCGTGCTCGTCCCCCTCTGTCCGGAGCGCCCCGGCGGCGTGCTCGTCCCCCTTGGTTCAGAGCGCTGCGGCTGCGTGCTCGTCCCCTGCCAGCACGGCGCCCGCGGCGGCTACGACGTCGTCGCTGACCATCTCGTGCCGGGCCGCCGCGTGGACGTCGGCCAGGCGCCGGTCCAGGGTGTCCCCGAGGTCCAGCTCGGCCTTGCCGGCGGCGTCGTGGACCAGGTCGACGGCGCGGGCGGCGTTCTGCGCCGCGGACGCGATCGCCAGCCGCAACCTCGCCCGCCGTACGGCGTCGCTGCCCTCCGCGGCCATCTCCGACATCAGGTACGCGAACCCGCCGTCCCGCAACGACGTCGCCCGCGCCACCGCGACCCCCGCGAAGTCACGCCCCAGTGCGGTGTCCCGCACCCGTTCGGCGACGTCGTCGATGGCGGCCCGCGCGATGCCCAGCGCCACGGCGGCGACGCCGAACGCGAACAGCGACCTCGTGGGGAACGTGTAGAGCCAGCCGGGGTCCGAGGGCTGGTCGGTCAGGGCGTACGAGTGCGTGTGCGGCACGAAGAGCCCCGCCACGTCGAACTCCCGGGCCCCGGCCCCGCGCAGCCCCGCGGCCGGCTCGCCGTGGTGGACCGTCACCGCCGTCACCGGCAACAGCATCTGCCGCACCGCCACCCCGCCGATCAGACACCCGGCCGACAGCCACGTCGCGTGCTCGGCGCCGCCCGAGACCGCCCAGTGCCCGCTCACCAGGAACCCGCCCGGCACCGCGATCGCCCGCCCGGCCGGCTCCGGGACCACCGCCATCGCCAGCCCCGGATCGTCCAGGAGCTCCGCGGTCACCCCCTGCGGCAGGAACCCGAGCGCCAGCCCCGCCACCGCGCCGACCATCACCGACCAGCCCACCGACCCGTCCGCCCAGCCCAGCTCCTCGAGCACCCCGGCGGTGACCAGCGGGTCGGCCTCGACCCCACCCGCCCAACGCGGCGCGGCGAGCCGGAACACTCCGGTGCGGGCCAGCCGGGAATGCAGCGCGCCGGGAATAGTGCCGGTCGCGGCGATCCCCGGGGCCAGCTCGCGGATCCTGGGGGTCAGCGCCCGGATGTCGTTCAACATGCAAGTACACAACGGACCACGGGCCCGCCAGTTCACCTCAGGGGCGACGGGGCTCGGGTTGCGTACCCGAAGCCTCTGCTCTGATCCGCCTCAGCACCCGCTGAAGCAGCAGGTCACCGCCCTGAGGGGGCCCGTCCAGACGCAGAAATCTCGTCACGTCGGCGAGCGGGCAGACCTTCTTGTTCCGCATGCTATTGGTACGGCTCCGGGTGCCCGTCCGGTTCAGCTCGCCGCGGAAGACTGACCGGAGGTGTCCGGGGGCTCAGGCCCGCGCCGATCGCCGATCGGTGCTTATCTGTTTGCTTCGGCGGCGGACAGGTCACATGCTCAGGGGCCTATGAGGACAGTTGTGGACGGTTTCGTAGAAGTTCCCCATGGTTACCTCTACTACCGCCAGCATGGGCACGGACCGGATGTCGTGCTGCTCAACGCGGGTCTGGCCGACATGAGGATGTGGGATACGACCCTGGCGTGGCTCGCCGGCATCGCCCGGGTCACCACCTGGGACTACCGCGACACCGGCTTGTCGTCCTGGAGCAGCGGGTCATACAGCGAGATCGACGACCTCGAGGCGGTGCTGGACGCCGTCGGTGTCTCCCGGGCCACGCTGGTGGGCGTGTCCGACGGCGGGCGCCAGGCACTGGCCTTCGCGCACCGGCACCCGGACCGGGTGTCCAAGGTGTGCGCCGTGGCCAGCTCGTTCGGCGAGTTCCCCGACCCGTCCGCGCAGGAGACCGCCGCCCGCCGGCGGATGCGCGAGGTGTTCGCCGAGGTGGAGGAACATGTGCGCAACCGGGACATTCTCGCCGCCTCGGTCGTGGACGTCGATGCGTGGAGCCCTGCGGCCGACCCTGACGATCGGCGCCGGTTGATCGGCTGACATGTCGCGAACGCCCGGATTCTGACGATGGAGCAGTACCACGGCGTGGAGCTCGACCCGCCGGTCAAGACACGGTTCGCGGAAATCGGCACCCCCGTCGCCGTCTTCGCGGGCGGCCGGGACTTCGAGGGCACACAGCTGTGGGCGAAACGGCTCGCGGACCAGGCACCCACGGCCAGCCTGTTCACCGCGCCGGACGCGGACCACTACCCGATGTTCTCCGACCCCGGGCAATTCGAGCGTTTCCTGCGCGAAGCCGTCGCCAACCCCGGCTGAGGGAGCTGGATGTTGTTCAGGTCGCGGCGGCGTTGCGGGCAGCGCGGTAGGTCTGGTCCAGGCAGGTGTCGGGCAGCAGGAACCAGCGGAGGCGTTCGAACTCCTCGGGGAGGGCGAGGTCGGAGCCGTCGGCCGGCTCGGCGCGGGCGGTCATGCGGGTGCGGGCCTCGTCCAGATATCCGGCCAGGACCTCTTCGCCGAGGCCGTGGCGGGGTGCGGGCATGGTGATCGTGCCGTCCGCGCCCAGGGAGAGGTCGGCGAGGCGGACCCGGGGTGCCGGGTGGGCGGCGTGGGTCCAGCGGCCGGTGCGCGGGTCGAAGCGGTAGTCGGGGAGCATCCGGGCGCCGAATCGGGCGACGAGGTCCACGGCCTCGACGAGGTACTCGGCGACCGTGTCCGACAGGAAGTACGCGAAGTTGAGGCGGGTCCAGCCTGGTTTGATGCCTTCCCAGCCGGCGAGGATGCCGTCCTGGAACTCGCGGGAGCGGGCGTCGCCGATGCCGAGGAGGCGGTGGCCGTAGGGGCTGGCGCAGGAGCAGCCGCTGCGGGACTGGATGCCGAAGAGGTCGTTGAGCAGCGCCGCGACGAAGTTGTGGTGCAGGTGGCGGATGCCGGCGCGGATCTGGAAGGACGCGATGGCGAGGCGGTCGGCGTGGATGTCGCCGAGCAGGTCGAGGTTGTCCAGGGTGGTCCAGCGGGTCAGGGCACGCTCCCAGAGGGTGTGTTCGCGGGCGGCGATGGCGTCGGTGCCGACGGCTTCCTTGACGGCGAAGGCGAGGCCGGCGCGGATCGATTCGACGACCGCCGGGGTGCCGCCCTCCTCGCGGGCGATGGGGTCGTCGAGGTATCGGTGGGTGCTGCGGTTGACGAACGCGACCGTGCCGCCGCCGGGGCTGACGGGCACCCGGTTGGTGAGCAGGGCGCGCTTGATCACGAGCACGCCGGGGGTCTGCGGGCCGCCGACGAACTTGTGCGGGGAGAGGAACACCGCGTCCTTGCCGGTCATCCCGATCGGCAGGTAGGCGCCGGCGGTCGCGTAGTCCCAGCAGGAGAGCGCGCCGAATTCCTTCAGCAGGGCACAGACCCCGGCCACGTCGGTGATCTGGCCGGTCACATTGGACGCGGCCGAGAAACTGCCGATGAGAGTACGCCCGGAGCAGCCCGACAACCGCAACCGCAGGTCGGCCAGGTCCACCCCGCCGTGCCGGTCGGCGCCCACCTCCACCACCTCGGCGATCGTCTCGCGCCACGGCAGTTCGTTGGAGTGGTGCTCGTACGGCCCGACGAGGACGACCGGGGGTTCGGCGGGCGGCGTACACGTGTCCTGAAGTTGCTCGGGCACGCGCAGGCCGAGGATGCCGACGAGTTTGTTGACCGCGCCGGTGACCCCCGAGCCGCAGAACAGCACCACGTCGTCCGGGCCGGCACCGACCCCGCGGTGGATGATCGCGCGGGCCTCCTCGCGCAGCGCCGTGGTCTGCGAACCCGTCGCCGTCGCCTCGGTGTGCGTGTTCGCGTAGCGGGTGAGGACCTGTTCGCGGACGAAGTCCTCCACGAAGTCCAGTGCCTGGCCGGAGGCGGTGTAGTCGGCGTACGTGAGCCGGCGCGGCCCGTACGGTCCGTCCAGGATGTCCCCGGCGCCGATCAGGCCCCGGCGGATCCGTTCGAGCATGGGTGTGTCCATGTCCATGGATACTCCACCTTCCACGCCACCGGCGCGGCCCCCGAAAGCCGTCAATTGGGCCCAGGGGCCGTGCCGGTGTCCGCTCTCAGTACCGGAACGCGCGGATGATCTTCTGCGTGGTGGTGTTGCCGCTGCTGTCGGCCGCGCTCGCCCGTAGCGACACGTAGCCCCTGCCCCGGGGCCGCGCGATGAGCGCGACGCCCTGCTCGCCGGCCCGGAGCACCGGCGCGGGACGCCACGTGGCGCCGTCGTCGAACGAGACGTCCACGCCGAGCTTCGTGGTGTGCGCCTCGGCGGCACCCACCTGCCGCTCCAGCGTGACCGGGATGCTCAGCAGCGGACCGGCCGCCGCCTGCCCGGTGACGTCCACCCGCGGCGTGTAGCGGATCGCGGTCATCGGCAGCTTCACCAGCTGCCCGTCCGGGACGTGCCCGGACCTGAACGTCCACTCCCCGGTGACCCGGGTCGACAGCGTGAACGCCGGGTCGCTGCGGAAATCGGCGACGATCTTGTAGGTGCCGGTCGCCGCCGGGACGTCGAACGCCTGGGGCGTCTCGTCGTCCTCGCCCACCTTGACGCCGTTGCGGTAGACGGTCAGCGCGGCCGAGCCCTCGCGGGTGAAGCGGAACCCGGCGTGCCCCGCGTTGTCGCCGAACAGGGGTCCCGGACCGTTCAGCACATCACCGGCGTAGCGGGTGGCGTGCTGCTGGGCGAAGTCCGGCTCCGGGAAGGCCGGCCCGATGACCGGGTTCGCCCAGTTCTCGGTGTACGCCTTCCCGGCCCGGTACGACCTCCACGCCGACTGGTAGTACGTGTACCCGCTCTGTGCGGATGCCATCTGCCACTCGGTCTGCTTGTCCTGCGTGTAGTACTCGGTGACCGTGGCCGGCACGTCGTAGCTGTAGTTGGGCATCGTGCCGTGGCCCTCGGTGTTGCGGTAGACCGCCGAGTTGCCCGGCGCGCGGGCGACAGCGTTGCGGCTGGCCTGGACGCCGGCCACATCAGCGCCGACGCTCGCGTGCACGGTCGCGAAGTCCTTCGCCTTCAGGTCCTTGGCGAGGCCCGCCATCTGCGTACCCTGCTCGTAGAAGTAGGCGCGGTAGACGTACGCGACGTTCGAGATCTCGCCGGGCGGCCCGAACATGCCGCTGACGTACGAGTTGAAGCCCGGCGTGCGCCCGGTGCCGATCTGCCCGGTCCAGATGTAGCTGAGCGGGATGTTGGTCAGGTTCGCGTACGGGTCGTTGCTGCCCCAGATCTCCGGTTCCCTGGTCCGGATGGTCCACCCGGCCTCCTGGTAGAGCGGCGTGGCCTCCTTCCTCGGCAGCGACAACCTGACCTGCTTCGCCGCCCGCGCGTCCACGCTCAGGGTGCGGTCGCGATCCATGACCACGGTCGGGGCGACCAGCGACACGACCCGGTACTCGTCGTTCACCACGGTCTCGACGTAGGTCTGCACGACGTAGTGGCCGACCGGCAGGCCGACCGTCGTCGACGCCTCGTTGGCGAAGACCTGCGAGGTGCCGCGGTCGAGGTCGACGAGCAGCGTGACCCAGTTCTGATCCGCCGTGGGCGCCCTGCCGTCCTGGCCGATCGCCTCGAGCGTCAGCGCGTGCCGCTCGACGTCCAGCGCGAACGGGGTCTCGACGCGTACGGTCCCGCCGGTCGCGACGAGCTGCCCGGTGTACGCCGTGGCGGCCAGCGCGGCGCTGTCCGCGGTGACCGTGACCTTCGCGGTGCCGCCCGCGGGGATCGTCACGGACGCGGGGCTGACCGTGAACGCTCCCGCCGGTGCGGCCTCGCGCGGGTGCACGGCAACCGCGAGCGTCAGGGCGGTGGGGCCGCTGTTCGCGTACGTGACGGTGTTCCGGGTCGTGCCGCGCTGCAGCGCGAGGCTCACCGGCTCTGCGGTGACCTGCTGGCCGATGCCGCGGGCGACGTCGACGAGCCCGGCGCCCTGGTCGTAGGAACCGGCGTTCGGGCTCGGGTTCGCCGCGGCCATCAGGGTCGCCTTGATCCACGCCGGCGCCCAGTCCGGGTGCTGCTGGGTCAGGATCGCGGCGGCACCCGCCACGTGCGGGGTCGCCATCGACGTGCCGTTCAGCGCCGTGTATCGCGGGTTCGTACCGGTGGGCGGAAACTCGGAGTCCGCGCTGAGCGCGGCGACGATGCCGACACCCGGCGCGGTGACGTCCGGCTTCAACCCGTAGTCGCCGACGCGGGGGCCGCGGCTGGAGAAGGACGCCATCGCACCGGTCTTGTCGACCGCGCCGACCGTCAGCGCGTCCGGCGAGCTCCCCGGGGAGTCGACCGTCGCCGCGGCGTCGCCGTCGTTGCCCGCGGCGACGACGAACAGCACGCCATAACGGGTGGTGAGGTCGTGGACGGCGGCCTCGATCGGGTCGGTCGCCGGGGTGTCCGGGCCGCCCAGGCTGATGTTGGCGACCTTGACGCCCTGCTCGGCGGCCCAGGTCATGCCCGCGATGATGGCCGAGTCGGAACAGCCTTCCGCCACGCAGACCTTCGCGCTGTAGATGCTCGCGCCCGGGGCCACGCCCTTGTAGCGCCCGTCCGACGCGGCTCCGGTGCCGGCGATCGTGGAGGCCACGTGCGTACCGTGCCCGACGTGGTCGCGGGTGTCGCCGTCCGTGGTGAAGTCCTGGGCGGCGGTGACCTGGCCGGTGAGGTCCGGGTGGGTGGTGTCGACGCCGGTGTCGATCACGCCGACCTTGACGCCCTTGCCGGTCAGGCCCGCCGACCAGGCGGCGGGGGCACCGATCATCGGGACGCTGACATCCAGCGACGGCTTGCGCAGCCCGTCGAGCCAGATCTCGTCGATACCCGGCGCGCCTGACCTGCGTGCCGCGGTGACACTGGTCCAGAGGGCGGTGCTGTGCTCCTGCTCGACGGCGACCGCGTTGACGGCCGGCAGGTCGCGGGTGACCCGGGCACCGGTGACGGTGCGACGGGCGGTGCTGCTCTGCGCGTACCTGATGATCAGGGGTAGGTCTCTGCCGTTGTCGTAGCCGAAGCCGATCAGCGTGGAGATGTCGAAGAGCCGCTCGTCGAGGCGCTCGTCGCGCAGCAGCGGCACCGCGTCGGCCGGGATCACCCGGACGCTCCTGCCCGCACTGCTGGTGTAGAACGGGATGTGCTCGCGGCCGGGGCCGGGCGAGACGTCGACGGTGGTCTGTCCCGCGACGGCCCCGACGTGCACCGTGTCACCCGTTATCAGGGTGACGTCGTGGACGGCGGTGGTGTCCTGGGGTGCGATTGCTGTTTCCTGGGCCGTGGCGGGAGTGGTGACGGCTGTGGCAGTCACTCCGGCGAGCAGCGTGATGACCAGAAGGGGTACCGGTCGCATCGAACTCCTTGGGCGCGAAGGTTGCGTCCGCAACACAGACTCCGCCCCGATGTCCACGTTCAGGTCAGTGATCCACTTCACTCCGGCCCGATGCTGCATCATGTCCGCGTGATGCTCGCCGATCCCTCCGTGGCACCGCTGGTCGATGCCTACCGCACCTGTGAATTCGCCACCCTCGCCAAGGACGGCACGCCCGTGCCGTGGCCGACGTCGGGGCTGCCGCGCACCGACGGGACCTTTCTGCTGACGACCTCCATCGCCTTCCCGCAGAAGGCCTTCAACGTGCGCCGGGACGCCCGGGTCGCCCTGCTCTTCTCCGAGCCCACCGGCAGCGGCCTCGACAACCCGCCGCACGTCCTCGTCAAGGGCACCGCCACCTGCGCCGACGCGGTGCACACCGAGCCGTCCGGGGATCTGGGCGAGCTGTGGAAGCGGCTCCTGGTCCGGCAGCCGCACTCGCGGGGATACCTGTCGTTCCCGGCGCGCCGGATCGCCGACTGGTATTTCATGCGGCTGCTGATCGACGTGCAGCCGACATCGGTGGAGGTGCTCGACGCTCCCACGGGTTCTTCGACGGTGTCAGAGTCCACTGTGGCGGGAAGCGGGCTGCTCTCGGCGTACCCCAATGCTGTGGTTTCGGGTCTTGATGCCGCTGGTGCGCCCGTGCTGCGCCGGACCGCCGTGGCCGACCACCCGGGAGGCTTTACTGTCTCCCTGCCCGCGGAGGCAGGCTTCGAGCCCGGACCCGGTGCCCTGCTGGTGCATCGGCACGACGAGAAGCTGAACAAGATGCACCACGCGCTGATCAAGGGCACGCTCGGCCGTGACGGGGACACGTGGGTGCTCGCGCCGTCGGGCGTGATCGAGCCGGCGGGGCGCGGGCCGCGTGACACGCTGACGACCCTGCGCCGCTGCCGGGCGACCACCGGGCGCTATCTCGCGAAACGGGGACTGGCCCGGCCTTCCGTGCCGTGGGCGGCGTATCGGGACTTGATCAACTAAGAGACGGATCTCACAGCCTGTGAGCGCTCGGGTAGCGCAGATTTGGACACCTCTGCCCAAATAGCGCTTCCCGGGACGCACGGAAGCCGTTTCAGGGCGCCGAAAAGTTCCTTCCACGGCTTTAGGGCCGATCTCCGGGGCGAACGGGAAGACACAGGATCTTGGGCTAGCATTCCGCCGCTGCATGACTTTCTTGATCTATGCAATCTTCAGAGGGTCGGCGCCCGTCTTAATAGTGAGGGTCCACCGGCCGAAAGGACTGTTGTGACGAAGAAAGCGCGAGCGAGGCGGAACCGCTCCCCCGTGTGGACACGCTGGCTGATCGGCGCCGGCGTCTTCCTGGTGGTGGCCAGCGGCGGCTCACTCGTCGCCACCAACGTCGTGCTGAAGTCCGCCACCGGCGCGGTCGCCCAGCAGAACCTGCTCGGCAACGCGGTGACCACCACCGAACGCAAGCACGCCGACGTCAAGGGCGCCAAGAACATCCTGCTCGTCGGTCTCGACACCCGGCCCAGCTGGAAGAACAAGGAACCGAGCCGCTCCGACTCGATCATCCTGCTGCACCTGCCGGAGGACCACTCCCAGCCGTACCTCATCTCGCTGCCCCGCGACAGCTACGTGGACATCCCCGCGTACGACAACGGCGCGCAGAGCTACCCGGGCGGCAAGAACAAAATCAACTCCGCGTTCGCCTTCGGCAGCCGCGGCCTCGACGGCGCCAAGGCCGAGTCGCACGGCTTCGAGCTGCTCGCCCTCACCATCAAGAAGCTCACCGGCATCACCCCCGACGCGGGCGCCATCATCGACTTCACCGGCTTCAAGGACGTCGTCAACGTCCTCGGCAAGGTCTGCATGTACGTCGACGAGGACGTCACCTCCATCCACGTCGGCTACACCGCGAGCGGCAAGCAGGCCGTCCCGTACAAGACCGACTCCGCGGGCCTCAACCCCCGCAAGGTCCCCGGCGTCACCGCCAACTTCTACAAGAAGGGCGACCACTGCTTCACGCCGACCGAGGCCCTCGACTACGCCCGCCAGCGTGACCTGCTCGCCCTCAAGGACTCCGACTACGGCCGGCAGCGCCACCAGCAGCAGCTCCTCAAGGCCATCATGAAGCAGGCCGTGAAGGACGGGTTCAACTCGCCCACCAAGCTCCCCAAGCTCATCACCGCCATCGGCAAGACGATGACGGTCGACAGCGGTGGCATCTCGCTCGAGGACTGGGCGTTCGCGATGCGCAACACCAAGCCCGACGACATCGTCACCATCAAGACCAACAACGGCAAGTTCAACAGCGAGTCCGTGTCCGGCATCGGCAGCGTCGAGATCCTCAGCGACACGACGATGGAGCTTTTGCAGGCCGTGAAGAAGGACCAGGTGTCGGCGTTCCTGCAGGAAAACCCCTCCTGGATCGCTGACAGCTGACGTTCGTTGAGTGCGGTTGACGGGTGAGGGCCCGGCTTTTGGGATAGTGCTCGCCGTGGTCGATGGTTTGCATGAGGTGGACTGGGCGGCGCTGGAGCACGCGTATGGGTCGGCCGAGGATGTTCCGGCGATGTTGACGGCATTGCGGTCGGCGGACCCGGCGGAGCGGAAAACAGCGCTGGACAGCTTCTACGGCGCGGTGCACCACCAGGGCGACGTGTACCGCAGCACCACGGCGAGCCTGCCGTTCCTGTTCGATTTCGCCGTTGATCCCGGCACCCCCGGGCGGGCCGGGATCGTCGGGCTGCTCGTCAGCATCGGTCGTGAGGCGGTCGCGCGGGCGGAACCCGGGGATGGCGAGGAGTTCGGGCCGCTCAATTACGCGGGCGCGGCGGCAGTGGTGCGGGCGCGGGCCGCGGTGTTCGGCGGCTTCGTGGCGGAGGACGATCCGGAGGTACGCCGGGCCGCTGTTCCGGCGCTGGGGTTGTTCTTCGATGACGGGGAGCGGGCGGCGGCGATGCTGCGGGCGCGGCTGATCGCCGAGCCTGGTGTCGCCGAGCGGTTGCTCGTGGTGGAGACCATGGCGACGCTGGCTCTGCGGCTGCCGGGGTGTGCCGCGGGTGCCGTGGTGTGGTTCGACGGGATCGCTGGTGATGCCGGGGTGGATGCCACCACCCGGCTCGCCGCGGTGGTGCACCGTTTCCGGGTCGAGCCCGGGGACGGGCTGGTTCCGGTCGTGCTGGGGCTGCTGCGGGGGATGGCGCAGGCCTCGGAGCTGTCCGGTTTCCTGGATGCGTCTCCCGGGCGGGTCACTGCGTCGGGTGGCGGGGCACCGCCGCAGATCGTTGCCGCGTTTACGGAACTCGTCCGGCACCATCAGGTGCACACACCGGCGACGACGGTGCTGAGGACCCTCCATCAGGCGCTCGAGGGACGGGTGGCCGAGCGGACGGCATTGCTGGCGGAGCAGTTGCGCAGCCCCGATCCCGGTGCTCGGCTGGACGCCCTGCGGATGGCCGAGGACCTGATGACGACGTGGCGGGGCGATCACACGACGCTCGTCCTGCTGGTCGCCGGGCATCTCGGGGAGGCGGATCACGGGATCGCCGCGGAGGCCGCGGCGACGCTCGAGAAGTGCCATGCGATCGCCGAGCCGGCCCGGGAGGCGCTGGCAGCCTTCGTCGCCGGGCACGGCACCACGGCGTGGGGAGCGTCCGAACCGGAGCTCAGGCGGGCTTACCAGGAGGCGGTGCGAGCGCTGGCCCACTTCGGTGACGGTCGCGCCGTGCCGATTCTCCTGGCCGCACTTGACGACGACGTGGATGGCTGGCGCGCGATCGATGTCGCCGGAAGCCTGGGGCAGGCGGCGGCGGAGTTCGTGCCGCGCCTCTGCGACCACCTCCGCCGGGTCGATCTCGCTGGGCAATGGGCGCGGATGAGTGCACAGCCATTGCTGTCCGCGCTCTCCGGCCTCGGTGACGCGGCGGCGGTGCCGTGCGTCGCCGACGTACTCGCGGCGGCGGTGCGGCACGAGCAGAACGACGTCGCGTGCGCGGCGCTGACGACGCTGACCGCGTTCGGGCTCGCGGCGGCCCCCGCGCTCGCCACGATCCGGTCGCTGACCGGGGCGGGCGACAGTCAGGTGCGGGCAGCCGCCGTCGTCGCGCTCCAGTCCGCCGGCGGCCCGGCGGAAACGCTCGCGCGGGAACTGCTGGCCGGAGATCTGTGGTTCCAGCTCACGGCCGCCGCCGACGTGCTCGGTGCCATCGGCACACCGGCCGCGGCGGCCCTGCCTCGCCTGTGGGAGTTGCTCACCCACAGCTACGACTGGGTACGGCTCCACTGCGCGGCAGCGCTCTGGGACATCGACGGGTCCCCCGTCGTGCTGGACGTCCTGCTGACGGCCTGGGAGAAGAATCCCGCAGCGGCCCCCTTCGTCGTCGGGTGCCTGGGCAGGATGGGAGATGCCGCGGGACCGGCCCTGCCGATGCTGCGTGCGGAGCTGGCCCGCCCGCGCCGCGACGACTTCGGCAGCATCCACGCCGACGAGGAGCTGCTGCGGGCCATCCGCGAGATCGTCTGAGAGTCAGGGGTGGCGGCGCAGGGCGAGGACGGCGTTGTGGCCGCCGAAGCCGTACGAGTTGCTGAGGGCGATGTTTCCGTTGGCCGGGAGGGGCTGCGGTTTTTCTGTGACCAGGTTGAGGGTGCCGTCCTGGTCGGTGCAGCCGACCGTGGGCGGGATGAGGCCGTGGTGCAGGGTGAGGGCCGTAATCACGGCTTCGACGCCGCCTGCGCCGCCCTGCAGGTGGCCGATGGCTCCCTTCGGGGCGGTGACCGGGACGTCCGGGCCGAAGAGGGCGAGCAGGGCGCGGGTTTCCGCGGCGTCGCCGGCGACGGTCGCGGTGGCGTGGGCGTTGATGTGGGCGACGTCGGAGGGTACGGCGTCCGCGTCCGCGAGGGCTTTCGTCAGCGCTGCTGTGATGCCGGTGGCGTCGGGGCGGGGGGCCACGACGTGGTGGGCGTCGGCGGACAGGCCCCAGCCGGCGGCTTCGCAGTAGATGCGGGCGCCGCGGGCGAGGGCGTGGTCGCGGGATTCGAGGATGAGCAGGCCGGCGCCTTCGCCGAGGACGAAGCCGTCGCGGGTGCGGTCGAAGGGGCGGGAGCCGGTCGCGGACAGCGCTCGCATCGCGGCGAAGGACCCGAGGACCGTCGGGTTGATGATGGCCTCGGTGCCGCCGGCTATCGCGATGTCGGTGTGGCCGTGACGGATGCGGTCCAGGGCCTGGCCGATGGCTTCGGTGCCGGAGGCGCAGGCCGAGACGACCGTGCGGGCCTCGCCGCGGGCGCCGAGGTCCATGGCGATGTGGGCGGAGGCGGCGCTGGGGATCGCCATCGGGGCGGTGCGGGGTGCCAGGGGGCGGCCGTGCACGATGCGGTCGGCGGTGAGCAGGACCTCGATGCCGCCCATGATGGTGCCGAGGGTGACCCCGACGCGGGCCGGGTCGAGGATGCCGTCGTGCAGGTCGCGCGGGCCGAACCCGGCGTCGGCCCAGGCTTCGCGGGCGGCGGTGACGGCGAACTGGGCGGAGCGGTTCATCGTGCGGGCCTGGACGGGCGGGAGCGTCGGGGTGGGGGCCGGCGCGGCGACGTACCCGTCATCGCGGGCCCGGACCCCGCACTCGCCGGACAGCAGGCCCCGCCACAACGAGGCCGTGTCGGGGCCCAGCGGCGTGACCGCCCCGCACCCCGTCACCACCACTCTCCGCAAGATCTTCGCCACTCACCGACCATATTGGAGCGTCAGCGGCGCGGGGAGATCTCTCCGGTCACGGGAAGTGTCGGAACGTCGACCGGGATGGTGGACGGGTAGAGGAGACCGGTGCCGGTGTTGAGCACGACCACCCGGTCACCGGCGCCGATGAAGCCGGTGGCGCGCAGGTCCCGGGCAGCCGCGAAACACGCCGCGCCTTCGGGGCAGACGAACGTGCCCTCGTCCGCGGCGAGGCGGCGCTGTTCGAGGAGCAGGTCGTCGTCGCTGACCGCGATCGCCGTGCCGCCGGTCTCGCGGACCGCGCGGAGCACGAGGAAGTCGCCCAGCGCCTTGGGGACGGTGATGCCGAACGCCACCGTGTGCGCGTCCGGGAACGGCTCGCTCACGTCCGCGCCGGCGGTGAAGGCATCCACGATCGGCGCGCAGCCCTCGGCCTGGACGGCGACGAGGCGCGGCAGGCGAGGGCCGATCCAGCCCAGCTCCTGCATCTCCAGCAGCGCCTTCCAGATGCCGATCAGCCCGACGCCGCCGCCGGTCGGGTAGAGGATGACGTCGGGGACCTGCCAGCCGAGCTGCTCGGCGATCTCGTAGCCCATCGTCTTCTTGCCCTCGAGGCGGTACGGCTCCTTGAGCGTCGACACCTCCTGGTAGCCGCCGCGCGAGCGGACCGCCGCGTTGATGATCTTGCCTGCGTCGCCGATCAGGCCGTCCACGAGGTAGAGCTCCGCGCCCGCGGCGACGCATTCCGTGCGGGTGATGGCGGGGGCCGCGACCGGCATGGCGATCAGGCTCTCCAGGCCGGCCCGGGCCGCGTAGACCGCCCAGGCCGCGCCCGCGTTGCCGTTGGTGGGCATCGCGACGCCCTTGACGCCGAGCTCGGCCGCACGGGACACCCCGACGGCGGCCCCGCGGGCCTTGAACGAGCCGGTCGGGATCAGACCCTCGTCCTTCATCAGCAGATTCGGTACGCCGATCCGCGCGCCGTAGCGCGGCAGGGGCAGTAACGGCGTCATCCCCTCCCCCAGCGTCACCACCGATGCGGGGTCCCGGACCGGCAGCATCTCGTGATAGCGCCACAGCGTCGCGGGCCGGCCCGCGAGTGCCTCCCGGGTCAGCGTGCGCGCGGCCAGCTCGATGTCGTAGCGGGCGAGCAGCGGCACTCCCTCGTCGCTGACACCCTGCACGGTGTCGGCGTCGTACTTCTGCGCGGTGCGCGAGCATTCGAGGTGGCTCAGGGCCGAGTAGGTCATGAAGACCGAGCTTATCCGCGGGACAGTGCCAGCAGCGCCTCGGCCGCCGCGGTGCCTTCCATCGGGCGGTAGAAGTGGTAGCCCTGGCCGTACCCGCAGCCCATGTCCGCCAGGACCCGCGCCTGCTCGGCGGTCTCGATGCCCTCGGCGACCACGCTCATCCGGAACGCCATGCCCAGCCGGACGATGGCCTCGGCGACCGTGCGGGCCTCCGGGTCGTCGGCGATGCCGGTGACGAACGAGCGGTCGATCTTGAGGATGTTCACCGGGAGCCGGCGCAGGTAGCTCAGCGCGGAATAGCCGGTGCCGAAGTCGTCGACGGCGATGCTGATGCCGAGGTCACGCAGCTCCTCGAGCCGGGCGACGGTCTGCACGTCCGGCTCCAGCACGACACCCTCGGTCAGCTCCAGGATCAGCTTGTCCGCGGCGAAGCCGGTCTCGGCGAGGATGCCACGGATGATGTCGACCAGGCCCGGCTGGACGACCTGCTTCGGGGAGAGGTTGACGCTGAGCCGTACGCGGTCCGCACCCGGGATCGTGGCGTGCCACCCCGCGACCTGGCGGCACGCGTCCCGCAGCACCCACTCCCCGAGCGGCACGACCGCACCGGTCTCCTCGGCGAAGTCGATGAACTCGCCGGGCATGAGCAGCCCGCGTTCCGGGTGGTTCCACCGCACCAGCGCCTCGACGGCCTTGACGGAACCGTCGGTGAGCGAGACCGCGGGCTGGAAGTGCACGACCATCTCCCCGGCGTCGACGGCGCGGCGCAGCTCGGTGTCGCGGGCGCGCGGGTCGAGCTCCGGCGTGTACACCTGGTAGCGGGCACGGCCGGAGCGCTTTGCCGCGTACATGGCGGTGTCGGCGTGCTGCAGCAACACCTCGGCGTCGACGGCGTCGGGCCCTCGCAGCGCCACCCCGATGCTGGCCTCGACGCCGAGCACGTGCTCACCGAAGATGACCGGGGTGCGCAGGGCGTCGACGAGGCGCTGGGCGATCCGTTCGGCGACCGCCGCGTCGGGCAGGTTCTGCAGGATGACGGCGAACTCGTCGCCGCCGATGCGGCCCGCGGTGTCCCCGGCACGGATGACCGAGCGCAGCGCCGTGGCGACCGCGGACAGCACGGCGTCGCCGGCCTCGTGGCCGTACGCGTCGTTGATGGGCTTGAACCGGTCCAGGTCGATGAGCAGCACCGCGGCGTGCTTGCCGTCGCGGACGCTCTGGGCGGTCAGCTGGGCGAGGCGCTCGGTGACCAGGGTGCGGTTGGCGAGACCGGTGAGCGAGTCGGTGACGGCGAGTTGGCGGTTCTCGCGCAGGGCGTACATCTGCCGGGCGACGACCAGCGCGGTGAGCAGGATCGCGCCGAGGATCATGCCGCCGAGCGGGAAGAGGCCGAGCTTCCCGGCGAGCGTTCCGAGCAGGGCGTAGGCGAGGGCGATGGCGCCGTACGGCAGCCAGGTGGTGCCGGTGCGGCGCGAGTGGGTGGCGGTGGGGTCCTGGACGGCCTCGCGGTAGCGGCGGTGGGTGGCCAGCACGAGCAGGTAGCAGCTCGTGAACCACAGCAGGTCGGGCCACGTGCCCGTGACGAAGCCGTTGTGCAGGCTGAGGTACGAGTACGACGTGTCCCCGACCACGAACATCGCCAGGGCGCCGGCGAGCAGGCGTACCGAGGTGTCGGCCCCCGCGGAACGGCGCAGCAGCAGGACGGCCAGGGCGAGCACGAGGAGCAGGTCGCCGATCGGCTGGCCGGCGGCGAGGACGAGCGCCGAGGCGGCGAACCCCTGCTCGAGGATCGGGCTGAGCACCAGGTACCAGAGCATCATGAAGGCGCTGGCCCCGACGATCAGGGAGTCCAGCGTCTGTTTGATGCGGTCCACGCGGGTGCGGGTGACCCCGGGCAGCATCAGCAGCCCCGGCAGCATCAGCGGGACGAAGGCGAAGAACAGGTAGTCTGCGGCCGCCGGGTAGACGTCGCGGTGCAGGACGCCGTCCTCGATGAACCACGAGACGTGGGCCGCGAGCTTGGCGGCGAACGCGAAGGCGATGAACCGCCAGGCGCGGCGGGACCGGGCGTCGAGGCCCGGCAACCGGACGACGCGGACGGCGAGCAGGGTGAAGACCACCGCGATCGGCACGTAGACGGCGTCGGTGATGACGGCTCTCAGCTCGGCGCCGCCCCAGCCGGCGAGGTAGAACACGAGGAAACCGGCCACCAGCAACCCGCTGCCCGCCACGGCGGCCGAAGCCACCCGATCACCCGATCCCCGGTTTTGTGCCACGCTCTGACATCGGCTGTCGCACGGGGCGCCTGAGGATAAGGAAAACCTGGTGGCGGATGCTGACAGCGCTGCCATACCGCCGACATCGGTGGACAACAGGGATTACCTGTTCACGTGCACACACGTAGTGTATCGATAAGTCTCAATTTGAGGCGCACCCCGTCCTAGGGAGTACGAAGCATGTCATCACGAGTGACACGTGCCCTGCGCGCCGCACTGATCAGCTCCACCCTCGCCCTGGCCACGACGTTCACGGGAGTCACCGCCCCGGCGATCGCGGCCGCGGCCAACCCCTACGAGCGTGGCCCCGCCCCGACCGTGGCCAGCATCGAAGCCGCCACCGGCTCGTTCGCCACCGCCAAGGTCACCGTTGCCCGCTCGGCCGTCAGCGGCTTCGGCGGCGGCACGATCTACTACCCGACCAGCACGACCGCGGGCACGTTCGGCGCGGTCGCCATCTCCCCCGGCTTCACCGCCTCCCAGTCCGCCGTCGCCTGGCTCGGGCCGCGGCTGGCCTCGCAGGGCTTCGTGATCTTCACGATCGACACCAGCAGCACGCTCGACTCGCCCGACAGCCGCGGCACCCAGCTGCTCGCGGCGCTCGACTACCTGACCGGCAGCAGCTCGGTGCGCACCCGCATCGACGCGACCCGCCTCGGCGTCATGGGCCACTCGATGGGCGGCGGCGGCAGCCTCGCGGCCACCCGCACCCGACCCGCGCTGCAGGCCTCCATCCCGATGACGCCGTACCACACCACCAAGTCGTGGACCACGGTCCAGACCCCGACGCTGATCATCGGCGCCGAGAGCGACACGGTGGCCCCGGTGGCCTCGCACGCCGAGCCGTTCTACACCAGCCTCCCGAGCAGCCTCGACAAGGCGTACCTCGAACTGAACAACGCGTCGCACTCGGCGCCCACGTCGACGAACGTCACGGTGGCGAAGTACAGCATCTCCTGGCTCAAGCGCTTCATCGACAACGACACCCGCTACGACCAGTTCCTCTGCCCGAACCCCTCCGGCACGGCGATCCAGGAGTGGCGCTCCACCTGTAACTACTCCTGACCTCGGGAAAGGTGCGGAGGGGTAACTACCTCTCCGCACCCGGACCGGACCGGATCGCTACCGCAGGACCCCGACGCTGACCCCATGAGCAGAATCGACGCGCTGGCGCTGCCCCGGCGGCTGGCCGCCTGGCAGTGGCTGCTGGCCGCCGGCCCCGTCGCCATCGGGTTGTACTACCTGCTGGTCACGGTCGAGCCGGGCTGGGGCTTCGCCGGGGTCGTCGTGGTGGCCAGCGCCAACGGCAGCGTGGTCGCCGCATCGCTGTTCGCCGCGCGCCGGCACCGGCAGGCCCGCTCCGCGCTGCTGTTCATCGCCGCCGGTGCCGCCGCCAACGTGAGCGCGGACCTCATCTTCTACTTCATGGCGCTGGTCGGTGGCGAGGTCGGCTATCCCAGCATCGCGGACATCGGCTACGTCGCGGCATACCCGCTGACCGCCGTCGGACTCGTGCTCATCGTGCGCCGCCGCACCCCCGGCTGGGACCTCGCCAGCGTCGTCGACGCGGCGATCGTCGCGGTCGGTGCCGGCTTCCTGGTGTACGCCCTCGTCATCGCCCCCATGGTCGCCGTCGGCCCGGACAACTACACCAAGCTGGTGTCGGTGTCGTACCCGATCGGCGACCTGATGCTCGTCGCCGTCGGCGCGCGGCTGCTGCTCGGTGCGGGACCCCGCACCCCGTCGCTGGGCGCACTCGGCTCCTACCTGGTGCTGCTGCTGATCGCCGACACCGTCTACAGCGTGCAGAGCTTCGACAGCACGTACGTCCCCGGTGGTACCGCGGACGCGCTGTGGATGCTCTCCTCCTACATCCTCGCCGCCGGCGTGCTCCACCCCTCGGTCCAGGTCATGGTCGCGCCGTCGTCGACCGTCACCCCGGACGCCACCCCCGGCAGGCTCGCGGTCCTCGCCGTCGCCGCCCTGGTCGCCCCGACCACCATGCTCGTACTGCACATGCACGGCGGGCGCATCCCCGTCGCGGCCGGCATGATCGCCTGCGACCTGCTGTTCCTGCTCGTGCTGGCCCGGATGGCGGGACTGGTCCAGGCCCAGCGGCACGCGGCCATCACCGACGGGCTGACCGGCCTGCGCAGCCGCCGCTACCTGACCCAGGCCCTGCACACCGAGACGGCCCGCTCGGCCCGCTCCGGCGTCCCGGTCGCGATGCTGCTCCTCGACATCGACCACTTCAAGACCGTCAACGACACGTACGGCCACCACGGCGGCGACCTCGTCCTCGTGGAGATCGCCGAACGGCTCCGGCACCTCGTGCGACCGGGCGACCTGGTGGCCCGCTACGGCGGCGAGGAGTTCGCCGTCGTCCTGCCCGGCGCGGACCTGTCCGAGGCCCACGCCGTCGGCGAGCGCATCCGCCGGGGCATCGCCGCCACCCCGATGTCGGCCGGCCCCCACCGCATGCACGCCGTCACCGTCTCCATCGGCCTCGCCGGCATCCCGCACCCCTGCGACGACGTCGACGAACTGGTCCTCGCCGCCGACCGCGCCCTCTACGCCGCCAAGCACGCCGGCCGCGACCGGGTGGCCGCCGCCGCCCCGGTCGCGGTCCACGAATCGGTGCTCAAGGCTGTCAGCCCTTGATCGCGCCGGCGGTCATGCCGGCCACGATGCGGCGGTTGAAGAACAGGAACATCACCAGCGGGGGCACGGTGATCAGCAGGATGTTCATGAAGAGCAGGTTGTACTCCGAGGTGTACTGACCGGCGAAGTTGTAGAGGGTCAGCTGGACGGTCGGGTCGCCGGGCAGGAAGTAGAGCGGGTTCACGAAGTCGTTGAAGACGGTCACCGACTGGACGACGACGGCCGTGATGATCACCGAGCGCAGCAGCGGGAAGATCACCCGGAAGAACAGCCGTAGCGGGCCGGCGCCGTCGATCACCGCTGCCTCGTCGAGCTCGCGCGGGATCGTGGCGATGAACGCGCGGAAGAGCAGGACGCAGAAGGACAGGCCGAACGCGATCTCGACCAGGATCAGGCCGGGCATCGTGCCGAACGTGCCGGTGCCCTTGAGGACCCAGATCGTCGGGACCACCGCGGGCGGCACGATCAGCCCGGCCAGGACGAGAAAGTTGATGAAACCGCCCCAGCGGCCGGGCCGGCGTTGCAGCACGAAGGCGACCATCGCCGCCAGCACCACCATCCCGGCGACCGACGCCACGGTCAGGACCGTGCTGTTGATGTACGCGATGATCAGCATGTAGTCCCGCGCCTCGACCACGTCGATGAAGTTGCGCACGAACTGCAGCTGGTGCGGCCACGAGAAGTCGAGCAGCGACGCCTGCGCCCGGTCCTTGCCGGCCATCAGCACGATGAACGCGAACGGCACCAGGAACACCACCGCCGACACGACGATCGCCACGATGCTCAGCACCCAGTTGCGTCTACCGTTCACAGCTCCACCTCTTTGCGGTTGAGGAAGCGGGAGAGCGGCAGCACGATCGCCGTGACGATCACGAACAGGACCACGTTGCCCGCCGTGGACAGGCCCGCGAAACCCGCCTGGTACTGCTTGTAGATCACCGAGGCGACCACGTCGGAGGTGAAGCCGGGGCCGCCGCGGGTCATCGCCCAGATCAGGTCGAACGAGCGCAGGCCGCCGATCAGGGACAGGATCACCACGGTCACGGTGGCCGGGCGGGCCAGCGGCAACGTGATGTTGCGGAACATGTCCCACGCCGAGGCGCCGTCGGTGCGGGCTGCCTCGAAGTACTCCTGCGGGATCGAGACGATGCCCGCGATGAAGATCAGGGTGGCGAGGCCGACGCCCTTCCAGACGTCGACGAGGGCGACCGACAGCAGCGCGTACGCCGGATCGGTGAGCCAGCCGGGACCGTCCACGCCCACCGTGCCCAGCGCCTGGTTGATCAGCCCGCGCTCCGGGTTCATGAGCACTGTGAAGGTCAGGCCGACCCCGATCGTGCTGACCAGGACCGGGAAGAAGACCACCGAGCGCAGGTAGCCGCGGGCGGCGATGCGGCCGGTGAGCAGCACCGCCAGCCCCAGGCCGAGGACCACTTTGAGGCCGCTGGTGACGATCCCGTAGATCAGGGTGTTGACGAAGCCCTTCACCAGCGCGGGTTCCTGGAAGAACGTGACGAAGTTGTCCAGGCCGATGAAGTGCGACTCGAAGATCGTCCACCGGGTGAGGCTGAAGTAGAACGACGCGAACGTGGGCACCACGAACAGCACGGCGTAGACGAGGGCCGCGGGCAGGTAGAACCAGCGCGGGTACGGGCTCTTCATCCGTTACCAGCCCGCGAGACCGAGCTGCTGGGCCTGCTTCTTGACGTCCTCGTCGTACAGCTCGGCACCTGCGTCCGCCTTGCGGATGCCGGAGCCGACCTCGACGCAGATCTGCTCGAGCGACGGGCCCTTGACCGGGGACAGGAATTCCAGGGCCAGGCTGGACGCGCCCGGGGTGTCGATGTAGGTCTGCATGTCCTTGACCGCCTGCGGCACGTCGGCCGGCAGCGTGCAGCCCTTGACCGCGAAGGGGCCGGTGGGCGGGTACGCGTTCGCCTGCGACGTGCATCCCTGCGGGCTGGCGATGAAGGCCAGGAACTTCTTCGCGGCGTCGAGCTTTGCCCCGGACGTGCTCGCGGGGATGTAGACGGCCGGTGGCGCCCACACGGTGAGCCCGTTCGTGGCGGCGTCGTCGCCCGGGATCGCGTACAGGCCGATGTCCTTGACCTTGTCGGGGTAGGTCGCGGCGAGCTGCGCGATGGTGCTGCTCAGGATGGGGTACTGCGCGCCCGCGCCGGTGGCCAGCTCGCGGACGCCGTCGTCGAGCTTGGCGGAGGCGAAGTCCTTGTTGAGGAACCCGGCGTCGTGGACCTGCTGCAGCCGCTGGAAGCCTTTCACCGCGGCGGGCGACGTCGCATACTTCGCCTGGTTCTTCGTGTAGTTCGTGGCGAAGTCGGGCTCGGCGGCGGCGACGTTGTGGAAGTCGCCGAGCACGAACAGCTGCGAGGTCCAGGTCTCCTGATAGGTCTGGATCACCGGTGCGACCCCGGCCGCCTTGAGCTTCGTGTTGTTCGCCATGAACTCGGCCCACGTCTTCGGCACCTGCAGGCCGTTCTTCGCGAAGACCGCCTTGTTGTAGAGGATCGCCCCGGACATGAAACCGCCGAAGGGTACGCCGTAGAGCTTCCCGTCCGATGTGACGCTGGTCTTGAAATTGTCGTCGAGCTGCCCCGCGTACGACTGGTCGTCAACGGCGACGAGGTTCTTCGCCGGGGCGATGGCCTGCAGCAGCGACCCGGAGTTGTACTCGAACACGTCGCTCATGTCGCCGGTCGAGAGCCGGGTCTTGATGAGGTTGTCGCCCTCGGTGCCCTGCGGCCGGGTCTCGACCTTGACGGTGATGCCGGGGTTCTGGGCGCTGAAGTCCTTGGCCAGGCCCGCGCCGACCTTGGCGGCGGTCTCGGAGTTGTCGACGAGGAACGACAGGGTGACCCCGTCGCCGTCACCCTCGCTCGAGCCGAGGCTTCCGGCGCTGCATGCGGTCAGGGCGAAAACAGTGGTGAGTACGGCCAGTGGCGTCAGAAAACGTTTCATACGGAGCTCCTCACAGGGGGTTCAACGGGGAAGCAGTTCGGCGAGCCGCCGCTGGATGACGTCCGCGCCGGGCATGAAGCCGGAGGCGGTGAGCGCGTCGATCAGCCGGCTCGCGGGTTCGTCGAGATAGGGCGCGACCCGGTCGGCGGCGGAGGCCTCGCCGTCGGCCGCACCGGTGGCGACCGCCGCCTCGACCACGCGCTGCCACAGCGGCTCGTCGTCGAGGACGTCACGGACGGTGGATCCGGGGGTGAGCGGGGCGGGTTCCGGCACCGGGTCGGCGGTCCGCCAGGTGTGGGTGCCGTGCCCGATCTCGTGGACGTCGCCGCCGGGCAGGTGCACGGTCGCGGACGCGCCGACCGGGACCTCCACCCGCAGGTCGAAGCGGCCGCCGGCACGCTGCCACGAGACGGAGGCCTTACCGTACGGAGTCAGGTGACTCGCCGCCGCCGACGTCAGCGCCGTGCCGGGCAGCGGGCGTACCTCGATCCTGCGGTAGCCCGGCGCCGCCGGGGCCAGCCCGGCCACCCTGCGGTGCAGCCAGTCCGCGACCGCGCCGAGGGCGTAGTGGTTGAACGAGGTCATCTCGCCGGGGTTGATCGACCCGTCGGGCAGCATGCTGTCCCAGCGTTCCCACACCGTCGTCGCGCCCATCGTGACCGGGTACAGCCAGGACGGGCAGCCGGTCTGCACCAGCAGCCGGTACGCGACCCCGGCCTCCCCGGCGTTCGCGAGCGCGTCGGCCATCAACGGGGTGCCCACGAACCCGGTCGCGATCCGGAAACCGCCGGCACGGACGAGGTCCGCGAGCCGCCTGCCCGCGTTTTCCCGCTGTTCCGCGGTGGGCAGGAGAGCCCATTCGAGGGCCAGGGCGTACCCGGTGGGCGCGTCGCCGAGCACCCGCCCGCCGGGGGTGACGAATTCGGTGGCGAACGCGGCCCGCACCTTGGCGGCCAGCGCGGCGTACCGCTCGGCTGCGGCGTCCTCCCCCAGCGTCCGGGCAGCGTCCGCCACCAGGTCGGCGGACCTCGCCAGGTATGCGGTGGCCACGACGTCCGGGCCGGTCCGCGCCCGGAACGGGTCCTCGGGCGGGGCCGCGGGGTCGAGCCAGTCGCCGAACTGGAACCCGCCCGCCCACAGCCCGTCCGCGCGGGCCAGGCCGGCCTCCCGGTCCACCCAGGCGCGCATCGACGGGAACTGCCGCGCGAGCAGGTCACGGTCGCCGGTGCGCTCGTGCACGACCCACGGCACGACGGTGGCGGCGTCGCCCCACGCCGCGGCGGCCGGTCCCGCGTCGCGCAGCACGTCCGGGATCACGAACGGCACCGAGCCATCCTTCTGCTGCTCCGCGGCGAGATCGGCGAGCCACGAGGTGAGAAAGCCCGCGCTGTCGAACAGGAAACTCGCCGTCGGCGCGAAGACCTGGATGTCGCCGGTCCAGCCGAGCCGTTCGTCGCGCTGCGGGCAGTCGGTGGGTACGTCGACGAAGTTGCCGCGCATGCCCCGGACCACGTTGTCGTGGAAGCGGTTGAGCAGCTCGTGCGAGGACTCGAACCAGCCCGTGCGGCGCAGATCGGAGCTGATCACGACCGCCTCGACGTCCTCGGCGCGCAGGCCCGCGAGTCCGGCGATCTCGGCGTACCTGAAGCCGTGGAACGTGAACCACGGCTCCAGGACCTGGTCACCCTCCGTGAGAATCCAGGTGTCGGTGGCCTTGGCCGTGCGCAGCGGGCGGACGCCGAGCTCGCCGTCCTCGAGGACCTC
Source organism: Winogradskya consettensis (assembly GCF_018332715.1). Taxonomy (GTDB): domain Bacteria; phylum Actinomycetota; class Actinomycetes; order Mycobacteriales; family Micromonosporaceae; genus Actinoplanes; species Actinoplanes consettensis. Next base: position 306,363 of record NZ_BOQP01000008.1, on the reverse strand, counting down.
CGCGTGCCGGATAGTCACCTCCTGACCCGCTTCGGCGCCCCGGACCCGCAGCCGGACCCAGCCGACGATGTTCTGCCCGAAGTCGACGACGGACCCCTCGATACCCGTCGCGGGAATGGTCTCGACGACGCGCACGGGCGGGCCGTCGGGCGCGACCAGACGGGTGAGGTCGGTGTCGATCTCCCGCACGGTGCCGGGGAACTCCGCCGGGAGCGCGGGGAGGCGCAGGTCGGTGCGCTGGCCGTCGTAGAGGTCGTCCTCGAGCACGTTGCCCGGGCCGGACCGCCAGTCCTTGTTCGTCGCGAGGACGTGTCGCGTGCCGTCTTCGGTGGTCGCCTCGAGCTGGGCCAGCAGGGCGAGCTCGTCACCGTAGATCGCGCGCCGGCCCTGGAAGCCGAGCCGGCCCCGGTACCAGCCGTTGCCGAGCTGGACGTCCAGGGTGTTCTCGCCCTCGACCAGCAGGTCCGTCACGTCGAACGTCTGGTGGCGCAGGCGGTGCTGATAGCTGGTCCATCCCGGCGCCAGCTCGTGGTCTCCCACGCGCTTTCCGTTGAGGTAGGCGCGGTAGAGGCCCTGGGCGGTGATGTGCAGGCGGGCCTTCGCTATGTCGGGGAGGCCCATTTCTCCCCTCAATACCGACATTTCTCCTTCCGGCGTGATCATTCGCGCGCGCCAGTCGCCCTGCAGTCCGGCCTCCGCCACGCCCGGCTCGCTCCACGGACTCCACTCGTCGTCGCCGCGGACCCTCGCGCGGACGGATACCTGCTCGCGCGCCTGCAGGGGTGCGGCGGGCCAGGGAACCAGGACCTGATCGGCGCTCTCCCGCTGGAAGACCTCGGGTGCGGCGCCGTCGCGGGTCACTTCGATCTCGTAAGCCCGCTGCGCCCATCCTTCGCCGGCATCGGTGACCACCCAGGACAGTCGCGGGGCGGGGGCACCGAGCCCCAGCACGGGGCCGGGTCCGTCGTGATGATCGAAGCGTGGCGCCGAAACACGGGTCATCTGCTCTCCCCGGGGGATCATGAATCGTTTCACCCACAGCGAGCCCGGTTTCGACTGCATTAACGAACTGTTGCGGGGGCAGGTCAATAGTGGGGCCGGTCACAGGCTCCCGATAGCCCGTGCTGCACCTCGACTAGCACAATCCTGACCTTGCTTGCCCTGGTGCGCTCACCTGGCCGGGGAGTACCGTGCCGCCATGCCGGACGACCCCGTCGACGAGATCCGCGGCACGCTCTACTTCAACGACGGCTCGCTCGTCTACGCGGGCCACTACCTGCACGACGAGCCGCGCACCGACCACACCCACAGCTTCGTCGAGCTCGCGGTGATCACCGGCGGCGCCGGCGTGCACCGCTCCATGCTGGGCGACCAGCCCCTCGCTGTCGGCGACGTCGTGCTGCTGCGCCCCGGCGTCTGGCACGGCTACGACCGCTGCGACAACCTGCAGCTCTACAACTGCTGCTTCTCGGTCGACCTGCTGCACCGCGAGCTCGCCTGGACCCGCGACGACCCCCTGCTCGGCTACCTCCTCTGGACCGGCCCGTACGCCATGCACCGCCGCGGCATGCTCACCGCCGCCCTCGACCCGGCCGAGCTCGCCGAATGCGTGGTCCACCTGCGCGCCCTCGACGAGCTCCGCGCCCGCCCCGCCCACGCGCACCGCGGTGACCTGGTCGGCCGCCTGACCCTGTTCCTCAGCTGCCTGTCCCGCGCGGTCGACCGCTCCCGCACCCAGAGCGACGGCGAGCCGGCCGGCCCGGTGCACCCCGCGGTGACCAGCGCGATCAAGCTGATGGAGGAGGACCTCTCCCGGCACTGGACCCTGACCGAGCTCGCCGGCCGGCTGGGCCTCAGCGCGGGCTACCTGGTCCGCATCTTCAAGGCCACCACCGGCCTGCCCCCGGTCGCCTACCTCGCCCGCCACCGCGTCGAGACCGCCGCCGGCCGCCTGCTGCACACCGACGACCCGATCACCCAGATCGCCCAGAGCGTCGGCTGGCCCGACCAGAACTACTTCGCCCGTCGCTTCCGCGCCCACTACGGCCTGACGGCCACCACCTACCGCGCGCGCTTCACCTCGGGCACGATCCGCCTCGGCGAAACCGGCCGCCCGGTGGTCGGCCCCGACGGCCGGCCCGCCTCGGGCGCACGACGGCTCAGCTGAAGAACTCGATCATGTCCTCCCGCGTGGGTTGGTAGGCGGCGGCCTCCGCGTGCTGCTCACTGCGAGGAAACAACTCCTTCTCGTACGCCGTGAGCGCGGCCTCGACGTCCCCGGGGTGTGCGGCGATCGCGGTGCCGAGCCCGGCCGCGTCCTGCATGGCCAGGTTGGCGCCCTCGCCGTCCGGGGGCGCGAGGTGCGCGGCGTCGCCGAGCAGCGTGACGCCCGGGATCCGGTCCCAGCGCAGCCCGATCGGCAACGCGTAGTGCGGGCGGTGGACCGGCTCGGTGTCGCTGTCCGTGATGAGGGCCAGGAGCTCGGGAGCCCAGCCGGCGAACTCCCCCGCGGTACGTGCACCCAGGCCGGCGGCGGTGAACCAGTCCAGGGGCCGGGCCAGTTCGACGTACGCGTGCAGGGTCCCGCCGCTCTCCCGGTGCGCGGTGATCTGCCGCCCGCCGGAACCGGGCACGAACATGGACCCGCCGCCGACCGCCTTCGCCGCCGCGGGATGCCGGGCATCGGCGTCGTAGAGAAAGGTCTCGACGAACGACGTGCCGGAGTACTCCGGGGCAGCGTCGACGAGCAGCGGCCGGACCCGGGACCAGGCGCCGTCCGCCCCGACGAGCACGCTCGCGACGACCGTGGTGCCGTCGGCGAAGCTCACCTCGTGGCGGCCCTCGCCGAGGGCGCGGACGCCGGTGACCCTGTGGTTCCACCGGACGGTACCGGCGGGCAGCGAGTCGAGCAGGATCCGGCGCAGCTCGCCGCGCTGCACCTCGGGGCGTCCGCCGGTGCCGTCATCGCCCTTCTCCATCAGGACGGTGCCGTCCGGGTCGAGGGCGCGCATCGCCTGGCGGCCCTCCAGCACGATGCCGCGGAACTCGTCGGTGAGACCGGCCGTCGTCAGGGCCGGCTGGCCGTTGTAGTCGTGGATGTCGAGCATCCCGCCCTGGACCCGGTGCGCCGCAGAGGCGTCGGCCTCGTAGACCGTGGCCGGGATGCCGTGGACGTGCAGGACGCGGGCCAGAACGAGGCCGCCGAGGCCGGCGCCGATGATGGTGACAGGAGTGTTCATGGGCGAAGACTGACCGGTGCCGCTCACACGCGGCGTGCACGGCGCTGACATGGTGGGAGGATCGGGCGATGAAGCTTCGCGTCACGCTGCTCGGCGGGTTCCGGGCGTTACGCGGGGACGAGGTCCTGGCGGTCCCGGGTGCGCGGTTGCAGGGGCTGTTCGTGCGGCTGGCGCTGGCCGGTGGGCGCTCGGTCGAGCCGGGCGTGCTGGTCGAGGCGATCTGGGCGCAGGATCCGCCGGCCGCGCCCGGTCACGCCCTGCAGGCTCTCGTCTCGCGGCTGCGCCGGGCTCTCGGGGTGGCCGGTGATGTCACCCAGGTCGCGGGCGGTTACCGGCTGGACGTGGACGACGTGGACGTGCTCCGGTTCGAGCAGCTCGCGGTGACGGGCCGGGACAGGCTGCGGGCCGGGGATCCGGGTGCCGCGGCGGACGCGCTCGGTGAGGCCGTGGCGTTGTGGGGTGATCGCCCCGGCATCGAGCCCGCTGTCGTCGCCGCGGTGGCTCCCGCCGCCGCGACCCGGCTGGCCCTCGTCTCGATCGAGGTTGTCGCCGACCTCGCCGACGCCGAGCTGTCGCTGGGCCGGACCGGGGTGGCCGCCGACCGCCTCACGGCACTGCTCGCCGAACAGACCGGGCACGAGCGGGCGGCGGCGTTGCTCATGGATGCCCTCGCCGTCCAGGGCCGCCAGGCCGAAGCGCTGGCCGTCTACGAACGGGTCCGCGAGGCCCTCGCCGATGCCCTCGGCGCCGACCCGGGCGCCGCCCTGAGCGAGCGGCACCTGCGGCTGCTGCGCGGAACCGCTGTCCCCGCCGCCACCCGCTCCTCCCTGCCGGCGTCGCTGAGCAGCTTCATCGGGCGCGACGACGACGTCGCCCGGATCGGGGCGCTGCTCGCCGCCGGGCGTCTCGTCACCGTGCTCGGCCCCGGTGGTGCGGGCAAGACGCGGCTCGCCGTCGAGGCCGCCCGCCGGCACCACGACGGCGCTTTCCTGATCGACCTCGCCCCGGTCACCGAGCCGGCCAAGATCGGTGCGGCCGTGCTCGCCGGGCTCGGGTTGCGTAACGCCACGATGTTCGAGGCCCGCGGCGACGACCTGGACATCCTCGTCGAGCAGCTCGCCGGCCGGGACAGCCTGCTGCTGGTCGACAACTGCGAGCACCTGATCGACGCCGTCGCGCACCTGGTCGCGGCGCTGCTGTCCCGCTGCCCCGGCGTGCGGGTGCTCGCCACCAGCCGCGAGCCCCTCGCCATCGACGGCGAAACCCTGGTGCCGCTCGGGCCGCTCCCGCTGCCCGAGCCCGGGGACAGCGTCGAGCGGGCGCGGCAGGCGGCGTCTGTGCGGCTGTTCATCGAGCGCGCGGCTGCCGTACGCCCCGGCTTCGATGTGGATCGTGAAGCTCTGACCGATGTCACGACGGTGGTCCGCGGCCTGGACGGGATGCCCCTGGCCCTCGAACTGGCCGCGGCCCGGCTGCGCACGCTGTCGCTGCCCGAGCTCGCCGCCGGGCTGTCCGACCGGTTCGGGCTGCTCACCACAGGTAGCCGTGCCGCGCTGCCCCGGCACCGCACGCTGCGCGCGGTGATCGCGTGGAGCTGGGACCTGCTCAGCGCCCAGGAGCGTACGGTCGCCGAACGGATCTCGGTCCTGCCCGGCGGGGTCACCACGGCCTCGGCCACCGCGGTCTGCGCCGGCACCACCGGGATCCCCGACCTGCTCGCGGGGCTGGTCGACCGGTCGCTGCTGCAACTCGCCCCCGAGCCGGGCCGCTACCGCATGCTGGAGACACTGCGCGAGTACGGCATCGACCGGCTGGCGGCCTCCGGCGAGCTCGACGCCGTGCGCGACCTCGCCGCCGACCACTTCACGGACCTGATCGCCGGGCACGACCCCGAGCTGCGCGGGCCCGGCCAGGTGGCTGCCATCCGGATCATCGGCGCCGAGTACGACAACACGCTCGCAGCCCTGCGCCGGCGGTGCGACACCGGCGACTCCCCCGGCGCGGTAACCCTGGCCCTGTCGCTGACCTGGTACTGGCAGATGCTCGGCCGCAGCGGCGACGCGGCCTACTGGCTCGGCGAGGCGCTGGCGGTGCCCGGCGGCGGACCGTCACCCGAAAGGGACTGTGCGCACGCGATCCGCCTGCTGAAGAGCACCGAGACCTACCCGGGAACGCCGGTCGGGGAGCCGCTCGCCGCAGTGGCCGGGCGGCTGCTCGCGTACCCGGACCTGCCGGGCCTCTACGGTGTGCTGGCCGCCTTCACGCTGGCATTTCTGTCGGCGGAGACGGCAGCCCCGCTCGCACTCCTGGACCGCGCGGCCGGCGGCGACGACGGATGGCTGGCCGGGCTGGCCCACATGTTCCGGGCCGAACTCGCCGAGAACGCGGGACAGCTCGCCACGATGCACGCCGACGTCGACGCCGCGCTGGCCCGCTTCGGGCAGGCCGGCGACCGCTGGGGCCAGGCCACCGTGCTGCCGCTGCGCGCCCAGCTGAGACAGTACGACGACGACCTCGACGGCGCGCTCGCCGACCTGAGCGCCGCCCGGTCGCTGGCCGGGGAGTTCGGCACGCCCAGCCTCAACGACGAGGTGTTCCGGGACCTGCGCTGGATCGACCTGCACCTGCGGCGCGGCGACCACGCACCGGCGGTCGCCCTGCTGGACGCGGTCCGGGATCGGGTGCGCAGCGCGGGCTCGGCGGACATGCAGGCACTGATCGCCGCGCGCGCGGCCGGCATCCGGCTGCGGCTCGGCGACCTCGCCCGGGCCCGGGAGCTGCTCGACGACGCCGAGCGTGGCCTGCACGACGACACCTTCCTCAGCGGTCACGTCCAGGCGCTCGCCGGCAGCGTCCGGGTCCTGCTCTGCCAGGCGCTGGGCGATCCGGACGGCGCGGAGAAGGCGCTCGTGGCGGCGTACACAGCCGCCGAGGAGACCCGGGACCTGCCCATCCAGTCGCTGGTCGCGGTCAGTGCGGCGGCGCTCGCCGACGGGCACGGCCGGCATCACGACGCTGCCGTTCTGCTCGGGACCGCCGCCCGGCTGCGCGGCGCCCACGATCGCAACGATCCGCAGATCCGCGAGCTCACCCGGCGTGCACGGGCCGCACTGGGGGAGATCGCGTTCGCTACGGCGTACGGGAGTGGTTTCTCGACAGAGCCTTCCGCAGCAGCCCGGCGACCGCGGCCAGCTCTTCGGGGTTGAGCTGCGCGAACGGCGTCTGCTCGAAGGTCACCCGGATCACCTCGGCCCGGACCCGCCTACCCCGCTCCGTCAGCATCAGCACCCGGGAACGCCGGTCCGCCGGATCGACCGCGCGTTCGACGAGGCCCTGATCGGCGAGCTGACCCGCCACGAACGTCAGGTTGGGCGCGTTGCAGAACAGCCGCTCCGCCATCACCTTCATCGACGGGGGCTTCTCGTCCGGGTCGATCGCCCACAGGGCCTGGGCGGTGGCGTGGGTCAGGCCGTGCGCGGCGAGGGGCTCCGCGATGCGGTCGCTCGTGCGCATGAAGAGCTCGTGGTTCGCGCGTACGGCGGGCTCCAGATCGGGGTGGTCCACAGCTGGCAGCGTACCCGTCGCTTCGAGGCTCGAAGGTCTTCGGTCCTGGGGTTTCCGCGTTGCCTCGGGGGCAGTGCTGGGCCGGATGCCGCGATGCGGGAAAATGGGGTCCGACAGACGAGACGGAAGTTGGAGATCGTGACTGAAGTTGCAGGACCCGTCGACTGGGTGACCCGCTACGCCGACGAGGTGATCGCCGAAGCGGAACGCCGCTCGCCGGGCAAGCCGGTGGTGTGCGCGTCCGGCCTGAGCCCGTCCGGTCCGGTCCACCTCGGCAACCTGCGCGAGGTGATGACGCCGCACCTGGTCGCGGACGAGATCCGCCGCCGCGGGTACGAGGTCGAGCACCTCATCTCGTGGGACGACTACGACCGGTTCCGCAAGGTCCCGGCCGGCATCGACGCCTCGTGGGCCGAGCACATCGGCAAACCGCTCACCGCCGTCCCCGCCCCGCCCGGCAGCCGCTTCCCCAACTGGGCCGAGCACTTCAAGGCCGCGATCATCGACGCGCTCGCCGAGCTCGGCGTCGACTACCGGGGCATCAGCCAGACCGAGATGTACACCTCGGGGGCGTACCGCGACCAGATCCTGCTGGCCATGCGCGAGCGCGGCCGGATCGACGAGATCCTCGACCGCTACCGGACCAAGGGACGGCCGGCTGCCGCTCCTAAGCAGTCTCAGAAGCTCGACGAGGCTGAGGCCGCTGCCGCCGCCGAGGCCGCGGAGGGCTCCGGTGCTGCCGACGAGGACGACGGCGCGGCTGCTGGTGCGGACTACTACCCGTACAAGCCCTACTGCGGCCAGTGCGGCAAGGACCTCACCACGGTCACTGCCTATGACGACGAGACCACAGCCCTCACGTACGTCTGCACGCTCGACGGTTTCACCGAGACCGTCCTGCTGAACGAGTTCGACCGCGGCAAGCTCGTCTGGAAGGTCGACTGGCCGATGCGCTGGGCCTTCGAGGGCGTCCACTTCGAACCCTCCGGCGTCGACCACTCCTCCCCCGGCTCCTCGTTCGTCGTCGGCGGCCAGATCGTCGCCGAGGTCTTCCACGGCGCCCAGCCGATCGGCCCCATGTACGCCTTCGTCGGCATCAGCGGCATGGCCAAGATGTCCAGCTCCCGGGGCAACGTCCCCACCCCCAGCGACGCCCTCGCCATCATGGAGGCGCCGCTCCTGCGCTGGATGTACGCCCGCCGCCGCCCCAACCAGTCCTTCAAGGTCGCCTTCGACGCCGAGATCCAGCGCCTCTACGACGAGTGGGACGCCCTCGAAACCAAGATCGCCGCAGGCACCGCCGCCCCCGCCGACGTCGCCGCCCACGACCGCGCCATCCGCACGGCCACCACGGTCCTGCCCTCCACCCCGGTCCGCATCGCCTACCGCACCCTTGCCTCGATCGCCGACATCACCACCGGCCACGACGAGCAGACCCTGCGCATCCTCAGCGACATCGACCCCGCCAACCCGGTCACCGACCTCGCCGAGGTCCGCCCCCGCCTCGACAAGGCCCAGACCTGGGTCAACACCCAGCTCCCCCCGGAATCCCGCACCCAGCTCCGCACCGAGCCGGACAAGGAACTCCTCGCCTCCCTCGACGACACCCAGCGCGAATCCCTGCGCCTGCTCGCCGAATCCCTCGACGCCAACTGGTCCCTCGAAGGCCTGACCACGCTCGTCTACGGCGTCCCGAAGAAGATGGCCGGCCTCCCCCCGGACACCAGACCCACCCAGGAACTCAAGGTCGCCCAGCGCACCTTCTTCGTCCTGCTCTACCGCCTCCTGATCAGCAAGGAAACGGGCCCCCGCCTCCCCACCCTGCTCCTCTCCGCAGGCCCCACCCGCCTCAAAACCCTGATCGGCCAGTAACCGCCCCCGAGCCCGGCCGCCGCACCCTCACGGCCGGGCTCCGGGGTTCAGCCCAGCTCCACGGTCCCGCCGGGATTCGCAGCCACGCCGGGAATTGGTGGCTCGCGCGGGCATCGCGGCCGCACCGGACTTTCCGAGTCCGCCAGATTTCGCGAGGCCGCCGGGAATTGGGGCCCGCCGGGAATTGGGGGCCCGCCGGGATTCGCCCGCGGGCCAGGATTCGCGGGTTCTCCCGGCATCGCCGACCGGCCCCGATTCGCGGCGTGGCCGGGCTCGTCAACGTGGGCGGCCTCCGGCCGCCTCGGGATCAGCACCACGGCGAGTACACCCGCCGCGGCAGTAGCCCCACCGGCGATGTAGGCCGCTGTGCTCACCGACAACGCCGCCGCAAGCCCCGGCCCGGCGAGCGCCCCCGCGAACGTGGCAGCCGCCTCCCCGGTGAACATCGCAGCGCTCGTCCGCCCGAGCACCTCATCCGGCGTAACCCGTTGCAGCGTCGTCTGGGTAACGCCAAGAGCCGTGGACCCCGCCACCCCGATCAGAACCGCAGCCACAACCACGACAACCAGCCCCGTCGCCCCACCGGAGAAGAACAACACGAACCCGCACCCGGTCACCCCGAGCGCTCCCCCGAGCAGCCACCCCGGCGCGACCCTCTCGACCAGCACCCGGATCAGCGGCGCACCGAGCAGAAACCCCACCCCCAGAGCCGACATCACCAGCCCGGTCGCGGCACTACCACCCAGGACAGTCATCCCGTACGGGACAAGCAGCGCACTCAGCACCGCATTGGCACCCAGAAACACCGTCGTCACGAGCAGCAGGGCCCGAGCAGTAGGTTCGGCAAGGAGAAACCGAAGCCCCTCCCGAATGCCACCCCGGGCCCGACGGGTGGCAGGCGCAACAAGACGGGCCGTCATCAGGACAGCGACAGCGGACACCACGTAGGTCCCCGCATCGAGCCACACCAGCAATTCGAACCCCGCCCAGGCGAACAGCACCCCACCCGCCGGCGCCCCGACGAGCCGCACAATGCCATCACTCACCGCGTTCAACGAGTTCGCGCTGCTCAACGCCGTCCCCGTACCCACTACCGCCGGCGTGTGCGCCTGCGCGGCAGGGCGGAACACCACAGTGCCGACGCTCTCCACGAGCAACGCCACATAAACCAGCCAGACATCCCCGGGCTCCTGCGCCAGCAGAAGCAACACCACGGCAACGCCCCGCAGCAGGTCCGCCCCGATCATCAACCGCCGCCGGTCCCACCGATCAGCCAGCACCCCGGCAAACGGCCCGAGCACCACCGGCGGCAGAAACTGAACGGCAACGGTGAACCCCGTAGCCGCCACCGACCCGGTCAGCTCAAATACCTGAGCAGGAACCCCCACAACCAGCAACCACGTCCCGAGCAGACTCACGAACCGAGCCACCCACAACAACCGGAAATCCCGCACCCGCAGCGCCTCGATCACCGCAACACCCCCGCTCCCCCGACGTCAGAACGCACCCGCGCCACATGCGGATCAGGACCCAGTCGCCGGCCGGGCTCCGCAGACGACGAGTTCCGCAAGATCACCCTGGCCGCCACGTTCGCGGAAGGCGCTGGACTCTTCTTCGGCCCCGGGGCATCCATGGTTACCGGGGCATCCACGGTTACCCGAGAAACGGCCAGTTCGGCCCGGGCAGCTCGCCGTTCGCAAGCGGAAGCCGCCCCGTGGCAGTCCGGATAAAGGTGAGGTCGTCGCGCCCCGCCACGAGGTCCGGCCCGAAAAGCCCCACGAGCAGCTCGGACGCCGCCGGTGTCAGCCACGCATCCCGGTCCAGTGCGGCCGCCAGGTCGAGCCCGTGCACCCCGACCTCGACAACCCGCGTCGCGAGGAAGTCGCTCAGCAGCATCGAATCACCGTGCCGGGTCACCACGACCCGGTCCTCCGGCTCGTGCTCGCAGAGCCGTACGACCTCCCGCCACGTCCGCTCGAACACCGCCGGCAACGCATCGATGCCCGCCAAGCCGGCGCGTCCCTGCCCCAGCTCGATCCGCTTCGCACTGGTCGCTACGGAGAACCGTTCATCCGCCCGGTAATACCCCACCGCGGAAACGCCTTCCCGGGATTTTCCGGGTGCTCCGCCACCGTCTTCCGGCAACGGAGGTGCGGCGTCAGCATCCCGGGCGCGGCTTCGATTGCCGCCCGCACCCGGCGATGGGCCCGTGGTCCCGAGCATCCCCGGGAGCCACGCAAGAATGACATCCACATGGCCGAGAAGCCCGGCGACATCCCAGGGCTGGCAGCCGGTCGGTCGTGTCCAGTCGTCAGCCGTAACGGTGAACATCGCTGCGCTCAGCGCCGCACATTCGGCTCGGAGTGCGTCGAGCGACTGAGTCATCTCGGCTGGATCAATTCGCTGAGTCATCTCCGCTGAGTCATCTCGGCTCCGCCTCCGGCCTCTGATCCGGCGCTTCCCCCGCTCCGCTTCCTGCATCGGGAACGGATGTGGCTTCTGCTCCAGGCTCCGGGACAACCGCAGACACGAAGTCCTCCCTGGCACCCGATCCCCCGCCCGGCTCCGTGCCGGGGTCGGGCTTCGGGGTGGGGAGCGTGATGGCGAAGGCCGTGCCCTCGGTTGCCTCGGTGTCCAGGCTGATGGCGCCGCCGTGGTACTCGACGATCTTCTTGACGATGGCGAGGCCGATGCCGGTGCCGTCGTAGGTCTCGCGGGGGTGGAGGCGCTGGAAGATGACGAAGATCTTGTCGGCGAATTCGGCCTCGATGCCGATGCCGTTGTCGCGGACGTGCAGGTGCCACTCGTCACCGGCGCGCTCGGCCGTCACGTGAATCTTGGGTGCGATGCCGGGGCGGCGGAACTTGAGGGAGTTGCCGATCAGATTCATGAAGAGTGTGGTGAGCAGGGCTTCCTCACCTCGCACGGTGGGGAGGCCGGCCCAGGTGATCTCGGCGTCCGGCCCCGCTCGTTCCTCGAGTTGTGAACGCACCACGGTCAGCACGCGGTCCAGGTCGACCTGGGTGAATCCCGCTGTGAGCCGGCCGATGCGGGAGAACGCCAGCAGGTCGTTGATCAGCCGTTGCATGCGGTCGGCACCGTCGACGGCGAACGCGATGTACTGGTCTGCCCGCGCGTCCAGCTGGCCCGAGTAGCGCCGCTGCAACAGCTGGCAGAAGCTCGCCACCTTGCGCAGCGGCTCCTGCAGGTCGTGCGAGGCGACGTACGCAAACTGCTCGAGGTCGCGGTTGGACCGGGTCAGCTCCTCGGCCTGCACCTTGAGCTGGGCGTTTCCCCATTCGATCTGGGCCCGGGCCTGCTGCACCTCGCGCAGTTCCGAGGCGATCTTGCGGCGCATGGCGTCCACGTCCTGGGCGAGCCGCAGCAACTCCGGAGCGCCGCGACCCGCGATGTCACGGTCGTAGTCACCAGCCGCTACGGCGCGGATCTGGTCGGCGAGCGCAAGGACCGGCCGGTTGACCAGGCGGTCGAGCAGCAGCATCAGTGCCGCTCCGGCGACGATGACCGCGGCCGCTGCGATGATCTCCAGGGCGACGAGGGTGCTGCCGGTCTGCTTGGCGGCCTTTACCGCGGTGTTGCGGACGATGGCGATGTCACTCTGCAGGTGCGAGACGGAGGCTCGGACTGCGTCGAACTGCGCGGTGCTGGACGCTCCGGTCACCGCCTGGCCGGCCGCCGGACCACCGCTCCGCACCGCGGCGATCGCCGGATCGGCGACGGCCGAGCGCCATTCGGCAGCGCGCTCGCGAACGAGGGCGAGGTCGGCATCGATCGACGCATCGGAGTCGCCGGAGGTGTTGAGCCGGGTGATCTGGTCGATCAGTTGCGTCTCGGCGGCCCGCCCCCGCTCGTACGGTGCGAGGTTCTCCTCTTCACCGCTGAGCAGGAAGCCCCGTACGCCTGTCTCCTGATCCACGAAGGCGGCGTCCAGCGACTGCCCTGCGGTCCGCATCGGCCCGGTCTTGTTGGTGAGAACGTCGATGCGATCGTTGCTGTCGGAGGCGATCACGACCGCCGCAACGCCAAGGGCGGCGAGGAGGAAACCCAGGGCGCCACAGAGTGCCATGACGCGGCTGCGCAACGTCCACGATCGGAAGCGCGGCGGCCTATCGGCCATGGTGAAATCTCCCTGAGTCTGCGGTCGAAGGCCATGAGTATCCACGGCAACCGGGCTCGGCCACGGACGGGGACACGCCACGGCTAGCGAAACATTTCGATGCCTGCCCAAGACATCGAGGGAGACCGCCGGCAGACGGACTACGCCTTGGTGGCTCCTCGCACCTGATCCACCAGGTCGGCCAGCTCGGGAAGCCGCTCGGCCTCGCTCAACGCCTCGGCAAGCGCCGTGTCGTGCACCGGCTTGGCCTCGGTCAGCAGGGCATGTCCCGCCCGGGTCAGCTCGGTGTAGACGCCACGGCGGTCGTCGGCGCAGAGCACCCGGGTCAGCAGGCCACGGTCCTCCAGCCGGTTGACGAGCCGGGTGGTGGCACTGGCGCTGAGCGCCGCGGCCCGGCCGAGCTGCTGCATCCGCATGTGCCAGCCGTCCTGGCGACGCAGCGCGTCCATCACCGTGTATTCCACCACGGAGAGAGACACGGCGCTGGTCAGCGCCTTCTCGAGTGCGGTCTCCAGATGCCCGTGCAGGGCTGCCAGCAGGCGCCACCCCTGGGCGCGCACCTCCACGGCGTCGTCGGCGATTCCCACTGTGGCGCTCCTCTCCTCCACCCAATAGTTGCTTGCGCGGCATATCGGCGCGTGCAACTCTTCGGTATGCCGCGTCTGCAACTATCTTAACGAGAGGGGTCACCTCATGCCGCTCGGCTTGCTCGCCCTGGCCGTCGGAGCGTTCGGCATCGGGCTCACGGAGTTCGTGATCGCGGGGCTGCTGCCCCAGGTCGCCGCCGACTTCACCGTCACCGAGGCCACCGCCGGATGGCTGATCAGCGGATACGCCCTGGCGGTAGTGGCCGGAGCGCTCGGCCTGACCGCGGCCACCACCCGGCTGCCCCGCAAACCCGTACTGCTCGGACTGCTCGCGCTCTTCATCGCCGGCAATCTGGTCTCCGCGATCGCGCCCACGTACGGCGTCATGCTCCTGGGCCGGATCATCGCGGCGCTCTGCCACGGTGCCTTCTTCGGCATCGGCGCGGTGGTCGCCGCGGGCCTGGTCGCCCCGCAACGCCGGGCCGGCGCCGTGGCCCTCATGTTCACCGGCCTGACCGTGGCGAACGTGCTCGGTGTCCCGTTCGGCACGCTGCTCGGTCAGCAGTTCGGCTGGCGCTCCACATTCTGGGCGATCACCGCGGTCGGCGTGATCGCATGGTTCGGCATTCTCGCGATGGTCCCGGCCGTAGCCGCTCCACCTTCTTCCGGCGTACGCCATGAGCTGCGCGCCTTCCGCTCGGGGCAGGTCTGGTTGTCGGTGCTGGTGACGGTTCTCGGGTTCGGGGGCATGTTCGGCGCGTTCACCTACATCGCGTACACCCTCACGGAAGTTTCTGGATTCTCCGCAGGTGCCGTGCCCTGGCTCCTCGTCCTCTTCGGCGCCGGACTCTTCGCCGGCAACCTGATCGGCGGCCGGCTCGCCGACCGTTCCGTCGACGGCACCCTGCTGGCGGTCCTGGCCGGCCTGACCGTGGTGCTCGCCGCCTTCGCCCTGACCGCCTCGAGCCGCCCGGCGACCATCGTGGCCCTGGTACTGATGGGCGGATTCGGATTCGCGACGGTGCCGGCCCTGCAGACCCGGGTCATGCACTGGGCCGACGAAGCACCCACGCTCGCCTCGGGTGCGAACATCGCCGCCTTCAACCTCGGCAACGCCTTCGGCGCCTGGGCCGGAGGCGCCACCATCACGGCCGGCCTCGGATACACATCACCGCTGTGGGCCGGAGCCGTTATTACCCTCGCCGGGCTTGTCGTCATGGCCTTCGCATACACGTGGGCCCGCTCCCGAGCCCTGTCCCCCGCAGTCTCTTGAAAGGCTCCGCCTTGCTGCTCAACAACGGCATCGACATCCCTCAGCTCGGTTTCGGCGTCTTCCAGGTGCCGCCACCGGAGACCGCCGAGGCCGTCACCTCCGCCCTCGCCGCCGGTTACCGCCACATCGACACCGCTGCCGTGTATCGCAACGAGGCCGGGGTCGGCGACGCGCTGAAGGCGAGCGGCGTGCCCCGCTCGGAGCTGTTCATCACCACCAAGTTGTGGAACAGCGACCAGGGCCACGACTCGGCACTGCACGCCTTCGACGCGAGCCTCGACCGTCTCGGCCTCGACTACCTCGACCTCTACCTGATCCACTGGCCGGCCCCGGCCCAGGACCGTTACATGGACTCGTGGCGAGCGCTCACCAAGCTTTACGCGGACGGGCGGGTGCGGGCGATCGGGGTCTCCAACTTCCTGCCCGAGCACCTGAGCCGCCTCGCCGACCTCGGCAGCATCATCCCGGCCGTGAACCAGATCGAGGTGCACCCGGCACTGCAGCAGCGCGACGTCCAGGAGGCGAACACCGCTCTGGGAATCGCGACCGAGGCATGGAGCCCGCTCGCCCAGGCCGCCGTCCTGAAGGAGCCGGTGATCACGGCCATCGCCGCCGCTCACGGCCGCAGCCCGGCACAGATCGTGCTCCGGTGGCACCTGCAGCAGGGCCGGATCGTGATCCCGAAGTCGGTGACGCCCTCGCGGATCAAGGAGAACCTCGCGGTCTTCGACTTCAACCTGACCGAGGACGAGCTGGCCCAGGTCACCGGCCTGGAGCGGAACTTGAGGACCGGGCCTCACCCGGCCAATTTCAACTGACATGCCATGAGCCTTGCGTCTCCCCTTAGGGGAGACGCAAGGCTGAACCCATGACAAAAATCGAGTGGGTCACGACCGGGATGTTCACAGCGGCCTCGATCACCGTTCTCGCCTGCTGGGGCCAGGCAGCGATGGGCCGGAGCAAAGCGTTTCGATCCATGGAAGTGTTTGCATGGCTTCCGCAAAAAGTTCCAGGGTCTACAGTGACGCCCATGCGCGCACGACTCTCCGACATCGCGCGCCAGGCCGAGGTCAGCGAGGCGACGGTGTCGCGGGTGCTCAACGACCGGCCCGGCGTGTCCGCCGACACCCGTCAGGCGGTGCTCACGGCGCTCGACGTCCTCGGTTACGAGCGGCCGGAGCGGCTGCGCAAACGCAGTGCCGGGCTCGTCGGCCTGGTCGTGCCCGAGCTGGAGAATCCGATCTTCCCAGCTTTCGCGCAGACCATCGAATCCGCGCTGTCCCAGTCGGGCTTCACGCCGGTGCTCTGCACGCAGACCCCCGGAGGCGTCACCGAGGACGAGTATGTCGAGATGCTGCTCGACCGTCAGGTCTCCGGCATCGTCTTCGTCTCCGGGCTGCACGCCGACACGACCGCCGACCACGACCGCTACCGCCGACTGGTGGACCGGCCACTGCCCATCGTGCTGATCAACGGGTACGCCGACGGCCTCGACGCCCCCTTCATCTCCTGCGACGACCGGCTCGCCGGCGAGCTGGCGGTGAACCATCTCGTCGCGCTGGGCCACGAACGGATCGGCTTCGTCTCCGGCCCCCACCGCTTCCTCAACGTGCAGCGAAAACTCGAGGGCTACCGCACGGCGATGCGCCGAGAACTAGGCGTACGCGACAAGGAGCTCGACGATCTCGTAGCGCTCACTCTCTTCGGGGTGGAGGGTGGCGAAGTGGCAGCCGGGCAACTCATCGCCCGCGGGGCGACGGCCATCGTCTGCGGCTCCGACCTGATGGCCCTGGGCGCGATCCGGGCAGCCCGCCGCCGCGGCCTGTCCGTGCCCCGGGACATCTCGGTGGTCGGGTTCGACGACTCGCCCCTGATCGCCTTCACCGACCCACCCCTGACAACCCTGCGCCAACCGGTAGCCGCCATGGGCAACGCCGCGATCCGCCAGCTCGTCGACGAGATCAACGGCCACGGAGCCCCCCGCTCCGAGTACGTATTCTCGCCGGAGCTGGTTGTCCGTGGCTCAACAGCCATCAACAAAGCCGGCCGCACGACACCAAAACCCGGCCGCACCACGGACACCGCCACCCCCGACCCGGAACCAGCGAAACGCCCGGCGGGTAACCCCGCGCACGATGCAGAACCGGGCAGGCGCCCCACCGAGAGCGCCACCCATGACACGGAATCCGCCAGGCACCCCACCGAGAACCCCGTGCACGACTTGGACCCCGCCACACGCCCCGTCGAAAACGCCGCCTACGACGCAGAACCAAGCGGCCGGACCACGGAAAGCGCCGGGCGCGGAACCGAAAGTGTCGCCTCCTTCATAGCCTGAGCACCACCAGACCGGGCAGGGCATCCAAGATCGCAGCCTGATCGCCGCCCGCGCACGGCGACAGAACGAGACGCAAGAAGACAAGACCGGCCGGCTGGCTGGGCGGGCGAGCGGGCGAGCGAGCGAGCGGGCTCCTCCCTGCCGTCACGGCCGGGCGACCGACGTAGGTGTCGCCGGGAGCACCCCGACCTGTGGGCACTCCCGAAAGGCATCACCCGTGCAGAGCGGGCGAGCGGGCGAGCGGGCGAGCGGGCGAGCGGGCGAGCGGGCGCCGAACTCAAGCACCGCCGCAAAGCCCTGTCCTGCAGCATTTCTGTGCCGGGCGGCGGGGACCACTACGCGCGGGCATATAGGACGGTCGGCTTCCGGGAAGCCGGGCGGTCAGGCACCGGCGGCGCAGCCATCACCGAGAACAAGAACGCACAAGCCCGCGGACAGCCACCGCAGACAGAACCGCGGTCTTCCGGCGGACTGGGAAACGACAGCAACCGCGAGAGCGCCAGCAACCGCAGCGACGGCGACGGCGGCTACGAGGACGACGACCGAGGCGACGACGGCGACGGCGGCTACGAGGACGACGACCGAGGCGACGACGGCGACGGCGTCCGAGGCGACGACGGCCGAGACGACGACGGCCGAGACGACGACGGCCGAGACGACGACGGGCACCACAGAAGACAGCAGCAGGCACCGCGGACGACGGCGACGGGCACCGCGGACCACAAAGGCGGGGCACCGCGGGCGACGAGGGCGGCACCGCGGGCGACGAAGGCGGGTTCTGCGGGACCACGAAGGCGGGGCCTGCGGGCGACGATGGCGAAGTCTGCGGGACCACGAGGGCGATTGCGTCGGCGACCGGATCGACCGACGGGATCACCGCTGGTACCAGCCCTCAGTGCCTCGACGGAGTGGGCACTTGTCAAGGCCGGGCATGGGAGGGGGCGGGCTAATGTGGCCGACCATGAATGGGGATGAGTGGTTGGCGGATACTCGCGCTTCGTACGACACGGTTGCGGAGAGCTACGCGGAGCTGGTGGGCGGGGCGCTGGAGGGGCAGCCGTTTCTGCGGGCGGCGTTGGGGCTGTTTGCCGGGCAGGTTGGCAGTGCTGGTGGTGGGCTTGTGGCTGATGTGGGGTGTGGGCCGGGGCATGTGACGGCGTACCTGCGGGGGCTTGGGGTTGAGGCTTTTGGGGTTGATCTTTCGCCGGGGATGGTGGAGGTGGCTCGGCGGGAGAATCCGGGGGTTCGGTTTGAGGTGGGGTCCATGACGGAGCTTGCTTTGGGGGATGGGTCGGTGGCGGGGGTGGTGGCGTTCTGGTCGTTGATTCATGTTCCGGATGAGGGGGTTCCTGGGGTGTTTCGGGAGTTCCGGCGGGTGGTGCGGGACGGGGGGCCGATCATGGTCGGGTTTCATGTCGGGGACGGGTCGAGGGTGAAGACGCAGGGGTATGGCGGGCATCCGATGAAGGTTCATGTTCATCGGCGGCGGCCGGAGCGGGTGGCGGCGTGGATGCGCGACGCGGGGTTCACGGTGCACGCTGAGATGCGGATGGGCATGGACCAGGCGTTACCGGGGGCGATCGTGTTCGGCTGTGCCGGGCGGGAATTGTTAAGTTGATCTTTGAAAGTTCTTGCGGGTACTGCGGGTGGCGGGCAGGCGTCCGACCAGCGGCCATAGGCGACGGACGTGAGTAGTTAGCAAGGCTTCCTGCAAATTTGGGGCGACATGCAGGACAAAAACCACCAGTACATCGAGCGACGTCGCTTTACCGGACGGAAACACGCTGATAACTTTTCGAGGACTTGCGCAAGAAGTTTCAGCCGGTCCCCCTGCGCAAGAAGTTCAGTCCGATCCTCACTCGCACGAAGCTCAGTCCAGCCACCACAAACACCAAGTACAGCCCAGCAACTGCAAACACCAAGCTCAGCCCAGCAACTGCAAACACCAAGCTCAGCCCAGCCACCAGTGGCACCCAGCTCAGCCCGGCAACTGCTGTCGCTGAGCTCAGCGCAGCCGCAAACGGCGCTGAGCTCAGCCAGATCCCCCTCGCCCCAGGTTCTGCCCGGTCCCCCAGAAACCGGGCAAGGACCAGGAACCCCGTCCCCAGGAGGCTCCCCATGCGTACCCGTAAGTTGTTGGCTGCCGCGGCGACCGCGCTCGTCGCGGCTACCGGGTTTGCCGTCGGCGTTGTGAATGCGACGGCTTCCGAGGCGTCGCCGGCGTCGCCCGGTGCCAAAGATGTGATCGTTCATCTCTTCGAGTGGCCGTGGTCGTCGGTGGCGAATGAGTGCACCTCGGTGCTGGGCCCCAAGGGGTTCGGTGGGGTGCAGGTGTCGCCGCCTCAGGAGCATGTTGTGCTGCCGGGCCAGGGTTATCCGTGGTGGCAGGATTATCAGCCGGTGAGTTACCAGCTTTCGACGCGGCGGGGTGACCGGAATGCGTTTGCGAGCATGGTGTCGACCTGTCACGCGGCGGGCGTGAAGATCTATGTGGATGCGGTCGTCAACCACATGGCCGGTGGGGCTTCTTCGGGTACGGGGAGCGGTGGCTCGGCGTACAGCCATTATGCGTACCCGGCGGTGGCTTATGGGACGGACGACTTCCATCATTGCGGGCGCAACGGGAACGATGACATCGCGAACTACGGAGATCGGTGGGAGGTGCAGAACTGCGAACTGGTCGACCTTTCCGACCTGAAGACCGAGTCGTCGTACGTGCGGGGCAAGCTCACGGCGTACCTCAATGATCTGGTGGGTCTGGGGGTGGACGGTTTCCGGGTGGACGCCGCCAAACACATGCCGGCCGCCGACATGGCTGCGTTCCTCGACCCGGTGAACGGGGATCCGTATGTGTTCTCGGAGGTCATCGAGGGTGGGTCGGGTGAGCCGACGCCGGAGGAGTACACGGGGATCGGCGATGTGACGGAATTCCGTTACGGCGATGTGGTGGGGACCGCGTTCAAGGACGGGAGCCTGTCGAACCTGAACAACCTGGCCGGGTCGATGCGGCTGGGCAGCGGGGACGCGGTGGCTTTCATCGACAACCATGACACGCAGCGCAACGGCCGGGCGAAGCTGACGTACAAGGACGGCACGAGCTACGCGCTGAGTGAAGCTTTCATGATCGCGTACCCGTACGGCGTACCTCAGGTGATGTCGAGCTTCACTTTCTCCAACAATGATGCCGGGCCCCCTGCCGCGAGCAACGGCACCACCTCCGCCGTGAGCTGTGGCAACGGCTGGCAGTGCGAGCACCGGGCGCGCACCACGGCGAACATGGTGGCGCTGCGCAACGCGGCGTCCGGCACGGCGGTGAGCAACTGGTGGAGCAACGGGTCCAACCAGATCGCGTTCGGGCGGGGCAGCGCGGCGTATGTGGCGTTCAACCGGTCCGGGTCGGCGCTGAACCGTACGTTCCAGACGTCGCTGCCCGCCGGGACCTACTGCGACGTGATGGCCGGCGACTTCACCAACGGCAGCTGCACGGGTACGGCGTACACGGTGAACAGCAGCGGGCAGTTCACGGCGACCGTGGCGGCCAACGCGGCGCTGGCGCTGCACATCAACGCACGGGGAACGGGCACGACGCCGACGGGCTGCACCACCGCGGCGATCGCGTTCGAGTCGAACACCACGACCACGTTCGGCCAGAACGTCTTCGTCACGGGGAACACCGCGGCGCTCGGCAACTGGGACCCCGCGAGTGCCGTGGCGCTGTCGTCGGCGGCCTACCCGGTGTGGAAGGCGACAGTGACGCTGCCCGGTAACACCGCGGTGCAGTACAAGTACATCAAGAAGGAGGGCTCCACGGTGGTCTGGGAGAGCGACCCGAACCGTACGCGAACCACGCCCTCCGCCACGCCCTGCTCCGCGACATGGGCCGACACCTGGCGCTAAGCGGGCAAACCGACCAGGGTGACGTGTGCCATGCGGATCGGTCGCACATCCAGTGCGACCGATCCGTCGCGTCAACCCCGATGCTCATCTCCAACGTGATGGTCGTTCACAAAGAAGAACAGAACAGACCGGTGGAGGTACGCGCACATGCCCGAGATGGACGTCGCCCTCAAGGACGCGATGCAGATCGACGGCGCGATCGGCGTCGCGCTCGTGGATTACACCAGTGGGATGGCGCTGGGTATCGCCGGCGGCAGCAAGGACTTCGACCTCGCCGTGGCCGCGGCGGGCAACACCGACGTGGTGCGGTCGAAGTTGCGGGCCATGGAGATGCTCGGGATCCGCGAGCAGATCGAGGACATCCTGATCACGCTGGACAACCAGTACCACATGATCCGCCCGTTGAAGGGCCGCTCCGGTGAGGGCCTGTTCCTGTACCTGGCGCTCACCAAGACGCGGGCCAACCTCGCGATGGCCCGCCACCAGCTGAAACGCATCGAGACCGCGCTCGACGTCTGAGCGCCGCAGGACGCGGCCCGGCCGTACCCGAGCTCGCTGTCGGCGGGTACGACCGGGCCGCCCCCTCGAAAATCCGCTCCCTCGACAAACAGGCACCGCCCGATTAGCGTTTCCGGCGTGTTGCGCAGCGAACACACGTTCGCATGGCGAACAGCGGAGGTGGCGTGATGGACCGTGCCCAGCTCAACCGGGTCCAGCTCAACCGGGTCCAGCCCGATCGGGCCCTGCTCATCGGGGGCGAGGAAGTCCCGGCCGCCGACGGGCGCACCACCGAGGATCGCGACCCGCACACCGGCCAGGTCATCGCGCACGTCGCCGCCGCGGGCCCCGTCGACGTGACCCGCGCGGTGGACGCCGCCGCGTCGGCGTTCCCCACCTGGTCCGAGGCACCGCCCGCGCAGCGCCGCAAGATCCTGAACCGCGCCGGTGACCTCCTCGAGGAGCGCGCGGCCGACGCCGCCGCGCTGATGGCGAGCGAGACCGGCGGCACACTCGGCTGGTCGATGTTCAACGTGGGCCTGGCCTCGTCGATGCTGCGGGAGGCCGCCGCGCTGACCACCCTGCCGATCGGTGAGGTCCTCGCCGGCGACAACCCCGACGCGTTGTCGCTCGCGATCCGGCAGCCGGCCGGGGTGGTCGCGGCGTTCGCACCCTGGAACGCGCCGCTCATCCTCGGAGCTCGGGCGATCGCCGCACCGCTGGCCGCCGGTAACACGGTCGTGGTCAAGGCCAGCGAGGATGCGCCCCTGGCCTGCGCGCTGTTCCTGGCGGATCTGTTGCGTGATGCCGGCTTGGCTCCGGGCGTACTCAACGTCATCACGAACGACCCGGCAGATGCCGCAGCCGTCGCAGAGACCTTGATCTCCGATCCCCGGGTACGCCGGGTGAACTTCACCGGTTCGACCAGGGTCGGCCGCCGCATCGGTGAGCTCGCCGCGCGCCACCTCAAGCCCGCGGTCCTGGAGCTGGGCGGCAAGAACGCGGTGCTCGTCCTCGACGACGCGGACCTGGAATACGCGGTCGACGCCGTCGCGTTCGGCGCCTACCTCAACTCGGGTCAGATCTGCATGTCCGCCGACCGGGTCCTGGTGCACCGCGCGGTCGCGGACGATTTCGCGGCGCGGCTCGCGGAGAAGGCGAAGGGCCTTCCGTCCGGCGACCCGGCCGATCCGCACACAGTGATCGGGCCGCTGATCAACCCCGCGGCAGCCGGGCGCGTGGCCGGTCTGGTCGACGAGGCCGCGGCCCAGGGCGCCAAAATACTCGCAGGCGGCGGTACGCCCACAGGTGCCCACTATCCCGCCACCGTGGTCGCGGGCGTCACGCCGTCGATGCGCATCCACACCGAGGAACTCTTCGGCCCGGTGTGCACGGTCCTCACCGTCGCCGACGAGAACGAGGCGGTGTCCGTCGCCAACGACAGCCCGTACGGCCTGACCGCCGGCATCCTGACCCGCGACCTCACCCGCGGCCTGAGCGTCGCCCGCCGCCTGCGCACCGGCATCGCCCACGTCAACGACCAGTCCGTGGACGACGACCCGACCGCCCCGTTCGGCGGCGTCGGCGAATCAGGTTATGGGCGCTTCGGTGGCCGCGCCGGCGTCGAGGCCTTCACCGACCTGCGCTGGATCACCCTGCAGCAACGCCCGAAGCAGTTCCCGTTCTGAGCGCCGGCGCGACGGGGGGCGGCCAGGCGAGGGCGGCGACCGCTTCCAGTTCGGCCCGGGTCGCGCCGTCGCGGGCCTGCTGCGACATCCCCTGCAGAATCGTCCCCGCGTAACGGGCCCGGGTCGCGGGTGCCGGCTCGCCGTCCGAGCGTAGGCGTTCCTCGAGCAGGAGCAGGTTGGCGTTGCGGATGTCGCGCAGCTCGTCGGCGACGTCGGTTGCGTCGGGGGTGCAGTGGACGGCGCTGCTGATGACCAGGCAGCCGCGCGGGTGGGCGTCGTCCGTGAACGCCGCGGCGGCCCGGTGCAGGGCCAGCGCGATGCCGCCGGACGCCGTCGGTTCCTCGGCGAGCGCGTCACCGAAATAGGCGCCCCACGTCGCCTGATACCGGGCGACAACCTCGCGGAACAGCGCCTTCTTGTCGCCGAACGCGGCGTACAGGCTGGGTGGGGTGATGCCCATCGCCCCCGTGAGCCGGGCGACGGAGGCCGCGTCGAAGCCGTGCTCCCAGAACGTCATCAGGGCGGCGTCCAGTGCCGCCTCCCGGTCGAAGCCGCGCGGTCGTCCCACGTTCGTTGCCACCCCCGCATTCTATAGCGCTCACTACGGAAATGCTGCTACGGTCCCATTCCATAGTGGTCGCTACGGAAAGGGAATCCATGGGTGTGCTGACAGGAAAGACCGCACTGGTCACGGGGGCGGGTCGCGGCATCGGCCGGGCGATAGCCGTACGGCTGGCAGCGGACGGCGCGCTGGTCGCCGTCCATTACGGCAGCAGCCGGGCCGGCGCCGAGCAGACCGTCGCGCAGATCCATGCCGCCGGTGGCTCCGCGTTCCCGGTCGCGGCGCGGCTGGGCGAGCCCGGTGACGCCGAGCGGCTGTGGGCGGGCTTCGATCGCGGGCTGGCGGAGCTCGGCGCCGCCCCCGGTCTCGACATCCTGGTGAACAACGCCGGCATCCCGCACTCCCCAGGTCTTACCGAGATCACCCCGGAGCAGTTCGACGAGATCTTCGCGGTCAACGTGAAGGCGCCGTTCTTCCTCGTCCGCGCGGGCCTGGACCGGATGCGCGACCACGGCCGCGTCGTGAACATCTCGTCCGGGGTGACGCGGGTGGCGTCGCCGGGGATCGTCGCGTACTCGATGACCAAGGGCGCCCTCGACACGTTCTCGTTCACGCTGGCGCAGGCCGTCGGCGGGCGTGGGATCACGGTGAATTCCGTGTCGCCCGGGATCATCGACACCGACGCGAACGCCGGCTGGCTGCGCGGCGACCCACGGGCGCGGCAACGCGCGGCGGCCTACTCTCCCATGAACCGGATCGGGCAGCCCGCCGACGTCGCCGACCTCGTGGCCATGGTCGTGTCCCCGGACGCCCGCTGGCTGACCGGCCAGGACATCGACGCGACCGGCGGAGCGGTTCTCACCGGGTGAAAAAATCCCAGAAGAGCCGGGCGATGTCGGTACGCCAACCGTGCCCCGCACCTTCGTAGAGCGTGAGCTGCACCCGCTTACCGGAGGCGCACTCGTTCCAGATCGTGGTCGGGGATGGCGAGCACCCGTCGGCGCGAACGTACTGGGCGGCCTGTTCGCTGACGGTCGGCTCGAGGTAGCCGTTGGTGGTGTGCCGGGGGCCGTCGTCGAGGACCGTGACGTCCGGGTCGGCGGTGCCCGCGGCGACCAGCAGTGACACCGGCGCGGGGTCCGGGCAGGCCATGGCGTTCACCGCGCCGAAGACCGCCACCGCCGTGAACAGGGACGGCTTCTCGCAGGCTATCCGGTACGCCATCCGCCCGCCGTTGCTGTACCCGGCTAGGTACAGCCGGGCGGGATCGGCGGCAGGGGACGACGACAGGATGCGCGAGACGACCGCGGTGATGAACGCGACGTCGTCAGCCCGGGTGGTGCCGCAGCACGCCCCCGCATTCCAGTGCTGCTGGTAGCCGGCCGGGTAGACCAGGATCGCCGGCCCGGTCACGTCGAGGAACCCGCTGCGCGCGAGCTCCACGTCGGGCGTGGTGCAGCAGCCGTGCAGCTCGACCAGCACCGGCAGCGGCCGGTCGCTGGTCGCCGGCCGGACAACCAGATAGCTGCGGGTCAGGCCGGCGACCGTGATCGTGTACGTGGTGCGGATCAAGCCGGCGGGCACCACGAACAAGGACAGCAGGAGCAGGAGCGTGCAGGCGGATCCGAGGAGGCGGCGGAGCATCAGAACTGGAGCCGCGGGTCCTCGTACTGTTTGAACTCGAGGATGTTGTTCGAGGGGTCGACCAGGAAGATCGTGCGGTGTTGTTCGGCGGTGCCCTCGAAGCGCAGGGCCGGGCCGGAGAAGACCGGCAGTTTGCGGTGCTCGATCAGGGTGAGCAGGCGGTCGAAGTCCTCCGGGCGGGCGAAGCTGACGCCGAAGTGCCGCGGGTAGGCGACCGGTTCGGGGACCACCGCGGCCGGGTCGAGGTGGCAGACGAGCTGGTCGCCGAAGAAGTCGAACGTGACCCGGTCGGGGTAGCGGCGGGCGAGACGGGCGCCGAGGCCGAAGACGTAGTACTCGACGGCGGTGTCGAGGTCGTGGGTGGGGATGGCGACGTGGAACGCGTCCCGGGTGTCACGCATGGATGTCCTCCAGGAGAGAGAAGCGGAGCAGGGTGTCGCCGCGCAGGCCGCGGCGCAGGGTTTCGAGGGCGATGATGTCGGTGGCGGCGATGTTGCCGAGGTTGACCGCGGGACCGAGCCGGCCGATCAGCTCGACCTGGAGGTCCTTGGTGGGCGCTTCGAAGAGCAGCCGGTCGGGGTCGATCTCGGCGAGCACGGCGTCGAGGACGTCGCTGCGGACGCTGCCGTCGGGGCGGGCCAGGCCACTGCGCCCGCTCTCCCGGGCCTCGGTGATGACCAGGTGGGCGCCGGCGTCGAGGTCCTCGCGCAGCGCTCCGACCCAGTCGGCGGGGGTGAGCTGCGCGGAGCGGTCGGAGTCCTTGTAGCCGACCTCGGCGAGCACCGGGCGGTAGCGGGCCATCTGGCGTACGTAATCGGCCTTGGCATGTTGATCCAGCGGGATTGTGCCGTTGGAGACCTCGATGTGGGTGGCGCCGGTCTCGTCGACCAGGCGCAGGTACTGGTCGAGCTCGTCGTTCCAGACGTGATATTCGAACAGGGTGCCGCCGAAGCAGAACCCGATCCCTGCGTCGTTGAGCACGTCGGCCTTGCGCTGCAGGTCCTTGGTGACCAGGGCGGTGCCCCAGCCGAACTTGACCAGGTCGATGTAGTCACCGTGGCTGGTGATCAGGTCGGCGAAGGCCAGGGTCGGCAGCCCGGTGTCGATCATCATGGTCAGGCCGTTCGTCGTGCGCATAACAAACCTCCGTAGGAGATGGTGTGGCCGGTGAGGGGAAGACTGAGTGGGGTACGCCGGAGCAGCACGACCCCCGCGACACAGCCGAGATAGACCAGGGGGACGACCACGGTCATAGCCAGCACGGTGACAACGGGTCCCGGGAGCCCGGCGGCGGCCGTGCCGAGACCCAGGGCGAGCAGTGCCTGCAGGATGAGCGGGTGCGCCAGGTAGACACCGAACGAGGCGTCGGCCGCCGTGCGTACCCATCGGGGCCTGGACTCCCAGGCGAGCCCGGCGGCGAGAAAGGACCAGGCGACGGCGAAGCTCTCCAGCACGACGACGGGCTGGAAGACGGCGCTGGCGGTGACCGTGGAGCGCCCCAGCAAGAGGACCTGGACGAGGAACCAGCCGATGCCGGCCGCGAGCACCACCGCCGTACCCGTGAAGATCCGCCCTTGGTGGCGCCGGGTCAGCGCGAGGAAGGCCGGGGCGTGGGTGGCCGCGATGCCGCCCACGACGACGAACCCCAGGTAGCTGATCAGCAGAGCGTTCGGATGAAGGAAGTGGTACGCGGCCAGCTGGTAGACGACCGCCACCGTCAGCAGCCGGCCGTGCCGTCCGGCGGTTGCGGACAGCAGCCGGCGTAGCAACGGGAACACCAGGTAGAGCTGCATGGACACAAGCAGGAAGTACAGGTGGTACTGGGCGGTGCCGGTGAGGATCTCCCGGGCGAGGCCGTCGTTGCGCACGGCCAGGTGGTAGATCACGCTCCACACCAGATAGGGGACGCCGACCAGCAGGTAGCGGCGTTTCCAGAACGCCGTCCAGCGGCGCGGTTCCCGGTCGCGGTAGCTGTAGCAGAGGACGAACGCGGTCAGCAGGAAGAACACCTCGCGGCTCACGTGCATGACGGTGAGCAGGGCGCCGTTGGTGAGCCCCGTGCCGCCGGGCTGCTGCGACACGGTGTGGACGCCGACGACCAGGCCGACCGTGAGGACGCGTACCAGGTCGACAGCCGCGAGGTGTTCGCGTTTCACAGTGCTTCGCGGACGCGGCGGCGCAGGATCTTGCCGGTGGGACCGGTGGGGAGGGCGTCGGCGACCGAGATGCCGGTGGGGCGTTTGTAACGGGCGAGCCCGTACGCGCACCAGTCGTGCAACGCCTCGACCGCCTCCTCCGTGTCGTACCCCCGGTGTAGCGTCACGAGCGCGACCGGCACCTGTCCCAGCCGGTCGTGCGGCGCGGCGACCACCGCCGCCGACCGGACCGCCGGATGGGCGAGCAGGACGTTCTCCACCTCCAGGGGGAAGATCTTCTCGCCGCCCCGGTTGATCACGTCGTCGGTGCGGCCGTGCAGCCGCAGAAACCCGTCGTCGTCGCGGCTCCCCAGGTCACCGGTCCGCAGCCAGCCCGCCGCGTCCCGCGCGCTACGCGACCGTTCCCGGCCGTCGTCCCCGATCTCCAGGTAACGATGGGCAACAGCACGGCCCCGCAACGCGACCATTCCGGGTTCGCCCGGCCTCGCCGGTCGGCCGCCCTCATCCAGGACCTCGAGACACAATCCGACGGGTACGCCCACAGTGCCCACCCGCCGAGCCCGTGCGTCCAGCGGGTTCGCGGTGATCTGCCCGGCGGCCTCGGTCATCCCGTAGGTCTCGAGAACCGGCACCCCGGTGGCCCCGGTGAACGCCCGCTGGGTCGCCGTGGGCAACGGCGCCGACGCGGACCGCGCGAACCTGATCCGGGCAGCGACGGCCTCGGGCGGCGGCGCCTCGGTGGCCAGCGCGGCCAGGACGGCGGGGACGGTGTTCAGCCAGGTCGGCTGCCACTGCGCCACCCGCTCCCAGTAGGTGTGCGGGTCGAACCTGCGATCCAGGACCAGGGAACCGCCGCTCACCAGCGTGGCCAGCAGCCCCATCACCTGCGCGTTGACGTGGAACAGCGGCAGCGGGCTGTAACCACGCTCCCCCGGCCCGAACCGGTGATGATGGGCGACCCGGCGCGCCGCGTGCAGCAGCTGCCACTGCGACAGCCCGATGCCCTTCGGCCGCCCGGTCGTACCCGAGCTCGTCAGCAGCACCGCCGGTCGCATCGCCGCCCCCTGACCGGGCCAGTTACCGCTCGCGCTGCTGCGTACCAGGAGGGGCTTCACCGAGCCGATGTCCCACAGGTCGGTATCCGGCAACCAGGGCTGGACCGCCGGATCCCCGGCCAGGAGAACATCGAGGCGTAACCGGTCCGCAGTCGCCCCGATCTCCGCCTGCGTCAGCCGCGGATCGATCGGCACGGCGGTCAGATCGGCCGCCAGAATGCCGAGATAAGCCGCCGTGAATGCCAGCGGATCGGCCGACGAAATACCGATCCGCGCCCGATCCGGTAACTGCCGGTGCGCCGCCAGCTCACGCAGAGCACCGGCATAGCGAGCCAGATCCTGCCAGCTCAGCGCCCGTCCGTCCGCCGCGGTGAGAAACGCCGGACCCGCTTCACCGGACCGCGCCCGCACCGCCATCAACCGGAAAACCTCGCTCATGCCACAGTTCCTTCCGTCGCTGTGGTCCGACTTTTTCCGGCCCGCTTGTCAACAACTTTTGTCATTCCTATGAATGCACTGAGCAAATAATTCGGTTGATCGGGTACGCCATGCTGGTCGGATGCCCACCCTGGACGGTCTCGCCGGGAACCCCGCCCTCCCGGAAGCCCTCGCCCACCGGCTGGTTGCCCACCGAGGCGGCCGCGGCGAACTCGCAGGCCGCCCGGACCTCACCGCCGCCCTGATCGACGCCATCATCGCCACGGATGACGAGGGGCTCCTGCTCTCCCTGGCCCGCAACCCCCACGTGCCCGCAGCCGTCCGCCTCCGCCTCGCCGCCCACCCGGACCCCGGCGTCCGCACCGGCCTCGCCCGCGACATCACCCGGAAGCTGTCCCCCGGCCCGCCCCCGGCGATCCGCAACCTGTCCGAAGCCTCGCCCCCGGCAATCCACGAGCCGCCCGGCCGGCTGCCCCACAACCTGGACCCGGCGAGCCGTGAGCTGTTCTCCCGGCTGGTCGACGACCCGGAGCCGAGGGTTCGTGAGGAACTGGCCAAGAACGAGGTGATGCCCGCCGACCTGCGTGCCCGCCTGGCTCATGATCCGGCGCCCGAGGTGCGCGCGATGCTCGCCCGGTGGTGGCCGCAGGCGCCGGAGGACGTGCGGCGGGTCCTGCTGACCGATCCGTCCGGCGAGGTCCGGGCCCACGCGTGCGCTCTCTATTACGCCCGGCGGCCGTACCCTGTGCCGCCCGCGGACCTGGTCGAGGCGCTGCTCGCCGATCCGCTCACCCGGGCGGGCGCGGTCCGGCACGCGACGTTCCGGGCGGAGCTGGCCGACGACCCGGACGAGCAGGTGCGCCGTCAGGTGGCGGAACACCCCGGCCTTCCCCCGCGGGTCCGGGCGCGGCTGGCGGAAGATCCCCATCCGGCCGTACGGATCGGGGTCTTCGCCCGCGCCGACACCCCCGGCCCGACGCGTCAGGCCATCCACTCGTGGGTCACCGACCGGTCCGGCCCGATCGACCTGGACCTGGACGACGACGCCCTTCTACATCGCGTCGAGGCCACCATGGCCGCCGGCGAACTGGAGGAGCTCAGCCTGCCATGGGTCACCGCGGACCCCCTGCCCCACCTGTCATCGCCCTACGCCTGTTTCCGCGTCTCCGGGAGCCGGAGCCCGGAGCTTCCGCCCGGCGCGGTGACGCAGCTGCTCGCCGACGAGCAGAGCATCGTGCGTACGACCATGGCCAGGACAGCGCCGCACCTGGTCGACATCGCCACCGCGGAACGCATCGACCGTACGTTCCGGCCGGGTAAACGGACGCAGTGGCGCCCGGCCGACCTCTTCACGTTCCCGCCGGAGGTCCTGCGCCGCCTGGCGAGCGACCTCGACCCCCGCATGCGTTGCCTCGCACCCCGCGACCCGGATTTGCCACCCGCGGTCGCCGCCCGGCTGGCCGCCGACCCGGACATCGCCGTCCGCCGTGAGGTCGCCCGGCATCCGAATCTGCCCGTCGCGTTCCTGATCACCTTGCTGGCCGACGAGCACGTGGGCGAGGACGCCGCCGCCAACCCGTCGCTCCCGGTCGCCGACATGACCCGCCTGCTCGACGAGGCAGGCCTGTGATCGGGGTCAGCCGAGCCAGTCGATGATGACTTCGCCGGTGTGTTCGCCGGGGAGGGCGGGCGGGCCCGGTGGAGAGGGCGGGGTCTCGGAGAAGCGGGGTGCCGGGGCGGGCTGGGCGGTGCCGCGGCGGTGTTCGATGGTGGCGCGGCGGACCATGTGGGGGTGCTGGGCCGCCTCGGTGCGGGACAGGACCGGGGTGACGCAGGCGTCGGTGCCGTCGAAGACGGCGGCCCAGTCGTCGCGGGTGCGGGTCAGGAACGCTTCGGCGATGCGGGTCCGCAACTGCGGCCAGCGGGCCCGGTCGTGCTGGCGGGGCAGGGGTCCGGTGAGGCCGAGGAGGCGGATGAACTCGGCGTAGAACTGGGGTTCCAGGGCGCCGACGGCGAGGTAGCCGCCGTCCGCGGCCGCGTAGACGTCGTAGAACGGGGCGCCGGTGTCGAGGAGGTTGACGCCGCGTTCGTCCGTCCAGGAGCCGGCTGCTTCGAGGCCGTACAGCAGCGTGGTGAGGTGGGTGGCTCCGTCGACCACGGCGGCGTCGACGATCTGGCCGCAACCGGTCCGGGCGGCTTCGCGCAGGGCGGCGAGCAGGCCCACGACCAGGTAGAGAGAGCCGCCGGCGAAGTCACCGAGCAGGTTGACCGGGACCTGGGGCGGTCCGCCCGCGCGGCCGATGGTGTGCAGGGCGCCGCTGAGGGCGAGGTAGGTGATGTCGTGGCCGGCCGTTCCCGCGAGCGGGCCGTCCTGGCCCCAGCCGGTCATCCGGCCGTAGACGAGGGCGGGGTTGCGGGCCATCGCGGGTTTCGGGCCGACACCGAGACGTTCGGCGACGCCGGGGCGGAAACCCTCGATCAGGGCGTCCGCCTTCCCGGCCAGGGACAGGACGAGTTCGCGGTCCTCGGCGTTCTTCAGGTCGGCGCGCAGGGAGCGTTTGCCGCGGTTGAGCAGGTCGTGGCGGGGGTCGACCTCGAGGGGGGACGCCCGGCCGGGGCGGTCCACGCGGACGACGTCGGCGCCGAGGTCGGCGAGGAGCATCGCGGCGAACGGGCCGGGGCCGATGCCGGCGAGTTCGAGGACTTTGAGTCCTTGCAGGGGTCCCATGGTGTCCTCAGCGGAAGTCGGTGCGCCGGAAGACGGCGCGGCGGCGGTATTCGGCGGCCGAGCCGGGCCAGTTGGTGACGACCCGGCCGGTTGCGGTGCGGTACCAGCTGCGGCACGCCGTCCAGACGCTGCCCGCGAGACGGTTCTGGAGCTCTTCGTCGTAGGATTCGGCCACTTCCGGGCGTACGTCCAAAGGGGTGAGCCGGCGGACCGCCTGGGTGAGGTAGCGGGCCTGGGTCTCGTGGAAGTAGAGGACCGAGGTGTTGCCGGTGTTGGTGTTCGGGCCGTAGATCAGGAACAGGTTGGGGAAGCCGGGGACGGTCATTCCCAGGTACGCGTGAGCGCCGTCGCGCCATACGTCGGCGAGTTTGCGGCCCCCACGGCCCGAGACGTCCAGGGGCACCAGGAATTCGGTGGCCGCGAAGCCGGTGCCGTAGACGAGGATGTCGCAGGGGTGCTCGGTGCCGTCGGTCGTGCGTACGCCGTGCGCCGTGACGGTGTCGATCGCGGTGGTGACCAGCTCGACGTCCGGGCGGGCGAGGGTGGGCAGCCACGCACTGGTGAACAGGACCCGTTTGCAGCCCATCGGCTCTGCCGGGGTGACCTGCGCCCGCAACACGGGATCGCGGACCTGCCAGCGGCGTTGCGCCGCGGAGACCGCCCGCAGGAGCCAGGCCGCGGGGCGGTTGCCGAGCAGCGCCGCGCCGGTGAAAACGGTCATCGCCCAGGTGCCCGCGCGGGCGAGGCGCATGAGTGCGGGGAGGCGCCGGTGAAGGGCGCCGTAGCGGCGGTCGGGTTTCGGCAGGGTCCAGGGTGCGCTGCGCTGGAAGACCACGACGCGGCGAGCGGTCCCGGCGATCGCGGGGACGAGCTGGATGGCGCTGGCGCCGGTGCCGATCACCGCGACCCGTTTACCGGCGAGGGAGAGGGCCGGATCCCAGCGGGCGGTGTGCAGCGCGATGCCCGCGAACCGGTCCGCGCCGGGCAGGTCCGGGATCGCGGGGCGGGAGAGCTGCCCGACGGCGGGGACGAGGACGTCGGCGATCAGCTCCGAGCCGTCCGCGAGGCGCAGCCGCCAGCAATTGGCGTCGTCGTCCCAGGCGGCGGCTTCGACCTCGGTGCCGAATCGGATCGCGCCGGTGATACTCCGGTCGTCGGCGCAGCGTTGCAGGTAGGACAGGATCTCCTGGCGCGGTGGGAAGCGCCGCGACCAGTCCGGGTTCGGCGCGAAGGAGTATGAGTACAGCGGCGCCGGCACATCGCACGCGCACCCCGGGTATTCGTTGTCGCGCCACACCCCGCCGAGCCGGTCGGCCTTTTCGAGCAGCACCACGTCGCGGAAGCCGGCCTCGAACAGTGCCGCGGCGGCCGCGATGCCCCCGAAGCCGGCCCCGATGATCGCGATGCGCGGCATTCAGGCGTCCGGGTAGAGGGCTTCGAGGCGATCGGCGTACGCCCGCAGCACCGGCCGCCGCCGCACCTTCATGGTGGGGGTCAGCAGGTCGCCTCCCGGGTCCCACGCGTCGGTGACCACGGCGAACGCCCGGATCTGCTGAACCTTGGAGAGGGTGGCGTTCGCGGCGGCGATCCCCGCCTCGAGATCATCGGACGGGGAGTCCGAGACCAGCAGGGCGACCAGGTACGGCCGCCCTTCCCCCGCGACCACGACGTGCGACGCCGTCGGGCAGTGGGTCAGGAGCGCCTGCTCGATCGGCGCGGGGGCGATGTTCTCGCCGCCCGCGGTGATGAGCAGTTCCTTCTTGCGGTCGACGATCGTGAGGTAGCCGTCGGCGTCCGCCGTGGCGATGTCCCCGGTGTGCAGCCAGCCGTCGTCGTCGAGGACCGCCCTGGTCTCGTCGGGCAGGTCCCGGTATCCGCGCATCACCATCGGGCCGCGGACCAGCAGCTCCCCGTCCGCCTCGAGCCGGGTCTCGACACCAGGCAGCGGGAGCCCGACGGTGCCGGGGCGGACGGCGCCCGGCGGGTTCATCGTCGCCATCCCGGCCAGCTCCGACATCCCCCAGCCCTCGCTCAGCGGCACGCCGGCAGAGATCAAGTATGCGACCACGGCGGGCGGTGTCGGGGCTGCTGACGTGATCGCGAGCCGTACCTGGTCGAGGCCGAGCCGGGCGAGCGGGTCGGGTACCTCGCGCGGCAGGCGCTGCAGGCCACCCGCGATCCGCTGCCACACCTGCGGCACCGCGCCGAACAGCGTGGGCCGGGCGTCGAGCAGCGCACCGACGATCTCGCGCGGATCGGCGAGCGTGGTCAGCTCGGTGCCGCACCAGCTGTGCAGGTAGTGGTTGGCCCAGCGGTCGGCGATGTGGGCGGAGGGCAGGAACGAGATCAGCCGGTCACCCTCGACCATGCCGAGCGCGGCCGCGCTGATCCGGCACATCGCGGTCATGTTCGCGTGGGTGATCTCCACGCCCTTGGGTGCCCCGGTGGTGCCGGAGGTGTAGACGATGGTGAGCAGGTGGTCGGGGGTGATCCGGGCGGCCGCGGCGGCCAGGTCGAAGTCCGGCTCCCCCGCGGCGATCACGTCGTCGAGGCTGACGCCGGGGGCGCCGTCCACGGAGACGAGGTGGTCGAGGGGGCGGCCGTGCAGCAGCGGCGCGAGGCGGCTCTCGGTGATCACCGTGCGGGCACCGGATGCCGTGAGCAGATAGCCGACCTGCTCGGGCGACGAGCTGTGGTAGCAGGAGAAAGGGACGGCACCGAGATGCTGGACGGCGGTGTCGACGAGGTGGAACTCGGGGCGGTTGGTGAGCAGCAGGGCGACGGTGTCTCCCGCGCCGACCCCGAGGGCGCGGAGACCGGACGCGATCTCGCGGACGCGGGCGGCGTACTGGGACCAGGTGAAGGTGGTGCCGCCGCCGGCGGTGCGCAAGGCGACGGCGTCCGGGATCCGGGCGACAGTGGCCTGAAACGCGGAACAGAGGGTGGCAGCGCCACCATGGGTGGCCGTCATGCTGCGGAACGTTAGCAATCTGTTGGCAGGTTGCCAATAGCCTCGGGTACGACGCGTTCCACGATCGCCAGCAGGGTCGTCACCAGCAGCAGATGCACCTGCGGGCGGGTGAGCACACCGCGCTGCAACCACTCCCCGGCCGTCGCCCGGGCCAGGGCCACATAGGCGCGGATCATGCCGCGCAGCTCCTCGCGGTGCCCGGCCGCACCCGCGAGACCCACGGCGACCAGCACACTGTCGGCGGCGACGTCCTCGGCCTGCGCCAGCACCCGGTCCACGTCGGCGTCCCGGCCCGGCCCGGTCGCGTTGATCGCGGCGAGCCAGGACGTGCTGTGCCGGGAGACCACGTCGAGGAACCAGGTGACGCTGGCGTCCACCCGGATCGCCAGGTCCCCCTCGGGCAGCCGCTCGACGGCCACCTCGGGGATCGTCACCATCACCCGGATGACCTCGAGATACAGGTCCTTCTTGGTGCCGAAGTAGTGGTTGATCAGGCCCCGGGCCACGCCGGC
Source organism: Winogradskya consettensis (assembly GCF_018332715.1). Classification (GTDB taxonomy): domain Bacteria; phylum Actinomycetota; class Actinomycetes; order Mycobacteriales; family Micromonosporaceae; genus Actinoplanes; species Actinoplanes consettensis. The sequence continues at coordinate 271,206 of NZ_BOQP01000008.1, read as the reverse complement.
CGCGCGGGCGATGTCGGTCGCCGACACCTCGGCGTACGGGCGCTCGCCGAACAGCCGGACCGCGCAGCTGAGGATCTCGCCGCGCCGCACGTCCGGTTCGAGCCGCCTGCGCCCGCCGACCGCTTCAAGATTCACTCCTGGAGCCTAAACTCCCCGGGCGAACCGGGCGGCACGACGGGATCGACGGGCGCGACGCGGGGGCCGCGGGCGTACACATCGGAGGATCTCGCGTCCGGCCAGTACGCCATGGCTCGTTCGGCGAGCGCGGTGATGGTCAGCGACGGGTTGACGCCGGGGTTCGCCGCGAGGACCGAGCCGTCGACGACGTGCAGGCCGCGGTGCCCGTACAGACGCTGGTAGGGATCGACCACCCCGGTCGCGGCGTCGGACCCGATCGCGCACCCACCGATGAAGTGGCCGGTCACCGGCCGTCCGACCAACTCGGTGGCGGCACCCAACGGCACGCCGTCGATCTTCTCCGCGACCCGGCGGGCGGCGTCGTGCGCGGCCGGCACCCAGACCGGACTGGGCTCACCGACCCCCGGACGGCTGGTCAGCCGTCCCCGCCGGCGGAACAGCGTGATCGAGTTGTCGAGGGGCTGCATCGCCAGCAGCACAATCGTCTCCTGCGACCAGCGCCGCGGTGAGAGGTAGAGCCGCAGGTCGCGCCCTGCCCGCATCAGCCGGCGCAGCCCGGCCAGCACGCGGGACCGGCCACCGGTGTCGTCGACGAGCACGGTCGACAGCAGCGCGAGCAGGTTGCTCCCCGGCCCGTACCGCACCGGTTCGACATGCGTGACCGGGTCCGGGTGGATCGACGAGGTGATCGCGATGCCCCGGCTGAAGTCGTGGTCACGGCGCCGGGACCGGGCACCGAGGATGGACTCGGAATTGGTCCGGCTCAGCTCGCCGAGCCGCGCGGAGATGCCCGGCAGCCGGCCCCGGTCGCGCATCCGCAGCAGCAGCCGCTGGGTGCCGAGCGCCCCGGCTGCGAAGATCACCTGCCGGGCGGTGAGGTCGCGCCGGCGCAGCCCGCCGGTGGCCCGGGTCCGCACGGTGTAACCCTCGCCCGGCCCGGGTCGCACCTCGGTGACCGTGGTCAGCGGATGGACCACCGCCCCCGCGGCCTCGGCGAGGTAGAGATAGTTCTTGACCAGCGTGTTCTTCGCGCCGACCCGGCACCCGGTCATGCACGCGCCGCACGCGGTGCAGGGCTCGCGGGCGGGCCCCGCTCCCCCGAAGAAGGGATCGGCCGCGGGCGGTCCGAAATAGACCCCTACCGGGGTACGCCGAAAGGTCTCTCCTACCCCCAAATCCTCGGCAACCTCGCGCAGTACGTCGTCCGCGCGCGTCCGCAGCGGATTGGTGACGACGCCGAGCATCCGCGACGCCTGGTCGTAGAACGGCGCGAGCTCGCTCTTCCAGTCGGCGATCGACGCCCACTGCGGATCGGCGTAGAACGCGTCCGGCGGCTCGTACAGCGTGTTCGCATAACCGAGCGAGCCCCCGCCCACCCCCGCACCGGACATGACGAGCGCATCCCGCAGCAGCGTGAGCCGCAGAATCCCGTAGCAACCCAGCGCCGGCGCCCACAGATACTGCCGCAACCGCCACGACGTGCGCGCGAACTGGTCGTCGGCGAACCGGCGACCCGCCTCGAGCACCCCGACCCGGTAACCCTTCTCGGTCAGCCGGAGCGCACTGACCGAACCGCCGAACCCTGATCCGACGATCAGTACGTCGTAGTCGTACTCCATGCGACAACGTGACACCGCTATTGGCAGAGTGTCAACGTGATCGCTTACGAGAGGCGCGGCGAAGGTCCCCCGCTCATCCTGCTGCACGGCCTCGGCAGCCGCCGGCAGGCCTGGGCGCCGGTGGTGCCCGAGGTGTCCCGGCACCGCGAGGTGATCGGGCTGAATCTGCCGGGCCCCGGGACGGTCGGTGAGTTCGCGGACCGGGTCGCCGGGTTCCTCGACGAGCACGGCATCGACCGGCCCGAGGTCGCCGGCAACTCGCTCGGGGGCGGCATCGCGCTGGAACTCGCCGGCCGGGGCCTGGTCAGCGCGGTCACAGCCTTCTCCCCGATCGGTTTCTGGCGTACTCCCGGGCGGCTCTGGTGCCAGAGCGCGGTCACCGCCGCGCGCGGTGGGGCGATCGCGCTGCGGCCCCTGCTGCCCAGGCTCCTCGACACCCGGCCCGGCCGGTCGGTCCTGTGCGGATTGTTCTTCGCCGACCCGGTGCGGGTGGCGCCGCGGACCTGCCTGGAGGATGCCCGCGCGCTGAGTACGTGGCCGGGCTTCGTCACCACCCGCAACGCGATGGGCCGTTGGCGGCCGCCGGCCCTGGACGGGCTTCCGGTCACGATCGCGTGGGGTACGCGAGATGCCATCCTCCCCTACCGTACGCAGGCCAGACGCGCCCGGGACCTGCTCCCCGGGGCCCGGCACGTGGCCCTGGACGGCTGTGGGCACGTGCCGTTCCCCGACGATCCGCAACGCTGCGCCGAGCTATTGACAGTGCGCCAATAGCGGGGCCATCGTGGACGGATGGCAGTGGAGCACGACGATCTCGCCGAGCTGGTCCGCGACTTCTTCACCAGGGAGGTGCTGCCGCACGCCGATCGCGTCCTCGCCCAGGGCCACCCCGATCGCGAGCACTACCGCGGCGCCGGGAAGCTGGGGCTGCTCGGCCTGTCCGTGCCCGAGCAGTACGGCGGCGGGGGCGGTGACTTCACCCACGAGGCCGTGCTGCTGCACGAGCAGGCGTACGCCGGCGACACCAGCCTCGGCCTGGCCGTGCACAGCGGCATCGTCACCGGGTACCTCGTCGCGTTCGGCACCGAGGAGCAGAAACGGCGCTGGCTGCCCGGCCTGTGCAGCGGCGACCTGGTCGGCGCGATCGCGATGACCGAGCCCGACGGCGGCTCCGACCTGCAGGCCATGCGCACCCGCGCGGTCCGCGACGGCGACCACTACGAGGTGCACGGCGCGAAGACGTTCATCAGCAACGGCGGGCTGGCCGACGTGGTGCTGGTGGCCGCGAAGACCGACCCGGACGCGCGCGCCGCCGGGGTGTCGCTGCTGATCGCCGATGTCGCCGGCGACCCGGACGGTTTCCGGCGCGGGCGGCTGCTCTCCAAGATCGGGCTGCGCGGCAACGACACCGCCGAGCTGTTCTTCGACGGTTTCCGGGTGCCCGCGGCCGGCCTGCTCGGCGGCGCCGAGGGGCGGGGCTTCGCGCAGCTCATGGGCAGCCTGCCGCAGGAGCGCCTGGTGATCGGGATCGGCGCCGTCGCCGCCATGGAGCGCGCGGTCTCGCTGGCCACGGCGTACGCCAAAGAACGGCACGCGTTCGGCAAGCCCCTGATCGGCCATCAGAACACCCGCATGGTCCTCGCCGAATGCGCGACCCGGGCCCGGGTGAGCCGCGTCTTCCTGGACGACTGCATCGCCCGGCACGCCCGCGGCGAGCTCGACACCGCGACGGCCTCGATGGCGAAGTGGTGGCTGACCGACGGCCAGTGCGAGGTCGTGGACCGCTGCCTGCAGCTGTTCGGCGGCTACGGCTACACGACCGAATACCCGATCGCCCAGATGTACACCGACGCCCGCGCCCAGAAGATCTACGGCGGCACCAACGAGATCATGAAGGAGCTGATCGCCCGTGCCCTCTGAAGCCCCCGTAACTTCTGAAGCCTATGTGTACGCCGCGGTGCGCACTCCCCGCGGCCGGGGCAGGGCGACCGGCGCGTTGCACGGCGTCAAGCCGATCTCCCTGGTCACCGGACTGATCTCTCACCTCAATGACCGCATCCCTTTGGGTAAGGTCGACGACCTGATCATGGGGATCGTCACGCCGGTCGGTGAGCAGGGCGGCGATCTCCCCCGGGCCGCGGCGCTCCTGGCAGGCCTGCCCGAGAGCGTCGGCGGGATGCAGCTCAACCGCTTCTGCTCGTCCGGGCTGGAAGCCGTCAACATCGCGGCGGCGAAGGTCCGCTCCGGCTGGGACGACCTGATCCTCGCCGGCGGCGTCGAGTCGATGTCCCGGGTCCCGATGGGCTCCGACGGCGGCGCCTGGGCGATGGACCCGGAGACCGCCCTCGCCACCTCGTTCGTCCCGCAGGGTGTCAGCGCCGACCTCCTGGCGACCCTGCGCGGCTTCACCCGCGACGACGTCGACGCCTGGGCTGTCATCTCCCAGCAACGCGCAGGCCTCCATCAAGGCGACGTCGTGCCGGTCCGTGACCGCAACGGACTCGTGCTGCTCGCCGCCGATGAGCACCCGCGGCCCGGGACCACGGCTGCTGACCTGGGGAAACTCAAACCGTCGTTCGCGGGTACGCCCTTCGACGACGTGGCGCTGCAGAAATTCCACTGGCTGGAGGAGATCGACCACGTCCACCACGCCGGGAACTCCTCGGGCGTCGTCGACGGCGCCGCGCTGGTGCTGATCGGGAACGAGACCGCCGGGCTGACGCCGCGAGCGCGGATCGTCGCGGCGGCCAGCACCGGGACCGACCCGACGCTGATGCTGACCGGGCCGATCCCCGCCACCCGCAAGGTCCTGGCCAGGGCCGGGCTGACCGTCGACGACATCGACCTGTTCGAGGTCAACGAGGCGTTCGCGGCGGTGGTGCTCACCTACATCGCCGAGTTCGGGCTCGACCCGGAGAAGGTCAACGTCACGGGCGGGGCCATCGCGTACGGGCACCCGCTCGGCGCCACCGGGGCGATGCTGATCGGCACCGCGCTCGACGAGCTGGAACGTCGCGGCCTGCGCCGGGCCCTGATCACCCTCTGCGTCGGCGGCGGCATGGGCGTCGCCACGATCCTGGAGCGCTGCTGATGCCTGTTTCCTACGAACGAGGCCACGATGGCGTCGCTGTCCTCACCCTCGACGCCCCGGGGCAGTCGGCGAACACCATGAGCCGCGCGTACGCGAAAGCCATGACCGCCGCGCTGGACCGCCTCGAAGCGGAACGGGACACGCTCACCGGCGTCATCGTGACCAGCGCGAAGTCCACATTCTTCGCCGGCGGTGATCTGCCCGAGATGATCAAGGCGACGCCGGCCGACGCCCCCGCGCTGACCGAGCTGCTCACCACCGTCAAGCGCGACCTGCGCCGCCTCGAAACCCTCGGTGTGCCGGTCGTCGCGGCGCTCAACGGCTCGGCGCTCGGGGGCGGCCTGGAGATCGCCCTGGCCTGTCACCACCGGATCGCGCTCGACGTGCCGGAGTCGCGGTTCGGCTTCCCCGAGGTGACCCTCGGGCTGTTGCCGGGCGCGGGCGGCGTCACCCGTACGGTGCGGATGTTCGGTCTGCGGAAAGCCCTCGAGTCGTTCCTGCTCAGCGGCAAGCAGTTACGGCCTGCCGACGCGCTCGACGCCGGCCTGGTCGACGAGGTGGTCGCCACGCCCGGGGCGATGCTGGACCGGGCGCGGGACTGGATCGCGGCCCACCCGGACGCGGTACAGCCCTGGGGGGAACCGCGCCCGGAGAAGCAGCTGCTCGCGTACCCGGCGGTGTTGCGGCAGCGGTTGAAGGGCAACCGGTTGCCGGCGCCCGAGGCCATCCTCGCGGCAGCCGTCGAGGGCCTGCAGGTCGACCTCGACACCGCACTCGACATCGAGACGCGGTATCTCGTGTCGCTGCTGACCGGGCAGATCGCCAAGAACATGATCGGCGCGTTCTTCTTCGACCTGCGTGCGGTCAACGGCGGCGCGAGCCGGCCCGCCGTCGAGGTGCCGCCCGCACGCCGGGTCGCGGTCCTCGGCGCCGGGATGATGGGCGCCGGGATCGCGCACGCCTGCGCCCGCGCCGGCCTGGACGTCGTGGTCCGGGACGTCACCGAGGAAGCCGCCGCCCGGGCCGCCACGCACCCGCGCATCACGACCACCGCCGACCTCGCGGACCTCGAGGGCTGCGACGTGGTGATCGAGGCGGTCTTCGAGGACATCGCCCTCAAACGCAAGGTCTTCGCCGACGTTGAACCGCTGCTCAAAGACGGCGCGCTGCTCGCCTCGAACACGTCGACGCTGCCCATCACCGAGCTGGCAGGCGGCGTCACCCGGCCGGGTGACTTCATCGGGATGCACTTCTTCTCCCCCGTCGCGAAGATGCCGCTGCTGGAGATCGTCGTCGGCGCGGAAACGGGCGACGCGGCCCTGGCGCGGGCGTTCGACCTGGCCCGGCGGATCCGCAAGACCCCGATCGTGGTCAACGACGGGCGTGGCTTCTTCACCAGCCGGGTCATCGGGAAGTACATCGACGAGGCGATCGGGATGCTGGCCGAGGGCGTGCCCGCGCCGTCGATCGAGCGGGCCGCGCTCGCCGCGGGCTACCCCACCGGCCCCCTCGCGCTCGCCGACGAGGTCTCGCTCAGCCTGCTGCGGCACATCCGCGGCCAGTACGAGACAGCCGACCCCACGTTCACGGTCCTGCCCTCGCACGCCGTCATCGACACCCTGCTCACCACCCACGACCGGCCCGGACGCGCGGCGGGCCGCGGCTTCTACGACTACGTGGACGGTCGCCGCGCCCGGCTGTGGAGCGGCCTGGCGGAGATGGCCGGCGGCGACCGGGTGCCGTTCGAGGATCTGCAGGACCGGATGCTGTTCGCCGAGTCCCTCGACGCGCTGCGCTGCCTCGACGAGGGGGTGCTGCGCTCCGAGGCGGACGGCGACATCGGGTCGCTGCTCGGCATCGGTTTCCCCGCGTGGACCGGCGGCGCGATCCGCTTCGCCCGGCAACACGCCGATTTCGCCGGGCGGGCCCGCGCGCTTGCCGGACGGTACGGCGATCGGTTCTCCCCCGAAGTGTTGCCAGTCACATAGGCCGATCCCTATCCTGAGGGCCCTTGGTCGATCAATTGATCCACCAAAAGGAAGGTGCCCCCATGCCCCTGCCTTCTTCGCCCCTGCGTGCCCTGCTCACGACCGTGCTCGCAGGTGCCACCCTGACGATCCCCGCGAGCGCCCAGGCCGCCACCGCCTGGGCGCCCACCTACGACCTCGACAACGCCTGCGTGACGCTGCAGGCGTTCAACGGCACGACCTCGCTCGGCTACGTCAACCGCAACGGCGCCGGTGGCTACGGTTTCACGGCCACGAAGTCCGCCGCCGAGCCGTTCCGGTTCGAGGCGACCCAGCTCAGCCGGTTCACGGTCCGCGACTCCACCGGCGGGTACGCGTACCAGAGCATCATCGGTTTCATCATGGCCGGAAGCTCCTACGGCGACCGCGCGGACTGGACGGCGAGCTACGCCGACGGGCGCTACCGGCTGGTCTCCACACTGACCGGGCAGCAGCTCGGGTCGTACCTCGGCAGCGTCGGCGCCGGCTCGGCCACCCTCGCGACAGCCACCGCCACCGGCTGCTCGGCGACCCCCGACGTCGCGACCGGCGTCACCGGCACCGCCGCCCCCGGCGTCACCTCCGCGGGCAAGCTCAACGGCTGGATCGACGCGCACGCGCACATCACCGCGGGTGCGGCGTTCGGCGGCCAGATGCACTGCGGCGAGGCGTGGGCCCCGGGCGGCGTCACCGTCGCCCAGGCCGGCTGCCCGTCGCACGCCACGCTCGGCGTCGGCGCGATCTTCGAGGCCATCATCGGCGGCACCGACCCGGTCAACTCGGCCGAGGACGGCTGGCCGACGTTCGGGGACTGGCCGCAGCCCGAGAGCCTGCTGCACGAGCAGTCGTACTACCGCAGCATCGAACGGACCTGGCGCTCCGGCGAGCGGGTGCTCAACGCGCTGCTGGTCGGCAACCGGGTGATCTGCGAGCTGTACCCGCTGCGCGACACCCCCTGCGACGAGATGGACGGGGTGCGGGTCCAGTACCGCTACCTCACCTCCATGCAGGACTACATCGACGCCCAGAACGGCGGTCCCGGCCGCGGCTGGTTCCGGTTGGCGAAGACCCCGGCGGATGTACGCAGGATCGCCGCCGAAGGCAAGCTCGCCGTCACCATCGGCGTCGAGATCTCCGAGCTGTTCGGCTGCCGCGAGATCTCCAACGTGCCACAGTGCACCACCGGCGACATCGACGCGGGACTCGACGAGCTCCAGGCGATGGGCGTCAGCGGCCTCTACCCGGTGCACAAGTTCGACAACGCGTTCGGCGGCACCCGCTTCGACGAGGGCCTGACCGGGGCGGCCGTCAACATCGGCAACCTCGTGTCGACCGGGCACTGGTGGACCGCGACCTCCTGCACCGGCGCGCACGACAACGAGCAGCCCCTGGTCAGCGATGACATCGCCCGGCTGCTCGCGCTCGGTGAGCTGAACCTGCCCCCGGGCACGATCGCGCCGGTGTATCCCAGCGGGCCGATCTGCAACGTGCGGGGACTGACGACGCTGGGTGCGTACCTCATCGACCGGATGATGGAGCGCGGCATGGTCATCCACATCGACCACATGGGGGTGAGGACGGCCTCGGCCGTCCTGGACCGCGCCGAGGCGGCCCACTATCCGGGCGTCGTCTCCGTGCACACCTGGTCGGACCGCGCGATCGTCGACCGGATCCTCGCGCTGGGCGGTTTCGTCGCGACCTACGGGTTCTCCGTCACCGACTCCGGCAACGGCCAGCCCAACTTCCTCGCCGAATGGCGGGCCAACAAGGCGCTCCCGCACGCCACCGGCATGACCGGCTACGGCGTGGGCACCGACGTCAACGGGTTCGCCCAGCAGCCGCAGCCCCGGCTGACCGCGGCCACCCAGCCGTTCGCGTACCCGTTCACCGCCCCGAACGGCACGTCCGTCAGTAAACAGGTGATGGGCACCCGCACGTTCGACATCAACACCGACGGCGTCGCGCAGTACGGCGTCTACGCCGACTGGGTCAACGACCTGATCGGCCAGGCCGGCTCCGACGGCCCCGCACTGCGCTCGCAGTTGATGAACGGTGCCGAGTCCTACACCGCCATGTGGGAGCGGGCTCGGTCATGACCGATTGCACCGAACCTCACTCACCGCAAGCTGACAACGGCCTTGCCGGTGAGGGCCATGAGGGCATGACAAAGACGGCTCGGTCATGACCGATTGCACCGAACCTCACTCACCGCGAGCCGACAACGGCCTTGCCGGTGAGGGCCATGAGGGCATGACAAAGATGGCTCAGTCGTGACATCACCGGTGGTGGCGCCGGCCAAGGTGGGGCGGGGCTGGATTTTTGCCTACGTCCTGGCCATGGTCGGCGTCGCCGCCGGGTGGTTCGGTCCGATCCAGATCCTGTTGCCGTCGCAGGCCTCGGACATCGCTGCGTCCGGCAGCCTGAGCAAAGAAGCGCTGCTGTCCCTGGTCAGCGGCGTGGGCGCGGCAGCCTCCCTGATCGCCAACCCGCTCTGGGGTGCGGCCTCGGATCGGCTGGGTACGCGACGTCCCATCATGCTCGCCGGCACAGCGACCGGCGTCGCGGGCCTCGCGGTGCTGGCAGCCTCGGAATCGCCCGCGGTCATGATCCTCGGCTGGGTGCTCGTGCAGGCCGGGCTCAACGGCCCCCTCGCGGCCCTGGCGGCGATGCTCGGCGACCGGGTCCCCGAGGAGCAGCGCGGCACGGTCGGCGCCCTTTTCGGCGTGGCCCAGATCGTCGGCGTGGTCCTCGGCACGGCCGTCGCGGTCGCCGCCGGTGACGTACGCATCGGGTATCTCGCCCTGGTCGTCGCGGTCCCCGCCCTGATCGCGAGCCTGCTGATCAGCCACCGGGAAACGGTCGTGAGCACCACGACCTGGGCACGGCCCCGCTTCACCCGCGTCTTCGGCTGGGCGTGGCTGATCCGGTTCCTGCTCAACCTCGCCAATGCGCTGCTGCTCGTCTACCTCTTCTACTACCTCGACGACCGGGTGGGTGTCGCCGACCCGGGCGCCCTCGTCCTGATCGCCACGCTGATCAACGTCGCGTTCACCGCCGTCGCCGCGACGATCGGGGGCATCCTCTCCGACCGCCACCGGCGCCGCCGGATCTTCATCGCCGGCGGAGCGGTCCTGCTGGCCCTCGGGTTCGTGGTGCTCGCCCTGGTCCCCACGGTCCCGGCGGTCCTGGTCGCTTCGGGGCTGCTCGGCTGTGGCTGGGGCCTGTTCGTGGCCGTCGACCTGGCCGTGATCACCGGTGTCCTGCCCGACGCCGAGTCCCGCGCCACCATGCTCGGCGTCGCCAACATCGCCGCCGCCCTGCCCCAGCTGATCGCCCCGGTCATCGCCGGTGTCGTGGTCACCCGGGCCGGCGGCTACCCCGTGCTCTACCTGATCACCGCCGCCGTGGCGCTGCTCGGGCTCGCCTGTCTGCCGCGCCTGCGCGGGTCCGTCACCTAGGAGGTTGCATCCGTGTCCCTGCCCTCGTTCCCGCCCGGATTCCGGTTCGGCATGGCCACCTCGGCGTTCCAGATCGAGGGCGCGGCCGAGCTCGACGGCAAGGGCCCGAGCATCTGGGACACCTTCACCGACCAGCGCGACGGCATCGACCACTACCACCGGTACGCCGAGGACGTCACGCACATCGCCGACGCCGGCACCCACGACTACCGCTTCTCGTTCAGCTGGCCCCGCGTCGTGCCGTCGGGGCGCGGCCCGGTCAACAAACGCGGCCTCGACTTCTACGACCGGCTCGTCGACGAACTGCTGGCCAAGGGCGTGCGCCCGGTGCCCACGCTCTACCACTGGGACCTGCCGCAGGCCCTGGAGGACAAGGGCGGCTGGCTGAACCGGGACACCGCGGCAGCGCTCGCCGACTACACGGCGGTGCTCGTGTCCCGCCTGGGCGACCGGGTCCACGACTGGATCACCATGAACGAGATGAACGTCCAGACCCTCTACGGGTACGGCCTGAGCTCCCACGCCCCCGCCCGCAACCTCGGCCTCGGGGCGCTGCCAGCGGCCCACAACCAGCTGCGCGCCCACGGCCTCGCGACCCAGGTGCTGCGCGCGTTCGGAGCCCGCTCGATCGGCGTGGCGGGCCAGCACTTCCCGGTCCACCCGGCGAGCGACGACCCCGCCGACGTGGCAGCCGCCGGTCTCTTCGCCAACCTCACCAACTGGACGTTCTCCGACCCGATCCTGCGCAGCGAGTATCCCGACGACCTGATCCGGGCCGGCCTCGGCGTGGACGACGACACGCTCGCCACCGACTTGGAACTCATCAGCGCGCCGCTCGACTTCTACGGCGTCAACTTCTACGAGCCGACGATGATCGAGGCGCCCCGCGCCGGCAAGGACTACCACGGCGTGCTCGAGGTGGACGTACCCGAAGGCCTGCCGTTCTCACCCGTCCCCGTCCCCAGCGACGAGCGCACCGACTTCGGCTGGGCCATCGTCCCCGCCGCCCTCACCGAGATCCTCGGCACCCTCCGGTCGCGCTACCCCAACCTCCCCCCGATCATCATCACAGAGAACGGAGCCTCCTTCCACGACGCGCCACCCGGGCCCGACGGCCGCGTCCACGACCCCCGCCGCATCGCCTACCTCGACGGCCACCTCCGCGCAGTCGCCGACGCCATCGCCAACGGCGTCGACGTCCGCGGCTACTACGTGTGGTCAGCTCTCGACAACCTCGAATGGGCCGCGGGCTACCAAGAACGCTTCGGCCTCGTGTACGTCGAACCCGGCACCCTCGCCCGCACCCGCAAGGACTCCTGGTACTGGTATCGCGACCTCATCACCCAGGAACGCGCACGGAGCTGATCACTTCCGCAGCTGGTCGATGTAGGCCGTGGCGAGGCGGTCCAGGCGGTCGCCGTGGCCGGCCCCGCCCGCCCAGCCGTCGACGAGGCTGAGCAGCGTGCTGCCCTCGACGAGGATGAGGAAGTCGTCGATGGCCGCGTCGTCATCGACGCCGGGGCGCAGCTCGTCGAGCTCCCGGGCCTCGCGCAGGCAGACCCGCAGCAGCTCGCGGATCCGCACGTGGGAGGCCCGCCGCGACTCCGCCAGCCGTGGATGCGACAGCGCGGCCCCCGCGAATGCCACGTTGACGTGCGCGTCCGCCGCCCGCTCGGCATCCGCGGGCAGCACCGCGTCCAGCGCGGCCCGCAGCGCCGCCAACCCCGACAGCTCCCCGCCGAGCAGGAACGCCCGCGCGACGATCCGGTCGTAGACCGCCGTCTGCGCCGCCACGAGGATGTCGTCCTTGCCGCCGAGGAAGTGCGCGAGCACGCTCAGCGAGCAGCCGGCCTCGTCGGCGATCGCCCTGGTCGTGGTGCCCTCGACGCCCCGGCTGCGCACGACCCGCCACGCCGCCGCCAGCAGCTCGGCCCGGCGCTCCTCGTGATCAACCAGCCTCGGCACTCCGCAAGCCTATGCGGCCGTACGGGTGCCCTCCGGGCCGGATAGCGGGGTTGCACAGGTAACGGCCGGTCTCCTAACGTGCCACACGGACAAACGGGGGGTTTGCTGACGTGCGTGACGTGGACGCGGCGGAGGACTGGCTGGATTCCTGGGTGGCCGGGGTCAACACCCAGGCCGAACGGACCGCGCAGCTGGCCCGGCAGGTGGCAGCGCTGAGCGCGAAGGCGCGCAGCGAGGACGGCACGATCACGGTGACGGTCGGTGCGTCGGGGCAGATCGTCGGCCTCGACCTGGACGACCGGGCCGCCGGGCGCCGCACCGGCGCCGAGCTCAGCGCGGAGATCCTGACCGTCATGCGGGCAGCGCAGGGCCGGTTGACGCAAGAGGTCGCCGAGCAGGTGCGCGAGACCGTCGGCACCGACACCGAGACCGGGCGCGCGGTCGTCGACTCGTTCAGCCGCCGTTTCCCGGAGGAGCCGGAGCCGGACGAGGTGCGCCGCGATGGCCGCTGACGGACTGCAGATGCCGATCGACGCGGTGCGCGGGCACGCCGCCACGGTCGACAACGTCGGCGCCGCGATGGAGCAGGCACGCGGGGCCGTGCACGAGGTGACCATGGATACGGGCGCGTTCGGGCAGTTGTGCCAGTTCCTGCCCGCGATCCTGTCGCCCGTGTTCGGCATGGTCGTCGACGCGCTCGACGGCAGCATCGACGCCCTCCACGAGACGGCCGACGGGCTGCGCGCGACCGCCGACGGCGCGTCGGTCACCGACGAGAACACCGCGAAGTCCATCGGTTCCACGCTGAAGCTGCCACTGTGAGCGCCAACCCGCTGGTCGTCGCGACGCAGGACTCGACGAACTGGTCGACCGGGCTCGGGCTGGTCGAGGACGCGTACCAGATCACCACCGGCATCCAGAACGACAGCTGGGTCGACGTCACCCTCGGCGGCGTCGGCGGCGCGCTGGACCTGCTGTCCGCGGCCCTGGACCCGCTCGGCGCCCTGGTGTCGTGGGGCGTGGGCTGGCTGATGGAGCACGTCAAGCCGCTCAAGGAGGCCCTCGACTGGCTGGCCGGCAACGCCGACGCGGTCGCCGCGCAGGCCGCCACCTGGTCGAACGTCAGCAAGTTCACCGACTCGGCCCGCGCGGAGTACGCGTCGCGGCTCGGCTCGGAGGTGTCCGGCTGGTTCGGCGCGTCCGGTGACGCGTACCGCGAGCACGCCTCGGCCCACCTGACCGCGCTCGAGGGCATCGCCACGTCGTCGCAGGGCATCTCGTACGCCGTCCAGGGCGCCGGCCTGCTCGTCGGGCTGGTCCGCGGCATCGTCCGCGACCTGATCGCCGACTTCGTGGCCACCCTCGCGGTCCGCCTTCCGGAGTGGCTGGCCGAGGAGGGCCTGACCCTGGGTCTCGCCACCCCGGTCGTGATCGGGCAGGTCAGCTCGCTGGTCGCCAAGTGGGTCGCGAAGATCGAGCACTTCGTGCGCGGCCTGCTCAACAGCCTCAAGCGGCTCAGCCCGATGATCGACAAGCTGGGCGAGATCCTGACCTCGCTGAAGAACAAGCTCCCGCGCGCGGCGAAGGCGGTCGACGCCGACCCGCTCGCCCCGAAGGTCCCCGGCGACTACACGTTCAACATGGTGGAGAACCCCGGCCCGCTCGCCGACCTCGGGGGCACCCCGGCGGCGAACTACGCCGGCGGCCGCTACGACGAGGTGACGCTGCCCGAGAACAGGGTGCTCTTCCGTGCCGGCGACGAGACCAACCCGCTGGGCCAGTGGTTCACCACCGACCCGCCGGACAGCGTCGCGCACGTCCGGATCGACAGCGCGGTCAAGGCCCAGTGGGTGGACCCGCAGACCCAGCTGCTGACCGGCGTCTCGGACATCAATACGGTGTACGCCGTGGAGATCCCGGCCGGCACCAAGGTCTACCCCGGCCCGGTCGGCAACATGGGCGGCGTCTACGTCGGCGGCGGCAACCAGATCTTCATCCCCACGCCGTGGGAGATCAGACCCAAGGTGAAGGTAGTCGGATCGGAGCCCCTGCCATGACCCAGTCCCCCACCGACCGCCTGGAAACGGCCCGCGCGGCCGTCGCCCAGCTCGTCACCGACGTGCGGGGCGAGGGCCGCCGTGGCGCCTTCTGGCTGCCCAGGCTCCTCGACCTCGAGGCCGACCTGGCCCGCACCGACCGCCCCGCGGAGGACACCCTCACCGTCGGCAAGCAGCACGTCGACTTCCTGTACTCCGCCCCGCGCGACAACTTCGCCGACTTCTACCTGATGAACGACGCCCCGGACGATCCCCCCGGCCGCTTCGGCGCCACGCAGGACACCCTCCGCAAAGCCGTCGGCGACTAGGATTCCCTGATGCCCTTCCCCGCCAATCCCCTGGAATCGGTCCTGGCCGGCGCCCGCTCCGGTGCCGCCACCCCCGATCAGCTGCTGCACGCCCTGCGCGACAACCAGCTGTGGGTCCCCCTCCCGGGCGGCGCCGACGCGCAGGGCAACACCCAGCTTCCCGTGCTGGTCATCGAGGAGAGTCCGTACGTCGCGGCGTACACCTCCGCGGAACAGCTCACCCGCGCCGCCGCCGACACCGCGCACATGGTCTTGACCGGCCGCGAGCTGGCCGCCCTGATGGCACCGCAGCTGGGCCTCGCGGTCAACCCCGGCGGCGAGATCGGCCTCCCGATCCACCCGGGCGGCGTCGACGTCCTGCGCGGCGAGTCCCGCCAGGTCCCGGCCGGCCGCCGCATGCGCCTCGGCGACCCGGTCGAGGAGCCAACCGAGCTCCTGGCCGCCGTCGCCGCCTCGTTCAGCGCGATCCCCGCGGTGACCGAGGCCCGCCGCGCGCTGGCCCAAGTGGGCGAGGAGCCCCCGGCGCTGCTGATCGGCATCCGCACCCAGGACGAATCGGTCGCCCGCACGGTCGCCGAGGCGGTCCGCACCGCGACCCAGCGCTCCCCCGTCCCCTACCCGGTCGACACAGTCGTCCTCCGCGATGAGAACGACCCCCTCACCGCCTGGATGCTCGCCAACACCACCCCGTTCTACACCGCCTGACCCGCCTCACGCAGAGCGCCGACAGCCCGGGCGTTGGCACCGGCTACGAGGTGCCCGAGCGCTTGGTCGATCAACGCCCGGCTCAGCCTCCCTGCGCCGAGGAGCCGACGCTCGACGTCGACGCTCGACGCCAACGCAGGGATGACTTCGTCCGCGAAGTCCCGCGGGCCATGGCAGAGCACCGACTGACGGATGGTGCGTCGACGCAGCAGAGTGCCGAGCCCGGCCGCGTCGTGCGGAACCGCTCCGGCATCGGCGATCGCCTGATCGATCGCCTCGAGCCCGGCGCGGTAGTCCTCCCGCACGCTGAACGCCCAATGATGCAGGCCCCGGCCGGCAACCGGCTGGCGGCTCCGGCCCGGGTCGACGCCGACCGGGACCGGCCGTCCGGCTTCTGACCGCTCGTCCCGGGCACCGGATCGGGCGAAGAGCGCGGCCTGGACGCCCTGATGAAAGCCGAAGTTGGCCATACCACCCTCGGCCGGGAGCTGATCGCACGCGGCCACGGCCTCCCGAAGGAGGTCTCGCGCCGACAGCCCGTCGCCGACATCGAGAAACCGGAGCGCGGCCCCGGCCATCCAGATCACCATTCCGGTCGCACGGCGCGGCTCCGCTTCGGCCGTGCGGCGCTGCAGCGTCAGGATCTCCTGCTCGATCTCCAGGCTCGCCTCGGTCCGCCCGTCCAGATCGAGGTAGATCGCAAGGTCCAACAGCGACCACGCCACGCTGTCGGGCAAGGGATAACTACCCGGCGCCCCGGACGCGCGACAGAAATCGACGATCTCGAGCTGCACCGTCACGGCTTCGCCGAACCGCCCGGCCTCGGCAAGCCCGTGCGCCAGATCCATGAGAATCTTGGTTTCCTTGTGTACGGCATCCCTGCCGAGATTCACCCGCCGCGCGAATGCCGCAGCCTCCCCACGTGCGGCCAGAGCAAGATCATCAGCGTGGGCGACCGAGTACTGCAAACCGAGCGACGCGACCGCATGCGCGGCAGCATTGAGATGCTCCTCAGCTCCCCCGGCAACAAGGCCCCGATAGATCGCACAGGCTTCCTCGAAGTACGGCAGGCGCTGCCCCGGCTGCTCCCGACCGACCTGCCACCCGAACCGCAGCAGACACCGACCCAACGCAGGCAGACCGACACCCGGCCGCTCCCGCGCCAACCGCCGATTCGCGCTGATCGTTTCCTCGGTGACCGGTTCAGTTCTCATTCGTGAATTTCCCTGGCACCACCCCTTTCTACCCGCTCGCGGTTCGCGACGACGTGCAGGGCGAAGAGGGCGTAGCCGACCATGACCGGGGCGACGACCGGGTGGACCATCAGGGCCAGAGCGGACGCGAGGATGACGATCCCGGCGGCTGCGGCCAGGCGGCCCGGACGGCGGGCGAGGGCGCGCGCCCGGGCGATCGGCTGGTGTTGCGGCGCGGCTACAGCGAGCAGGCCGGCGAAGCCGACCGCCACCACAGCGAGCAGAACCAGGAGCACCGCCAGCGGTACGCCACCCGGGACCACTCCCGCGCGTACGGCAAAGACGTCCGCAGTCACCAGGCCTGCCACCACCAGGAGCAACAGCGTCGCCGCCAGGCCCGGTAGCAGGGAGCGGCGGAAGGTTGCCCACAGTGACCGGGCCGGCGGCCAGGAGTCCGTCTCCAGGTGGTGGCGGATCGCGGCGCTGCCGGTGGTGATCGCCGCGCCCGCGGTCACCACCGGGAGCGCCGCCCCCGTTACCAGAAAGCCCAGCACGGCGAGGTCGGCGGCGGCGCGGGCCGTGTCGCGCCAGGTGCGGGGGTCCATTCTCAGCCTTTCAGACCGCTGGTGTTGATGCCCTCGACGAGCATGCGCTGGAATGCGACGAAGAACAGGAACACCGGGATCAGTGACAGCAGGCTCATGGCGAACATCGGGCCGACGGCGGTTTCGCTGGTCGAGTCGATGAACAGGGTCAGTGCCACCGGGACCGTGTAGTCCTTGAGGTCGGACAGGTAGACGAGCTGGCGGAAGAAGTCGTTCCAGGTCCAGATGAACGAGAAGATCGCGGTGGTCACCAGGGCGGGGCGGCTCAGCGGCAGGATCACGTGCTGGAAGATCCGGTACGGGGAAGCGCCGTCGATGGTTGCCGCCTCGTCCAGTTCGCGGGGGATGCCCCGCATGAACTGCACCATGAGGAAGACGAAGAACGCCTCGGTGGCCAGGAAGTGCGGCACGAGCAGCGGGAGGTACGGCCATTCGCCGCCGACCCAGCCGAGGCTTCGGAACAGGATGTACTGCGGAATGATGAGTACGTGCCCGGGCAGGAGCAGCGTCCCGATCATCACGGCGAACCACATGCCACGCAGCCGGAACCGGAGCCGGCCCAGGGCGTAGGCGGCGAGCAGGCACGACACCACGTTGCCGACGACGGTGAGGCCGGCCACCATCGCGCTGTTGAGGAAGAAGCGGCCGAAGCCGACGTCGAACTTGGACCAGCCGCTGGTGAAGTTCGACGGGGTGAAGTGCTCGGGGAGCAGGCCGATGTTGCTGACGATCTCCTCGGGGGACTTGAAGGCGGTGCCCACCATCCAGAAGAGCGGGTAGAGCACCACGGCCACGATCAGGACCAGGGCCGTGGGACGGATCCAGGTGCGCATCAGCCGCCCTCGCTGTCGGAGTAGTGGACCCAGAACCGGCCGGTGCGGAACAGCACGACGGTGATGAGCCCGATCGCGACCAGGAACACCCAGGCCATCGCGGACGCGTATCCCATGTCGAGCTGGACGAAGCCGTTGATGTAGAGGTTCAGCGTGTACATCAGGGTGGAGTCGACCGGGCCGCCCGTGCCGTTGCTCAGCACGAAGGCGGACGTGAAGCCCTGGAAACCGTGGATGGTCTCCAGCACCAGGTTGAAGAAGATGACCGGGGAGAGCATCGGCAGCGTGATGTGCTTGAACTGCCGCCATTTCCCGGCGCCGTCGACCGACGCGGCCTCGTACAGCTCGACGGGCACCTGCTTGAGCCCGGCCAGGAAGATGACCATCGGGGCGCCGAACTGCCAGATCGCCAGCAGCATCAGCGTCTGCAGGGCGTACTTCGGGTCGCTCACCCAGGGCGCGCCCTCGATGCCGAAGACCGCGAGCAGGGAGTTGACCGCGCCGCCCCGGTTGAACATGCTGACCCAGACGATCGCCACCGCGACGCTGCCGCCCAGCAGCGACGGCAGGTAGAACAACCCCCGGAAGATGCCGACCCCGCGGAAGACCCGGTTCAACAGCAGGGCAACCCCGAGAGCGGCGGCCAATTTCAACGGTACGGCGATGAGCGCGAACGTCACCGTCACGCGCACCGAGTGCCAGAACGACGGGTCAGCGGTGAACATCCGCTGGTAGTTGTCCCAGCCCACCCAGTTCGCCTCGGTGAACGGGGTGAGCACGTCGTAATCGGTGAAGCTCAGGTAGAGCGACAGCAGCATCGGGATCGCCGTGATCGCGGCGAGCCCGAGCAGCCACGGGCTGAGGAACAGGTATCCGGGCAGGTTCTCGCGCCGGCGGGGCCGCCCGGGGGCCCGCCGGACGACGGCGGGCTCCCTGGGCGGCGCGGGACTCATGACGGCCACGACGGATCAGCCCTGACCGATCGCGGACTTGGCGGCGGTGACGTACGCCTCGGCGGCCTGGGCCGGGGTCTGCCGCCCGTACTGGGCCTCCTCGGCGGCCTTGACCAGCTCCGTCTTCACCTTGCTGTGCCCCGGCAGCGGCACCGCGGGCGCCGGCCCGAACTTGGGCACCAGCTCCGCCTCGACCGCGATGGACTGCTTCATCGCCGGGTCCGTGACGGAATCGGCGACCACCTTGCGTACATCGAGATTGGAAGGAAGCCCGCGGTCGGTCCCCAGGATCTTGCCGGCCTCGGGGTCGTTGGCGAGGAAGTTGGCGACGTCGACCGCGGTGTCCTTGTGCTTGCTGCCGCGGAACACCGAGAAGTACATGGAGGCGCGGGCCCACTGGGCGCTGGGGTCACCGGGGAAGGCGACCACGCCGAGCTCGTCCTTGGTGTTCTTCTTCAGCTCCGGCATCTGGTTGGCCCACACCCACGAGGTGGCGGCCTTGCCCGTGACCACGAGCTGCTTGCTGATGTCGGTGACGTTGCCCTCGTGGATGACGTCGGCGGGCGGGGTCGCGCCCTTGTCCCGGGCGCCCTTCCACAGCTCGAACCAGGCGGTCACGTCCTGGGCGGTGAACCCGAGCTCCTTGCCGTTGTAGAGGTCCTTGCCCTGCTGGCGCAGCCACACCCAGAACGCCTGGTAGCTGCCGCTGGGGTCCATCGTGCCCGGCACCTTGGCCGTCTTCGACACGGTGACGGCCCAGGCGATGTGCTGTTCCCAGGTCATCCCGGTCGTCGGTGCGGGCAGCTGGAACTTGTCGAGCAGCGACTTGTTGAACACGAGGCCCTGGGTGTTCTCCCCGAACGCGAGCCCGGCGAGTTTGCCGTCGACCTCGCCGTACTTCCAGAGACTCTCGGGGAACTTCGACACGTCGAGCCGGCCGTCGTCCTTGTAGGGCGTCAGGTCGAGGGTGACGTTGCGGGACGCGTACTCGGCGATGTAGTTGTCGTCGATCTGGAACAGGTCGGGCGGGTTGCCGCCCGCGGTGAGCGTCGCGAGCTTGTCGAAGTAGCCCTGGTTGGCCTGCCACGTCTTCTTGAACGTCACAGTGGGGTGCTTGCTGGTGTAGAGCGCGAGGGCCTTCTCGGTGAGGGCGGCCCGGGCCTCGGCACCCCACCAGAAGACGGAGAGCTCGACGTTGCCGTCGTCCCCGCCCTCGTCGTCACCGCAGGCGGCGGCGGTTCCCATCAGGACGGGGACCGCCACGGCGGCGGCGAGTAGCTTGCGGCGGGAGATATGGCCTGTCATGACAGATCGCTCCTAAGCTTCAGCTCGGCGTTTCGGTCGTGCTCGGCGTAACTACGGGTGCCGCGCCACTCCCCTGAGAGGAGAGCGGCGCGGTGGAGTCGCGGATGACGAGTTCGGTCTGCAGGTTGATGAGTGCGGTGGTGCGCCGGTCGTCGCCGTAGGCGAGCAACATGTCGACGGCGGCGCGGCCCGCGGCGGCGGTGGGGGTCGCCACGGTGGTCAGCTTGGGGCGGGTGAGCCGGCTCAGCGTGATGTCGTCGATACCGACGATGCTGATGTCCTGCGGCACCCGGATCCCGCGGGTGTGGAGTCCCTCGATGAGGCCGATGGCCATGAGGTCGTTGTAGGCGAGCACCGCGGTGGCACCCGATTTCTGGATCTGGTCGGCGACGGCGAGGCCGCCGTTCTCGGTGGGCGCGTTGGGGCCGGTGATGACGAGCTCCCGGCCGGGCCCCCGCACCGCCAGCATCGCGGCGCGCCGGATCTCCTTGCTGGTCCAGGAGCCACGCGGACCGGCCGCGAGGGCGATCCTGCGGTGCCCGAGCCCGATCAGGTGCTCGATGGCGAGGCGCGCGCCCTGCGCCACGTCCATGACCACCGCGGGCAGGCCGGTGATCTGGCGGTTGACGACGACGAGCGGCACCTCGCGGCTGAGCTGCTCGATGAGGCTGTTGCTCATCCGGGGGCTGCACAGCAGCACGCCGTCGACCTGTTTGGCCAGGGCCCGGACCAGCTCCTCCTCGACGATCGCGTCCTCGTTGGTGTCCGCGACGAAGATGTGGTTGTCGTGCCGGCGCGCCTGGGCCTCGGCGGCCTTGATCAGGGGTGGGAAGAACGGGTTGGCGATGTCGGCGACGATCAGGCCGATGTTGCAGGTGCGGCCGGTGATCAGGGCCCGGGCCGCACGGTTGGGCCGGTAGCCGAGCTGCTCGGCGCAGGCCAGCACGCGGCTGCGGGTCTCCACGTTGACCAGGTGCGGGGCGGAGAAGGTCCGGGACACCGTGGAGATGTGCACCCCCGAGGCCCGGGCGACGTCACGGATGGTGGACGGCACTGTCGCCACCTCCCTGTTCCATTCATGATCGACATAGTGACGTCCGTCACTGTGTGAGCCATTAATGCAAGCGGTTGCAGTGCTGTCAATGCCAGTTTGTTTCATCTGCGTAACTGGACGCGCTCCCACCCGGTCTATTTACGGACAAATGGGATTGAGCGTTGACCGAGCCACATCGACGTGTCTAACTTTCCTGCAAACGTTTGTAGCGGAGGACCACATGCCCCGACGCTTCGCCCTGATCGGAACCGGGGCCCGAGCGGAAATGTTCGTCACCGCGATCACCGCCTCACCGCACGACCTGGTGGCGATCAGCGACCCCAACCAGCACCGCATGAACGTCCACAACGACTGGCTGCGCGCGGCGGGTCACTCCCCCGTGCCCGGCTATGTGTCACTGCCGGAGCTGCTCGCCCGCGAGAAGGTCGACACCGTCGTCGTGACCAGCGTGGACGACACCCATGCGGGACACATCGTGACCGCCCTCGAGGCGGGCTGCGACGTCATCACGGAGAAGCCGATGACGGTCGACGTCGCCGGCTGCCGGGCCATCCTCGATGCGATCGACCGCACCGGCGGCACGGTCTCGGTCGCGTTCAACTACCGCTTCAACCCGCTGCACGAACAGGTACGGTCCCTGCTCGCCTCGGGCGCGATCGGTGAGATCGGCTCCGTGCACTTCGAATGGCTGCTCGACGTCCGGCACGGCGCCGACTACTTCCGGCGCTGGCACCGCGACAAGGAGCACTCCGGCGGCCTGCTCGTCCACAAGGCCGGTCACCACTTCGACCTGGTCAACTGGTGGCTCGGCGCGGCACCGGTCTCGGTGTTCGCGTCCGGGCAGCTCTTCTTCTACGGCCCGGACGGCGCCCGCCACGGCTACGCCCGCCCGTACGACCGGGTGCACGGCAGCCCCGCCGCCGCGGACGACCCGTTCGCCCTGCACCTCGACGCGAACCCGCGGCTGCAGGCGCTGTACCTCGACGCCGAGAAGGACGACGGCTACCAGCGGGACCTCAACGTGTTCGCCCCCGGCGTCACCATCGAGGACGACATGGCGGTCCTGGTCAAGTACGACACCGGCGCCACGATGACGTACCACCTCACGGCGTACGCGCCGTGGGAGGGTTACCGCCTGATGGTCAACGGCAGCAAGGGCCGGCTCGAGCTCGAGGTCGTGGAGAGCGACCACGTCAGCCCCGTCGCAGCCGGCGAGCTCAAGGGCGCGGCGGTGCACGGCGTCGTCGAGAACCCCGAACAGGGACGGCGAACGCTCACACTGCGGACGTACTGGGAACCACCCGTGGAAGTGCCCATCCCCGCGTACGAGAAGGGCGGCCACGGGGGTGCGGACTCCCGGATGACCTCGGTACTGCTCGGCACCGCCGTGGACCCGCTCGAACGCTCTGCCACCGCCCGGGACGGAGCACTCGCGCTGCTCACCGGTCTCGCCGCCAACGAGTCCCTGCGGACCGGCGCTCCGGTCCGGGTGGACGACCTGCTCTCCCTTCCCGCTCCTCGAAAGGGGTGATCGTGACCGGTCCCGTCTTCGCGATTGATCCACGGCAGCGTGACATCGCCACCGAGCTGCACGCCTCGGTCCGCGAGCTGCCGCTGATCTGCCCGCACGGCCACGTCGACCCGCGCATCCTGGCCGACGACGAGCCGTTCCCCGATCCGGCGCGCCTGCTCGTCGTGCCGGACCACTACGTGACCAGGATGCTGCTGTCCCAGGGCATCACGCCCGCGCGGCTGGGCGTGCCGTCGTCCGCCGAGGACGCCGGGGTCGAGACCGACGGGCGGACGATCTGGCGGCTGCTCGCCGCGAACTGGCATCTCTTCCGGGGTACGCCGTCCCGGCTGTGGCTGGAGCGTACGTTCTCCACCGTGTTCGGCATCGACACGCCGCTGCGGGCCGAGACCGCCGACGAGGTCTACGACGCGATCGCGGCGCGGCTCGCCGAGCCCGCGTTCCGGCCGCGGGCGTTGTTCGAGCAGTTCGGGATCGAGGTGCTGGCCACCACCGAGTCACCGCTCGACGATCTCGCCCGGCACGCGAAGCTCGAGGCCGACGGGTGGGGCGGGCCCGGCGGGCGGGTGATCACGACGTTCCGGCCGGACGAGGTCGTGGACATGGAGTTCGCGGGCTGGGCGGGGAAGGTCGCGCGGCTCGGGGAGATCACCGGGCTGGACACCGCGACGTTCCCCGGGTTCCTCGCCGCGCTGCGGTCCCGGCGCGAGGCCTTCATCGCCGCGGGCGCGACGTCGTCGGATCACGGGCACCCCACCGCGCGTACGGTCGCCCTGAGCGAGACCGAGGCGAACGAGCTGTTCACCCGGGCCCTGCGCGGGGAGGCCTCGCCGGCCGACGCGGAGACGTTCCGCGCCCACATGCTCGTCGAGTTCGCGCGCATGTCGCTCGACGACGGCCTGGTGCTGCAGCTGCACCCCGGCGCCGTCCGCAACCACAACACGTGGCTCCATGCCGCGCACGGCCGAGACGTCGGGGGCGACATTCCCCAGGCCACGGATTACGTACGCGCACTGCAGCCGCTGCTGGACCTGCACGGCAACGATCCCCGGCTGAGGATCGTGCTGTACACGCTCGACGAGACCGCGTTCAGCCGCGAGCTGGCGCCGCTGGCCGGCGGGTACGCGGCGCTCTACCTCGGCGCCCCCTGGTGGTTCCTGGACACCCCGGACGGGCTGCGCCGCTTCCGCGAGTCGGTCACGGACAGCGCAGGCTTCTACAACACGGCCGGTTTTGTCGACGACACCCGGGCGTTCTGCTCGATCCCGGTCCGCCACGACATCGCCCGCAGGGTCGACGCGGCGTACCTGGCGTCCCTGGTCGTCCAGGACCGCCTGCCCTTCGACGAGGCCGCGGAGACGATCGCCGACCTCGCCTACCATCTGCCCAAACGGGTCTTCCGCCTGGATGCCCGGCGTTCCCCCACGCAAGAGGTGGAGTCCCGATGACGACAATCACCAGCGTCGACGTGCACGACGTCCGGTTCCCCACCGCGGCGGCCGGGGACGGCTCGGACTCGATCAACAAGGGCGACTACTCGGCCACGTACGTCGAGCTGCACACCGACGGGCCGCACACCGGCGCCGGGTTCACGTTCACCAACGGGCGCGGCAACGAGCTCACCTGCGCGGCCGTGCGCGCCCTCGCTCATCACGTGCAGGGCAGGACGCTCGAGGAACTGTGGGCCGATCCGGTGGCGTTCGCGCGTTCGCTCAGCGTGGACGTCCAGCTGCGGTGGCTGGGGCCGGAGAAGGGCGTCATCCACATGGCGACCGGGGCGATCGTCAACGCCGTCTGGGATCTGCACGCCAAGGAGGCGGGCAAGCCGTTGTGGCGCTTCCTGGCCGAGCTTCCCACCGAGAAGCTGATCGGCTGCGTCGACTTCCACCACATCACCGACGCGCTCACGCCTCAGGACGCGGCCGCGATCCTCGACAAGGGGCTCACCGGGCTCGACGAGCGGCGCGCCGAGCTCGAAGCAGACGGGCTCCCGTCGTACACGACCAGCGTCGGGTGGCTCGGGTATCCCGACGACAAGGTGCGGGAGCTGGCGCGCAGTGCGTACGCGCAGGGCTGGCGCGCGATGAAGATGAAGGTCGGCGGCGACCCGGAGGACGACCTGCGCCGGGCCCGCATCATCCGCGAGGAGATCGGCCCGGACGCCGTCCTGATGATGGACGCCAACCAGATCTGGGACGTCGACGAGGCGATCACCCGGATGGAGGCGCTGGCCGAGGCCGACCCGTACTGGATCGAGGAGCCCACCCACCCCGACGACATCCTGGGCCACGCCCGGATCCAGCGCGCGGTCGCCCCGATCCGGGTCGCCACCGGCGAGGTGGCCGCCAACCGCGTCATCTTCAAGCAGCTCCTGCAGGCCGACGCCGTCCGGGTCATGCAGATCGACGCCTGCCGCGTCGGCGGGGTCCCCGAGGTGCTCGCGGAGCTGTTGCTGGCAGCCAAATTCGGCATCCCGGTCTGCCCGCACGCCGGCGGTGTCGGCCTGTGCGAGCTGGTCCAGCACCTGTTCGCCTTCGACTATCTGCGCGTGGGCACCAGCCTCGACGGCCGCATGGTGGAGTACGTCGACCACCTGCACGAACACTTCACCGACCCGGTCCGCACCCACGACGGCAAGTACGTCCTGCCGTCCGAGCCCGGCTACAGCGCCACCATGAGACCGGAATCGATCGCCGAGTTCGGCTTCCCGGACGGCCCGGTGTGGCGATGAGGCTCGGACTCGCCGCCCTCACCGACGCGACCCGCCCGCTGATCACGCCGGGTGACGCCGGGACCGGGATCGTGCACTTCGGGCTCGGCGCGTTCCATCGCGCGCACCAGGCCGTCTACACCGAGGAGGCCATGGCGAAGGGCGGCGGCGACTGGGGCACGGTCGGCGTGGCACCCCACTCGACCGGCGTCCTCGATGCCCTGCGTGCCCAGGACGGCCTGTTCAGCGTCACCAGTCTGTCCGCGGACGGCAGCGAGACCCGGGTGGTGGGCGCGCTCTCCGGCCTGCTGCACGCTCACTCCCAGCCGGATGAGGTGGTCGCCCTGATCGCCAGCGCGGCCGTGCGCGTGGTCACCCTCACCATCACCGAGAAGGGGTACGCCCAGGGCGCGGCAGTTCCAGCCCTCCTCGCTCGCGCCCTCCACGCGCGGTGCCGCGCGGACGCCGGCCCGATCGCGTTGGTCACCTGTGACAACCTGCCCTCGAACGGCCGCTATCTGCGCGCCGTGATGGAGCGGATCGTGGATCCGGGCGCCCGGGAGTGGCTGGCCGCCCAGGTGAGCTTCCCCGGCACCATGGTCGACCGCATCGTCCCGGCGGCCACGCCCGAGTCGCTGGCCCTGGCGGCAGCCAACCTCGGCATGGACGACCTCGCGGCGGTCTCCGCGGAGCCCTACCGCCAGTGGGTCATCGAGGACGCGTTCCCGGGCGGGCGTCCCGCGTGGGAGCTCGCCGGGGCGGTCATGACCGATGACGCCCGCCCCTGGGAGCGCCTGAAACTGCGATCGCTCAACGGCGTGCACTCCGCACTGGCGTACCTGGGTGCCCTCGCGGGCCGGGAGACCATCGCGGACGCGCTCGCCATCCCCGGGATGCGCGAGCTGATGAGCCGGCTGATCGCCGAGGACATCGCCCCGAGTCTCACCCCGCCCGAGGGCGTGACGGTGACGGAGTACGGCGAGTCGGTGCTCGGACGATTCGCGAACCCCGCGATGGGTCACCGTACGGTGCAGGTCGCTATGGACGGCTCGCAGAAGCTCCCCCAGCGGGTCCTGCACACGATCCAGGACCGCCGGGCCGCCGGTGCGGTGCCGACCTGGGCGTTGCTCGTGGTCGCGGCGTGGATGAGATTCGTCCAGGGCAGCGCGGACGACGGCCGGCCACTGCTGCTCGACGACCCCCTCGCCGGCCGGATCCGCGCCCGCCTGGCCGACGGCGGCTCGACCCCCGAGGCAGTGGTCGACTCACTGCTCGGGCTGCGCGAGGTGTTCCCGGCGGAGCTGGCCGAGGACGACGCCGTCCGGGCGGGTCTGGTGAAATGGCTGGCAACGCTGGACAAACACGGTGTGGAGGCAACAGTGGCGGGTGCGGTGTGACGACGAGGGTCGCGCTGATCGGCGCCAACGGCCACGGCCGCCACCACCGCCGCCACCTGGCGGGCCTCGACGGCACCGTCCTGGTGGGCCTGGCCGACACGCAGCCGATCGAGCCCGATCCCCCGGTGCCGGACGGCGCGCGGGCCTTCACCGATCACCGGGAGCTGCTGGCGCGGACCGCACCCGACGTGGTCATCATCTGTACGCCGCCGCACACGCACCTGGCGATCGCCGAGGACGCGCTGCACGCCGGAGCCGATGTGCTGCTGGAGAAGCCGCCCGTCCGGACCCTCGCCGAGCACCGCCAACTGTCCGGCACCGTGCGCGCCACCGGCCGGGCCTGTCAGGTCGGGTTCCAGGCGCTCGGGTCGCGGGCCGCCGCCCGGCTGTGGGACGCCGTCGCCCAGGAGAAGGTGACCGGCATTTCCGCGGTGGCGTCCTGGCAGCGCGACGACGCGTACTACGCCCGGGCCCCGTGGGCGGGGCGCCGCAGCGTCGGCGGGCAGGCGGTCGTGGACGGCGTGCTGGTCAACCCGCTCGCGCACGCGCTCATGCAGTGCCTCGCGACGGCGGACGCCGCCGGGGCGGGGCCGGCGACGGACCTGGAGGTGGAGCGTTACCGCACCCGGGAGATCGAGGCCGACGACACGGCGTTCGCCCGGATCACGTTCGCGACCGGTCTCCGGCTGCTCATCGCGGTGACGCTCGCGGGTGAGGACTTCATCGCGGGTGAGGTGGCGGTCGACGCCAGCGCGGGCCGGGCCGTCCTCGAATACCCGACCGACCGGCTGATGCTGCCCGGCGAGCCCGGCCTCGTAGCGGTCGACGGCCGGACCGGTCTGCTGGAGAACCTGATCGCGCATCGCGGCGACCCGGCCGTGCCCCTGATCGCGCCGCTGTCGCGCACGGAATCGTTCACGGGTCTGATCGAGGCCCTGACCGCCCCGGACCTGCCGCCACCCACACTGCTCGGGCCGCCGCACGTCGAGACGCGCGGCGGGGTCCGGGTCATCCTCGGCGTCAACGAGGTGCTGCGACGGGCCGCGCGGGAGTCGGCACTGCCCTCCGAAGCAGGGGTGGCATGGGCGGTCCCGCCACACCGTCGGCCACTAGAACATTGATCTCGCGGGTGATGCGCGTGCCCGCCGGGATGACCAGCGGACGCTCGAAGGCGAGCGCGGCACACACCCCGACGTAGTCCCCCGTGCGGACGAACCACCGGTCGTCGTCCCGCAATCCCCGGAACACCAACGTGTAGGCGCCGGCCGCTTGCTGCACGCCGCTGACTGCTCGCTGCACGCCGACGGCCTCTTGCTGCTCCTCGCCCGGGGTTACGCGGATCGCGAGCCACGGGGCAGCGCTGCCGTTGACCGCTTCCTCGCCGATCGCCGACTGCGTGTACGCCACCGCGTCGCCGGGCGTCGCACGCCAGAAGAAGCCGCCGTAGCCCGCGCCGCCGGGGCGCCCGTTCGTGGCGGGGCTGCCGAGGGTGATGTCGCGGGTGGCGGGTGCGCTCAGGGCGTACTGAAAGCGAAGTTCCCAGCCGCCGGGCGCGACCCGCGCGGAGACCTTGCGCTCCTCGGTGAGCAGCGTGGTTCCGGCCTGGTCCTGCCACCGGAAGCCCGCGCCGTCCGGGGTGATGCGGCCGTGGTCGTCGAGCCAGGTGTAGCCCTTGTCACGCACGTAGGTGCGCCCGCCCCAGAAGTTGACGCCGTTGACGTCCTGCATGGCGAGGGATGCGCCGAGGTGCCAGGGGTGATCGAACGGCAGCGCCTCGGTGACCGGCACGCCGCCGAGCGTGCGGATGGGGTGCAGGTAGGGGCGCGGGCCGAGCCTGATGTCGAGTGGCGGGTCGGTGACGTAGGTGGCGATCCCGGCATCGCCGACCCGCAGATCCTCAGTAGACAAAGGGCCATCCCGCCGAGTCGTAGCCGATCAGGTTGATTCCCAGGTATGACGCACCACTGTCTGCATAGTAGTGGTAGACGAGCACATCCGCGTCGGTGTCGGTGAATACCGCCTGGTGGCCGGGGCCGTGGATCGAGCCGTGCGAGGCGAGCATCTCGGTGCCCCCGCCGGAGGTCATCGCCGTGCCGTTACGGCCGACGAACGGCCCGGTCACACTCGTCGAACGCCCGACCATGATGCGGTACGTGCTGGCAGCCCCCGCGCAGCACCGGTCGAACGACACCCACAGGTAGTAGTACGAGCCGTGCTTGACCAGGTACGGCGCCTCGATCGCCCCGCCGCCGCGCCCGGCGAGCGAACGCACGGTCGAATCCGATCGTTTCCCGGTGGACGCGTTGAGGGCGACCATCTTGATGCCCGACCAGAACGATCCGAACGTCAGCCACCAGTTTCCCGACGGGTCGACGTAGAGGTTCGGGTCGATCGCGTTGTAGTCGTTCGCCGCCGACGTCTCGATCACCAGGCCGTTGTTCGTCCAGCTCCCGGACGCGCCCGTGGTGCTGGTCGCCAGGAAGATCGCCGACTTGTTGGACCCGAACGTCGACGCGGAGTAATAGAGATAATAACGGCCGTTACGGTACGAGATATCGGGCGCCCACAGATTGTTACTGCCCCCGGTGTACGCGGTCGTCCACGACGCACCGCCCGGGAAGACAGCGCCCGCGTTGCGGAAGGCCGTCCGGTCGGCCGAGGTCTTCAGCTGGATGTTCGCCCCGGTGTACGCCGCCAGGTAGGTCCCGGCCGGTGTCTTCACCATGGACGGATCGTGGATGCCCGTGTCGCCGGTCACGACGCCGGGATTCGGATAGGCCGCCAGGGCCTGCGCCGGGGTCGCACCCGTGGTGATCAACGCCAGGGTGACCGCGCCGGCCAATGCTGCGAGTCTGCTCATCAGGGCACTGTTACCGCTCACAACCCACCTCGCAATATGTCGTGGCGATTTCTGCCACATGACGAATATGAATTGATGAACGTCATTGTGTATTGGACGTGGGAGGTCCCCGCCTCGACAGTGCGGCGGGGGCCCCGGTCATCGGTCGCCCGATCGATCCCGGTCAGAGCGCGATGCGTCCCGCGCCGGAGCTCGCCGTGACGGCCGACTTCACCGCGCTAGCGGCATCCGCCGTGTAGCTGTACGGAATGCTCGCGACACTGCCACCCGTCTGGCCCGCACCGGAGTTCACCAGCAGGTTGCCCCGCGCGACCAGCGTCCCCGGTCCGGAATCGGCCTCACCCAGGTGATACGGGTCGGCGACACCCTCGAAGGAGTTGTTCTCGACCAGGACACCGGCGCCCTCGGTCGACGCGACGCCGTACCCACTGTTGTTGTAGTAGTAGTTGTTGTAGACGTGCACCGGGTTGCCGAACCGCACCCGCGGGTGCCGCTGCGTGGACGCGTCGAACCAGTTGTGGTGGTAGGTCACCCGCAGGTGCCCGGTGTCCTGGCTGGCGTTGCTGTCACTGTGACCCAGCAGCATGGACTTGTCGTGGTCGAACACGTGGTTCCAGCTCACGGTCACGAAGTCCGACCCACGCTTGATGTCGACCGCGCCGTCGTACCCGTCGCTGAACGTGTTGTGGTCGATCCAGATGTTCGTCGCGGACGTCTGCACGTTGATCGCGTCGTCGTCCCACCCGCGGAACGTCAGGTTGCGGATGATGACATTCTTGTCGCCGTTGATGTTCAGACCACACCCGACGATCGCGGAACCCGCGTTGCCGATGATCGTCTTGTTGGAACGAACGCGCAGCATGCCGCTGCAGCTGATCGTCCCGGACACCCGGATGACCGAGGCCGCGGTCGCACCGACGGCGGTCGTCAGGGCGGAAGCGCTGGTCACGGTCGTGGTCGCCGCGCTACCGCCGCCGGTGGTGCCGCCGTTCTGGGTGGCCCAGCCGACCAGCTGATCGACCGCTGCCAGTGGGGCCGCGGCCTGCCCGGCTGCGGCCTTCTCGGTCCCGGCCGCGGGGCGGTCGGCTGCGTTCGCTGTTCCGGCCGCCGCGATGAGAGCGAGACCGGTCGCACCGGCGGAAGCGGCCAGCACGAGATGGCGCATCTTCTTGCGCATGGTGTTCTCCTAGCAATTCTGTTGTGCCGCGCGGGGGATCGCGGCCCGGAGGTGGGGCGCTGCCGGATCACGGCAGGCGTCGAGTCGATGCCATCGCCATGACGGGCCGGGCCGCCTCGACGGCCCGTTCCCGCAGGGCCGGCACGACCGGCTCATCCGCTGGCGGGACCGTTCCCGTGCCCGCTTTGCCCGAAGCAAGCGCTTACCTGTTTCCAGGACAACACAGACGGATGTCGATGTGAAGACAAACCCGTTTGCAGGTTGTTTGCAGTCAGAACGGGATCTTCCCGGCGGACCCTCCACGCTGGAAGACTCTCTGACACGGATCAGGCCGGCTGGTGTAAACACCGGCCGGCCTGACGATGACCTTCGGAACGAGCGGGCTGCGAAGGGTCAGCCGCAGCGGTAGAGCGGCTGATCCGCCGGCACCGCCGGGTCGGACACGGCAGCACAGGTGGCGGTGACCCAGTCGGAGATGGCCTGGGTGGTGCCGCCACTGCCGTCGCCCGGGCCGCCGAAGCCTCTGCCTCCGGATGCCGCGAGCATGAAGTAGTGCAGGTCGCCCTGGCCGACCAGCTTCTGGACACCGGCGAGGGTCGGCTGCGGCACGCTGCCGCTGAAGCCACCCATCGGCATGTACGTGTGCCCGGTCGCCAGAATGTACGGCGACGCGGTGTTCCAGGAGGTGGTCGCCGCCACGAAGCGGGCCGTGCCCTGGTTCGCCGTCAGGTAGTCGTCGAGCTTCTGCTGCTCCGCGGTCAACGTCGCCGTCGTGTCCCCGCCCGGTCCACCACGACCACCCCCGCCGGGGAACCCGCCTCCACCGTTCGCCCCTCCCCCGGGAAAGCCGCCACCGTTCGTGCCACCACCGGGGAAGCCGCCACCATTCGCCCCGCCGCCGGGAAAACCACCACCGGTCGCACCGCCCCCGCTGGGATCGCCACCTGCGGGGTTACCGCCGCCCGGATAACCGCCACCGTTCGCGGCACCACCGTTGGCCTGCCGGTTGCCGCCGCCGAAGCCACCGCCCCCGCCGCCGCCGAAACCACCGCTGCTCGGGCCGGCGGAGGCGTCGAAGGCGCTGCCCGAGTACCGGGAATCCAGCACCGAACCGGCCCAGACGCTAGGCACCGCCACCATCGCAGCGACCGCGAGTGCCATCGCCACCGTCAGCACACGTCCACCCGGCCGGGGCAGCCGCGGCACGAACACCGCAGCGACGACCAGGAGCGCGACAATGCCGATCCCCAGGACCGTCCATCGCAGCCACGGCAGGAAGTCCGGGAACTGGCCGGCCAGGTAGACCGTCCACGCGAGTTCCGCCACCACCAGCGCCGGAAGCTGCCAGCGGGCGCTGCCGTCACGCAGGCCGCGCCAGGCCCGGACGATCGCGGCGGCGGACAACGCGGCCAGGGCCGGGGCGAGCGACGACATGTACGCCGTGTGCGGGATCGACATCTTGCTGAACACGGCCGCCACCGTGACCAGCCACAGTCCCCAGAACAGGTAGTTGGCGCGCGACGCGTCGGTCCGGGGTGCGCGGCCGGCGGCGACCAGCCCGAAGATCAGACCGAGCAGCGCCAGCGGGTACAGCCATCCGATCTGCGCGCCGTACCGGGCGCCGACCAGCTTGGACGCCCCGTCACCGCCCCCGCCCGGCCCGCCACCGCCACCCGCCCCGCCCCGCTCAGCCCGGCCACCCGAATCACCCTGCCCACCCGGAAAGCCTTGACCTCCCGCATAGCCCTGTCCCGCCGGGTCACCCTGGCCGCCCGGGACATTCTGGGCACTCTGGTCGGCTCCGGGCGTACCCACAGCGGGATTTTGACCTTGATTGCCGCCGCCGGTGAACATCGATCGGACCGCGCCGGGGACGTGAAGGCCGAAGCGGTCGATGCCGTTGTAGCCGAAGACCATGGCGATGGCGGTGTTGTTGGTGCTGCCGTCCACATAGGGGCGGTCGGAGTCGGGCGTGATCTCGTACAGTGCGACCCAGGAGATCGAGACGGCCAGGGCGACCGCGCCCGCGGCGGCGAGGTGACCGAGTCTGCGCCGCCACCCGCCGTGCGCGGCGATCAGGTAGGTGATGCCCATGGCCGGGAGGATCAGCCAGGCCTGGAGCATCTTGGCCTGGAAGCCGACGCCGACCCAGACGCCGGAGAGCACCAGCGGGCCGAGCCGGCGTGACATCAGCGCGAGCTGGAAGGCGTCGGCGGCGAGGACGAGGCACAGGGTGAGCAGCCCGTCCTCCATCGGGTGGCCGAACATGGAGGCGATGATGGGCGTGAAGCCGAACAGGGCCGCGGCGAGCAGACCTGCGGCGGGCCCGGCGAAGCGCCGTCCGATCCGGTACATCACGAGGACGGCGATGACGCCCTCGATGACCTGGGGCAGTGTCAGGGACCACGCGTGGTAGCCGAAGATCCGCGCCGAGAGTGCCTGCGGGACGAACGAGCCGGCGAGCTTGTCGATGGTGATCGTCGCGCCGGGGTCCAGGGCGCCGTAGAAGAACGCCTTCCAGCTCACCGACATGCTCTTGGCGGCGACCGAGTAGTAGAGCGCGTAACCGCTGTCGCGGATGCGCAGGCCGTAGAGGATCGCGGCGACCAGGGCTATGCCCAGCAGCGCCGGGCGTGCCCAGCCGGGCTGGCCCTCCGGGGAGCGCCAGAACATGAGCCGACCCGGTACGCGAAACGCACTCACAAGAGCCTCTCCACCACATTTGTCCACCGATGTCCGCGCAGCATGCCCGTCGAACCTCACGGGCACCTGCGTCCCACCTCAAAGAACGCTCCTAGGCCTGTTTCATAACTGGACCCGCCGCAGCCCGGCCTCAGTTATGAAACAGGCCTTAGCTCATAGGGTGATCACATGGCCGGCTCGCTTAACCCAGTAAAGACGCGCACCGCGTTGCGCACCTCGGCACGGATCTCTTTGGAGACGCTGCTCGTTCTGCTCATGACAGGCGTGGTCCTGTGGATTCTCGGTCAGATGTGGTCGGTCATCTGGCCGCTCGTCGTGGCGCTGCTGCTCACCACACTGACCTGGCCACCCGTACGGTGGCTGCGCAAACGCGGCTGGAAACCGGCACTCGCGGCCGCGCTCGTGACCGTGCTCTTCCTGCTCGTGCTCGCGGGCACCGTGGTGCTGATCGCGGTGCCGGTGGCCTCGCAGTCGCCGGAGCTCGCCAGCGGGGTCGTCGACGGCATCCAGCATCTGCGCGAATGGGCGTCGGGGCCGCCGCTGAACATCGGTGACGATCAGGTGACCAGCGCGCTCGACACCGCCCTCGACAGGATCCAGAACAGCGTCGGCGACATCGTCAACTACACCGTGACCGGGGTCAGCACCGTCGTAAATGGCCTGGTCACGGCCATCCTGGCGCTGTTTCTGATGTTCTTCTTCCTCAAGGACGGCCCGCGGTTCCTGCCGTGGCTCGCCCGCCAGCTGCCCGGCCGGCTCGCCGTCGACGTGCCCACGGTCGCCGGGCGCAGCTGGGACACGCTGGGCGCGTTCGTGCGCTCGCAGGCCTTCGTGGGTCTGCTCGACGCCGTCTTCATCGGCCTCGGCCTGTGGATCGTGGGCGTCCCGCTGGTGCTGCCCCTGGCGGTGCTGACGTTCGTCACGGCGTTCGTGCCGATCGTGGGGGCACTGTTCGCGGGCTTTGTCGCCGTACTCATCGCATTGGTCTCGAACGGCTGGACCGACGCCCTGATCGTGCTGGCCATCATCGTGGCCGTGCAGCAGCTCGAGGGCAACGTCTTCCAGCCGATGGTGCAGAGCCGCGGCCTGGGTCTGCACGCGGCGGTGGTCCTGCTGGCCGTGACGCTCGGCGGTAGCCTCGCCGGCATCGTGGGCAGCCTCCTCGCGGTGCCGATCGCCGCACTCATCGCGGTCTTCTGGATCTACGTACGCGAGCAGCTGAGCGACCCGGTTCCGGAGCCGGTCCCGGACGAACCCGCGGAAGTACCAGCGGATTAGTCAATTGTCCTAATTAATCCGCCGAGCCGATCCACCCGTGTAATGCCCCAGCGGCCCATCTCCGTGGACCGCCCCGACCCTGGGAGGCAGCACATGGCACAACGATCGCGCAGAACGACCCGGCTCATCGCCGCCGGAGCCGTCGCACTGGCAGCCGTGGCGGCGACGGTCACCACCCAGTTCGCCTCGGCGGCCGAGTCGGCGGAGACCGTCACCGCCACGATCCAGGTCGACGGGGTCTTCGACGGCGCGGGCAAGCGGTTCATCGCGGACGGCGCGCTCGGTGACGGCGGCCAGGACGAGGGCCAGGACGCGATGTTCGAGCTGGCCGACGGCGCCACGCTGACCAACGTGATCCTCGGCGTCCCGGCCGCGGACGGGGTGCACTGCCTGGGCAGCTGCACCCTGCGCGACGTGACCTGGGAGGACGTCGGCGAGGACGCCGCGACGTTCCTCGGCACGAACGCGACCGTCCTGGTCGAGGGCGGCTCCGCGGCGCTCGGCACCGACAAGGTCTTCCAGGACAACCGGCTCGCCGGCGGCTCGGTCACCATCAAGGACTTCACGGTCAGCGACTTCGGCAAGCTCTACCGCTCCTGCGGCAACTGCGACGAGCAGGCCGCGCGTACGGTCGCCATCTCGAACGTCACCGCCACCGGCACCGGCAAGGTCCTCGCCGGCGTCAACGGCAACCTCGGCGACAAGGTCACCATCACCGACGTCACCCTCCCCGAGGACACCCACGTCTGCGAGATCTTCGAAGGCAACGACACCGGCGCCGAGCCCACCAAGGTCGCCACCGAGCCCGACGGCGTGACCTGCGTCGCCACCGGCATCACCGTCCGGTAGCCGCCCAGGGCGGCGCCCGGTCCGGGGGCGTCGCCTACGGCCGGACCGGTTTCTCGAAGAACGTCTCCAGCACGACGACGGTCTCGGTGCCGGTCACCCCTTCAACAGCGAAGATCTCGCGCAGCGTGGCCTGCAACTCCTCGGTGGTCGCGGTGCGGACCTTGACGAGCAGCGACGCGGCCCCGGCGACGATGTGCGCCTCCTGGATGCCCGCGATGGCCAGCAGCGCGTCCCGGGTGGGCGGGTCACCCATCCATTCACCGGCCTTGATCAGCACATACGCGCAGACACCCCGCCCGATCGCCGCGGGGTCGACCTCGATGGTGGTCCGGCGGATGACGCCCCGGTCACGCAGCTTGCGTACCCGTGCGTGGGCCGAACCCGCGGACAGCCCGACCGCCTGCCCCAGCGTCTCGTAGGACTGCGTCGCGTCCTGCTGGAGCAGCACGAGCAGCGCGCGGTCAACGTCATCCACCATACGAACCTCATCTGCCTCAAAGTCGACTTGACCGTAGCAGATTCTGAATGCCTATGATTCGTCCGAACGCTGTCTCGAATCGGGGGCTATGAGCATGACGTATTCCATCCCGGCCGAGTTCCGGCTGATCGACGAGCGCTTCCAATACTGCGACGGTGATTTTGTCGTCGAACGCCTGCACACCGGCGCCCGCAAGACCGAGGGCCCGGCGTACTTCCCCGCGGGCCGGTATCTGGTGTGGAGCGACATCCCCAACGACCGCATGCTGCGCTGGGACGAGACCACCGGCACGGTCGGCGTCTTCCGCACCGGCTCGGGCTACGCGAACGGCAACACCGTCGACCGTCAGGGCCGGCTGGTCACCTGCGAGCAGGGCAACCGCCGCGTGACCCGTACCGAGCACGACGGCACCCTCACCGTGCTCGCCGACCGCTATCAGGGCAGGCGGCTCAACAGCCCCAACGACGTGGTCGTCCGCGGCGACGGCACGATCTGGTTCACCGACCCGACCTACGGCATCACCAGCGACTACGAGGGCAACCTCGCCCCGAGCGAGCTCGACGACAACTGTTACGTCTTCCGCCTCGACCCTGCCACCGGTGACCTGCGCGTCGTCGCCGACGACTTCTGCCGCCCCAACGGCCTGGCGTTCTCCCCCGACGAGCAACGCCTCCACATCGCCGACACCCGCCAGGAACCGAGCCACATCCGCGTCTTCGACGTCACCGCCGACGGGCATCTCACCGGCGGTGACATCTTCGCCACCTGCGACAACGGCCGCTTCGACGGCTTGCGCGCCGACGACTCCGGCCGCATCTGGGCAGCGGCCTGGGACGGCGTGCACTGCTTCGCGACCGACGGCACCCTGATCGGCAAACTGCTGCTGCCCGAACCGGTCGCGAACCTCACGTTCGGCGGGCCGAAACTCAACCACCTCTTCATCACCGCGGGATCATCCGTGTACACCCTCAGAGTCACCTTCAACGGCGCGCGCTACCCCCGGTCCTGATACGCCCCACGGCCGGCTCCTCGGCGTGGTGTGGCCGGCCACCACCTGGCTCTGACACTTGTTACCGTTCCCCATGACAGAGGACCCGACGCTGGTGGTCATGCGAGGAAATTCCGGTAGCGGCAAAACCACCGCTGCGCGGGAGATACGCCGGCGGTACGGCCGGGGCTGCGCCCTCCTCGAACAGGACCACCTCCGCCGCGTCATTCTCCGCGAACACGACAGCACCGCCATCGGCCCCGTCGCCCCGGCGTTCATCGCGGCCACCGCCCGGACCGCGCTCGACCTCGGCTACCACGTCGTCCTCGAGGGAATCCTCCACACCGACCGCTACGCCACGGCGCTCCGGGACCTCATCACCGGCCACCCCGGCCCCGCCCATGTCTTCTACCTCGACGTCTCCTTCGACGAAACCGTCCGCCGCCACTTCCGCCGCGACGAACCGATCCCCGTCACCGCCGACCAGATGCGCGAGTGGTACTCCCCCCGCGACCTGCTCGCCACCCCCGGCGAAACCGTCATCCCCGAGGTCAGCACCTTCGAGGAAACCGTCACGACCGTCCTGCACCACAGCGGCCTCGCCACCCGGGACCCGCTGACGCCCTGCCCGACGGTGTGCCCTCACTGTCCCTGAATGGATTCCCAGCGCGCTGTCCGAGGGGGACCCGCTGCCTTCATCCAGGCCGCGAGCGCCGCCGCGCGGGCCACCTGCTCCTGCCCCGTGGGGTCCTCGACGCGGAAGCCGTGCACGGGCACGTCGAACGGGTCGACGTCGTCCGGTTCCGGGTGCCCTTCCAGGATGAAACCGAACAGGGCTCGCAGCGCGTCCTCGCCGAGCTCCAGCGGGTGGAACGGCAGCGGGTACGGGCGTCCGGTGAACGTCACGCCGACCGGGTGCTCACCCGCCCAGTACGACCGCTCGAAGTCGTACGGTTCGCCGATGTCTCCACGATCCCGCTGTCCGGGGACAGGCTGAGCGACCGCACGAGCACCCCGTCGTCCCACACCGCGAAGCCGAGCCAGTCGCTGACCGAATGCATGCCGTGCATGACGATCCGCCGCCCCGCACCGGCCCGCAGCAGGTCCTCGGGCAGCTCGGACGGGCGATCGAGGATCAGCCTCCGGTCGCACAGCAGCTCAGCACCGGGCAGCATCGCCACATAGGTGACATCGTCGGGCGGGTAGCACCAGTCCCACAGGAGGCCGTCCTCGATCGGCGTCACGGCGTACCCGGGATGGATCTGCCGCACCAGCTCCTCGGCCCTGACCCGGTCTCCCGCGCCGGCCCCGAGCAGCGCCGGCCGCAGGTCGCCCTTCGTGAAAGCCAGCAACGCGGTCTTCGCGCCCATGACCACCCCTCCCCCGGATCGATTGGTGCGGGATGTGAGATTACCGGCATGGCTGATGACGACATGACGGTGTGGGACGCGGCGCGGACGTGGCGGGCGGCGCTCGACGAGCGGAACGGGACCGAGGATCTGGAGCTGACGCTGCGGATCGCGAAGATCACGGAGGAGGCCGGCGAGGCGGTCCAGGCCTGGATCGGGGTCCTCGGCCAGAACCCGCGCAAGGGCGTCACCCACACCCGCGAGGACGTCGCCGGAGAACTCGCCGACGTGGTGTTCACCGCGCTGGTCGCCATTGAAAGCCTCGGCCTGGACGCCCGCACCACCGTCGACACGTGCGCCGAGAAAGCCCTCGGCTACCTGCCCCGGTAACGAACGATCACCGGCGCCGGCGCGGCAACTTCTTACCGATCAACAGCCAGGCCGCATAGAGCACCCCAGCAACAGCGACCGGTACGCCCTTCAGCCCGTTGATAATGATCAAAGGCGGACCCGCCGACACCAATGCCAGCGCCAGCGCCATCCGATGCGGCTGAAGCTCCCGCGGCCCACCCCGCGCCGGCCGCCGGGCAGACCCCGCCGCAGCTCGCCGGGGAAGCCGCGCCGAAGAACCCTCCGGCGGCCCGGGCGGTTGCGGCGCGGAACCCTCCGGCTGCCCGCGTCGTTGCGGCGCCGCATTCTCCGGATCAAGGGCCGGATCCGCAGTTGTCTCAGGGCCGGAAACCCCGGCACCAGCACCCTCAACGCCCTGATCAGCAGGCGGAAGGTCCGAACGCGCAGGCTCGGGACGGGCGGGGAGGCCAAGGGCGGTGAAGTCCGTGGTGCGGGCAGGGGCGGCGGCGGGCGACCGGGGCGTGCGGTCGTCCGTTTTCATCGCGCGGTCCGGCGCCGGGGCGTCGTCCGGTTGGTGCTGTCCCACTGACCCCATCTTGCTCCATGGGTTTCGGCGCGCCCCGGGGACCCGGCTCAGCGGAGTCCGACCCCACAATCCAGAACTGCCCTCCGATCGGGGGACGTGGGCGGGGGCGGCAGCCTTGACAAAGCGGAACCAAGTTCCACATGATGACGGAACAAGGTTCCACTTATCGCATCGGAGGGCAAGTCATGATCTTCTCGGTCAGCCCGATCGTCCTGGCGGCTCCCGGCCGCGCCGTTGACCTGCAGGTAAAGGTGACCGCACCGACAACCGGTGAGCGCCTCCCTATCGTCCTGCTGTCGCACGGTCACGGCGCGTCGAACAACCTGTCATCACTCAACGGGTACGCGCCCCTGGTCACCCTCCTCGCCGAGCAGGGCTTCGCCGTGATCCAGCCGACCCACCTCGACTCGAAAACGCTGGCGCAGAGGGTGGATCCCGATGACGCCGAGGCGCCGCTGTTCTGGCGTACCCGGGCGCTCGACATGACCCGCGTCCTCGACCGGCTCGACCCGATCGAGGACGCGGTCCCGCAGCTGAAAGGCCGCCTGGACCGCACCAAGGTCGCCGTCGCCGGGCACTCGCTGGGCGGGCACACCGCGAGCCTGCTGCTGGGTGCGCGCCTGACCGACCCGCTCGACGGCGAGCAGGTGAACCTGGCCGAACCCCGGATCAAGGC
The DNA here is from genome assembly GCF_018332715.1 of Winogradskya consettensis. Lineage (GTDB taxonomy): Bacteria > Actinomycetota > Actinomycetes > Mycobacteriales > Micromonosporaceae > Actinoplanes > Actinoplanes consettensis. The sequence goes on along the minus strand of NZ_BOQP01000008.1, from coordinate 230,983 downwards.
CGGCGTGCTGCTCGCCGCGCCGGGCCGCGGCGGGGACGCGCTCAGTGAGTTCGCGGCGAAGAACTACTCCTTCTTCTCGACCACCGACTTCACCACGATGGCCACGCCGGCGCTGGTGATCGCCGGTGACCGCGATGCCTCCCCGCACCTGACGACCGCGGGCTGGGAATGGCACACCGACCCGTACACACTGGCGCCTGGCCCCAAGGATCTGGTGGTCCTGGCCGGAGCGGAGCACGGCCTCGGTGGCATTTCCGGGTACGACGCGGCCGAGACCACCGACGAGGATCCCGCTCGCGTCGCCACGGTGGCCCGGCTCGTTTCGGCGTACCTGCGGAATGTGCTTCTGGGTGATGGTGGGGCGTGGCGGGACGCGCGCGATTCGCTGACGGGTGACCGGGCCGAGGGCAAGTAACGTATCCGCAATGACCGAGCCTGACTTCCGCCACGACGTGAGCGTCACCCTCGTGAAGAGTGCGGCGGCGGACGCGGATGTGCTGTTCGCCGCGCGGGTGTCGACCGCGGGCGAGGCGTCGCTGGCGGAGCTGGACGCCGATCCCGGGAAGTCCGAGGGCCTGATCAACTACCTGATGCGGGATCGGCACGGTACGCCGTTCGAGCACAACTCGATGACCTTCCTCGTCCAGGCGCCGATCTTCGTGTTCCGCGAGTTCCACCGGCACCGCGCGGGCTGGTCCTACAACGAGGAGAGCGGGCGTTACCGGGAGCTGGAGCCGGTGTTCTACACGCCGGCCGAGGACCGCCCGCTCGTGCAGTTCGGGCGTCCCGGCAAGTACGAGTTCGCCGAGGGCACCGCGGAACAGCACGAGCGAACGGTCACGGCGATGGAATCCGCGTACCGGCACAGCTATGCGGCGTACCAGGAAATGCTGGCAGCGGGGATCGCCCGGGAAGTGGCGCGGGCCGTGCTCCCGGTCGGTCTTTTCTCCTCGATGTACGCGACGTGCAACGCCCGCTCGCTGATGCATTTCCTGTCACTGCGCACCAAGCGCGAGAACGCGAAGGTCCCGTCGTTCCCGCAGCGCGAGATCGAGATGGTGGCGGAGCGGATGGAGGCGCAGTGGGCGGCACTGATGCCGCTGACCCACGCCGCCTTCGAGACCCACGGCCGCGTGGCGCCCTAGTATTCTGCGGCGCCGGCGTGACCACCACCGGGCCAGGTCCATCAACCGGGTTTTCCGGGATCCGTAACAGACGTAGTAGGCCAGCTCACCGGTGCTGATGGTGCGCCGGGCGAGAAGCCAATAGCCGCGGACCACGTGCGGCTGGTCGTGTTCCTCCATGAAGACGCGCAGCGACTTCGATTGGCCGTCGGCCTCGTCCATCGTCACCCACCCGGCCGGAACGCCGGCGGCGAACGCTCTGCCGCTCGGCCACCGCGATGGCCGAGCCGGGGCACGAAGGGCATGCGCAGCGATCTCCTGATCGGCTCAGCGGAAGTCGGCCGCATGGTCGCGGGCCCAGTCGGCGAAGGTCAGCGCGGGCCGGCCCAGCAGTCCGGTGACGGCATCGACCGCCACCTCGGCGGGCAGCTGCGGCACGCTGCCGCCGGCCTGGAGCAGGCGGTCGACGATCGGCCCGGGCAGCTGTGTGAGCAGGTCGGCGCGGTAGGTGTCGACGTCGATCTCCGCCAGGCGCACCGGCTCGCCGAGCGCCTCGGCGATCGCGGCGACCTGGTCACGGATGGTCACCGGGCCCGCGCCGAGCACTGGATATGCGGCATTGCGGGGCTCGTCCAGCAGGGCATGCACCGCCACCGCGGCGATGTCACGCTCGTGCACCGGTGCGGTGATCGCGTCCGGGAACGCGGTGCGCAGCACGCGATCGGTGCGGATTGACCGCCAGCGCAGCGAGTTCGTCGCGAAGTAGCCGGGCCGCACGAATGTCCGGCCGAGGCCGGCGTCGTCCAGCGCCCGCTCCGCCGCGCGGTGCTGTGCGGCGATCGGGTTGGTGGCGGCGTCCGCGGCCAGCACGGAGCCGGAGGACAGCAGGACCACGTGCTCCACCCCGGCCTTGCGGGCCGCCGCCGCGAACTCGGTCGCGGTCGCCGGATGCGCGTAGAGGAACACCGTGCGGACATCGGCCAGCGCCTCCGGGAACGTGCTCGGATCGGCCAGGTCGGCGCGCACCACCTCAGCGCCGCAGGGGAACTCCCCGGGCCGCGGGGTGCGGCTGGACGCCCGCACGGTCGCGCCGGCGGCCAGCAGTCCGTCCAGTACGGCGGCGCCCACGTGTCCTCGGGCGCCGGTCACCAGGATGGTCATGATCAAACCCTCTTCCGTCGGGAACGGGGTTCAGGTTACACAATTTGAATTCTGTTACCAAGGGGATGGCTGGGCACTATGCTGGCGGGATGTCCAGCCTGCTGAGCGGTGAGGTCTGATGCGCGCCGGTGGGCCGCTCGACGCGGAGATGATCCTGTCCGCCACTGAGGATGTGCTGCGCCGCCACGGGCCCGCCAAGGCGACCGTGGTCGACGTGGGCAGGGCACTCGGCGTCAGCCACGCCGCCGTCTACAAGCACTTCCCGTCGAAGACGGCGCTTCGCGAGGCGGTCTCCCGGCGCTGGCTGAACCAGGACCGCGACGCCCTGGCCGCGATCGCGAGTGACAGCGAGATCCCGCCCCGGCAACGGTTGCGGAGCTGGCTCGCCGCCCTGCTGGCGTCGAAGCGCGCGAAGGCGCACGACGATCCGGAACTGTTCGCGGCGTACCGCATCCTGGTCACCGAGAACAGCGACGCGGCGGCCGAGCACGTGACCGATCTGCTGCGCCAGCTGCAGGGCATCCTCGCCGACGGCGTCACCAGCGCCGTGTTCCGGGACGCCGACCCGGCCGCGCTGGCCCTGGCCGTCTTCTCGGCCACCACCCGCTTCCACCACCCCGCCCACACCGGCGACTGGCAGACCCCCGGCGTCGAGGACGAGCTCGACGCCGTGTGCACCCTGCTGATCGACGGCCTGGGTCACCCCGACGTTCACCCGTGAGAGCTACGGGCAAGTGCCCCCGTTTCGGCGACGATCGGAAAACGCGCGCCCTGGAGAAACGCGTCGCGGCCTAGAGGAACTTGAGGCCGGCGACCCCGGCCACCACGAGGAGCAGGCAGCCGATCCGGGGCAGCGACGCCGGCTCGCCGAGCGACACCATCCCGTAGACCGCGGTGACGACGACGCCGATACCGACCCACACGGCGTAGCCGGTGCCGACCGGGATGGTGCGCAGCGCATAACCGAGACCGGACATGCTGAGCACGAGTGTGACGCCGAACAGAGCGGCGGGCAGCGGGCGACTGAGGCCGGCGCTGCGGTCGAGGGCGGCTGCCCAGACGGTTTCCAGCATTCCGGACAGCACGAGAACGAACCAGGCCATGACGAACCCACCTTTGACAGTGGTCGTCTTGGCAGGCCGGGTACGACACACACTCGTCCGGGATGTCCGCGTTGCGGCATCCATTTCAGGATGGCAAACGGGGCGTGTCCCGGCAACGTCCGGCGGCGGTCAGAAAAGTCACCACTTCGAAGATGAATTCTTCCGGCATCGATCGACGTGATCGGCGCGCGACCCTATTCTTACGGCTCCACCAACACCTGGTTACGGAAGGTCAGCCGATGTCCGACTCGCCAGTTGACGTCGAGACGTGTCCCGACGGCAGTGTGAAGTTGCGCCCGCACGGCCGTATCGGACCGGAGGACGCCGTCGAGCTCCGTCAGGTCCTCGTGCACACCGTCCGGCACGTCCGCCCCATGCGCCTGATCCTGGACCTGCACGACGTCTCCGAGCTCGACCCCATCAACCTCGGCACGCTCACCGCGGCGTGCGCGCTCGGCGACGACCATCACGTCGTCGTCTTCCTGGACCACTCCTCGGCCCGGATCGCCGCGCAGCTCGCCGCCGCGGGCGTTCCCCACCAGAGACTCCGGCACATCATGGCCGTGAGTTAACCCAGCCCCAGGACCCTCTCCAGCAGCCGGAAGCGAAATGCCGCCGTGAGCGCTGCGAACCACAGCACCAATGCCGGCAGCACCACCTCGAAAACGGGTCCGGCCGGGCCGGTCAGCCCGAAATAGTCCGACAGCACGGGGACGAAGAGAACGGCGGCAAAGACCGCTATGAGTACGCCCACCAGCGCGGCCGGTCGCCGATCGCGCACCGGAGTCGTCCACGCCGCGAACAGCGGCAACGGCGGCGCCAGAAAGAGAATGAGCACGAACGACGCCAGGCAGAAGAACGTCGACAGGCCGGTCTGCGCGCCGATCGTCGCCGCCGCCGCGGTGAAGTCGGTGTCGGTGTAACTCAGCCCGGTGTAGCGCTCGAACTGGCTGATGACCTCGGCCGGTGTGCTGTCGTTGAACCCCTGGCTCACCGTCTCGTAGAGATACGCGTAGATCGCCGTACCGAACCCCGCAGTGACCACCGCCACCGGGAGCACAAAGCGCGCCAGATTGGTGAGCAGGCGCTTGTCCGGGGGCAGCGGCTCGGCCCACACCGTCAGGAAGAACGTGGGCACCCCGACCGTCAGCAGGGTCAGCCCCACCTGCGTCGGCGAGTACGGGAACCCGAGGCCGAGCATGCTGACCGCCAGGATCACCAGTCCCTGGGTGGCGACGCGCGCCAGGAAGACGTACATGGAGATCCCGATGCCGGCGATGATGCGGCGGCCCTCACGCTGGGCGGGCAGCAGCGCGGCGAACGAGTCGTCGACCAGCACGATGTCGGCGACGTCCCGGGTGACCGCGCTGCCGCTGCGCATCGCGACGCCGACCTGGGCGCCCTTGAGCGCGCGGGCGTCGTTCACGCCGTCGCCGATCATCGCGACGTAGTGGCCCTGGCGGCGCAGCGACGCGACGATCCGTTCCTTCTGCTCGGGGGCGACGCGGCCGAACACCGTCGTCCGGGCGACCAGCGCGTCGAACGCCGCGTCGTCGAGGCGGTCCAGGCCCGCGCCGCTCACCGGACCCCCGCCGTCGTCGAGGCCGGCGCGGGCGGCCAGCGCTGCGACCGTACGGGGATCATCGCCCGACAGGACCTTGATCTCCACGCCGTCGGCGTGGAACTGCCCGATGCTGTGCGCCACCTCGGGCCGCAGCTCGTCGGCGAGCGCGACCAGCGCCACCGGTTCGATCCGGGGCAGCGCGGGATGCCCGTCACCGTCCCGGAGGCTGCCGCTGGAACGGGCCAGCAGCAGCACCCGCAGCCCCTGATCCGCGCTCCGCGCCACCCGCTCGTGCAGCTCGCCGGTCGTGAGCGCGTCGGGGGCGCCGAGGATCCACGTGTCGGTGCGGGTGGTCATGCCGGACCAGCGCAGCGAGGACGTGAACGGCACCTCGTCGCTGACCGTCCACGCGTTGCCGGGCAGGCTCTCCAGCAGCGCGGTCGTGGTGAGGTTCGGGGTGGTCGCGGTGCGGGCGAGCGCGCCCAGCGTCGTGCGGACCTCGGCCAGGTCCATGCCGCCGAGCGGTTCGATCCCGTCGAGGGTGAGCCGCCCGGTGGTCAGCGTCCCGGTCTTGTCGGTGCAGACCACGTCCACGTTGCTGACCGACTCGACCGCGTTGACCTGCTGCACGAGCGCACCCCGCCCGGCGAGCGCGGCGGCACCGGCCGTGTACGCGACGGCGATGAGGAAGAACAGCCCGTACGGCACGAGGCCCGACAGCACCGCGCTGATCTGCACGACCCGCAGCAGGCTGAACCCCTCGAGCAGGGCCTGCGCGACGATCGCCCCGCTCATCAGCACGGTCAGCACCATGACCAGCCGGACCACGAACTCGATCCGCCGCTGCAGCGGGGTGCGGTCCGTCGTCACCCGCCGCGCCTGCGCGGTCAGCCGTCCCGCATAGCTGTGCGTGCCGACGTCCCGGGCGAGCTGATACCCGTTCCCGGCCACGCACAGGCTGCCGGAGCGCAGCTCGTCCCCGGTCGCCTTCGGCACCGGGTCCGCCTCCCCGGTGAGCAGGGACTCGTCCGCCTCGACCCGCTCCCCGTCGAGCAGCGGGCCGTCCACGACGATCTGGTCACCGGCGCGGATGCGCAGCACGTCACCGCGTACCACCCGTTCCGGGGCGACCTCGGTCTCGCGGCCGTCGCGGATCACCCGCACCGCGGCGCGGTCCAGCAGTTGCAGCCCGTCGAGCTTGCGCTTGGCGCGGATCTCCTGACCGGCACTGATCAGCGCATTGATCAGCCCGAGTCCGACACTGATCAGCGCGTCGGAATACCGCCCCAGCGCCAGCAGCGCCGCCCCGATGACGAACAGAATGACATTGAAGAACGAGAACACGTTGGTACGCAGAATCGCGGCGTACCCCCTGCTCCGCCCCGCGGCAACGTTAACCTCCCCCGCCCGCACCCGCGCCGCGACCTCGACCGCCGTCAATCCATTTTGTCCCACTTGGTCAGGCTATAGCGTCTGCTGTCCCGTCGGTGGTAGGCAACCGGATGATGACCCGGGTGCCGTGCGGGACGTTCGGCTCGACCCGCACGGTGCCGCCGTGCTGCTCCGCCGTTTGCGCGACGATGGCGAGCCCCAGGCCGGAGCCGGGCATCGAGCGGGCCGCGGTCGCGCGGTAGAACCGGTCGAAGATGTGCGGGCGGTCCGCTTCGGCGATGCCGGGGCCGGTGTCGGTCACGGTGAGTTCGCAGTGGCCTGTCTCGTCGGTACGCAGCCCGGTGTGGACGGTCGCACCCGCCGGACTCCACTTCGCCGCGTTGTCGAGGACGTTGAGGATCATCCGTTCCAGCTCGCCGGGACGGCCCTGCACCGCGCACGGCGTCAGCGAGGTCGTGAACGTCAGCCCGGGCGCCCGGATGCGCACCCGGGTCAGGGCGGCCTGCGTCACCGCCGTCAGATCGAGGGGTTCGACGTCCTCGCGGGTGGTCTCGTCGCGGGCCAGCTCGACCAGTTCGGTGGTGAGGGTGGCCAGCTCGGTCACCTGGGCGTCGAGGTCGTGCAGGAGCTTCGTGCGATCCTCGGGCGGCAGCCGATGGGCGAGCTCGGGGTGACGTTCCACCTCGAGGAGCAGTTCGATGTTCGTACGGATGCTGGTCAGCGGCGTCCGCAGCTCATGACCCGCGTCCTCGACCAGCGTGCGCTGGGCCGTCCGGGCCGTGTCGATCGCCGTCAGCAGGGTGTTCACCGAGCCCGCCAGCCGCGCGATCTCATCGGCACCGTTGATCGGGATGGGCCGGGTCAGGTCCATGGTGACCGCGACCTCCTCGACGGCGCCGGTCAGCCGTTGCACCGGCCGCAGACCCGCCCGCGCCACGGTCCGGCCGAGCACCGCTGCCCCGGCGATGCCGACCGCGCAACAGGCGAGCAGCGCGATGGCGAACACCACGAGCGTACGGTCCCCGGGGGTGCGGTTGACCGCGACCTGGACCGCTCCCCCGCCGGAGATCGGCACCGTGACCATCTGATAGCTGACCGCCCCGACGGTGACCTGCTCCTCGGCGCGGACCCGACGCCCGGCGGCGATCTCCCGGGCCGCGGGGGTCACCGGAAGAGCGTTGACAGCTTTGTTCCGTACGACACCCTGGGCATCCAGGATCTGCCAGCGCGGCCCCGCGTCACGCCGGAACCGTCGCGGCGGCCCGAACCCGCCCCGGTGCTCCTCCTCGACGACGGGCCCCGTGGCGAGCCACTGCGCGGGGTCGGCGGCGATCGTGGTGGCATCGGTGGTCAGATCGTTCTGCAACTGGTGGTCCTGAATCTCCGCGACCGCCGCCCACGCCAGCCCCGCGACGACCAGCACGGCCAGCGCCACCGCCCCGGTCACCAGCAACGACAGCCGGGCATGCAACGTACGCCGCCCCCACCACGTCCCCACCCTTCTCATGGCCCTTCGCTACGCAGCACGAACCCCACTCCGCGCACGGTGTGCAGAAGCCGGGGCTCACCCGCCTCCTCCAGCTTGCGACGCAGATACCCCAGGTAGACGTGCACGCTGTTCGACGTCTCGCCGAAGTCGTAACCCCAGACGTTCTCGAACAGCGCCGCCCGCGACAGCACCTGCCGCGGATGCCGCAGAAAGACCTCGAGAATGGCGAACTCCGTACGCGTGAGCCGCACCGCCCGCTGCCCCCGCCACACCTCACGACTCCCCGCGTCCATCCGCAGATCCTCGAACGTGAGCAACTCCCCCGCCGGCGCCACGGTCGTCTCCTGCGCCCCGGTCGTGATCAGCGACCGCCGCAGCAACGCCCGCAGCCGCGCCTGCAACTCCTGCAACGCGAACGGCTTCACTAGATAGTCATCGGCCCCGGCATCCAGCCCCGCCACCCGATCACCGACACTGTCCCGCGCCGTCAGCATCAAAATCGGCACCAGAACCCCGCCGCCCCGCAACTCCCGGCACGTCTCGAGCCCATCCAGCACCGGCATACTCACATCCAGGATCACGGCATCAGGCTCCCGCCCCCGAACCCGATCCAGCGCCTCCCGCCCATCCCCCGCGGTCTCCACCTCATGCCCCTCGAACCGCAACGTCCGAGCCAGCGAATCCCGCACCGCCGCGTCATCATCAACCACCAGAACCCGCACGGCCCACCACCCCCACCCAAGAGTTCCACGCCGAACCCACCCCCGTGCACCGACCGCACCACGTCCCACCCGTCCCGGCACCGGCTGCGCCTCTGCGAGCAGATCCTGGCACCGCCCGGATCACGACCAGCCGGATCACGACCAGCCGAATTGCGACCAGGCGGATTGAGACCAGGCGGTCCGGTCACCGCCCGCCCGCGTTACGACCAGACCGTCCCGGCACCGGCCGCGCCGCCGCGAGGCGGTCCCGGCACCCGGCCGTGTCGCACCAAGGCGGTCCCGCCACCTGGCCGTGTCGCACCAAGGCGGTCCCGCCACCGGCCGCGCCGCCGCGAGGCGGGACCTGGGCCGGCCGCGCTGGAATGAGCCGGCCGGAGCCGCTCGCGCTATGACGACGCGGTCGGCACCGGCGCGCCGGGGACGGCAGCCGAGGCATTGGGCGCGGGCGGGGCCGCAGGCGCCGCCGACCCGTTCGGTGCGGGATCACCGTTGGTGTTGCCCCGAGGCCCACGGCCGGGGTTCATACCGCCCGGACCGGTGAAAGGCCGGCCCCCGTTGTCGCCCCGGGTGCCGCTGTCGTCCCGCCCGCCCGGCCCGAACCGTTCGTTCCGGTCCCCGCCGTCCCGGTCGAACCGGTGATGCGACCCGCCACCGTCATGCCGGCCGATAACCGCACCAACCGCCGCGATACCGCACCCGACCAGGCATCCCGCCACCAGCAGCACTCCGGCCACCCACAACGGCACCCGCGAACGCCGCGCCCGAGCCCACCGCCCGCCACCCGTACCAGTCGCATAGCCAGGGCCGCCCGCGTAACCGGGACCGCCCGCGTAACCAGGCCCCCCACCCGACGCGGCTCCACCCGGCGCAGCCCACCCACCGGGCGCGGCGGCATGGGCAGAATCCCCATGAGGTGCAGCATCCGAACCATCAACTGCCGAAGCAGGCGCGGCAGTCTGAGCGGCAGGCGCGGCAGTCCCAGCGGCAGGCGCGGCAGTCCCAGCGGCAGGCGCGGCTGCACCTACGACCGGGCCCGCGGCGGCCGGGTTGGGGGCGGCAGGGTTGGCGGCGGGCGCAGCGGCCGGCGGGATCGGTTCCGTGGGTGCGTCGTGTGCTGCCGGGGTGGCAGGAATGCGCTCCGTGGGTGTGGTCGCGTCGCCGGCCGGGGCGGCGGGCTGGGCCGTAGCACCCTGCTGGGCCGGTGTTTCCCGCGGCGGGTTCTCGTCGCTCACAACGTCTCCTCTGGCGATCGGCTCATGACGATCGGATCATGGCGCCGACATCATCGGCTCGGATCATGACGATCGGATCATGGGGCTGGATCATGGGGCTGGGATCATGGGGCTGGGGATCGGACGCTTCAAGCGTGCCGACGGTGAATAAGGGTTCCCACAGGCGATGTCTATGAAAAACATAAGAACCCGTGCACCAGCCTGGCCGAAACAGGACGAAAGCCCCGCACGCCGCGATGGGCGCCACGAGTGCCGTAACAGGCGGAACAGGGGCGCTGCCGGAGAGCGATGCTCGATCGGGTGGCGGCAAGGGGCTGCCCCGACAACGGTCCGGCAGCTGATGTAGTTTACCGCGAATGATCTCAGCGCTCCGGGCTGCCCCGGTCCGACGTGTGCTGCCCGCACTCATTCCGGGCCTGACGATGCTCGTTCTCGGTCTGCTCGGTGCGACGCGGTCGGTGCTCAGCTGGGATGAGATCGCCAGTGTGGATGTGGCGCGGCGGTCGGTGCCGCAGATCTGGGATCTGATCAACAACGTTGACGGCGTCTTCGGTCCGTACTACATGTTCCTGCATTTCTGGGACGCCGTTTTCGGGCAGACCGTGCTCACCGTGCGGGTACCGTCCATTCTGGCCATGGCTGCCGCGGCGGCGGTGACCGGGGAGCTGGGCCGGCGCTTGTTCAGCCCGCTGGCCGGGGTCGTGGGCGGGCTCATTCTCTGTTCCATTCCCAACATCTCCCGGTACGCGTCCGAGGCCCGCCCGTACGCGTTCGCCGTCTTCGTTGCGGCGCTCAGCCTGCTGCTGCTCCTGATGGCGCTGGACAAGCCCGGTTGGGTGCGCTGGCTTGCGTACGCCATCTCCGTGGTGGGTCTGGGTGTTGCGCAGTTGATCGCCCTGACGGCGGTCGGCGCGCATTTCTTCGTCGTGCTGATGCGGCTCTGGAAGCCCGAACGGACACCGGTCGACCTGGACGACGAGCGGGACGGGAAGTCCTGGTCGAGCCGCAAATTGTTCCTCTGGTGGGCCGGCGCCGCGGCGGTGGGTGCGGCCTGCATCGCGCCGATCGTGATCATGGGTTCGGGTCAGCACGACACGCAGCTGACCTGGGTTCCGCCGCTGACCGTCAAGGCCGTGCGGTACATGCCCACCGGGCTCACCGGGCAGGCCGAGATCGCCTGGCTGATCATCGGTCTCGCGGTCACGGCCGCCTGGTTCCGCGCCCGCAACGTCGCGGTGGTCGCGCTCGCGGCGCTCGTTCCGCTCGTCGTGGTGTGCCTGGTCTCGTGGCACGGCCCGTCGTTCTGGGTGGCCCGCTACGTGCTGTTCGTCCTGCCGTTCGCCGCACTCCTGGCCGGAGTCGGCCTGGTCCGCGCTCTGCCAGAGGCCCGCACACTGCCGGAGTCCGGCGCGCTGCCAGAGGCCCGCACACTGCCGGAGACGCGCCCCTGGGGCCGTTACACCCGGATCGCGGCGGTACTCGTCCTGATCGCCGCGCTGGTCTACCCGGCGCAGTGGGAGGTGCGCGGCAAGACGGTGAAGAACGGCACCGATTACCGTACGGCTGCGAAAATCATCAAGAAGCGCCAGGAGCCGGGCGACGGCCTGCTTTTCTCCCCCGGCAACCGCATCCTGCGCCCCGGCGTCTACTACTACCTGGCCGACGCCCCGTACACCCCGAAGGATCTGCTGATCCGCAAGGACGCGGCCGACGTGGACAGTCTCTACGCCGCCGAATGGCCGGGCACCCCCGACCGCGTCGAATCCGCCACCCGCCTCTGGCTGTTCACGAACAAGGCCAAGGGCGACCCGCTGGAACTGCGCACGGATCTGCGCGATCTGCTGACCGAGGACTACACCCGGACGCAGATCTGGCGGATGAAGGAGGGCACCCTCGCCCTCTACACCCCCAAATCCTCGTCCTGACGTTTCCGCCACGGTGATCGCCCGCCCGTGAAGCACCACAGGGCGATCACCGGATCGCACAGCGCGCACCCGAACGACGAGTCGTGCACCGAAGGGATCAGCGGCGCACCACGCCGATGATGCAGCACATCCCAGCCGGTATGCAGCAGCCACCCGATCCCGATGAACGTCCACGACCGCAGCCCCACATAGGCGACGAGCGTCATCAGCGTGGTGAAGGCAAGTTCTCCGAGACCAAAACTGCCTCCACTTATGTACGCAGCCCCGGCGCCCCCGACAACAACCGCGTTGATCCGGCGCCGATGCGGTTCGGGGACGAAGGAAAAGATCCCCACCCAGATCAGCCCGATGACCACCGGCAAAACGTAGCGAAGCATGTGGCACTCGTTTCCCGCTCAGTCCGACAATGCGCGAGAAGCGTAGGAGCCCCGTCTGCGCCGCGAACAGGCCGCTGAGAGCCACATTCCCGCGGAATCCCGCCAATCAGCTCAGCGTGCGGAACGGGGCGAGAGTCGCCCGGATCTGATCGGCCGCGCCCCAGTCATCGTCGAACTGGGCCAGCACAGCGAGGTGCTGTCGCAGCTGAACGATCGGCATCCGCGCCTGCCAGCCCGCGTCGAGCGCCATCAGCTCGGCGTAAACGGCGAAGAACCGCTGCGCCTCGGGCGGAGGCGAGGTCGACCACACGTGAGCCAGGTCGACGTCGGCCCACATGTACGACACCGCCGGATCGATCAGCGCCGGCCGGCCGTCCGGGGTGGCCAGGAGGTTCTGGGTCCACAGGTCACCGTGGGCCAGGCAGGCGGGCCGATCCGGCAACAGCTCGGGCAGACGCCGGCACAGCCGCTCCAGCGCCACCCGGTCACCGGCGTCGAGTGCCGCCTCGACGCGAGGCTCCCCGAGCCACCGCAGCAACCGGTGCTCGGCGAAGAACGCGAACCCATCCGTACCCCAGGTATTGATCTGGCGCCGACGGCCCAGCCAGTTGTCGCTGGGCCACCCGAAGCGGGGGTGAACCGTACTCAGATGCATCCGCGCCAGCTCGTGCGCGAACTGCTCCCAGAAGCTCTCACCGGGCGGCCGGGGTCCCAGCACCGACAACACGAGCAACTCCCGATCCGCCCGGATCACGCCGGGTGTCGCCACGCCGCCGAGCTCCCGCAGAGCCCGCAGCCCTTCGGCCTCCGCGGCGAAGACATCGTCGTCCGGCGCGTCAGCGAAGGCCTTGACGAACACCGGCGGCGCATCCCGGCGGATCGCTATGCCCGCGACCGCCGCCAGCCCACCCGCCACCGGCTCCACCGAGACGACATCGCGCATCCCCGAGCGGCGCAGGCAGTCGAGCAGAAACGCCGTCGAATGCGTCACGAAAGCCTTCCGTGGTGCCTATCCGAGCACGGTGGTGTTCTGGCCGGCGACGAGCTTCCACGATGTTTGCGTACGGCGCCAGATATAGGTCGGGGCGCCCGTACCACCCTGGGGTTTGCCGTCGAGGTCAGTGTATTGCTGGGCAACTCCGGTGAGGGCGACGTCCGGGGTGAGAAAGGCGATGTGTTCGACGGTGTAGCCGACGGAGCTGTTGGCCATGGCGCCGGGCAGGACGCTGCGGGTGAAGACGCTGATCTCGTCGAGACCGATGAGACGGCGGCCGGCGCCGTTGACCCAGACCGCCGAGCTGTCGAACAGGCCCAGGAAGCCTTCGACATCCTCATGGCGCTGGCTGCGTTCGATCTCCGCGACGAGGGCGATCAGGGTGGCGATGTCAACGGCCGGCGCATCCGCCGGGAGGACTGAAGGTGCTGTCATGCACCGACCGTAGGACCTGAAGTTCAGTTCAGGTCCAGCTCTTCAGCTCGCCGAGGATGGCGTCGAAGGCCAGGAGCATGAGCGACAAATGGCCCTCGGCCGGCTCCAGATGGACGGTTGCGCCGGGGACGTGGGTGGCGAGCCAGCGGCCGTGGGCGTACGGAACCATGCGGTCCTGTTCTCCCTGCCAGATGGCCACCGGGGTGGTGATGGTGGTGAGGTCGAAGCCCCATTCCTCGATGAACGCCAGGTCGTCGTCGCGCCAGCCGTCGATGCCCGTGGAGACCGCGGCGCGCAACGCCGCTGCCATGAAGTCGGCGAAGTCACCGGTCAGCGCCCGACGGTCCACGTCGGAGATGAGGTCGCCCAGCGAGTCGGCGACCTGGCCGCCGGTGACGTCGGTCAGGGCGGGGAGTTGCGCGGTCAGGTAGTCGCCGAGCGGCACCGATCCGGCCACCGCCGCGCCGAATTCCTCGATGTTCTCCGCGCCCATGCCGGCGAGCCAGTCGAGATCCGCCGCGGTGTAGGGGGCGACGCCGGCGACAGTCGCGGCACCGAGGCAGCGTTCGGGTAGCAGAGCCGCGCAGGCGAGGGCGTGCGGGCCGCCGCCGGACCAGCCGACCGTCAGGAACTGGTCAGCGCCGATGGCGTCGAGGACGGCGGTGACGTCGAGCGCGGCCGATCCGACCGTGCGGCCGGGCTGCGCCGTTGATCCCGCGTAGCCGGGGCGGCTGATCGCGATCGCGCGCAGGCCGTGCTTGGCCGCGGTGGCGACCATCGGGTCGTGGAACCGGGCCGCGGACGGCGTGCCGCTGTGCAGAACCAGGGGCATGCCGTCCGCGGGACCCGCGACCCGATATTCCAGGGTACGGCCGTCCGCGAGACTCAAATTCGCCATACGCAGATCTTAGATCGGGCCGGCACCGCCCTGGGGGACGCCGAAGTGCGGGGTGCCGTCCGCGTTCCAGGTGAGCTTCTGGACGCGGGTGTGCCGGTTGGGGTCGTAGAGCGGGTCGCCGGTGATGTCGCGGTAGTCGCGGGCGTGGTAGACGAGGACGTCGGTGACGCCGTCCGCGCCGACCGTGAACGAGTTGTGGCCGGGGCCGTACTGTTCCGTTGCGGGGCTGCTGGTGAAGATCGGGTCCGGGGTCTTGGTCCACGACGCGTTCTTGAGCAGGTCCGCGGTGGCGCTCGCCGAGATCAGCCCGATGCAGTAACGCGCATCGGTGGCGCTGGCCGAGAACGAGATGAAGACCTTGCCGTTGCGTACGATCACCGCCGGGCCCTCGTTGACCCGGTATCCCTGGATCTCCCAGCTGCGCGTGGGGGTGGCGATGCGGACCGGCTTGGTGCGCAGGGTCCACGGGTTGGTGAGCTCCGCGATGTAGAGGCTCGAGTTGACCGCGATCTCCGGTTCGCTCTGCGCCCAGACCAGGTAGCGGCGGCCGCGGTGCGCGAAGGTGGTCGCGTCCAGCGAGAAGCTGTCCCATTCGGTGGCGATCTGGCCGCGCAGGGTCCAGCCCGCCGGGTCGCGCGGGTCGGCAAGAGACGATTCCAGCACATACATCCGTACGCGGAAGACGTCATCGCTGTCCCCGGCGGCGAAGTAGATGTACCACTTGTCGTCGATGCGGTGCAGTTCCGGCGCCCAGATGTGCCCACCCATCCGGCCGGAGCCGGGGCGGCGCCACACCACGGATTCCGCTGCCCCGCCGAGCCCCGCGATCGTGGGCGCGCCGCGGACGATGATCCGGTCGTACTCGGGGACGGAACCGGTGAAGTAGTACTGCCCGGCCACCGGCCTGGTGATGAACGGGTCGGCGCGCTGGCTGATCAGCGGCGGGTTCGCGGCGGCGGGCAGTTTCAGGACACCGACTCCGGCGATGCCCAGGCCCCCGCTGAGGAGGCCGCGGCGGGTGATGCGATGCGTCATGACGATCCCCTAACGAAGAGACAGGCGCAGGAAGGTGACCGAGTTCGGCGCGAACGTGCGGGTGAACGTGGTCCCCAGCCCGCGTACGGTGCTGGTCACGGGTTGGATCGGCTCGGCGGTGCGTGTGTTCTGTTCACCCGGGTCGCCGGTGATGACCGTCTGCTCACCGACCGGTGCGACCCGCAGACCGCCGAGGTCCACCTTCGTGACCGCCGCGGTGTCCTGCGCGTTGACCACTTTGACAATCAGTTCACGGGTACGGTCGTTGCGCGTGACCACCTGCGCGAACGGCTCGGTCACCTTGTCGTCGTCGAAGCTGCCCCACTCCTCGCCGTTCAGGACCAGCCGGACGTGCGTGCCGCGGACCTCGATGCGCAGGTCGTACGGCGTACCCGTGGTCACCGAGTTGGGTTTGGTGAGCAGTTGCTCCTTGGCGCTGGTGAAGCCCTTCTCGACCGCACCCTGGGTGTTGTTCCAGCCGCCGAGGTTCCACCAGTAGAACTGGCCGGTCTCCTGCACCCCGAACGCGACCAGGAAGCCCTCGGCGCCGGCGATCTTGGTCGCCGTGACACTCAGGTCGTAGTCGGTCTCGCCGATGGTGGCTGCTTTGACCATCGTGTCCTGCGCGGAGGTGTCGCTCTGAACATAGGCGCCGTCGACAACCGACCACGAACCGCGCGGTTGCACCGGCGTCCAGCCGTCGGCGTCACCGTCGTTGAAGTCATCGCTGTACAGCACCGTGCCGTCCGGACGGGTCACCCGGACATCGTCGTAGCGGGCCGACGTTGCCCAGGTGGACAACCCGATCGCGCCGGTGATCGGCTGGGGTTGCACCACCGCACCGGTGGCGGTGCTCGGCACGACCCGGTCGCCGACGTTGTTCATGAACAGTTTCTGCACCTGGTAACTGGTCGAACCCCACGACTCGTCGTTGTCGAACCAGATCATGTCCGGGCGCCACTGCACATTGTCGATGTTCGCGAACAGCGGGGCGTAGGACGCCATCTTCACGACGTCGGCGTTACGCTCGAGGCCGGTCATGTACGCGGCTTCGGACAGCGAATTGAACAGTTTCGCGTCCTGGGAGGCGTATTCACCCAGGAAGACCTTCGGGCCGCTGCGGGCGTACGCGTCATAGCGGTTGTTGTTCTGCAGGAACCAGCTCGGGCTGTTGTAATAGTGCTCATCCACCATCGCCACCCCGGCCGCGCGATTCTTGGCCCACAGGTTGTCGAAGGTGGTCCCCTGGTCATCCGGGCCGGAGTTGCTGATCACCGTGAACCCCGGATGCGCGGCCTCGATCGCCGCCCGGAACTGCACAAAATTGGCCCAGTAGGCATCCGGCAGGTTCTCCTCGTTCCCGACCGCGATCGACGTGAGCCCGAACGGACGAGGGTGGCCCATTTTCGCGCGCACCTTGCCCCAGGTCGAGGTGACCGGCCCGTTCGCGAACTCGATGAGATCCAGCGTGTCCTGGATGTGCCGCCGCAGCAGCGCGGGATCATCGGTCGCGCGATTCTGCCCACACCCGGTCACCAGCGCCGGCACCACCGGCAGCGGCATCGCGCCGACATCCTCCGCGAACTGGAAATACTCGTAGTATCCGAGCCCGTAGGACTGGTTGTAACCCCAGAAATTACTGTTCGTGGCCCGCGTCTCCACCGGCCCGACAGTGTCCTTCCACTGGTACGAACGCGAACGGGGGAAACCACTCGCCGCGTCGTACCCGTACATGCTGCCGGTATTGACCAGACACCCACCGGGGAACCGCACGAAGCCCGGGTTGAGCGCCGCGACCTTCTGCGCGAGATCCTTACGCAGCCCGTTCGCGCGCCCCTTGAACGTGTCCCGCGGAAAGAGCGAAACCTCATCAAGCCTGAGCGTCCCGCCGCCGGCTGCAAGAACGGACAGCTTTCCATCATCGACGGTACGCCCGGACCTGAGCGAAACCGCGTACTTGCGCCACCTGTCCCCGCGCACAGTAAGCGTCCTCGCCGCAGCACCGGTGAGCCCGACGGTCAAAGCCGTCCCCGCGGGATTGTCACTACGTGCCCAGACGGAGAAGTCGTACCGCGCACCGGCCTCGACCGCGAACCCAGTGTTGTACCCGGCATTCGTCACGCCGTAGCGCCCACCGGCCGTACTGGTCAGGTCGAGCTTGAGATACGTACGGTTCCGCTCATTCAAACGCGCATCGTCGTTCACGGTCGTCGCGGTGCCGCTGCCCCCGCCGTCCACTGTCGGCGTCCAGGCAGTCAGCCCGTTGTACGCCCCGTTGTCCGCAGGCAGAAACTCGAACGAGCGATTACGCACGAGCTCCGCATAGAGCCCACCATCGGCCGCATAGTTGATGTCCTCGAAGAAAACGCCGTACATGTCATCGTTGATCGCGGGACCCTGAGCGCGCGGATCCAGCGTGATCGTGTAATCCGGATCAGCCGTTCGAGCCTGAACCGGGGCAGCACCGTTCAAAGCAACGGCCACCAGCACCGCCGTCGCCGCTGTCAGCAGCGGCCGGGCATGGAACATCCGTGTCCTCCCGTTGTGAGCGTTAACAACAACGGCAGTGATTATTGTCGATGTGTTACCACGAGTCAACGAACCCGTTACCGACAGTCGCCCCTCCCGCCTGCCCAAGACACCGAGCCCAGGCAAGGCCAAGTCACGGTTGCGTCCGGGCCCAGGCCAGGAGGCGGTGCCGGCCCGTATCGGACCTGGGCGCGGCAGGTTGCGGGTCCGGCCCAGGTCCCGGTCGTGATTGCCGTGGCGACGCCGGCTGCCGGCGCTGCGGCTGTCGCGGTCCGATCGGCCGTGGTGCGGCTCAGATACGTTCCGATTCAACCTCGTCCTGCCCCAGCCGCTGCTCCAATGCGTCGAGCGAGGCCCGCAGCTCGGCGATGTGATGCCGGACCGGCAACGCGGCGACCGCCGGCACCCCGACCCCCGGCGCAGCGATGGCCGGATCTGCACCACTCAACCCGGCCCGGTCAACCTCGCGCACAATGCCCGCCCCCAGCCGTGAATCCGTCTGCCCGCCGCCGAACCCGAACTGCCCACCCGATCCGATTCGCCCACTCCCCCGCGCGCCATCCGAACCAAGCCGCGCACTCTCATACCCGACACCCGAACCCAAGCGCTCACCCTCATGTCCGACTTCCGAACCGAACCGCTCACCCTCGTGCCCAACACCCGGACCGAACCGCTCACCGCCATGCGCGCCCTTCGGCCCGGACCGCTCAGCATCGCGCGCGACCTTCATGCCGGATCGCTCAGCTTCGTGCGCTTCCTGCAGCGCGGTGAGGACCAGCCCGACGAGCAGGTTGGTCAGCAGATAGCACGCAGCGACCATGTAGGACACGTAGTAAAGAACAGCCCAGTCACTGACCTCGCGCCCAGCCTCCAGCGCGTCGGTGATCCCGTCCAGCGACAGCAGCAGGAACAGCGTCAGCATCGCCTGGCCGACCGTGCCGTAGCGCTCCGGGTAGGCGTCGGCGAACATCATCCAGCCCAGCATCGCGTACCCGTAGATGACCAGGACCGTGATCAGGACGAAGCTGCCGAGGCCCGGCAGGGCCTTGCGGATGCCGACCAGGATGACCCGCAGGCTCGGGAAGAGCCGGAACGTACGCAGGATGCGCGCCAGCCGCAGCAGCCGCAGAATGGTGACGTTCTCGCGCACGCCCGGCAGCAACGGCGCAACCACGATCGCGAGGTCGAACAGATTCCAGCCGTCCCGGAAGAACCGGCCCGGGGTGGCGAGCTGCGCGCCGAAGCGCACCAGGAGCTCCACCGCGAACAATGCTATGCAGAAACGCTCCATGAGCTGCAGCACCGGCCCGGCCGCGCCGACCACGCCGTCGTAGGTTTCCAGGCCCAGCAGCAGGGCGTTGACCACGATCACGGCGAAGCCGGCGAGGTTGAACCAGGCGGCGTCGACTACGGCGGCGCAGCGGCGAGAGACTACATAGGACATGAAAGGCGAACGCTCCTCGGACGGTGTGAAAACCGCCGGGATCGTAGCCTCACCAACGAACGGGGAGCGCGTGCAGGCTCCGTACGATCATGCCTTCCTTGAAGTGGAGCTCGTCGACCGGCACGTCTATCCGCAACGAGGGGAGCCGGCCGAGCAGGCCGCGTAACGCCTCCTGCAACTCCATGCGCGCCAGTTGCGCACCGAGACAGTGGTGGACACCCGCGCCGAAGCCGAGATGCGCGCCGTTCGACCGCAGGATGTCCAAACGGTCAGGATCGGACACCAGCGCGGGGTCCCGGTTGGCAATAGCGGTCACGGGCAGGATGGCGGAGCCGGCGGGCAGGCGTACGCCGCTCAGTTCGACCTCCTCGGTCGCCACCCGGATCAGGCCGACGCCGCCCGCGCCGAGCTGGACGAAGCGCATCAGCTCCTCGACGGCCTGCGGAATGCTCTCCGGTCGCTCCTGCAACCGGGCCAGCTGGTCCGGGAACTGGTGCAGGGTCAGCAGGAACATGTTGATCTGGTTGGCGGTGGTCTCATGCCCGGCGATCAGCACGGTCAGGCAGAGCCGCACCAGCTCACTCTCGGAGAGCCGGTCCCGGTCGTCGCGGGCGGCGATCAACGCGGTCATCAGATCATCGGCGGGCCGCTCCCGCTTCACCGCGATCAACTTCTGAAAGTACGCCGACAGGTGGCCGAACCCGGCCTGAATCTCCTCCGGTTTCGCCGTCGAGTCGCTCAGCACGACATCGGACCAGCCATGAAACTCGTGCCGATCCTCGGCCGGCACCCCGAGCAGCTCGCAGATGACCTGAACGGGCAGCGGAAGCGAGAAGTTCTCCACCAGATCGGCGGGCTGCCCCAGCTTCACCAGCTGATCGATCAGCTCGTCAACCATCTCCACCACCCGGGGCCGCAACGCCTCCACCCGCCGCACGGTGAACGCCCCGGCCACCAACCGCCGCAGCCGCGTGTGCTCCGGCGGATCCATGCCAAGAATGGAGTCGGTGGTCGCCTGCCCGAGCCCCGGATCAGGCACACCCGGCTTGTTGGCCTCAGCCCTGCTGAACCGCGGATCAACCAGCACGGTCCGCACATCCTCGTACCGCGTCACCAGCCACCCGGTCGACCCGTCAGCCAACCGGAACTCCGCCACCGGCCGATCCCGCTGCAACTCGGCAAGCTCAACCCCCGGATGAAAAATCGACCCCGGCGGCGGCAGGGGAAAGTCAATCGGGGCACGCTGCTCGATCATCGGAACACCTCCGAAGAGTGACGTCCCCACAACATATCGAAGTTTTGCGATCAACGAAGCCGCCCTCATCGGTCCTCGCCGTCAAACAGCAGCCCTGCCCCGGCCTCACTTAGTCAGCAGCCTGTCCGCGACCACACGCCGAGCTGTCTGCCCACCGCCGAAGTCCGCAGCAGAGGTAAGGGACCGAATCGTTGCCCGCTCCGCCTGGTCGAGTCGTGACCAATACTTCTCCGCCAACCTCAGGCCGTGATACTGCTCGTTCTGTGTCGCGCGGATCACACCGTAGGCCTCCGTGAGCCTGGCCAAATCGGAGTGGTTCAGCAGCTGGGCAGTCGCCGGAGCACCTTGCTCAGCGATCTGCTTGGTCAGCGCCAGCTCAAAAGCGTCAGCGCTGACGGAGATCTTCTCGATGCGCGGGATGATGAACGGGCCCAGCAACAAGGCACCAACAACAAGAAGAGCGGTCGTTCCTGCGTCGCTGGCCGACCGAAAGCGCTAACGCCTCCCGCAAGGAGCGCTACGACTCCTGCAACGACCGCTGGCCAGTGCTGCGGCTTTCCCCCCACCAGGACCCCCTCTGTCCCGAGCATCATTTCTTCTCAGGGCCGCTTGTAACGCTTTTCCGAGCGGCCCCACTCGGGGCTCACCCGATCGGTCTCGATCGACCAGGCCGAGACGCTGGTCGACGTGGGGCAATACGCTCTGCCTCAGCGACGACAGCGCGGAGCGGGTGCGGCGACTTGTTCACCACCCAGCCTGCGGGGAGCGAGGCGGAGGTGCACATCCACCTGACGGCTTTCGATGCGGACGGGGGATGGACGGCACCTGCCATGACGACGCCACTCGAACCACGGGAACGCATAGCTGCCGCTGTGCCGATCGCGATTGAGCTGCGTGAGCTGGTTCTGCGCGAGGCGGAGCGGGGCTTTCGGATGGCCTGGTACGACCGGTTGCGCCAGGTGGTCGACATTCTGGAGACCGACGACGACCCGGCTGAGGTGCTGAAGTATGCCGGTCTCGCCTTCGACAGAATCAGCGATTTCGCCGACTTCATCATCGTCCGGCCCGATGCCGAGCAGACCGTGGCCGAGAATGAGCGGGTCCGGCGGCTGACGGGCGGGTTGCGCGAGTTGCTGCACCGGCGGCCCGGGGAATGAGCCGGGCCGCCGGTGGGAGGCGGAAGGCTATTCCTTGACCGGGATGGCCTGGGACTTCAGGGTCTGGATGGTGGAGGCCTGGGCGGCGGTGAGTGCCTCGGTGAGGGAGCCCTTGCCCGACACCGCGGCCTTGAAGCCGTCGGAGGCGTTGGCGTAGGTGGCCGTCATGGTCGGGCCCCAGGTGAAGTCGGGGGCGACCTCGGTGGAGGCCTGGGCGAAGACCTCGTAGATCTTCTGGTCCCCGTAGAACGCGACGCCCTTGGACAGCGCCGGCAGGCTGGTGCCCGCGGTGGTGGCCGGGTAGAGGTTGGCCTTTTCGTTGAGCAGGGTGAGGGCCTCCTGGTCCGTGTTGAGCCAGAGGGCGAACTGCGCGGCCTCGTACGGGTGCTTCGAGCCCTTGAAGACGGCCGTGGACGAGCCGCCCCAGTTGCCCGCGGACTTCTCGCCCGCTGTCCACTGCGGCATCGGGGCTACGCGCCATTTGCCGGCGGTCTTCGGGGCGCCGCTGGCGATGGAGTTGGCGCCCCACACCGCGGAGACCCAGGTCCAGGCGGAGCTGGAGTTGTAGGCGTTGTCCCATTCGGTGGTCCACGGCGGGACGGTGGAGACGAGTTTCTTGCTGATGAGGTTCTGCCAGTAGTCGGCGACCTTTGTGGTCTTGTCGTCGGTGAGGTTCACCGTCCAGTTCTGGCCGTCGTTGGCGAACCAGCGGCCGCCCGCCTGCCAGGTGAGCCCGGCGAACTGGTTGATGTCGCTCTGCGAGAAGTTGGTGATGTAGCCGCCGGCGGCGCGGACCTTCTCGGCTGCGGCGGCGTACTCGTCCCAGGTCGTCGGGATCGCGATGCCGTTCTTCTCGAACAGGTCGGCGCGGTAGAACAGCGCCATGGGACCGGCATCCTGGGGTACGCCCCAGGCGCCCTTGGCGTCGCCGAAGCTGACCTGGTTCCAGGTCCAGGGGATGAACTGGTCCTTCGCCTTGGCCACGTTGTCGCAGGCACCGACGTCGACCAGGCCGTCCTGCACCCGGAAGCTGGGCAGCGCGTCGTATTCGATCTGGCCCAGGTCGGGGGCGTTGCCGGCCTTGAGCTGGTTGAAGAAGTTCTGGTACGTGCCGCCGTTGCCGTTCGGGCCGGTCTGCACCTTGACCTGGATGTTCGGGTTCTTGGCGTTCCAGACCTTGACGACGTCCTCGATCCCGGGGATCCACGACGTGTAGGTGAGGGTGACCGGCCCGGCCGACGACGGCGCGCAGGCCGCGGCCGACGCGTCGGAGCCGGAGTCCGAGTCGCTGGACGAGCAGGCGGTGAGGAAGAGGGCCGGAACGATTAACGAGGCGAGTAGACGACGCACGGATACACCTTTCATTTGACAGCTCCGGCGCCCAGACCGTTGCGCCAGAAGCGTTGGAGGAGAAGGAAAGCGACCACCAGCGGGGTGATCGAGAGCAGGGCACCGACGATCACCAGGCCGCGGAGCTCGGGGACCTGGTTGACCTGGGTGTTCCAGGTGTAGAGGCCGAGCGTGACCGGGAACAGCCGCTCGTCGCTGAGCATGATCAGCGGGAGCAGGAAGTTGTTCCAGACCGCGACGAAATGGAAGAGGAAAATGGTGACGAGGGCCGGGAACATGAGCCGGGTCGAGACCGTGAAGAACGTCCGGACCTCGCCGGAGCCATCTATGCGGGCCGCTTCCAGCAATTCCTCGGGTACGCTCGCCGCCGCGTAGATCCGCGCCAGGTAGACGCCGAACGGGTTGACGAGGCTGGGCAGGAAGACCGCCCAGAACGTGTTCGCCGCTCCCGCCTTGCTGAAGATGAGGAAGAGCGGCAGTGCGAGCGCGGTGGCCGGGACGAGCACCCCGCTGAGCACGATGTTGAAGAGCAGCTCCCGGCCGCGGAACCGGTACTTGGCCAGCGCATAACCGCACATCGCGGCCAGCACCGTGCCGAGCAGGGCAGCTCCGCCGGTGTACGCGATGCTGTTGAGCATCCAGCGCAGGAACACGCCGTC
Source organism: Winogradskya consettensis (assembly GCF_018332715.1). Taxonomy (GTDB): domain Bacteria; phylum Actinomycetota; class Actinomycetes; order Mycobacteriales; family Micromonosporaceae; genus Actinoplanes; species Actinoplanes consettensis. The sequence continues at coordinate 207,138 of NZ_BOQP01000008.1, read as the reverse complement.
GCGATACGTCACCAGCTCGCGGATGTTGTCGACCAGGTGGAAATCGGCGAACCACATGGGCGCCGTACCCGTGAACTGGTCGTTGTTCTTGGTGGCTCCGACGAAGAGCCACCAGATCGGGGCGAGGAAGTAGATCGTGCACAGACCCATGACGGCCATGACGCCGACGCGACTTTTCACTGCTCGGCGCTCCGGCGCTGGGTCGCCTTGAGGAAGGCGAACGAGAGGACGAACGTCGTCAGGGCCAGCACCACCGAGAACGCCGCGGCCAGGTTGAAGTTGGGGATCGACGAGGTGGAGTAGACGGTCAGGTTCGGCGTGTACGTGCTGGTGACCGCCGAGCTGAAGCTGCGGAACACCTGCGGCTCGGCGAGCAGCTGCAGGGTGCCGATGATGGAGAAGACCGTGGTCAGCACGATCGCCGGCAGCACCAGCGGGATCTTGATGGACCAGGCGATCCGGAACTGCCCGGCGCCGTCCATCCGGGCCGCCTCGTAGACCTCGGTCGGGACGGCGAGCAGCGCCGAGTAGATGATCAGCATGTTGTAGCCGACGTAGACCCAGGTCACGACGTTCGCGATGGACCAGAGCACGAGGTCGGCGGAGAGGAAGTCGATCGCGCTGGTGACCGGCTTGAGCGGGGACAGGTTCGGCGAGTAGAGGAAGCCCCACATGATCGCCGCGATGACGCCGGGGATCGCGTAGGGGACGAAGAACGCGAGGCGGAAGAACCTGCGCCCCTTGACGAGGCCGGAGTCGAGCAGCAGCGCCAGGATCAGCGCGATCCCGAGCATCACCGGCACCTGCACCACGCCGAACGCGGCGACCCGGCCGAGGGACGCCCAGAACGGGCCGTCCTGGAACACCCGCTGGTACTGGTCGAGACCGCCGAAGACCTCGCGGACGGGCCCGAACGTGCCGCTGCGTTCGACCTTGTAGAGCGACTGGACGACCGCGTACCCGATCGGCACCAGGTAGAACGCGATGAAGAGCACCCCGAAGGGCACGACGAAGATGGGTACGGCTCTGTTCTTCATGACGCCTCCCCGAGACGTACGACGCGTACGGCGCCGGCGGGCACGAGCAGCGACCCGTCGACGTGGTCGCCGGTGACGAGCTCGTGACCGGTGACCGGGTGCTCGACCGGCTTCGCGCCGTGGTTGATGACGAAGCGGAACTGCCCGCGCCGGACGACTTCGAGCTCGCCCGGCTCGGCGGTGGCCCCGACGGCGTCACGCAGGACCGTGCGCAGGTCGGCGTGGTCGAGGTGGGTGGCGACATACCAGGCCTGGCCCGCGCCGTACGAGTTTCTGGTCACGGCGGGGACGTCTTTCAGCGGACTCTGGGCGTACGCGAGGATGGGCTCGGCTGTCGTGAGTCGCAAGCGCTCGGTCCAGACGGTGGCCTTGCCCCCGCCGTGCAGGGGAATCTCCTGCCCCGGCAGCAGCGGCTGGAACTCCTCGGTGACCACGCCGAGCAGCTCCCGGAACGCGCCGGGGTAACCGCCGAGCCGGACCCGGTCGTCCTGATCGACGATCCCGCTGTAGAACGTGACGACCGCGTTGCCGCCCGCCCGCACGAAATCGGTGATCGCGGCGGCCTCGGCGTCGGAGACCATGTGCAGGCAGGGCACGACGACGGTGCGATAGCGGCTGAGGTCGGCGCCCGGCGCGACCACGTCGGTGGTCACGCCCAGATCGCGCAGGCCACGGTACGCGTGGTGCACCTGATCGAGGTACGTGACGTCCTGCGACGGCCGTGCCTCCGTGTCGGTCGCCCACCAGGACTCCCAGCTGAAGATCAGCGCGGTGTCCGCCTCGACCGTCGTCCCGGCCACGTCGGCGAGCCGGTCCACGGTGGCCGACAGTTCCAGCACCTCACGCCACAGGTCCGTGTCGGTCCCCGCGTGCGGCACGATCGCGGAGTGGAACTTCTCGGTGCCCTGCGCCGATGCCCGCCACTGGAAGAAGCAGAGCGCGTCCGCACCGCGGGCCACGTGGGTCAGCGAGTTGCGCAGCAGTTGCCCCGGCTCCTTGGCCACGTTGTACGGCTGCCAGTTCACCGCGCCCGTGGCCTGCTCCATCAGCATCCACGGCCGCCCCTTCGCCAGCCCGCGGGTCAGATCCGCGGCGAACGACAGCTCCGCGACCGGGTCCTCGAGCCGGTGATCGAGATAGTGGTCGTTGGCGATCACGTCCATCTCGGGCGCCCACGACCAGTAGTCCAGGTTCCGGATGTGCGCGGTGACCATGAAGTTCGTGGTGACCGGCACGGCCGAGTGCCGGCGCAGCACCTCGGCCTCGGCGCGGTAGTGGTCCAGCAGCGCGTCGGAGGAGAACCGCTGGAAGTCGACCAGCTGCGCCGGATTCCGCGCGGACAGCGTCAACCGCGGCGGCCCGACCTCGGCGAAGTCGCTGTACCGCTGGCTCCAGAACGCGGTCCCCCACGCCTCGTTGAGCTTCTCCACGGTCTCGTACTTCCGGGCAAGCCACTCCCGGAACGCCGCCGCGGAGTTCTCGCAGTAGCAGAGCGCGTTGTGGCAGCCCAGCTCGTTGGAGATGTGCCACAGGTCGACAGCCGGGTGGTTGCCGTAGCGGCGGGCCATCTCGTCGACCAGGGCAAGGGCATGGTCGCGGAACACCGGCGAGCTGGGGCACCAGGCCTGGCGCCCACCCGGGAACCGCGTCGTGCCATCGGCGGTCACGGGCAACACCTCGGGATGGCGATGCGTCAGCCAGGGCGGCGGCGACGACGTGCCCGTACCCATATTGATCTTGATCTCGTTGTCGTGCAGCAGCCCGACGATCTCGTCGAGCGCGGTGAAGTCGAAGACGCCGGGCCGCGGCTGAACGCTGGACCAGCCAAAAACATTGATAGCCACAAGATCTATGCCGGCGGTACGCATGAGCGCCATATCCTCGCGCCACACATCCGCCGACCACTGTTCGTAGTTGTAATCGCACCCGAGCCGGATCATGGAGGTCCTTCTGGCCGTGTGTGCACGTGCACACATTTCCGCGCGCTGACACATCGATGACGGATGTGTGAACGGGCACACACTAGACACGCCCGCGCCGGGCGGTCAATAGCCGTCGTGCACTCGCTTCAACTCCCGCATCTGCCACTCCCCCGTCCGGCCGCCTGTCGCCCTGTCCGGCGTTGGCCGCAGGTGGGCCGCCGCCGGGACCGCCGGGCCTGCCGGGCCTCCCACCCCGGCCCGCTGGCCCTCCGGTGCGAGCTGCCGGTCCGGGCTGCCGGTCCTCCCGCCCCGGGCCGCCGGTCCTCCCGCCCCGGGCCGCCGGTCCTCCCGCCCCGGGCCGCCGGTGCTTCGCCCGGAGTGGCCGATCACCGTGGCGAGTGGCCGATCACCGTGGCGGGTGGCCGATCACCGTGGCGGGTGGCCGGGAGGTGGAGGGTGGGTGGCCGGCACGTAATGTGGTTGGTGTGGCCGGACCCGGGACTCCTCGACGGGCCACGGTGCACGACGTCGCCGCGGCGGCCGGCGTGTCCCGTGGCACGGTCAACCGTGTCCTGAACGGCGGTTACGTCTCGGCGGATGCCCGGACGGCGATCGAGGCCGCCATCGCGATGGTCGGTTACGTCCCGAACACCGCGGCACGCAACCTGGCGCGCAGGCGGTCGCAGGCCATCGGGTTCATAGCCCTCGAGGATCCGGCGCTGCTGCTGGAGGATCCGAACATCGGCGCGATCATGATCGGTGCCAACGAGATCCTGTCCCTGGCCGACCAGCAGATGGTCAGCCTGGTCATCGACTCGGACCGCGACACCCAGCGCGTGTCGCGCTACCTCAGCGGCGGCTTCGTCGACGGCGCGATCATCGTCTCGGCACGCTCGCACGACCCGATCACCCGGCTGATCGCCCAGATCGGACTCCCGGCCTGCTTCGTCGGTCACCCACCGGACCTCGACCGTGGCATCCCCTACGTCGGCATAGACAACACCGGCTCGGCCCGCGCGATCACCGCACGCCTCCTGGCCACCGGCCGCCGCCGCATCGGCATGATCGCAGCCGCCCTCGACCGGGATTCAGGCGCGGACCGGCTCACCGGCTTCCGCGAAGCGCTCGGCTCCCACTTCGACCCGGCGCTGGTGGCGGAGATTCCGCTCTACGACTACGCGTACGGCGTGAAGGGCATGCGGGCGCTCCTGGACCGCGAGCCGCTCATCGACGGGGTTTTCGCCGCATCGGACGCGGTGGCAGCCGGCGCGCTCGAATCGCTGCGCGAGGCGGGCCGCCGGGTGCCGGAGGACGTGGGCATCGTCGGCTTCGACGACAGCTCCTGGGCCCTGCGAACCCAGCCCCCACTCTCCACCGTCCACCAGCCCGCCCGCGACGTCGGCCGCAACGCCGCCGAACTCGTCCTGCTCCAGCTCCGCGGCAAGGACCCCGTCCCGGAATCCATTCTGCTGGATTCCCCGGTCGTCTGGCGAACCTCTGCCTGACGCCATGCCGCCGGTTCCGCATCGATCAAGGATCAGGGTCGTCGGTGCCGCTGCCACGGTTGCCAGGCAGGTGGGCGCCGATCTCGGTTTCGCTGACCCGGGTGGGTTCCAGGACCCGGTGCAGGAATTCGCGGGTGCGGTCCTCCCGGGGTTCGCCGAACACCCGTGCGGGTGGGCCCTGCTCGACGATCACGCCGGCGTCCATGAACACGACTCGGGAGGCCACCTCGCGGGCGAAGGCCATCTCGTGGGTCACCACCAGCATGGTCATGCCCTCGGCGGCCAGGCCCCGCATGACCGCGAGCACCTCCCCGACCAGTTCGGGATCCAGTGCGCTGGTCGGCTCGTCGAAGAGCATCAGCTGCGGGTCCATGGACAACGCACGGGCGATGGCGACCCGCTGCTGCTGGCCGCCGGACAGCTGGGCCGGGTAGGCGTCGGCCTTGTCCGTGAGGCCGACGCGGGCGAGGTTCTCCGTCGCCACCCGGGCGGCTTCGGCTCGGTTGCGTTTGAGGACCCGGCGCTGGGCGATGGTGACGTTCTCCCGGACGGTCAGATGGCCGAACAGGTTGAACTGCTGGAAGACCATGCCGATACCGCGGCGTACGGCGTCGATGTCGCAATCCGGGTCGGTGACCTCGACGCCAGCCACCCGGATCGTGCCGGAGGTCGGTTCCTCGAGCAGGTTGACGCAGCGCAGCAGCGTGGACTTGCCGGAGCCGGACGGGCCGATGACGCAGACGACCTCACCCGGTTCGACGGCCAGGTCGATGCCGCGCAGGACCTCCAGGGTGCCGAACGACTTGTGCAGGCCGCTGATCTCGATGGTGGACATCGTGGTCATCTCTCCCTCGCCGCCCGGCGTTCCAGCCCGCGCACCAGCTGCGACAACGGCAGGGTGACCACCAGGTAGAGCAGGCCGGCCACCACCAGCGGGGTCGGGTTGACGCGGGTGTTGAGCGAGTCACCGGCGAATTTGGTCAGTTCGATGGTCGTGGACGTGACGCCCAGGACGTACACCAGGGAGGTGTCCTTGGTAAGGAGGATGATCTCGTTGGTCAGCGGTGGGATCACGATGCGGAACGCCTGCGGCAGCACGATGGAGATCATCGCGCGGGTGTGCGACATGCCGAGCGTGCGGGCCGCTTCCAGCTGCCCGCGGGGCACCGCCTGGATGCCGGCGCGGATGGTCTCGGCCATGTACGCGGCGGCGGTCAGGCCGAGCCCGACCGTGACCGAGCCGTAGACGCCGCCGGGGATCTCCCGGTCGGGGAAGGCCAGCGGCACGCCGTAACCGACCATGAACAACACCAGCAGCGCCGGCAGCCCGCGGAACAGCTCGATGTAGGCGGTCGCCAGCCAGCGATACGGCCCGATCGACGACAGCCGCATCAGCGCGAGGACCAGTCCGACCGACAGACCGAAGACGAAGGCCAGCAACGTGTACGCGACCGTGTTGCGCAGCGCGATCGTGATGGCCTCGGGGAACATGCTGCCGGCGACGTCGAGCCGGAAGAACGCCTCGGACAGCCGGCCCCAGTCCGCGGAGCCGGCCACGGCCAGGAGCACCAGCGCGAAGACGACGTATCCGCCGATCCGCGCGATCCGCTGCCGCCGGCGACGACTCAGCTTCATCAGCTCGCCGGCTTCTCGCCGATCCAGTTCGTGTAGATCTTGTCGTACGTCCCGTCGGACCGGGCCGCCGCCAGGGCCTCGTCAACGGTCTTGAGCAGCGCCGCGTTGCCCTTCTTGACGGCGAAACCGTACTGCTCACCGGTGTCGAACCCGGCCGCGACGACGATCTTGGCGGGGTTGGCCCGGATGTACTCGTTCCAGACCGGCAGGTCGTTGACGGCCGCGGCGATCTGGTTGGTGGCCAGGGCCTGCTGCAGCGCGGCGAGGTCCTTGTACGAGACGACCTCGATGTCGAGGCTCTTGTCCTTCACCTGGGTCTTGATGTAATCCTCACCGGTGGTGCCACCCTGCACGCCGAGGCGCTTGCCCTTGAGCTCCTCCAGCGTCTTGACCTGGCTGCCGGTGAGCACGGCGAGCGCCTGGGTCGCGTCGAAGTACGGTGCCGAGAAATCCAGCACCTGCTTACGCTCATCGGTGATGGTCATGCCGGCCGCGGCGACGTCGCACTTGCCGGCGTTGAGGTCGGACCCGGACTTGATGCCCTCGAACGGTGTGTCCACGATCTCCTGCTTGACACCCAGCTTCGCAGCGACCAGGTCGATGAGCGCGACATCGAAGCCGACCACCTTGCCGGTCTCGTCCTTCGCCTGGAACGGCGCGTAGGGAAGGTGCGTGCAGGTGGTGAGCACTCCGGCCTTGACCAGTGAGACGCCGGAAGCAGTGGTGCCCCCGGTGTCCTCCTTGGCACAGCCGGCGAGCCCGATCCCCGCCAGCAGAACGGCGGCCGTCAGCGTGGTCGCCCTGCGCACACGTCGAAGCATGTCCATACATCACAGGCTACTGCCTCTAGATCCACCGCATAGGCATCGAAGACACGCGATCTCTGCGAATTCAGGTGATGCCATCGGGAGCGTTCCGCGCGTGTGAGCGTTAACATCCCGCCATGAGCAGTTACGGATCCAGTGCGCTTCGGCAGGCGGTGCTTCGCGCCAATCTCATGATTCCCGAGGCGGGTCTTGCCGCCCTGACCTGGGGAAACGTCAGCGGCGTGGACCGTGAGGCGGGGCTTTACCTGATCAAGCCCTCCGGGGTGGCCTACTCGGAGCTGACCGAGGAGATGCTGGTCCCGGTGGACCTGGCGACCGGGAAGGTGCTGGGCGGGGAGCTCCGGCCGTCGGTGGACAGCGAGACCCACCGGGCGTTCTACCTGCAGTGGTCGTCGATCGGCGGGGTGACGCACACCCATTCGACGAACGCGGTGGCGTTCGCCCAGGCCGGGCTCGACATCCCGGTGCTGGGGACGACGCATGCCGACTCGTTCAGCGGGCCGGTCGGGGTGGCGCGGCAGTTGACGCCCGAGGAGTGCGCGACCGATTACGAGTTGAACACCGGGAAGGCGCTCATCGAGCTGGTCGGCGGGGACGAGGACGCGGTTGGCATGCCGGGAGCGCTGGCTGCCAACCACGGCCCGTTCACCTGGGGTGCTACGCCGGTGAAGTCGATCGAGTACGCGATCATCATCGAGAAGGTCGCCGAGATGGCGCTCAAGACGCTGGCGCTGAACCCGAACGCGAGCACCCCGGCGCATCTGCAGGAGCGGCACTTCAAGCGTAAGCACGGCCCGGGGGCGTACTACGGCAATGCCGGGGTTCTGCCCTCGTAGAGATCGAGGTAGGCGCGCTGGAGTTCGGCGGCGTGCGTGCCCAGGCCCGCGGGGTCGGCGGTGTCGTGGCCGACGTTCCAGGAACCGGGGATCTCGTACGCCGCGAGCTTCAGGCCGTTCGCCCTGGCCAGGTCGCCGGGGATCGCGGTGGCACGGGTCAGGTCGATGTACGTGTCGCCGGCCGAGGTCACCACGGCGACCGACTTGAGGGAGGCGTTGCGGGGGTTCTTCGGGTAGTTGCGCGCGATCCGGAGGTACTGCGACAGGGCGGCGTACGAGAAGCCCTGGCTGTTGATGTGATCCGGCAGCAACCTGTTCCCGTAGAGCACCATCAGCGGTTTGATCTGCCAGCTCGGGGCCTGGGACGCGGCCGGGGAGTAGAACGGTGAGAGCGTGAGCAGGCGCGCGACCGCGTCCGGGCGGTAATCGGCGAGCCAGGTGGCCAGGACGCCGCCACCGGAGATGCCGACCACGCCGGCCTCGTCACCCAGGCCGGCCGTCACGGTCAGCGCGTCGTCGGCGTAGTCCACGAGCTCATCGGCGTGCAGGCCGGTGTGGGCGTTGAGGTCGGTGACGCCGTGGCGGGGAGCGCGGGGCACGAAAACGTTGTAGCCCTGGTCGTAGTAGAGCTGGGCGAGGGCGCCGAACTGGACGGGGCAGTCGGTGTAGCCGTGGAGCATCAGGACGGCTCCGGGCGTACGGTTCTCGTGAATCAGGGCCTTGGTCCGGCATTCCGGCTGGACCGTCGCGTCGCCGGTGTCCCGGGTGACCTCCTGGGTCGCCCTGGCCTGCGCGTCCGTGAAGGACAGCGTGGCGGCGTCCGCGTGGGTGAGGTGGTCGCTGCCCAGTGGCCAGACGTAGATCGTGCCGACGGCCAGCACGATCAGGGTCAGGAACGCGGCGAGAATGCGGAGCGACCAGCGAAGCATTGAAGTCCTCAGGGCAGAAGTGAAACAGGAGTATCACATGCCTCTTCGCGTAGGGTAAAACCGTGCGACTGAACCGCTCCACCGACATCGGCCTGCGCATCCTGATGATGGGCGCGACCCACGACGGCCTGCTCACCATCGACGGGCTGGCCGCATCGCTCGACGTGCCCCGGCACCACCTGGCCAAGGTGGTCCAGCGCCTGCAGCACCTGGGGCTGCTCGACACCGTCCGCGGGCGTAACGGGGGCCTTCGCCTCTCCCCCACGGCCGCTGCGGCGTCGATCGGCGCGATCGTGCGCGACTTCGAGGGCGCCACGGAGGTCGTCGACTGCGACGGCGACCCGGCCGCCCCCTGCCCGTTGCGCAGCGGGTGCCGGCTGCGCGGAGCCCTACGCCGGGCGCAGGAAGCTTTCTACGTCACCCTTGACCCGATCACCGTCGCGGCGCTCACCGAGCCCCCGACCCGGCAGCTCCTGCTGAGCATCGGCTAGCCCGGTCCACAGGGGCGGGGGTGCCTCGGTCTCGCCGTCCCTGCGCAGCCAGGCGAGCGCGGCCGGGGTGTCGGCGAAGGTGGGGAACGCGCGTTCCAGCCGCATGGTGTGCAGCACCGTGAGGACCAGGCGCGACGGCGCGGCCAGGCACAACCACCCACCATGATCCTGCCGGACCTTCTGCCGCACGCGGACCAGCAGGGCCAGGCCTTCGGCATCGACCGTACGCACGGACGAGAGATCCACGACCACGTGCCGCGCGGTCCCACTCGTCGCCGCCGGCAGGGCGCGCAAATCACCGCCCGCTCCGATGCGGACCACCGCGACCGTTCTCTGCGATTGCTGGAGCACGTGAACGAGCATGCACCCTCGAAGGCCCCGGCGCGTCATCCGAACGCGGTCAACCTTCTACTTCAAACGTGGTACGCGCCCGGCAAGGCCGCGGAACCCGTCACCGATCGACGCGGCATTCAGGACGACACCGACGCCGTCGAGCAGCCATTCGAGCCAGTGGATCGAGAAGAGCTCGGTGCTGATCTGGCCGATCGCGATGCAGACGCCGGTTGCGAGCCAGTACAGAGATTTTCCCGCCCCGTCCTCTGAACGTCCAATGCTCGCTGACTTCAAGGTGGACGGGACGCCGCGGTGGTATCGCTCCGGGGCAAAGACCCGGCTCTCAGGCGGGGATGTGCAGGACCAGGATCGCCGTGTCGTCGCCGGCGCGGCCGTCGCTGTGCCCGGCCACCGCGGTCTCGATGGCCGTGGCCAGGGTTTCCGCGTCCCTGGCAGGGGTCTGCGCGAGCAGGTGACACAGCCGGTCGATACCGAAGAACTCCTGGTCGTACGGGCGGCGGGCCTCGGTCACGCCGTCGGTGTAGAGCAGCAGGCTGTCGCCCGGGTGCAGGACCGTACGCTGGTCACGCAGGGGCGGGTTGTCGAGCCAGCCCAGGATCAGGCCGTGCCGCCCCAATGCACGGACCGTGCCGTCGGCGCGCCGGATCAGGGCCGCGTCATGGCCGCCGCAGCTGACCCGGACGCTGAAGCCCCGCGGGTGCGGGCGCAGGGTCGCGTAAACCGCGGTGAGGTACGGCTTGTCGACCGTCACCCACTCCCGCAGCGCGGTGTTCAGGGTGGCCAGATTGCGGCTCGGCACCGCACAGCGGGCAGCCGCCGCCCGCAGGGTGTAGCGGGCGAGGGCAGTCGCCCGTGCCGCCAACGGCCCCTTGCCGCACACGTCGCCGACTACCGCGGACCAGCTGTCCCCGGTGGAGGCGAAGACGTCGTAAAAGTCGCCGAGCACCTCGTCGCCCCCGGCGCCGCGCCGGTAGCGGGCGGCGACCTGGACACCGGGGATCTCCGGCAGCGTCACCGGCAACAGGCTCTCCTGCAGGGTCCGGGCCAGCGCGTTCGCCTTCTGCGCCGACCGTTCGGCCCGGTCGGCGGCGCTCTGCGCGTCCTCCAGCGCCGTGCGCAGGGCGATCTCCCCGGCGGCGGCCCGGGACATGGTCCGCAGCACCTCGACGTCGTGGGCGGTCCACCTGCGGGGCACGGTGTCGACGGCGCAGAAGCTGCCCAGGACGTGACCGTCGGCGGAGAAGACCGGGAAGCCGGCCCAGGCCACCACACCCATCAGGTCGATCGACGGATTGTCGTACGTCCGCGCGTCGGTCCGGGCGTCCTCGATGATGACCTCGGCCGCGGCGCCGATGACGTACTGGCAGAAGGACTGCTCGACGGTGTTCTGCCGGTCCGCCGGGTCGGTGGCGGTGATCCCGATGCAGCTCTTCCAGAACGAGCGGCTCTCGTCGACCAGCGTCACGAACGCGAAGGGGGTCTCCAGCAGCGTCGCGGTCAGCCCGGTGAGCCGGTCGAACGGCTCCTCGGCGCCGGTGTCGAGCAGCCCCGTCCGGCGGACCGCGGCGAGGCGGGCGGGGTCGAGAACCTGCGCCGGAACAGGTCGGGCCACCGTCGTCACCCCGATCTGTCATCCCGCTCGTGCGGCACACGATACAGCCGCTGTTCAGCGATGGCGGGCCGCCAGTTGCGGGGAAAACCCGCGGCACGCCGTAAACTCGGTGACATGATCACCCGCCGTCGGCTCCTGTTCACCGCCGGTTCCGGAGTCCTGGGCGTCGCGTTGCTCGGCAGCTGCTCCGAGAAGCCGGAGAACGCAGCGCCCGCACCGAGCAGCAGCAGCAGCAGCAGCGGCGGCACCGGTGGCTGGCAGCGGGTCAACCTGAGTTTCGTGTCGGCCTATCTGCTGATCCGCGGGAACGAGGCGGCGGTGGTCGACCTCGGCACCGCGGGCTCGGCCGACGCGATCGGCTCGGCGCTCACGGCTGCCGGCAGCGGCTGGGGCGAGGTCAAGCACGTCATCCTCACCCACAACCACGGCGACCACGCGGGCGGGCTGGCCGGGGTGGAACCGCAGGTCAACGCCGTGTTCTACGCCGGGGTCGCGGATGTCGCCGGGATCAAGGCGGCGAAGTCACCGGTCGGGCTCAAGGACGGCGACGAGGTCTTCGGGCTGCAGATCATCGGTACGCCCGGACACACCGCCGGGCACATCAGCGTGTTCGACCCGTCCACCGGCACCCTCGTGGCCGGTGACGCGTTGCGCACCACGGACGGGCTGGCCGGCGCGGACCCTCAGTACACCGCGGATCCCGGGCAGGCGGCGCTGTCCGTACGCAAACTGTCAGCCCTGCCGGTCACCACGATCCTGCCCGGCCACGGCGACCCCCTCACCACCGGCGCCGCCGAGGCGCTGAAGAAACTGGCGGCCACCCCATGACCGAGCCCCGCCGGCGCAACGCGGCCCGCACCCGCCAGCTGCTGCTGGACGCCGCGCGGCAGCGGTTCGCCCACAACGGCTACGCAGCCACCACACTGCGCGAGATCGCCGACGACGCCGGCGTCAACATCGCCCTGGTCAGCCGGTATTTCGAGTCGAAGGAGGGCCTGTTCTCGGCGTGCCTGACGCTGGCCGCGGACGAATTCCGGCGCCGCGCCGACAATGTCCCCCTGGAACGCATCGCCGAGGCCATCGCCGCCCGGATCGGCGACTCCGACCGGACCGGCACCCCGGACCCGATGTTGCTGCTGTTGCTCCGGTCATCGGGTGATGTGCGAGCCGACGAGATCCGGCTCGACGTCCTGCGCGGCTACGGCGCCAAACTGGCAGCCGCAACCGGCGCCGACCCCGACGTTGACCCGCAGATGGTGCTCCGGGCGAACATCGTCCTCGCCGCCACCACGGGCATGCTCCTGATGCGGCTGCAGGGCCTGGAACCCCTCGCCTCGGCCACCAAGGAAGACCTGGTCGGCCCCCTGCGCGACATGATCGACGCCCTGCTCTCCGTCCGCACGGCTCCCGGACCATCTCAGTAGAGGAAGGGCACCGGGGGCAGGTCGCCGATGGTGGCCCGCTTCGATCTCCTCGGCGCGGGCCGCCATGCTGGGGTACTCCGGGGTTTCGACGCCCGTCCGGGCCCAGGTCAGCAGGCGGGTGCCGCCGTCGGCGTTGCGGGCGACGTGGGTCAGCACATGCCCGCGGGTCCGGCCGGGCAGCAGCGACGGCTGCCGGACGTCCGCGTCCGAGAACGCCGTCGCGGTCCGCAGTAGGCGCTCGGTGGCTGCCGTGATGGCTTCAAGCACGAAGGCTTCGCACGTACGCCGTGCCGCGCCCCACCCAGCGGGCCAGGGCCTCGTCGTCCTCGCACGCCTCGGATGTCACGGTGATCCACCCCTTCATCGGGGTGTCGCGCATGACGGTGGGCGAGGCTCCGGGCTCGGTGCAGTAGCCGTCGAGCTCGGCGGGGTCGACGCGGACCATCAAGCCGCCGACACCGCGCACGGCGACGGCCATCCGGCCCCCGATCAGCATGGCGAGACCGCCGAACATGCGCTTCTCGTCGACACCTCGCTCGCCGCCGAGCAGGGCCCGCACCCGATGGGCGAGATCTTCGTCATAGGCCATGGTGCGAGCGTAAAGGGTGCGGGCCCGTGGCTCCGGCCGGGATCGGGTGGCGCAGAGCGTGGCGGCCGCGATCACCAGGGCCGGCGCAGCGGGACTCCATGATGGACCCGGGTTCTGTAAGGTGTTGCGACCGTAACGATCCCGGGGGAACAGAAAATGAAGAACGGATTCATATATCGTGCCGCGGCGGGGCTGGCTGCGCTCGCGGCTGCCGTCGCCGCGGTGCCCGTCGTGGCGTATGCCGCGCCCGCCAAGGGCGCGCTGGAGGATGCAACCGAATACTCCGTCGAGAGCGGGAAGCCCGAAGGCTCCTCGATGCGGGCCGGATACGTGTCGCGGGCGGTGATCGGGGTGCGGAACAGGGGCACCACGGCGATTCCGGGGCTCGTCGTCGAGATCAACCTCAGGGATGAGAACCTGCGGTTCCCCCGGAAGTACGACAACTGCGTCTTCACCACGGACGGCTCGGCCTGGTGCGAGTTCGCCGACACGATCGCGGCGGGACAGGTGCTGGCGCTGAAGGGGCCGGTCTACGGGGCCGTCCCCGAGCCGGACCCGGCCCACCGGACCAAGTCGACGTTCTTCGACTGGTCCAGCAAGGAATGGGCGGACTCGAAGGGCGGACTCGAAGCCCTCGCCGGTGCCGACGCCGTCCGGGGCGACCAGGGCACCCTGGTCCTGGAGCCCGGCTCACCACGGATCGGCTCCTCCATCTCCGAAGGCATCATCCACAACGGCGTCGGGCCGGCCACAGGCCCCACGCCGACGGCTCTGCCGCCGATCCCGCCGTCCGGGCCGGACAGCGCGGAGCTCCTCGCGATGCACGAGAAGAAGTCCCAGAACGACAACCCCCGGTGGTCCTACAACGTCGGCCCGGGCCAGCCGCTACCGGGAACGCTGGGTGTCCGTAATCTCGGCAGCGAAACCGTGCACGGGCTCGTCCTCGACGTGCGGCTGTCGGACAACGGGCTGAAGTTCATCCGGCTCGGCGACAACTGCTGGTTCACGCTGGAGGAGAAGCCGGACTCCGCGTGGTGCTCGTTCGACACCGATCTGGCTCCCGGAGCCACGCTGCGGGTCGACGGCGCCATCGGCACCACAGTCGCACCGTACCTCGTCGGCGACTACGGCAAGGACCTGCGCTTCCACTGGGTGAGCAAGGAGTGGGCGGACGACAAAGGCGGCATCGCGAAGCTGGCGGGCATAGACGCCATCGAGAACACCACCGCCACGAAAGGCACCGCGGCGGCCTTCACGCTCACGAGCGGGGCGGCGGACCTCGTCGGCACCGTGAGCAGATCGACCGGTTTTGTGATGCTCTTCTGGCCTCCGACCCCGGATCCGCCGAGCAGCTCCCCGACGACGTCACCGGCCCCGGCACCGGGCGGTGGTGGCGATGACGGGGAGGCCGGTGGGAGTCTGCCGATCACCGGCTCCCGCACCGTGGTCGTCGCGGGAGCCGGGGTGCTGCTGGTGATCGCCGGACTCGCCGGTTTCGTCCTGGCACGACGCCGCCGGACCCGGTTCAGCGCGTAGTCACCGATCAGCGAGGAGTTGCTGGGCGACGATGTAGCCCGAGGCTCCGCTGATGCCGTGGCCGGGCCACGTGGCCGCGCCCACCATGAACAGCCCGTCGATGGGGCTGCGGTGGGAGGCGTGGCCCGGCAGCGGGCGCAGGAGGTAGCTCTGGGCGAGGTCGTTGGCGCCGCCGTACGGATCGCCCGGGCCGCAGTTGGGGTTGAAGCCCGCCAGGTCGTCGGGCGTGACCGTGGCGTGGGCGAGCACGGTGCCGCGTACGCCGGGGATGTGCTTGTCGATGGTGTCGAGGGTGCGTTCGACGACGCGTTCGGTGAGGTCCTTGCTCCAGGTGCCGTCGCCGACGTCGATGGTGCCCAGGGCGTCGCCGGTGGGCCGGATCGGCATCTCCAGGAGCTGGGCGCGCAGGATGGCCCGGCCCTGGGGTGCGCGGCTCGGGTCGAGGGCGGTCGGGCAGTCGACGGTGAACGTCGGGTCGGCGGGGAGCAGGCCGGCGGTGGCCTGGGCGACGGCGACGGTGGTCGCGTCGAGGCCGTTCGTGAGGTGCGGCTGGCCGATCGTGGCGAAGCGGCTGTCGGGCCACGCTGGCGGCGTACTGAGTGCGAACTGGATCTGGACGCACCCGCGGCCGTAACGGTAGCCGGTGGCCTGGGTGCGCAGCGACGCCGGGACGTCGGCGGGGTCGAGCAGGTGCAGGTAGAGCTGGTCCGGGCCGGTTCCCGCGACGACTGCCTGCCGGGCGGTGTAGCGCTCCCCCGCCGCGGTCTCGACGGCCGTGGCCCGCCCGCCGGTGACGTGGATCCGGGTGACCTCGGCGCCGGTCTCGATCCGGCCGCCGCCGTCGGTGACGATCCGGGCGAGCGCGTCGGTGAGGGCCTGGCTGCCGCCGACCGGGATGGGCATGCCGGCCATCATCATCGCCTGGGTCATGAGGATGACCCAGAGGCCGCTGTCGGCGGCGTCGGGGGTGCGGCCCATGTGCATCACCCAGTGCGCGAGCATGGCGCGCAGTTCCGGGGACCGGAAACGACCGACGACGGTACGCGCGGAGTCGAACAGCAGACCCGTCAACGGCGTCATCCCGCCGAACAACCGGCGCACGGTGTCGGCGGCGCCCGGGGCGGTCAGGTCCTGCTGGAAGAGCCCGAACAGGTCCCCGGCGTACGGAGCGAACGACGTCAGCATGTCCGCGAACACCGTACCGTCACCGGGTGCGAGCCGGTCGGCCTCGTTCACCATCGCGTCCATGTCGCGGTGCACGACGGCGGTCCGCCCGTCGGGGAACGACACCCCGCTCGGCAGGTCGGTGTTCACATAGGTCAGGCCCCGCGCCTCGAGCTGCGGCCCGAGATCCGCGTAGACCGGGCCGGCGAGCAGCAACGGGTGCGCACTGGAGTAGACGTCGTGGTGGAAGCCCGGCACCGTCAGCTCCTCGGTGCGGACCAGGCCACCGGGCCGGTCGTTGCGTTCCAGCACGAGCACCGAGCGACCGGCCCGGGTCAGATACGCGGCGGTGACAAGGGCGTTGTGACCGCTGCCCACGATGACGACGTCGAAGGTTTCCACCTGTCCATTGTGCCGAGGTGCACCGACCGGACCTGCGGGTTTCCACAACGGGAGCTACTTGACGGCGCCGCCGGTGATGCCGGAGATGATGCGGCGCTGGGCGAACGTGAAGATGACGACCAGCGGCAGGCTCATCAGGACCACGTAGGCGAAGACGAGGTTCCAGTTGTTCTGGTAGAGGTTGCTGCTGGCCACCGAGTACAGGTTGAGGGGCAGCGTGGTGACGCTTCCGCCGCCGAGGACGAAGAACGAGTAGAAGACGTCGTTCCAGATGTAGAGGCAGATCAGGATCGTGGCGGTGGCGATCACGGGACGCAGCAGCGGCAGGATCACGCGTACGAAGATCATCAGAGGTTTGGCGCCGTCGATGCGGGCCGCTTCCTCGAGCTCCAGGGGGATCGTGCGGATGAAGCCGGTGATGAAGAAGATGACCAGCGACATGTACATGCCCATGTAGACGCACATCATGCCGAACGGGGTGCTGGCCAGGCCGAGCTGACGCAGCAGCAGGACGATGGTCACCACCGCGGGCGGCAGGATGATGCCGCTGATCGCGGCCGAGTACAGAATTGACACCGTACGCCCGGAGCGGCGCGCCAGCACCCATGAGGCGAGCGATCCGAAGACGAGCACGCCCACGACCGCCGGCACCATCACCAGCAGGCTCCCGAACAGCGCCCACGGCACGTCGCCCTGCGTGAACGCCTTGGAGTAGTTGTCGGCGAGGTGCCACGACGACGGCAGCGACAGGTCGGGGATGTTCGCCTCGCCCTGCGACTTCGCCGAGGTGACCAGCGCCAGGTAGAGCGGGATGCCGATCACGACGACCAGCAGGATCACCACCACGGCCGGCTGGAGTACGCGCTTCCACAACGCGGAGCCGTTCACAGCACACGCTCCCTCTTGCGCAGGTAGCCGATGACCGGGAAGGCCAGCACGGTGACCACCAGGAACAACACCAGGCTCATCGTGGTGGCCTGGGCGAACAGGCCGTTGCCGTAGACCTTGAAGATGTAGATGTCGAGGACCTCGGTCTTCTGCGCCGGTCCACCACCGGTGGTGGACAGGATCGTGTCGAAGCCGTTGAACGAGCCGAGCAGCGCCGTCGCCACGTTGAACGTGATCGCGGGGGCCAGCAGCGGGAAGCGGATGTCGCGGAACGTCTTCCACACCCCGGCGCCGTCGATGCGGGCCGCCTCCAGGACGTCCTCGGAGATGGTCTTGAGGCCGGCCAGGTAGATGACCATCGCCAGCCCCATCCACTTCCAGGAGTTGACGAACGCGACCACGACGATGGTCCAGGTCGTGCTGCCGAGCCACGGGATCGTCACCGGATGCCCGCTGATCCCGCCGAGCAGGCCGTTGAGGGCGCCGTCCGGCTTGAGCAGGGCCTGGAAGATGTAGCCGACGGCGAGCGCGGACATCAGCACGGGCAGGAAGACGATGACCCGGGCGAACCGGTTGAGCCGGGTGTCGCGTTCGAGCAGCAGGGCCAGGCCGAGACCGAAGCCGTTCTGCATGATGGCGACGAGGACGGCGTACACGACGGTGATCCCGAGCGAGGACACCAGCGCGCCGTTGCTCAGGACGGCGCGGAAGTTGGCGAGGCCCACGCCCGCGATGTCGTTGTGGAACGCCGACCAGTTCGTGAACGCGTAGATGAAGTTGAACAGGGTCGGGACGAAGAAGAAGACGAGCAGGATGGCGAAGGCGGGGGCCAGGAACCACGTGGGGTAGAGCCCCGCGGCCCGCGAGTGGCGCACCTTGCGCTCCGGCTCGCGCCGCGCCGGTGCGGACACCGGCGCGGCGGAGGTGGTGGCTGTCATTGTCAGAACCCTTCGACCCCGAGGGCCTGGGCCAGCTGGGCGAACTGCGCCTGGGTGGTGGAGGCGACCTGCTGCGGGGTCATCGTGCCGTTGACCATGTTCGCCAGGTTGACATAGAAGTCGGGGTTGACAGCGGCGTTCTGCTGCATCGACCCGGCGGCGCCGTCCAGGGCGGCCGAGGCGGCCTTGGCGACGTCGGGCACGGTGGCGGGGCTCTCCACGGACGGCTCGATCGAGACGGCGTTGGCCTGCTTGATGTAGTCGGCGTAGCCGGTCTGCAGCCAGAACTCGAGGAACTGGCGGGCCGCGGCCTCGCGCTTCGCGTCGCCGGTCTTCATCGCGACCAGCGCGTTGTCGCCGCCGGGCACCACGGTGGCGGTGGTGCCGTCCTTGGAGATCGGGAACCAGCCGATCTTGCTGTTGATCGTGGCCGTGTCGGCGGTCGACTGCAGCAGCGACGTGAAGGAGGTCAGCTGCAGCACCATGGCGGCCTTGCCGCTGAGCAGCGCCGGGCCGGACTCGGTGTACTTCGAGGTCTTGTTGTCGGCGTTGAACAGGCCGTCGTCGTTCATCTTCTTGAACGTGGTGATCGCGTCGAGGATCGTCGGGTCGGTGAACTTCTCCTTGTTGCTGTTCACCTTGTCCCACAGGCCGGCCTTGGACTGCTCGGCGAGCAGCACCTGCGGCCACCACTGGGTCGGCCACTGGTCACCGGCGGCGCCGAAGAAGGGTGCCGTACCCGTCGCCTTGATCTTGCCGGCATCGGTGAGCAGCTCCTGGAAGTTCTTCGGGTCGGCCGTGATGCCGGCCTTGGCGAAGGCCTCCTTGTTGTAGAAGATGCCGAGCGTGGAGGGCACGTTGACGAACGCGGCGTAGTGCTTGCCGTCGACCAGGCCGAGCTGCTGCACCGCCGGTGTCTGCTGCGCCAGCCAGGGGGCGCCGTCGAGCACCTGAAGGCCGGTCGCGGGCTTGAGCAGGGCCAGCTCACTCCCGGTCGGCTGCCACGTGGCCAGGTCGGGCTTGGCGCCGGTGGCGAGCTTGGTCGGCGCGTTGGTCTCGTACACATCCGGGATGATGACCTTGTTGATCTTCGCCCCGGTCTTCTCCTCGAAGGCCTTGATCACGGAGTCGGCCATGGTCGCGGTCTGCGTGGCGGTCCAGTAGGTCAGGGTCACGCCGGACAGGCTCGCCGTCGGGTCGGGCCAGGTGACGGCGGCGTCCGAGCCGCTGGGGGTCTCCGGGTTGCCCGCCGAGCAGCCGGCCAGCAGCGCGGCGACGCCCGCGGCCGCGATCGCGGCCCGGTAAAGACGTGATGCACTCATAGCTGGTTCTCCAAGTCCGAGATCGGGTCGAGGCGGAACAGACGGGCGGCCGGTCCGGCCCCCGGGGAAAACGTCAGACGTCCGGCCTGGGCGTCCCACTGCGGGTCCCAGTCGGTCAAACTCTCGGGATATTCGGTACGCACAACGAGCGCGCCGCCTTTTTCGTGGGTGAGGTCGAGGGTCTTCACCGTGGGGGCATCGCCGCGCCACCACACGGCCAGGTAGGTGCACTCCGGGGTACGCAGACCCAGCACCACCAGGTCGTCCTCCCATTCGGGCAGCCCGACCGGCCAGAACGGCACCGAGCGGGCGACGTCGCCGCGGATCCGCTGGTGCACCCGCACCGCGTCGCGGATCAGGGACACCTCGCGCTCGCCCATCTGGTTCAGGTAGCCGGAGAGGTAGAGCCGCCCGGCCAGCCCGTTCACCATCGTGAACGCGATCTCCTCGTCGGACTGGCCCGCCTCGGGATAGGCCCAGTTACCGGCCTGCTCGGGCAGCATCGTCGCGGGCGCCGCCGCCGCGATCGCCGCGTACAGCCGGAAGTCCTGCTGATCCGAGGTCGACTGCAGCTGCAACCGCGACAGCAGCGCGTAGTCGGCCCGCATGGCACCGGACGCGCAGTTCTCGAAGATCACGTCGGGGTGCCGGTCGAGCACGCCGTCGAGCCACTCGAGGTGCGCCCGGTTGTGGTCGAGCAGGCCCTCGCCGGGCTGCAGCGCGTCGCGGTCGGTGCCGGGCCCGGGGGTCACGTTGTAGTCGAGCTTGAAGTAGCGCGCGCCGTAGTCGTTGACCAGCCGGTCCACCACCTCGTCGAGGTGCGCGCGGGCCGCCGGGTGCCGCAGGTCGAGCAGATAGCGGGAATGCTCGACGACCCGTTCGCCGTGGCGGCTGAGAAACGCCTCCGCGGGCAGCTTGTCCGCGATCGGGCTGCGGACGCCGACCACCTCGGGCTCGAGCCACAGGCCGGGCTGCATGCCCGCGGCCCGGATGTGGTCGAGGACCTTGCGCAGACCGCCGTCGGGGAACCGGCCGGTCGACGGCTCCCACTCGCCGACGCTGTCCCACCAGTGCCCGCCGTCGTCGTACCAGCCGGCGTCGATGCAGAAGTACTCCGCGCCGATCGCCGCGGCGGCGTCGATCAGGGGCAGCAGGCGTTCCGTGGTCGGATCGCCCATCAGCGTGTTCATGTAGTCGTTGAAGATCAGCGGCAGGCCCGCATCGGCGGCGTGCGGCCGCCTGCTCGCCCGGCGCTGGTGGGTCAGGGCCGCGATCGCGCCCTGGTAGCCCTCGTCGGAGACCGCCACCGAGACGGGGACGCTGACGAAACGCTCGCCGGGGGCCAGGCGGGTGGCCCACTGGTGGTCGCCGTCGGTGGGGCCGGTGACGATCAGCGCGTATGCGTCCGGCGCGTCCCGGCGGCCGTCGACCTCCCAGCGCCACGCGCCGTTGTGCTCTATCTGCCAGGCCCAGGCTCTGCCCGTACGCGTATCGGCCAGCACCCCCACCGGCACGAACTCCCCCGACGACCAGGTGCTCTTGACCGCCGTGACGTGCGAGCCCCGCCCGTCGTGGCCGTGCAGCACGCTGTTGATGTCGGCGAGCCCGTCGGCGCCGCGCAGCGGGATCGTGACCCAGCGGCCCTCGGCGCACCAGTCGGCCCGGGCCCGCATCAGCACCATGTCGGCCGGATCATCGCCGGTCTCGGCGGGGCTCTCGGCAGGGCTCTCGGCAGGGCTCTCGGCGGCGAACGAGGAGACCATCTGCAGGATCCGCGGTGCGGTGCCGGTGTTCTCGACCTCGGTCCAGGTGCGGAACGCCGCGATCGCCGCCTCGGCCTGGAACACCGAGGTCACCTCGATGCCGGTCTGCGGGTCGCGCTGGCGGATCCGCAGCTCACCGTCGGTCCGGTCGGAACCGGTGTAGCGCAACCGGTTGCCGACGGCGGTGTTGCTGAACCGCAGGTTGGAGAGCGAGTGGCCCTCCCCCAGGGTCAGCACCTCCACGAGTGGCTGGAGCCGGTGCTGCGGATCGGGGCCGGCCGCCGCGGTGCCCAGCGCCGCGATCCGGGCCGGGGCGTCCGCGGGGGTCTCCACGACCAGGCTCAGTGCGCCGGGAGACCAGTGAATGAACGTGCTCGTCATGACAACCCTTCGACCGAGAGGCAGGTCAGCGTGCCTACAGGCCCATGAAAACGTTTATCAGACTTTGTTACAAGAGTTTTTCCGGAAGTCGCCCGATAACGTTTTCATCACGCCACCCCGTGACCTGCGTCGCCTCTCTTGTGACCCCCACCTCCTCAGGGCCGCCACTGGCGGTCACAAACGTAACGTTCGTTCTTGTTGTAGAGTCACAACGAGAATGGCTATTACGTTTGTTGGCTCGAGGAGGGTCATGCCCAGGCTCACCGAGGCCCGGCGCGACATGCGGCGCGACCAGATCGCCGACGCCGCCATGCGGTGCTTCGCCCGCAACGGCCTCGACCGCACCTCGATCGCGGACATCGTGGCCGAGTCAGGGCTCTCCGCCGGCTCCATCTACGCCCACTACCGCAACAAGGCCGACCTGGTCACCGCGGTGACCGGCCAGGTGCTCGACCGCAAGAGCACCGTCCTGCAGGAGTGGGCCGCGCAGGATCCCCCGCCGCACCCCGACGAGCTGCCGGCCCGCCTGGTCGCCCTGATGAGCCCCGAGAAGGCCCGCGTGGCGGTGCAGACCTGGGCCGCGGCGACCGTCGACCCGGGTGTGCGGGCCGTCCTGGCCGCAATGTTCGACGGCCTGTGTGCCCTGCTCCAGGACTACGCCACCACCTGGCTGATCAAGACCCAGGACACCACCCGGACGGCCGCCCAGGAACGCGCCGTCCATATGGTCGGCCCCCTGGTGGCCCAGTTCCAATCCGAGATCCTCAGCAGAGCCCTCGACCTGAGAGTGAGTCCACAATGAACGCCTCCCCCGGCGGCACCGCACCCCTCGCGGGCCACCCCGCTGCCCGAGTCGGATTCGGCGCGATGCAGCTGCCCCGCCTCGCCGACAAGGACCGGTCGATCGCCGTGCTGCGTTACGCGATCGACCTCGGCGTCAACCACGTCGACACCGCCGAGTTCTACGGCTTCGGCTACGCCAACGACGTGATCCGCCGAACCCTGCGCGACGGCGACAACGTGATCGTCGTCAGCAAGGTCGGCGCCGACCCCGACCCGGACGGCCCGGTCCCGCTGAAACTCGCCCAGCGCCCCGAGCAACTGCGGGCCAGCGTCGAGGCCAACCTCCGCAGCCTCGGCACCGACACGATCCCGCTGGTCAACCTGCGCCGCACCGACGGCGGCCCCGGCGTCAGGGCCACCGGTGACCAGCTCGTCGACCTCGACGACCAGCTCGCGGTGATGACCGCCCTGCGCGACGAGGGCAAAATCGGCGCCATCGGCCTCAGCGGCGTCACCCTCGACGTCCTGCAGCGCGCCCTCCCTGCCGCGATCGCCTGCGTCCAGAACGCCTACAGCCTCGTGGCCCGCGACGACGAGAAGCTGCTCGAGCTCTGCACCGCCGAGAACATCGCCTGGGTCCCGTTCTTCCCCCTCGGCGGCGCCTTCCCCGGCATGCCCAAGGTCACCGACGAACCGGTCGTGCTGCAGACCGCAGCCCGCCTCGGCGTCACACCGGCCCAGATCGGCCTCGCCTGGCTGCTGCACCACGCCCCGAACGTCCACCTGATCCCGGGCACCGCCGACCTCGACCACCTCGACGCGAACATCGCCGCCGGCGCAATCACGTTCGACGCGGAAACCCTGGCGGCCCTCGACGCCGTCCCGTCGCGCTCCTCGCAGATCTCGCTCGGCTAGTGTCCTGAGTCTTTGATCAGTTCGCAGTAGGCGGCGAGGGTGGCAGGAGCTGGCCACGGGCACGAAGTTGCGCCGAAACCGGCTGTGCCGCAACCTGCTGCGGCGTCAGGTGTCAAGCGTGGGCCAATCACGTCTGGCTGGAAAACGTACGTTCTTCACGTCAGACGCGATTGGCCGGTTTTGAGGAGCCCCACCGCAGAAAGTTCTCGTATCCGGGCGTCCAGCGCAACTTTCAGCCTCTTGGCATGGACTGCGGCAAGGGTGATCCACCCGGACTGAGCTAGCCGAGGCGCCGTAGTGCTGTTTCGACGGCGACCTCGACCCGGGAGGTCATGCCGGGCACGTCGACGGGGCGGCGCCCGGCGACCTGGGCGCGGATCCACTTCGGTGCGCTGTCGTCGTAGTGCAGCAGGGCGTACAGGTCCCACCAGGGATCGAGGGTCACGCCGGCGATCGACTCGTAGAGTGAGCGGAGTTGCTCCGACCACTCGGATGAGTAGAGCGCCGCCAGGTATCGACGGCAGTGCCCGACGTCGATCGCGCGTGGCCCCCGGTGGATGGAGTTCCAGTCGGTCAGTCCGGTGATCCTCCCGCGTGACCAGAGCAGGTTGACGGGCAGGAGATCGCAGTGCAGAAAGACCGCGGTGTCTTTCGGCGGGGGCGCCGCCATGGCAGCGAATGCCGCCTGCCACACGGCCGGTTTCTGGGCGCCGGCCGGCACTTGGAACCCGTCCCGGGGAGCGATCCAGGAATGCGTCCAGGGTCTGAACGTCGTCGCGGGGAGATCGAGGGAGTGCAGTAACACGGCGATCTCCGCGATCCTCGTCAACCATGATCGAGGTTCCGCGGGGTTGAGGTGAACCTGCCCCGGCAACCGGGTCATCAGTAACGATGGCGCGCCCCCTGTCGAGGCACCGGCGGCATCGGCAGCCAGGATGCCCGGAACCGGGAGCCCGCTTCCCGCCACGACACCGAGGTTGGCGATCTCCTTCTCCAGGCTCCCCCGCAGGCCCAGGCCGCCGGGGTACTGCCGTAGTACGACGGACGTTCGTGTGCCACCTCGTTCGACGGTCAGCCGAGTCACCGCGGAGCTGACGCCACCGGTCATCCGGCGGGAGCCGACGATGCGGCTGCCCCGGCCCAGCGACGCCGCGACCCAGGCCAGAGTCTCCGCGGAGGGCCGGCGCTGCCGGAAGCCGCCGTCCCTCCAGTCGCCGTCGGTCATGAGCGCGAGGCTGTCCGTCAGGAGGCCGCTGCGGGGCGGGGCGGGGCGGTGCTGTCCCGGACGACGAGGTGCAGGTTGGCGCTCGGGGCCTCGAACTGGTCGCCGGTGAGACGGCCCAGGAGGAAGCCGACCGCGCTGCGGCCCAGCTCCGCGAAGTCCTGCGCCATCGTGGTCAGGGCCGGGGTCCAGAGCTGGGCGAGGGGATGGTCGTCGAAGCCGGCGACGCTGATGTCGTCGGGCACGCGCAACCCGGCGTCCTGCAGGCCTTTGATCACGCCGAACGCCACCTCGTCGTTGCCGCACAGGACGGCGGTGACGTCGTCGCGCTTGGCCAGTCTCAGGGCGGCGTCGTAGCCGGAGCGGGCGGTCCAGTCGGTTTCCAGGGGGCGGGGCACCGGGGCGCCCGCTGCCTTCAGGGCCTCCCGCCAGCCGAGCATGCGGCCGCTGGGGCGGCCCGAGCCGGGGACGGCGACGTGATGGACCGTGCGGTGGCCGAGGCCGAGGAGGTAGTTCGTGGCGTCCCAGCCGCCCTGGTGGTCGTCGAAGAGCGCGCGCGGGATGCGGCCGTTGCCCGCCGTCGAGGACACCGCGGCCACGGCGACGGTGTCGGGCAGGGCGGCCAGCGCGCGGCTGCCCTGGATGTCGAACTCGAGCACGATGACCCCTGCGAGGGGCTGCCCCAGTGCCAGGCCGACAGCGGCCCGGACCGCATCCTCGTCGGCGGCACCGACCACGGTGATCGCGACGACGAGGCCGGCGGACCGGGCCGCCTCCTCGATGCCCTGGATCGTGCTCGCGTACCCGTAGCGGGTGGTGTCGCCGGTGAGGACGCCGATTATCGAGCGCTGCCCGGTGACGAGGGCCCGGGCGGCCGCGTTGGGGTGGTAGCCGAGCTCCTCGATGGCGCGCATCACCTGGACGCGCTTGTCGTCGCTGACCCGGGTAACTCCGCTGAGCACCCGGGAGACCGTGGGGACCGAGACACCTGCCGCGCGCGCGACATCGGCGAGCACGGGCGGGCGTTTGAGGGGGCGGGCGGTCACGCCGGTCACCTTACCCAGGTGGACCGGTCAGGTGGCGGTGACCAGCACCTTGACATCCCAGGAGCCGAGTTCGAGGGTGCCGCCCGACTCGACCCGGTCTCCGGTGTGCAGGTTCTCGCCGGTCAGGGGCACTATCACCGACGCCGGCTCCCAGGACCAGTTCTGCACGACCCAGAGCCGCTCGCCGCGCGCGTTGACCGCGGAGTGCACCCGGACGCCGGGCGGGGTCTGCCACTGCGGAGCCCCGGCGGCCCAGCCGAGCAGGGCCGCGCCGAGCTGGGGGCTGGGGATCAGGCCGGCGGTGATGACCCGGCCGGCGCCGTGGTCGCGGGTCGTCACGGCGGCGTACCCGCCGTGGAAGGGGTGATCGTAGGAGGCCAGCACCGTACCCGTGGTCGCCTGGTAGTTCTCGATCCACTGCAGAGCGGCGGCGCCGGGCGGAAGGTCCAGCGGTGAACCCGGGGTGGCGCGGACCGGGAGCGGGGAATCGAGGTTGGAGTACTCGTCGTAGAACGCGCCGGCCGCGTCGCTGAGGCCGCCGCCCGGTGCCACCTCGGTGCGGGCCCGGGCCTCGGTGTCGGCGTACCCCGTCCTGGGTCCGATGATCAGGTGGCCGCCCGCCGCGGCATAGGCGAGCAGCCATTCCAGGACCGCGTCATCGGCCACGTAGTAGCCGGCCGCGACGAACACCGGCAGCTCGGCGGCCACGGAAGCCGGGTTGTGGCTGGTAAGCGCACTGGCGTGGTAAACGCGGCTCTGCAGCCCGGCGTCGAAGGCACCACGGGTGAACGCCTCGACCGCGGGCGAGTAGGAGTCCTCGACCGGCGTGCCGTCGCCGCCGGGCAGGAAACCCGAAGCACCCATGCTCCACTTGCTCGCGTGGTCGTAGAGGATACCGACCTGCGCGTCCGGGCGTAGGCCTGTGATCCGGTCGCCCAGCGCTTTCAGCTCGGCACCGATCTCCGCGATCTCCCGATAGGTACGCCCCGGGCGCTGACTGTGCGGCAGCACGCCACCCCAGTACGTCTCGGGCCCGAAGTGCAGGGTGTGCCAGTGCCAGTACTCGATCATCCGCGCGCCACGGGAGATGAGCGCCCACACGCTCTGGCGGCGCTGCCCCGGCCACGCGGGCTGGTTCATCTCCGGGCCGCCGATCGACTGGGCGCCGGTCTCGGTCACCAGGAACGGGGCGTGCTTGGTGCCGTACATCCAATCGGCGCTCTGATAGAGCGCCCAGGTCCCCTGCGTCCACCAGGTCTGGGGCTTGACCTCGGTGTCGGGCAGCGCGAGCGCGTCCTGCGCCTTGAAGTACGGGTTGCCCGCGGTGACCGGGAACAGCTGTCCCACGGCGTCGTCGCGCATCGTCGGGCGGGTGTAGGAGATGCAGGTCGTGACGAACCGCTCCCCCGCGTACTCGTTGACGATGTCGGTCTGCCACGCCATGTACTCGGTGGTCAGGTCCGCCTGGAACAGCCGCCAGGCCAGCTCGTACTGCGGCAGCGAGTTGGCGTCGGGGCGCCACAGGTCGCTCCAGTCGCTGAGCTTGTGCGACCAGTACGTCAGGCCCCACTCGCGGTTCAGTTCGTCGACGCTGCCGTAGCGGTGCCGCAGCCGGTCGCGGAAGCGCTCGAAGACGCCGTGGTTGAACAGCACGACGTTGCCGGGCTCGTTGTCGACCTGGAACCCGATGATCGCCGGGTGCGTGGCATGCCGTTCGAGGATGCGCCGCACGACCCGCTCGGCGTGGAAGCGGAAGGCCGCGTGGGTGATGTCGGCCTCCTGGCGGGCACCCCAGCCGAACGGACGACCGGTCGCGACGTCACCGTTGATCTCCGGGTAGCGGCGCTGCAGCCAGGGCGGGACCGCGTACGTCGGGGTGCCGAGGATGACGCCGATGCCGTGCTCCCGCGCGGCGTCGAGAACGGGGGTGATCCATTCGAGGTCGTAGACGTCGTCCTCGGGCTCCCACGTGGACCAGACCGATTCGCCGACCCGGATGACCGTGAACCCGGCCGCCCGCATCAGCGCGAAGTCCTCGTCCAGGCGCGGCGACGGCTGGTACTCGTGGTAGTAAGCGGCACCGAACAGCACCATGACGACCCTTCGGGAAACAGTTTCTGAGAGCCTAAGCGCTGATCAGAGCATGATCAAGTGCTGAGATTTACGAAATTGTTTCCAAGTCGCTAGGGTCGGGTCCGTGAGCAGAGAACAGCGGGCGACCCTCGACGAGGTGGCCGCGCGGGCGGGCGTCTCGAAGGCCACGGCGAGCAAGGTGCTCAACCGCAGACCGGGCATCTCCGCCGCCACCCGCCGGCGGGTCGACCAGGCGCTGCACGACCTGGGCTACGCACCGACCACGGCCCGCGACCCCCGCACCACCCGCGTGGTCACGGCGGTCTTCGACACCCTGACCAGCCTGTACTCGCTGCGCGTGCTCGAAGGCGCGGTCGACGCCGCCCGCGAGCACGGCGCCGACCTGGTCACGACGACGCTCGTCACCGGCAGCACGGCAATCCCGGTCGACGCCGTCGCCGCCAAGGGCCACATCGGCCTGCTGGTCATCACCACCCGCATCGGCCCGGAGGTGGTCAGGGCCTGCGCCGGGCACGGCATCGCGCTGATCGCCGTCGACCCGCCCGACGCTCTCGACGACTCGGTGGTCAGCATCGGCTCCCACCATTGGGCAGGCGGCCTCCAGGCGACCAGCCACCTGCTGCGGCTGGGCCATCGCCGGATCGCGTTCGTCGGCGGCTCCCCGCACAACCAGGGCCTGCGCGAACGTTTCGGCGGCTACCGCGAGGCCCTGGACGCCGCGGGGGTGCCGCCCGACCCGGACCTGATCTCCCAGGACGGCATCGGCAGCGGGGAGGCAGCCGTCCGCCGGATGCTGGCGCTGCCCCGCCGGCCGACCGCGGTCTTCGCCACGACCGACGGTGACGCGTTCGCCGCGATCCGCGCCGCCCGCGCCCACGGCCTGCGGGTCCCCACGGATCTCAGCGTCGCCGGCTATGACGACACCTACGCGATCGCGGCCACCGACAGCCGGCTCACCACGGTGAGCACCCCCATGCACGAGATCGGCCGGACGGCGTTGCGCACCCTGCTGGCGATGGCGGACGGCGAGCCCCCGATCTCCCGCCACCTGCGCCTCGCCACCACCCTGATCACCCGAGAGACGACGGCCCCGCCGCCCTGAGCGCCTCGAGCAGCCGGTCGATCTCGTCCTCGGTGTTGTAGTGGTAGATGCTGGCCCGGACGGCGCCACCGCTGTCGCGCAGCTGCGCGGCCTCGAAATACTCGACGGCGTAGTAGTCGCCGTTGGACACGCAGATGTTCTGCTCGCCCAGGATCCGGGCGGTCTCCGCGGGTGCCTGCCCGGCGAGCCGGAACGACACCGTCGGGCAGCGGTCGGCCGGGGCCGCGAGGACGGTCACCCCGTCGATCTTCTCCAGACCGGTCAGAAGCCTTTCGAGCAGACCGTTCTCGTACGCCGTGACAGCCGTCAGACTCTCGACCAGCCGCTCGCGCCGCGTCCCACCCGTGGCACCGGTCAGCCCGGCCAGGTGATCCACCGCCGCGGTGATCCCGGCGAGCAGTTCGAAGCTCAGCGTCCCGAACTCGAAGCGCTCCGGCACCGACTTCGGCGACGGCACCAGCTTGACCGGCTCGAGCGGCTCCCAGATCGCCGGATCCGCGACCACGGCGGCGTAGTGCGGCCCGGACCACTTGTAGGCGCTCGTCACGTAGAAGTCGGCGCCCAGCTCCTTCACGTCGGTCACCCGGTGCGCGGTGGAGTGCACCCCGTCGACGAACGTCAGCACCCCGGCCGCGTGCGCGATCGCGGCGATCTCCCGGACCGCGGGCATGGTCCCGGTGGCGTTGCTGGCAGCGGTCACGGCGACGAGCCGGGTCCGCGGCCCGATCAGCTCCCGGAACTGCGCGACGGGCAGCTCACCGCCGCGCACGTCGACGTCGGCCCAGCGCACGGTCGCGCCCACGGACTCGGCGGCCTGGATCCACGGCCGCACGTTCGCGTCGTGGTCGAGCCGGGTCACGACGATCTCGTCCCCCGGCCCCCATCCCTGCGCCAGCGTCCGCGCGACGAGATAGGTCAGCGCCGTGGCACTCGCCCCGAACACCACCCCGGCAGGATCCCCGCCGACCAGGTCGGCGACGGCCGCCCGCGCCGAGGCCACGATGTCCCCGGAACGCCGCGCCGGCTTGTAGTTGGTCCCCCGGTTGGAGACGGCGGCCTGCATCACCCCGGTCACGGCGACGACGACCGGGGACGCGACCTGCGTGCCGCCGGCCCCGTCGAAGTGCACAAATCCCTCATCGAGGGCGGGGTACGCGGACCTGATCCGAGCCACATCGAACGACATGGCTCCGACCCTAGGTCGCGGAGGGCGTACGCGTGATGGTGGGGTCCATCCGCCGCAGGCCCGCGGTGTTCCCGTGGCGCGGCAGCCGCAGGGTCTGGTCGCAGAGCCGGGCGAGCTCGGCCGTGACCAGGTCGGGGGCGGCGTGGCTGTCGAGGAAGCGCACCTCGGCGGGGTCGAGCGGCGGCACCTGGACGTGCGAGATGAGCGGGTGCAGCGGCCGGCGGTCGATTTCGCCCGTGCCGAAGAGCTCCTCGTGCAGCTTCTCGCCGGGGCGCAGGCTGGAGAACTCGATGTCGATCGGGACCGGGGCGAGCTGGGCCATCTGCCGGGCCACCTCGGCGATCCGGACGGGACTGCCCATCTGCAGCACCAGGGCCTCCCCGCCCCGGCCGATCGCGGCGGCCTGGATGACCAGGTGGACCGCCTCCTGGATGGTCATGAAGTAGCGGGTGACGTCCGGGTGGGTGACGACCATCGGGCCGCCCGCCGCGATCTGCGCGTTGAACGCGGTCAGCACCGAGCCGCGGCTGCCCAGCACGTTGCCGAAGCGCACGCTCAGGAACGAGCCGGGCCCGGCCGCCGCCGTGTGCGCGGTGAGCCGCTCGGTGATGCGCTTGCTGTAGCCGAGCACGCTGATCGGGTTGGCGGCCTTGTCGGTGGAGATGTTGACGAACCGCTCGACCCCGGCGGAGGCCTCCAGCACGGTCAGCGTGCCCCAGATGTTGGTCTTCACCGCCTCGCCCGGGTAGCGCTCGAGCAGCGGCAGGTGCTTGAGCGCCGCGGCGTGGAAGACCACCTGTGGGCGGCGGGCCTTGAAGATCGACCGGATGGTGGCGGCGTCGCGCAGGTCCGCGAGGATCACCGACGGGTCGTCCAGCGAGGCCCGTTTGTCCAGCGACAGCTGCACCGCGTGCAGGGCGGACTCGTCGCGGTCGAGCATCATCAGCTCGGCGGGGGCGTACCGGCTGAGCTGGCGGCACAGCTCCGAGCCGATCGAGCCGCCGGCGCCGGTGACCAGGACCCGTTTGCCGGTCAGGTAGCCCGCGATGGCGTCCAGGTCGGTGTCGATCTGGCGGCGGCCGAGCAGGTCGGTGATCTGCACGTCGCGGACGTCGGTGACGCTGACCCGGTCGTCGATCAGCTCGCTGAGCGCGGGCACGACCTTGAACGCGGCCCCGGCGGCCACGGTGATCCCCCGGACCTCGCGGACCAGGGCGGCGTCGGCGTTCGCGACGGAGAAGACGACCGTGCCGGCCCCGGTCGCGGCGAGTGCGGCGGGGATCGCCTCCCGGCCACCCAGCACGGGTACGCCGTGCACCCGCAGATGCCGCTGCACCGGGTCGTCATCGATGACCCCGACCGGCAGGTAGCGCCCGCGCCGGTCGCTCAGCATGGACCGGGTCAGGACGTGCCCGGCGGCTCCCGCGCCGAACAGCAGCACGGGGGTGGCGGTGCTCGGGTCCGGCCGGGAGCTGTATTCGCGCTGGAGCCGGCGCAGGTACCGCACGGCGAGCATGAGCACGAGCGCGATCATCCCGCCGACCACCGGGGCGCTGGCCGGGATCGGGCGCGACGGCAGGCCCAGGTCGGCGATGAGGACGAGGAACGCGGTCAGCAGGACGGTCAGCGAGACCGCGCGTACCTCCTCGAAGCTCGCGAAACGGTAGCGGCCACGGTAGAGGAACTGCAGGTGGCCGATCACCGCGTGCAGGACGACGGTGCCGAGAACGGCCAGCGTCGTCGTGACGAGCTGGCGGGTGCTCAGCGCGAACTCGTACCGGGTGAGTACCGCGGCGGTCAGGCCCGCGCCCCACGCGGCACCATCGATGACCAGGGCGGCGATGGCCCTTCCCCGTGCGCGCATGGAACTCAGACTAGGAACTTCAACGCCCCCGGAAGGACGAAATACGCATTCTCGCCTTTGTGCCCCTTATGGACTATATCTTGGGCGATATGGAGTTGCGTGACTACATCCGCGTCGCCCGGAAGCGCTGGTGGATGGTGGTCACCGCCGTCGCGGTGGCGCTCGCCCTCGGCACCCTGCTCACGGTCCAGGCCGTCCCCCGGTATGCGACGTCGGTGACGTTCTTCGTGACCACGCCCAGCGCCGGGGTGTCGGACGCGTACCAGGGTGGGCTCTTCTCCCAGGAGCGGGTGAAGTCCTACTCGACACTGCTCAGCGGCGACCGCATCGCCCAGCTGGTCGCCGGCTCGCCCGGCATCGACCTGGACGCCACCGAGGTCCGGGCCCGGATCACCGCGCAGGCGGTCCCGGAGACGGTGCTGTTGCAGGCCACGGTCACCGACAGCAGCAAGGACCGCTCCCGGCTGATCGCCGCCGCGACGGCCGAGCGGTTCAAGACGCTCGTCGAGTCGCTGGAGACCCCGCCCGGCAAGAAGGTCTCGTCGGTGAAGGTCGAGGTCGTCGCCGGGCCCGAGACCGCGGACACCCCGGTGAGCCCGCGCCCGCTGCGCAACCTGGCCCTCGCCGCGGTGCTCGGCCTCATCGTCGGCGCCGCCGCCGCGGTGCTGCGCGAGGTTCTGGACACCACGATCAAGACCGCCGAGGCGTTGCAGGAGCTGGCCTCCGCGCCGGTCCTGGCCGGGGTGCCGTTCGACAACGACGCCAAGGGCGGCCCGATGACGCTGACGGGCGGCGGCCACTCCGCACGCGCCGAAGCCCTGCGGCAGCTGCGCACCAACCTGCAGTACGTCGACGTCGACCGCCCGGTGAAGACCCTCGTGGTGACCAGCGCGGTCCCCGGCGAGGGCAAGTCCTCGACGGCGTGCGGCGTCGCGATGCTCTTCGCCGAGGCCGGGCACCGGGTCCTGATCGTCGACGCCGACCTGCGCCGTCCCCGCATCGCCGACTACCTCGGCCTCGAGGGCGCCGCCGGGCTCACCACGGTGCTGGCCGGCAAGGCCTCCGTCGACGACGTCCTGCAGCGCTACGGCAACCACCTGTGGGTGCTGCCCAGCGGTTTCCTGCCGCCGAACCCCAGCGAGCTGCTCGGCTCCCAGCACATGGCGACCCTGATGGACGAGCTGCGCGAGGTCTTCGACACCATCATCATCGACTGCCCGCCGCTGCTCCCGGTGACCGACGCGGCCGTGGTCGCTGCCCGCGCCGACGGCGCCCTGCTGCTCGCCCGTTCCCGCCGCACGACCAGCGCCCAGGTCACCGGCGCGGTCAAGGCCCTCAAATCGGTTGACGCCCGGTTGCTCGGTTGCGTCCTGAACATGGTCGCCGCCAAGGGCCCCGACGCGTACTACTACTACGACGAGTACTCGGCCAAGGGCCACAGCGCGGGCCGCCGCGCGAGCGGGCGCCGCGAGGCGATCGGCGTCGTGCCCGACGTCATGGCCGCCCGGGACGTGCCGGCAGCCGATGCCGTGTCAGCGCCGCCGGTGGGATCGGTGCGATGAGGCCGTTCAGCGCACCGAAAACCGCCAGCAGCTGGGCGGCGCAGCGCCGGAACGCCTCGACCGGCTGGTCCACCGGGTCCGCCAGGTCGTCGTCCGCCGGGAGACCGACCGGCACCGACGCGCGGACGACCGGGAGCAGGTCGAGCAGCCGACGCAGCCGGCGCGGCGCGGTTTCGATGCCCGGCAACGCGTCCGGGGGCGTGGCCTGCAAGTACCGGCCGAACTGCGGGATCGTGAAGGTGCGGCGCACCGCCACCGCGTCCAGGGCGACGCAGGCCGAGCGCTGCTGCCGGGTCGCGGTCAGGATCAGATCAGCGGTACGCACCTGCAGCTCGCCGAGCCGCCGGGTGCGAAAGCCCGCTGTGTCGACGGCGTACTCGCCCAGCACCTGCTCCGCGTACGGATGCATGGGCTGGTTGCTCCACGCGTGCGTGCCGGCGCTGCTCACCTCGACCACCCCCGCAGCCGGGCCGAGGCTCTGGCGTGCGAGCCCCTCGGCCAACGGCGACCGGCACAGATTGGCGTGGCAGACCACGAGAATCGAAAACCGCTCATCGGTCGTCATCGAGGTTCCTCCTCCCGGGTCGGGTCACCCTAACCCGCCACATCAGCGCGTGAGAGGAGTATCGCGATGAGTCACCAAGTCTTGCTGTCCAGCCCCGACATCGGCCCCCTGGAACAGGAATACGTCCTCGCCGCCCTGCGCTCCGGCTGGGTCGCCCCCATCGGCCCCGACCTCGACGCCTTCGAACGCGAGCTGGCGGAACGCACCGGCGTGGCCCACGCGGTCGCCCTCAGCTCCGGCACGGCCGCCCTGCACCTGGCCCTGCTCGGCGTCGGCGTCGGCCCCGGCGACGTGGTGGTCGTCCCCACCCTCACGTTCGCGGCCACGGCCAACGCGGTCGTCTACACCGGAGCCACCCCCTACTTCGTCGACTGCGACCCGGCCACCGGCAACCTCGACCCGGACCTGCTCGGCGCCGCCCTCGCCGGTCTGCGCCGCGACAGCACCCCGGTGGGCGCGGTGCTGACGGTGGACCTGTTCGGGCTCTGCGCTGATTACGACCGGGTGCTGCCGATGTGCGAGCGGTACGGCGTACCCGTGATCGAGGACGCCGCGGAAGCCCTCGGAGCCGACCATCGCGGCAGACCGGCAGGCTCCTTCGGCCAGGCCGCGGCCCTGTCCTTCAACGGCAACAAAATCATGACGACATCGGGCGGCGGCATGCTCCTCACCGCCCATGCCGCGCTCGCCGACCGGGCCCGCTACCTGGCCACCCAGGCCCGCCTGCCGGTCCCGCACTACGAGCACACCGACATCGGCTACAACTACCGCCTGAGCAACGTGCTCGCCGCCCTGGGCCGCGCCCAGCTCTGCCGCCTCGACGAGATGATCGCCCGGCGGCGTGACCTGCGACGGCGCTACGGCAAGCTCTTCGCCGGGCTCGAGGGCGTACGCATCCTCGGTGACTCTGACGGCACGAACGCCTGGCTCACCCCGGTCGTGGCCGACCCGGAGGAAGCCGGCTGGTCCACGACCGAGCTGGCAGCCCACCTGACGGCGGCCCGCATCGAGACCCGCCCGATCTGGAAACCGATGCACCTGCAACCCGTCTTCGCGGGCCGGCCGGGCCTGCTCAGCGGCGCCGCCGAACGCCTCTTCGACACCGGCCTCATCCTGCCGAGCGGCTCGTCGCTGGGCGAGGAACAGATCGCCCACGTCACCGCCGCGATCACCGAATTCCTGGACGACCACGCATGACGTACGACTCCCGCAAACGCCTCCTCGACGTGTCGGCCGCCGTGCTCGGCCTCCTGCTCACATTGCCACTGATGCTGATCCTGGCGCTCACAGTCGCCCTCACCCTCGGCCGCCCCGTCCTGTTCCGCCAGCACCGCGCCGGCCGCCACGGCACCACGTTCACTCTGCTCAAGTTCCGCACGATGGTCGACGAGGACCCCGCCCGCGGCCTGGCGACCGACGCGGAACGGCTCACCGGCTGGGGCCGCTTCCTGCGCTCGACCAGCCTCGACGAGCTGCCGTCGCTGGTCAACGTGCTCCGCGGCGAGATGAGCCTGGTCGGCCCCCGCCCGCTCCCGGTGCGCTACCTGGACCGCTACACCCCCGACCAGGCCCGCCGGCACGAGGTCCTGCCCGGCATCACCGGCCTCGCCCAGGTCCGCGGTCGTAACCTGCTCACCTGGGAAGAGAAGTTCCACTACGACGTGGCGTACGTCGGCGCCCGCTCACTCTCGCTGGACCTGCGGCTGCTGGCCGCCACCGCCCTCGCCGTGATCCGCCGCGACGGCATCAGCGCCCACGACGAAGCCACCGCCCCCGAGTTCAAGGGATCCCCGGTATGACAGACCTGCTCGGCGGCACGACCAGGCAACTCCGCAGGGCGGCGCTCTTTCTGCTGTCCCGGGCAAATCCCGGCGACGTCACCATCAGGCACCACTACACCGCAGACCGGATCCGGCTGCATTCGTTCCGGCACAAGGGCTACTGGTTCCACGGCCGGCGGCGGGAGCGTGACTCCATGGAATGCTTCGGCAGGCTCATCGGACCCGGAGACTGCGTCGTGGAGGCCGGCGGGCACATCGGCTACATCTCGCTGTACTTCTCCCAGCTGGTTGGTGCCGGCGGCTCGGTCCACGTCTTCGAACCCGGATCGAACAACCTCCCCTATGTCGATGCGAACGTCGGGCACAAATCCAATGTGACGGTCACCCACCAGGCACTCGGTAGTGCCGCCGGCGCCCTCACGATGCACGTCGAGGATCTCACCGGACAGAACAACTCGCTGGTGGCGAACTTCGCGGGACTCGCGGGTAACGAACGCAACGCCATCAGGGCCAACATCACGCAGGAGCTGGTCGAGGTCACGACGATCGACGCGTACGTAGGCCGTACAGCCGTCCGTCCGACCTTCATCAAGATCGATGTCGAGGGCTTCGAATGGGAGGTACTGCAGGGCGCCGCTCAGGTGCTGGACCGCGACCGCCCGGTACTGATGGTGGAGGTGCAAAGTCATCGGGCCGAGATCGCGGCGATGCTGCACGGGCTCGGCTATCAGCTGTACGAGGCCGACGGGCACCTCCTGACCGAGATCCCCGACAACACGGTCAATGTCTTCGCGCTCCCCGAGGGACGCGCCTTCCCCACGCACTGAACACCATCCGGGAGTGACTGTGCCATTCACAATTCTGCTGTCCTCCGCCGGCCGCCGGGTCAGCCTGCTGCGGTCGCTGCGGCACGCGGCCACCGCCGCCGGCCTCGACGCCCGGGTCATCACGTGCGACCTCAACTGGACCGCGCCGGCGATGCACCTGGCCGATGCCGGGTTCATAGTGCCGCGCTGCACCGACCCGGGCTTCGCCGCCGAGGTCACGGCGTTGTGCGACAGCGAACATGTCGACCTGGTCGTGCCGACGATCGACACCGAGCTCCCCGTCTGGGCCACCCTCAAACCCGACCTCGCCACCATGGGTACGACCGTCGCGGTCTCCAGCCCCGAGGCCATCGCCGTCGCGGGCGACAAGCGGCTCACGAACCGGCACTGCGCCGAGTCGGCGATCCCGTGCCCACGCCAGGCACCCCTCGCCGACGTGCAGCGCGACGCCAGCGGCTGGCGGCTGCCCCTGATCGTCAAGCCGGCCGGCGGGTCGTCGAGCGTGGGCCTGCACCGGGTCACCACCTGGGCCGCCCTGGACGCGATCCCCGCCGATCCCGCCCTGGTCGTGGAGGAGACCGCCCCCGGCATCGAACACACGGTGGACGTCTTCGTCGACCGCGACGGCTACGCCCACGGCCCGGTCGTCCGCCGCCGGCTCGAGGTACGCGCCGGCGAGGTCAGCAAGGCCCAGGTCGTCCGGGACGACCTGCTCGCGTCGCTGGCGGTGCGCACGGTCGAGGCCCTGCCCGGCGCGTACGGCCCGATGAACGTGCAGATCTTCTCCGACGGCCCTCGCGCCGCCGTCATCGAGATCAACGCCCGCTTCGGCGGCGGCTGCCCGCTCAGCTTCCAGGCCGGCGGCAGGCACGCCGAATGGCTGATCCGCGAGGTCGCCCGCAAGGAGGCCCCGCCCGCCGCACCCGTCATCGAGTACGGGCTGATGATGCTGCGCTGGGACGACGAGGTGTTCGTCCGTGCGGACTGAGGTCGTCGTCTTCGACATCGACGACACGCTGTACCTGGAACGCGACTACGTGGCCAGCGGATTCGCGGCGGTCGAGGCGGAACTCGGCATCCCGGGATTCGCCTCGGTCGCCTGGGACGGCTTCCTGCGGGGGCGCCGGGGCCGGATCTTCGACGACGCGCTCGCCGAGCTCGGGGTGCGGGCGGACATCGGGCGCATGGTGTGGACCTACCGGAACCACCAGCCACACATAGCGATCTTGCCTGACGCGCTGAAGGCCCTGAATGACCTCGACGCTCTCGGGATCACAACGGCATTCCTGACCGATGGGCCGGTCGTGAGCCAGGCCGCCAAGGTCAGAGCGCTCGGGCTCTCGGCCTTCGCGAGCTCCATCGTGCTCACCGACGCGCTCGGCCCTGGTTGCGGAAAGCCCAGCCCGCAGGGATTTCTTCGGATCGCCAAGGAGACCGGGGCCTCGTCGCTTGCGTATGTGGCCGACAACCCGGCCAAGGACTTCGCCGGCCCCGGCAGGCTGGGGTGGACGACGGTGCGGGTCCGGCGGGAGGGGGGCCTGCACTACGCCCTCACCGGCGACGACGACATCGACGTGACCACCCCCCGGCTCTCAAATCTGACAGCGCTTCTGGCTGGTATCCCGGCGACCACGACGGCGACAATCACGAACTTGTAGAACTCCCAGCCGCCAGCAGAATTGATCATCGAGGCAATGATGAAGGCCAGAAACAACCCCAGCGAAGCCCGGGTACGCAACCTGATGATCGTCCTCACCAGCATCCCCATCAGTACGATGACGCCGAGGATGCCAAAGCTGGCCATCACATATACGGGAAGCGCGTTGGGCAGCAGACCGGTGGAGCCCAGGATATAACCCTCCGATCCCGGCC
Source organism: Winogradskya consettensis (assembly GCF_018332715.1). Taxonomy (GTDB): domain Bacteria; phylum Actinomycetota; class Actinomycetes; order Mycobacteriales; family Micromonosporaceae; genus Actinoplanes; species Actinoplanes consettensis. The sequence continues at coordinate 168,764 of NZ_BOQP01000008.1, read as the reverse complement.
CGATACCTGTCCACAGCCAGCCGCGCAGTGCCATCTCATCGATCACGGCCTGGGTGCTGGTGAACCGGTCATTACGCCCGGTAACCCCGCCGGAGGTGACTGCGTGCACACCCGAGGCGAGCCGGACGACAAATTGATCGACGAGGCTGCTGGACAGCGGCCGGTAGATGTCGATCCCCTTGAGCCAGTTGACCGCGATCGTCCCTGCTACAAGCAGGCCTGCCAGCATCGCGTACCGCGTGGTCGAACGCCGCCGGATAAGGACGTACCAGGCTGCCAAGGAACCAACCGTCGACAACAGCACGGTGGGCGACTTGGTCAGGACCGCAGCAAGCAGGAAGAACCCTACCCAGAGTCGCCTGCGCCGGGCCAGAGCGAGCAGCAGGAGCGCCGAGACGAACGGCGCCCACGCGGACGGCTCGCTGAGCAACCCCTGGAGCCTCGGGGTTCCGTACTGCCGGTGTACCAGCCACCCAGAACCGGCGAGCTCGTTCATGACGTACGCCGCGACGGCTGTCACGATCGCCCCGATGGCTGCCTTCCAGAACACGTCGATGAAGACGTCCTCGCGGTAGAACAGGAGCGCATAAGCGACCGCCGTGCAGCAGGACACCACGGCCGCCAGCGCCAGATGGGGCGCGGGTTCCGCGAAGGCCCAGCCGCGCAGGTGGGGCCACGCCAGCGTGTAAGCCACGAACAGGCCGAAAAGGACGACCACCGTAGCCGCGATGGTGGCCAGTGCCCGCAACCGGACCGGGCCCTTGACGATCACGCCGAGGACCAGCAGCAGAAGCAGACCGAGACCCAGTTCGCTGACCGGCAGGACGACGTTGGCCCCGCCCGGCAGCCGCACGTAACCGGTCAGCGCGGGAACGATGAAGACCCAGGTGGCGAGTCTGCTGGTCCGCGCGCTCACTTCACCAGGTGGTAGACCCACTCAGGCCTCCCCGCGGGTTCGCGATCCACGCCGGTGTGCTGCTACCCGTCCCGGCAACCGGCCCAGAGCGCTCCGCATGAGCACAAAGGACACTGCCGCGGTGACACTCACCGCGAGCGCCGCGCCTCGTTCAGCGAAGGCCGGCACCAGAACGGCCAGCAGAACGGCCAGCACGGCGGTCGCGGCGCTCTGCACATAGGCAACCGTCAACGGCCGGCCGTGTCCGCGCAGCAGGTCGGCGCACACCTTGGAACAGGGCATGAATACCGCTGCCGGCGCGAGCAGCCAAACCAGTGTCACGGCATCGCGGAAATCGGCCCCGAAGACCGTCGGCACCAGCCACCACGCCGTTGCGGCCAGGACGGCCATGAGCGCGACGCTCAGAGCCGCGCTCGCGCCGATGGCACGGCGGCTCAAGCTCACGGCTCCGGCCGCGGACTGATCGGCGGACGCGAGACGGGGAAAGGCAACGTGCCCCACAGCGGCGACCAGCGGGACCGCGAGATTCGTCAACGATGAGGCGACGGCGTAGTGACCGAGGGCGGACGGTGCCACGGTGAAAGAGAGCACAAGCTGGTCCATCCGGTTCACCGCGAGGTCCGGCACCGAGTTCGCGACCTGGCCGGCACCGTACCGGGCGATCGGAGCGGTGAGTCCGGCACCGGCCCGGCCCGGGATGAGTCTCTGGACGCGGCAGTAGCCGTAGGCCAGCGTCGTCTGCGCCGTGGAGGTCGCCAGCAGCGCCACCAGGGCAGTGATGAGGTCGAGGCGCCCCGCGAGATGCAGCCCTGAAACGGCGACTAGGTACAGCGCGGGTTGCGCGACGCGCACGACGTTCCAGCGATGAATGTTCGTAGCCTGCAGGGCGGCGTTGCAGCTGAAGCCGGCGAGTATCACCGCGCAGGTGATGGCGGTGATCCGGTAGCCCGTTACGAGGTGCGGCTCGGACCGAGCGAGCAGCGGTGCGGCGGCGAACCCCGTCAGGACGACCGCCGCGCCGGCGACCGTGGTCAGAACCCGTGAGGTGGCGAGGTAGTCCCGTCCTCGCACAGGGTCGCGCGCGACGAAGTACGTCGTGGCAGCGGACATGCCGAGATCCCCGACGGTGTAGGCGACGATAAGCCAGACACAGATGGCGGCGTAGTCACCGCGGACGCTGGGACCGAGACTCCGGGCGATGAGAATGCCCGCCAGTCCAGCGGCCAGGGTCGCGCCCGCGTTGAAGATGGCCGTCCGGACCACGCTGCGGCCGAATGCGGAGCCGGTGACGGGGTCGAGCGGTGGTGCCACGGCATCCGGGGCCTCGGGAGGTGAAGTCATGACACGGTCGCCCACTGTCCGCGCGACGCACTGTGGTAGACGTCGACGAACCGGCGCAGGCAGGCGTCCGTGGAGAACTCCGCGACACAGCGTTCCCGCCCGCGCTTCCCGGCCAGCCCGCCGGCGCCGGCCAGGGCGGTGCTGACCCGGGCCGCTACCGCCGAGGCGAGGTCGGCATCGGCATCGGCATCGGCATCGGCCAAGCCTGCGAGCCATCCGGTCAGCCCGTCGACCACCGTTTCCCGGGCTCCATGGGTCGCGGTGGCGACCACGGGCAGTCCACAGGCCATCGCTTCCAGCACGGCAAGGCCGAGCCCCTCTTCGTACGACGTCTGCAGGAACACGGAGGCACGCTGGTACAGCCTGATCAGCGCGGCTGGCGTCGGATCCTCGTGGATCCGCACCCGGCCGGCCAGGCCGAGCCGGGAGATCAGGGTGGTGAGCGTGTCGGGGACCGCTGCGTGGCCGGCGAGGACGAGCGGCGGCGCGGAGTCGTCCTGCTCCACCAGCCGGTGATACGCACGGATCATGGTCGCGAGCCCCTTACGGGCATCGCCGAGACGGCACACCGTCAGCAGGTGACCGTCGCGGCGCCAGCCACCGGCGGCGGGAACGAAGGTCGCTGTGTCGACACCCGGCGGTAGTTTCAGCACCCGCTCCTGCCCGGCCGCGCGGACATGGGCGAGCATCGCTTCGTTCTCCACCAGGACCGCGTCGGCCCGGCACAGCGCAGCAGACTCGACCCGGGAAACGCCGGCGGTCATCCCCCGGCGCCATGTCCGGAGCAGGGGGCCTGCGGCGGAAAGCTGAGACGCGCGCTCCCAGGCCGCGAGCGTCGCCACCTGAAGGATCACGGGCGGCCCGCAATCCAGCACAGGCGCCGCCCACGCCGGAGATCCGGCGACCACCTGAATCAGGTCGTAGCCGCGCAACGCCTCGGTCAGCTCCCGTCGAGGCAGGTAACGCAAGGTCTCGATCTCGACACCCCCGGCTCCCCAGTGCTCGTGCGGCTCAGGGTCGGTCCGCGAGGTTCTCAGGCTCGTCCGCCGCCAGGTGGCCGGGCTGCTGATGCGCCTGCTGGCCTCGTCGAGCGACGACGTCGCCAGATCGTGCACGTCGGCGGTCATGCCGTACCGGGTCTCGAGCCCCGAACGCAGCCAGCGGGCGACCGCAGGAACCCCGCCGCCGCCCGAGAATCCGTGGGTCACTAGGGCGATTCGGGTCAACGGACGGTACTCCCCTCGCGGATCTGGTCCAGCACGTTCGGGTTCGCGATGCCGGCCCGCCACCGGCGGTAAGCCGCGCCCGCCCGCTCCCGGGCGCGCAGTCTTTGAGCGGGGGTCATCGCCGCGATCCGGTCCAGTTCGGCGCCGAGCTCGTCCGAGCCCATGGCGGGCAGCACCCGCCCGCCCCCGGCATTCAGCACGTCGTTCCACGGTGTGCGGTCGGTGCAGATCACCGGGCAGGACGCGGACAGGCTCTCGGCGATGACGTGCCCGAAGTTCTCTCCCCGGGTTGGGAACACAAAGGCGTCGTACCCGGCGAACGTGGCACGCACCCGGTCGGGCGCCAGCTCACCTCGGTACCTGACCACGATGTGGGCACCGACGCCGTCGATCAGCGCCCGGCATCGCGCCCAGTAGGCGCGGTCCTCGATCGGGCCGTAGATGTCGAATGTGACCGGGGCGGATACGTGATGCAACGCGGCGAGAGTCAGGTCGAGGTTCTTCTTGGCGGAGATCCTCCCGATGTAAGCCAACCGGACATCGGACATCGTGGGCAGCGGATCCAGCGGATCCAGTGGCAGAGCGACCTGATCAAGGCTGATCTCGACGTCGGCCCAGGGGTACACAGATCTGATCTCTGCAGCCTCCTCGCTGGTGGAGGCGTGCCAGCGAACCCCGGACCGGCCAAGTACGGGCCTCCACGCCCGCAGGAAAGTCCGTTTCTTCGTCGCCTTCAGTGACAGTGCGCCCGGGGACAGTTCTCCGCGCGGGGCAATCAGCAATCTGCCGGACCGCAGCAGGTGTAAACGCATGGCAAGGATCGGGACCAAGGTGAACCACGGTGAGAAGAAGCTGTTGACGTACAGGAGGTCGAATGGGATGTCCCGGAGCTCACGCCAGAGTCGCAGCCAGTGCCACGGAGCCCAGGGATTCAGATAGAAGATCCGGGTGCGGTCACGGTCCACCCACCGGCCGGAGAGGCCGGGGTAAGCGGTAGACGTGCCGTGGTCGCGGTCGCTGGTGACGAGGATCGCGTCGATGCGGTCGGACATGGTGTCGAGCATCTGGGCGAGGGAGCGGACCGGGCCGCCGCCGCGGAAGCCGGGTTCGAAGACGCCGCAGGTCATCAGGACCCGGTAGCGGTCGTCGGTCATCGGCGGATTCCGGCCCAGTCGTGGTGGCGGCGGACGGTGGAGAGGATGAAGCGGACGACGCGGGCCGAGGTGTCCGGGATTTCGTAGTCGGCGGGGCAGGCCGTGCGGTGGGTGGTCGCCAGGTCGATGGCTTCGAGGAGACCGGCGGGGTCCAGGCCGGTCATGATCGTGACGCCGGTGTCGAGGGCTTCCGGGCGTTCGATGGATTCGCGCAGGGAGACCGCGGGGAAGCCCAGGATCGCGGATTCCTCGCTGATCGTGCCGCTGTCCGAGAGTGTGCAGCGGGCGCGTAGTTGCAGGTGGACGTAGTCGAAGAAGCCGAAGGGCGGGTGGAACGTCAGGCCGTCGAGCAGTGCCGGGTCCGTCGTGGCCCGTTCCAGGCGGTCACGGGTACGCGGGTGCGTCGACACGAGCACCGGGAGTCCCCACTTCTCCCGGACCGCGTGCAGGCAGCCCAGTAGCCGGGCGAGGCGGGCGGGGTCGTCGACGTTCTCCTCGCGGTGGGCGCTGACGACGAAGTAGCCGCCCGGTTCGAGGGCGAGGCGGTCGAGGACCGGGCTCGCGTCGATGCGGGGGCGGTAGTGGTCGAGGACCTCGCGCATCGGGGAGCCCGTGTGCAGGATGCGGCGGGGGTGGAGGCCTTCGGCGAGCAGGTTGCGGCGGGCGTGTTCGGTGTAGACGAGGTTGAAGTCGCTGACGTGGTCGACGAGGCGGCGGTTGGTCTCCTCGGGGACGTTCTGGTCGAAGCAGCGGTTGCCCGCTTCCATGTGGTAGACCGGCACCTTCATGCGGCGGGCCATCAGCGCGGCGATGCAGCTGTTGGTGTCGCCGAGCACGAGCAGCGCGTCGGGGCGTACCTCCTCGAGGGCCTTCTCCACGCCGGTGAGGACGCCGGCGAGGACCGCGCCCAGGGAGGTCGTGTCGACGGCGAGGTTGCGGGACGGTTTCGGGAGTTCGAGCTCGTCGAAGAAGACGTCGCTGAGGGCCGGGTCCCAGTTCTGGCCCGTATGGACGAGGGTGTGCTCGACGGTGCGGTCCAGGGTGACCAGCACGCGGGAGAGCCGGATGAGTTCGGGGCGGGTGCCCACCACGGTCATCACGCGGGTCATCGGGCCGCCCCCACCCTGTTGTGCTTTTCGGCCGAGGAAACCAGCATGTCCTCGAGCTGGTCGAGGCCGGCCCGGCGGGACATCCGGGCGCGGTAGGTGTCCAGGGCGTTGCGGCCCATCTCGGCGCGGGCAGCGGGTGACAGGGCCGCTGCTTGCCGGAACCGGGCTGCCAGGGCCTGCCAGTCCTCCGGCGGGCAGGCGAGGCCGGCGCCGCTGCCCTCGACGAGTGCGGCGGAGTCGCCGGGGACGGACACCAGGACCGGGGAGCCGCAGGACAGTGCGGCGGGCAGCTTCGAGGGGATCGTGCCGTGGAAGATCGGCAGGTCCTTCAGCGTGACGAGCTGGTAGTCGGCCGCGGCGTAGAGGGCCGCCATCTCGGCGACCGGCAGGCGGCCCAGGAAGCGGACGTTGTCGGCGCCGAGGCGGGCGGTCAGGGTGCGGGCGTCGCTCTCACCGATCCCCGAGCCGGCCAGGACCAGGTCGACGTCGTCGCGGGCCGCGGACGCCGCGCGGATCGAGTCGCCGATGTTCTGGAACGGGCCCATCGCGCCGGCGTACATGATCGTGCAGCGGTCGCGGTGACCGAGCCGGGCGCGGGCCGCGGGGTCGATACCGACCGGGCGGAAGAGGGACTCGTCGGCCCAGTTCAGCACGACCCGTACGCGCGAAGCCACAGCACCGCGCGCGACGACCAGGTCCCGCATCGACGGCGCGATGACGGCGATGGCCGACGCCATCCGGTAGGTCCGCCGCATGGCCGCGTGCAGCACCGAGCCGGCCAGCCGTCCGGCCACGCCGCCGGGGAGCATGCCCGAGGACGTCACCGACTCCGGCCAGATGTCCTGGACGTGGATGACGACCGGAATCCCCCGCAGCAGGCGCAGCAGGGCCGGGGCCGCGACCGCCGTCGCCGGGGTCAGGTAGACGTAGACGACGTCGGCCTCGCCCAGGTAGCTCAGCGCGGCGGCGGCGCTGCTGGCCGCGAAGGACAGGTAGTTGGCCGCGCGGCGGGTGCCGGAGCGGTCGTGGCTCGGGTAGAGCGGCACCCTGCGTACGGTCACGCCCTCGACCGTCGCCGTGTCGTGGCGGCGCTGGCGGTATCCGGGGTAGAGCTTGCCCGCGGGGTACGTGGGGTAGCCGGTCAGGACCCGGACCCGGTGGCCGCGCCCGACCAGACCCGTGGCGAGGTCGGCGGGGATGTACGCGGGTTCCGGCGGGTACCACTGGCTGACGATGCCGATCTTCACGCCACCACCCGCTCCGGGAACGTGTCGGGTTGTCCCGGGTCGAAGACCTCGTTGGACCAGAACATGGTCAGCAGGTCGGAATCGCCGATGTTGGTGATGCTGTGCGCCCACATCGCGGGCATGTCGACGAAGGCGGGGCGCTCACCGCGTACCCGGAAGGTGTGGATGTCGTCGTGCAGCACCCGGCGTACCCGGATGAGGGCCTCGCCGCGCAGGACCAGGAAGCGCTCCACCTTGGCCAGGTGGAAGTGTTCGCCGCGGGTGATCCCGGGGTTGGTGGTGGAGACGAACGTCTGGCCGCCGCCACCGTGCACCTTGACCGCCTCGACGAGGTCGCCGCGGGTGTCGCTGTGGCACGGCAGCGGGAACGGCGTGGTGGCCGGGAAGAGGTGCGAGCGGTAGGTGTTGAACAGCCGCACGTCGAAGCGGCTGGTCAGCGATGGGATCTCCCCCATCGCGTAACGCGCGGCCATCTCCCGCAACCGGTCGAGCAGGTCACCCACGCCGCACGGGGTCGGTTCGGCGGCGGGCAGCCCGGCCAGCAGCGCCGCGGCGTCGGTGGCGTGCAGCAGGTCCAGCGTCCGGTCCCGGTCGACGCGCGGCGTGTTGCCGTCGGCGAGTTCCCGGCAGAACGTCGCCACCACCGAGTTGTAGTGGGGCCGGCCGTGCTCCCCGAACAGGTTCGGCAGCCGGATGTCCTCGAAACGGGACCCGGACCATTCGGTGGTCTCGGCGAGTGTGGCGGCTGCGGCTGCCTTCCCATCACCGTACGCAGTGCCGTTGCCGGCCTGGATCGAGTCGGCGAACACCACGGTCTTGGGCGGTGTCGCGCACCGCCGCAGCCCCGCCGCGAGCTGATCGGCGAGTTCGCGGTTGCCGAGATCCGCGTCGCCCCGGTTGACGCCGGCGACGTGCAGCACCCGGTCGGCGCCGCTGAGCAGGCCGGCGAGCCGGTCGGGGTGGCGCAGGTCGGCGCGGGTGACGGCGATCGGGTCGGGCAGGCCGTGAGCGCGGGCCAGGACCCGGACGTGCCAGCCGAGGAAGCCGTTCGCGCCGGTGAGGATCAGTGGGGACGTCATCCGGCAGCCACCAGGGTGCCCAGCTCCGCGCGAATCTCCGGGAGGGTGAGCAGCAGGGCCTCGATCTCCGGTACGTCGAGCCGTGGCGCGTTCGCGGAGTTGAAGTCGAACAGCCGCTCGGTCCCCGCCTCGCCCTCCTCGACGTACGGCGCGTAGTTCAGGTCCCGGGTGTCCAGCGGCACGCGGAAGAACTCGCCGAGGTCCCGGGCGTGCCGGAGCTCCTCGCGGCTGGCGAGGGTCTCGTCCATCTTCTCGCCGTGCCGGATGCCGAGGACCTCGATCTTCGGGGTGACGCCGAACAGGTTGCCGAGCGCGAGCACGAGATCCCCGATGGTGCAGGCGCTGGCCTTGCGGATGAACACGTCACCCGGGACGGCGCCGGTGAACGCCCGCTCGACCAGCTCCACCGACTCCGCGAGGGACATGAGGAACCGGGTCATCGCGGGGTCGGTGACGGTCAACGGGCGGTTGGTGCGCAGCTGCTCCACGAACAGCGGGATGACCGAGCCACGCGAGTACATGACGTTGCCGTACCGCACGCAGGAGACCGTGGTGGGCGAGTCCGGGCTGGTCCGGGCGTGTGCCTGGGCCACCTTCTCCATCAGTGCCTTCGTCATGCCCATCGCGTTCACCGGGTAGACGGCCTTGTCGGTGCTGAGCAGCACGAGCGACCCGACGCCGTTGCGCTCGCAGGCCTCGACGACGTTGGCGCTGCCCAGCACGTTGGTACGCAACGCCTCCAGCGGGAAGAACTCACACGACGGCACCTGTTTGAGGGCCGCGGCGTGGAAGACGAACTCGACACCGCGGGTCGCCTTGCGCACGGTGTCGCGGTCCCGGACGTCGCCGACGTAGTAGCGCACCCGGTCGTCGCGCAGGCGGCCGCGCATCTGGTCCTGCTTGGCCTCGTCGCGGCTCAGCACGCGGATCTCCGCGGCACCGGCGGCGAGCAGGTGGCCGACCATCGCCTGTCCGAACGAGCCGGTGCCGCCGGTGATGGCGAAGCGGCGGCCGGAGAGCGGGACGGGCACGGGTGCCTCCCTTTCGATGGGCGAAAGAGCCTGTAAACGCATTATGCGGACTTGACTGCTCTGTGTCCCTAAAATCCATTTTGTTACTGAGGAGGAGCGCGTGACACAAGGCCGAAGGCGTCGTTCGAGGCGCCGACATGTCCGCAGAGCGCTGGTCGCCGCCCTGGTCGTGGTGGTCGCGGGCGCCGGGGGGACGGCGTGGGCGGGGATACGGGCGCGCAGCTCCCAGGACCATCTGCAGGAGGCGGCCGTCCTCGTACGCCGGCTCCGCGCACAGTTGCAGACCAGCGACCCGGCAGCCACCGGGACGCTCGCCGCACTGCAGAGCGAGACACGCGCGGCCCGCAAGGATGTGCACGACCCCGTCTGGCAGGCGGGCACCCGGTTGCCCGTAGCGGGTGACGACCTCGCCGCCGTGCGGACCGTCGCCGACGCCCTGGACGACTTCGCCCGCGACGGGCTGCCGCCGCTCGTGGAGACGGCAGGCTCGATCCGCCTCGACAGCCTCGCGCCCCGCGACGGCCGGATCGACCTCGAACCGATCGAGCGGGCAGCGCCGAAACTCGCGGCGGCGGACGCGGCGCTGCGCCGGGCCCGGGAACGGGTCGACGCCATCGCCGTGGACGGGCTGGTCGGCCGGGTCCGGGCGGCGGTGACCGGGCTGCGCGACGACCTGCGGCGGGCCTCCGCGCTGACCGCTGTCGCCGCGCGCGGCTCGGCCCTGGTGCCACCGATGCTCGGCAGCGCGGGGCCGCGTACCTATCTGGCGCTGTTCCAGAACCTCGCCGAGGTCCGGGCCACCGGCGGCATGCCCGGCGCCTACGTGGTGATCACGGCGAACGAGGGCCGGATCACGATCACCGACCAGGGCTCGGCCGCGGCGGACCTGCGCACGTTCGCCGAGCCGGTCCTGGCGCTGACCGCGTCGGACCGGGCGCTCTACACCGACAAGATGGCCACGTTCCCCGCCGACATCAACGTGACACCGGACTTCCCGACCGTGGGGCGGCTCGCCCGGGAGATGTACCGGCGGCGGACCGGGACGACCGTCGACGGCGTCTTCGCGACCGACCCGGTGGCGCTCTCCTACCTGCTGGGCGCCGTCGGCAAGGTGAGCGTGCCCGGTGGTAAGGATCTGACCGCGGCGAACGTGGTGTCCGTGCTGCTGTCCGAGACGTACATGACGAAGTCAGCACCCCAGGAGCAGGACGCGTACTTCGCCGCCGCCGCGAGAGCGGTGTTCGAAGCGGTGGTGGCGCGTCCGCTGAAACCCGCCGCGATGCTGGACGCGCTGACCCGCGCGACCGCCGAGCGCAGGCTGCTCCTCTGGAGTGCCCATCCGGCGGAGAACGAGTTGCTCGCGGGCAGCGCCCTGGCGGGGGTGCTGCCGGCCAGCGACGGCACCGAGCCGACCGTCGGGGTCTTCCTCAACGACGGCAGCGGGGCGAAGCTCGGCTACTACCTGACGCAGCGGGCCGCCCTGAAGGTCACGCCGACGTGCCGGCGCGACGGGCGGCGGGAGTTGACGCTGACGGTCACGCTCGGGTCGGCGGTGCCGGGGTCGGGGCTGCCGGAGGCCGTGACGGGGCTGGCGCTGGCGGGGGATCCGTACGTCGTGCGTACCAATGTGTCGGTCTACAGCTCGACCGGGGGCAGCATCGTGGGGATGCGGCTGGACGGGTCGGCCGCGGCGTTCGGGTCCGGGACGGACCGGCGGCGGGCGGTGGGGATCATGACCGTGGATCTGCGGCCGGGTCAGCGGCGGTCGCTGGAGGTTTCGCTGCTCACCGGCATCCCGGCGGGCGGTTACGGCACGAGCGTGACGCCGAGGTTGCAGACGACGCCGGGGATCACCCCATGGGACCAATCGGTCGATTCGGCGGACGGATGCCCGCAAGATCGGTAAGTTTTCTCGTGAGCTAATAAACACTTTCATGTGCTTCTGTAGTGAATTGTCGGGGGACACCGTGCGCGTACACCGCATCCTGGGGCTGCTAGTCGCCGCCATCACCGCAGTTCTCATCGCACCGGGAGTCGCCCACGCGGCGCCGTACCCGGTGGAACCGCCGGCCTCCAACGTCTCGGACGGCACCGTGTCGGACGGCGGCACCGTGACCTTCACCGCGTCGGGGTTCATCCCGTTCGAGCGGGTCACGATCACCATCAGCTACGGCGGTGGGAACTCGTCCGCGGCGTTCACGTCGCGTCGTGACGACGGTTTCGTCCTGGCCGCGGTGACGCTGCCCCGGCGGGCGACCATCACGGCCACCGCCGACGCCCAGGGTTCCATCAGCGTCGAGGTTCCCCTGACCGAGGTCGGCACGGCCACGCTGATGGCCACCGGGGTCACCTCCGGCGTCACGATCACCCAGAACGTCAAGGTGCTGGACAGCGATGACAGTGACAACGGCGGGAACGGCGGCGGGGACGACAGCGACGACACCGATGACGAGTCGGCGGCGCTGCCCACGACCGGGCCGTCGGGCACCCCGTTGCTGATCGCGCTCGCCGGCGGTCTCGGCGCCATCCTGGTCGGTGCCGCCCTGCTCTTCGCGACCCGGTCCCGCCGGCGCGGCAGCCTCTGACAGCCACACATGAAAGCGGGGCCCGGTCACGTGACCGGGCCCCGCTTTCATGTTCCGCGCCTCAGTTGGGACGCTCGCGGCGCACGGTCGCCTTGCGGCCGCGGATCGTGGCCCGGCGCAGGGCGGCGATGACCATGTCGGCCGACCGCTCCGGGACCTCGACCAGGGTGAACCGGTCCGAGATCTGGATCTGGCCGATGTCGCGGGCGCTGAGCCCCGACTCGCCCGCGATCGCGCCGACCATGTCCTGCGGGCGCAGGCCGGCCCGCTTGCCGATGCCGAGGAACAACCGCGCCGAGCCGGCATTCGCCGGACGGCCGGCGCCGGGACGGCCACGCCGCTCGTCGGGGCCCCGGTCGTCGTGGCGCGCGCCACGGTCCCGGCCGCCCTTGTCGCGGGGGCTGCGGGCCACCGACGGGATCTCGACGTCGTCACCGTCGCCGCCGGACGCCTCGTGCAGCATCTTGATCGCTGCCAGCACCACGGTCTCGAGGTCGTGCTCCTCGGTGAGCTTGCCGAGCACCCCCCGGAAGCGGTCCAGGTCGGGGGCACCGAGGTGCTCCTCGATCGCCTCACGGGTCTGCTCCTGCCGGCGGGCCCGCAGGTCGGCCACCGTCGGCACGTTCTCGATGGCGATCGGCTGGCGGGTGAGCCGCTCGATCGCGGCGATCATGCGCTGCTCACGCGGCTCGGCGAGGGTGATCGCGGCGCCCTCACGCCCGGCCCGGCCGACCCGGCCGATCCGGTGGACGTACGCCTCCGGCGCCGACGGCACGTTGTAGTTGACGACGTGCGTCAGCTGCTCGATGTCGAGACCGCGCGCGGCGACGTCGGTGGCGACCAGCAACTGCGTGGCCCCGTTGCGCAGCCGCCCCATGACCCGGTCACGCTGGTCCTGGCTCAGCCCGCCGTGCAGTGCCTCCGCCCGGTAGCCCCGGCCGTTGAGCAGCTCGGTGAGCTCGTCGACCTCCTCCCGGGTGCGGCAGAACACGATCGCGGCCTTCGGCGCCTCGATGTCGAGCACCCGGCCGAGCGCGGCCGGCTTGTGCGCACGGGCGACGAGGTAGACGCTCTGCCGGACCTTGGGCATCTCGCCCGGCGCGGTGGTCGCGCGACCCATCTGGATCCGCACGGGATCGTGCATGTGCTGGCGGGCGATCGTCTCGATGCGCGCCGGCATGGTCGCGGAGAACAGCACGGTCTGACGCTCGTCGGGCGTCTCGGCGAGGATCGCCTCGATGTCCTCGGCGAAGCCCATGTCGAGCATCTCGTCGGCCTCGTCGAGCACGACGGTGCGCACCCCGGCCAGGTCGATGGTGCCGCGGCCGATGTGGTCGAGCACCCGGCCGGGCGTGCCGACGACCACGTCGACGCCCCGCTTCAGGGCGAACAGCTGCCGCCCGATCGGGGTGCCGCCGTAGACGGGCAGGACGCGCACACCGAGCGCGCTGCCGTACTTGTGGACGGCCTGGGACACCTGCTCGGCCAGCTCGCGGGTCGGCACCAGCACCAGGGCGGCGGGGCCGGCGTCGGGCTCGTGGCCCAGGTCGAGGTCGAGGGCGTTGAGCAGCGGCAGCGCGAACGCGGCCGTCTTGCCGGTGCCGGTCGCGGCCTGCCCCAGCACGTCACGCCGGTCCAGCAGCGGAGGGATCGCCTCCCGCTGGATCGGCGTCGGCTCCTCGTACCCCAGACCGGAAAGGGCCTGGAGCAACTCCGGTCGCAACGCCAGACCGGCGAAGCCGAACGGCTCCTCCTCGACGGGGTACTCAGTCATCATCAGCTCCGGGTTCGCGTTCGTCACTCAGCCGGGGCGTCTTCGTGCACCGGCTCGTCCACCGGAGAAGCCGTGAGCAGCTCCAGCTCCCAGCGCTCGGCGAGCGTGTCGCCATCCTCCTCCTGCTCCAGGTATGTCCGGACACGGACACCCAGGCCGAGCTGGCTCGCGGCGCGCAGATGCTCCACCACGTCGTCGATGCTCGTCAGGTAGTGGGTGGCGATAAGTTCGGGGGCCGCCTCGATCTCGGCAGCCTCTTCTAGGTCAGTCACGACGTCAAGGGTAGAGCGGTCGCTCCGGCGACGCAGATCCGCTCGCCCCTCAACCGGCATATTGCCCGGTAAAACACTTTTATCCCCCTCCCACGTGGCCCGCCTCACACCGCGCGAAGCTTCCTAGGAACCCTTCGTTGACATCGACGGTGATTGTTGCGAATCTTCGTCGACTGCGTTACGGCGTTGTTTCGTAGCTATCCGTGCATGAGGGGCCTGTTCATGTCACCGCGCTTCCTGGTCACCGCCCTGCTGACGGCCGTCACCCTGGCCGTGCCCACCACCCGCTCCCCCGCCGACACCTCCTGCGCCACCACCGGATCCGTCGACTTCGGCGTCGACCTGGCCGGCGCAGGCTGGAAATTCCGCACCGGCGACGACCCGGCCTGGGCCGACCCGTCGTTCGTGGACACGGGCTGGCAGGAGTGGACCGTGCCCGACAACTGGGGCGCGAGCGACCTGTCCACCTATGACGGGTTCGCGTGGTACCGCAGGACCTTCACCCTGCCGGAGCGACCGGCCGGGGTCACCGACTCCGCCGTTGTCGCCGCGCTGGGCAAGATCGATGACGCGGACCAGACGTTCCTCAACGGCACCGAGGTCGGGCGGACCGGCGGCTTCCCGCCGGGTTTCGACTCGACCTGGGAGGTTCCCCGGGAGTACTACCCCGCCGACGGCCTGCTGCGCTGGGGTGCGGTGAACGTGCTGGCCGTACGCGTGTATGACGGCACCGGCGGCGGCGGTTTCTACCAGGGCCCGATCGGGCTCTTCTCCAAGGCCCGGCTGCGTACGCTCGCCGGGGTGACCGGCACGGCCGCGAACCGTACGCAACTCGCCCACGCCTGCGCCGTCCTGAACGCCCAGCACCGCGCCGTGGCCCGGGGTGACCTGCGCGCCTACGCCGCCACGCTCGCCCCCGGCTTCTTCCACCAGGGCGACACCACCGCCCGCCGCCTCGCCGACCTGCGCGCGAGCGGCCCGGTCACCCTGAAGGACGACCAGGCCGAGGCCTTCGTCGACAACCAGGGCCGGCTCGTGGTCGACACCATCCGAAGCTGGGGCAGCCAGGAACCCGCCCGGGAACTGCTCTACCTCGACCCGCGCAAGAACGCCGAACTCGGCGACCACGCCCGCTTCTTCCGGGACAGCTACGACTCCACGGCGATGGGCCGCCGCACGCAGTTCAACGTCTACCTCCCGAAGAGCTACACCCGGAGCACCGCGAAACGCTTCCCCGTCGTGTACATGCTCAACGGCTTCAACGGCAGCAACATCGAATGGGAAGCGCGCGACATGGACGCCGTCCTCGACCGGCTGACCACCGAGGAGGCCATCGTCGTCTTCCCCGACGGCGACAGCGGCTGGTACGTCGACACGTCCGCGGGCAACTTCCGCTCGATGATCGTCGATGAGATCGTCCCGCTGGTCGACCGGGCGTACCGCACGATCCCGGACCGCGACCACCGCGGCATCAGCGGCGTCTCCATGGGCGGCCAGGGCGCGTTCACCCTCGGACTGACCCACCCGGAGCTGTTCAGCTCGATCGCCAGCCACATGGGCGCACTCAGCCTCGCCCCGCTCGTCGGCACCCCCGCCGAGCAGGCCGCCAACGCCGGGCTGCGACCGCTGACGATGGTCGCCGCACTGCCCGCCGCGGAACTCAACCGGCACACGTACTACTTCGACGGCGGCGACCAGGACGACTACCGCTTCGGCGAGGCCGCGAAACAGATGAGCGTCGCCCTGGCCTCGAAGGGCGTACGCCACGACTACCAACTCGGCCCGGGCCGCCACGACGACGCGTACTGGCTGCCCAAACTCGACCGCTCCTTCAGCCTGCACAGCGACCAGTTCCGCGCCCACCCCTACCGCCAGCCCCACGAACCCGAGCCGCCGAAATCCCCCTACCTCTGGCCGTGACCGCGGCTCCCCCGCCACGCCGAGGCGAAGCTGTCATTTCGACCGGTTGACTGTCGGTCTTCTGTCGATCGTTGTCCATGGATTGACATGGTGTTCGGCGCGGTCGCAAGGTGGACCGGCCCAAGTGGACCGGAGTACCGCTCGCGGAAGTGAGTCTGCTCATGCCACGTTCGTCGTGGCGCTCAGCACGGTCCGACGACGGTACACAGTTGTTAGCATCAATGCATGGCAGGCGCTCGCGGCACCCGGGGACGAGTCGCGATCAGGAAAGCGGCGCTGGCGATTCTGCTGGTGTCGTTGATCCTGGCGGCTCTGGTTCCGTATGGCCTCTACGTCTACAAGATCGGGCGAGCCTGGGACGGGCCACCACCCTTCCGCGCTTGGATCTGGTTGGTGGGTGCTCTCGTGCCATTCTGGATCTTCAGCGACTACATCGAATGGCTGATCGGCAAGCAAGGCGTCGAATGGGAGGACCGCTACGTGGCGCTGGTTCCCCTGATCATCGGCGACATCGTGCTGGGAATCGGTTGGTGGGTCCAGCACTGACGCACCCGACCGCCCCAACACCAGCTTCGGGGCGCCAGTCACCCTCGGCAACCCCACCAGCCTTTGACGCCGACCACCCTTCGGCTGACGGCCGGCCCGTCGCCGAAGGAAGCCCTGCGCTGCAGCGAGCACGTCGCGGCAGAATAGCATGTCAGGTTTGGCATGGAGAAATAGGCGGATGATCGACCCCAACAAACACGAGTGCGCATTCGTACCTATTTTCCATTCGCGCAACCTAGTTTCATGCCCCCAAGCCGATTTGCCCTGCGCTCGTATCTGGGGCGGCTCATCGAGGCGCCTGCTAGAGTGCTCGAAGTTGGTCGGACGGCGCTTCTTGAACAGGGAGAGCCCTACGGTTGAGGGGCGACTGCTGTGGATTGCAAATTCTCCGAATTCTCGTACGGGTACGCCGCCATCAGGGAGGCTGAGTCCGTGATTGGGCAAATCTATCGCCAACACGGAGCTCCGGTGCTGCCGTCCCTAATCCAGGAGGAAGAACTAGGATACGACGCCCGAATCCCTTTTGTTGACTATGCACTGTTTCTGCAGTTTAAGAGGACCGAATATGTCAGTAGGCGGCATCCGGCGTCCCCCACGTGGGAGCACGTCAACATGCCGCACTATCGATTCACCATTGACACGGCCGGTCATCAGCATGCTGCGCTTGCTCGACTCGAGGCTCGGTTGAACTCCACTCCTGGCAGCGGCGAGGTCTTCTACACTGCTCCGACATTTCACCTTCAGGAAGACTTTGATCACGCTTATGGGTTCGGGGAGGTCCTAGAGAGATCGAGCATCGTCTTGCCCAGCGAACTCGAGCAAAATGTTGGAGTTCACCACTTCGTGGTGACCGCGGAAGGAGAAAGCCTCGTGCTTTCGCAGCCGCGTCCTCCTCAGAAACAAGTGCATTGGTCGACGCTACTCAGTGCGGCCAACGACCGTGCTGGCGCCGCTCGAGAGAGAGTGCGACATGACTCTATGAATCTCGAGTCCCTTGAGGATGCACTGCTGGATAGCCTATCGCTGATCAGGCCGCGGTTTGACCGAGATCTGAGTGCTCCTAGAAGCCGCCGAATTCAAAGACTTGCTGCGGTCCTCGGATGCGGGCTAGCCCTTTTCACATTCGACGCTGACTAAATTCGGATCGCTCAAGCTTCGATCTGGCCGAGGCATGCAGCCAGCGCTGTCATCGGCATGAGAGCGTGCCGCCGGAATAGTGGTCGAAGATCGGTTTGTTGCTCGATCGCGGCAGGGTTGCTGCCATTGCCGAGGCGAAGTACGGCATGGGCGGGCCTCGCGAAGAAGACGCGCAGGATTTCCTCCGTTACGCAGGAATGCCTGCCTGTGTCCGGCTCGTACGCGTAGAGCCATCACGTCGCCCATGTCGCGTCCGTTCCCGCCGGGCTCGCCACCGATCGTGGACTGACCTATCGCAGCACCGGCCGGCAACCCTCGGAGCTGGCCGCCGCCTCTGGTTGAGTGCTTTCACGTGCGCGCGTTGCTTGTCGTGTCACGCCCCGGGGTGTGACGCAGAGTCCGGTGTTCGTGGGTCAGTAAGCGGCGGCGTACTTCACCAGCCAGCGGTTGGTGAACCGGCCCCAATCGAACAGGTCACCGGCGGCACGCCTGCGGTCACGCTCATATTCGGCGACGGCCTGCGCCCGGTGGGAGTTCGCCTCACGGAACAACGCTCGTGCGGCCTCGATCCACATCAGCTTGCCGTCCGGTGTCCGGGCTTCGGGGGAGTCGCGCCGCAAGCGGGTGGTGTGGCCGAGAGCTTTTCCGAAAGCCCGCCGGACCTTGTGCTCGCGCCGGAACTCTTCGGTTGCCGGGGAGTAGTTCCGGCGCCGTGTCGGGTCACGCATCCACGCCAGTTCAACGGTCGTGAAAATCTCCAGCTGAGCGTATTTCATTCCTTTATTGTTCTCAGGGAGTTCCATGATCGGAAGGGTGGGTGTGCCATTGTCGGGTTGAGGGGGATCACACAAATTCGAATGGCAGATAGCGAGTATTCGGATAGCCGTGAAGTGGTGGCGGATGGATCCCGGGAGGCGATCCTGGTGCTCACCGCGCCACGAATTCGTTGGCCGTCTTGCTGTCATCGGCAGAAGCGAATACCTGGCCATGCGGCTTCGACGGGCGGTGTGTGAAGCGGCCGGCAGCGTCGCGTTCTGGAATCTGCTGTGGCGAGCGGCCCGGTCTACGAGCGTGGTGGGAACGTACTGACCGGGTCCCAGGGCAACGGCAAGTGCGACGGCCACCACATGCGCAGCGAAAGCTGACACTCCGATCATTGTGGCCGGTTCAGTCGAGGCCCTGGTAGGTCCAGTTGAGGGTGTCGGTGCCGGTTTCCTTGCCGTCCTGGGTGATGGTGCGGCGGACCTGGATCGCGAAACCCGTGCCCACCGGCCGGCGCGGCCCGGTGACCGAGTCGACGATTCGGTTGCCGGTGTGGCCGTAGAGGGCGACCGTGATTCCCGTCGGGGTGCTGTGGACGCGGATGACGACGGGGGCGTCGGTGGGGTTGTGGATGATCTGGTCGATGGCGCGCCAGTCGAGGGTGGCTTCTCGGCCGGGTGGGTAGCGGCTGATGTAGAGGCTGTGGGGCTGGTGGGTGCGGATGTCGAGGCCGGCGAACCAGGCGGCGTTGAACAGGGTGGTGGAGAATTGGGAGACGCCGCCGCCGAACTGGTCCTGGAGCTCGCCCTCGACGATGGCCGGGGCGGCGACGAAGCCGCGGGCGGCGGTCCGTTCCCCCGCCGTGTCGTTCAGGGAGAAGGTGCCGCCGGGCGGGATGATCGTGCCGTCGACGATTTCGGAGATGCGGTCGATGTTGGTGACCCGGGGCGCGCAGCACGGGTGGTAGGTGGTGAACGTGCCGATGAGCTGGTCGACCCCGGCGAGCTTCGGGGTGTCGTCACCCGCTTCCGTCGCGGTGACCGCGAAGGTCACGCCGGTGCGTCCGGCACGCATGGCTTCCGAGATCGACCGTACGCCCGCAGCGGCATCAACCGCACTCCCCGCCCGCCCCACCTCGACGGTCACCCCGCGGCGTGAGGCCGTGTAGGAGAGGTCCTCCTTGCCGTCGAGCACCTTGCGGGGCGAGGCGAGGGTGACCGACCGGTTGCGGGGCTTCTGCTGGAACTCCGCGAGCCGCTCGGCCAGGGCTGTCCGGGCGCTCGCGGGCACCACGAGCACGGGGGTGACGTCGTGGCGGGCGGGTTTCGGCCAGCGCAGCCAGGAGTGGCCGATGCCCGCCCGGGTGGCGGCCACGTCGAGGCGGATGCCCAGGTCGGCCGGGTGGAGCCGGACCACGGACGAGGCGACCTTGGCGGTGACGACCTGTTCGACCTTGTCGCGCACCCGGCCTTCGAGGGTGGTGGTCAGCTGCTCGTCGCTCTGGCCGCCCACCGCGACGCCGGCCACGAACGTGTTCGCGGGGACGGTTTGCGACGGGCGTACCAGCACCGCGGCGGAGCCGCCCGCGGCCAGGACCAGGACGGCGGCCGTGACCAGCACAGACTTTCTCATCAAACGATCATGCCGGGTCGATGATCGACCCGGCATCCGCACAATGACTGCTCAGCGTGCGAGGTATCCGCCGTCGACGTAGAGCTCGGACCCCGTGATGAACGACGCGTCGTCGCTCGCGAGGAAGACGATCGCGGCGGCGACCTCCTCGGGCTCGCCGAGCCGGCCGAGCGGGGTGGTCTCGATCAGCGGGGTGCGGTCGAGGTCGTCACCCATCAGCGGCGTCACGATGAAACCGGGGTGCACGCTGTTGACCCGTACGCCGAGCGGCGCCCACTCGATCGCGATGTTCTTGGTCAGCGTCCGGACCCCGCCCTTCGCGGTGTGGTATGCCGGTGACGAGCCGAAGCCGCCGGACGTGCCGAAGATGGAGCTGACGTTGATCACGGAGCCGGAGCCGGACGCCTTGAGCAGTGCCGCGGCGGCCTTGGTGCCCAGGAAGACGCTGGTCTGGGTGACCGCGATGACCCGCTGGTAGGTCGCCAGCGAGGTGTCCTCGAGGATCTCCTTGTGGTCGATCCCCGCGTTGTTCACCAGGATGTCGAGACCACGGAATTCCTCCTCGACAGTCGCGACGGCCTGCGCCCAGTTCGCCTCGTCGGCCACGTCGAGGTGTACGTAGAGCGACCGCCCGCCGTTCTTCTCGATCTCGGTGGCCACCTCGAGGCCGAGCGCGTCCTGCACGTCGGCGACGACCACGGTCGCCCCCTCGAGTCCCATCCGCAGTGCGGTCTGCTTGCCGATGCCGCTCGCGCCACCGGTCACGAGTGCTGTCTTGCCGTTGAGCCGGGCCATGATCTGATCTCCAAGTGCCACAGGTTCGTCGTCGATTCCGGCGTACCCTGGAATGACTTGACGATACGTCTCGTATCGTCATTAACGCAGTGTGATGTTGGAGACGTTTCCCATGACCCGCCCGCGCACCGGCCCCCGGCGCGACCCCGAAGCCCAGCGCCGCGCCCTGGCCGCGGCCGCCGAGCTGCTCACCGAGCTCGGCTTCCACAAGGTCACCATGGAACGCATCGCGGAACGCTCCGGCGTCGCCAAGATGACCCTCTACCGCTGGTGGCCCAACAAGGCCGCGATCATCACCGACGCCGTCCGCGACACCCTCGCCCCGGCCACGACCCCGGACACCGGCTCGGTCACCACGGACGCTCGCACCCAGCTCGACGCCCTGATCAAGGTCATCGCACCGTACGGCGACGCGAGCGTGACGGCCGCGGCGATGAGCTCCCGCGGCGAACAGGGCCGCGCCGACCTCGCCGGCATCCTCCAGCCCTGGCACGACAGCCTCGTCACGATCCTCGAACGCGGCCGGACCCGCGGCGAGCTCGCCCAGGACTTCCCCGTGACGGTCACCGCTGACGCCTGGATGGGCTACGTCGTCTACCGCGTCGTCTTCCTCCAGCAGGACATCACCGAGGCCGACCTGACCGCCCTGGTCACCGCCCGTTAGAGCCGGATCGTGGTGAACAGCGTGGTCCCCCGCTCCGCGTCCACCACCGTGCGCGCGGTCTCGGTGAACCCGACCTTGGCGAGTACCCGGCGAGAGGCGACGTTCCAGTCCCAGACGGTGGCCCACAGCCGCTCGTACCCCGACGCTCGCGCCCATTCCAGCACTGCCCGCGCGGCCTCGGTCGCATACCCCTGACCCCACACCCGCCGCAGCAGCTCGAATGCCAGGTCCGGCTCCTCCGGCGTCCCCCGCCCGCCGTCGAAGAGCCCGCAGTAGCCGATGACGTCCTTCGTGGCCTTCCGCTCGACCGCCAGCAACCCGGTCGACCAGAACTCATCGTCACGGATCGAATCCTCGAGGTCCCCCACCGTGGGCCGCCCCTGCGCGTCGATCCGCCGATGCGGCGGCACCCGCGGATCCCGCTCGGTCCACAGCTCCCGCTGAACCCCGGCCTCGGCCACCCGCCAGGCCCGCATCCGCAACCGCCCGGTCTCGAGCACAACCGCACGCCCCGCAGCATCCACAACCACCACTCTCCCACGGGGTAGGCGACCGGATCGGACCGCTCGCCTGCCGGAGCTACGGTCGAGACCCACGAAGCAGGGGAGGACCAGGATGGCTGTCGGCAGTGAGCAACGACGCGAGGAACGCAGGTCCTGCATCGCCCGCCAAGCCGTCATCGATTTCCGGGACATACAGGTAGCGGCTGACGATCTCCGAAGTTGATGACGTCTCCCCGCGGCTGGGTATCTTGATGCCATGCCTCGGTGGGAGCACGGTAGTGAGGAGCGGTTGAAGCAGGCCGCCATGGAGTTGTTCGCGGAACAGGGTTTCGAGGCCACCAGTGCCGTTCAGATCGCGGAGCGGGCCCGCGTCACCACCAGGACGTTCTTCCGGTATTTCGCCGACAAGGAAGAGGTGTTCTTCGCTGACGCGGACGCTCTCAACGAGGCGCTCGTCCGGGAGCTCCACGAGTCGGCCGACGTGGCAGAACCGCTGCTGGCAGTGGCCGGGACCCTGGCCGGTTTCGACTGGGAGAAACTCGGGTCACGCGAAGCCCAGCGCCGGCGGAACGCTTTGATCGCGGCGAACTCCGAGCTGCTGGAACGCGAGCTGAGCAAGCACCAGCGGATGGCGGCCGGCTTCAGCGACACGCTCCGCGAGCGTGGCGTCGACGCCGCCGGTGCCGAGCTGGCCGCCGCAGTGGGGATTCAGGTTTTCCGTACGGCATACCGGCAGTGGCTGGAAGGCAGCGACGACACCGACCTGGCGACAAGGACCGCAACGGTGATGTCGCTGCTCGCCACGATCGTGCCGGCGGCCGCGCGGCTGCGCTGATCAGCCCGCCAGGGGAGAACGGCTCAGCAGACGCGAGCGGTGGGCGAGCTCCGCGTCGTCGGGAAGCATGGTCGGATAGATGTCGGCATCGAAGAACTGCGCGAACGGAAGAGTTGCCAGCGTCCGCGCCGCTTCCTCCTCATCCGCGGCGATGATCTCGACGAAGGTGGCACGCCGGGCCGGGGAAACGTAGTGTGCGCCGACCTTTCCCTGCGAACGAAGCACCTCCAACTGCTTGTGCTCGTCCTCCCTCAATGCGTTGAACTTCGCGAGGTCCGTGTCGGGGCGCAGTGCGCCGACCACCATGAAGGTCGGGGTCGCGGGAGGATCCGCGTACTCCGAGGAAATTTCGGTGGCATACCTGCTCCACAGCGGCGTCATGGTCTCGGGCGTCATCGACTGCCCGGACTCGACCATCGCCTTGAGGTCGCGGAAGTACTGCACGTACAGGTCCGGCGTGAAGGTGGAGAGCATGACCGCCGTGTCGTCGCCCGGATTGGCGAAGGTGTGCGGTGCGCCCGGGGGGACGATGACCCAGGTGCCGGGGCCCGCGACGTAGTCGTCCTCGCCCACGGTGAACCGCACCTCGCCCGCGAGCACGTAGAAGCCTTCGTCGTGCTGGGCGTGACGGTGCTGGATCGGCCCGGGAGTGTGCGGCAGCAGGGTGATCTCGCCGACCCCCAGGCGGTGCCCGGTGTTGCTGCCGTTCTCGAGGATGCGGATCTGCGACGGCCCGTTGTTGGCGATGAGCTCACCTTCGCCGGGACGGACGATCGTGACTGGAGCCATGGTTACGGCCTCCTTGAGGTAGCATCCGCGACCTGATGTCGCGTCGTGACATCACCGTAGCACTAATGTCGCGTCGTGACATCAAGGCCGTCGAGGGCCGGTGCCGGGCCGGTCAGGATGTGGTGCATGAGGGGGCGGATCCAGGCGGTGAGCTGGTCCCGGCTCAGGTCGGCCATTGCCGGGGCCTGCATCACGTAACGGGTCATGGCGAGGCCGAGGATGAGCGCGCCCAGCAGGCCCGCGCGTTGCAGGGGGTGGTCGACGGCGAGGGCACCGATCGCGGGGGCGACCTGGGCGGCGAAGACCTCGCGCATCGCCTCGGCGGCGGCGGGGCTGCCGGTGCTGGCGCGCAGCAGGGGCAGGAACGTTCCTTCCTCCTCCCAGACCGCGAAGAAGCGGGGCAGGAGGACGTCGGCGAGCTGCTCCGGGCGTACGGTGGAAAGGTCCGGAAGGCGCAGGTCGAAGTCGGCGGCCGCGGCGAACAATGCCTCCTTGGTCTTGAAGTAGCGGACCGCCATCGCCGGGTCGACGCCGACGTCCGCCGCGACCAGCCGCAGGGTCGTGCGCTCGTAGCCGTCGCGGCCGAACCGCCGCCGGGCCGCGGTCAAGATCTGCTCACGGGTACGCGCGGCGTCACGGCGTCGCGGCGGTTCCGGCAAAGAAGGGCGGGGTGAATCAGGCATGGGTCCAGCGTGCCAGGGCCGCTTGCCAGCCTCGCGGGCCGTTGTCGGTCAGGTCACCGGACCAGGCGATGTAGCCGTCGGGGCGGACGAGCAGTGCGGGCCCAGGGCCGGTCCGTTCCTGTTGCGCGACGGGGGTGTCCAACGGCGGGGTGCGCCGCGGGCGTACCAATGTGAAGACCGGCGTGCGCACCTGGGCCGCGCGGGTGCCCACCAGAGAGCCGCGGCCGTACCGCAGGCCGGTGCCGGCGAAGCTTCCCGCGACCAGATCCCGGACAGCGGGCACCGCCAGGACGCGAGGTGCGAGACGGTCGCGCAGCCAGCGCGCGGGCCGGGGATGCAGCACCACCGCGCGCATCATCAGACCTGATTGCCGCAGGACACGCCTGCCGATGGGATGACGTTCCGATTGGTACGTGTCGAGCACGGCCTCGTTCGCGCCGCCGAGCACCGCGTCGAGTTTCCAGGCGAGGTTCGCGGCGTCCTGGATGCCGGTGTTCATGCCCTGCCCGCCGACCGGGGAATGGACGTGCGCGGCGTCGCCGGCCAGGAACACGCGCCCGTGGCGGTAGTCGCGGACCTGGCGTTCGTCGCAGTGGAACCGGGACTGCCAGCTGATCTCCTCGACGCCGAGGTCGCGGCCCAGGCCCCGGGTCAGGACGCGCTGGACCTCGCCGTCGGCGATCGGCTCGGTGTCGGGGACCTGATGGTTGCGGTCCCAGGTCATGCTGCGGAACCAGCCGTCGCCGTAGGGTGCGAGGAACGCGAACGAGTCGGGCTGGGAGCCGACGGTGAGGCCGCCGTCGGACGGGCCGCGGGCGAGCCGGACGTCGGCGAGGACCACCGACGACAGGACGGTCCGGCCCGGGAATTCGGCGCCGAGCAGGCCGCGTACGGTGCTGTGCGCGCCGTCGGCACCCACCACGTACGCGGCTTGCCAGGTCCTGCCGTCGCCGGTGGTCACGGTGACCGAGGTCGCGTCCTGGGTCAGGGCGGTCACCTCGGCGCCCCGCACGATCCGGGCGCCCTGGTCCTGCGCGTAACGACCCAGTGCCTGATCGACCTTCGCCTGCGGGGTGATCATCGCGAACCGGTAGCGGGAGTCCAGGTGGGAGAGATCCAACCGGCCACCCCCGAAGAGATTGACCGCTTCGGTACGCCCGGACGTGGCGAGCAACTCATCGGCGAGACCGCGGGCGTCGAGCACCTCGAGCGTGCGGGCCATCGTCGCGAACGCCCGACTGGACGGGTTGATCGACGGCCACCGCTCCAGCACCGTCACGTCCCGCCCGGCCCTGGCCAGGTCCCCCGCCAGGGTCATCCCGGTCGGGCCGCCACCCACCACGAGCACATCCATGACGCCTCCTAAGTCACCAATCGGTGACTTGACCGTACGCCGCGGGGCAGATCAAGTCAACGTTCGGTGACCTGCGCCGCCCGGCACTCGTAAGAGCGCCGTAATGCCGATCCGGATTACGGTCGGGCCATGGCGGACATCGGAGTCATCGGCGGCAGCGGACTGTACGACCTCGACCTGCTTCAGGAGGTGGAAACGGTCACGCCGAGCACTCCGTACGGGGATCCCAGCGGGCCGATCACAGTCGGCACCATGGCGGGCCACCGGGTCGCATTCGTGGCCCGGCACGGTTCAGGGCACCGGCTGTTGCCGAGCGAGGTTCCGTACCGTGCGAACATCTTCGCCCTGCGCGCACTCGGCGTCCGCCAGATCTTCGCGATCAGCGCCGTCGGCAGCCTCGCCGAGCGCTACACCCCCGGCACCCTCGTCGTGCCCGACCAGCTCGTCGACCGCACCAAGGGCATCAGAGCGGGCACCTTCTTCGGCGACGGCGTCGTGGGCCACGTCCCGATGGCGGACCCGTACTGCTCCCGCCTGCGCAAGGACCTGCTCAGCACCGGCGTCACAGACGGCGCGACCTACTGCTGCATCGAAGGCCCACAGTTCTCCACCCGCGCCGAGTCGAACCTCTACCGCTCCTGGGGCCTCGACCTCATCGGCATGACAGCCGTCCCGGAAGCCGCCCTGGCCCGCGAGGCCCAGCTCTGCTACGCCTCCCTCGCCCTGGTCACCGACTACGACTGCTGGCACGACAGCGCCGCGAGCGTCACGGTCGACCTGGTCGCCCAGACCATGCGCGCCAACCTGAACGCCGCCCGCGAGGTCCTGACAACGGCAATCACCCAGGCCGATCCCGACGTCCGCTGCACCTGCCACACATCGCTGACCTCGGCCGTGATGACCGACCCGGCACTCATCCCCGACGAGACCCGGACCCGCCTCGGCCTCTCCAGTTGGCAACCGCAGCACTGAACGGTGCGGAATGTAGCTCGGCCCGGCGCCCGGCGGGCCGTGACGCCGGGTCCGGGGGTGGCGGTGGCGCCGCGTAAGGTCGGGGCGTGAATCCCGCTGACCTCCAGAAACTTCGATCGGGAGACCTTGAAACCCGCGAAGCTCATGTGCATCAACTGCTTGAACGGGCCGAGACTCACGGTGACGAGTCAGCAATCGCGGCCCTGCATGTGCTTGTTCGTGAATACCCGGATTTTCACCGGTCGTTGTACTCGCGGGCGATGAACCACGCCGCTGTCTTCGCGGACGCGAGCCTGGAGGAGCCGCTGCTCGCCGCGCTCGGGGACACCCGCTACAACTGTCAGGCGTGGGCCGCGATGGGTTGCGCGGCGATGGACATCCGGGCCGCGGTGCCGCAGCTCGTGACGTTGCTCGATCACCCGCAGTGGATCGTCCGGGGTGAGACGGTGACGGCGCTCAAGAGCCTCGGGGATGCCTCGGTCGTGCCCGCGCTGGCACCGCTGCTGCACGACGATGCTGACTGGCTGCGTCAGCGGACCGCCGACGCGCTGGCCGACATCGGTGGGGACGCGGCGATGGAGGCGCTCTGGGCCGAGTTCGAGCAGCGCCGGTTCCCGCGGATCGGGTATCTCGCCAGCACGCTTGCCCTGTTCACGCCGGAGGTCGTGCCCCGGCTGCTGAAGGCGGCGGAGTCCCCGGATCCGGATCAGCGGTACTGGGCCGCGGTCGCGCTCGGGTCGACCGGTGATGAGCGGGCCAAGCCGGCCCTCGAACGGTTGCTGGCCGAGGATCGCGGTGTGACCGTGTTCGACGGGGAAGTCCGGGCCGCGGCGAAGAAGGCCCTGCGAACCCTGCGGCGCATCCGAACCGCCATCGCCGAACGGGAAGCCGGAGCGGAAAAGGCCGAGATCTCAGGCACCGACGGGTAGGCGGACCACGAAGCGGCAGCCGGCGGTGATGTTGTCCACCGCGACCCGGCCGCCGTGCGCCTCGACCAGGCCCCGGACGATCGCGAGGCCGAGCCCGCCGCCCGCTTCGCCGGGGGTGCGGGCGGTTTCGCCGCGGAAGGCGACGTCGAAGACGCGGGGCAGGTCGGCGGCGGGGATGCCGCCGCAGGTGTCGGAGACGGCGAACCAGGCGTTGTCCTGGTCGTGGCCGGCTTCGACGTGGACCGTGCCGTCGGCCGGGGTGTATCGGACCGAGTTGATCAGCAGGTTGGTGAGGACGCGGGCGAGTTCGGGTTCGCTGGCGCGGACGACGGGCCAGCCGGATTCGGCGGCGACGAGCCTGACCCCGCGGGTCGCGGCCAGGGGCGCGGTGGCGGCGAGGGCGTCGGAGACCACGTCGGCGAGGGGTACGCGGGCCAGCGTGAGCCGCAGCGCGCCCGCGTTGATCCGGGACAGCTCGAACAGGTCGTCGACGAGATGGGTCATGCGATCGGTCTCGACGCGGATGCGCCGGTGGTACTCGGCGACGGTGTACCGGTCGGCGACGACGCCGTCCTCGAGGGCCTCGGCCATGGCGCGCAGGCCCGCCAGCGGCGTACGCAGATCGTGCGAGACCCACGCGACCAGTTCGCGCCGCCCGGTTTCGAGCCGTTGCTCGTTCTCGCGGGCCTGCGCCGACCAGACCGCGGCGGCGGCGAGCCGGCGGCCGAACGCGATGCCGACGCCGAGGCTGACCACGACGGCCGCGGCGACGGTCAGCAGGACCACCTGCAGGTCGTGCGGGGAGAGGAACATGGCGGTCGCGACGGTGATGACCCCGGCGGCCACGGCGGCGACCGTGACGACGAGCAGCACGGTGACGTGCACGGCGATCGACCGGTGGCGCAGCAGCCGCAGGGCCAGCAGACCGGCGGCGCCGACCGTGCCTCCGGCGAGCAGCGAGTAGAGCCCGATCAGCACCTGGTCGCTCACGGGGTCAGCTCGTAGCGGTAGCCGACGCCCCAGGCGGTGAGCAGGCGCCGGGGTGCGGCCGGATCGGCCTCGATCTTCTCCCGGAGGCGGCGGACGTGCACGGTGACCGTGGACTGGTCGCCGAACTGCCAGCCCCAGACCTTGGCGAGCAGGTCGGCGCGGGACCAGGCGCGGCCGGGGTGGCGGATCAGGAAGGCGAGCAGGTCGAACTCGCGGACGGTCAGCGCGAGCCGGTGACCGGCGAGCTCGGCGACACGGCGGCTGGTGTCCGCGACGAGGTCGCCGTCGCGCAGGACGGTCTGCTCCGTGGGCGGCGCGGCGCGGCGCAGGACCGACCGGATCCGCAGGACCAGCTCGCGCGGGGAGAACGGCTTGGTCACGTAGTCGTCCGCGCCGACCTCGAGACCGATCACCCGGTCGGCCTCCTCCCCCAGCGCGGTCAGCATGATCACCGGCAGGTCGGGGAGGCCGCCGCGGAGCCGCCGGCACACCTCGAGACCGTCCAGCCCGGGCATCATCAGGTCGAGCACGACCAGGTCGGGTTGTTCGGCGGCGACCGCGGCGAGCGCGCTGTCGCCGTCCGAGACGAGCCGCACCCGGCAGCCGTCCTGTTCGAGGTAGCGGCGCACGACGTCGCTGACGGTCGGGTCGTCGTCGACGACGAGCACATGGGGCACCTGCAGAGGCTATCCGGGCCGGGGCCGCGGAGGCCTTGCGAAATCATTACGGGTCACCAGGTGGTGAGCAGCAGGTGGTTGATCAGCAGCGCGAGCAGGGCCTGGGCGGCGAGCCAGCCACGCCGGGCCGGTGCCGGGACCAGCGCGGCGCCGGCCATCAGCCACACGGCGAACGGCAGCCAGATCCGTTCCACCTCGGCCTTGCTGTACCCGGACAGGTCGGCGGCGAGGATCGTGAGCAGCGCCGCGACGGGCAGGACGATCACCGGCGCCCACCGCAGACGGGTGAAAGCCCTGCGCAGCACGACGGCGGAGACCGGACCTGCGCAGGCGAAGGCGAGTGCCAGGTCGGCCCAGACCCAATATGCGTACGGCCGGACGCGCGCAATCCCCTGGTAGTAACGCACGGTCACCATTTGATACCCGTCGAGCCACCAGAACCCCGACAGCGTGAACGCGGCGACGACAGCAGCGAACCCGATGACCGCAGCGGCGAGTGGCGGGCCGGTACGCCGGGCGAGGACGGCGACCGCGAGGGCGAGGACGGCGAGCAACGTGAACCCGTACGAGCAATAGAGCGAGAAGCCGAGCAGCAGCCCCGCACCGAGCCCGGCCACGACGTTGCGCCGGGTCAGAGCGATGGCGAGCAGCGCCAGCCCGCTCGCGGTGAGCCCGGTGAACAGCCCGTCCGCGGAGACGCCCATCCACACCGCGCCCGGGAAGAGCACCAGGAACGGTACGGCGGCCCGCGCGCCCTCTTCGTCGCCGAGCGCCCGGACCGTCACCGGCACGGCCACGGCGGCCAGGCCGGCGATCGCGACACAGGTCAGCGCCGCCCACACCCCGCCACCGAGCCCGATCCGGTCCAGCCAGACGAAGATCAGGAACGCGCCGGGCGGATGGCCGGAGACGTGCGTCGTCCACGAGTCCGGCTGGAAGTCGAGAATCCTGGCGGAGAAGCCGCGCAGCATCACGCGTACGCCGGTGACGCCCCCGACCTCGCTGAGGTACTCGTCCCTGGTGACCAGCCGCCCGGCTATCCCCCGCTGCCACCCGTCCACCAGGGCGAGCGACACGATCCACGCGACCGCACCCCCGTAGGCGGCAAGGAGCAGCCGCCGCCATGGAAGGCGGACGGCGAGCCGGGGACCGTGCAGGACGACCAGCGCCGCGACGGCGAGGGCGAGCGGGGTGCCCGGCCCGGCGTGGGGCAGCCAGATGCCGGTGAACGGCGCCGAGGTGGCATGGACGGGATGCCCGGCGAGGTACAGCGCGCCCCCGGTCACGCAGGCGAGCGCGACCAGCCCGAGCCCCACTGCTGCAGCGGCGCCGTCTACCCGCGCAGCGTCGCGGACGCGAATTCCGTCACCCCACTCGTCAGGTCGATCGCCGCGGTGAACCCGAGCTCGGCGGTCGCGCGCGCCGGGGACGCGACGACGTGCCGCACGTCTCCCAGGCGGAACTCCCCGGTCACCACGGGCTCCGGGCCGCCCGAGACGGACGCCAGCTCCGTCGCCAGCTCCCCCACCGTCGCAGGCCGGCCCGAAGCGATGTTGTACGCCCGGAGCCCACCCACCTCAGCCTCCAGCGCCGCCACATTCGCGCGGGCCACATCGGACACGTGCACAAAATCGCGCCGCTGACCGCCGTCCTCGAACACCCGCGGCGCCCGCCCGCCCTCCAGCGCGGACCGGAAGATCGCGGCGACCCCGCTGTACGGCGTGTCTTTCGGCATCCCCGGCCCGTACACGTTGTGGTAGCGAAGCGCGGCCACCGATGCGCCGGTCTGCCGCGCCCAGACCGAGCACAACTGCTCCTGCGCGACCTTCGTGACGGCGTAGACGCTGCGCGGATCGAGCAACGCGTCCTCGCCGACCTCCGTCGACAGCACCTCGTCACCGCACACGGGGCAGCGCGGCTCGAACCGCCCCGCGGCGAGATCCGCGATGTCCCGGGCGGGTGGGCGGACCGCTCCGTGCCCGGGGCAGGCGTACGCACCCTCGCCGTAGACCACCATGGAGCTGGCGAGCACGAGCCGCCGCACCCCGGCGCGGGCCATGCCGGCGAGCAGCACGGCGGTCCCCAGGTCGTTGCAGCCGACGTATTCGGGCAGGTCGTCGAGGTCGACGCCCATCCCGACCATCGCCGCCTGGTGCACCACCGCGTCCACCCCGCGCAGTACGTCGGTGACAGCTTCCCGGTCGCGCAGGTCGGCGTGGATCACGGGTACGCCGTGCACGTCCCCCGGCACCGGAGCGCTGTGGGCGGCGGGATGACCGGAGTCCAGGATGCTCACCTGGTGCCCGGATGCGAGCAGAGCGGCGGTCACGTGGGTGCCGATGAACCCGGCGCCTCCGGTGACTAGTACGTGCGTCATGGCGGCCACCGTAGGACGGACGCGGCCCGGCCGGACGGATTTGTGCGCTTCCGTCAGCGCTTCGTAAGAACCGGGCCGCCGTAAGCGATCGGTAATGCCTTTCCCGGGTTGCCGACCTGCGGATCCGGCTAACTTTCCCGGTCATGACCGATGTGGTTCTCCCCTGTCTCAACGAGGCACCCGCCCTGCCCGGGCTGCTGTCCCGGATGCCCGCCGGATACCGGGTGATCGTGGCGGACAACGGCTCGACCGACGGCTCGGCCGAGGTGGCCCGCGACCTCGGCGCGTACGTGGTGACGGTGCCGCAGCCCGGTTACGGCGCGGCGGTCCACGCGGGGATCCTCGCGGCCTCCCCCTCGCGCTGCTCCTCCGGCTCATCCTCCGCTTCCTCCGCCGCCGAGGACGACGGCATCGTCTGCGTGATGGACGCCGACGGGTCGTTCGACCCGGCCGAGCTTCCGCTGGTCGCCGACCCGGTCCGGGCCGGTGCCGCGCGGCTCGTACTGGGCCGGCGCCGCCCGGTCACCCGCGGGGCCTGGCCGCCGCACGCCCGGCTCGGCAACGCGATCCTCGCCTCCCGGCTGCGCCGCACCACCGGCCTGCCCGTCCACGACATCGGCCCGATGCGCGCCGCACGCCGCGACGACCTGCTCTCACTCGGCCTGCGCGACCGCCGCTTCGGCTATCCGCTCGAACTCCTCATCGCCGCCGCCCGCGCCGGGTGGACGGTCACCGAGGTCGATGTCGCCTACCACCCGCGCGCGGCGGGCACCCACTCCAAGGTCACCGGCACGGTCCGGGGCACGGCCCGCGCGATCCGCGACATGAGCGCGGTGCTGGCCCGATGAGGACACGGCTGCTCGTGCTCGCGAAAACCCCGGTTCCGGGCAGGGTCAAAACCCGGCTCTGCCCGCCGTGTACGCCGGCCGAGGCGGCAACGCTCGCCGCCGCCGCCCTCGCGGACACCGTGGACACCGTTTCGTCGACGACCGGCGCGGACCCCGTACTCGTGATCGAGGGCGACCTCCCGGCACCGGCCGGCTGGGCCCGGATCCCGCAGCGGGGCGGGTCCCTCGGCGCACGGATCGCGAACGCCTTCGCCGACACGGCCGTCCCCGGCATGCCGAGCCTGCTGATCGGCATGGACACCCCGCAAGTCACCCCCGCGGTGCTCGGTGCCGCGATCGGGCTGCTGGCCGGGGACGGGACCGACGCGGTGCTCGGCCTCGCGGAGGACGGCGGCTGGTGGGCCCTCGGCCTGCGCGACCCGGCCTGCGCGGGTCTGGTGCGCGACGTCCCGACGTCGACCCCGCAGACCGGCGAGCTCACCCTGAAAGCGTTGCGGGGCCTACGAATCACGCACCTGCCCGTGCTGCGCGACGTGGACACCATCGAGGATGCCCGCGCGGTGGCGGCGATGCGCCCCGAAAGCCGGTTCGCGGGGGTGCTGGCCGCCCGCGGCGAGCGGCAACCAGCGGCGGCCTCACGATGACCGCGCTCGCGGTGTTCGACACCGCGTTGCGCCGGGCGGCTGCGGGGAAGCCTGCCGGGCTGACCGTGCACGACGATCACGGGCCGGCTTTCCGGGTCGACGCGGCGGACTGGTCGCGGGTGGATCTGCCCGGTGATCGGGGGCTGCTCGGCAGGTGCAGCGGGCCGACGCTGGACGTCGGGTGCGGGCCGGGCCGGTTGACCAGCGCGCTGAACCGGCTCGGGCGCCCGGCGCTGGGGATCGACATCAGCGCCGCCGCGGTCCGGCTGGCGCGGGCGCGGGGAGCGACAGTTCTGCGCCGGGACGTCTTCGCGGCGCTGCCCGGGCACGGCCGCTGGCGCCACCTGCTGCTCGCCGACGGCAACATCGGCATCGGCGGCGACCCGGCCCGGCTGCTGCGGCGCTGCCGCGACCTGATGGCACCGGCCGGGCGGCTGCACGTCGAGCTGGCCCGGCCCGGCACCCGCAGCTGGTCCGGCAACGCCCGGCTCAGCGTCGTGGACGGCGCCGTCAGCGCACCGTTCGGCTGGGCGGTGCTCTGTATCGACGATCTACCGGCGCTCGCAGCCGCGACCGGTCTGACCGTCACCGACTCGTGGACGGAGGGGGAACGATGGTTCGCCTCCCTGACCTCCGCCTGAAACCACCGGTCACCGACGAGAGTTTCACCTCGCCGCTGCGGTCCACACGGCTCACCGCTGTGCTCGGCATCGCGCTCGGGCTCGCGTTCGCGGTGTGCTTCGGAACCGGGCTGCTCAGCCATCTCATCCAGCATCCACCGGCGTGGTTCTGGTGGCCGTCACGGCCGGTGGGGCTGTATCGCGCCACTCAGGGCGTACACGTGATCACGGGTCTTGCCTGTGTGCCTCTGCTCGGGGTGAAGCTCTGGTCGGTCTACCCGAAGCTGTTCGAGTGGCCGCCGCTACGGTCGCTCGTGCACGGCCTGGAACGCGCGAGCATCGCCGTGCTCGTCGCCGCGTCGCTGTTCCAGGTGGTCAGCGGGGTCCTCAACGTCGCCCGCTGGTACGACCCGATGCCGTTCTTCTTCACCGCCGGCCACTACTGGGCG
Source organism: Winogradskya consettensis (assembly GCF_018332715.1). Taxonomy (GTDB): domain Bacteria; phylum Actinomycetota; class Actinomycetes; order Mycobacteriales; family Micromonosporaceae; genus Actinoplanes; species Actinoplanes consettensis. The sequence continues at coordinate 134,904 of NZ_BOQP01000008.1, read as the reverse complement.
GCCTGGCTGGCGATCGGCGCGCTGCTGGTGCACATCGGCGTGCAGTTGCCCGTCGTCCGGTCGGCGCTGACCCGGCCGGAGCCGGACCACACCGCCCCCGGCACGCTCAGCCGCCGCGGGCTCATCGGCACCGTCGCCGCCACGGCCGGCCTCATCACGCTCAGCACGGCGGGCCAGACGGTCACGCCGCTCGCCCCGATCTCGGTGCTGGCACCCCGCCGTCGCGGCGACGATCCGCAACACGTCCCGGTCAACAAGACCTCGGCCGGCGCCGGCGTCCGCGACGCGATCTTCGCCGGCACCTACCTGCTCACCGTGACCGGACCCGGCCGGACCGTCCAGCTCACCCTCGGCGACCTGCAGGCCCTCCCCCAGCACACGGTCGTCCTGCCGATCAGCTGCGTCGAAGGCTGGAGCGCCACGGGCACCTGGACGGGGGTCCGGCTGCGCGACCTCGCCGAGCTCGTGGGCGTGGACCCTTCGCACGCGTCGGCGTACGTCGAGTCCCTCGAAGCTCAGGGCCGTTACCGCACCAGCACCGTGGCGCCACCGCACACGCGTGACCCGTACACGTTGATCGCTCTGCGGCTCGGCGGCGAACCGCTGCACCCGGACCACGGCTACCCCGCCCGCCTGATCGCCCCGAACCGCCCGGGCGTCCTGCAGACCAAATGGATCTCTCGCATCACGATCCGGAGCGCTTCGTGAAAACCGTCCGGCGCGTTCTGATCGCCTCCGGCACCCTCATCATGGTGTACGCCGTGAGCGGCGCCCTCACCGACCACAACGTCAAAGGCGGGGCGCTGATCTTCCTCATCGCCGTCCTCATCGCCCACGACGGCATCCTGCTCCCGCTCATGATCGGCGTCGGAGCCGTAGCCACCCGATTCGGCCCCTACCTAGCAGCATCCCTGACAGCTACCGCCGCGGTGACCCTCGTCGGACTACCCCTGGTTGTCACCGGCGGCAGCCGGTACGCCCTCGGCCTCCTGACCTGTTACGCGGCCATCGCCGTCGCCGCTGTCACCTGGGAACGGTTGCGTCGCCGAAGCGGTGCCTGAACAGGCGATCCCCACGTTCAGACATTGCCATATGTCGATACAAGGCTCAAGATTCCGCCATGACCCGCCTTCCCCGCGTGGTCGCCGCCATCGTCCTGGCGGCCGCCACAACAACCGTCCCCTCCACCGCCGCCCAAGCCACCCCACCCACCACTGCCCAAGCCGCCCCACCCGCCGTCGCTGTCGGCAATGGGCTCGCCCGCACCCCGCCGATGGGGTGGAACGACTGGAATGCCTTCGGGTGTGACGTGACCCAGGCCCTCGTCGAGCAGACGGCCGATGTCATGGTCTCCTCCGGGATGGCCGCAGCCGGCTACCGCTACGTCAACATCGACGACTGCTGGATGACGAGCAGCCGCGACGCCGCCGGCAACCTGGTTCCCGACCCCGCCAAGTTTCCCGGTGGCATCACCGAAACCGCTGCCTACGTCCACAGCAAGGGTCTCAAGCTGGGCATCTACGAGGACGCGGGGACGCTGACCTGCGCGGGCTACCCCGGCAGCCTCGGCCACGAGCAGCAGGACGCCCGCAGTTTCGCCGCCTGGGGCGTCGACTATCTCAAGTACGACAACTGCTACAACAACGGCAGCACGACCCAGCAGCAGTACATCGACCGCTACACCGCGATGCGGGACGCGCTGGCCGCCACCGGCCGGCCGATCGTCTACAGCCTGTGCGAGTGGGGGGTGAACGCACCCTGGACCTGGGCTCCGAACGTGGGCAACCTGTGGCGCACGACCGACGACATCAACACCGGCTTCGACAGCATGCTGCGCAACTTCCACCAGAGCGTCGGCCTGGCACGCTACGCCGGACCGGACGCCTGGAACGACCCGGACATGCTGGAGGTCGGCAACGGCTGGTCGGCCATCGAGGACCGGGCCCACTTCAGCCTCTGGGCGATCATGGCGGCCCCGCTGATCGCCGGCAACAACCTGACCACGGCGAGCGCCACCACCCTCGCCACCCTGACCAACCGCGCGGTCATCGCGGTCGACCAGGACGCCCTGGGCGCCCAGGGCGTGCTGGTCCAGACCCGCAACGGTCTCGACGTACTGTCCAAGCGCCTGTCCAACGGCGACGTGGCCGTGGTGCTGTTCAACGAGACCACCACCGCCCAGCCGATCAGCACGGACGCGGCGACGATCGGCAAAAGCGGGGGCAGCGCGTACACCCTCACGGATCTTTGGACCGGTGCCACCTCCAGCACGACCGGAGCGATCAGCACCTCGGTCCCCGCACACGGCGCGGCGATGTACCGCGTCAGTGGCGGCGCCTCAGGCAACCCGAACGCCCCGGCCGGCACCCTCGTCAGCGCGGCCTCGAACCGCTGCGTCGACGACCCCAACTGGAGCCAGACCGACGGAACCCTGATCGGCATCTGGGACTGCAACGTCGGCACCAACCAGCTGTGGACCCGCACCCCGGCGGGTCAGCTCGTCGTCTACGGCAAGTGCCTCGACGCCTTCGACAATCAGACCACGCCCGGCACGAAGATCGAGCTGTGGACCTGCAACGGCGGCCCCAACCAGCAGTGGCGATCCAACGCCGACGGCACGATCACCGGCGTCCAGTCGGGCCTCTGCCTGGACGTCACGGGAGGCGCCACCACCAACGGCACAGCCCTCGAACTCTGGACCTGCACCGGCGCCGCCAATCAGCGCTGGACCTTCACCTGACCATCCGCATGATGGCGCGGTCTCGCGGCCATTCGCGAGGCCGCCCTGCACTGTGGGTAAAGTCGGCGGCCGTGTCCACCGATATCTACGGCGTCATCGAGGTCTACCAGCTGCGACCACATGACGACCCGGACGACATGGAACCGTGGACACGGGCCATGGATCTGTACCCGCTGTACCCCAACAACAACTACTTCGCATTCGGGTGCCTGTTCGGTGTGCGGAACTGGGCCAACTGGGAGCCGATCGCCGCACGACGCGGGCTTCCGGGTGACGTCTCCGATGCGGTCCGCACGGAATTCCAGAGTGACGCCGGCATCGACGCGGCGGTCGGGGATCAGACCTGGGTGTCGTGGGCCGAATTGAAGGACCTGGACATGACGGTCACCCCGCAATGCCGCGGCGTGCTGCAGAAATGGTCGGCCAAGGGTGACTGCAGTTACTGGCGGGTCGACGACGAGTGGCCGGCCGACATCGTCACCCGCTACGGCGTTCCCCCGCTGGGACCCACCCCGGCGCAGGCACCGTACGGCAGCTGGCAGGTGGACGACGAACGGCTCGAATATGTGTCCCTGAGCCGCCTCGACGCGCTGGGCCCCGGCACCGGCTGGGAACATGTCTTCGCCGTCATGCGGGCCCTGGCCGGCCGCTTCGGCGACGACGGCGTACGCATCGTGGCCTGGTTCGACTGACCACCCGCCCACGCTGTCGCCCGGCCGCGGCTACCAGCTGTGCATCGTTCCGTCTTCGAGGCGGTTGACCGGCAAGGCCGCCGGACGGTACGGGTAGCGCGCGGCCAGTTCCTCGTCGATGTCGACGCCGAGGCCCGGTTCCTCGGAGGGGTGAAGGTAGCCCCCCTCGTAGCGGTAGCCGTGCGGGAACACCTCGTCGGTCTCCGGGGTGTGGCGCATGTATTCCTGGAGGCCGAAATTGGGGATGCTGATGTCGAGGTGCAGGGCGGCGGACATGCAGATCGGGGAGAGGTCGGTGGCGCCGTGGGAGCCGCTGCGGACGTGGTAGAGGGCGGCCAGGTCGAAGATGCGGCGCAGGTGGGTGAGGCCGCCGGCGTGGACGACCGTCGTACGGATGTAGTCGATCAACTGGTCCGTGATGAGTTCCTGGCAGTCCCAGATGGTGTTGAAGACCTCGCCGACCGCGATCGGGGTGGTGGTGTGGCGGCGGATCTCGCGGAAGCCGCTCTGCAGCTCGGCCGGGACGGGGTCCTCCATCCAGGTCAGGTGGTAGGGCTCCAGGCTGCGGCCGAGGCGGGCGGCCTCGATCGGGGTGAGGCGGTGGTGGACGTCGTGGAGCAGTTTCAGGGCGGGGCCGAACTCGTCGCGGACCCGGGCGAAGACGGTCGGGACGTGCGCGAGGTAGGCCTCGGTGGACCAGGTGTTCTCGGTGGCGATCGCGGCGTCGGCGGGCTCGTAGAACGTGCGGTCCTTGCCCACGCCGTACGTGCTGGCCAGGCCCGGGATCCCCGTCTGCACCCGCACGGCCCGGTAGCCGAGGTCGATGTATGCCGAGATCTCGGACAGAACGGCATCCACGTCCACCGCGTTGGCGTGCCCGTAGACCGTCACCCCGTCCCGAGACCGCCCACCCAGCAGCTGATGGACGGGAAGACCGGCCACTTTCCCCTTGATGTCCCACAGAGCGGTGTCCACGGCGGCGATCGCGGACATCGTCACCGGCCCGCGCCGCCAGTAAGCACCCTTGTAGAGGTACTGCCACGTGTCCTCGATCCGCGCGGGGTCCCGCCCGATCAGCGCCGGCACCACATGCTCGCTGAGATAGCTGGCCACGGACAGCTCGCGCCCGTTCAGCGTGGCATCCCCCACCCCGGTCACCCCGTCGGACGTGACGATCTTCAGGGTGACGAAGTTGCGCCCCGGGCAGGTGACGATGACCCGGGCGTCGACGATCCTCACTCGGAGTCGTCCTTGACCCGGGCGACGAGCTGCGTCGGATTGACGAAACGCAGCGCGACCACCAGCAGCACCAGCATCATCGCGGTATAGATGACAGCCATCGCGTCGACCGACTGCTGGGCGCGGATGCCGGCCGCCGACATCGAGTAGAACAGCGCGACCACCAGCGTCTGCGAGTCCGGCCCGGCCGTCAGGAACGTCAGCTCGAACATTCCGACCGTCCGGACCACCACCAGAATGGTCGCGGCGAGGATCCCCGGGATCAGCAGGGGAGCCAAGATCTTGGTGAAGATCTGCACCGTACGCGCCCCGCACATGCGCGCGGCCCGCTCGACGGCCGGGTCGATCTGCTCGATGAACGGTGTCATGGTCAGGATGACGAACGGGATCGACGGCACGAGGTTGGCGAGGACCACGCCGGAGAGGTGGCCCGCGAGCCCGTACTTGTAGAGGACCGTGGCGAGCGGGATGCCGTACGTGATGGGTGGCATGAGGATCGGCAGCAGGAACAGCAGGTAGAGCGCCCGGCGCCCGGGGAAGGCGCGGCGGGCGAGCACATAGGACGCGGGCACGCCGACGAGCACCGAGATCACGGCCACGAGCAGGCACACGGTCAGGGTGACGCCGAGGACGGGCAGCAGGGTGAACTCGTCCCACGCCTGGCCGTACCAGTCGGGGGTGAAGCCTTCGGGCAGCCAGGTGTCGAACCAGCGGGTCCCGAACGAGTTGACCACCACCGAGCCGACGACCCCGGCGAGGCCGATGAAGAAGATGGTGACCGCGGTCCCGATGAACCACGTGCCCAGGCGAGGCCGCGTCATCCTTTTCCTCCGCTCGTGGTGCCGGTGTAGAGCAGGCTGCGCAGGCCGAGGACCACGGCGATGACGATCAGCTCGACCAGGCCCATGATCAGGGCGGCCGCGCTGCCGGCCGCGTAGTCGTAGCGCACGTAGGCCGCCTCGTACGCCGCGATGGAGATGACCCGGGTGCTGCCGGACGGGTCGCCGACCAGGATCGCGGACGGGAAGACGCTGAACGCGAGCACGAACGTCAGGCAGAACGTGGTGGCCAGGCCGGGGGCGAGCAGCGGCAGCGTGATCCGGAAGAAGCGCTGCGCCCAGCCCGCACCGAGGGTCGCCCCGGCCCGTTCGAGGCTGGGGTCGATGCCGGACAGGTACGACAGGACCAGCAGGAACGCGAACGGGAATCCCGTGATGACCAGCGAGAGGAACACGCCCGTGTAGTTGTGGGTCAGGGTGAGCGGGGTGTCGACGATCCCGGCGGCGAGCAGGGTCCGGTTGAACCAGCCGGTCGGGCCGAGGAAGTTGAGCAGCCCCTCGGCCGTGAGGACGGTCCCCAGCGTGATCGGGACGACCAGCACGGTGGTGAGCAACCGCTTGCCGCGGAAACGGCCCCTCATCTTGTACGCGATGGGCACCGACGCCACCACGTTCAGCAGTGCGGCGGGCAGCGCGATCTTCAACGTCGTCATGATGGTGTCGCGCTGGTACGCGTCGGTGAAGAATTCCCGGTAGGCGCCGAACGCGCCGCCCTGCGCCGGCTGCAGGGACAGGCCCAGCCCGTAGCAGAACGGGTAGATGAACAGCGCCGCGACGAACAGCGTCGCCGGCACCAGCAGGAACAGGTGCCGGTCGATGCCGCGGTCGGCCAGGCGGTGGCTCAGCGCGACCATCAGTCCCCCTCGGGGAAGATCAGCAGCCGGTCCGGATCGAAGACCAGCTCGGCCTTGTCGCCCGGTTTCAGAGCTCTGTCCGTACGCAGATGCAGCAGCACGCCGCCGGGTGTGCGGACCTCCGCGGCCACTTTCCGGCCCTGGTACTCGACGACCTCGGTGGTCACCTCGATCCCCTCGCCGGGATGCGCGGCCAGGTGGATGTCCTCGGGGCGGATCGCCGCCTCGACGGCGTCCCCGGCCGCGATCTCGCCGACCTTGGTCCCCCGCAGCGTCAGCCCCCCGCCCTCGACGATGCTGCCCTCTGTCAGCCGCATCGGCAGGATGTTGCGGTAGCCCATGAACCCGGCGACGTGCCGGTTCGCCGGCTGGGTGTGCACCTGCTCCGGGGTGCCGATCTGCTGCACCCGGCCGCCGCGGAGCACGACGAGGCGGTCCGACATGGACAGTGCCTCCTCCTGGTCATGGGTGACGTAGACGGTGGTCAGGCCGAGCGACTGGTGCAGGCGCCTGATCTCGGTACGCATCTCGAGGCGCAGCATCGCGTCGAGGTTCGACAGCGGCTCGTCCATCAGCACCAGCGACGGTTCGAGGACCACGGCGCGGGCGATCGCCACGCGCTGCTGCTGGCCGCCGGAGAGTTGACCGGGCAGTTTCGCGGCGTGCTCGTCGAGGCGTACCAGTCGGATCGCCTCGTCGGTTCTGCGGTTGATCTCGGCCCGGGGCAGGCGGCGCATGCGGAGACCGAAGGCGACGTTTCCGCGTACGGTCATGTGTGGGAAGAGGGCGTAATTCTGAAAGACCATGCCGAAGCCGCGCCGCTCGGCCGGGAGGGTGTCGAGGCGGGTCTCGTCGCGCCAGATGCTGCCGCGGGTGAGGGGCAGCAGCCCCGCGAGGCAGTTCAGGGCGGTGGACTTGCCACAGCCGGACGGCCCGAGCAACGCGATGAACTCGCCGCGCTTGATCGTCAGGTCGAGGTCGGCAAGCGCGTCACTGCCGCCGAAGCTGCGGCTGACTCCCTCCAGCCGCAGCTCCTGAAATCCGTCGGTCACTTCTTCACCTTGTTTCCGCCGACCTCGCGGTCCCAGCGGTCGAACGCGGCGACGAGGGACTTCGCGTCGAGGGGGACGGTGAGCGGGCTGCCGGCGATCAGCGCCTCGTACTCGGGACGGCCGAACTCCTCGATCGCCTTGCGGCTGTCCTCCGGCGCCATCGACAGCGGTACGTCCTTGATCGCGGGGCCCGGGTAGAAGTAGCCCTTGTCGTACGCCTTGGCCTGCTGCTCCGGGGTGAGCATGGAGGCGATCAGCGCGAGCACGGCGGCCTGCTTGTCGACCGAGACGCCCTTCGGGATGACGGCGTAGTGCGCGTCGGTGATCCAGTGGAAACCGGCGAGCGTGCCGACCTTCGCCTCCTTGGGGACCGTACCGAGCACCCGGGGGTTGATGTCCCACCCGGTCGTCGACGCGATGATCTTCGCGGAGCCGTTGGCGAGGTTCTTCATGGTCTCGCTGGTGCTGGACGGGTACAGCGTGACGTACTTGTCGAGCTCCTTGAGGTAGGCCCAGGTCTTGTCCCAGCCCTTCACCGGGTCCTTGGGGTCGGCGTCGTCGAGCAGGTAGGGCAGGCCCATCAGGAACGTACGGCCGGGGCCCGAGTTCGACGGGCGCGCGTACTGGAAGCCACCCGGGTTGGCCTTGGCCCATTCGAGCAGCGCCGGCGCCGCGGTGGGCGGGGTGGCGACGTTCTTCGGCAGGTATTCGATCAGCGGCCCGGACGGGTAGTACGTGACCGCGACACCGGCGTTTCCCGCGAGCTTCTGCATCGCGGCGGCGCCGGGGAGGTAGTCGGCCATCCCGGGCAGCCGGGCGGCGAACGCGGGCAGCAGGTCGAGCCAGAGCCCCTGGTCGATACCGGCGGCGAGCCCGTCGACACCGGTCAGGACCAGGTCGATGTCCACCCGCCCGGCGCCCTGCTGGGCCTTCACCTTGCCGACCAGCTCGGGCGCGGTCGCCTTGGTGTAGGTGACCTTGGCGATGACCTTGTCGTTCTTCGCCACGAAGTCGTCGATCATGGGCTGGGTGAGCTGGAGGTTGCCGGCGACGTCGAGGACGTTGACGGTCTGCGGCGCCGACGGCTTGTCGGGCACCGGTCCGTCGGTCTTGGCCGAGCCCTGGCCCGAGTCCGGGGCGCCGCAGGCGCTCAGCCCGGTGCTGACCGAGACCCCGACGGCGGCGGTGATGGCGAGAAATTGGCGTCTGCTGGACGGCATGGCTCTGCTCTCCTTCGGCGGTTCTCAGGAAGGTCTGGCGGGTCCGGTCGAGGCGCGGACGATGAGCTGGGCGGGCAGGACCCGGCGGATGGGCGTACGCCCGGGGTCGGTCATGGTCTCCAAGAGCAGATCCACCCCGACCCGGCCGATCCGGTCCATCTCGACGGCGATCGTGGTCAGCGCGGGGCTCACCAGCGCCGACAGCAGGATGCCGTCGAAGCCGATCACGCTGATGTCGCCGGGCACGGCGACGGAACGGGCATGGAACCGGTTGAGCAGCCCCAACGCGGTCAGATCGTTGTACGCGAGCACCGCGGTGACCGTGCTGGCGAGCACGACGTCGGCGATGGAGACGCCGCCCTCCACCGTGGGCGGCACGTTCCCGACCTCGACCAGGTCGACGCCGAGCGTCCCGGCGACCGCGCGCAGCCCCCGCAGCCGTTCCCGGTTGGACCACGAGGAACGCGGGCCCGCTACGTACGCCACCCGGCGGTGGCCCAGGGCGTGCAGGTGGGTCAGCGCCTGCCGCATCCCGTCGGCGGCGTCCACGGTCACCGACGGGAACGGCCCGATCCGGCGGTTGAGCAGGACGATCGGGGTGTGCCCGGCGAACGCGCGCAGCTCGTCGTCGCTGGAGCGCGGCGAGCAGAGCAGGAACCCGTCGACCTGCTTCGCGAGGGCACGGATCAGCAGGGTCTCCACCGCCGGGTCCTCGTCGATGTCGCTGAGGAAGACCGCGTAGTCGAGGCGCCGCGCCTGGGTCTGCGCGGCCTTCACGACGCTGGCGAAGAACGGGTTGGCCAGGTCGGGCAGGACCACGCCGAGATTCCCGGTACGCCCGGTGCTCAGGCCCCGGGCGGCCCGGTTGGGGTAGTAGCCGAGCTCGCGGACGGCCTTCTCGACCTGTTCCCGGGTCCCGGGCAGCACCGCGCCGGGGTCGGCGAGGGTCCGGCAGACCGACGACGCGGACACGCCGGCGAGCCTCGCCACATCCTTGATCGTCACCGCCACGCCGCGCTCCCGAGTAGATCTACATATTGACGTGGGTCAGTCTGGAACCGTTTCCAGGAGATTGTCAATGAGTGACTTTCCGATTACATGATCGACTGCTGTCACACCTGGAGACGCTGTCCGGTCATAGCTGGCGTCGCCGGGCGAAGGCCCCGGCAGCGCAACGGACAGAGGTGTGCAGGACATGAAGATCGCCGTACTGGGTGGCACCGGGCTCATCGGCTCGCAGGTCGTCAAGCTGCTCCACGCTCACGAGACGGTGTCGCTGTCCCCGTCGAACGGGGTGGACCTGCTCACCGGCGAGGGCCTCGACGCGGGGCTCAAGGGCGCCGACGTCGTGGTGAACCTGACGAACTCCCCCACCTTCGACGAGGCGTCGCCCGCGTTCTTCCGGACCACGATGGACAACATGCTGGCAGCCGCGACGCGGGAAGGGGTCGGGCACGCCGTGGTCCTGTCGATCGTCGGCGTGGACCAGGTGCCGGATCTCGCGTACTACCGGGCCAAGGTCCTGCAGGAGGACATCCTCAAGGCCGGCCCGGTGCCGTACTCCATCGTCCGGGTCACGCAGTTCTACGAGTTCGTGAACGCGATCCTGTCCTGGACCACCGACGGCGACACGGTCCGGCTCCCCGCCACGCCGGTCCAGCCGATGGCGTCGGCCGACGTCGCCGTGGCGGTGGCTTCCGTGGCCGCGGGCACGCCGTTGCACGGCACGCGCAACTACGCGGGACCCGAAGTGTTCACGCTCGACGAGCTCGGCCGGATCGCCCTCTCCGCACAAGGCGACCCGCGCGAGGTCGTCGTCGACCCCACCGCCGGCATGTTCGCCGCGGTGAAGGGCGACGTCCTGACCGGGCCGGCCGGCTCGATCCTCTCGGCCACGACGTTCCGGGAGTGGCTCGCCCTCACATCGTGAGCTTCTCCGGGTTCATCAGCCACAGCACCTGATCGATCCCGTCCTCGGAAGCCACCACTGTCACCATCCCGAGCAGCGTGTCATCGCGGCGCAGGACGGCGCTGGTCTGCCCGTTCGTGGTAGCCCAGCGCACGTCCACGCCGTCCCACCACCAGCTCGAGAACGCCGCGATGTACTTCGCGACCCGCCCCGCACCGGTGACGATCCTGCGGGAGATCTGCCGCGCGCCGTTGCCGTCGGACACACTCGCCACATCGGCCGCGAACAGCTTCTCCAACGCCTCGAGGTCACCACCGCGGGCAGCCTCCAGGAACGTCACGAGCAACTGCCGCTGCGCCTGCTCCGGCACGGGAATCTTGCGCTCCCCGGCGACGTGCTTGCGGGCCCGGCTCACCAGCTGCCGCACGGCCGGCTCGGTGGACTGCACAATCTCGGCAATCTGCGGGTACGGGTAGTCGAACGCTTCCCGCAACACGTACGCGGCCCGCTCGTGAGGTGTCAGCTTCTCCATCAGCATCAGCACGGCGAGCTCCAGCGCCTCACCCCGCTCGGCACCCAGGAACGGATCCGCGCTGGTGTCGACGGGCTCGGGCAACCACGGGCCGATGTACGTCTCCCGCCGCGCCCGCGCCGACTGCAGCTCGTTGATGGCCAGCCGGGTGGTGGTCGTCGCCAGGAACGCACCGGGATTGCGGACGACACCGCGGTCGGTCGCCTGCCACCGCAACCACACGTCCTGCACCAGATCCTCGGCCTCACCCGCACTGCCGAGCATCCTGTACGCGATCCCGAACAGCCGCGGCCGCACATCCATGAACAGCGTCGTCGCTTCGTCGAGATCCCCCACAGCACGACCCTATCCCGGGGCTGAACTACCGCGTGGCGACAGCCAGTGCCGCGCGGATGGCACCCTCACCGGCCGGCTGACCCTTATCGTCCGAGTACGGCCCGTACGGCGTGCCCCACACCGGCGTACCCGCCGCCTGCCGCCAGCTCCCGATGAGTCCCACAGTTGTCATGGTCACCGCTCTCCCGTTGTCATGCGAAGTAATGGCCGTTGTCCAGATCGGCGAGCAGGCCGGGCTGAGCGGGTTCCCAGCCGAGGGTCCGGCGGGTGATGAGGCTGGAGGCCGGATAGCCCTGCGTGACGACGTTCGCGAGGAACCCGAAGTACGCCGGCAGCACCAGCTCGTCCACGGGAACGCTCACTGCGGGCACACCCAGACGGCTCCCGATGGCCTCGGCGATCTCACGGAACGGGATACCCTCGTCATCGACTGCGTGCCAGTATCTGCCGGCCGGTCCCTTCTCCAGGGCAAGGCGGAACAGGGAGCCGAGATCGGCGGCATGCACGGCGTTCCACAGGTTGGCGCCGTCCCCGGGGTAGCCGGCGAAGCCCTTCTCCTTCGCGAGCGCGATCAGTGCGGGGAGAAATCCGGCACGATCGGTCGTGTCGTGCGCGATGTTGGCGATCCGCACGACCGAGGACCGCACTCCCCGCTCGGCGAGCCGGATCACGGTGGTTTCCACGACGTTGCGAGCTCGCAGGGTGGCCCTGTGCTCATCACCGCTGGGAAGGGCCGGGTCCTGCTCGGTGGCCGTCCGGCCCAGGACGCCCTGCCCGGGCGAGCCGATGCTCCCCGCCGCGACCAGCGGCTTGCCGGTTCCCGCCAGCGCCTCGCCGTACGCGAGCATGATCGGGACCTCCGCGGCGGCCACCGCATGCACCCCGCCGGAGAAGAGCAGGTCCTGCCGGTGCGCGACGTGGATGACGCCGTCGGAGTCCGCGGCCGCCTCCTTGAGCCCGTCGAGATCCTCGAGGCCACCGCGGCGCACCTTCACGCCGAGCGCGGACAGCGCCGCAGCCGCGGCATCCGACCGGGCCAGGCCGGTGACCTCGTGCCCGGCGGCGAGAAGCTCAGCAACGATGTACGAACCGGAATGGCCGGTCCCGCCAGTGACAAAAACGCGCATGCGACTATCCTCAAAAATGTTTTGTGCGGTCAGCCGAGAAAGGCTTTGCGGTCAGCCGAGAAAGGCTTTGCGGTCAGCCGAGAAAGGCTTTGCGGTCAGCCGATAATGGCCTTTTGCGGTCAGCCGATAATGGTGACGCCGAGGGTGAAATTGAAATTCCCGACGCCGTGGCGGGCGAGGCTGATCATCAGCAGACCCGTCCCCTCCAGCCAGTGGGCCATGTCCAGGCCGCCGGCATCCAGGGGGCGCAACCCCAGGCTCTCGATGAACGCCGAGACGCTCGCCTTGGCCCGTGCGTCGTCGCCGGCGTAGAGCACGTCCAGTGAGCGGCCCGGGGTCAGGGCGTGACCGAAGACGGTGTTGAACGCCTTGACGACGTGCGCGCTCGCCGGGGCGGCCTGGGCAATCTGCTGCGCGGCGGACGTGCCGTCGGGGGTGACCAGCCCGGCACCGTCCGCCGTGAGGGGGTTGGTGATGTCGATGATGACCTTGCCCGCGAGCGCGTCACCGTATTGCGTGACGACCGGCACGGCGCCGGCGTTCGGCACGGCGAGGATGACGATGTCGCCGGCCGGGACGGTGCCGAATGTTCCGGCCGTGGCACCGCCGCCGAGCGCGGCAGCCAGGTCCTTGGCCTTCGCCGCGTCGCGACCGATGACCTCGACGGCGTTACCGCTTTCTACCGCGCGGGCACCGATGGCGCGGGCCATGCCGCCCAGGCCGATAATGCTGATGCTGCTCATTGATGTTCCCGCTCTCTGACGCTGAATGGCGCTTCGATTCACGGTGCCATTGCGTCGAATGGCTGTCCAAGACCTCTTTCGGTCGCTGCGATACCCTTGGGGCATCGCCGGACCGGGAGGCCCCATGGATCTGGACCTGCGCAAGCTGCGCTACTTCGCCGCCGTCGCCGACAAGCTGCACTTCGGCCGCGCCGCCGAGGAGCTGCACATCGCGCAGCCGGTGCTCAGCCGGCAGATCCGAGCCCTGGAACACGACCTCGGCACACCGCTGCTGACCAGGGACAGCCACGGTGTGGCACTCACCGACGCCGGGCGGCAGCTGCTGATCGACGTCGGCCCGTTGCTGGCCTCCGCCCACGCGGTCCGGCACCGGGTGGCCGTGGCCGCGCGGGGCAACCGGCGGCTGATGGTCGGCTTCCGGGCGGGCATCACGGTCACCGCCGCGGTGCGGGAGTTCGCCACCCGGCACCCGGACGTGCTCGTGGACGTGCAGCGGATCGAAGGCGACGACCAGGCCACGATGCTGCTCGACGGCCGCATCGACATCGGCTTCGTGCGGCTGCCCATCGACGAGACCGGCCTGCGCGTCATACCGCTGTACACCGAGCCGCGGGTCGCGGTGCTGCCCGCCGGCCACCGGTTCGCCGGTAAGGAGCAGATCACCGAGGCGGACCTGGCCGGTGAGCCGCTGCTCTGGCACGCCGACCCCGGCACGCAGCCCACCAGGCGCCCGCACCCCAACGCCGGCTACCTCGTGCGCGGGGTGGACGAGACCCTCGAGCACGTCGCAGCAGGCCGGGGCATCTCGTTCCTGGCCCGCTCGGCGACCGTGTTCCACTCACATCCCGAGGTCAGCTTCGTGCCGGTCCCGGACATGGCACCCGAGCAGGTGCGCCTCGCGGTCGCGGCATCACGCTCCTCGCCGATGATCGACGACTTCCTCGCGGCGGCCCGGGCAACGGCCGGGATCACGGCCGAATGCGGGAACTACGAGATGTGGCAACTCGGCGGCGAGACCGCTGCCGGCGCCACTGTGGCACCGGTCTCGCCGCAGGTGGCCGCCCACGACGGGCAACCCGGCTGATGGCACGGTCTGCGGCATGGACCTGACCGTGATCCTCGGCCCGATGAAGGGCGGCAAGTCGCTCGAGATGATCAGCCTGCTGTCCCCGCTGCAGCACGCCGGCATCCCGCACTGCATCTACCAGTCGGCCCGCCACGGCCGCGACACCGCGGTGACCTCCCGCTCCGGCGGCAGCCTCCAGACGGTCAAGGTCACCACCCTCGCGGGCGCCGCGGCCACCGACGTCAAGGTCATCGGCGTCGACGAGATCCACATGTTCACCGTCTCCGACATCGCCGAGCTCGGCCGCGCCGTCCTGCAGGGCATCAAGGTCGTCGTCGCCGGCATCGACCTCGACCACCGCGGCCAGCTCTTCGCCCCGGTCCAGGCCCTCTTCGAGCTCGCCCCGGAGAAGGTCATCTACCGCCGCGCCGTCTGCGACGTCTGCCGCTCCCTCGACGCCACCCACACCCAGGTCCTCGAACACGGCAAACCCATGATCCGCGAACTAGCCCCCTCCACCGCTCTCCCCGACGACGGCACCTACACCTACGAAGCCCGCTGCCGCCGCTGCGTCGTCCTCCCCTGACCCTCCGACTCCCACCAGCGGGCTTGGATACCCTGATAGCGAACCGGATCGACGGCCGCCGGGTCCTCCAGGAGGGTGATCAGCACACCACCGTTCGGTAGCGAGCGAGTGTCGACCAGCGGCGGCGAAGGGTGGCCGGGGCCGAGGTAGGTCAGCCAGCCGAGTTCGGCGGTCCAGGGACCGGCCGGCTGGGCCGCGTCGTGGATGCCGAGGTGCCAGATCTGCTCCGTCGACCATTCGTCCAGTAGGACGCCGTCGGTCCAGGTCACGAAGATGTCGACCTCGTCGGGGGTCCAGAACTGGCCGTACACGCGGCCGGTTGCCATTGCGGCGACTGCGATCCGGGGGTCGCCGACCGTTCGCGGGCCGGGGTCCGCGAGACCGAAGAGGTTGGTCAGGCCGTCCGGGCGGTGCGGGTGCAGGTCGCGGAGGGCGTGCTCCGCGGTCACCGGGATGTGCAGTTCCCAGGTCCAGTCCGATCCCACGCCGGCATCGTGCCGAATCGCCGCAGCGAGGGCAAGGCGGTTCCGATACGGTCTCCGGACCGATCGCACGGACAGCGAACGGACAGCGGACGGACCTGGAGGGGCAGGCGATGGTGGCGGGTAAGGGGCGCGGGCCGGGGGTGGTCGAGGGGCTGGTCTGTGCGGATCCGACCGTCGTGGTGTGGCTCGATGGGGAGCGGGAGCTGTGGTGGTCGCGGGCGGCGGCGCTGGAGCACGGGCGGGAGGAGCCGGACTGGGTGACGGCGGCGACCGGGGCGGACCGGTTGTCGGATCTGACGCCGGCGCAGGTGTCGTGGCTGTTCGTGAAGGGGCCGGAGGCGTCGGCGCGGGCGTTGCTCGCGACGACGATTCTGTTGCGGCATCAGCAGCGGGCCGATCTGGACCGGGTGGCGGTCGCGCGGTTCGAGTTGGACGCGCTGGCGCTCGCCCTGAACGAGGCCGGGGAGGACGCCGACCGGCTGGGGCTGCTGCTGCTGCCGTTCCGGGGGCCGGAGGCAGCCACGCTGGCCGCGGGATGGCTGCGCCATCTCGGGTCCGCGCGGTTGTGGGGCCGGATGTGGCTGCAACGGCATGCGGAGAGCGCGGCTCGGGCGCTGATCCCGGCTGCGGCGGGGAAAGCGGGCAAGGCACGGCAGAACGCTGAGGACGGGTTGCGCTATCTGTCCGCCACCGGCAAGGGACCGGTCGTTGTCAAAGCCGCTGACGGGTACGGACCGGCTGCGCTCGCCGTGATCACCGCGCTGATCGAGCCCGCACCCGGGTGGGAGTTGCCGGACGGTGAGCTGCTCACGCCCGTACCTGTGGCGTTTGCGCAGGGACCACAGCCGGCGCGGAAGCAGAAGCTGCAGCCGGAGCGGTGGCCGGAGCGGTGGCCGGAGGTGCGGACCGCGACCGGCGCGGTGATGCCGGAGGATCAGGTTCTGCGGCTGGTGGGCGCGCTGGCCCGGTCGCGGCTGGCGGCGGCACCGGAGCCCGCGCCCGGGGACCCCGCACCGGACGGCGGCGGGGTGCCGATGATCGTCGAGTCGGCGGCCGCCGCGCAGCCGTTGGTGGCGGCGGCCGATGCCGGGACGGCGGAGCTGATCGCGGGCGGTGACCGGCGGAGCCTGGCGGAGTTCGGGCGGGCGCTGCTGGACGACTGGGTGACGGATGACATGCCACCCGCGGAAGCCTGGGTGGTGCTGGCGCAGGCACACGTCGGGGACGACGACACCATGGACAGGCTGGCGCCGCTGGTGAAGTCGTGGCCGGCGCGCAGCCGGTGGGCACGGGCGATCGACGGGCTCGCGGTGCTGGCCACGGTGGGGTCGGATGTGGCGTTGCGGCACCTGCTGGCGATCGAGGAGGGCATGTCCGGCGGGCCGACGAACGAGCGGGCCGTTGTGCACCTGACGCAGGCTGCCGCGCGGCGCGGGCTGTCCGTGACGCAGCTGGCGGACCGGCTGGCGATCACCCACGGGCTCGACAGCGGGGTCACGCTCGATTACGGGCCACGGAAGTTCACGGTCATAACCGACGATCACCTCACACCGTACGCCGTGGGCGCCGACGGCCGGCGGCTCGCGCGCCCGCCGAAACCCGGGGTCAAGGACACCAATCCGGAGGCGTACCAGTGGTTTCTGCGCTTCAAGAAGGGGCTACGAGCGACCGCGGCGGCGCAGATCGCCCGGTTCGAGCGGGACATGCTCGCCCACCGGTTCCGTCCCGCGGCTGACCTCGCCGCGGTGCTGCTGCCGCATCCGATTCTCGGGCCGGTCGTGCGGCGGATCGTGTGGGGCGAGTACGACACGGAGAAGCGGCTCGTCAGGGCGTTGCGGGTCGCGGAGGACGGCAGCTTCGCCGACGTGCACGACTCCGCCGCGGTCGTCGACGGCGATGCGCGGCTCGGGATCGTGCACCCGGCGGAGCTGGGTCCTGAGCTGGCCGTGTGGGCGGAGATGCTCGCCGATTACGAGGTGCTGCAACCGTTCCCACAGGTCCATCGGACGGTGGTGACGCTGACCGGGGAACAGCGCGCGGCGACGAGCTTGAGCGGGTTCGAGCCGGTGGAGACGGAGCGGCTCGCGCGGTTGCTGGGCGGGGACTGGCAGGGCAACGGTTTCCACACCCGCAACCACCTGCACACCCAGCTGGCGCGGGAACTGCCCGGCGGGCTGACGCTGGTGGTCGAGGTCGAGCCGGGCGTGACGACGGCGGGCTACAACACCGTCCCGGAGCAGCGGATCACGGAGATCTGGGCTGACGATTCCTGGTCGGATCATTGGCAATTTGATCGGCGTACTCCTATGGGGGCCTGTGATCCTGCGATCCTCTCGGAGCGGCTGGTCGAGCTTCTGGGGATGGAGCGCTGATGGAGTTGCGGGCTGAGCTGTGCGAGCCGGAGATCGCGGCCGAGCGACTCGCCGAGGTGTGCGCCGCGATCGAACGGATCGAGGAGCTGCACTGGCGCGGGGAGCCGACCGCTGACGCGATCGCGGCGTTCAACGCGGACACCGGCGGTGAACTGGGGCTTCACGACTTCCTCGGCTACAGCGGGTCGGTATCGGTCGAGGAGTTCGCCCGGGCGGCGTTGTGGCCCGCCTGGCCGAAGGTCCCCGACATCACCCGCGACGAGCTGATCGAGATCGTCCAACGGGCGCTGACCAACCCCTTCTATCTGCACGTGCTGGAGGTCAACGTCACGCACCCCGCCCCGGTCCTGCGTGACGACGCGACACCCGAGGAGATCGTCGACGAGATCCTGAGCTACCGCCCGTTCGCGCTGTAGAAGTTTCCGGATCAGGGGGAGCTCTCCGTCCCGGGGATGATTTCAGGACCCGTCCTGGGACCGATGTGCCGGGATCAGCGCGGTGGCAACGTCGGTCCTCCAAGGAGGGGATTCGATGATGATCCGCAAACCGCTGGTCGTGATGGCGGCTCTCGCGCTGGTCCTGAGTGGGGCGAGCGCCGCCGGTGCCGCGCCGGCGACCGTGAACTGTGGCGGGCTCACCGCCGCGCACCTGGCCCAGGGGAAGGTCACCTCGGCCACCGTCGCCGACGGTTACTGCCAGGTGCAGGGGGTGCTGCTGCCCGCGACCCGCTTCACCGTCAAGCTGCCGGTCCGTGGGTGGACCGGGCAGTACGTGCAGCAGGGGTGCAGCGGGCTGTGCGGGGAGGTGCCCGATCTGGCGTTCCCGTTGTTCGGGTTCAGCTGCCCCGCTGCGCTGGCCAAGACACTGGTCGTGGCCGCCGATGACACCGGGCACACCGGGGATCCGCTGAGTACGGCGCCGGCCACCTGGGGCGCCGACCCGCGTGCCCGGGTCGAGTGGGGGCGCACGTCCGAGCACCGGCTGCGGCTCGCTGCCGACACGGTGATGACGAGCTTCTACGGGTACGGACCCACGTACCGCTATTTTGACGGCTGCTCGACCGGCGGGCGGCAGGGGCTGAACCTGGCGCAGCGGTTCCCGGCCGACTTCGACGGCATCCTGGCCGGTGCCCCGGCTAACAACGAGGCACCGCTCGCGCTGTTGCAGGCGTGGCTGGCCGTGCGCAACACCGATTCGCGGGGCGGGCAGATCCTCGGCCCGGAGAAGATCCCGGCGCTGCACGACGCCGTGGTCCGGGCCTGTGGTGACGTGATCCAGGATCCGCGCAGGTGCGGGTTTCAGCCGTCGTCGTTGCGCTGCCCGGCCGGCGTCGACCGGCCGACGTGCCTGACCGGGGCACAGGTTGCCGCGGTGGTGGCTTTCTACCGGGGACCGGCCGGCCTCTACAACGGGGGGATGCCGTACGGTTCCGAGCTCGGCTGGACCGGGCTGTTCGTGGTCCGCTCCGGCTCACCGCTGAACGGCAACGCGGCCGCGATCGGCTTCAACTATCTGAAGTATCTCGGCTATCCCACAGTCCTGCCCGACGATTTCCAGCTCACCGACGTGCG
Source organism: Winogradskya consettensis (assembly GCF_018332715.1). Classification (GTDB taxonomy): domain Bacteria; phylum Actinomycetota; class Actinomycetes; order Mycobacteriales; family Micromonosporaceae; genus Actinoplanes; species Actinoplanes consettensis. The sequence goes on along the minus strand of NZ_BOQP01000008.1, from coordinate 115,541 downwards.
GTTCACCAAGGCGACGTTCGATCGCCTGAACCGGGTCGGCGATGCCCTGTACAACGCGAACGACCCCGACCTGTCGGCGTTCCGGGCGCATGGCGGCAAGCTCATCATGTATCACGGCTGGGCCGACCCGTTCATCCCGCCGTTCTCCACCGTGGACTACTACCGCGCGGTGCAGCAGCGGGGCGGCGCTGACGCGTACACCCGGCTCTACCTGATCCCGGCCGGCTACCACTGCCTGTTCGGCCCGGAAGCGGACAGCCCCTCGGAGGTCGCCGTGCCGGAGCTCCTCCAGCCGCTGATGGACTGGGTCGAGCAGGGCACCGCCCCCGGCACGATCAACGTCCCGACGCTCAACAGCGACTTCACCGACCTGATCCGCGACGTGGACGTGGAGCCGTTCGACGCCCTGGCCCCCGTACACGCCGCACCGGGCAGCCTGAACGCCAATTACCACTACGTGGGTCGCTACTAGGGTTTTTCCGAAAGTGAGCGGAGGTCGTCGAAGGCCTGGAGGAGGTACTCCTCCAGGCCTCGCGACGGGTCGTCGATCCAGTCCTGGGCCGCGTGGTGGAACACCGTCACCGGGCTCGCCCGGTCGGACACCGCGGCCGCCCGGCTGGAATCGGTGGGCGCCACGCCTTACAGCGGCTCCCTGGAAGACCTTGACCGGCTGCGCGTGGGTGCCGAGGCAGCCGACGGCGTCCTGCACATGGGTTACGGCGGCGACTTCGCCGACCCCGAGCCGATGATCCGCCGCGACCGGAACGCCATCGAAACGTTCGGCCGCACGCTCGAAGGCACCGGCAAGCCGCTCGTCGTCACCTCGGGAACGCTGGTCATGCCTGCCGGGCAGGAGAGCAGCGAGCACGACGAGCCCGACCCGGCCGGGGTCGCCGCGTTCCGGATCGTCGGCGAGCGGGCGTGCCTCGCGTTCGCCGGCCGGGGCGTGCGTGCGAGCGTCGTCCGCCTGGCCCCCACTGTCCACGGCCCCGACGACCACGGGTTCATTCCCATGCTCGTCAGCACCGCGCGCAGGACCGGGGTCTCCGCCTACGTGGGCGACGGCGGCAACCGGTGGCCCGCGGTCAACCGGCTCGACGCCGCGGTGCTGTTCCGGCTCGCGCTGGAAAAGGCGCCCGCGGGCAGCGTGCTGCACGGCGTGGCCGAGAACGTCACCCTGCGGAGCATCGCGGAGACGATCGCCCGGGGTCTCGGCGTGCCCGCGGTGTCGCTGACGCCGGGCGAGGCTCTCGCGCATTTCCCGAGCCCGTTCATGGCCACCATTTACGCAATGGACGCGCCGGTCGTCAGCGCGTACACCCGGACGTTGCTCGGCTGGTCCCCCACCCACGCCGCACTGCTCGACGATCTCGTGGTGTCCTGATTAGAGATCGACTTATTCAGATCTATTGCGTCCACTCTTTACAGTCCAGGAGCGCGTGGCTATGAAGCCCTGCGATCCTCGACGGAAGGGATGCGAATGCGACATCTGGGAAGAAGCCTTCTGGCGGCCGGCATGATCGCCGGTGTGCTGGTGGCGGGGGCCGCGGCGCCCGCTGCGGCGGCCACGAAGACCGATCGCACCAGTGCCAAGGAGAGCAAGCGGGTCGACCGCGTGCCCACTCCGAAGCTCGGCTGGTACAAGTGCTACGACTACGCCGAGTGTGCGACCACCAAGCTTCCCCTCGACTACGACAACCCGAAGGGCGCGAAGACCGAGATCGCGCTGCTGCGGGTCAGGGCCACGGACCAGAAGCACAAGATCGGCAGCCTGTTCCTCAACCCGGGCGGTCCCGGTGGCTCCGGCACGAGCATCGCGCTCGCGGCGCCGAACTTCCTGAGCCCGGCGGTGCTCGCGAAGTTCGACATCGTCGGTGTCGACCCGCGCGGCATCGCCAACAGCGCCAACATCAAGTGCTTCAAGTCGGTCAAGGACCAGACCGCGGTGCTCGGCGACATGAACGTCGCGTTCCCGCTGGGCGCGGCCGAGGAGAAGAAGTACGTCGCCGCCGCCAAGAAGTTCGGCAAGGCGTGCTCGACCACGGGCAAGCCGCTGACCGGAGCGGCGTCCACCGCCGAGGTGGTGCGGGACATGGAGGTCCTGCGCCGCGCCGTCGGTGACAAGAAGCTCAACTACCTCGGCTTCAGCTACGGCACCGCGATCGGGCAGTACTACGCCAACATGTTCCCCGACCGCTTCCGGGCGATCGTGGTCGACGGCGTGCTCGACCCGGAACACTGGGTCGGCACGACGAAGACGGCCAACCAGGAGCAGGACGAGCGGCTCCGCTCGGCCGACGGGGCGTACAAGGCGCTGCGGGAGATCCTCAAGCGCTGCGACGCCGCGGGCGAGAAGTACTGCGCCTTCGCCGCCGGCGACCCGGTGAAGAACTTCGACGCGATCGCGGCGAAGCTCAAGAAGAAGCCGCTGGTGGTCGAGGACGAGGAATTCGGCAGCTTCACCATCACGTACGCCGATTTCGTCAGCGGTATCCTCGGCGACCTGTACGACACGGGTGCCGGTGACTGGGTGACCCAGGACGCGCAGTACATCAAGACGCTGCTCGACTCGTCCAGCGCCGCCGCGAAGGCCACCGCGAGCACCGCGCTGGCCAAGCGGATCAAGGACGCCCGGGCCAAGGTGGGCCGGGACTTCCCGTACGACAACGGCTTCGAGACCTTCGCGACGGTGGACTGCACCGACGCGCTGCACCCGAAGGACGCCGGCGCGTGGCCGGGTCTGATGGTCAAGGCCGACAAGCGGGCGCCGTACTTCGGCCGGGCCTGGGGCTGGGGCACCGCTCAGTGCGCCCGCAACACCTGGACCGTACGCGACGAGGACGCGTACACCGGGCCGTGGAACCGCCGGACCGCCGCCCCGGTGCTGATCGTCGGCACCAAGTGGGACCCGGCGACCAACTACGACGACGCCGTCTCGGCATCCAAGCGGCTGCCCAACAGCCGCCTGCTGTCGAACACCAACTGGGGCCACACGTCCTACGGCTCGTCGGCCTGCGCCACCGGTGCGATCGACAACTACCTGCTCAAGGGCACCCTCCCCGCCAGGGGGAAGGTCTGCCAGGGCGCGTACCAGCCGTTCCTCGAGCCCCTGCCGGACGACTCCGGCGAGGCCGCGAGGACGCTGAACGCGGTGCAGAGCCAGCGGCCGCCGATCGCCGGTCCGCCGATGCCGTCGACCCTCAACGGCACCCGGTAATCACCCTGTAGTTCACGCGCGGCGCCCGGCAACGGGCGCCGCGTTCAGGTTGTATACGACCAGCGTCTGCTCCGGCCGTTCGGCGACGTGGAACGCGGCGTGCGAAACGGTGATCTCACCCAGCCGGGGGTGCCGTAGCCGCTTGCTGCCGGCCCGGCTGAACTGGATGTCGTACTGCGGCCACCACCGCCTCGCCTCGGGGCTGGCTGCAGTCAGCTCGGCCACGAGCCGGGTCACGCGCGGGTGGCCGGGGTGGCGTCCCGCGATCGCCCGCAGCCGGGCCAGGACGGTGCTCGCCTCGAGCTCCCAGTCGACCAGGACCTCCCGGGCGGCGGGCTCGGTGAACATCCACCGCACGACGTTGCCACCCGGTGCCATGCCCCGGAACAACTCCGCCGCGGCCGCGTTGCTCGCGAGGACGTCATAACAGATGCCGGTGACGTACGCGGGATTGTCGCCGAGCAGCGCCGGAACGCCCGCAACCTCGGGAGCCGCTTCCTCGGGCACGTCCTGACCGGACACCACTCCCCCGCCGGCGAGGCGGCGCAGGTGCTCCTGCTCAGCGGCGGTCAGCCGCAGCGCCCGGGCCAGGGCGTCGAGCACCTGGTCGGAGGGGCGCACGTCACGGCCCTGCTCGAGATAGGTGAGCCAGGTGGCGCTGATGCCGGCCAGCAGGGCCAGCTCCTCGCGGCGCAGCCCGGGTGTGCGTCGCCGCCCGGTGACCGGCAGACCGGCGTCGGCGGGATTGACCCGCTCCCGCCTGCTGCGCAGGAAAGTACCCAGCTCGACGCTCACCCTGGAACCTCCAATACCAGCATAAAGCGATTCTGGATACCAGCTTATCGCTGAGTCACGCTGAGTCCATGAAAGCTTGGACAGTTGCTTCACAAGACGATGTCGTACGCCTCTCCGACATCCCCGCGCCGGCGCTGCAGGGCGGTGGCGTGCTGGTGGAGGTGCTCGCCGCGCACCTCCCTGCGTACACGAAAATGGTCGTGACCGGGAACCGTGGCGGCCTGCCTGTGCCCCTCACCCTGGGCCCCTCCTGCATCGCCCGGGTGACCGATGTCGCGCCGGACGTGTTCCACGTAGCGCCGGGCGATGTCGTGGTGGACACGTCGCGGCTCGACGCGGGTGACGGCGACGAGATCCTGGTCGGCTGGGTCGGCCTCGGCGGGACCGGCACCGGCACCGGCACCGAGCGCACGGACCGCATGCGTACGGTGTGGCGCGACGGGGTCTTCGCCGAACGCGCCCTGTGCGCCAAGGAGACCCTCGTCAAGCTGCCCGGCGCCGAGAACTACCCGGACCCCGCCCGCCTGTCGTTCCTGCCGTGGCTCTGCATCGCCGCATCGGGCCTGCACGCGGCGGGGCCCCTGACCGGCCGCGACGTCGCCGTGATCGGCGCGACGGGCCAGCTGGGTGGCGCGGCGGTGCTGGTGGCACTCGCGTCGGGCGCGGCGACGGTGACCGCGGTCGGGCGCAACAAGGCGGCACTCGACCGGCTGGCCGAACTCGGCCCCCGCGTGCGCACCCACCGGCTGACCGGCGACCGCGCCGCGGACGCGGCGGGAATCGGCCCGGTCGACGTCGCCCTCGACACCCTCGGCGCCACCCCGACGGCGGACGCGACCATGGCCGCATACGACAGCCTGCGCCGCGGCGGCACCCTGGTCCTCGTCGGCGGCGTACGCCAGGACCTCACCATCCCGTACGGCGACCTGATGCACCGCCGCCTCACCCTGCGCGGTTCCTGGATGAGCGACAACCAGACGGTCACCACGGTCTGGAACATGATCCGCTCCGGACTGCTGGACCTCGCCGCGGTCGAACTGCTGACGGTCGCTCTGGACGACCCGGCCACCGCCCTCGACCTGGCGGAGCGCACCACGGGCCTCGCCTTCGTCGCCCTCGTCCCCTGACCGTCGGCGCCGGGCCGGAGGATCAGTTCGATCTGTCAGAAGTCGGGCTGATCTATGTCCATCGATGTCAAACCTGTTAATTAAGCTTCTGATTACTTCCCGTCCCCCCTTCCCCGGAGCAATGATATTGAAACCAATGGATGCACGTGCGTCCTGGGATTGGGGAGGATCAGGTTGAGAAAGGCTCTTGCGCTGACCGGCATCACCTTGCTGGTCAGCGGCGGTCTCGCGGTCTCCGCTACCAGCGTGTCCGCCGCTCCGCCGTCCACGCCGTCACTGCTCACCGCCGCCGACACGGCGCTGAAGGACAACGTCAAGGCCGTCAAGGGGTCCGCCCTCGACAGGTTCACCGCGTACAGCAGCAAGAAGCTGGACAACGGCAGCGGGGTGGTGCGCTACGAGCGCACCTATCGTGGCCTGCGGGTGGACGGTGGTGACCTGATCATCCGGGTCGGCAAGGACGGTGCGTACACCGGCAGCTCGAACGGGCTGAAGGCGCCGCTGTCGCTCGAGGTCACCCCGAAGGTCACTGCCGCGAAGGCCAAGTCGCTCGCTTCCGGTGCGTTCTCCGGCAAGATCACTGCGACGGGTACGCCGGAACTGTTCGTCGACGCGAACAGTGGCTCGGGGCGCCTCGCCTGGGAAACCGTCGTGACCGGATGGGCGAAGGACGGGCAAACGCCGTCGAAGCTCCACGTGATCACGGACGCGCTGACCGGGGCGGCGATCGGCTCGTACGACGAGATCGAGACCATCGCCGGTGAGGGCAGCAGCATCTACTCCGGCACGGTCGGCGTGGACACCACGCTGTCCGGCTCGACGTACAGCCTGATCGACCCGTCGCACGGCAACGGGCGTACGTGCGACATGAACAACGGCAGCTCGACCTGCACGACGTTCACCGACGCCGACAACGTCTGGGGCACCGGCACCAACGCGAGCCGGCAGTCCGCGGCGATCGACGCGCACTTTGGTGCCGCGAAGACGTTCGACTACTTCCTCAACGTCCACGGCCGCAACGGCATCTTCGGCACCGGCGCGGGTGTGCCGTCGCGGGTGCACTACGGCAACGCTTACGTCAACGCGTTCTGGGACGGCGCCCAGATGACCTACGGCGACGGCACGGGCAACGCGAACCCGCTGGTCGCCCTCGACGTCGCCGGTCACGAGATGTCGCACGGCGTCACCGAGAACGTGGTGCCCGGCGGCCTCACCTACTCCGGCGAGTCCGGCGGCCTGAACGAGGCCACCAGCGACATCTTCGGCAGCATGGTCGAGTTCTACGCCGACACCACCGCCGACCCCGGTGACTACGACATCGGCGAGAAGATCGACATCAACGGCGACGGCTCGCCGCTGCGCTACATGTACAACCCCACGCTCGACGGCTCGTCGCACGGCTGCTGGTCGACCAGCACCAACAGCGTCGACGTGCACTACTCGTCCGGTGTGGCCAACCACTTCTTCTTCGACCTCGCCGAGGGCACCGGGCAGACCGCGTACGGCACCTCCCCCGTGTGTGGCGCCGCCGAGCCGGTGACCGGCATCGGCCGCGACAAGGCCGAGAAGATCTGGTTCCGCGCGCTCGACACCTACTTCGTGTCGAACACCAAGTACGTCAACACCACCACGCCGTCGAACACCGCCCGCGCGTACAGCCTCGCGGCCGCCGCCGACCTGTACGGCGAGTGCGGCACCGAGTACAAGGCCGTCCAGGCCGCGTGGACCGCGGTCAACGTCGCCGGCAGCGACTACTGCCCCGTCGGCAACGACTTCTCCGTCGCCGCCTCCCCGGCCTCCGTCGCCACCGACCGCGGCGAGACGGTCACCACGACCCTCGCCACGACCAGCACCAACGGCACCGCGGAGACGATCGACCTCACCGCCTCCGGTGTCCCGGCCGACGTCACGGTCACCTTCGACCCCGCCTCGGTCACCGCCGGCGAGTCGTCCACGGTCACCATCGTCACGCCGGAGTCGCTCGGTACGGGCACCTACCCGATCACGTTCACCGGCACGTCGCCCTCGGTGAGCCACTCGACGTCGTTCACGCTCGGGATCAACAGCCCCGCGGGCTGCTCCGGCACGAACGCCGACGACGTCGCGATCCCCGACAACACCACCGTCACCAGCGACATCTCACTGGCCGGCTGCACCATCACGCCGTCCTCGAGCAGCAAGGTCGAGGTGCACATCGTCCACACGTACATCGGTGACCTGGTCGTCAGCCTGGTCGCCCCGGACGGCAGCGCCTACACCCTGCAGAGCCGCACCGGTGGCAGCACCGACAACATCGACCAGACCTACAGCGTCAACGTCTCCGGCGAGAACCCGGACGGCATCTGGAAGCTCCGCGTCCAGGACGCCGCCTCGATCGACACCGGCTACATCAACAGCTGGACCCTGTCGCTCTGACAGGCCCTCCCGCTGAGCGTTCGGCCTAGGGTGAGGGGATGCGCGAGAATCTCGAGCGTCTCCTCACCCGCGCCGTTTCCGAGGCCGCATCGCTGGAGGACGACCTGCGGGCCCTGTTCGAGGCGTCCCGCGACTCCAACGCCGACGACGAGCACGACCCCGAGGGCGCCACGGTCGGCTTCGAACGAGCCCAGCTGACCGCTACCCTCGCCGCGGCCCACCACCGGATCGCCGACCTGCGCGACGCCCTCGCCCGCCACGAGGCGGGCACCTACGGCACCTGCGAGACCTGCGGCCGCCCGATCCACCCGGACCGCCTCGAGGCCCGCCCCGGCGCCCGCACCTGCATCACCTGCGCCGCAAAACGTCGATAGCCGGGTGCTTCACGCGCCCGCGCCGTCCGCCCCTCGCGCATGATCCGTCACTTCACCCCGGCCGTCACGCCGGGATCAGCGACGACCGCTCTGCTCTCGCCCGGCGCGCTGCGCCTGCCCGTGGCCCGCGATCGCTTCGCGCCGAGTGGACTCGTGACCACGCTGCGCGACACCGGCGGGCAGCCCCTTCCCGAACGGCAGTGACGCCCCTCTCGCCTGGTCATGACGGGGTCACCTGATACAGAGAAGTTGCCTGCGCCACAGTGTCGGCCACCCGACGAATCGATGATCCACGCGATTCACGTTCTCTCGGCTACTGTTCGACAACGCCGCAGGGAACGCCCTGGTCAATTGGGGAGGATCGATACGCATGGCCGACACTGCCGTAGTGCTGGCAGCCAGTAGTGCAACCATAGGCACAGCGTTGCTATGGATCGCTGCAGGGCTGACTGCCGCACTGCTCGTCGTGGGCCTCGTGCTCGTCGCCCGGCGCAGGAAGAAGAAAGCACCCGCGCCCGTGGAGCGCACGACGTCCTTCGACGGGTTCGTGACCGCCGCCGACCGGCTCGCCCTGGAGGCCGCGCAGACCGCCGAGCGCCCACGCGGCCGGTGGCTGATCGTGCCGGCGACCATCGTGGTGCTGGTCGCCGCCGGTGGTGGGATGACCCTGCTGCAGCGCGGACGCACCACCACCGACACCCAGCGCACGGTCTGCCCGGACACGACGCTGGAAGTCTCGGCGGCGCCCGAGATCGCCCCCGTGATCGAGGAGGCCGCGCGCAGTCTCGCCGGCCCCGACGAGTCCGAGTGCGGTCCCATCCACGTCACCGCCGAGGACCCGTCCGCCGTCGCGCAGGCCGCCCGGCGTCCCGACGTCTGGATCCCGTCGAGCAGCGCCTGGCTGAAGATCGCCGAGACCGGTGGCACCACGTACGACGCCCGCGGCGAGACCGTGGCCCGCTCCCCGGTCGTCCTCGCGGCACCGAAGGCCATCGCCCCGATGATCGTCAAGGACGGCCACGGCTCCTGGGCCGCCCTGGTCGACGGCGTCGCCAAGAAACGCATCCCGGCGTCGTCCATGCCCGACCCGACCCACAACACCGTCGGCATGCTCTCCGTCTTCGCGGTGCACGCCGCCATGGAACGCACCACGCCCGACAGCGGCATCGCGCAGCTCCGCGCCCTGACCCTGCGCAGCCGGCTCAAGGATCCCAACGCGGACCCGGCTGTGCTGCTGACCCGCACCGCGGACATGAAGGACGACGCGGAGGCCGCCGCCGAGATCGGGTTCTTCCCGACGACCGAGCAGCAGCTCCGGGCGTACGCGAAGGCTGATCATGGGGTTGAACTCACCGGGGTGGTCCCGGCGGACGCGATCGTCGAGGCCGACTACCCGTTCGCGGTGGCCCGCTCGAGCACCCACAAGCAGCTGGCCGACCAGTTGCACACCGCGATCAAGCCGGCCGCCGTCAAGGCCGCGGGCTTTCGCACCGAGAAGACGCCCCGGGCGCTGAAGCTGCCGGAGGAGCCCCAGGACCTGCAGGGCCCGGCGCTGAACTGGTCGCAGTACCGCACGCTGCCGTTCCAGGTGCTGCTGCTGATCGACGGCTCCGGCTCGATGAACCAGAAGGTCACCGACAAGTCCGGCCGCACCACCACCCGCGCGGCCCTGCTGCGCGAGTCCGGCGCCAACGCCAACGCGCTGTTCGGCGAGGACACCAGCATCGGCATGTGGTTCTTCTCCGCCCCCACCCCGGAAAGCCCCGCCCACACCGAGGCCGTCCCCCTGGGCCCCCTCGCCGAGGAGATCGGCGGCGTCACCCGCCGCCAGGCGATGGGCGCGGCGATCGCCCGCTACAAGGCGGAGAACGACGCGGGAACCCCGCTCTACCGGACCGTCCTCGACGGCGTGGCCGCCATGCGCTCCCAGGAGAAGGCAGGCGCGGTCAACCTGGTCATCGTTCTGACCGACGGCCGCGACGAGGAATCGTCCTTCGAGATGACCCAGCAGGAATTCCTGGGCGAACTCAAACAGGACCAGGACCCGACCAAGCCGGTCCCGATAATCGCAGTCGGCTACGGCGGCGACGCCGACATGAACGCCCTGACCACCATGGCCGAGGCCACCGGCGGCAAGGCCATCTCGGCAACGGACCCGGCCGACATGGCCTCCGCCATCGCCCAGGCCTTCCTGGCCGCCCACGCCCCGAAGTAGCCCTCCGGCGCCACCCTGCTCGACGGGGTGGCGCCGACTGCCTTCGCGCTCAGAACCCGTTGGCGGCGAGCCAGTCCGGGTCCGGCTCCACCCGCTGCAGCACTTCGACGAACACACCGTCGGGCCCGGCCACCTGGAACCGCCGCTGCCCCCACGGCTCGGTCACCAACGGCAGCACCACCTCGAGCCCCGCCCGCCCGAGCCGCTCATGCTCAGCGTCCACATCGTCGACCACAAACGCGATCAGCGTCCCGGCCACGCTCCGCCCCCGCGTCACCACCGGCCACGACTCATGGTCCCGCTGCACAAAATCCAGGCTCAGCTTCAGATCCCCGGTGTGCTGCGTATTCACGTACCACCCAAGGTCCACATCCACCGTGAACCCGAAATGCTCGGCAAACCACCCAGCAGCCTTCGCAGGCTCCGCAGCAGCCAGCACCATCCCGATCATGTTCAGCTTCATACCGCCATCGTCCCGCACTCCACCCCACGCACCACCAGCGCCCGGACGAGAACACCCCTGCTGATTACCTGGCCGGCCCGGCAGCATGCAGCGCCTGCGCCGGCTGTCTCAGGCGAGACCACCGGGATATAGAAGAAGCCAGGGCCGCGCCCTCTCTGCTGACACCACATTCCATCGGTTTCGAGTACGCGTCGCGCCAGCCCGCTAACGGCACGTCGTCCGGGCAGCAGGTCGATCTCTCGGCCATCCTCGCGATCGATCAGGACAGTGCCGTAGTCCGGCCGTTCTTGATCGTGAAGTCGTCGACATCCAGGACCGTTACCGAACGCTCAGACGGGTCTCACAGCGCCCGCACCAGCCTGCCACGGCTCGTGGCCGTCCCCAGCCGCGCACCTGCCCCGCAGGCGAACGCCAGGCCGATCGCCGTGAGCACGCCCGCGATCGGAACGTCCGTCACCTCGCGTGAGCACCGCCCGCGCACCGACGTCGTGCCGCAGAACCGGCAGATCGCCATCCGGGGCCGCCGACCGACAGCCACAGACCATCGTTCGACCACTCAATCGCCTCAAGGCTGAGCGCATCGCCGTGCGGAAGGACTCCGGCGGCCTGTGCAGCGGTCACCTTCGGCCGGGCGGCCGGTGGGCCGGGAGGCTGGTCGGCCGGGAGGCTGGTCGGCCGGGAGGCTGGTCGGCCCGGAGGCTGGTCGGCACTCAGCTCCTTGAGCCGCCGGCTCTCGTTGCGGCCGTCGACCCACCCCTGGTGAGTTCGCCCCTGACGAGGTCACAGCCGGACGCAGGCCGAGCCCGACGCAGACCCAGCCCGAGCCGAATGCAGCCCGAGCCGGACGCAGCCCGAGCCGGACGCAGCCCGAGCCGAACACAGGCCCAGCCCGACGCAGACCGGATCCTACGCAGGCCCAGCCCGACGCAGACCGAGCCGGACAGAGGCCCAGCCCGACGCAGGGCGAGCCCCCACGCAGGCCAAGCCCCACGCAGGCCAAGCCCCACGCAGGCCAAGGTGGCCTGTGTCAGAAGGCCTGTGTCAGGAGGGTTGTGGGGTGGGGGTGGGGATTTCGGGGCGCATCAGGTGGGTGAGGGCGGCGGCCACGGGTGGGGTCTGGACCAGGCGCATGACCAGGGCGTTGGTGCGGATGCCCAGGGGTGTGCGGGGTGCGGCGGCTTTGACGCGGCCGGGGAACATTTTCTGGGCGGTGGTGACTCGGGGGCGCATCTGGGATTCGTACTCGGCGAAGGCCGCGGCTGGGTCCGCGTGGGTGAGCAGGGCAGCGGCGAGAGACTCGGCGCCTTGGAGGGCCAGGGCCGTGCCGAGGCCGCTGAGGGGGCTGGCGCACCAGGCGCTGTCGCCGAGAAGGGCCACGTTGCCGTGGGTCCAGTGGGGCATGAGGATCTGGTCGTAGGTGTCGAAGGCGAAGTCGGGGGCGGTGCGGGCGGCGGTGAGGAGCTCGCGGGTGCGCCAGCCGACGTCGGTGAAGACGGTGTCGAGGAGGGTGAGCTGGGCCTGGCGGTCGCTGCGGGGTGGGAGGTTGGCGGCCGGGAAGGTGAAGCCGATTTCCTGCTCGCCGGGGTGGCCGGGGCGGGCCTCCACGACGCGGGAGCCGGGGGCGTGGTGGATGAGGAACCAGCCGTCGAGGGCGGGGGTGGTGGGCTGCTCGACGAGGGTGAACCAGGCGTGTGCGAGGCCGAGCGGCTTGCGGTAGTCCGCCTCGGGGCCGAAGGCGAGCGTGCGCACCCGGGAGTGGGCACCGTCGGCGCCGACGACCAGGTCGAAGTCTTCGGTGGCGCCGTCGCTGCGGAAGGTGGCACGGGTGCCGGTCAGGGCGGTCACAGTGTCGGCGAAGCGGTAGGTGGCGTGGCGGGCGGCGGCGTCGTTCAGGATGCGGGACAGGTCGCTGCGGAGCAGTTCGTGCGAGGAGACGAGGCCCTGGCCGTCGAACGCGGAGACCGGCATCTCGGCCTGCGGGTGACCGGCCGCGTCGATCCAGGCAGCGCCGCGTTGGGGCACGAGGCGCTCGAGGCAGGTTTCGAGCAGGCCCATGCGCTCGAGCACGTCGCGGGAGTCGCCGCGCAGATCGACGGTCTGACCACCGGTGCGCAGCGAGGGGGCGATCTCCGCGACCGTCACGTCCCACCCGGCCCGCCCGAGCAGGAGCGCGAGCGAGTCGCCGCCGATGCCGGCGCCGACGATGAGGACACGTGCCATGGAGCACCTCCGAGGTTGTTTGCTAAATGCGAGCGTACTCGCGTTAGGCGTCGGTAGGCTGATGGTGTGGCACAGCAGACAGGGACGGCTCGCCCCGGCGGGCGCACGGCACGCACGCGGGAGTCCGTTCACGCCGCTGTGCGGGAGTTGATGGTGGAATTGCCCGGCGGCGGGATCACGATCGCCGACATCGCCACCCGTTCCGGCGTGCACCAGGCGACGATCTACCGCCGGTGGCGCTCGCCGAACGCGCTGCTGCTCGACGTCGCGGTCAACGATCTGGCAGCCCGCGCCCCGGTGCCGGCGACGGGGGACCTACGGGCGGATCTCACGGCGTACGCGAGCAGGCTCTCCCAGGAATTGACCCGCCCGGGCGGCCTCGACTTCTTCCGGGCCATCGTCGCCGCAGCCCACGAGTCGGTGGAGGGCTCGCTGGAGCTGATGGTGCCCCGCCTCGACCAGTTCCAGGCGATGCTGGACGCGAGCGGGACCGCGGAGCTCACCCCGCTGGACGTGTTCGAGCTGATCCTCGCCCCGATGTATGTCCGCGCCATGCTGCCGGCGGGAGCGTGGCAGCGGTTCGCCGACCCCGCCACGCTGGTCGACAACGTCCTGGCTGTCCGCGACCACCGCCGGAGCTGACCGGTCAGCCGGCGATATGGACGTGGTCCAGGCCCGGGGAGAACCCTGCGACGTGAGATGGCGTGCCGTGGTGGGGCCTGCTCGGCTGAAAACGACCCTGCGCGACCGCGGCGTCGTAACAACCCTCGCCGAGCGGGTATTCGCTGAGCACACCGGTCAGCCCGTGCTTCGCCACCCAGGCGAGCCCCTCCTCACGCGACGCGAAAACGCCGGAGGCGAAGCGGGCGGCGTCGCCGTGAAAGATCCACACAGTAGGCACCCCCACAGTGTGCCGGCGGCCGTGATCTGATGACGGCATGGACGCCGATCAACGTTATGACGCGCCGCCACTCGATGCCGAGCTGGCGAAGGTGCTCACCGCCGAGAATGCCGGGCCTGCGCGCCTCACGCCCGAAATGATCGCCGAGGTGAGGGCGACCGCCCCGCCGTCCCCGGAGGTCGACCTGGAGCGCGGCGGCAGGTTCACGGTCGAGGAGCACACGCGGGCCGGCGTTCCGCTGCTGATCGCCCGGCCGGTCACGAAGGCGCGCGGCTGCATCTATTACATCCACGGCGGCGGGATGATGTTCGGCGACAACCGGCGGGGTGTAGGGCGGCTCCTTGACTGGGCTGAGGCGTTCGGGCTGGTCGCGGTCTCGGTGGACTATCGGCTCGCGCCGGAGCACCCTCATCCGGCACCGGTCGAGGACTGCTATCTCGGTCTGCAGTGGATCGCGGAGCACGCCGGGGAGCTCGGTTTCGACCCGGCGGCTCTCGTGGTCGCCGGGATTTCCGCCGGTGGTGGTCTCGCCGCCGCGGTGGCGTTGCTCGCCCGGGACCGCAACGGGCCGGCGCTGGCCGGGCAGCTGCTGCTGTGCCCGATGCTCGACGACCGCAACGACTCGCCGTCCGCGATACAGATGGCCGACATCGACATGTGGGACCGGGTCTCCAACCGGACGGGATGGGACGCGCTGCTGGGGGACGCGGACGTGTCCCCGTATGCCGCACCGGCCCGGGCAACCGACCTTTCCGGGCTGCCGCCCGCGTTTGTGGACGTGGGGTCGGCCGAGACCCTGCGTGACGAGGGCGTGGCCTACGCGTCCCGGATCTGGCAGGCCGGTGGCGCCGCCGAGCTGCATGTCTGGCCGGGCGGTGTGCACGCCTTCGATTCGATGGCCCCCGACATCGCCCTCTCCCGCGATGCCCGCCAGGCCCGCCTGCAATGGCTGGCGCGCATCCTGCCCGGCGATGAGTGACCGCCTGGTGCACCACCCCGAAACAGAGGACCCCCACTGCGGGACCGTACGCGAGGTGCTCGGCGACGATTGGCAAGGCTGGGACGGCACCGATGTCGAATTCTTGTTCTGGGCAGCCGATTACGGCGCGATCGAAGTCGTGGAACGCCTTGTGGGGCGCAGGAACGATCACCTGCCACTGATCGATCCGCGCCACCCGATCCACACCGCGCTACGGGTCGCGCGCGGCTGGGCCGGCCTGGATCTGGAGACTGAGCTACGCCGCAGGCTCGGCGATGAGAGCGAGAGCGCCACGGTGCGCCGGGACACCGCGCCCGCCTCGGAATTCACGCACGCCGAGCGGGTGCGGGTCACGGCCGCGGATGGAACGTGGGCCGAGGCGCTGTGTACCCATCTCGGCATCGTGACGTTGCTGGAGCGGCGGCTGCTCATCCCGCTGTCCCGCGACGAACTGCTCGCCCGGGCCCTGACCGATCCGGATCCCGGCTCGGCGACCTGGACCGAGTCGTGGCACGGGGTCCACAGCCTGCCGGACCGCGAGGCGACGTTCGACTGGGCCGCCATGCTGCTGACCCACGCGGACCGGGAGGCGCGGTTGTTCGGCGCCGAGGTGGTGCGGACGATCGGCATGCAGGACGTGGACGGCGAACAGCCCGGCTTCGATCGGGCCCTTGCGCCGCTACGGGAACGCCTGGCCGCCGAACAGGACGGTGCGGTGCTCAGCGAGCTGATCGGCGCGTTCGACGAATACCGCGCGCCGGGCGAGGAGTTGCCGGAGCTGGTGACGTTCGCCCGGCATGCTCATCCCGGCGTGCGGCGGGCCGTGGCACTCGGCCTGGCAGGATCCGGGCGGGAGAGCCTGCTGGCCGAGCTGGCCGCGGACGACGACGCCTCGGTGCGCAGGATGGCCGTGATCGTCCTGCGCGATCATGCCCCGGACAGCCCGGTGACGGCCGGGGCGCTGTCCGCCCGCCGGGACGACCCCGATCCCGAGGTACGCCTGGAGGCGCTGGCCGGGCTCGCCCGGCACGGAGACAAGCGGGCTTACCGAGAGTTACAGGCCCGGAACGACACCAGACACGCGTACTGGCTGCTCCATGACGTTGATCGGCACTTGCGTCAGGACGGTACGGTGCCGTCATGTCCATGAAGAAGCTCGCTGTTGTGCTCGCAGCCGGGGTGACACTCGCCGGATGCGCGGAGGCCGGGACGACCCCGGCAGGGGAGAAGGGTACGGACGGCAAAGCAGCCCTGTCGCAGTCGCTGGACGGGCTCCAGGCCGGGAACTACACGTTCAGCCGCACCGACGGCGGCCTCGTGGAGGGGGCCGTGGACGTGCCGGGCAGCTCGGTGATCCGCCAGGAGGGCCGCCCGTCGATCCTGCGGGTCGGGGACGCCGTCTACCTGAGGTACAGGATCTACGGCGAGGCTCAGGAGCAGTACGCGAAGCTGTTCGAGCAGTACTCCGACAAGGCCGACAAGAAGCAGGCCGCCGCGCTGGCGAAGTCGAAGGAGATACTCACGATCCTGGACGGCGAGCACTGGGTGAAGGCCGACTACAAGCGGCTCGTCGCGGCGGCCGACGCCGAGGACCTGAGCGGGATGGAGAACCTGCCACCGACCCCCACGGCGGCGAAACCCGACGTCACCGGCGCGTCCGATCTGGTCGCCGCCGTCGTCACGGCGACCCGCGAGGGCGACGAGATCACCGGCACCCTGGACGCCACGAAGGTCGACCCGCAGCTCAACCTGCTGACCAACGACCCCTATTACGCGTACGGCCCCCGCGCCAACGCCATGCCGTTCACCGCGACCCTCGACGCGCAGGGCCGCCTCGCCGAGCTGACGCTGCAGCTACCGGGCCAGTTGAAGGACGCGGCCTCCCAGGCCCCGGAGACGTTCCCTTCCGACGCGCCCACCGAGCCGGCCGGCAAGCCCATCGTCATCACGATCTCGCAGTACGGCGGGACCGCGGCCCAGACAGCCCCCGAAGGTGCCACGGACCTCGACCCCGCCGCCTACGAACAGCTCACCAACGACACCGACTAGAAAACAGTCCCCGTGACCGGCGGGATGCCCGGTGAGTCGTCGAAGTGCAGCTCCACGGTCTCCTCCGGTTCGTCGAGATCGTCGGTGACGGTCGGGATGGACAGGTCACCGGCGGTCTGACCGGGCTCGAGGTACACGTACGGCGTGACCCACGTCCCGGACAGCGGCCGGGACGGTTCGGGGTCCTCGCCGGTGTTGTCCAGGAACCACTGCGGGTCGACGTCCGTGCTGGACAGTTCGTTCCCGCCGGCCGGGGGTTCAGGGTCACCGACGAAGTAGAACCCCGTCTCGGTCGGCGCGGAGAGCGTGACCTGCCAGGTGAGGGTGCCTCCCTCGGCGACCCGGGCGGCGGCCGGGCTGACGGTGATCGCCGGCATCGGATCGTCGTTACGGATGTCGATACTGCCGACCCAGTCGCCGATCACGACGCCCCGCTCGGCCTTGGCCAGCAGATATTCGCCTTCGCCCTCGCCGTAGAGGGTGTCGCCGGCAACGTCGACGGGCACCCGGATCGTGCGCTGACCGGGCCGGATGTCGGCCGTCCAGGACGTGCTCTCGTACGTGGCACTGTCGACCAGGAACAACCGCACCCGGCCGGCACCGCGCCCGGTGATCGTCACCGGCACCTGGTACGTCTTCGTGCCGGAGTCACCCTCGTCGACCTGCAGGGCGCCGAGATCGATCCGCGGCAGCGACGTCGCGAGCGGGGCGGGTGTGCCCGGGTTCCACGCCCACGCGTCGATCAGCCAGGCCCTGCTCGCGCCTTCCCCGGGGGTCAGCTCCAGCTTGGCGATCCTTGCGCTCACACCCTTGAGGGGTACGCGCACCTCGCGCGCCCAGTACGACGTCGTGAACTCCGTACCCGGCAGCCCGTCGACGCGCACCTCCCCGAGCACCGTGCGCTTACCGCGGGAGTCGATCGCGCTCACGGCGTACTTATTGCCTGTGGTGTTGGGCGGGACCATGAGTCGCAGCGTGAGCTCCCGCGCCCCGCCCGTCGCGACCGGCCGTGCCGGCGTGAGTGTCACCGGCCCTGTCCCGCTCAGCCCGACCGCCCACCGCCCCGGCTCGGGGGTGATGCCGTTGAACGAGGTGAAGTGCGCCGACCGCTGCGTCCAGTCGTCCGGGTCGAGGCAGGCCTTCGAGGCTTCGGCGGCCACCTGCTCACAGAGCTTCCCGGCACCGGTCACGCTCACCGACGGATCCGGCACGATCACAGGGGTACGCACACCGCCCAGCGCGTGGCTGTACACGCTCGCCGGACCGGCCGACGCCGCCCGGGCACCACTGCCGTCGAGCAACGGCCGCACCCGGTCGTCACCCGCGACGAACAGCCGCGCGGCAGCGGCGATGTAGGTCGCGCCGACGGTCTGTTCCTGCTGCGCGGTCAGCCGGGTCGGCGTCCCGGGCGAGCAGACCGCGTCGGGCTGGTCGTCGCTCCAGAAGTCGTCCGACGCCGGCGCGACCGCCTGTCCCGGGGTCCACTCGGTGTTGAAGAAGTTGTGGTTGGCGCCCACGACGTACAGCGAGCTGTGCAGTGCCCGGCCCCTGCTCACGCCGCGGGTCTCGTCGATGAACTGCTGGCCCTGCAGGTCGGAGACGTCGCCGTCGCAGCCGGGCAGGATCGTCGCGGAGGGCACGTCCGGCACCGGGTCGTGGCCGAAGATGGTCGGGCCGATGAGCAGCAGGCCGCGGATCGTCCAGCGCACCTTGCCGTGATAGCCGTCCTGCGCGGCCGGCGGCGGGGTGAGCGTGTCCATCGCGGCGCGGCTGACGCCGTCCCCGCCACGGGAGTGGCCCATCAGGAACACCCGGGACAGGTCGGCGACCGGCGCGGACCTCACGATCGCCGGGGCGTTCCCGCGCCCGCCCGCGGCCCAGTCAGCCCATTTCGCCAGGTGCAGGCGCACGAGGGACGAGCGGGCCTGGGCACCGCCGTCGTCGGACACCCAGTCCTGGCCGTTGATGCCGTTGGCCGAGATGGACACGGTCACGTAGCCCTGCGACGCGAGCAGCTCCTGCGCCTGCAGATAGCCGCGGTAGCTGGGGATCGGCTTGCTCGGGGCAGTGCACGGCCACTCCCCCAGGTCGTCGTCGCCACCGCCGTAACAGATCGAGTGCCGCCCGTGCAGGAACAGCGCGAGCGGCCGCTTGCCCGGGGCACCCTTCGGCGCCACGACGACGGCCTGCATCTCCACGTTCTGCTCGTAGTCGGGGAGCTTGACGCCGGCGAGGGCGTACTCACCTCGTACGGTGGAATATGGTCCTTGGCGGCCGGGGTCGACCGCGTTGGCCGGCTGCGCGGCAGGGGTCGTGATCTGCGTTTTCGACTGGCGCTGCGCCTTCGGTGCGGCCGCGTCGAGGCGCCTGCCGCCGGAGCGGACCGCCAGATCGGTGAGCGCACCCGCCTCGCCCGGGGCCAGCTTGAAGGTCCTCTGGTCGCTCTGGGCCCGGGGCCGGCCGAGGAGCCGGTCGCCGGACCAGAACTCGACCGCGGCGTCGCCCATCGGCACCCGCTGCGCCGAGCGCCACGTCAGCTGTCCGTCCTCGACGGACCAGCCCGCCGGCAACGTGCTGCCGGCGGGTGCGGGCGGTGGCGCAGCCCGAGCTGGTTCATACGCGCCGATCACCAGGGCCACGGCAAGGGCGGCCGACACCAATGTTTTCCGCATGCCCCCTTACTAGCCGATCCGCGCAAAGAGGGTCATGATCGTCTCAATCAGACATTGACGTGTCTAAATGTTAAGAGGAGGCTACGAGAGCCGACTCAGCCACGCGGCCGGCGAAGGCCCTGGGCAGCTTTCGCCACACCTCCCGTCCTCACGACGAAGTGTGAGTCCTCATGTCCTCCATCGCGCTTTCCCCTCCCCGCAGGCGGCTGCTCGTCAGCGCCCTGATCGGCGCGGTCATCGCCGCCCTCGCGGTCGTCGCCCTGCCATCGGGCCCGGCCTCCGCACACGGCAACGTCATCGGGCCCGCGTCCCGCAACTACGGCTGCTTCGAACGCTGGGGCACCCGCTTCCAGGATCCCGTCATGGCCACCGAGGATCCGATGTGCTGGCAGGCCTGGCAGGCCGACCCGAACGCCATGTGGAACTGGAACGGCCTCTTCCGCGAAGGGGTCGCCGGCAACCACCAGGCCGCGATCCCCGACGGCCAGCTCTGCAGCGCCGGGCACACCCAGAGCGGGCGCTACAACGCCCTCGACACGGTCGGCAACTGGAAGACCACCTCGGTCGGGACCAATTTCTCGGTACGCCTCTTCGACCAGGCCAGCCATGGCGCCGACTACATCCGGGTGTACGTCACGAAGCCCAGCTACGACCCGGTCACCCAGCCGCTGAAGTGGTCGGACCTCGACCTGGTCAGCCAGATCGGCAACACCCCGGCGGCACAGTGGACCCCCGCCACCGGGGGCGTCCAGATCGACCTGCCGGTGACCGCGACGGGCCGCACCGGGCGCGCCATGGTCTACACCATCTGGCAGGCCAGCCACCTCGACCAGTCCTACTACTTCTGCAGCGACATCACGTTCGGCGGCACCAGCACCACGCCGCCTACCACTACACCACCGACCACCACTCCGCCTACGACTACTCCGCCCACTACGACGCCGCCTACCACCACACCGCCTACCACGACGCCGCCGGCTTCGGGGGCGTGCTCCGCGACGTATGCCGTTGACAGCCAGTGGTCCGGCGGGTATCAGGGCACGGTCACGGTACGGGCGGGAACGGCGGCGATCCAGCGCTGGAGCGTGGCCATGACGTTCCCCGCCGCACCGGTCATCCAGCAGGCCTGGAACGCCACGGTCACCACCAGCGGCACGACGGCCACGGCGGTCAACGCGAGCTACAACGGATCGGTGGCAGCCGGGGCGAGCACCAGTTTCGGGTTCACCGGTTCGGGCACCTCGACCGTGCCGACCCTGAGCTGCACCGCCTGACCCCCTTCTCAGAACGCCGGTCGACAGTCACAATCATCGATGGGAGCGCTCCCAGGTATCAGTGACGTCCCCCGGCGAGAGGAGGCTCAGCGAAGTACCGCGTGGCTCTGCGAATCATCCTCGGCGGGGAATGAGGCGCCCTCCCCATTCCCCGCCCCCACGCCTATCTTCCAGCGGCGAAAACGCCGCCGAACGCGGCCTTGGCGAAGCGCTCACCCATGAGCCGGTGGGTCGCCGCGTCGGGGTGCAGCCGGTCCGGCAACGGCGGATCCCCCTCGCCGTAGAGGTCCAATCCGTCGAGGTAGTGCAGGTTCGGGTCATGGGCAGCCCGCTGCGCGACGATCCGGGCCAGCTCCTCGCGGATCATGCGCAGGGTCAGCCTCCCGCCGCCGGGCTCACCGGTGGCGACAAACGCGACCCGGCCCTCCTTGAGAGCCTCGATGTCGAACGCTCCCGGCCCCGGGGTGTCCTCGTGGATCGGGCACAGGATCGGCGAGATCACCAGCAGCGGCACGCCGGGATGCCCGTCCCGGATCGTGTCGAGGAACCCGTGCACGGCCGGGATGAAGGCACGCAACCGCATGAGGTCGGCGTTCACCAGGTTGATCCCGATCTTGACGCTGATCAGGTCGGCCGGGGTGTCCCGCATCGTCCGCGCGGTGAACGGGTCGAGCAACGCACTGCCGCCCAGCCCCAGGTTGATCAGCTCCACGCCCCCGGCAGCCGCGGCAAGCGCGGGCCACGTCGCCGACGGGCTCGCGGCATCCGAACCGTGACTGATCGAGCTGCCATGATGCAACCACACCCGGCGCCCCGAATCCGCGACCGCCTCGATCGGAGCGTCGGTGCGCAACGCGACGAGCTCGGTGGTCTCGTTGTGCGGCAACCAGATCTCGACGACCTTGGACCCGCCCGCCAGCCCGTCGAAGACCACGGCTCCCGGGTCGCCGTCGCGGTAGTCGGCAGTGCCGGTCGCCATGTCGATGGTCAGGGTGTTGCCGCCGGTCACGCTGCCCTGCCGGGTGAGCCGGCCGTCGACGAGCAGGTCGTAGACACCTTCGGGACGCGGCGGGAATCCCGCGTACACCCGCTTGGTGGGCAGGGTTTCCAGCTCGACCGCGGTCGCGCGGGTGCGGAAGACGAGGCGCACACCCGAAGGTTGCGCCTCCACCATCGCCAGTTGCGGGTCGGGGCTCTGCGCGCGGGCCCACGCCGGCAGCCGGTGCGGCAGCAACCCGCGCGAGGTGCTTTCCAGCTCCGACGCGCCGCGCAGCAGCTCCGCCGTGATCGGCGTCGTGATCCAGTCCATGGTGCTCACCTTTCCGGGGTAGGGGGCCAGGCCCGCAGCATCGCGTCGAGCGCGTCCAGGATCCGCACCCACGACTCCGCGGAGTCCGGGGCGCTGTGACTGAACCCGCCGGTCAGCTCGAGGCTGACGTAGCCGTGGAAAACGCTGCCCAGCAGGCGCACGGCATGGGTCTGATCGGGTTCGGCGAGGTCATAGCCCCGCAGGATCGCCCGCGTCATCTGCGAATGCCGGGGGCCGGCACTGCCGAGGGCCGTTTCCGTGTCGAGGGGCATCTGGGCAGCCGCATACCGCCCGGGATGCTCACGCGCATAGTCACGGTAGACGTTCGCCAGCGCGGCGAGAGCGTCCTTACCGGCCCGCCCGGCCAGCGCCGCGGAACCGCGATCGGCCAGGTCCTCCAGCGCCAGCAGCGCGACCCCGGTCCTGAGATCCTGCGAGTTGCGCACATGCGAATAAAGGCTGGGCACCTTCACCCCGGCCCGCCGCGCCAGCTCGGACACCGTCACCGCCGCGAACCCGATCTCATCCGCCAACTCGGCCCCGGCCAGCACCAGCCGCTCCCTCGTCAACCCCGCCCTCTGCACTCCCTAAAGCTAACACACATTCGCCTAACACCTTTAGGTTGCGTGCGATTAGGTTGTGCGCAATTAAGTTGTGCACAACTTAATTGCGCACAACCTAAACAGCGGCCTGATCACGGTCGGCCTGCTGTCTTGAGCCCTTGATTCGTTCGCAGTCAGGTGGCAAGAATCTCGTCGGCGGTTTGGTCCGGACGTAGGGCCCTGGCTCGTCATTCCGGCCGGTCCGGACGCGACTCTCCGCCACGGGACACCAACGGCCGCAAGGTCACGAGGCTAGATGTTGCGCGAAGCACCGATATACGACAACTTTGTGCGGCGCGGTTCGTCAAGTCCGAGTAATCGTGTCCGACAGCGAAACGTATGCCTTCCGGCCAGACGCGATTGGTCCATGCTTGACACCTGAAGCCGCAGGATGTTGCGGCATCGTGGGTTTCGGCGCACCGTCGTGCCCCGCAACTGGACCTGACACCCTCGCCACCTACTGCAAACGAATCAAGGACTCAGAACACCAGGCGGCGCTGACTCACGCCGGAAGACCCCCGGGGGCCGGCCGTGCGAGCGTTTGAACGCTGCCGCGAAGGCGAACTCCGAGGTGTAACCCACCTGCCGGGCGATCGTGGCCAGGGGTGCGGCCGAGGCGGTGAGCAGACCGGCCGCCACGGTCATCCGCCACCAGGTGAGGTAGGACAGGGGCGGACGGCCGACCAGGGCCGTGAACCGGCGGCCGAGAGCGGCCCGGGACAGGCTCGCCTCAGCGGCCAGGGCCGGCACCGTCCAGGGGCGGGCAACGTCACCGTGGATGGCACGGAGCACGGCGGCGACCGCGGGGTCGCGCAGAGTCGCTGCCCAGCCGGTGTCGGATTCGGAATAGTGAGCGCGCAGCATCTGCAGCAGAAGCACGTCGAGCAGAGCGGGCAGCATCGCGTCGGCCCCCGGGCGCGAACCCCGCAGTTCGGCGCCGACGAGGTCCACTGTGGTGCGCAGTCCGTCGCAGGAGCCGGACGGCAGGTGGATCACCGGGGGCAGGCCGTCGAGCAGCGGGTGGGACCGGGAACGGTCGAGCAGGTAGGCACCGCACAGCAGGACGGCGTCGGCGCCGGAAAGGCCGTGTGCGCTGCCCTGCGGCAGGAAGACGACATCGCCGGCTGCGAGCGGCACCGGGGGAATTGAGGCCGTCGTGACCAGGCAGGAACCTTCGAGTACGACGTGGAAGCCCGCACCCGCCACCGCCCCGAGAGCACGGTCCGACGTGAGCCGGACGATCGACGAGTGCGGACGGCCGATCCGCAAAGTGGCAACAGCGTCGGACAGAACGTCCATGACAGTGAACGTATCGCACATGGAGAAGGCTGTTTCACGCATTGAACAGCTCATCGAGCAGCCATAGCGTCGGGGAATGAAGATTGCCGTCTACGGCGCGGCCGGCTACCAGGGGCGTCTCGTCCTGGCCGAGCTCGCCCGCCGTGCCATCGCCGCCGTCCCGCTCGGGCGCGCGGACGCCGCCGCGACCGATCACGCGGCCCTGACAGAGGCGTTCACCGGCTCCGACGGGGTCGTCAACTGCGCCGGGCCGTTCCTGATCTCCGGGCTCGGGCCGTTGCGGGCAGCGCTGGACGCCGGAATCCCCTATGTCGACACCGCGGGCGAGCAGGCTTACCTGAGGGACACGTACGCGTTGAGCGGTATGGGGCCCGCTGTGCCGGCAGCCACCGATGCCGGGGTGCCTACCGATCTGCTCGCCCATCTGATCGCGGACCGGTGGGGGCCGCTCGCGGATATCGCTGTCACGCACGACATCGTGGGTGGCGGCGGCGCTTCGCGGGGTTCCCTGCGGTCGCTCGCCGGGATCAGGTGGCGGCCCCGCACCGAGGGCGACACCGGTTTCCCGCTGACCGAGGTGCTGACCATTCCGCGGCACGTCCAGGTCGGGCGGGTCGAGGGATTTGTCAGTACGGCGCTCGCGGCGGGGTTCGGCACACCGCTGGCCGCAGGGCTGATCGAGAGCTTGCCGGAAGGGCCGGGCGAGGAGGATCGGCGACTCCAGCGTTTCCGGTACGTCGTCGACGCCCGCACCCTCGACAACCGCGAAGTACAGGGCGTCGTCGAGGGGCGGGACACGTACGGCACCACCGCCGTCATCGCCGTTGAGACGCTGCTACGGCTGACGGCTACGGCGCGGACGGGGGTGGCGGCTCCGGGGGAAGTGCTCGACGCGGCGGAGTTTCTCGGGGCGCTCGGGGCGTACGGGATAAGTCACCAGGTGACCGGGAGTTCGTAGACCCCGTACACAGAGCCGTCGTGTTTGAAGGGGATCTTCTCCAGGTCGGTGGCCAGTCGCAGGGTGGGGATACGGCGGTAGAGGGTGCTGTAGACGACCTGGAGTTCCAGGCGGGCGAGGGGCTGGCCGAGGCACTGGTGGATGCCGAAGCCGAAGGCGACGTGGCGGTTGCCGGTGCGGGTCAGGTCGAGGTCGTCGGGGTTTTCGAAGATCGCGGGGTCGCGGTTGCCGATGTCGTTGGCCATGATGACGCCCTCGCCGGCGCGGATGGTCTCGCCGGCGATCTCGATGTCCTCGACGGCCGAGCGGCGGCGGCCGTTGTGGGTGATGTTGAGGTAGCGCAGCAACTCCTCGACGGCGGATTCGACGAGCGCCGGGTCGGTGGAGGAAGAGCGCAGCAGGGCCAGCTGGCCGGGGTTCTCGAGCAGGGCGGCCGTACCCAGAGCGATCATGTTGGCCGTTGTCTCGTGGCCGGCGATCAGGAGGAGGACGCCCATGCCGGCGGCTTCGCGGAGGGTCAGTTCGCCGGCCGTGACGCGGGTGGCGAGGCCGGACAGGACGTCCTCAGCGGGTTCAAGAGCCTTCTTCTCCAGCAGCCCGGCGAGGTAGTCGTTGAGCACGCCGAAGGACGCACCGCGGTCCTCCGGGGAGACCGAGCGGCTGACCAGGTTGCGACTGTGTGCCTGGAACAGGTCGTGGTCGGCGTAGGGGACGCCTAGCAGCTCGCAGATCACCAGCGACGGCACCGGCAGCGCGAACGCCTCGACCAGGTCGACCGGGTTAGGGCCGGCGAGCAGGTCGTCGATGAGCGAGTCGACGATGCGCTGCACGGCGGGGCGCATGGCCTCGACGCGTTTCATCGCGAACGGGGCGGTGACCATGCGCCGCAGCCGCATGTGCTCCGGGTCGTCCATGAGGATGAAACCGATCGAGTCCGCGCCGGGACGAAGCGGCGCCGGTGACGGATAGCCGGGGCGGGTGACCACGGAGCTGAGGCGGGGGTCGCGCAGCAAAGTGCGCTGCTCCTCGTAACGGGTGACCAGCCACGGGGTCGAGCCGTCCCAGAGCTCGACGCGGGTCAGCGGGGCCTCTTCCTGCAGGTCCTTGAGCTGCGGCGGCGGGTCGAACGGGCATTTCGCTGCACGTGCCATGGGGAACGTATGCATAGAAATCAGTTAATGCCCGCTATATCCGGAAAGTCAAGCAACGGCCCATCCTCCGTCGCTCGGCAGGACGATCCCGTTCACGTTGGCCGAGTCGTCGCTGAGCAACCAGGTGATCGCGGCGGCGATCCGGTCCGCGGACGTCGGCGGCGGCATCGTGGCCTGCATGACCGGACCGGCGCGGCGTGCTGCGTACGCGGAGCGCATCGATCCTTCGATGTTGGTCACGGTCGGCCCGGGAGCGACGGCGTTGGCGCGCACCCCCTGCGGGCCGTGGAAGAACGCGACGCTCCTGGTGTAGCCGACCACGGCGTGCTTGGAGGCGGTGTACGCCGCCCCGGCAGCCGACGGCCGCAGCGCCGCCTCGGACGCGACGTTGACGATCGCCCCACCGCCCGCCTCGATCATTCCCGGCAGCACCGCCCGGGTCAGCCGCATCACCGCGGTGAGGTTCACGGCGAGGACCCGGTCCCAGGTGGCGTCGTCGACCTCGTCGGGCGGCAGGAACCCGTCCATGATCCCGGCGACGTTCGCCAGCCCGTGCACCGGCCCGCCGGCCGCCTCGACGATCCGCCCGATCAGCGCGGGATCGGTGAGGTCGCCGACGACACCGTTGTCCCAGCTCGTGGCGTTGATGTCGACGGCCACGACCTTGCCACCCCCGGCCACGATCCGGGTGGCGGTCGCATGGCCGATCCCCGAGCCGGCCCCGGTCACGATGACGGTTCTACCCGCGAAGCGCAGTGAGTCCACAAAGGGCAGCGAATCACACGATCCTGACGAGAACCTGACGTCATGCGATTTAAGTCAATTGCTTGACGGGTACGCCCCAAGGTCGATTAGCTATCCCCTATGTCCACATCCGACTCCCCCGACCTCGTTGCCCTCCGCGCCAGGTACCGAGCCGAGCGTGAGCGCCGCATCCGCCCCGACGGCAACGCCCAGTACCAGCGCACGACCGGTGAGTTCGGCTACTACGCGACCGACCCGTACACGCCGAGGACTGAGCGTGAACCGCTGACCGACCGGGTCGAGGCCCTGGTGATCGGTGGCGGGTTCGGCGGTCTGCTGACCGGGGCACGGCTGCGCCAGGCCGGCGTCGGGAGCATCCGGATGGTCGAGGAGGCCGGTGACTTCGGCGGCACCTGGTACTGGAACCGCTATCCCGGCATCCACTGCGACATCGAGTCGTACGTGTACATGCCCCTGCTGGAGGAGGTCGGCACGGTCCCGACCATGCGGTACGCCCCCGGCGAGGAGATCCGGCAGCACGCCGTCGCGATCGCGCAACGGTTCGGTCTCTACGACGACGCCCTGTTCCACACCCGCGTCACCGAGCTGCGCTGGGACGACGACAGCGCCGAGTGGATCGTGCGCACCGACCGCGGCGACGAGACCCGCGCCCGCTACGTCGTCGTCTCCAGCGGCACCCTCACCCAGCCGAAACTGCCCGGCATCCCCGGCATCGAGAACTTCCGGGGCCACACGTTCCACACGAGCCGCTGGGACTACGACTACACCGGCGGCGACCAGTACGGCGGCCTGACGAAGCTCGCGGACAAGCGGGTCGCCGTTGTCGGGACCGGCGCGACCGGCATCCAGGTCATCCCGCACCTGGCCCGCGATTCCCAGCGGTTGTACGTCTTCCAGCGCACGCCGTCCTCGGTCGACGTACGGGCCAACCGCCCGACCGACCCGGAATGGGCGAAGTCCCTGCAACCGGGCTGGCAGCAGGCCCGGATGGAGAACTTCCTGTCCGTCGTCACCGGCGGCGACGCCGAGGAGGACCTGGTCGGCGACGGCTGGACCGGCACCGCGCTGCTGCAACGCAAGATGCTGCCCGGCACCGTCCCCGCGGGCGAGGACACCAGCGAGTACGCCGACTTCGTGAAGATGAGCGAGATCCGGGCCCGCGTCGATGAGGTGATCGACGACCCGGCCACCGCGGAGCTGCTCAAACCCTGGTACCGCTACATGTGCAAGCGGCCCACGTTCAGCGACCTGTATCTGCAGGCGTTCAACCGGGGCAACGTCACGCTGGTCGACACCGCGGACCACGGCGGCATCGAGCGGATGACGCAGACCTCGATCGTCGTCGGCGACCGGGAGTACGAGGTCGACTGCGTGGTCTTCGCGACCGGCTTCGCGGTCGGCATGTCCGGGATCCTCTCGGGGAGCCTGCCCGTGCACGGCCGCGGCGGGACGCAGTTGCTGCACTCGTGGGCGCAGGGGCCGCGTACGCTGCACGGCTTCTACAGCAACGGATTCCCCAACCTGTTCCACCTCGGCTCGTTGCAGAACGCCGCGTCGGTGAACTTCGTGCACGTGCTGCAGGAGCAGGCCACCCACATCGGCGCGGTCGTCGCCGCGGCCCGCGAGTCGGGGGCCGCCCGCATCGAGCCGAGCGCCGAGGCCGAGAGCGCGTGGGTCGCCACGATCCGCGCGAACGCACCGGACAACTACGAGTTCCTTTCCGAGTGCACCCCCGGCTACTACAACAACGAGGGCAAACCGAGGACGGTCAACAACGCGTACGGTCCGGGTCCCGTCGCCTTCCACGCCCTGCTGCGGGAATGGCGTGCCGGCGGCGGGCTGGACGACGTCCTGGTCGGCAAGTGAGCCGCTGCGGGACGTCCGAGCCGGTGAGCAGCCGGTGGGAGATCCGCAGGATGATGGCGCCGAACCGGTTGTGGGGCTCCAACGGCGTCGCGTTCGGCCCGGACGGGCGGCTCTACATCGCGCAGTTCCTCGCCGGGCGGATCAGCGCCCTCGACCTCACCACCGGGGACCTCGAGGACATCACCGGCCCGGACAGCCCGGTCGAGGCCCCGGACGATCTCGCGTTCGGCCCGGACGGTGCCATGTACATCGCCGACCTGGTGCCGGGCCGGGTCTGGCGGCGCACTCCCGCGGGCGACTACGACCTGGTGTCCGATTCGGTACGCGTACCGAACGGCATCACCTGCGTCGGCGACCGCCTGTTCGTCAACGAGATGCGGATGAACGGGCGGCTGCTGGAGCTCTTCCCCGGCGGCGGCGAGCCCGTGGTGCTCACCGAGGGGCTCGCGCTGGGCAACGCCATGCAGCGCGGCCCGGACGGCAATCTGTACTACCCGCACATGGTCACCGGGCAGATCTTCCGGATCTCTCCCGACGGCGGCGACCCGGAACTCGTCGAGGCCGGGGTGAGCGATCCGGTGGCCGTCCGCTTCGACCGCGGGGGTGTGCTGCAGGTGCTGTCGCGGGGCGTGAACGGGGTCGTGACCTGCGTCGATCTGTTCGGCAGCGGTGGGCGTACCGAAAAAGTCAGCAACGTGGCCGGACTGGACAACGCGGCCTTCGACGCGGAGAACCGGATGTTCGTCTCCAGTTTCTCCACCGGCGGCGTGCTGGAACTGCACCCCGACGGCCGCACCCGCGAGATCGTGCCGCGCGGCCTGAGCGGCCCCTACGGCATCACCGTCGACCTGCACGGCAGGGTCCACGCCGGGGACCACTACCGCATCGCCAGCCCGCCCGACCCCGCCGACGAGCTCCTGCACTTCGTCCACGGCATCGTCGCCGACGGCGACCTGCTCCACCTGACGTCCCAATACGGCCAGGTCAAGACGTACGACCGCGGGTCACGCCAGGTGCGCACGCGGGCCTCGGGCCTCGATCAACCCCTGGGCCTGTGTGTACGCGCGGACGGCGCAATTCTCGTCGCCGAAGCCGGGGCGGGACGCGTGGTGGCGATCTCCCCGGACGACACCGTGACGCCGCTGGTGACCGATCTCGGCCATCCCGTCGACGTGGCCCTGGACGCCTCGGGGCGCCTGTACATCAGCGATTCCGGCCACGGGGTGGTCTATCGCGACTCTGCCGTGGTTCTTGCGGACCTGATCGACCCACAGGGCATCGCCGTCCGGGGTGACGAGCTGTTCGTCGTGGAGGCGGGCACGCGATCGTTGCGCGTGCTCGACCTGGTGACGGGCTCTGCGCGTACTGACATCACGGAACTTGCGGTCGGAACGCCGCTCCCCTGCACTGACCTGTTCACCAACGGCATGCCGGGCGTACCCCAGCGATTCGCCGGCCTCGCGGTCGCCCCCGACGGCACCCTCCACCTCGCCGCCGACGGCGAAGGCACCATCCTCTCCCTCCTGGAAAAGCCCGATGAGCACCCCTAAAGCCCTCAGCGGCCTGCTGCTCGCGTTGTTCGTCTCGACGCTGAGCAGCACCGTCGTGTCCACCGCACTACCGCGGATGATCGGCGACCTGCACGGTACGCAGTCCCAGTACACGTGGGTGGTCACCGCGACCCTGCTCGCCGCGACCGCCGCCACCCCGATCTGGGGCAAACTCGCCGACCTGTTCAGCAAGAAGGCCCTCGTCCAGATCGCGATCGTGGTCTTCGTCGCCGGCTCCCTCGCCGCGGGTCTCAGTCAGAACGTCGGCCAGCTCATCGCCTCCCGCGCCCTGCAGGGCATCGGCGTCGGCGGCCTGCAGGCCCTCGTGCAGATCGCGATCGCCGCGATGATCCCGCCCCGCGAACGTGGCCGCTACAGCGGATACCTGAGCAGCGTCACCGCGGTCTCCACGATCGGCGGCCCGCTGCTCGGCGGCGTCATCGTCGACACGTCCTGGCTCGGCTGGCGCTGGTGCTTCTTCATCGCCATCCCGTTCGCCGTGGCCGCCCTCGTCCTGCTGCAGCTCACCCTGCGAATCGCCGTCGTCCGCCGCGACAACGTCACCATCGACTACGCGGGCGCCACCCTGATCACCGCGGGCGTCAGCCTCCTGCTCATCTGGATCTCCTTCGTCGACGACGCCTTCGCCTGGCTCTCCTGGCAAACCCTCGCCATGGCCGGCGGCGCCGTCCTCCTGCTCATCCTGGCCGCCCGGGTGGAGACCCGAGCCGCCGAACCCATCGTCCCGCCCCGCATCCTGCGCGGCCGCACCACCGCCCTGGCCATCCTCGGCAGCCTCGCCGCGGGCACCGCCATGTACGGCGCCACCGTCTTCCTCACCCAGTACTTCCAGCTCAGCCGCGGCCACACCCCCACCCAGGCCGGCCTGCTCACCATCCCCATGATGGCCGGCATCCTCATCGCCTCCATCGTCGCCGGCCGCCTGATCACCCGCACCGGCCGCATCAAACCCTTCGTGGTCACCGGCGCGATCTCCCTCACCGCCGGCTTCGTGCTCCTCAGCCTCATAGACGCGGGTACGCCCATAGCCCTCATCGCCGTAGCAATGGTCCTGGTCGGCGCGGGCGTCGGCATGACCCTGCAGAACTTCGTCCTGGTCGTCCAGAACGTGGTCCCCCTGAGCGACATCGGCGCGGCAAGCTCAACGGTCGCCTTCTTCCGCTCCCTGGGCGGCACGATCGGCGTCGCGGTCCTCGGCGCAGTCCTGGCCCGCCAGGTAGCGTCATCCACGGCCGCCGGCGCCTCCCCCGCGACAGCGTTCGGCGACGCGACCGGCCAGGTCTTCCTGATCTCAGCGGCCGTAGCAGCCCTGGGCATCGTCGCCGCCGTCCTCCTCAGACCAGTCACCCTCCGCACCAGCCTGGACGTCCCCGACCCCCTGAAAGCCGCATCCGTCGCCGCCGACGCAGCAGACGGCGCCCCCGCCGTGGACCAGGTCGCCCTCACCCCCCGCCGCGATACCTGACCGCCCTGACCAGCGCCCGGGCTACGGCTACGGCTATTTCAGTCGTCGGCGGGCAGGCCTGTTCAGTCGTCGGCGGGCAGGCCTGCGATTGCCCGCAGATCGCCGACGGAGAGGTCGAGCGCCGCCGCCAGGCCGGCCAGAAGGCCTCGCTCTCGAGGCACCATGTATCCCGCCATCATCTTCGCCACGGTCGACTGGGCGAGTCCGCAGCGGTGAGCCACGTCCCTCCGCGAAAGCCCCCGCCGGTCCATCAACGCACACAGAATCAACCCGAACGGATACGGATCACTGTCCCGAACTGATTCCCCGACAAGGGCATCCACCACCCGCACCTCGAACCGGACACGCCCCGGCCCCCACACTCGTACGGTGAAGGACAACGGCAGCGTCTCCCCCGTGTCCCTGCCGACCACCCCGTTCACGACAACCCGGCGCTGCAATGTGTTGAGCCGCCGGGTCCGCACCTCCCGGATCTCGATGACCTTCCACGAGCGGTCCCACCACGGCCATCGCCCCACGCACTCGTTCAGCAGCGCCACCAGAATCTCCCGGTCGCCGCCCCGCTCGTTCATCAGTGCGTCGAACTGCGCGCGAGTCAGCTCATCATCCACTCGCGACAGCCTATGGGCTTCACGGCACGGGCTGGAGCTGGACGAGGACCATCCAGTTGTCGCCATCGACGCGATACGTCGCCCGCACCCGGTACGTGCCTGGAAGCAGATCGACCACCAGATGGTTGTCCGGCTCCAGATCCGCCCCGGGCCAAACCGAATCGAACAACACCACCGGGCCGTCCACCACCCAGCGAACATCCTCCCCGGCATCCCACTCCACGCCGTCACGGACCGCCCGACGCGCGGCGCTCACCAGGTCCGCTTCCTCATACGCTGCCGCCCACCGCAGGAACAACCGCTCTGCAGGAAGGTACGTCGTAAGCGTGGGCTCATCACCCAGCACCAGCGCCCGCTGCTGACCAACAGCGACCAGCCCGAGGTAACCATCCACCGCACACGCCCGGCCGTAGTCCCCCTCATCACCGCCATCCCAGAGCGTCAGCGCCGATCGAGGAACGACAACCAACGGCCCACCGAGCGACGAAACCCATGTATGGCGCACCGATACCCACCTCCGTGCCATCCGGCTCCACCTGCTGTGCGACATCCTCCGATCTCGAGATCCTCGAGACGAGCGGACCATGGTGAGGCCGGAGACGCCGACGATAGCGTGGGGCCTCACTTCTTGAGGAGCAGACGGTGGAGAACGAAATCCAGCTGATCAGTGACGGCGATGGCCTGGCGGTCATCGGGCATCCGGCGGCTGTCGATCGTTTCCTGACCGCGGAGCGACTGCCGTCTCAGGATCTCGGCCTCTCACGGCTCAGCTCGACCCTTCACGCCGGCTCGGCAGTCGCCCAGGCCGGCTCCGTGATCGCCGAGCACTCCGGCCGCTGGGTCAAGCTGACCGCGGAGTCCGCCCGGGCGATGAAGAAGTACCCCCTGATGAAAGGGCCGACGGACGGTGTCGGCCGGGCGGTACTCACCGACCACGGCAAGATCACCGGCTTGCTGCAGATCGTGCAGAAGCCCGGCGCGATGCTGACCAGTCCCGCGGTCCTGACCGGTGCCGCCGGGCTCATGGCACAGCTCGCGATGCAGCAGGCCATGGACGAGATCACCGACTATCTCGCCGTGATCGACGCGAAGGTCGACGCCGTCCTGCGCGCCCAGACCGATGCCGTGGTCGCCGACATGATCGGCGTTGAACTCGTCATCGACGAGGCCCTGATGATCCGCGCGCAGGTCGGCCGGGTCTCCGAGGTCACCTGGTCGAAGGTGCAGGCCACTCCGGTGCCGCTCGCCCGCACCCAGGCGTACGCGTTGCGGCAGCTCGACGCCGTTGCCGAGAAACTCGAGAGTCAGACCAAGGTCGGTGACCTGGCCAAATCGACCAAGGAAGCCGAGATCAAGGTCCAGGAGTGGCTGGCTGTCCTGGCCCGCTGCTTCCAGCTCCAGGACGCGGTCGCCATCCTCGAACTCGACCGCGTGCTCGACGCCTCCCCGGAAGAGCTGGAGAACCATCGCGTCGGCATCCGCATCGCCCGCGGCAACCGCCTCGACCTCATCTCCCGCGCCACCGAGCGCCTGCTGGCCAGGATGGACGACGCCGCCGGCACCGCTAACGCGAAGGTTCTGCTCAACCCGACGACCTCTCGCTCCGTCGTCCATTCGACCAACCACATCTCCACCACCGTTGTCGACTTCAACGGCTGCCTCGGCATCGAACGCGATCGCCAGTCCTGGAACGCGAGGCGCTGGCTCGACGCGGCCGCAGACGTGCGGGACAGGGTCCTCGACACCAGCACCGAGGTGAAGGACAAAGTCCTGGAGACCGGTGCGGACGGAGTCGGCGCCGCCGGCCGTTTCGGCATGGGCGCCGTCGGCCGCGCCAGATCAATGATGGGCAAGGTCTCCGGCGAACTCACCGACCGAGCGCAGCGTCAGCTCGGAAGCAAGGAGGAATCCTGACCGCTGGTGATCTCGTCGTCGACCTCACCTTTCTGGCATCCCGGGCGCCATCGCCAGGTCGGCCAAACCTGTCACTTGCGGGTTAGCCGATGCCCTGCTCGTGAGCCCACGCGCGCAGTTCGGCCTCGGCCTCCGCACGGGGTAGCGGACCCCGTTCGAGACTCAGTTCGCGCAACCGCCGCGTCGCCGCGCCGACGTGCGGCCCGGGTGCGATGTCCAGCAGCGTCATGATCGCCCGGCCGTCCAGATCCGGGCGAATCCGAGCCAGTGCCCGCTCGACGTCGTGGCGTTGCCGTTCCCGCGCCAGCGCCTCGAGGGAGGGCGGTACCAGGCCGTTCCGAGCGCGGGCGAGCCAATCGGTCATGTCGCGTTCCAGGCCGAATCCGACCTCGTCGAACAGGTCGACGGGCAGGTCCGGGTTCCATGAGTACGCACGGCCGCTCTGCTTCAAACCGAGCTGTGCCAGCGCGGCGTTGATCGGCCACTGCTCCCGCGGACCGTCGAACCCGCCGTCGAAGACCGGGCCCCAGGCCAGCGCCCCGTCGCGCCACACGGCGGCGAGCTGCTCCCCGTCGCCGCCGTGAAAACTGGCCTGCACGAACGCGAGCGGGCCGTGCACGGACCACCCGGCCAGCGCCCGGTCGAACGCCGGTGGCATCTGCTCGAAGAACGGGCCACCGCGCCAGGAGCCGGCCAGCTCCTCGAACAACGCATCACTGACCGGCACCATCGCCAGGCCACCGCGAAGCACTCCGACGACCCCGTGGCTCACCCCGGCCACCCGATCCCGGAGCATCCCCTCATCGCCGACAACAGCGGCCAGTTGATACACCCGTCCCCCAGAATCATGGAAAGCCCTTCAAACCCGCGAGCTCGTGCCAGCCATCATGCAGGGCTGATTGCCCGTTCCAGGAAGGAGCGGACGACCTGCACCGAGGCGAGTGCCCGCGGATACGAGTCCCCGGCCTCCTCCCACAGCTCGCGCCACTCCGAGTTCTCCTCGACGACCCGGTCCAGGGCTCGCACCGCGATCGCGGGGACGTCATCGGCGACTGTCACGGTGCCGCCCTCCAGAAGGAAGTCCGGCGCGTACGGGGTGTTGATCCCCGTCCCGCCCGGTAGCAGGGAAGCGACGACGGCTGCGGCGACGATGGCCTTCTCCGCATAGCTGCTGTCGAGATACTCGTCGTCGTGCTCCGCGACCCGGACCAGTGCGTCACGGATCAGCGCTGGTCGTCGTTCCGGGGCCGCGTCATTCAGGCCACCGCACCAGTCCGCGGCGGCATCGTTGTCGAACGGCCCGACGTCCCACGTACCCATATTGTTTCTCCCACTCGGTGTCAGATCCTGAATCACACAGAGTGCACCCCTACCATCTCCCGCAGCGCAGGAGGGTGAGATGAGCGAACTCTTGATCCGGGTGATCCCCACAGACCTCGAGTGGCAGCCCACGCCCGAGGCTGCCATCGCCGCTGCGGAGTACGTTGCCGGGCTGTTCGCGGGGCCGGGCGACCACGTCGAGTCGGTCGAGCCGCTGTTCTATGACCGCATCGCGGTGATCGACGGCGGCGAGTACTTGGAAGATGTGTTCTGCCCGCGGTGCGAGGCCTCGATCGGTGTGGACTGGTTCTGGGACCTCCTGCAGGTCAGAACCGGCAACGACCCCACCCTCAACGACCTGGCGGTGACCGTCCCCTGCTGCGGAGCCGCCCTCGCCCTGCCCGAACTACGCTTCGAGGACCCCCTCGGCTTCGCCCGCTTCGAGATCACCATCAAGAACTGGACCCGCGGCCCCTGGGAACTCAGCGACCACGAGCTCACCACAACAGCCGCCCTCCTCGGCCACCCTGTCCTCCAGATCCAGGCCCACTACTGAAAGGCTGCCGATGAGGGGCGTCATGCTCTACGGCTGCGAGGTCGATGCCGCCGCGGAGGCCCTGCACAAACTTGATCCACGGTACGCATCACAGGTGCCGGTCCGCCGCTACCGGGACGGCGCGGAGGTGGACGCCGCGCGGGACGCGGCACCCGATATCGCTTGGCTGGTGGTCGAGCTGTACCGGCCCGGAGTCACTGTCGGCCCCGCCCGCGAACCTTTTCTCGCGCTGAACGTCGCCCTGGTAGCCCCCGCCCTCGCCGCACGCGCGATCGATCAGCCTGACCTCATCACCTGGTACGAGATCATCAATCCCGTTCAGACCTCCACGGTCGACGGCCGGCCGCCTGCGCATGACTACAGCAATCTCACGATCACAGTGCCGGAAGGACATCGAACGATTGCCCACGCGGCCAGGACCGGTGAGCCGGCGCCAGCGTGCATCCCGCACGATGCGGAGCGTGTGCTGCCCTCGCACGACCTGTGGGCGCTGGCCAGTCTGCGCAGGGTCGAGCTTTGCAGCACCTGCGCCCTTCACCATGGACCCTGGTGAAGGGCGGCCAGGTACTCGGGGTGTTCACTCAGCAGGTGGCCCCAGCTTGGTTGCAGGGTTGGTGGAACTGTTTGGTCCCCGACCGTCAGGGCTCCCGGCCGGGCGTCGGTGTCTCCCGGCAACAGGTTCAGCGCACGGACAATCCTCGGGTCGGGAGCATGTCCTCGTGGGGCAGTGCTGCCGTGGCCTGGCGGGCCGTCGTTGCGGGGGCGGCTGCCCAGCGGCGCAAGGTCTCCGTGGCCGCGGTGGCGTCGGCTGGGGTGAGGCGGGCGATGTTTGCGCCGTGGTTCGCGCCGGGGGCGACGTAGCGGAACGAGTCACGCCCGCTCGGTGTGAACTGTTCGGCGCTCCACGGGTCGTTCTGGCCGTAGATGAAGAGCATGCGCTCGGAGCTGGTGCGGACCCAGTGGTCGACGTCGAGCATAGGGAGCGGGTTGTGCGGCGATCGGAGCGAGGCCGGGAGCGTGGAGTTCGGGGCGTAGAGGCCGGGGTAGCGGCGTAGGCCACGGAGGTGGTCGAAGCGGAGGTCGGGCCAGCCGAGTTGGGTGGCGGCCTGGTAGTAGTACGGGGTGTAGTAGTCGAGGCCCTGGTCGGTGTAGAAGCTCCAGCCGGCGACCGAGTCGATCCAGGCGTACAGGTCAGCGTCGGTCGCGGTGGCGGTGGGGACGGAAGGACAGTCCGCCGCTGAGCTGTACTGCCAGTAGGCCCAGACCGTGTCGAGGACGGTGAGTTCGAAGGAGCGGTCCGCGGTGCCGAGGGTGCGGGTGAAGGTCCAGCCGTTGGCTGAGGCATCCGCTTCCAGCAGGGGGACCAGGCGGTCGCGGCGGCGCAATGCTTCTTTCTGTACGGCGTCCAGTGCGGCTCGGCAGTCCGCCGGCCCCACGGTCGCGAAGAAGCGGTCGTACGCGCCGTCGAGGGGGTTGATCGCGTCGTTCGGGGCGACGTACGCGACCACGCCGTCGATGTCGCGGGGGTAGAAGCGGCGGTGGTAGACCGAGGTCATGCCGCCCTTGCTCGCGCCGGTCTGGATCCAGCGCCCGCCGTAGACGCCCTTGAGCGCCTGGACGATCCGGTGTTCGTCGGTGGCCTCCTGCCAGATCGTCAGGTCGGACCAGTCGGCGTTCTGCGGGCGGGACGGCGTGAAGAAGCGGTGCTCGACCGATACCTGGTTGGCGTCGAGGAGCGCGGTGGGTTCGGTGCGGCCGGGCTGGGGGTTGGCGCTCAGCCCGTACCCTCCGGTGGCGAGAACGACCGGGGCGATGCTGGAGCGGTGCAGCAGGGTGAGGCGCTGCTCGAAGGTGCCCTGTGCGGGGTGGCGGTGGTCGCTGGGCTGGCGGTACGTCATCACGAAGAACCGGTAGCCCTGGGGTGCGCTCTGCGACACGACGGTCAGCCCGGGAATGGCCTCCAGCCGCTCCAGCAGGTCGTCGGCGGCAGCAGCCGGGACAGCCGGGGTGAGCAGGGCGAGCACGGACAGCAGGACCACCAGATATCGACGTCGCACGATGGAAAGCTATCCGAGGCGGCCGGGGCTCCACAATGGGCGCGCCGGTGCTCGTTACCTCCGGGGAACCGCAGGCACCTAAATGTGCCTTATTGCCTGGTCTCGGCAGGTGCATCACCATGATCATCATGACAACATTTCTGCTGGTCCACGGCGCCTGGCACAACGGGCACTCCTGGGACCGGGTGGTCCCGCTGCTGGAGGCCGCCGGGCATCGGGTGCTCGCACCGTCCCTGACCGGGTACGGCGACAAGGCGCACCTGCTCAGCCCCGAGGTCGGCCTCGACACCCATGCCCGTGACATCGTCACGCTGATCGACGACGACGAGCTGACCGGCGTGGTGCTCGTCGGGCACAGCTACGCGGCGTCGGTCATCGCGTCCGCGGCCAACGAGCGGCCGGACCGGGTCGCGCACCTGGTCTACGTCGACAGCTACGAACCGCTGGACGGCAGGAGCGGGGTCGATGTCCTGCCCTGGTTGCAGGACGTGCTCGACGCGGTCGCTCCGTCGTGGGTTCTGCCGCCGCTGCCGGAGCAGCCGGCACCGGCCGGGCTGTACGGCGTCACCGATCCGGCCGACATCGCCTGGTTGCGCACGATGCTGTCGGACCACCCGGTGCTCTGCCTGCAGCAACCCGTCCGGCTCGACGATCCCGCCGTGCGCGCGGTCCCGCGTACCCACATCCGGTGTGTCGCCGGTGATGCGGGCCTGGCCCTGCCACCCGTCCCGGCGGTGCAGGCCAACGGCTCCCCCGCGCAGGTGCGGGAGCTGCCGACCGGGCACGACTGCATGATCACCATGCCCGTCGAGCTCAGCGAACTGCTCCTCGAGCTCGCCTGACGACAGCTGTTAGCTTTACTGGCAGTTTTGCTGAAGATCCAAATTCGATATTGTTCGCCTTCGATGAGGCGACAATTGCGGGATCTGCTGCCCTGGCTCGTGATATTCGCCGCGGTGGGGGCGCTCTCCACGCTGCTGGCGATAACCGCCGTCCAGCAGATTGCCTGGAAGCGCGGCCCGGTGATCGAGGTCCTGCCGATCCCTCTCGCGCCGTTCATCCCGGTCCCACCATCAAGTGCGACCCCTACAGGTACGCCGACCAGGGCCCCCGCTCCCCCACCGCGCACCTCATCGCCGGCGCCGTCACGCTCGCCGTCGCCTTCGCCGTCGCGGGTTCCGGCGCCGGCGCAGAAGCCCACGGTCAAGCCGACGGTCACGGGCGAGTACCAGCTCGTGGATGCGTACGACGACGCGTACATAGGTGAGGTCCTGGTCTCGAATTCCGGCGCCGAGGCGTCGGACTGGACCGTCGTGCTGACCTTCGCGGCCGGCACGGGCGCGCTGCGGACCTCCTGGGTGGAGTCGGCGCCGCAGGCGAACCTGACGGTCGACGGCCAGACCTACACCTGGCGCTCTGGGGTGCCGGTGGAACCCGGAGCCACGGTCGCGCTGCGTTTCCACATCGCCCGCGAAGGCGCGTCGACCCGCCCGCGGACGTGCGCCGTGAACGGCACCGCCTGCGCTCAGTGAACGATGATCCGGATGACGGGGCCGAGGAACAGCGCCAGGAGAACAAGACTCGCCCCACCGAGGAGCAGCACCCGCAGTCCGTTGAGCAGTGCGGGACGGAAACGATCGTCAGTCACGGCCGACACTGTAGGAACCGCACGCCAGTCCTTCAGACCAGACGGGTCCGCAGGAACGCGACAATCCGGTCCCGGGCCTCAGCGGCCGGGTTGCCGTCCCTGACCTCGCCGGTCAGCACCGAGTGGGCGCCCTTCGAGAAACCGCCCGGGTTGCCGGGCGACGAGTCCAGCTCGATGACCTCGAACGCGTCCCCGAGCTGCGCCCGCAACGTTCGGAAACGCTCCGCCGGAGAGGCCCGGTCCTCGCTGAACCGCAGGCCCAGCACGCAGAGTCCGTCACCGGTTGTCCGGGCCTTCACCTGGGCGAGCTCGCCGGCGGACAGCCCGGGGTCGGCACGACGGGCGGCGCTGATGGGGAACGGCGCGGACGGCTGGCTCAGCACCGGGGCCCGCACCACGTCGTCCACGGCCGCCGCGAGGGCGAAACCGCCGGTGAAACACATCCCGATCACACCGACACCCCGGCCGGGGGTACGGGCCGCCAGCTCACGGCTCACACTCCGCAGGTACGCGGTGACGGGCCGCGCCG
Organism: Winogradskya consettensis; assembly: GCF_018332715.1. Lineage (GTDB taxonomy): Bacteria > Actinomycetota > Actinomycetes > Mycobacteriales > Micromonosporaceae > Actinoplanes > Actinoplanes consettensis. The sequence goes on along the minus strand of NZ_BOQP01000008.1, from coordinate 75,219 downwards.
CGTCCACGGCGAACGCCCGGAACTCCGCCGACACGCACACCCGGGCGACGGCACCGAGGACGTACCCGCCGGTGGCCGCGCGTCCCGGGGTGCCGAACAGCGACGGGATGACGACCGTGAAGCCGGCCGCCGCGAGGTGGTCGCCGAGGGCGTACACCTCAGGGGTGATGCCGGGCAGCTCCGGGATGAGCACCACACCCGGGCCGGAGCCCTTCTCGTAGCAGTCGTGCGTGATCCCCGCCCCGGTCCGCGACGTGCGCCGCCAATCGATCATGCCCCGATCGTGTCACGGCGGTGGCGCCGACGCTGGTCGTGTCGCGATGGCCCCGCTCGTGTCACGGCGGTGGTATGAGCAAAGCGGGGCGTTGACATCGATAAACGCCGATGTAAAGGTTCGGGCAGGTAGATCAGCGCTCTCGGAAGGGACCACCTGTGCGCGTACGGAAAATGATTGCGCTCGGAGCCGCCGCCATCGCCGCTGCCGGCGGCATCCTCTTCGGGCCCGCCCCGGCGCAGGCCGCCGTCAAGGCGGCACCGGCGGTGAAGGCGGTGACCCTGGCCTCGACCATCGCGCTGAGCAACTGCTCCGCGTCCCTGGTGCGCTACCCGAGCTCGGTCAGCACCGACCGGGCCATGATGCTCACCAACGGGCACTGCTACGAGGGCGGCTTCCTCTCCGCCGGCCAGGTCCTGCAGAACCGCACGAGCACCCGCACCGGCACGCTGCTGAGCAGCACCGGCGCCTCCCTCGGCCGGGTCCGCGCCGACCGCGTGCTCTACGCGACGATGACCGGCACCGACGTCACCCTCTACCGGCTGACGTCGACGTACGCCGCCCTGACCAGCTCGTACGGCGTGACCGCGCTGACGATCTCGGGCAGCCACCCGGTCGCCGGCAGCACGATGGCCATCCCGTCGAGCTACTGGAAAGAGATCTGGAACTGCTCGATCAACGGTTTCGTCGGCGAGCTCCGCGAGGACGAGTGGACCTGGCACGACTCGATCCGCTACAGCACCGGCTGCGACACGATCCCCGGCACCTCCGGCTCCCCGATCGTCGACACCACCACGGGCCAGGTCGTCGGCATCAACAACACGGGCAACGAGAGCGGCGAGATGTGCACGCTCGACAACCCGTGCGAGGTCGCCGCGGACGGCACCACCACCGTCATCGAGGGGCAGAGCTACGGCCAGGAGACCTACTGGTTCACCACCTGCCTGACCTCGGCCCGCGTCATCGACCTCACCATCAGCGGCTGCCTGCTCACCAAGCCCTGATCCGCTCCGGGCACGGCCCGTCAGCCACCCCTGCGGGTGGCTGACGGCAGCCGGCGGGTCGGATATGGTCGCGCTGACCCTCAGTCCGAGTTCGGGTGTCGGCGAAGGACCTGGTTCATGACGGACAGCGATGACCGGCGGGCCGTCCCCTCGGTGGAGCACCGGCGCACACTGGCGGCTCTCGCCCGTGCCGTCCGGCTCGAGGGTGATCTGCTCAGCCGGGAGCCTGCCCTGCTCCGGCAGCAGCTCATCAACCGGCTCCGCTGGGATCCGGAGCCCGCCACGCGCGCCCTCGCCGCCGGCGCGGACCCCGGTCCCGGCGAGTATTCGCTGGCCGGGCTGCTGCGACCGGCCGAGCCCGACGGGTTGCTCCGGGTCCTGGCCGCGTTCGATCAGGTGGACTGCTGCGCGATCAGCCCGGACGGCACCCGGCTGCTGGCCGGTGGACGCGACGGGAACGCCCGGTTGTTCGCCCTGGAGTCGGGGCGCGAACCGGTGGGGCTTGCCGGGCACGGACGGATGATCACGTCCTGCGCGTTCCATCCCCACGGCGAGTTCGTGTATCTCCTCGACCGCGGCGGCAGGGTGGATCGCTGGCGGTACGACGCTGAGCGCGCCTGGCACGACACCGGCGGGGCATCGGCGGGTGCCAGCGGCCGTGCGATGTCCGCGGCGAAGGACCGGATCGTGGTGGCCGGCGACGGGGTACGGCTCTGCGACGGCCGGACCCTCGAGGTCGTCCGCACCCTCGATGACCGGAGCGACGCGACGTGCGCCGCCATCACCCCCGGCGGCGCGCTGATCGTGGCGGGCTACGACGACGGCACCCTGCGGGCCTGGCCGGGGGGCGACGACCCGGCGCCCGGCCCGGCCGTCCAGCTCTGCACGACCGGGCACACCGTCACCGGATGCGCGGTCAGCGGGGACGGGACCAGGATCGTCGCCGCCACCGCCGACGGCCGGCTCCACGTGCTCGATGCCGGACTCCGGCGGATCCACCGGCTCGACGACCCGGGCCTCGGCGTGGTACCGGCGGTGTGGGCCTGCGCCGGCGATGCGACCCTCGATCGGGCGGTGTCCGCGCTGACCGGCGGGGTGCTGCAGCTCTGGGACACCGGGCGGGGAACCCTGCTCGGCACGGTGAGCGCCCACTCGGGGGACGCCGACGCCGTGGCCATGTCACCTGACGGATCCCGCGTCGTCTCGGCGGGGCAGGACGGCCGGGTGCACATCTGGGACACGGAGCTGTTCGGCGACGCCGAGCAGGAGCCGTTCCGGAAACTCCTGCAACACCTATGGCTGATCCCGGACGAGGACACGGTCGCCGCGATCGACGCCTATGGCATCACCCGGCGGTGGAACACCCGCACCGGGGAGAAGTCCGGCGAGTTCGAGACCTGCCGGCGGTTCTGCGGGGCGGCGGCCACCACGCCGGACGGCCGTACCCTGCTCGCCGTCGACCGGGGAACCGGTCTCCAGGTGTGGCGCCTCGGCACCGGCCAGGAGCAGCTCCACACCCTGAGACATCCCGAGGCCACCATCGGCGCGTTCGTGGACGGCGTCATCGTGTCGGCGGGCAAGGACGACGGGACCGTCAACGCCTGGAGCCTCACGTCGGGCGATCCGCTCTGGCATCTGGACGGGCACCGGGGCCTCACGACGATGGCTCCGGACCCGGACCGCGGCGCGGTCCTGGTCGGCTACACCTCCGGCGCCGTCGCCCTCCTCGATGCCGCGACAGGCGCGCGGACGGTCCTGCGGCCGGGCGATGACGCAGAGATCTCGGCCTGTGCCGTAGGCGCGGAGGGTGTGCTCGCCGCCGGCACGGCCACCGGCCAGGTGCTCGCCTGGGACAACACCCTCACCCCCATCTCGACGGCGGGTGCGGCGCATCGTGGCCGGGTCCGCCACCTCGCCGCCGGAACCGCGCGGTTCCCCCTCGTCTCAGCGGGCGAGGACGGCGTGATCCTCCGATGGACAGCCGCCGGCGCGGCCGCCCCGTTGAGCGGTCACAGCGCCGACGTCCGGAACGTCGCCGTCGGCGATCGCGGGCGGCTCGTCGTCTCCACCAGCGACGACCGGACGACCCGGGTGTGGGAGCTGGACAGCGGACGGCAGGTCGCCGTGCTCCCGCTGCAGAGCCGCGGCCAGCTGGTCGCCGCCCACCCCACCAGAGCGCTGTTCACCTGCAGCGACGACGGCGGCATCACCTCCGCCTGCGAGCTTCGGAGGCCCTCCTGACATGCCGGCCGGCACCCGCGCGTTCCGCGTCTTCGTCAGCTCCACGTTCCAGGACCTCGTCGTGGAACGGGAGGCGCTGCACCGCGACGTGTTCCCCCGCCTGCGGACGCTCTGCGCCGGGCTGGGCGCGTCCTTCCGTCCGATCGATCTGCGCTGGGGCGTCTCCGACGCGGCGGCCCTGGACCAGCGGACCGTCACCATCTGCCTGGACGAGGCCCGGCGCTGCGCCACCACGCCGGGCCCGAACTTCCTGGTGCTGGTCGGTGACCGGTACGGATGGCAGCCCGCGCCGCCGAGGATCCCCGCCGGCCCGTTCGCCGCGCTCCTGCCGGGACTGACCGCCGGAGCCGCTGAGGAGCTGCACCGCTGGTACGCCCGGGACGACAACGCGGTGCCGCCGGAGCACCTTCTGCGATCACGCCGTGGCGCGGCGCCCGGCGACAGGTGGGACGAGGTGGAAGAACGCCTGCGTGCCGCGGTCGGCGCACACGTCTCGATGACCGAGTGGGAGGTCCGCTCCGCTCTGGCAGCCGCTCCCGGGGCACCGGGCATGTACGCGTTCCTCCGGGACACGCCGGACAGAGGCGACCCGGCCCTCGACGGATTCCGGGCTCTGCTCCACAACAGCCTGCCGGCGGACCGGGCCCGGACGTACGACGGCGCCGACATCGCGCGGTTCTGCGACGACGTCTACGAGACGATGGCTGCGGCCGTCCGGACCGAACTGTGCGATGGGGGCACCCCCGATACGGCCGAGAGGGAACGCCAGGCGCACCAAGACTTCGGGCAGGAGCGGGGTGCGCACTTCACGGGGCGTGCCGGCGTCCTGCGCGAGGTCCGCGCCGCCGCCCCGGACCGGCCGGTGCTGGTGACCGGGCCGCCCGGCGTGGGCAAGACCGCGCTGCTGGCGGAGCTCGCCCGCCGTTCCCGGCGGGACCGGCCGGACGTGCGGACGGTGGTCCGCTTCATCGGGGCGACACCGCGCTCCTCGGACCCGCGCACGCTGCGCCAGGACCTGTGGCAGGAGCTGGGCGGAGGGACCGGCCCGGCGCCCGCGGACCCGGACGCCTGGGCCGGGGCGCTCGCCGCGGAGCCGACACTGCTCGTTCTCGACGCGCTGGACCAGCTTTCCGTGCCCGATGTGGGCTGGCTGCCCGAGGACCTGCCGGCGGGCGTGCGGATCGTGCTGTCCACCCGGATCGGCGACGACGCGGAGCCGCCTGCCGGATACCCGCGTACAGCAACGGTGACCGTCCCGGCGATGTCCGCGGCGGAGGGCGGGGAACTGCTCGAGCGATGGCTGCACGCGGCACGGCGTACCCTGCGGCCGGATCAGCGGGATGCGGTCCTGGCCGCGTTCGCCGTGCACCGCAGGCCGTTGCACCTGCGGCTGGCGTACGAGGAGGCCCGCCGGTGGCCGTCCTCACTGCGGGTCCCGGAGGGCAGAATCGCCGACGACGTCCCCGGTATCGCCGGGCAGATGCTCGACCGCCTCGAGAGTGAGCACGGTGCCCACCGGGTCGGCTCCGCGCTGAGCCATCTCGCCGCCGCGCGTGCCGGGCTCAGCGAGGACGAGTTACTGGATCTGCTGTCGCGCGACCCGGCCGTCCTGGCCGAAGTGGCCGAGCAGGCCCGGCACGCCCCGGCCGTCCGGCAGCGGCTGCCGCCGGTGCTCTGGGCGCTGCTCTTCGTCGACCTGGAGCCGTACCTGAGCGAATACCAGGCCGGCGACGTCCCGCTCTACGGCTTCTACCACCGCCAGCTGGCCGACGTGGTGCGCGAGCGGTACGGGACCGGGCCCGGCCGGCACCGCGACCTGGCCCGCTACTTCGGTGAGGAGCCGCTGTGGCTCGGGGAGGGCAGACCCCACCTGCGCAAGGTCAGCGAACTGCCTTACCAGCAGGCGTACGGTGAGTGCTGGCCGGAGCTGTACGCGACCCTGACCGACATGGATTTCCTGGCGGCGAAGGCGGCCGTCCCCGACGGCGTCCACGACCTGGAACGGGACCTCGACCTCGCCGTGGAACGGTGGCCGGCGTAGCGAAAGCCGGCCTCCGTCCCACAGGCGTCGTCAGCTGGGCAGGATGCGGGCGATCCTGACAGAGGTGCTGGTGCTGCCGGCGGCGGCGTAGGCGGCGCTGCCGTCCGGGAAGGCCTTGAACGCCTGGTAGTCGTGGTCCTTGGCGGCGATGGTGAACTTGCTGCCGACCGCCTTGCCGGACCCGGCGTCGTAGACCTGGGCGGCCATGGAGCTGCCGGAACCCCACACCATCAACATCCGCTTGCTTCCGTACGCGACCAGGTGCGGATGGGCCGTCGCCGCGCCCGTCCTCACGGTGGTGTCGGACTTGCCGGTCGTGAAATGCTCGAGCCTGGCCGTGCCGCCCTGGCTCCACGCCGTCCAGTAGCCGCTCTTCGACGACAGCACGAGGTCCCCGCCGAACAGGGTTCCGTCGCAGGTGCCCGCTGCGACCGTCCGGTAGGGGTTCGGCCGGGCGATGCGGCAGTCGTTGTCGGTGGCGCAGACCGTGACGAAATGACCGGTACGCGGGTCCCACACGATGCGCGACGTCCACGCGTGACTGCAGCCGACCTCGAAGGCGTCCTTGTTGCTCGTCACGAGGTTGCCGCTCGCGCTGACGACCTGCATCCGGTCACCCTCGTGGATGTCGACGCAGCTGCCGTTCTTGACGGTGATGGCGACGCCGAAGTACGCCGCATAGTTCTTGCCGTCGGTGGCGAGCCGGCCGTGGTGCTGGTACCACCAGACGAACCGGGCGCCGTCGTCGTAGCCCGTACGGCTGCTGCTCAGGTTGGTGACCTGGCGCTCCCACACCTGCTTGCCCGAGTCGTCGAAGCGGATCATGTGCATGGTGTTGCACGGGCTGGACGCGCCACCGCACAGCGGTCCGGAGCCGCAGCTCCCGGCGCGGGTGAGCAGGATGACCCCGCCCTTGCTGTCGGCCTGCACGTCCTGCAGATCGATCCCGGTGAAGCTCGTGGGCTTGCCGACCAGTTTGTCGTCGCAGTCGAGCTTGCCCAGGTAGACCCGCTTGTCGGTGCCGAGCCACGCGAGCCACGACCCACCGGCCGGCCGCGCGGCGATCGCCATCGGCAGGGCCTCGGTGTCACCCTGCCCGCCGTACCCGGTGACCTTCACCCCGAGTTTCACCTCGGTGACCTTCGCCTTGGGCGTCGCGGCGACCGGCCGCGTGCACCCGCCGGCAGCCTTCGCGGCGGGTGCGGACGGACTCGCCGAGGCCGCCGGTGGCCCGGACGCCGACGCTTGCGGTGCGACCGACGCCGACGGCGCTGCCCCGGCTGCCAGCGCCTGGCCGTTGGTCGCGCCGGAAGCATCGGCGGCGCGCTCTGAGGCGGTGGCCGAGGTCAGCGACGCGGACCCGGTCCCGGGCCCGGCGACGAAGTAGGCCCCCGCCGCCGCGACGACGACGGCCAGACCCGCGCCGATGCCCACGACGAGCCGGCGACGGCCCGGGGAAGGGACCGCACGGTGATTCCTTGGATTCGGTGGGTGCTCGCTCATATCCATTTCCGCCACGGCTTAATTCATTCTTAAGAATTGCGCGTACGCGCAATCGCGGCGCAGACTTTACCGGTTAATCTCCACCATGGAAATCAGGGTCGTAAACAGATTCACGGGGTACGCACACCCGCCGTCGCGAGCCACGCAAGCTCGTCGGTGAGCGAGGGATCGTCGTGGTGGGCCACAACCCCGCCGAGCACCTTGCCGGCCGGCCTCGGGCCCCGCGGGCGATCAGAATCGAAAGTCACGCCGCGCATTTGTGCGCAACGCCCGGCGGGCGTTGCGCCGAGGGACAATGGCCCGATGAGCCCGGACGACGACGGCAGCGTGGCGGCGGACGGCCGATACGTGACCGGGTCCGGCCGCCGGCGGCAAGCCGCTGACCCGGGCGTCCCGGATTCCTTACGCCGGGAACTGGTGAACGAGCTGACCACAGCTCGCTCACTCGCCCGCGACACCCCGGACGCCGCCCGGACTCGGGTCGAGGACGCCGAGGTGGCCCTGGGTGAGCGAGGCGACCCCTGGTGGGAACCGACGTCCGACGGTCAACGTGTGCGCCTGGCCGCGACGATGCGCGCGCTGTTACGGCATCGCCGGCCCGAGGCCACCATCTGTCCCAGCGATGCCGCCCGGGTCACCGGTGGCGAGTCGTGGCGCGATCTGATGGGCACGGCGCGGGAAGTCGCCGCCGAGTTGTCACGAGCGGGAGTCATCGCCGTACGGCAGCACGGCTCCGATGTCGACGTGGCCACCGCGACCGGGCCGATCCGCCTCGCCCGCGGCCCCGATTGGTGAGACGCGGCACGGCCCGCCCCTCAGGGCTGCGGGTGGTGGGCCAGGAGGCCGTCGATGATGACGCCGAGTTTCCAGGCGGCGGAGGTGTGGCTGGTGCGGCCGGCGGTGGTCATCGCGGGCCGCAGCGCGTGGATGGTCGGATGTGTGGCGGCCGGCAGTTCGCTGTAGACGGCGTCGAGTTCGGATCGGGCGGCCCGGGTCATGGCCTCCTCGGTGGCCTCGGCGGCGCCCGCCGCCGCCGTCATCGCGCGCTGGTCGCGCAGCCGGGCGGCGAGTTCCAGGGCGGACGAGGTCACGTACTGGTCCAGCAGGTCCGCTGCCCAAGGGCACGTGGCGTCGTCGATGCCGCCGGCGCGTAGCAGCGTCAGCGTCTCCTCCAGGATGCGCAGGGCCTGTGGCCCGGTCGGCACCCGGGTGATCGCGACGAGGGCGATGTCGTCGTGGCCGCCCAGGGTTTCGATGAGCCGGCTGACGAGCAGCTCGAGCCGGGCCCGCCAGTCGCCGTCGGCCGGGCGGGGCAGCTCCACCGCGGCCAGCGCCAGGTCATGGACGCCGGCCATCAACTCGTCCCGGTCGGCGACGTAGACGTAGAGCGATGCCGGGCCGGTGTCCAGGGCCTGCGCGACACGGCGCATGGTCACCGCGGCGTAGCCGACCTCGTCGACGAGGGCCAGCGCGGCCGCGATGACGGCCTGGCGGCTCAGTGCTGCTTTGGCGGGACGGGTGCGTGGGTTGTCCCGGACCCGGCTGGTGCTGTCGGTCACCCACACAGCCTACCGGGTTGACAAACATCGTTCGCAACGAACATCGTTCGCAACGAACAGTGTTCGTAGCGAACGACGTTCGTAGACTTGGAGGGGTGATGGGAAGACGCTGGTGGGTGCTCGCCGTGGTGCTGGCGGGTGCCGTGATGGACCTGCTCGACTCGACCGTGATGTCCGTCGCCGGGCCCTCGGTGCGGTCCGGGCTCGGCGGGACGCAGGCCACGCTGCAGTGGCTGACCGCGGGATACACGCTCCCGTTCGGGGTGTTCCTGGTGATCGGCGGGCGGCTGGGCGACCGGTGGGGACGGCGTCGGCTCTTCCTCATCGGCGCGGCCGGTTTCACGCTGGCGTCGGTGGCCTGCGCCGCCGCCGGGTCACCGGAGATGCTCGTGGCGGGGCGCGTGGCGCAGGGCGGGCTCGGGGCGCTGATGATTCCGCAGGGCTTCGGGGTGCTGACCGCCGTGTTCGCCGGCGCCCAGGAGCGCGGCAGGGCATTTTCGCTCTTCGGGCCGGTCAACGCGCTGGCCGGGATCGGCGGGCCGATCCTCGCCGGTGCGCTGATCGCCGGGGACCTCGCCGGGCTCGGCTGGCGGCTGATCTTCCTGATCAACGTGCCGCTGGGCGCCTTCGCGATCCTCGGGGCGCTGGCCTGGATGCCGGGCGACCGCGGTGACCGTACGGTGCGGCTGGATCCGATCGGTGCGGTGCTGGTCGCCGCCGGGTCCGCGGCGCTGGTCCTGCCGTTGATCCAGGGCCGGGAGGCGGGCTGGCCGTGGTGGACCTTCGCGCTGCCGGCGGCCGCGGTGGCGGCATTCACCGTGCTGGGCCGCCGGCAGCGCACGAGCCCCTCGCCCATTCTCGCGCCGGCCCTGCTGCGCAGGCGGCCGTTCGTGGCGGGGCTGTCCGTGGCCGCGGTGCTGTTCGCCGGGGTCGGCGGGCTGATGCTCGTCCTGTCGCTCTTCCTGCAGCTGGGCCTGCGCTACTCGCCGCTGCACACCGGTCTCGCGCTCGCTCCGATCGCCATCGGCATCGCGGTCTCGTCGCTGCTCGCCCCGGTCCTGCACACCCGCCTCGGCCGCACACTGCTCCACATCGGACTCGGCATCGAACTGCTCGGCGTACTCGGCCTCGGCGCCACGGCAGCAACCGGAGCGCTCGGCACCGCAGCGGCAACCGGCGGGCTCGGCGGCGTGGCGGGGATTGTGGCGTTCGGCGTTGCGGGCCTGGTGAGCGGGTTCGGGCTGGGTCTGCTGTTCGGGCCGCTGATCCAGAGCACCCTCGGCGTGGCAGCGCCGGACGAGGTGGGCAGCGCCTCGGGGACCCTCAACGCCGTCCAGCAGATCGCGACCGCACTCGGCGTCGCCGTCCTGGGCACGGTCTTCCTCGCCGGCGACTCCCCGGCCGATGCGCTGCTCACCGGCACGCTGATCGTCGCCGCCTCCTGCGCACTCTGCGCCGCCCTCGTCCGAGCCCTGCCCGCCACCGAACGCGAGCCCACTACTGGACGCAAGCCCAGCACCGAAAGGGAATCAGCATGAGCATCGATGTAGTCGTCCTCGGCGCCGCGGGCCGCACCGGCCGCCTGATCGTCACGGAGGCCCTGCGCAGCGGTCACCGCGTCACCGCCGCGGTCCGCAATCCCACAAGCGTCCAGCCAGCCCCCGGCCTGCGGGTGGAGCGGGCCGACGTCCGCGACCCGGACAGCCTCCGCGCGGTGATCCCGGGTCACGATGCCGTGGTCTGCGCGATCGGCGCTCCCGGCAGCAGGGCCGGCAACCTCTACTCCGACGGCGCCCGGGCCATCGTCGCCGCGATGCGGGCGACCGGCGTGGAGCGGTTCTTGGCCATCACGTCGGTCGGCGTCCGGCACGACGACCCGCACCACTCCTGGTGGTACCGGGGCCTGATCCGCCCCCTGGGCCGGGACCTCTACGCCGACATGGCCCGGATGGAGGACATCGTGCGCGGCAGCGACCTCGACTGGACGTTCGTACGCCCCACCTACCTGCAGGACCGCGAACCCACCGGCACCTACCGGGCGACGGACAACAGCACGCCGGCAGGTGGCTGGCGCATCACCCGCACCGACGTCGCCCGCTTCATCGTCGACGAGCTCGACGCCCACCGGTGGAGCCGCCGCGCACCCAGCCTGGCCGAATGAGCCTGGCCGAATGAGCGTGGCTTCTAGGAGGCGAGCTGGGTGCGGAGCTTGGCGAGGGACTTGGTGATGAGGCGGGAGACGTGCATCTGGGAGATCCCGATCTGGTCGGCGATCTCGGTCTGGGTGAGGTTGCCGTAGAAGCGCATGGTGAGGATCCGCTGCTCGCGGGGGTCGAGGCTGGCCATGGCGGGGCCGAGGGCGACGCGCAGCTCGGTGAGCTCGAAGCCCGCGTCCTCGCTGCCCAGGGTGTCGCTGAGTTCCTGGCTGCCCTCGTTGACCGGGGTGGACAGGCTGGTGGCGCTGTAGGCGCGGCCACCTTCGAGGCCTTCGAGGACCTCTTCCTCGGTGGTGTTCAGGTAGGTGGCGATGTCGGCGACGGTCGGCAGCCGGCCCATCGACTGGGTGAGGGCGTTGTTGGCGGCGCTGATCGCGAGCCGCAGCTCCTGCAGGCGGCGCGGGACGCGGATGGCCCAGGTGCGGTCGCGGAAGTGGCGCTTGATCTCGCCGACGATGGTCGGGATCGCGAAGCCGGCGAACTCGACGCCGCGGTCGGACTCGTAACGGTCGACCGATTTGATCAGGCCGACGACGGCGACCTGGACGAGGTCGTCGAGGGGCTCGCCGCGGTTGGCGTAGCGGCGGGCCAGGTGCCGCGCCATCGGCAGCCACGCCTCGATGCACCGGTCCCGCAGGCTTTCCCGCGCGGGGTCGTCGGGGCTCATCGCGGCGAGGGCGGCGGTGAGTTCGCTGGCGACCTCGGTGGTGGTGACGGTCGTCATGGCGACTCCTAGGATCCGCCGCCCCGCAGTCGGGGCGGCACCGAAAATGTATGCCCTATGGCAAACATTTGCCCCAACCCTAGCCGATGGGCTCTCAGGCACCAACCGAAAGGATGACAGGCCCCAGGTCAAGCCCCTGATGGCCGACCGCGATCCCACGGTCGGCCACGTACGCCCGACAGCCCGCGGGTCAGAGTTTCCCGTGACCGGCGCCGGCGGCGACAACGACCGGCACCAGGGCGGTCGGGTCGACGCCGGTGCGCAGGAGCGGGGTCCAGCCGGCGTCGGGGGTGAAGTCGGGGTCGTAGGCGGCGTTGTGCGCGGCGACGAGGTCCACGGGCTGGGCCGGGCGGCTGCCGAAGCGGACGAGGGTGCCGAGTGCGCTGATCCGCGTACCCTTCCAGTCCTTGAGGATGTCGGCCGGGTCCACGTCAAAGCTGAGCTGGAAGAAGTTGTTCTCGGCGTAGATCGAGGACTCGACCCCGACACCCAGTGAGTACGAGTAGTCCTCGTCGGTGGCGACGTAGCTGTTGTTGTAGACGTCGACCTGCCCGAACCGTACGCGCGGAGCCCGCTGCAGCACGTTGGCGAACCGGTTGTGGTGCACCGTGACCCGCAGTTTGCCGACGTCGACGCCCGGGGTGTCGGTCGAGCCGATCAGCATCGTCTTGTCGTGATCGTAGTAGTTGTTCCACGAGACGGTGACCAGGTCCGAGCCGCGGATGATGTCGCTGGCGCCGTCGTGCACCTGGTACGGGCGGCCGAAGTAGAGCGGCTGCGCGGCGTCGTGGTTGTTGCCGTCGCTGAACGTGTTGTGATCGATCCACACGTTGGTGGCCGCGCTGAGCGAGACCAGGTCGTAGAGGGAATTCCAGTTGCCGGTCGCGCCGTCGGTGGGGTCCCAGGCCGGGAAGCAGTCCGCGGCGTCGGTGATCTCGAGGTTGCGCACGATCACATTGCTGACGCCGGTCAGGGTGACGCTGCCGTGCTCGATCCGGGCGCCGTTGATGCCGATCAGGGTGGTGTTGCTGCCGACGGGGATGCGGATCTGCGCGCCCTGCAGGCGGGTGGAGGCCACCCGCGCGTCCTCGAGGGGGCCCGTGGGTTTGGTCGTCCTGCCCCAGACGGCCGGGTCGTACGCGGCGAGGAAGGCGTCGAGGTCGTAGCCGGGGGCCGCGTAGTCCGCGCAGGTCGCCCCGGCGGTCAGGTCGATGCGGGCGGCGACCTTCACGATCTTCGGGACGGCGCTGCCGTTGTCGAGGGCGGCGAGCAGCTCGGCCCGGGTGCGTACGACGAACACGTGCGCGTCGTCGGCCGCCGAACCGCCCGTTGTCCCGGTGCCGGCAGCGGCCCAGCCGTCGTTCGGCGCCAGGACCTGACGGGCGACGGAATCCGGGAGGCTGACCGCCGCGGCGGGAACAGCCGCGGGCGTGAGGGCGGTGGTGACGGCGAGCAGGGCCGCGAGCAAGGGCATGGCGAACTCCGGAAGGGCGACGGGGTAAGCGCTTACCCGGTCACGCTCACATGACCATAGGCACCAGTCAATGCATTCGGATGTGCAGGAAATTTGCGGTCGGCACGTGTCCTTGACACGCCGGTAACGCGGGGGCAATTATTCAGGAACTTCGATGTCCATGTTAACGCAAACATCTGGAGTTCGGATGAAGCTCCGCGCCGCCCTCACCACCCTGCTCACCGTCACCGCCCTGGCCGTCGTCACGCCCGCCCCGGCACAGGCCGCGACGAACAGCTTCCGCGGTGTCAACTGGGCCGACGCCCGGGACAACTACGTGGACGGCTGGGTCATCCCGACCGGGCTGACCGCGTCGGACAGCTACGCGACGGTGCGCAGCAAGGCCGACGGGATCGTGGCGGGGTTCCAGTCGCAGCTCGGCGCGAACACGCTGCGGCTGCCGATCAACCCGCAGAGCGTCAACTCCACGTGGTGGGCGGCGTACAAAGGGGCTGTCGACTCGGCGCTGGCGCACGGGATGAAGGTGATCCTGGGCTACTGGGAGGCCACCAAGGACGGCTACGTCGACGACTCCGCGGCGTGGAACACCATGTGGGACACGGTGACCAGCGATTACGCGGGCAACGCGAACGTCTACTTCGAGCCGATGAACGAGCCTTTCGGCTACACCCTGTCCGCGTGGGTGTCGCTGTGCTCGACGTGGCTGGCGCGGCACAGCACCATCGCCCGCGGGCGGGTCCTGATCAGCGGCACCGGCTACAACGACAACGTCACCGGGGTCGGCGCGGCGAGCGCGCTCAGCGGCACCCTGCTGTCGCTGCACTTCTACGGTTTCTGGAACACCTACACCACGCGCGCTCAGTGGACGGCTGATCTCACCCCCAGGATCGGCTCGTACGCGTCCCGCACGGTGATCGACGAGGCCGGCGCACCGATGACCACCGGGCTGACGTACACGAACGGGGCCACCCAGGACGGCAACGTGTTCACCTCGTACTTCGCCGCCCTCACCGACCTGACCCGGGCGAAGCAGATGGGGGTCGTCTACTGGCCGGGGCTGCGCTCGGGTGACACGTACTCGATCACCCGGCAGAGCGGCACCGGCCTGGCCGTCAACAACGCGTCCGGGGTCGCGCAGCTGCGCTGGGGCTGGGGTCTCTGATGCTGAAGCTCCTGATGGCCGTCGTGCTGGCCGCGGCGCCGGCCGTCACGCCGATCTCCACGACGACGCTGACCACGAACGGGCGCACCGCGCTCACGTACACCGGGTACATGAACGGGGAGTCGTTCCAGCAGGACGGGATCGTCACGGCGAACGGCTGGCAGTACTCGGCGTACTGGGACCAGGCCGGGTACGTCAACGTCGCCCGGCGCCAGCTGCCCTCCGGCGTGTGGCAGAACCTGCGCCTCACCGACTACGTGACCACGTCGACCGACTCGCACAACACGATCAGCATCGGGATCAGCGCGCGTGACGGCAGCCTGCACCTCGCGTTCGACATGCACTCCAGCGTGCTGCGCTACCGCCGGTCGGTGGCGGGCCTGACGACGTCGCCCGGCACCGCGGCGTGGTCCGCGTCGAGTTTCGGCGCGGTCACCAGCACCCTGGCCGGGGCCACGCTGAACCAGGTCACCTATCCCCAGTTCATCAGCGTCCCGGACGGCACCCTCCAGCTCGCGATCCGCACCGGTCTCAGCGGTTCAGGAGACGAAGTTCTCTATGAGTACGCGGGGAGCACGTGGACCTACGTCGGAAAGTTCATCGACGGCACCACGGCCGGTAACAACGCGTACCTGTTCGGCATCGAGTACGACTCCACGAGCCTGCTCCACGTCACGTGGACGGTGCGGGAGACCTCCGACGCGAGCACGAACCATGACCTCTATTACGCGTACAGCAAGGACAAGGGCCGCACCTGGCGCAACAACGACGGCTCGGTCGTGGCGACCACCGGGACCACTCCCCTGGTCTCCGACAACGCCGGGCTGCGGACGTGGAGCGTCGCTCAGAACCGGGGCCTGATGAACCAGGAGTCGCAGGTCGTCGACAAGGCGGGCATCGTGCACGTGCTCGCCTCGCACCTGCCGGCCGCCGCCGCGAGCAACACCGACTTCACCGCGGCCCGCGAGAGCGCCGTGCTCGTCCACTACTGGCGCGACAAGGCCTCCAAAGCGTGGCACCAGGACTACACGCCGTTCCTGGAACGCTCGGCGCGCGGGGACATCGCCGTCGACGCGAACGACAACCTCTACGTCGCGAGCGGGGACTCGTCGACGAAGAAGCTGCACATCGAGACGGCGTCGAAGGCCTCCGGCTGGAGCGACTGGACCATCCGCTACACGTCGAGCCCGATCTACTACTCCGATCCCCTGATCGACCACGAACGGCTGCGCACTCTCGGCGTACTGAGCATCTTCGCGCCCCGGTACGGCGGCAGCCAGATCGACGTCCAGGACTGGAAGATCTAGAAGGTGGTACGCATGGACCGCAGGACTGTGCTCGCGGGGACCGGGGCCGCCGTCGTCGCCTCGAAGGTGCCGCTCGGCCCGGAGTCACTGACCAGCCCGTCCCCGCTGGACAAGCCCGGGGAGCTCGCCCTCTGGTACGACGCGCCGGGCACGGAGTGGGAGAGCCAGGCGTTGCCGATCGGGAACGGGATCCTCGGCGCCTCGATCCTCGGCGGCGTCGGGACCGACGAGATCCTGATCAACGAGAAGACGCTGTGGACCGGCGGACCCGGTTCGGCGGGCTATGACTTCGGCAATTGGCGTACGCCCCGGCCGGGTGCCGTGGCTCGGGTGCAGCAGGCGATCGACGAGCGGGTACGGGTGTCGCCGGAGGAGGTCGCCGCGGAGCTCGGTCAGGCGCGGAACGCGTACGGCAGCTATCAGGCCCTGGGCACGCTCACCCTGACCACCGCCGCGGGGGCCGCGACCGCCGGTTCGTATCGCCGGGAGCTCGACCTGGAACGGGCGGTGGCACGTGTGCAGTACGCCACGGACGGCGTGCGGCACACGCGGGAGTACTTCGTCAGTCACCCGGACCGGGTTGTTGTCGTGCGGCTCGGCGGCGGGAGCGTCTCGTTCACCGCGGCGTTCGGCGTCCCGGAAGGACGCATGGCGACGACCACCGCTGCGGACGGGCGGATCACGGTTGCCGGGGCGCTCGACGACAATGCACTGCGTTACGAGGTCCAGCTGCGGATCGTCACCACGGACGGGCAGCGGACGGACAACGCCGACGGCTCGGTCACGGTGAGCGGGGCTTCGGCGGCGACGATCGTGCTCGCCGCCGGGACCGATTACGCCGACCGCTATCCGGATTACCGGGGCACGGATCCGCACGGGAAAGTGACCGCGATCGTTGATCGGGCGGCGCTGCGGGCGTACCCACAACTGCTGGAAACGCACGTGCGGGACCATGGGTCGCTTTTCGGCCGGGTGCGGCTGGACCTGGGGCGGGCCCTGCCGCAGGTGCCGACGGATGTCGCACTCGCGCAATATCAGCCGGGTGACGCATTGGAGGGGCTCTTCTTTCAGTACGGCCGGTACCTCCTGATCGCCTCCTCCCGGACCGGGACGCCGTTGCCCGCCAATCTGCAGGGCATCTGGAATCCGTATCCGTCGGCGCCGTGGTCCGCCGATTATCACGTCAACATCAACCTGCAGATGAACTACTGGCCCGCCGGGCCCGCGAACTTGTTCGAGACCGTCGCGCCGCTGGTGGAGTTCATCGACGCGCTACGCCGCCCGGGCCGCGTCACCGCCCGGGAAATGTTCGGTGCGAGCGGCTGGGTCGTGCACAACGAGACCAATCCGTTCGGGTTCACCGGCGTCCACGACTGGCCCACCGCGTTCTGGTTCCCGGAGGCCGCGGCATGGCTCGCCTGGCACCTCTACGACCATTACCGGTTCACCCTCGACGAATCCTTTCTCCGCGAGCGCGCCTTTCCGGTGATGCGCGAGATCACCCGTTTCTGGCTCGACGAACTGCACGTCGACCCGCGCGATTCCACGCTGGTGGTGTCGCCCAGCTATTCACCCGAGCACGGGGATTTCTCCGCCGGGGCATCGATGTCGCAGCAGATCGTCCGCGACCTCCTCACCAGCACCCTCGAGGCCGCGAACCTGCTCGGCGACCGGCAGCTCGGCGGCGAGGTGCGGGCCGCGCTGCGCCGCCTCGACCCGGGCACCCGGGTCGGCTCGTGGGGTCAGCTGCAGGAGTGGAAGGGCGACTGGGACGACCCCGCCGACGACCACCGGCACGTGTCCCACCTGTTCGGGCTGCACCCGGGCCGCCAGATCACCCCCGCCGGCACCCCCGGCCTGGCCGCGGCGGCTCAGACGTCGTTGCGGGCGCGCGGCGACGGCGGGACCGGCTGGAGCAAGGCCTGGAAGATCAACTTCTGGGCCCGGCTGCTCGACGGCGACCATGCCCACCTGATGCTCAGCGAGCAGCTGCGCACCAGCACCCTGCGCAATCTCTGGGACACCCACCCGCCGTTCCAGATCGACGGCAACTTCGGTGCCACCGCCGGCATCACCGAGATGCTGCTCCAGAGCCACACCGGCTCCGTCGACGTGCTCCCGGCGCTCCCCTCGGCGTGGCCGCAGGGCAGGGTCACCGGGCTGCGCGCCCGCGGCGACCTGACCGTCGGCATCACCTGGTCCGGCGGGCAGGCCCGGACGATCGCCATCACGGCGGGTCACCCCGGCGCGGTCACCGTCCGCAGCACCCTGTTCGCGGCACCACACGAGGTGAACGGCCTCCGTCACCCTGCGCACACCGACGGGTCGTGCACGTTCACCGCACGGGCAGGCGGGCGATACGAGATCTCAGCGTGACGCGCTTTGCTGATGCACACCAGGGCCCAGCGCCTGGAGAAGGGCGAGGGCATCGGCGTCGCGGGACCCCTTCGGCGCGGTGTACAGCACGAGGCTCTGGTCGCGGTCGGTCAGCGTGAGCGAATCGCAGTCCACCGTGACCAGGCCGACCTCGGGATGCCGGAACGTCTTCGTCAGCATCGGGGCCACCTGCACGTCACGCCGCTCCCACAGCCGGGCGAAGTCGGCGCTGCCCGCACGGAGATCGTCGATGAGCCCCGCGATCTCCGGGTCGTCCGGGTAGCGGGCCAGCGACGCCCGCAGATTCACGGCGACGTGCTGACGGAACCCGGGTGACCGCGAGGCCCCGTACAGGCTGCTGCCGGACCTCGGCCCGAGGAACGCCCGCCGGGCAAGATTGCGCCCGGCGGGGTCGAGCGCGGCGAAGTCCTCCATGAGCGCCGCGGCGAGCTCGTTCCACGCGAGCACCTCGAACGCCGCCGACACCACGAACCCGGCGGTCCCCGGCAGCCGGTCGAGCAACGCGAGAATGCTCGGCCGCACGTCCCGCCGGTGCCGGGCAGGCCCCGACCGGAGCGTCCCCGCCAGCACATGCAGGTGCCCGGTCTCCGCGTCGGTGAGCAGCAGCGCCCGCGCGATCCCGGCGAGCACCTCCCCCGACGGCCGCGGCGCCCTGCCCTGCTCGAGCCGCACGTAATACTCGGTCGAGATGTGCGCCAGGACCGCGACCTCCTCGCGGCGCAGCCCCGGGGTCCGGCGCCGCGGCCCGGACGGCAGCCCCACGTCCTCCGGCATCAGCCGCGCGCGACGATTCCGCAGAAACAACCCCAGCTCGTGCTTGTCCACGGCCCCAGTATGCGCGGCACCACCCCCGGCAGCCTGGTACCGATTGTGCCTGTATCCGCTCCTCGCAGCCGATGACGCTGGTCCCATGACCGACAGCACAACCACCACCACGGGCCTGCTCTCCGGCAAGGTCGTCCTCATCACCGGCGCGAGCCGCGGCATCGGCGCGGCAGCGGCCCGCCTGTTCGCCCGCGAAGGAGCGAGCGTGGTCCTCGCCGCCCGCACCGCCGACGCCCTCGACCGCATCGTCACCGGCATCAGGGCCACCGGCGGCACCGCCGACGCCGTCGCCTGCGACCTCGCCGACAGCACCAGCATCCGCGCCGCGATCGACCACGTCGCCGACCTGCACGGCCGCCTCGACGGCGCCTTCAACAACGGCGCCGCGATCCAGCAGCCCGGCCCCCTCGACGCCACCAGCCCCGACGACCTCGAGACCCAGTTCGCCGTCAACTTCCGCGGCCACTGGACCGCCATGGTCCACGAAGCCGCCATCATGCGCCGCACCGGCGGCGGCGCCATCGTCAACACCTCCAGCATCGGCAGCCGGCGCGCCAACCCGGCCCTGCCCGCCTACGGCGCGATGAAGCGCGCCCTGAACAGCATCACCGAAACCGCCGCCGTCACCTGGGCCCCCGACCGTATCCGGGTCAACGGCCTCACCCCCGGCGGCACCGCCACCGAGATGATCGACGCCTGGGAGGCCGCCACCCCCGGCATCATCGACCAGATCAATGCCACCAGCCCCATGGGCCGCATGGCAACCCCGGACGAGGTCGCCGAAGCCGCATTGTGGCTGCTCAGCGACCGGGCCTCCGCGGTCAGCGGCGCCATCCTCCCGGTCGACGGCGCCGCCGGCGCCTGACAAACCGCCCCCGACACCATTCGGGGGCGGCAGCGCGGTGGTCGCGGGCTTCCCGGCGCGGGCTTGCCGTCGCGGGCTTGCCGTCGCGGGCGTCTCGGCGCGGGCGTCTCGTCGCGGCTGTTTGTCCCGGCCGTTTGTCGCGGCCGTTTGTCCCGGCCGTCTCGTCGCGGATTTCGAGGGCTACCGGCTGTCCCGGGTGGGGTCGCCGAGGAGACGGCGGACCTGGTCGACGAGCTCGGTCTGAAACGCGATCAGGCTGCCGTCGACGACGCCGACACGGTAGTCCGGGCCGGTCCCGGGGTCACCCGCCCGCTGCGGATCGGGCCGGCGCACGGCGCCGTCCTCGTGGCCGGCCGCATAGGCGAGCAGGGCATCGTCGATCGGGGTCTCGTCCGGCATGCGCGCCAATCTCGCACGCCGGCCCGTTGCGGCCTACCGTCCGTCCGGGCGACCCCCGACCCTCCGATCGGCCCGCATTCCCCCTGGTAGACCCACTAATGGGCCCACCCGATTCGCCCTGCGCACCCGCTTCCCACGGTCTTCGGGGCCACCGCCGCCCGGACCCGGCACACCGGCTTCCCACGGTCTTCGGGGCCACCGCCGCCCGGACCCGGCACACCGGCTTCCCACGGTCTTCGGGGCCACCGCCGCCCGGACCCGGCACACCGGCTTCCCACGGCCTTCCGCGGCCACCGCCGCCCGGACCCGGCACACCGGCTTCCCACGGTCTTCCGCAGCCACCGCCGCCCGGACCCGGCACACCGGCTTCCCCGGGCACCTCCCCAGGTGCGGCGTATCGGGCCCAGGGTGCGGCGTTATCGGGTGCCGATGGGAACCGGTTGCCGGGTGCCGGCGCGGCGCAGGAAGAGGGCTGCGGCGCCGCCTGCCGGGAGGAGGATCCAGCACGACAGCAGGCGGTAGATCAGCACGGCGGCGGAGGCGATGATCGCCGTAGCGCCGGCCGTGGTGAGGCCGGCCACCAGGGCTGTTTCGATGACGCCGATGCCGCCCGGGGAGAGGGGGACCTGGCGGACGATCTGGACGCCGAGGTAGATGCCCGCGAGGGTGATGAGGTTGACCTTCAGGCCCAGGGCGCGGGTGCAGGCGACCAGGCAGAGCAGGTCTGTCAGCCAGTTCAGTGCGGCGTAACCGACCACCGCGCACCAGTCCCGGATCCGGAGACCCGCGCCGGCCCGCCACGCCTCGCGGGCTGCGACGAGCAGGCCGTGCACGTACAGCGCGACCCGGCCGCGCTGCTTCGCCGTCGAAGGCGTGGGCGACGGGGATGGCGATGGGGGCGGCTCGGCGAGGCGGCGGCCCAGGGCGACCGCGGCGAACGTCAGGGCGGCCAGAACGCCGACGATGACCAGCGGGCGCCAGGTCAGCGATGCCGTCGAGCTGTACATGACGACGACGGCGCCGCCGGCCACGTAGATGAGGGCCAGGCCACCGATGGAGGCGAGGCCGTTCACGATCGCGCTGACCGCGCCGATCTCGCGGGGGGCGCCGGCCCGCTCGTACTCGCGGATCGAATAGCCGGCCGAGACCGCGGCACCGGCGGGCACGGAGATCGAGATCGCGGTCCCGGCGACGGTGATGGCCATGACCCGGCGGCGGCGGATGCGGACGCCGAGCGCGTTGAGCAGGTACTGGTGCTGGCAGGCGAAGGCCCCGATCGAGGCGACCTGCAGGACGACGGCGGCGGCCACCCAGCCCCAATGGGCGCCGGTCAGCGCGACGAAGAACTCGTGCGGGTCGGGCAGCCGGCCGCGCAACCCGATCGCGGCCAGCACGAGCACCGAGACGGCGACCCCGGCCAGCCGCAACCGCCGGCTGCGCCACGATCGGGGAGCGTCGGGCGGCTCTGCGGTGGACGACAACATGACCTGATCCTTGCAAGCGCGTGCACGCTCGCGTTTCGACCCCCTTTGCGCCCCGGCGTCGGCTACGCGGCCACGACGTCCCCGATCGCCTGATCGAGCATCTCCAGGCCGAGCGCCAGCTCCTCCACGGTCGCGGTCAGCGGCGGCGCGATCCTGAACGTTCCTCCCATTCCGGGCAGCTGGACCACGTTCACGTGCAGGCCGAGCTCGAGGCAGCGCCGGGTGACGCCGGCGCCGAGCGCATCGGAGCCCTCCTTGGTCTTGCGATCGACGACCAGCTCGATCCCCTGCATCAGGCCACGACCCCGGACATCCCCGACCACGTCGTGCCGGTCCTGGATGGCCAGCAGACCAGCCCTCAGGTACGCGCCCAGCTGCTGAGCGCGTACCTCCATCCGCTCTTCTTGAAGCACATCGAGCACGGTGTTACCGACTGCCGCGACCAACGGGTCCGAAACGTGCGTGGTGTAGAACAGGTAGCCGCGGTCGTGGGCACGCTGCTCGATCTCGTCCGTGGTGACGACAGCGGCCAGGGGCAGACCGGCGCCCAGCGTCTTGGACAGCGTCAGGATGTCGGGGACGATGCCGTCGCGCTCGAACGCGTACCACGTCCCTGTGCGGCACAACCCGGTCTGCGCCTCGTCGACGATGAGCAGCATCCCCCGCTCGCGGCACTTCTGCGCCAGGGCTGCAAGGTAACCCGGCGGCGGTTCGAGGATGCCGCCCGAGCTGAGGATCGGCTCGACTATGCAGGCCGCGAGGCTCCCGGTCGACTGCGCGTCGACCAGGGCGAACCCGAAGTCCAGCTGCCGCCGCCAGTCGAACTCACCGTCGGAGGTGAGAAAATCGGGACGGTACGAGTCCGGCGCCGGGATGGCGAAGTTACCCGGGGACGTGGGGCCGTACCCCTGATGTCCGGCACTGTAGGTCGCGGCAGCCGCCGCCTGCGTCATGCCGTGCCACGACCGCGCGAAGGCGACGATCTCGTGCTTGCCGGTCACGAGCTTGGCCATCCGGATCGCCGCCTCGTTCGACTCGGCACCCGTCGTGAGCAGCATCGCCTTCGTCAACGGCTCCGGCAAGGACTCGGCGAGCCGGCGCGCGAGCTCGACAACGGGCCGCGACAACATCCCGCTGAACAGATGGTCGAGGCTCGCGATCTGCTCCTGCACGGTCCGCACCACCGCGGGATGGCTGTGCCCGAGGATCGCACTCATCTGCCCCGACGTGAAGTCGAGGATCTTCCGGTCGTCCGCGGTGTAGACGAAGCTCCCCGCCGCCCGCTCGATGATCTCGGGCGTGAACGGCCCCCCGTACCGCACAAGATGCCGTTCCGCGTCCGACCAGAAGCTTTGCGTCATGCCCTCACGATAGGCATCCGCTGCTGTGCGTTAAAGCACGGATATCTGGCTACGCTGTGCAGACAATCCGCACAAGGAGTCGCTGCCGTTGAACCCGACCCGGCTGGAGATGCTCAGCCTCCTGGACGGCCTGGGCACCGTGCGCGCGGTCGCCGCCGCCCTGCACCTGAGCCCCTCCGCGGTCTCCGCCCAACTGGCCGTCCTCGAAACCGAGGCCGGCGCCGAGCTCCTGCACCGCACCGGCCGCCGCGTCACACTGACCCCCGCCGGCCATACCCTCGCCCGCCACGCCCGGATCATCCTCGACCAGCTCAGAACCGCCAAGCAGGAACTCCAGAGCCCAACCGGAGAACCAGCCGGACACGTACGCATGGCAGCGTTCTCCAGCGCCATCCGCGCCCTGGCCATCCCCCTGGGCAAACGCCTGGCCGAAACCCACCCGGCAATCACCCTGACAGTCGCGGAACTCGACCCCATGGCCGCCCACCAGGCCCTCCGCCGAGGCGAGTACGACATCATCGTCACCGCGGACTTCATCGACGGCTCCACCACCCTGGACCCGACGCTGGCCACCTTCCCGCTCCTCGCGGACGACGTCGTCCTGGTCGTACCCTCCCCCGCCCCGGACCTGTCCCCCGTCAACCTCGCCGACCTGGCCGACGCCGCCTGGTCCATCGACATGCCCGGCACCTACCTGTCCAACCTCGTCACCAGCACCTGCCGCCGAGCCGGCTTCGAACCCATCATCACCGGACGCTTCTCCAGCTACGAACTCCTCCTCACCCACGTCGAAGCCGGCCTCTCCATCTCCCTCCTCCCCTCCCTCGCCATCGACCACCGCTACCACGTATCCCCTCGCCCCCTCCACACCCCCCTCACCCGCCACGTCTACGCCGCCACCCGAGGCACCCCCACCCCACCCCCCGCCACCCGAACCGTCCTCACCACCCTCCAATCCTTGACCACCCCCATCCCCTGACGCTGCCCCCAGCCAGGTGCAAACACGGCTCCTCACCCACGACGTGCCGCCGCTCCACCCGACTGACCCCTCCCTCACCGCGAACCCCAGGCCATGACGCTCCCGGCCCGCTGAGACCCAGGGACAGACCTCCCCGCTGCGAACACCAGGCCAGGACGGTCCTCCCTGCCGACCTGAGACTCCGGCCAGATCCTGATGCGACCAGGCCTTCACGCGGCCAGACCCCAATCCGACCAGACCTTCATGCGGCCAGACCCGGATGCGGCCAGACCCGGATGCGACCAGGCCTTCATGCGACCCGGCCTTCAGGGGGCCAGATCCTGATGCGGCCCGGCCCGGCCCGGCCCGGAGGCGGTTGAAGGTCACGGCTGCGTTCATGGGGCCGGGAGGTCAACGGGCCCGCGGTCCATGGGGATCGGGGTGTCGCGGCTGAGATTTTGATGCCAGGTTCCCGGGGAAGCTCACGTTGACCGCGATCCCAAAGCCGGGCTACGGCGCTACCTGGCTACGGGCCTACCGAGCTGCGGGGGTTTGCCGCGGCGGGGAGGTCTGCCCAGAGCGGGGTGCTTTGGGCGGAGCAGGGTGCCCTGGCCGGAGAGGGAAGCCCTACCCGGAGCAGGGGGGCCTTGCCCGGAGCATGGGGCCTTGCCCGGGGCCGGGCCGTATGGCCGGGGCCGGGTGGCTCGGAGGGTCATGGCCCCGGGGTTCGAAGCGGAGGCCCCGCCGCAGAGCCGCCGTCGCTGAATATTTGCTGCGCGAGCCTCAGCGCGTTTCGAGGTCCCCGGTGCCCTCGCCGATTCATGCGACATAGGCGGTGTCGAAGACGGCGAGGGCCGCAATTCTCAGCGGCGATCCTTCACCCCAGCTCTGCCGCGAGCCAGCAAAGCCCCGCGCCGTCACCACCGCCTGCGCTATCGCCGCGGGTCGCAGCTGCCCGGGTCACACCCTCTTCAGCATCCTAGGAGGCTAGGTGGCAAGCCTCCTGACGCGGACGTCGGACCATAGAGCGGATGCGTGCCGTGCACTGAACAATGATTGCCCCGCGTTTGACAGAAACGCCGCACAAAATTGCGGAAAAAGGAGCCCCACGCAACTTCGAGCCACACGCCGCAAAACAACTTCCAGGCCGAACAACAACTGCCGCGCGCTTGACAGGACGGGCGGCACAAAGCTGCGGGAAAAGCCGCTCCGCCGCAACACCGAGCCATACGCCGTAAGACAACTTCCGGACCCGGAAATAAATACCCGAACTCGACAGGACGGACCGCAGAAAACTGCGCGAAAGCGTGACTGGACGCAACATCGAGCCACGAAGCCTGAGTGCGGTCAGGCCAACATGCGCCGGCAGCGACCGGTCCTCCGAGAGCGCCGGCCCCGGCGCTCGGCCATAAGACAGCCGATCCGGAAAGACAGCCGATCCGGAGGGCACAACCCGGGCTGCATGCCCATCCTCCGACCCGGAGCGTGGCCGGCCGGACGGGGGCCGGCCACGCTCACAAGGGTGGGTCAGGCCCGGTCGGCGGCGATGAGGAGGTAGTGGAAGCTGCCTTCCTGGTAGGCGGTGAGGAAGGCTTCCTCGATGCCGGTGGCGACGGAGGACTTGGCGCGGAGTTGCCAGTACGGGATGGTGGCGGCGGTGAGGTCTACGACGTTGATGGGGACCAGGCCGTTGTCGGCGAGGGCCTTGAAGTAGGCGCTGCGGGGGTGGATGTCGCAGGTGTAGTGCTCGTTGATTTTGCTGACTGCTTTGGAGCGGAGGCCGGTGACGTCGTTGGCGCAGCCGGTGATGCAGACGTAGCGGCCGCCGAAGTCGAGGACCCGGGCGAATTCTCGGTAGAGGTCGCCGAGGTCGACGTACATCGTCGTCTCGTTCGTCCAGATTGCCTGGCGGGAGGCGGTGGGCAATTCCGTTTGCAGCATGTTGCGGAAGTGGAAGCGGACCTTGTCGGAGACGCCGCGGCGGGCGGCCTGGTCGTTGGCGAAACCTACCTGGTATTCCGAGATGGAGACGCCGTCGGCCTCGCAGCCGAAGCGGCGGTTGGCCATGATGCTGGTGCCGCCGCGGCCTGAGCCGCCGTCCAGGACCTTGTCGTCGGGGCCGAGGGGGCCCAGGTGGTCGAGGAGGAGGTCGGCCTGGGCGCTTTCGAGGCGGTGGAGTTCGTTGATGATGCGCTGATCGCGGGTTTCGGCGGGGCCTTCGAGGACGGACGGGTCGTAGCCGCCGACGCCGTAGTGGTGGTGGAACAGGCCGTCGACCTCGCCGAGGCGCAGGTTGACCGGGTCCTCCTGGTTGGTGTTCCAGTATGCGGCGACGGACTTCTCGAAGTGCGTACGCAGGACGGGCGTCTCGAACGTGGTGGTCATGGATCAGGCTCCTCTGCTGAATTCTACGAGTGGTAACGGCCGGAGGTGGCGTGCCATTGGCGGCTGCCGCCCAGCCAGGCCCAGGTGTCCGCGAAGAAGCGCCGCAGCATCGGGCTGCCGGTCGCGCTGAGCTGGGTGGCGAGGCCGACGAACGTGTGCATGAGCTCGTTGTGGATCTCGACGGTGCGCAGGACGGCTTCGTGGCGGGTCAGGCCCTCGTTGGCGACGAGGACGGTGGGCAGGTTGAAATCGTTCTCGGACTCCTGGGCGCCCGAGTACAGGTCGTTGATCAGGACCGCGGCGTTACCCGCGGTGGTGAACGCCTGGCGGACCAGGGGCTGGTAGAACTCCTGCGCCGGGACCTCGTAACCGGCCAGGACGTCGACGAGGATCATCGGCGGGAGGTAGTTGTTGAGGTGCCGTTGCACGAGGTATTCCCAGACCGGTGGGGTGCGGCGGTTCGCGTGCCAGTCCGCCTCCTGGGTCCAGGCGAGGAACAGGGTCGCCATCTGGTGCTGGAAGCGGCCCATCTGCGTGATCGACGCGTACCGGGAAAGGTGTTCCATCGCGGTGCGGAACGCCACCGAGATCGGCTGGAGCCGGTGGTGGGCGTCCATGTCGGCGGCGTAACGCCGGGGCAGCTGCGCGGGGTCGGTCACGGCGTGCAGGTTCGCCAGCCGCGAGCCGACCTGCATCGGGTCGGCGCCGAGTTCCACCTCGTCGACGTAGTAGTCGTCGGCCGCCCATTCGGCGACGAGGCATTTGGTGGCGGCGACCAGCCGGTCGGCGTCGAGGGCCCCGGGGTGGGCGAGCATCATGAACCGCCCGAAGCCGCAGGCGCGCAGCTTCTCCAGGCGTCCGGCGTAGATGCCGACCTGGTCCGCCCACGCGACGACCTGCTCGTTGACGAACTCCCCGAGAGCGACGTCCTCGCGCAGTGCACCGGGGCAGAACAGCTCGTCGTCGGCGGCGTGGAACGGTTTCAGGAACGCGCGCGCGGCTGACGTACCCAGACCGGTGGGAAGCAGGCGGCCCAGGTCGCCGGGTGGGGCACCCCGCAGGTCCGCGATGATCGTGTGCGAAAGGCTCACGAGGGCCCGCTAGTGGGACAGCTCGACGTGGTCGAGGATGCCGAGCGCGTCCGGGACCATCACCGCGGCCGAGTAGTAGGCACTGACCAGGTACGACATGAGCGCCTGCTCGGTGATGCCCATGAACCGTACGTTGAGCCCGGGCTGGTACTCGTCGGGCAGCCCGGTCTGGTGCAGGCCGACGACGCCCTGGTTGTCCTCGCCGATCCGCATGGCCATGATCGACGTGGTGTGGTTGGCGTTCACCGGGATCTTGCCGCACGGCAGGATCGGCACGCCGCGCCACGAGGGGACGGTGTGCCCGTCCATCTCGGTCGGTGGCGGGTAGATGCC
The DNA here is from genome assembly GCF_018332715.1 of Winogradskya consettensis. Lineage (GTDB taxonomy): Bacteria > Actinomycetota > Actinomycetes > Mycobacteriales > Micromonosporaceae > Actinoplanes > Actinoplanes consettensis. Next base: position 47,616 of record NZ_BOQP01000008.1, on the reverse strand, counting down.
CCGCTTGGTGCATTCCCGGCCGAACGCGGCGATCGCCTTCGGGTGGGCCAGGAAGAACCGGGTGCCCCGCCGCATGCTGAGCAGCTCGTCGAAGTCGTCGGGGGTGGGCGGGCCGCTGCGGGTGTGGATGCGCTGGCGCAGGTCGGCGTTGTGCAGCAGACCGAACTCGGGGTTGTTGACGAGCTCGTACTCCTGGCGTTCGCGCAGTGCCTCGATGGTGAGCCGCAGCTGCTGCTCCATCTGGTTGATCGGCTCGTTGTAGAGATCCGCGACGCGGGTGTGGACGCGCAGGACGGTCTGGGCGACGCTCAGCTCGTACTCTCGCGGGGTGAGTTCGTAGTCGACGTACGTGCCGTTGAGGACCGGCTCGCCGGTGTGGCCCGCCGCCACCGCGATCTCCGCCTCGCCGTGCTTGTTCTGCGGCCGGCGTGACTTGGCCTGGAACTGCTCGACGTGCGCCCGCAGTGTCTCGCTGCGGGAGGTCAGCTCCGCGAACGCGCTGCGGGGCAGCACGAGCAGCGTCACCGCGGTCATCGCCTTCGCGGTGTAGTCCCAGATGGTCTGGTCCTGGACGAGGACCTGCTCCCCGAATTTCTCCCCGTCGGCGAGGACGCCGAGGCTGACCGGGTCGCCGTACGAGCCGACGCCGATCTTGTCGACCTTGCCGTGCGCGATCAGGCAGAGGTGGTCGGCGACCGAGCCGAACTCGACCAGGACCTGGCCCGGCTCGTACTCCTGCTGCTGGAACCGGTCGGCGATGGAGCGCAGGATCTCGTCGTCCTCGACGCCGGCGAAGACCGGGATCTCGCGCAGTTCGGCCGGGACGACCTGGACGGCCGAGCCGGTGTTGGTGAACGTGAGCCGGCCGTCGCCGAGGCGGTACGTCATCCGCCGGTTCACCCGGTAGGTGCCGCCGGACACCTGGACCCAGGGCAGCGAGCGCAGCAGCCACCGGGAGCTGATCTCCTGCATCTGCGGAACGGATTTGGTGGTGTGCGTCAGGTTCCGGGCGGCGGCCGTGCTCAGGCTCTGCTTGTGCTTCTTGTCGACTTCTTCGTCACGGATCTCGGACTTCACTGGACTGACCACGGATGAAAACCCCGTTTCGTCGGGTTTGTCTTGATCAAGGCCAGTTCTATCGCACTGATCTCAGCCGTTTGTCGGGTTTCGCGTTAATTGAGCCGTTTCAGCACCTAGGCTCGTGATCATGGAAGCCCTGGTACCCGACGGCATCGCCCGCACGGTCGTCATGGCCGCACCCCGCTCGTTCTGCGCCGGCGTCGAACGCGCGATCGACATGGTCGACCAGGTGCTGCGGCAGCGCGGCGCCCCGGTCTACGTACGCCGTCAGATAGTCCACAACGCCCACGTCGTCGCCGGTCTGCAGGACCGCGGCGCGATCTTCGTCGACGAGCTGGACGACGTACCCGACGGCTCCACAGTGGTCCTCTCCGCCCACGGTGTGGCCCCCGCCGTCCGGGCCGAGGCGGGCCGCCGCGACCTCGACGTCGTCGACGCGACCTGTCCCCTGGTCACCAAGGTCCACAGCGAGGCCCGCCGGTACGCCGCCCGCGGCGACACCGTGCTGCTGATCGGCCACGACGGGCACGACGAGGTGGAAGGCACCCTGGGCCAGATCCCCGGTCAGATCCGGCTCGTCCAGGACGCCGGCGAGGCCCGTACCGTCACGGTGCCCGATCCCGGGCGGGTCTCCTACCTGACCCAGACCACGCTCGCCGCCGACGAGACCGGCGCCGTGATCGACGCGCTGCGGGACCGCTTTCCCGACCTGGCCGGCCCGGACACCGACGACATCTGTTACGCCACCACGAACCGCCAGGAGGCGGTCACCGCGATCGCGGACCGGTGCGATCTGGTGCTGGTGGTCGGCTCCGCGAACTCCTCCAACTCGCAACGCCTCGTCGAGGTCGCCGCGCGCCGAGGCACTCCGGCTCACCTGATTGAGGACGCTTCCCGCGTACGCCCGGAATGGCTCGTCGATGCCCGGACGATCGGAGTGACCGCCGGCGCTTCCGCGCCCCCGCACCTGGTCGATGAGCTCGTCGCCGCGCTGGGCGGGCTCGGCCCGCTCACCGTGACCGAGCACCGCACGAGCGAGGAGACGGTCACGTTCGTCCTTCCGCCCGCGCTCCGCCCGTAGATAATGACCCAGTGATGCATAGATCTAAATATATCGATGCCATCCTCGGCACCCTGCTCACCACCGTGCTCGCCGGCGGCCTCGTACTCGCCACGAGCGGGCCGGCGCAGGCCACGGCCGCCGATCCGTTCCGGGTCGTGGACCCGCAGAACTGGGAGAACCCCGATCACATGACGTGGTCGGACTACGTCGCGCCGCCCGGCACGACGTGGAACGACCCGGCCCGCCGGGGTTCGGTGCGCGACTTCGACATCGCCCTGGTCACCCTCGACTATCCGGACCAGCCGTTCGTGGTGACGCAGCAGCCGGGCTCCACGATCTTCGGCAACCCGCAACCGGCCGTCTCGGGGCTGGACCGGGCGGACGTGCCGGCGTACTACCGCGACCTGCTGAACACGCCGAACGAGCTCAACGGCGGGCACACGCTGCACGAGTACTGGATGGGTGACTCCGGCGGGCGGTTCGGGGTGGACCTGACCGCGTACGGGGCCTATCAGATGCCGAACCCGTCCTACGAGTACGGCATCAGCAACGACATGAACCCGGGGATGTGCCCGGCCGGGTCGACGTGCAACCGCAACCTGCGCACGGACGCCCTGGCAGCGTGGCGCGCCGACGTGGGTGCCGACGTGGCCGGCTCGTACGAGCTGGTCTTCATCCTCTCCGCCGGTCAGGACGAGTCGTCGACGTGGCAGGAGTTCGGGGAGATGCGGTTCGCCACGAAGGAGGACGTCACGGACGTGTTCGGGCCGCCCGTGGAGCCGCAGCCGAACTACGCGAAAACCCGCTACGTGGACTGGACGTCGTGGGCGTCGGCGGCGACGATCTGGCCGAACGCGGGCGGCGGCTCGTCCACCCAGGCGGAGAGCTCGGGCATGGGGGTGTACGCCCACGAGCTGAGCCACCTGCTGAGCATCGGCGACAACTACAACAATCCGTACGGGGTGCCGCTGCGCCGGGCGTATACGGGTCCCTGGTCGATGATGTCCCGGGGTTCCTTCAACGGCCCCGGCGGCCCGCACACCCGCTGGCAGATCCCGGCCGTGCGGGGCGGCTCGATGGGTTCGCTGCACACCCTGCGGGACAAGGCGAAGATCGGCCTGGTCGACGAGCGCAACGTGCTGCGGCTCTCCCGGGAGGCGCTCGCGGATTCCGGGCTGGTGGTCGCCGACGTCACCGCCCGGGCCGTCGACCCCGGGGAGAACGGGCTGATGGGCCTGAACATAGCGATGGACGCCGACCGCGAGCCCGCCTGCCAGGTGGAGACGGACGTGCTCTGCGACGGCGGCGGCTACGACAACTACACCATCGAGGTCGTGGACCGGGTCGGTGCGGACTCGTTCACGCCGGACGCGGGCGTGCTGATCAGCAAGACCAAGGATCAGGACCGCCAGCCGTTCCAGTGGGTCGTCGACGCCAACCCGCAGGACATCGCGATGACCGACTTCACGCGCCCGGGCGGCGGCACGGCGATGATCACCATGGGCGACTACCGGCAGCTCTCCGACGCCCTGCTGCACGCGGGCACGCGGTCCGGCAGCGAGTACGAGTACGTCGACGAGGCCAACCGCCTGCACTTCTACGTGCTCAACCTCCGCCGCGACGGCGGCGAGCTGTCCTACACGGTGGCGGTCCGTTCCCTGGACGGCGCCGGCGCGAGCAAGCACGGGGTGCGCCTCGGCGCCGGCACGGTCACCACCGCGACCCGGCCTACCCGTGGCGGCGTCACGTGCTCGTTCCCGCTGACCAACACCGGTGGCTACGTCGCCGGCGGCGGGCATCCCGAGGACGCGTCCGCGTACCTGACGTCGGATGTCTACCGGCTCTCCGCAACGGTGACGGGCCGGGGCTGGCGGGCCGTGACACCGAACGCCCTGGCCACCGCGAAGTTCGGCGCCACCACCACGGTCGCGGTGGCGGTCGGGGCCGACGCCGGCGCCGCACCCGCCGGGGTCGTCTCGCTGACGGCGACCTCGGAGTCCGACCCCGCGAAGACGGTCACCCGCAGGTGCGTGGTGGTGAAAGCCTAGGCGGCACGCCGCCGCAGCGCCGCGTCCAGCAGCGGCGGCGTCCGGTAGTCCTGGTCGAGCCGGCCGACGTCGGTGCCCGGCGGGACGATCTCGTCGATCCGGTCGAGCAGCTCGGCGCTCAGGGTGACGTCGAACCCGGCGATCAGGTCCTCGAGCTGCTCCATCGTCCGCGCCCCGAGCAGGGCACTGGTGACACCGGGGTGGGCGGTCACGAACGCCATGGCGAGATGGATGAGCGGCAGGCCCGCCTTCTCGGCGAGCGGGACGAGCTGCTCGACGACGTCGAGGCGGCGCTCGTCGCTGATGTGCTTGAAGAAGGCGCCCCGGCGCAGGTCGGTCTCCCGGCCCTTGCGGATGCGGCCGGTGAGGGTGCCCTGCGCGAGCGGGCCCCAGATCAGCGTCCCCATCCCGTAGCGCTGTGCGGCCGGCAGCACCTCGCTCTCGACGCCACGGTTCAGGATCGAGTACGCGACCTGCTCGGTGCGGAACCGCTCCAGACCGCGGCGCTCGGCCGACCACTGCGCCTCGACGATCTCGGACACGGGCGTGTTGGACGAGCCGACAGCCCGGACCTTGCCGCTGCGCACCAGATCGGTGAGCGCGGAGAGCGTCTCCTCGACGTCCGTGCCGGGATCGAGCCGGTGCACCTGGTAGACGTCGATGTAGTCGGTGCCCAGCCGGCGCAGCGACCCCTCGACGGCAGCCATGATCCACCGGCGGGACATGCCCTGCTCGTTGGGGTCGTCGCTCATCGGCCGGCCGAACTTGGTGGCGATCACCACCTTGTCCCGGCGCCCACGCAGCGCCTCCCCCACGATCTCCTCGGACTCGCCGTACGAGTACACGTCCGACGTGTCGATGACGTTGATCCCCGCGTCGAGGGCCCGATGGATGATGCGGATCGCGTCATCGTGGTCGGGGTTGCCGACCCCGGCCGCCCTGCCGAACATCATGGCGCCGAGAGCATAAGGGCTGACCTTGATCCCGGTACGCCCGAGCGTGCGGTACTGCATGACCTGCCTCCTGCCGTTGCGGTTCCCCTCACGATGCCCCCGCCCGGACCGGCGCGGCAGCGGAGCACTCATCATGGGAGCGGCTCTCCCCCGCAACGACTAGGCTCCCGGGATCATGAGGGCACTCGTGGTTCGCGGCGGCTGGGCAGGGCACGAACCGGTCGCCTGCACGGATCTGTTCATCGGCTTCCTGCGCGCTCAGGGGGCCACCGTCGAGGTCGCGGAGACGCTCTCGGCGTACGAGGATGAAGGTCTTCTGGATCGTGCGGACCTGATCGTGCAGTGCTGGACCGGCGGCACCCTCACCGAGGAGCAGGAACACAACCTGATCCATCGGGTACGCACCGGAGCGGGCTTCGCGGGCTGGCACGGCGGCATCGTCGCCACGGCCTACGAGGCCCGCGACTACCAGTTCATGATCGGCGGGCGCTTCCTGTGCCACCCCGGCGAGTTCGTCGACTACGACGTCAACGTCACCGCCGCCCACCCCATCATGAAGGACATCAACGATTTCTCCGTACGCACGGAGCAGTACTACTGCCACGTCGACCCCACCCTCGAGGTCCTCGCCACCACCACGTTCACCGGCGCCCACGACGCCCCGGAAACCGCGGGCGCGGTGATGCCGGTCGTCTGGCTGCGCCACTTCGGCCGGGGCCGCGTCTTCGTCAACACCCTCGGCCACTCCCCCGCCGACCTCCAGCTCCCCCAGACCCGCACCATCACCGAACGCGGCCTGCTCTGGGCAGCGGGCTAACGGTCTTTTGCGCGGGCGCGGTAGGCGGCGACGGCGTTGCGGTTGGCGCAGGCGGTGCTGCAGAAGCGGCGGGAGCGGTTGCGGGTGAGGTCTAGGACGAGGTTGTCGCACGTGTCGTCCGTGCACAGCGACAGGCGGGCGACCTCGTCGGCGCGGACGAGGTCGATCATCGCCATGGCGGTCTCGACGGTGACGCGGGCGGCGAGGGGGGCGTCGTCGGCGATGGCGTGGACGTGCCAGTCGAGGTCACCGTGGCGGACCAGGCGGGGGCTGGCCGGGGCGTGGGCGAGCAGGTCGTTGACCAGGGTCGCGGCGTGGTCGCGGTCGCTGGTCAGCAGGGTGCGCAGGACGGGGCGCAGGGCGTTCAGGGCGGCGAGCTCGGCGGCGTCGCGGTCCCGGCGGCCGGTGTACCCATGGTGGGCGTACCAGGTGTCCACGTCGGCGGTTGTGGTGAAGGCGGTGTTGACCAGCGTGACGGCCGCTCGCAGGGAGCACTCGGTGTCATAGGCAAAGAGCACCTTGACATATTACGCCGACGCCTCCTAGCGTCATGGTCTATGACCCAGTTGGCCGATGACATCACCTCCGCACGCCGCAGCCGTACGGCGGCCGGGCTGCTGCTCGCCGTCGTCTCGGCGGCCTCCTTCGGCCTGTCCGGGCCGCTCGCCAGCGGGATGTTCGCCACCGGCTGGAGTCCCGGCGCGGTCGTCCTGGCCCGGATCGGCATCGCCGCCGTCGTCGTGGCGCCGTTCGGGGCCCTGGCGATGCGCGGGCACTGGCACAAGCTGCGCACCCACGCGCGTCAGGTGCTGCTCTACGGCCTGCTCGCGACGGCCGGCGCGCAGTTCTGCTACTTCGCCGCGGTCGCCACGATGGACGTCGCGCCGGCTCTGCTCATCGAGTACACCGCACCCGCCGCCGTGGTCGCGTGGCTGTGGATCCGACAGGGGCAGCGGCCCACCCGGCTCACCGTGGCCGGCGCCGCCCTCGCCGCGCTCGGCCTGGTCCTCGTGCTAGACCTGCTCTCCGGCGCCAACCTGGCGTGGGCCGGCGTCGCCTGGTCGCTGGCCGCGATGGTCGGCGCCACGTCGTACTTCCTGATCTCGGCGGACACCGGCAACGGCCTGCCCCCGGTCGCCCTCGCCGGGGCCGGCCTGACGATCGGCGCCCTGGCTCTCGGTGCCCTCGCCCTGATCGGCGTCCTGCCGATGCACGCCAGCACCCGGCCCGCGGCGTACGCCACCGGCAGTGTCGCCTGGTGGATCCCGTTGCTGCTGCTGGGTTTCGTCACCGCGGCCCTCGCCTACATCGCCGGCATCGTCGCCAGCCGCCGCCTCGGCTCCCGCGTCGCGTCGTTCGTGGCCCTGCTGGAGGTCGTCGCGGGGGTGCTGTTCGCCTGGCTGCTGCGCGACCAGCTCCCCGGCACCGCCCAGGTCGCCGGCGGCCTGCTCATCATCGCCGGCGTCGTCCTGGTCAAGCTGGGCGATCCCCCACCGGCTGGCTGAGCAGCGCCACCACCTCGGCGGCGGTCAGCTCACGCTCCTGCTCCGGGTCGGCGCCGGCCAGCGGGGTGCCCGCGACGTCGCGGTAGACGGCGGCGATGGCGGCGTACAGCTCAGGAGTGAGCCCGGCCGACTCCTGGGTCGCGGAGATCTCCAGCATCTCATCGACGAAACGCCCGGCCTTTGTCGCGGACCGCGCCACCCCAGCGGTCTGCTCAAGGCCGTTGCGGGCCAGATCCTCAACCACGGCATCGAGTACGCCGTAAGCGCCCGCGGTCCGCATCGCCTGGGTGATCAGCGCGGTGAGCCCCTTGTACACGCCACCCGTACACATCTTGAGCGCACTCGCCGTGCCCACCGCGCCCCGCAGCACCACCGGCTCGACCTGCCCCGCCCACGGCAACCCGGCGACGACGTCCGCACCGGCCCCGGCGAGATAGACCCGCGCACCGGGCTTCGCGCTCGGCGGCGGCCCCGAGATCGACCCGTCGACCAGCACCAGGCCCTTCAGCTCAGCCGCGATCCGCTCCATCGTCGCCGGCGACACCGCGTTCAGATCCGCGACCAGCGGCACCACCCCGGCCCGGTCCGCGGCGGCCCGGATCGCCACGGCAGCATCGATCGCATCGGCCGGCGGCGTCACCGACAGCACCACGTCCGCCACGGCAATCACGTCGTCGAGCGTCGCCAGCAACTCCAGCCCGGCCTGCTCAGCGAGCCGCCCCGTCCGCGCGGACCGCCCCGCCACCGTCGCCACCACCCGGGCCCCGCCCGCCAGTAGAGCCCCACCGAGCCCCGCCCCCATGTACCCCGGGCTCACCACCGCCACCGTCGTTCGCTGATCGTCCATGCCCACCATCTTGCTACCCTCGGTGACCGTGACAGACATCAGCACCATCGGCATCCTCGGCGCCGGCAAGGTGGGCACGGCACTGGCCCGCCTCGCCGTCGCCGCCGGCTACCGCGTCCTCATCGCCGGTTCCGGACCGGCCACCAGGATCTCCCTGATCGTCGAGGTCCTGGTGCCGGGCGCCGTGGTCGCCACCGCCGCGGAGGCCGCCGCGCAGGCAGACCTCGTCGTGCTGGCGCTGCCACTGGGCAAGTACCGCACGATCCCCGTGGCCGAGCTGCGCGGCAAGATCGTCGTCGACGCCATGAACTACTGGTGGGAGGTCGACGGGATCCGCGACGACCTGACCGACCCGCGGACGTCGTCGAGCGAGATCGTTCAGGCCTTCCTGCCGGGCTCGCGGGTGGTCAAGGCCTTCAACCACATGGGCTACCACGACCTCGAGCAGGAGGCCCGCCCGACCGGCGACGTCAAGCGCAAGGCCATCGCCGTCGCCGGTGACGCCCCGGAGGATCTCGCCGCCGTGACCGCCCTGGTGGACCGGCTCGGCTTCGACCCGGTCATCGCCGGCAACCTCACCGAGGGCGTACGCCTCGAGCCCGGCACCGACCCCTTCGGCGCCAACGTCGACGCCGCTTCCCTGGCTGCCATGATCGCCCGTTTCCCCGAATCGGAACGCGGCCGCGCCGTACTCGCCGCCCGCCGGCAACCGCCCGTCAAATAACACAAAATCCGGTGCCGGGGATCCTAAAGGGACCCTTCCTCGTTATTAGAGATACGCCCTTATGGCGCAGCTGCGTCGCGCTCTCGAACATCTCCCTCTTGCAGCTGCACAAGCCGTAGGCAACACTGTGCGCAAAACGCCCAGTTCGCTACGAAAGGGACTTACATGAGTTTCAAGGACGAAACCATATGTTCAAGTATGATAGAGACCGAACTCGCTGACCTGCACGGGCGCACCATCGACGAGCTGTGCCGGCAGCAGACCCAGGAAACTCTGGAGCACTACCGGAACGGCCTCATCGCACAGGTCGAGCGTCCGCGCATCAACCTCGGCTCCGGTCCGCCTGGTCGCGCCGACTGATCAAGAACCCGCCCGCGTCCTCATCGGGAGAAGGCAGATCTGGATGGACCCGGAACAAACGCCACCCGGTGTTCCCCACCATTCCTTGTCCGCAGCGTCGTTTGCTGCCCTCTCCCGGGGCGACGGCTCTCCTCGTATAACCCAGGATTTCTGGAAGACCGAGGAGAGCCGGCGACTCCTGCTGGCCAGCACCCTGATGACCGAGATCGGGAAGGACCCCGCCCTGCTCGGCCCGCTCCCCCCGATCACCGAGGTCATCCGGGTACTCACCGAGGCCCAGGAGCAGGCACCCGCAGAGGTCGGTGCGCTCCTGATCGACCCGGAGGTGGGCAGCGGCTGCGCGTACGCGCTCAGGCGGCTTCGTGGCGGCGCCCGGGGTGACGGGCCGCTCTGGCTCGATCTCGGCATCGTGCACGCACTGGCGCTGGCCGCTTCGGCGCGGGCCGGTCTGCCCTGGTCTACACGCCTCCCCCTGCGTGACGGCAACGCGATGATCCCCTCGTATGGCATTGCTCGCTTCGCTGCCGGCCCGGAGCAGGTCACCGAGGCACACACCACAGACGGTGACATCCGGCTCCGGAGCGGTGGGCAGCACGTCGACATGGACGACCCCGACGGTGGCGCCTCCTGGTGGTCTCTGCGCAGCATCCGAGCCGGCGAAGAACTGCCGCTGACCGTACGGCTCGACGACCTGGACCCGCTGCGTGATCTCGCGGATCCGGTGCCACCGGCGCGGCTCGACGACGCGGCGTTCGAGCGCTGGCGCCGTCTCATCACCAGCGCCTGGGAGCTGCTGTGCCGCGACTACCGGGCCGACGCCGAGGCGATGGCCGGGGGCGTGGTCTCGATCGTGCCACTCCAGCACGAACCCGGCTGGGATACCCGCAGTGCCTCCCACGGCGAGGCGTTCGGCGCCGTCATGATGTCCGAGCCGCGCGACGCCGTCGAGATGGCGGTCACTCTGATCCACGAGTTCCAGCACATCAGGCTGGGCGCCCTTCTGCACCTCATCCGGCTCACGGAACCGGACGACGGCACGCTGTACTACGCGCCCTGGCGTGACGATCCGCGGCCTCTGCCCGGTCTGATCCAGGGCGTCTACGCCTTCTTCGGTATCGCCAAGTTCTGGCGGATCCGGTGGGGAACGACCAGCGGCACCGAGCGTACGCAGGCCGCATTCGAGTACGCCCTGGCCCGGCAGCAGACCGCCGAGGCATTGCGGATCGTCCTGTCCGCACCCGGCCTCACCGAATCGGGACAGCGGTTCTTCCAGGGTCTGCACACCCGGCTCGGCGAGTGGTCACACGAACCGGCGGACGCCGTCGATCCCGACGTCGCCCGGCTTGCGGCGATCACCGCGGACAGTCACCGCATCGGCTGGCGGCTACGCCACTTCCGGCCCCGGGAGAACGATGTCGCCGAGTTGATCAGCCTTCGGACGGCAGGGAAACCGGCGGAGCCGCTCGGTCCCGTGCCCGCCGCGATCCGGCCGCACGCCGGTCTGCGCTGGGACCAGCACATCCCCGCGGCCGCACGCCGGCGGATCCTCTCCACCACCGCATCACCCGATCCGCTGATCGCAGGAGAGGCAGCCCTCCTTTCCCACGACGTTCCGGGCGCGCGGGCAGCCTTCGTCAGCGCGATCGGCCGGACCAGCGGGGCGGTTGACAATGCCGACGTGCCCGATGACGAGGCACGCGCTTGGGCAGGGCTGGCCCTGAGCCTTGCGGCCGCCGGAGACACACCGGCTGCCACGGCGCTCAGACGGCGCCCCGACCTCGTCCGCGCCGTCTACGCCGGGATGGGCCGGAGGGTGGACCCGGCGGATATCGCCACCTGGCTCGGACCGGCGTTCCCCGATCGCCCCTGACAGGATTCAGAACGACATCGGGTCCACGTCGCAGTTCGCCCGATGCCGGGCACGCGCCGCCACGATGGCCGGATGGTCGCCCAGCACCCGGACGTACGCGGCCAGCGTCTCGTCGTAGAGTCGTGCGCCCTCCTCCGCCCTGCCAAGTGCTTCCAGATCGAACGCAAGGTTGAGCGAACAGGCCAGCGTCGAGGGATGGTCCGCACCGATCAGCTGACGGCACTGTGCCAGCAGTGACGTATCCAGATCGCGGGCGCCCTGGTGGTCGCCCAGCGCGGCCAGATCACTGGCCAGGTTGATACCGCACGTCAGGGTGAGCACGTGGTTCGGGCCCAGGATCCGTTCCAGGGTTTCCCAGGCGACCCGGTTGTTGCGCTCGGCCTCCTCGAACCGGCCTACCAACCGTTGCACGATCCCGAGATTCGTCCGGGCGTAGAGCGTGCAGGGATGCTCGGCCCCGAGTATCTCCCCGTAGGCCTCCACCGTCCAGCTCGCCAGGTCCGAGGCCCGCGCCAGGTCGTCAGCCTCGCGAAGGTCCACAGCAAAGTTCACAGCAGCGGCGAGGGTGTCAGGCTGCGTCGCTCCAAAACCCTCGCGGAACCTGTTCAAGGTGTCCTCGGCCAGCTTGTAGGCACCCTCGTGATCACCGGCCCGGCGGCGCGCCACAGCGAGATTGCGGGCGACGCGGATGGTTTCCTGATGACCGACGCCCAGCAGATGCACGTATCGCGCGTAGTTCCGCTCGGCCATTCGCCGGGATCGGATGTACTCACCGCACTCGCGTTCGTCGATCGTGAGGTTGTTGAGGGTGTGCAGGGTCTCGGGATGATCGTTGCCGAGTACGACAACCCGGCGACGGTAGGTATCGGCGTCCAACTGGCGCGCAGTGCGGAACTCACCGATGAGCCTCAGGCTGATACCCAGGCTGTGCGCTGCGCACAGGGTGACGGGATCATCTTTGCCGAGGCAGCGCTGTGCGGTCTGAAAGGCCTGTAGATCGAGGTCCCGGGCTTCGGTGAACTTGCCCGAGGCCCGCAAGGTGAGCGCCACCATGGTCATCGCGTGGATTGTGCCTTCGTCATCGGGGCCGACCGTGTTCAGATAGCGCTGCAGGCTTTCCTCGTGAATTCTGGCGGCATCGGCGAACTTGCCCTCTATCCACCAGTAGTAGCCGAGCCACTTCGCCGCTGCCAGGGTCTGGGCATGGTCGGCGCCCAGCCGGACAGTCCAGTCGTCGACGATCCGACGGGAGAGCTCCTGCCCGCTGGGGTAGTCGCCCCAGCGGAAGTAGAACTCCACGAGGGTGACGACGACGCTGCGGGTCCAGTCGTCCTCGCAGGCCCAGGCGCCGGAGGCGATCAGGTGGGAGGCGAGGCCCTGGTAGCGCAGCCACTGGGTGGGGTCGGCGGGATCTCCCAGCTTCACGCCGGCACCAGCGAGCAGCAGGTGCGCGCCGTGCTCCATCAACGACCGCTGTTCGTCCGGGATGCTGTCCTGCAGGACGCGGCGGACCAGGCGGTGGAGTTGGAGGCTGTTGCCGCGGTGGTCGATGCGGGCGAGGACGTAACGCTGGATGTCGCGGATGGCCTGGTTGAGGCGGGTGGGGTTCTTCAGGACCTCGTCGAGCTCGCCGGCGCCCATCGCGTCGCGGACGCCCGCAAACAGGTCACGGTCGATCGGTTCCGGGGCGAAGAAGGAGCAGACCTGCAGCAGTTGCAGGGCGGCCGGGTTCTCGGTGGCCAGGCGGTCCAGGGCCACGTTGGCGGCGGCGGCGACGGGCATCTCGCACCCTGCGGTCAGGTCGCGGGGGTTGAGTTCGGTGCGTTTCTCGTCGAGCAGGCGCAGGTAGTCGCCGACCGACATGCCCGTGGCGTGCAGCGAGGCCGAGCCGTGCTCGATGGCCAGCGGAAGGTCGCCGAGGGCGTCGGCGAGCCGGTCCGCTTCGGCTTCCGGGAGGTTGCTGTTGCGCAACTTCAGCAGGCGTACGCTCTCCGCGCGGGTGAAGACGTCCACCTCGAGCGACTCCGCGATCTGGCTCCACTCCTGGTTGCGCGAGGTGACCAGGACCTTGCCGCTGCCGGCCTCGGGCAGATAGTCGCGGACGGTGTCGGGGGTCTCCGCGTTGTCGAAGACCAGGAGCCAGTTGCTGTACGGGGTGCCGGCCCGCAACGCCGCGCGCACCTTCGGGATGGCGGTGACGACCTCGTTGCCGACGTCGAGGCCGAGGCGGTCGCCGAGCTCGATCAGCGAGGCGAGGATCTGCGCGGGGCGTTCCGAGGGGATCCACCAGATGACGTCGTAGTCGGAGCGGTGGCGGTGGGCGTACTCGATGGCGATCTGGGATTTTCCGACCCCGCCCTCGCCGTGCAGGGCCTGCGGGAGCACCGCTGCGACGTGCTGGGTCCGCAGCCGGCGTTCGAGCTGTTCAAGCAGCGCGCGGCGGCCGGTGAAGACGGGGTTGCGGGTCGGGACGTTGCCCCAGACCACCGGCGCCTCGTCCGAGCTGTGTCCCTCGAAGATGTCGTCGAGGGACAACGGGTCATCGCCGGACGTCATCCCGAGGCCCAGGTCACCGCGGTGCCGTCCGGGCGCTCCCCGGGCGGGGTGAGCAGGCCCAGCCAGGAGAGCGTCTCCGCCAAATCACGACCCCATTCCGTACCCTGAGATCACATTGTCTTTACGACTGTCCCCGATCGGCAGTGTTACAGAGCGGTACGGACGCGCACAATGGAAGATATTTGATCAGGTAAATATGATCTCATTTATCGGTGACCGATCTCAGTTATCGGTGACGTGGAAACGCTCGTCGACGGCGAGGGCCGCGAGCCCGGCCACCGGCAGCGGCAGGTCCTTGAGCGCCGGCGGGTTGCCCGATCCGTTGGTGGCCGTGCGCTGCTGCATCACGAAGACCGCGACGCCGTCCGGGTGCCGGTAGGCCGCCCACTGCTCCGGGCCTCCGTCGCCGCGCCCCGGGGTCGCCGTGCCGACCTTCAGCCCGCCGACCGTGACCACCGTGCAGTTGCCGCCCAGGCCCCACAGGGACTTGGCGAGCTTGCACGGGTCCTGCGGCAGGCCGCTGTTCGCCGTGTGCACCTCCACGGCCAGCTGCCCGGTCCTGCCGTCCTTGGCCACCGCCGCGTTGGCGCTGTAGGTCCAGATGTCCTTCTTGATGTCGTCGACGGCGGCCTGGTGGTACTGCAGCGGAATGGCATCGTCATCCTCGCCGACGTTGCCGGTCGGGGCGGTCCAGCCGTCGGGGACGACGGCGAGGAGCCCGGCCAGCAGCGCCTTGCCCTTCTCGTAGCGCGGACCGGAACGGCTGGTGGCGTCGGTCTGCGGCCGGCCGTCGCCGTCGGTCGGCCACGCGGGCTCGGTCTTGTCCCCGGCCGCGGCCGGGCTCGCCAGCACCGAGGGCACCGCCGCCACCGGGGCCGCCGGGACGTTTTCGCTGCTCAACCAGATCCCGGGGTTCACCGCGAGGGCGGTCGCGGCGACGAGGACGGCGGCCGCGCCGACGCCGACCACCGAGTTGCGGCGGCGTACGGACCGGCGTCCCGCACCGACCGCCGTGGCCGAGTCCATCGGGGGCGGGGGGCTGAGGGTCATGGTGTCGCGCAGGGCCGCGCGGAAGTCGTTCTCGTTCATCGGGTTGCTCCTCGTACCACAGTGACGGGTGGGGACATCAGCGCCCGCAAGGTGTCCAGGCCCCGCGACGCCTGGCTCTTGACGGTGCCGGCCGAGCACCCCAGAGCGGCCGCGGTCTCGTCGACCGTCATGTCCTCCCAGTAGCGCAGGACCAGCACTGCCCGCTGCCGGGGTGGCACCTCGGCCAGCGCCTGCAACAGCACCAGCCGGTCGTCGGAGGACGCCGGTGGCGCCGGCCGGTCCGCGGGCGTGTCGGACGGCCGTTCCCGCCGCCACCACCCCCGGCGCCCGTCGTCGATGTAGGTGCGGATCAGCACCTGCCGCACGTACGGATCCAGGGCCTCGTGGTGTGAGACCCGGTTCCAGTGCCTGTAGAGCTTGGTGAACGCGGTCTGCACCAGGTCCTCCGCCCGGTGCCAGTCACCGCAGAGCAGAAACGCCGTTCCCCGCATGGCCCCTGACCGGGCCGCGAAGTACTCGGCGAACGCCCCATCGCGATCGCTCATCCCCACCCCTATCCGTTCGGTCCCGGTAAGCACGACCCCGGACCGCCGAACGGTTGCACGCCTTTGGCTAGTAGTCTCGCCGCGCACGACTTTCCGCCAGTGGAACTATCGAGGGTAGACAATTGAGCGACGAGGCCACCGCCCCCGGCGACCGCACGCTGGAGATGTTCCTCCCGGCCGTCATCCAGGCCCCGATCCCCGACCAGGGCGGCGCCGGCGTTGTCGAGGTCCCCGCCTACCGCGGCAGCACCTCGGTCGGCCGCGAGGTGGTCGAGAAGATCGCCGGCGCGGCGGCCCGCGCGGTCCCGGGCGTCGCCGAGCTCGGCGGTGACGTCGCCCGCTTCATGAACTCCGTCCTCGACAAGATCGGCCTCGACGAGGTCGGCGACGCCACCCGCGGCGTCTCGGCCCGCGTCGAGGGCACCAAGGTCGCGATCACGGTGGTCCTGGTCATCGCGGCGGGTGAGGTCGTCTCGGACGTCACGGTCGCCGTCCGGACCGCGGTCATCGAGGCTGTGGAGAACTACGGCCTGCACGTCGAGAACGTCAACGTCAAGGTCGATGACATCAGGATGACCGCATGACACCTCTCACCGTACGCACAGCAGCGCCCTTTTTCGCCATAGCCGCTCTTGCCGGTGGCTGCACCAGCTCCCCTTCCGCGGCGCCGGCGCCCTCTCTTTCGCCTGTGCCCTCGCCGCCGCCCTCCTCTGCGCCTTGGCTGCAGCCGGTCGAGCGGACCTGCACGGACGTCATCGCCCTGATGGCCACCGCGACGGGCGCCCCCTGGACACTGACCGAAGGCCCCGCCGAAACGGGCGACAAGGCCGAACCGGGCGGCCACAAATGCTCCGGTAAGGCATCCGCGACGTCGTCCACGCCGCCCGCGCTCATCATGGTCACCTACCTGCTGCGCCGCTCGGACCGCGACACCCCGGCGTCCATGCTCGACCAGGTGAAACGCCGCACGGGCGACTGCACCACCGAACTCCCGTCCCCACCGGACGGCGCGGGCTACGCGACCAGCTGCGTCGACCAGCAGGACCCGGCGCTGGCTTCATCAACCACCACGCTGTTGTTCGAGGCGGGCTGGATCTCGGTGCAGGTATCCGCGCAGGGCTCATCCGTCGCTGCCTTCGCCTCGAAGACGTCCCAGAAAGCCGCGATCAGCGGCCTGTCCCTGATCTGAGCACCCGGCTGACGGCCGGCCCCACCGCGTTCATGACGTCGGTGTCGTCCCCGCCTCGGAAGACCGCCCAGACCACGGCCCCCATGACCTCGGCGCGCTCGGTGAGCCCGGCCAGCTCCCCCTCCACGCCGCCAAGCCGCTCCAGCATCCGCTTGGCAACCTGCCCATCCCCACCGACCGCCTCGGTCGGCCACACCACGGACCCGAGCCACGCCAACACCTGCCGCACCGCACCGCTCTCCCCCGCCGACCTCACGAGGTCCCCGACCATCACCTCGATCTTGTCCGCCCCGAACCCGGCCGCTTCCAGCCCCGAGTGGTCTCGCAGATGGTCGAACAACACGGGCGGCACGCGGCTCGCCTCGAGCGCGGCAACGTCCCCGGCCTGCCTGAACGACGCCTCGTCGTCGACCAGGTCCAACTCGGTCAGCAGCCTGCCCAATACGGCACTCGAACTCCCGCCGACACCGAGCCCGGCCAGCACCAGCCGCAATCCGACGTCATCGACGAGCAGATCATTGCGGAACCGATCCCGCTCCCAGGAAACCCTCCCCGCATGCAAGGTCCCCGACCCGAGCAGCACGTCCTCAGCGTCGTAGAGCGCCACCGTCAGATCCCCGGGACACCGGCAGACATCACCCCGGAAATTCTCGGACGTGGTCCATTCCCGCAACTGCCGCAACGCGGACTCATCCTCAACCGTGGCAAGCACTTCCCGCTCAGCAACCGGCGGCCCGTCCTCCCCGCCATCGGCGATGATCACCTTCCGCGCCCGATCCCAGGTCTCCGTGAGCCACCGCCGGATCTGCCTGTCCCCGAGCACGCCGGGCCAGACGATGCGGGCGTCCTCGATGCCGTACCGGACCATGGGGTGCAGGTCGTCAATCACGAGGCCACTGTCCACGTACGCCGCCAGTGACCCCCCCGATCTCGGCCCCCGCGCAGTCGGCGAACTCCTCCTCCCGAGCCGCGACCATGATCGCGTCCAGAGCCCGGGAATCCTTCCAGTTCGCCAGATCAACCACGGCCTCGACCCGCAACTCCCACTCTGCGGTCACGTCCCGGACCACCCCGACGAGCCGATCCGCCCGGCCGTCCCAGGTCAGCACGCCACCCCTCGCCAGGTCATCCAGAAACACCTGCGGCGGCCGATACCCGTGCGCCTCCATGTAATGCAGGATCATCCCCGGCGCGGCGTAGACCACCCCGCCGGCCGCGTAATACCGGTACTCCCCGTTGCCGTCGAACGGCGCATAGCCCGTACAGAACTCGCAGTCATGAAACCCGAGATGCATGCTCCCCACCCGAGGCGAGGCAGCCCGAACCCGCTCGATGTCCTCATCCGTCAGCAGTGCCGAGCCGGTGTTCTGCAGCCCGTTCTCCCACCCCAGCCACCCGATGTTGACCAGCGGAAGCGGGTGCGGCATGTATTCGTACGGCGAAAGATCGAGATACTCCACAAATCCCCTCAGCGCAGGGTCTCGCGCGAGGTCAACCGGCCCGGAAAACCACAGGTCACCGTTTCGTTCAGCATAGTTTGACAACCACCTTGTCCGGAACGCAGCGCCAGACCCGGAATATGCGTGGACCAGGGCTTGCCCGACGGAATCAAGCAAAGGATAGAAAACGACTCCATACCGGACACACCTTCGTGCCAAACCGTCATTCCTGACCCCTTAAGGGATCCGCCTTTGCGGCCAGACGTACCCCACCTCCGGGGCCAGCCGCAACGCGTTGGCAGCCAGCTCGAGATCCCCGGCCGCACTTTGCTCGAACGCACTGGAGCCGACCCTGAACCCATGCTCGGGCGAGTGGGGATCATTCGCTGAAGCCCGCCTCATCCGGTTCGTGGTGACCTTGGACAAGATACGCCAGATCCGATCCACGAACTTGACCATCGCCGGATCGGTAAATTCGTCCTGTGAGTATGCCCAGCGGCCACTGTGCAGAACACCCGGACTGCGGACCTGACTTCTCAGCCATTGCACGATCTCCCGCTCCGGACCATCGATCGCGCCGTTGTCCCTGCGCCGCCCTCGAATCTTAGGATAGGCGCCCTGGTACCAGATCCCGGAGATTCGCCCGCAGTCGAGAATACTTTCACGTACCGTCGGCATTTCTACGTCCGACCATTGCGCCTCATCAATGAAGGCGACGCCGGAAAACTCCCCCTTATAGCGTCGGTCAACTCCACCTCATCGTCGGGGAGGAGGAAGAACTCCACGTCACGTTTCTTGCTCATTCCCATCTATTCACCACCCCTGGCGCCCAAGGAGCACGGCGCCCGGCCAGTCCCGCTCCAGGGCCGCAATCAGGTCCGAGCGCCGAACCCCGTGGCCAGGATCCTCAAAAACGGCTAGATACGTCAAAAGCCCAGGCCTGCCTGTTCCGACGAGAGTTCCCGATCATCCAAGACCATCCGAGCCGGCATCTTTCTCGTCGTCAGCCAGCCTTTGGGCTGTCGATGTCCATCAGCGATCCCCCGATCGCTCCGCGCGAAAGCCTCGCAGGACGGCGTCGAGGCGGGATGCTGCCTGTTGGTGGCGGGGCCAGGAACGAATCATCGGCGCCCTGCTGTCGATTGTGGCCCATGCGCCTTCGAGTGCGACCAGGGTGTCGGCGCCCGTGAGCCAGTGGGTGTGATGGCCGGACGCTTCGGGGGCCGGGTGGAGGCCGAGTGCGGGGTCGGACATCAGGTGGTTGAGCACCTCCTCCATCGGACCGGGGCTGAAGTAGCTGCGGCGTTCGGAGCCGGAGGCTTCGGCGTACAGGGCGTCGCATTCGATCAGGGTGTCGAGGTCACGGAACTCGATGGTGGATAGCGCGTCGATGCCGATCTCGACCTCGCCGGTGGGCTTCACGGAGGCGCCGGCGATGCTGCCGGTCTCCACGGCGTAGAGGATCTCCAGCTCTTCGTCGGGGTGCTCGGGCTCGCAGACGGGGCTGAACGTGACCTTTGACTGGAAGAAGCCGCTGCCGTAGGACAGGCCGCTGTAGCGCTTCTGTAGCCGGTCCAGAAGCGCCACGATGTCATCGTCGGGCCGGCCGTGGACCCGGTCGATCTCGCGGCGCAGGCGTTCTCCGGTGAGGCCGTGGTCGATCGGCACGCGGTGGGAAGCGGTGCGGAGGAAGCGGACGGCCCGGGCTGACAGGGCGCCCGGCGACTCCAGGATGTATCCCGAGGTCACGACGCCGGCCAGTGGGTGAGGCCGGTTTCGATCAGGTGGGCGGCGCGGTGGACGTCGGCCGTCACCTGCTCGTGAAGCGTCACGGGGTTCGAGGTGGTGGTCAGGTGGCGGTGGAGGGATTGGTATTGGACCCGCCAGAGGCCCAGGAGGGCGGTGGCGGCGATGGTGGGTTCCGGGTCGGTGGGGGCGAGGCCGGTGCGGGCGGCGAGGAGTTCGGCGGCCACCGTGACGAAGCGGTCCATGGTGTCGCTCTGGTAGGCGCGCAGGGACGGGGTGGAGCCGATCAGGGTGCCGAAGCGGCGGTGGCCGGCGATGGCTTCGGGGTCGGTCAGGGCTGAGGTCATCGCCGTGAGTTCGTCGGCGAGGATGCGCAGGGCTGCCTGGACCGGGGGGACCGTGGGGTCGGCCAGGCCGGTGCGCAGGGCCGTCATCGTGGTTTCCAGGCGGTCCAGGACCAGGGATTCCTTGGTCGGGAAGTAGTTGAAGACCGTTTTCTCCGAGACGCCGCAGGCTTCCGCGACGTCGGCCACGCGGAGGGCCTCGAAGCCTCGCTCGAGGAACATGCGCGCGGCGGTGTCGGACAGGTGGCGGCGCATCTCGCGCTTCTTGCGTTCGCGGAGGCCCTCGGTCATGGGATGAGCTTAGTACGGTCCCAGAAAAATTACTGCTACTGTAAATTTCTAGCGACCGTAAAAGGAGATCTCATGAGTGAGTTCCGGATCGTGTGCGAGTACGCGTACCCGATCGAGGAGGTGTGGCGGGTGCTGACCGAGCCCGAGCTGGTCGCCCAGTGGACCGTGACCGGGCAGGGCGGGCGGCCCGAGGGGTTCGCGGCTGCGGCGGGGACGAAATTCCGGCTGGTCGCGAAGCCGGTGATGGGGTGGCGCGGGATCGTCGACTGTGAGGTTCTGGAGGTCGAGGAGCCACGGTTGTTGCGGTACACCTGGGTCGGGGACGAGGGCGAGGCGCCGTCCTTTGTGGCGTACCGGTTGGAGGAGACGCCGACCGGCACCCGGTTCACCTGGGAGCACACAGGGTTCACGGGTGCCGGTGGGTTCTTCATGTCCAAGCTGCTGCGTACGGTCAGGAAGAAGATGTTGAACGAAGCCGTGCCGGCCGTACTTATGAAGCAGTCACTGAGAAGGAGTTCGTGATGAAGTCCTTCCCGCCCGCCGACGACGTGATCTCGTAGCCGAGCTGGACGTTGCCGATGGTGACGTCGCCGAACCAGCCCTGGGTGCGGATCCACTGGGCGATCGCCCGGATGTCGACCGTGCCGGAGCTCGTGTTGCTGGTGCGGACGAACGAGTACACCTGGTTGCTCCCGTTGGAGCCGCGGTAGATGGCCCATGTGTGGCCGCCGACCGAGGTGGTGGTCTGCAGGGTGCCGAGCGGGCCGACCGCGCCGTACTTGTTCATCCAGAGCATGATCTCGTGGGCGTTGTCGGAGCTCCAGATGTCGTACGCCGTGGTGAACGCGACCCCGCTGGTCGGCACCGTGACGTTGAAGCTGCTCGTGGTAGTGCCGAGGGCGCTGACCTTCTTGCCGACGTACTTCGTGGCGTTGGGGTAGCTCTTGATGCCGCCGGTGTTCGGGTGGTTCGCCCAGACGCCCCAGTTGGATGTCGAGTTGGCCCAGATGGTCTGCGGGCCGTAGCCGGAGCCCCAGACGTTGTTGTAGAGCGTGTAGCCGTTGCTGGTCCAGGTACCCCAGCGGTCGGTGGACGACCAGACAGCGGCCTGGGCCGGCGCCCCGATCAGGGCGGTCAGCGCGGCGACGAGCAGGACGATGATCGTACGGACGGAGGTTTTCACAAAGCCTCTTTACGAAACGACGGGGTTCCAGCCATCGGAGCCGGCCAGGTACTTCTGGGAGGTGTAGTTAGCCGCGGTGGAGGCGCTCATCTGCGGACGGTCGCTGGTGCCGGTGGAAGCACCCGAGCCCGTGTTCGCGTACTCATTGAATCTGCAGGTCTTCCAGGAGAAGCCGCTCATGTCCTGCCACGCGCCGGCCTGGCGGATATGGCCGCCGAGGGTGGACTCGCGGACCAGCACCTGACCGATGGCGTCTGCGGCGCCGCCCGCGTGCCAGCAGCGGCCCAGGGCTACGGTCTGCGCGGCGGACGGGCCCTGCAGGGTCGAGCGGGTGATGAGGATGCCGTACGCGTTGGAGGCGTTGGTCGCCGCGGCGGTGATGTAGCCGTTGTTGGAGCTGCCGCGGTCGAGGGACTTGATGGTCGTGGAGTCGATGACGACCGCGCCGTTGCCGTAGATGAAGTCGACGGCGCCCTCGATGTAGGACTTGTAGACGTACTGGCGGATCTGGGAACTGCCCGTGCCGCCCCACGACAGGAACGTGTCCTGGTAGCCCTTCATCTGCACGTTGCGATACGTCTGACGGTCGCCGGCGGCGTACAGCGCGAGGGCCTGGCTGCCCTCGCCGTACGTGTTCTGCATCGTCAGGCCCTTGATGGTGGTGTTCGCGGCGAGGTTGTAGACCGTGGCGCTGCCGGCCGTACCCGCGGTGGACTGGGGTTTGTTGCCGGTGATGACGATGTCGCCGGACGTGCCGGTCGAGCCCTGGATGGTGATGCCCGACTTGCTCGCCGGGATCTGCACCTGGCCCTGGTAGGTGCCGGGCTTGACCGTGATGATCGTGCCTGTGGTCGCGGCGCTGATCGCCGCCTGGATGGTGGTGTAGTTGCCGGAGCCGTCCGCCGCGACGGTGATCGTGGCGGCCAGGGACGTGGGCGCGACGAACAGCGAGGCGACGAGCAGCAGAGGAGCGATCATGGGGTGACTACCTTTCCGCCGAAGGTGACGACCAGCTTGCCGTCTGCGGCGAACGACCAGCCGAGCGCGCCGGTGAGATTCGCGCATCGGGAGCCGTTCGTGCCGGTCCAGAACTGGTTGGAGCTGTCCGCGTTGCCGACGGTCTTGTCGTTGGAGCCGCTGATGGTGCGGCACGACGTGTTGTTGCGGAAGACCGAGGTGCCGGCGTCGAACGAGAAGTTGCGCTCGGCGTTGTTGACGCCGACGTTGTTCGAGATCGTCATCGTGCCGGGGTTGCTGTTGTAGGTGAACCCGTGGTGGCCGTTGTTGTACGCCACGTTGCGCCGGACGATGTGGTTGACCGCGATGTCGTCGCCGCCGAGCTTGTAGCCGTTGCGGTCGCCGTTCGCGTTGACCGTGCCGTTGCTGAGCGTGCCGTTGGTGTAGGAGAGCGAGTCCTCGATCGTCACCGGGCCGATCGCGCCGGTGTCGGTCTTGGTGTAGAGGTCCCACCCGTCGTCGATGTTGTTGTGCGACACGTCGTAGCGGAAGACGTTGCCGGTGCCGATGGTGAGCTTCGCGGCGAAACCGTCCGCGTCCTCGCCGTCCGAGTCGGCGTTGTCGTGCGATTCCGCGCTCAGGACCAGGTTGTTCGCGGGCCACTGGCTGTTCGGGGTGTCCGAGGCGATCCGGGACAGCTGCAGGCCGGAGTCGCGGTTGTAGCGGGTGATGGTCCGCTCGATGATGTTGTTGCTGCCCCCGACGAAGATCCCGTTGTCCCCGGCGCGTTCGACGACCAGCCCGTAGAGGCGCCAGTAGTTGCCGTTGAGCGCCAGGCCACGGTTGGCCGGATCCTCCGTCTGGGCGGAGAAGTTCAAGATCGGAGTTTCCCCTGGGTACGCCGAGAGCGTCTTGCGAGCGCTCGACGTGCCGTTGTTCCCGGCCGCGATCGTGACGGTCGCCGTGGAGCTGTAGGTGCCGCCGCGCAGGTAGATCGTCCCGCCCGCCGCGACCCGGGTGAGCGCCGCGACCAGGGTCGTGGGCGCCGAGATCGTGCCGGCCGCGCTCGCACTGCCGGTGGGCGACGCGTAGATCGTGTCCCCGGTCGTCGGCGGCGGAGAGGCCGAGGACGAAGGCGTGGGCGACGAGGTCGTGGGCGGTGACGACGGCGTCGAGCCGCCGGTGGTGTTCACCGTGACATCGTCGAAACCGGCTGTCGCGTATGCCGTCTGCAGCCCGATCCGCCCCGCGGAGACGGACGAGTTCGTGGCGGATCCGACCGCGGCGCCGTCGACGCTGCCGGTGATCGTGGAGCCGGAGACGGTGAGACTCAGCGTGTACCAAGTGCCCGTGGCGACGGTGCGGGACGCGGTGCCGAGGACGGTGACCGCGCCGCTGTTGACGGCCTGCAGCTGCGCCTGGTTGCCGGGCAGCAGCGCCAGCCGGTAGAACGTGGTCGCGCTGCCGGCCCGTGCCAGCAGGCCGGCGAATCCGTTCGACGCGAGGGAGAGCGGCTTGACCCGCGCGGAGACCGTGTAGTCGGTCCACGCGGTGTCGCCGGCGAATTCCCGGGCATTCTCACTGGTGGCGACGGCCTGCCGCAGAGTCTGTGATCCATCGGCGACGATCGACCATGTGCCACCCGATTTCGACCACGCGCTGGTGCTGCCCGATTCGAAGTCGGCGGTGAAGACCGTGGCTGCCTGCGCGGTCGCCACCGATATCACCAGACCCGCTGTCACCAGGGCTATCAGCCCTCCGGCGCCGGCCGCCCGGCGCAGTGTGCGGGCCCGTAAAGATGGCGCCATAGCAATTTCTCCTTGTCGGGAATGTGACTGAATGCCGCTAGCCGAATGTCCCACCAGAGATATACGTCAGTCAATGAATTGGATTTGCAGGTTTGTTGCATCCAAGGTCGCCACAATGTGTTCCATGACCATGACCATGAGCACACCCGCACCCGTCCGCACCGGCGCCACGCTGACCCCGTTCGTCGACGAGCTGCCGGTCGCACCGGTGCTACGGCCACCGCGGACCGGGCGGCGCGCCGGCGTCCTGAAGATCCGCGCCCGCACCGCCGAGGTGAGCCTGCACCGGGCGTTACCGCTGACCCCGGTGTGGGCGTACGAGGGCCATCTGCCCGGCCCGACCATCGAGGTGTCGCGCGATCAGACCCTGCGAGTGCACTGGATCAACGAGCTGACCGGGCCGCTGCCGTTCGCGTCGGTCGCCGCGCCGCCCGGGAGCCAGAACGAGCCGGGCCGCTCGGGTGGCGTACCCAGAGATCTGTCCGATGTCCCTGCCTGGACCGCGGTGCACGTGCACGGGGCGGCGGTCGGGGGCGACAGCGACGGGTGGCCCGAGAACGGCGTCTCGCCGGGAGAGCGGTCGATCTACACGTATCCGAACCGGCAGCGCGCGAGCGGGCTCTGGTACCACGACCACGCCATGAACCTCACGGCCTATCAGGTGTACGCCGGGCTCGCCGGGCAGTACCTGATCCGCGACGAGGAGGAGGCCGGGCTGCACCTGCCGGCCGGGCGGCGCGAGCTGGCGCTGACGATCCGGGACGTGAACCTCGACCTCGACGAGGACGGGCTGTTCACCGGGCGGCTGCTGCACAAGACGGAGACCGGGGCGAACGAGTTCTTCGGGCCGTACACGTGCGTCAACGGGCGGATCTGGCCCTACGCGCGGATGCGGCCCGCGCTGCACCGGTTGCGGCTGGTCAACGCGTCGAACGCCCGCACGTACCGGCTGGTGCTGCTCGACGAGTGCGGCGACCCGGTGCCCGATGTGCTGCACGTGATCGGGACGGACGGCGGGCTGCTCGGGGCCCCGGTGCCCGTACCCGTGGAAGGCCTGGTCCTGGCACCCGCGGAACGCGCCGACGTCCTGATCGACCTGCAGGCGCAGGCGGGCCGGACGTTGACCCTGGTGAACACGGCGGCGGCGCCCTATCTGGGCAAGCCGGCCGAGGTTCCGCCGGGACAACCCGATGCCGCGCACCGACTGGCGTTCCCCCAGGTCATGCAGCTGCGGGTCGAGCGGGCCCAAGGTCCGATCCCACGGGTACGCGTACCAGGTGCGCTGTCACCGACCTTCCGCCGCCTCACCCGCGACGACCTCCCCCACGAGCACGGCCATCGCATGATCATGCTGGTCAAGTCCACGAAGCCCCTGCGCGAGATGCAGGAGTCGCCCGCCGGGCCCGGCATCGTGCAGGTGAGCGACGTCAGCGGCGCGAGCACCGGTTACCGGGTGGCGGCCGGGACCTGGGCGGATGCCGCGACGATCCACGTCGTGCAGGACTCGTGGGAGATCTGGCGGGTCCTCAACCTCAGCGGCCAGATGCACCCCATCCACCTGCACCTCGTGCAGTTCCAGATCCTGCGGCGCGAGGTGTACGACGCGAGCGGCTTCGACCCGGCCACCGGCGAGGCGAACCCGGCTGTCCGATATCTGCGGACGATCGAGACCCCGCTGCAGGAGCAGGGCTGGAAGGACACCGTACGCGTCAACCCGAACGAGATGGCCGTGGTCGCCGCCCGCTTCACCGGGCACAGCGGGCGCTACGTCTACCACTGCCACCTGCTCGAACACGAGGACGCCGGGATGATGCGGCCGTTCGTCGTGATGCCCGCCGGTGTCCCCGGCATGCCCGGCGGGCACGAGCACTGACGGTGTGGCGAATCCCGTCGTATCAAGGTGCCGGTGGGCTGCTCCGATCTGCGTAACGAGCAACCAGCCGGCACCTTCGCCGGCCGCACAACGGGGGAAAGACTGATGCATGTTTTCCGCATTCCTGACGGGACCGTGCGGGCCGTGGCCGTGGCCCACGCAAGGGACCTGCTGCGCCAGGCCGGCGCGCGGTGGGTCAAGGCGACGGTCCCGGTCGACGCCGCGTACCGGCAGCTGCAGGGGGCGGTGCTCGCCGAGGCGCTGAGCCTGGACGAGAGCTACGCGGAGCTGGTCGAGCAGGGCCGGCTGCTGGCCGACGAATTCCCCGGCCGGGGCGGCGCCCTCGCCGAGGTGGTGCGGGGGCTCGGCGTCGTGCTGGATCCGTCCGCCACGGTCGCCGAGGTCTGGGCTTCGTACTCGGCGGTGCTGACCGCGCTCGCCGACACGCTGCGACTCGGGCCGGGCGGGGCCGGCTCGCTCATCACAGCGGTGGACGGCGCCCTGGAGCTGCGGCTCGGCGGCGCTTCCCTGCTCGATGCGCTCCGGGACCTCACCGCCGCGGCCCGCCGCGACGGGCACCGGCCCACCGCTGAACACCTCGTCGCCGAGCGGTTCGCCTTCGAGACGCTGGCCCGGGGCCCCGGATCGGCGTGCACGTGGGGCACCTCGGGATTCCGGGACCATCAGACGTACATGTCGGTCACCGACCCGGGCGAAGGTCATCTCGACGGTACGGTGCGCGCGCTGGCCAACCTCGACGGCGTCATCGTCCACATCGAACACCTCGAACGCGGCGGGCATCAGGACCGTACGCACGTCGAGCCGTACCGGATCCCGGACCCGCGGACGGTCGCGCAGGTGCGGCTGCTGGTCGGCGACGACGCGCCGGTCTCGTCGTACGTGGGGCGGCCCGTCTTCGAGGGTCCCGTCGAGCCGTCGATGCTGAAGACCAGCCGGACCGTCGCCGCGGCCTGCTCGGCGCTGTTCGCGCAGGGCATCGCCGAATGCAAGATCGCCATCGAGGGGATGACCGCACGGCAGGCCGTCCGGTTCATGCGAGCCGTCCGCGCCGGCGTCACCCGGGACCGCTTCACACAGGTGCTGTCCGCCGCGTTCAACGTGAACACGCCGTTCTTCGACGACCGCGCCGGGGGCCTGCTCGACGGCCGGATGATCGTCGACCGGCTCGAGATCGGGCTGCTCGGCATCGCCCTGACCCGCGCGGGCGGCTTCGACAAGGTCACCTGGGACGGCACGGCGAACACGTACCCGAGCAGGTGCGTACTGGAGCAGCTGTCGTACGCCGAAGCCGTCACGCTCGTGCACCGGGCGCACGAACGGGGGCTGCTGACGTACTTCTCCGCGGGCTTCCGCCTGCACAACCTCGCCGGCGCCGTCTGCACCGGCGTCGACGGCGTCGGGGTGGGCGGCGCCCAGATCCTGCGCTACATGGACCCCGACACCGGCTTCCACGGCCCGTTCCTGGAGGAGAACATCGCGGGCATCCTCGCCGAACGCGACCTGGCGGAAACCTCGATCCTCGGCCGGGCCGCCCTCGCGCTGAGCCGCCTGGACCGAATGTGGTTCGAGGGCACGCTCACCGCCTGGGACGACGTCCACCGGATGGACCTGTTCGCCGTGCTCAGCGCCCCGGAAAGGCGCGACCTGGGCGCGTTGCAGCGGCTGCTCGACGAGGTCTCGCACGTGACGGCACTACCCTGCGATACTGCGCATCCGCTGCTGAGCTGGGCCGACCGGCTGGTCGCGGGTGGGCACCACACGCTCGCCGCCGGGCAGATCCGGATGGTCGCGCACTTCCAGGAGCACCTCGAACGGGTCGCCGCGGCGCGTGCGTGCGGCGACCTCGATCGCCTGGAACTCCTGCTGACACCCGAGAGCCGCTTCGCCGTCGGCGCCCGGCCGCGGGTGCCCGTTACCGCCGCTGTTGCGCCTCTTGCCGCCGCTGTTGCGCCTGTTGCTGGCGCTGTTGCGCCTGTTGCTGCCCAGTTGGGTGCGATGGTGCCCGCTGCTGCCGGGCCGGGTGCGGATGGGCCGGGGGCGGATGGGCCGGGGGCGGATCGGCCGGGGGCCTTGGTGGCCGTTGCTGGCGGGCCGGGTGGGGTGGTGCCGGGTGCGGTGGCGCTGCACGGGCTTGCGGCTTGATCGTGGGGTTACGGCCTGGTCAGGTGAGGCCGGCGCCGATGCAGACGAAGCCGGCGGCGGCCACGCGCTCGGCGGGGCCGCCGCCGGTGAGCAGGTCGCGACGGGCGGTGGCGAGGGCCACCGCCGGAGGTGCCCCGGCGGCGAGCTCCCGGTGCAGGGTCGTCATCAGGACCGCCGACGGCCCGTCGGGGACCGGCAGCATCGCGGCGATCAGGGCCCGGGAGCCCATGGCCAGCAGCGCGGCGGAGAAGCCCAGCAGTTCGTCGCCCGGGCAGACCAGCGACAGCCCGCTGTCGCAGGCCGCGAGGATCACCACCTCGGGTACGCCGGCGAGCGTCTGCAGATCGTGAACGGTCAGCGGCCCGTCGGCGAGCCGCAGCGACGAGAACAGCGGGTTGTCCCGCCGGAACGTGCCGTGCGCAGCCAGATGCGCCAGCCCCGCACCGGGCAGCGCCGCCAGCACCGCACCCACCGTCGCGGCCGCGCCCGTCAGCACCCCGGCCCCGGGGTTCAGCCGGCGCAGGGCCTCGATCTCCGCCCCGGCCCCGGGCAGATCCGGCCCGGCCACCGCCAGCCACCGCGCGCTCCGCAGGCCACCCGCCTGAGACGAACCGGTCAACGCGGCACCGGCAGCACCGCGCGATGCGACGGCCGCGCCGCGGGCGGCCTGCGATCGGGCGGCCTGAGACCGGGCGGCCTGGGCGGCCTGGGATCGGGCGGCCTGGTGCCAGAGGGTGGCTGAGGGGGAGACCGTGACCGGGCGGTCGGCGCAGGAGGGGAGCAGGGCCCAGGGCAGGGACTGCAGCGGGCCGGTCGGGACGACGACGAGGGGGCGGCCGGCGAGGTCCGGGCGTACCGTGCGGGTCAGAAGGTTGTCGAGTTTTGTGCCGAGCGAGCTGAGCAGCGTGCCGGCTGCCTCCGCGCTGCGGCCCGTCCCGGCTGCGGCCCGGCGCATGGCGAACGGCAGGTGTTCCAGCAGGCCGGTCATCGCGGCGACCGGGCCGAGCGGGTGCAGCCGTACCCGGCCGTCGGCGACCAGCAGGACGTAGAGGTGGTTGTCGCTCTCGACGTATTCGAGCAGGACGGCGTCGCCGAGGGCTGCCGTGAGCTGGTCCACCGTGACGGGTGCCGCCTCGTCCGCGTAGTCGCCGCGCCGGGAGTGCAGGTGGTCGCGGACCCGGTTCTCCAGGGTCGTCTGGCGGCGTTCCAGGGCGGCGACGGGGCGGCCCGCGCGGCGGGCGTCCGCCAGCTCGGCGACCACGGCGCGGACCTCGGTCAGCCCGGCGGCCAGGACCGGGTCGGCGGGCGGGCTCGCGCGGGTGAGCAGCAGGTGGCTGGCCCGGCCACGTTCGGCCCAGGCGAGCACCCGGCGCGCCGACCGGGCCTCGACCGCCATCCGCAGGCCCATCTCGGCCAGCTCCGTGCGCTGACCGGAGACGTGTGCCAGCAGGTCGGGGGCGCCGAGCGTGGCGCGGTACTGCCCGGCGATGCGCAGGCCGGCCGTGATCGTGGCGCTGGCCGCACGGCGGCGCCCGTCGATCAGGTGCCGTAGCGCGACGGCCTGGCAGGCCCGGATCCGCAGCTCGGCCGGGCCGGTCCGGGGGATGATGCCGTCGGCGAGCAGCGCCCGGGCCTGCGCGGGACGGCCGCGGGTCAGGGCGAGGCGGGCCGCGATGATCCGGGCGTCGAGGGCGGGCAGCCGCCACCCGGCCGCGTCCAGTGCCGCGGCGATGCGTACCACCTCCGGCACCGCGACCGGCAGGTTCTGCCCGAGCCGGCAGCGCAGCCCGACCAGCCTCGCGAGGGCGCTCCAGCCGCCGCGGTGCTGACGGGTGAACGCGGCAGCGGCCTGGCGAGCGGCCGGCAGCGCGGTGCCGCAGTCACCGGCGAGCAGGGCCGCGGTCGCCACGAGCAGCTGACCCTCGGGCAGCTTGAAACCGCCGCGCGTACGGATCAGCTCCTCGACGGCCTGCTCGGCGGTGGCCCGGGCCTCGCGGGCGAGCCGGACGGAGAGCAGCGTCTCGGCCCGGTCGAGCAGCAGCGAACTGACTCCCACGCCGAGCACCCGGTAGCGCCGCTCGGCCTCCTGGAAATGGCGCAGCGCCCCGGGGATCGCCCCCTGCCGGCTGTGGGCGAAGCCGAGGTTCTCCTGCACCTGCGCGGCGAGCAGGCCGAGCCCCTCCCGCTCGCTGAGCTGCTCGGCCTCGCGCAGATCGGTGAGTGCCTCGGCGAAGTGGTAGCGGAAGACCTGGAGCACGCCGCGGTTGTTGAGCACCCGCCACGTCCACACCCAGTCGCCGGCGGCGCGCAGCCGGGGCAGCACGTCCCGGTAGGCGTCGAGGGCCTCCCCGAGCCGCCCGAGTTGCTGCAGGATCGCGCCGCGCTGCGCGTTCGCGCGCAACCGCTGCAGGCCGTCCAGTCCGGCGCGGGCCCGGTCGATGACGCCGATGGCACGGCCCGGCTGTCCGTGGCAGCTCAGCACGTACGCGAGGGTCATCCGGGCCTCGGCGGCGAGCGTGGGGTTGCGGGCCCGGCGGGCCAGGCGCACGGCCGCGCGCTCGCACCGCAGCGCCGTGTCCAGGTCGGCCAGGTGCAGGGCGGCGAGCCCGCGCGCCCGCTCGGCGATCGCGGCGGACTCCGGGTCGTGCGCCGCGCGGGCCAGCTCCAGGGCCTGCCCGGCCAGACCCCAGGCCCGGCGCGGCTGGGCGTCGGCGATGGCCAGCGCCTCGGTGCAGAGCGTGCGAGCGGTGGTGTCCCGCGTCATCCGCCCTCCCGGCCCGATCTCTCAGGGACATTATGTATCAGATCCGCCCGTACTCCCTCCGCAACATGGATCGGGAAGGGCCCGATCGAAGGGGGAACCATGAGCACGGCCACCACCGGGCGCGGCGCGGCGCACCGGGTCAACGAACTGATCGTCACCCTGGCGCACCTCGACCTCGTCCTGGACCGCCTCGGCGTGCTCGGCATCGAGCCGGTACGCGATCCGCGCCGCAGCCCGGCACTCGGTCTCGCCCTGCTGGAGCTGACGGGCCACGCGGCGGAGCCCACCACCGCGGTCGACGGCGGGGACTCCCCCGTCGACGCGCTGCTCGACGACCTGCGCGCCTACTTCCGGCGCGACTACGACGGCTGGACGCCCGTGCTCGGCAAGAACCGCGAGGTCGAGACCGTCGGCGGCGCGCACGTGATCAGCGGCGGCGGCAGCAGCGCCATGCCCGCGAGCGTGGCGGGTGAGATCGACATCCTGCACGGCGGCTGGGGCGGCCGGTCGTTGTCCGAGGACACGTACGTGCTGCCCGCGCCCGAGGGCACCCCCGGCGGCCGGTACGCGCTCGACGGCGGGCTGCCCCGTCCGCACGGCACGCTCGGCCGGGGCGCGACGGTCGCCGTCTGCGACACCCGGCTGTGGGACCACGGCGAGCTCGCCGGCGCGTACCTCGCCACTCCGTCCGCTCTGCACCCCTCCCCCGGACCGCAGGGGCTGCCGTTCACCGCGGGACACGCCACCTTCATCACCGGCACCATCCTGCGCAACGCTCCCGGCGCGGCCGTCCTCGCCTGCGCCACCCTCGACGACCGGGCCCGTGGCACCACCTGGCAGCTCGCCAACGACCTGGTGGAGTGCGCGGCCCGCGGCGCCGACGTGATCAACGTGTCGGCGGGCTACTTCACCGGCGACAACCAGCCGTCCCTCGCGGTCAGCACCGCCCTGCAGCGCGTCGGCCCGGGGACGGTCGTGGTGGCCTCGGCCGGTAACCACGGCGAGGACGACCACGGCCCCCGGCGCCCGCTCTGGCCGGCTGCCGCCGACGACGTGCTCGCGGTCGGCGCGGTCACTGCCACGGGTACGCCCGCCGCGTTCAGCCCGGACGCCCCGTGGGTCGATCTGCTGGCGCCCGGTGTGAACGTGGTCAGCAACTACTTCGGCCCCGGTGTCACGATCACCGACCCGGCGGACGCGCGCTCCTCGCGTACCTATCAAGGGGTTGCCGCCTGGAGCGGGACCTCCTTCGCCTCGGCCTGGGTGTCGGGTCTGATCGCCGCGCGGATCCGGCGCGGGGAGACCGACGCGCCGACCGCCCTGCGCCGGCTGCTGCACGACGCCCGGCACGGCGCCACGTCGGCGCTGCTCCCCAAACACCGGGACTGACCGTTTCGCCCAACTAAAATAGGTTTTTGCCCGAGAGGAACTGACAATGGCCGACGGCGACCCCACCGCCCTCGTGACCGCCGCGGCGGGCGGCGACACGCAGGCATGGAACGCGCTGGTGGAGCGTTACGCCCCGCTGGTCCACGCGACGTGCCGCCGCTGGCGCCTGGACGCCGCCGACGCGGCCGACGTGAGCCAGACGGTGTGGCTGCGCCTGGTCGAGAACCTGCCCAAGCTGCGCGAGCCGAAGGCGCTGCCCGGCTGGCTGATGACGACCGCGGCCCACGAGTGCACCCGCTTCTACCGGTCCCGGCAGCGCGAACGCCCCGACGACCTGACCAGCCTGCTCGACCGCACCCCCGCCGACGACACCGACCCGGTCGACGCGGGCCTGATCCGCGACGAGCTCCACGCCGCGATGCGGGTCGCGTTCGCGGAGCTGCCGGAGCGCTGCCGGACCCTGTTCAGCCTGCTGATGACCGACCCGCCGGCGGCGTACACCGAGATCAGCACCCGGCTCGCCATGCCGTGCGGGGCGATCGGCCCCACCCGCTCCCGCTGCCTGGACCGCCTGCGCCGCAGCGCGGCCCTGCAGACCCTGATCGCCGACGCCGGCCACGCCGTGAGGAGATGACCATGATCAGCAACGACTGGCAGGAGAGCGACGAGGCCCTGCTCCAGGTCCTGACCCAGGCCCTTCACACCCCGGACCCCACCCCGGCATCGGTACGGGAGGCAGCCCGCGCGGTCTACACCTGGCGCACGATCGACGCGGAACTGGCCGAACTCGTCCATGACTCGCGCGTCGACGAACTCGCCATGGCCGGCCTGCGCGCCGAGGAGGCCGACCTGCGCACCCTCAGCTTCGAATCGTCCACCCTCACCATCGAGCTCGGCGTCTCCACCACCGCCCTGCTCGGCCAGCTCGTCCCACCCGGCCCCACCGAGGTCACCGTCCACCGCGAGGGCAGCGCCGCCTACACCATCCCCGTCGACCCCGACGGCACCTTCCGCATCGCCCCACCCCCCACCGGCCTCATCACCCTGACCTGCGCCGACGTCGTCACCGCCGCCTTCCGCCTCTAGGGGCGTATCTGAGGGATCACGACGGCCTGCGCCGGGCCCAGCTTTCGTCTCGCGGCGCGCGATGAAGGGGCGGATACAACACCGGTCTTCACCCCTCAATCCCCCGCGCGACACGAAACCTGGACCTCGCCGCAGACTCGCCGTGATCCCTCAGATACGCCCTAGTGCTCTGACCGG
The DNA here is from genome assembly GCF_018332715.1 of Winogradskya consettensis. Taxonomy (GTDB): domain Bacteria; phylum Actinomycetota; class Actinomycetes; order Mycobacteriales; family Micromonosporaceae; genus Actinoplanes; species Actinoplanes consettensis. Next base: position 13,789 of record NZ_BOQP01000008.1, on the reverse strand, counting down.
AAACGTTGGCCGGGTTGGGTGACACGCCGGTCGTGGTTCGTGGTGTGGGGTGGGTCGCGGGTCAGGCTGTCGTCATGGCAGATCCTGTTCGGGCACGGCGGCTCACCGAGGACGAGGGCCGTCGATTACAACAGATCGTGCGGCGTCAGACCGGATCACCGATCCGGCTGCGCCGGGCGATGGTCATCATGGCCTCGGCCAGTGGAAACACTGTTCCCGCGATCGCTCGTCTCGTGCAAGGTGACGAGGACGCGATCCGTGAGGTGATCCACCGGTTCAACGAGATCGGGCTGGCCTGCCTGGACCCTCGGTGGGCGGGTGGCCGTCCCCGCCGAATCAGTGAAGACGACGAAGCGTTCATCGTCGAGATGGCCCGCACCAGACCACAAGCCCTTGACCAGCCATTCACCCGGTGGAGCCTGCGCAAACTCTGCGACTACCTGGCCCATAACCGTGGTCATCGCCGGGTGGGCGTCAGCCGCGAACGGCTGCGGGAGTTCCTGCACCACCACAAGATCAGTTTCCAGCGGACCAAGACCTGGAAGGAATCCAATGATCCGCAGATCGAGGCGAAACTCGCCCGTATCGAACACGTGACCAGTCATTTCCCGGACCGGGTGTTCGTGTTCGACGAGTTCGGGCCGTTAACGATCCGCCCGCACCTCGGCGCCTCCTGGGCCGAGCAGGGGCATCCGGACCGGCTCCCCGCGAATTACCACAAACTTTGTGGGGTCCGGCAGTTCCATGCCTGCTACTCCGTCGGCGACGACACCCTGTGGGGCGTCGTGCGAGCCCGCAAATCCGCGGACAACACCCTCGCCGCCCTCCAGTCGATCCGCCGGGCACGCCCGGGCGGGGCACCGGTCTATGTCATCCTCGACAACCTGTCCGCGCACAAAGGCTGGAAGATCCGCAGCTGGGCGGCCCGCAACAAGGTCGAGCTGTGTTTCACCCCGACGTATGCGTCGTGGGCGAACCCGATCGAAGCGCATTTCGGGCCGCTACGCACCTTCGTCGTCGCCGGCTCGAACCACCCCAACCACCTGGTCGCGACCCGCGCCCTGCACAAATACCTGCGCTGGCGAAACGCCAACGCTCGCCACCCCGACGTCCTGGCCGCCCAGCGCCGCGAACGAGCCCGTGTCCGCAGCGAACGCCAACACCGGTGGGGCCAAACCGCTGCCCGCGCGGCCTGACCACCGACCCGGCCAACGTTTCCGGTCAGAGCACTAGCTTGTCGTTCAACCTCCCGGCTGAGGTTCGGCGTTGCTGCGGCCGAGGCAGCTACGTCACCGAGAATGACCGCAGCGAGGAGCGGCGGGAGAGCCCGGCGCGGATAGGTGTGCATCACCTCGGGATGTGCCGGTGCACACTCACCGAAAGTCCTGCAGTGCCAGACCGTAATCGCCTCGCACTTGCCGAATCAGACGGCATGAACGGAGCCAGTGTCGCTGTGATTGTGGGAATCCGGCGGAGCAGGTCGCGGACATGTTCACCTTGGTCGTCCAAGCCACAGATCCGGTGGAAATCAGGGGAATTGATTTCTCCGGGCATCCGAAGTCAACGGCGGATTCTTTGAGGTGGCGGCACCGATCAGGTGCTCAAGGTCACCCCCTCGCGTCGGCATGTCCGTGCGCCCGGTCCTCGGGCAGAGTCCTGTGTGAATGCGTGGCGCCATCGGCGTGTCGCCCGGGGAAGGTCCGGTGCCTGCGGGTCAGCAGACGGCGGCGTGCATCACCTGCCAGCGGCCGGCAAAACGGGTCCAGTCGAACAGTTCACCGGCAGCGCGCCTGCGGTCACGCTCATCTGCGGCGTCGGCGCACGTCTGTGTGGTGTTTGCTGCACGGAACAATGCACGTGCCGCCTCGATCCACATGACCTTGCCGTCCGGTGTCCGCGCCTCAGGAGAGTCGCGGCGCAGCCGGGCGGTATGGCCCAGTGCCTTTCCGAAAGCGCGCCGGACCCGGTGTTCACGCCGGAACACTTCGGTCGCCGCGGAGTAATTTCGGTGCTTGGTGGGGTCGCGTAGCCAACCCAATTCGACTGCCGTGAAAATTTCCAGCTGCCTGTATTGCACTCCTTGATACTTCTCGTGCAACGGCATGATCGGAAGGGGCGAGCGTGCCATTGTCGGGTTGAGATGGATCATAGGAATGCGAATAGCAGATGGCGAGTAATCGGGGTAGCCGGAATTCAGCGGTGGGTGGGTTCCGGGACGGCGATGATTGCTGGGCGGGTGCGTGGGGTGCTGCGATCCTCGGAACGCCCGATGACGCCAGAGCGGTTCACCCAAGCGCCGGTGCGGCGCGGGTTTCGGAACCTTTGTACCCCCAGCGTCTTGCCGGCGCGTGCACCGGCACCCAGCCGACCTGGCCCGACAGCACAGCGCAGCCTTTGGCGAGTCAGATCTTGGACACTGATCGTGATCACGTGACGTCAGGGCGTCATGATGACGGGTCCTGCGTGATCGGGTACGGGGTCCGAAGGGGATGCTCGCGTGGCTGGTGCTACCACGCTCGGGGGGATGCGTCCGGAGAGCGGGCCGGTGGATGCCGGGGCCCGGCCGGCGGGGTGGCGGCGGGCCGGGGTGCTGGGCCGGTTGGACACGCCGGGCCGGTTGATGGTGGCTGTCGGAGTCGTGGTGCTGTTGCTGGGTGCGCTGGCGGGGGTCACGGTGGTGTCGCCCCGGGCGGCGGAGGCGCTGGGGCAGGATGCGGCCGCGGCGTCCGCGAGCAACAGTGCGAGTGCGCGGGACATCTACCAGGGGATCGCCGATACGGACGCTGCCGCGAGTGTCCTGTTCCTGGCGACGAGTCTGGCTCAGCGGGACGCTTTGATGGGCCTCTACGTCGAGGCGGTCGACCGGGCGCAGAGTGCGCTGAGTGCGGCCATGGTTCGGGCGTACGACGATCCGGCGCGGCTGGCGCGGCTCACCACTATCGCCGATGAGGTCCGGGCCTATCGCAAGGTGGTGGACGACGGGCTGACTGTGGGCCTGGGTGACGACTTCGCGAAGCAGGCGGTGCTCGCGTCGGCGTACGCGCGGGAGGCCTCGTTCTACATCTCGGATGTGGTGCTGCCGTCGGTGATGCGGCTGGGGACCGAGGACCAGGAGCGGCTGGCGCGGGCCCAGCGGGACGGGCAGCTCTGGCGGATCGCCGCTCTCGGGCTGCCCGTGCTGGTGCTGCTCGTGCTGGGCGGGGTGCAGTGGTGGTTGTGGCGGCGGACCCGGCGGCGGCTCAACGCGGGGCTGGTCGCCGCCGTTGCGGCCGTCGTGGTGGTGCTCGGGTTGCTCGTCTCGTCGTGGTCGCACTACGCGGCCGCCGAGGTGGGGTTCACCGCGCTCGCGTCGCGGATGGACAGTGAGGGCGCGACGCAGCAGCAGCTCGGTGCCCTGCTGAGCGGACGGGCCGACGTCTCCCTGGCGCTGGGGGCGAGCGTCGACCCCGTGAAGCATCATCAGGACTTCCTCGCCCGTGATCTGTGCGGCTCGGCGGCCGGTCAGGTGAACTGCACGGCGCTGACGCCCGTGTGGACAGCACGGCAGAGCGGCGTCGCCGGCGACTACGACGCGGCGGTGGATCTCGTGCTGCCGGGCGGGAACGTGGAGACGGCGTTCGCCTCGGCGCGGGAGCAGATCAGCGATCGGCTGGATCAGGGTGAGCGCGACGTCGACGCGGCGGTGCAGTGGTTGCCGGCGACACCGGTGCAGCACCGGCTGCTGATGCCGGCGTTGCTGCTGGTCGCGGCGCTCGCCGCGGTGGCGGGGCTCTGGGCACGGCTGAGCGAGTACTCCTGAGAGGAGGCGGTGATGATACGACGAACCACAGCGTGGGCCGCAGCCGTCCTGCTGACCCTCTCCGGGTGCACGGCGGGTGGGGCCGTCGCCGCGGCCCCCGCACGGCCCGAGGGGGTGCAGCCGCCGGAGGACAAGGTCAACAACGCGCTGTCCTGTCTCGTCCGGCGCAGTTTCGCGCCGAGCGACGTCCGGCCGCCGAAGCTGGCCGGGGGCAAGCTCATCGCCGGGGTGGACCTCTCCGACACCACGATGAGCCACTGGAACGCCACCTCGCACCAGTTCGAGGGGTTCAACATCGACCTGCTGCTCGCCGTGGCCCGCTCGCTCTGGCCGGGTGCCGACCCGCGCGACAAGATCACGTTCCGGGCCGTGCCGCCCGGCACCGGGGCGCTCGCGCAGCTCGACCCGGCGCACGCGCAGCACGTCGACGTGGTGGCGACGTCGCTGACAGCGACCTGCGAACGGGCCGCGCTCGCGTATTTCTCCACCGACTATCTGGACTCCGGGCAGACCGCGCTGGTCCGGCGGGTGCCCGGGATCGGCTCGCCGGCGGTGCGGCCCGAGTTCGCGGGCATGGAGCAGCTGGGCGGCCGCCGGGTCTGCGCCCCGCGGCTGACGACGTCGCTGGCCGCGATCCGGCGTTACCGGACGGCGTCCGGGCAGGCACTGGTGCCGGTGCAGACCGAGCACTCCATCGACTGTCTCGTGATGCTGCGCCAGGGCCAGGTCGACGCGGCCAGCACCGACGAGAACATCCTGCGGGGCTTCGCCGAGCTGGCCCCGGACACGATCCTGGTGACGGACCCGCCGAGGGAGCCTTCCTGCGCCTACAACGTGACGAAGACGGGTTGCACCTGGTTCACCGACGAGCCGCACGCCTTCGCGTTCAGCCGTGGTGACGAGCCGCTGGTCCGCTACTTCAACTACGTGCTGCAGGGGATGCGCGCCACCCCGGGCGGCAAGTTCGGGGAGTGGGGGCGGGCGCACGACGAATGGCTGTCCATGCACCCTGACGAGGGGATGCCCGACGCGGGGCCGAGTGTGGCGGTGTGGCCGTGGTGATGACCGATGCCTACGAGGACACCCGGGAGGCGTGCCGCACGGTGGCGCGTACCTATCTGGACATGGACCGGTTCGTGACCGGGCAGGTCGGGCAGCAGGGCCGGGCCCGGGCCGGGATCGCGGCGCAGGACGCGCTCGACCTGCTGCACCAGCTCGGGTGTCTCGCCCAGACCCTGGAGAACCGGGTCGACGAGCTCGTGGCCCTGGACCGGCGGCTCGAGCAGCAGGGCGGTGCGGCGCCCGGCCCGCTCCGGGCGGAGCTGCTGCGGCTCGCGTCCGCGCCGTGCCGGGTGGTGTTCACGGCGGCGACGGGCGTGCCACCGCGCTCGCAGACGATGCCGGTCGCCCGGATCGTCGCCGAGGCCGCGGAGCGCGAGCGGGAGATCCGCCTGGCGGTCCGTGCGGTGCGGCTCGGCGAGACCCTGGACGGGCCGGTCGTGGCGCTGCGGGAGCAGCTCGCGAAGCTGGAGACGCTGATCGCCGACGCGCTCCGTGCCGGGCTGGGCCACGGGCGCCCGCCGGTCAGCCCGGAGGCCCTCGCGGTGCTCGACCGGCTCGCCCGGTGGGAGAAGGCCGCGGACAGCGGACGCTGGCGCGAGTTCCTGACCGGCGACCAGGACGGCGACGGGCTCCCGGCTGAGGTTGTCCGGGCCACCGAGCGGGCGGCCGTTCAGCGGCGGGCGCTGCGGCAGGGCTACTACTCGGAGCTCACCGGGCTGCTCGCGGCGTACCGGCAGAAGGCCGTCAACGACGGCCTCGGCGAGCTGCTGACCCTCGACCCGTTCTACCAGGCCGCGCGGCGGTCCCTGAACCCCGACGGGTTCGACCTGGCGGTGGCGGCCGCGGCGGTGCTCGCCTATCAGCGGGCCGTGAACGGCGACCTGCCATGACCGTCGGCGTGAGCGCCCGGTGCGCGGCCCGGCAGTGCCCCGGCCTGGTCGACCGGGACGGTTTCTGCCGCAAGTGGGGCCACGAATGCCTTCCCGACGCCCCTCCCATCGAGCGGGAGGAGCAGCCTGAGCAGCGGGAACGGCATTGGGAGCGGACCGGGGAGCACCCGTGGGAGCAGGCCGTGCTGCTCCCCGCGACCCGGGTCCGCGATCCCCTCGACGCGCTGCAGCCCGGGCCCGTCGCGCCGTCCGCCCGGGTGTGCGTGACATGTGCCAGGCCCGCCCGCGAGACGGAGGGCTTCTGCGAGAACTGCGGCACCGCGTACTCGTTCTGGCCACCGCTCGAACCGGGCTCCCTGGTCAACGGCCGCTACCTGGTCAAGGGCTGCGTGGGCTACGGCGGTGTCGGGTGGGTCTTCCTCGCCCGCGACCGGATCATGGACGATGCGTGGCGGGTCCTGAAGGGACTGCGCAACCCGGACGACAAGGCCGCCGCCGACGCGTTCTTCGGGGAGCGCCGGACGCTGATCAGCCACAACCACCGGCGGATCGTCGCCATCCTCGACGTGGTCCCGGGTGAGCACGCCGCCGGCGGGCCGTACCTGGTGATGGAGTACATCCCCGGCGGCACCCTGGAGGACGCCCGCGGCAGGCCCGGCACGCCGCGGGTGCCGAAGGCCGTCAACATCGTGCAGGCGCTCGGCTTCGGCGACCAGATCCTCGACGCGTTCGAGTTCCTGCACGAACGGGGGCTGCTCTACTGCGACCTCAAGCCGGAGAACGTCATGCGGGTCCCGGCCGTGCAGAACCACGACCCGGACCCGATCAGGCTCATCGACTTCGGCGCGGTCCGCCGGATCGACGACCGGGTGAACCCGCCCTGGTACACCCCCGGCTTCGTCGCCCCCGAGGTGGTGCAGGACGGGCCGCGGGGTACCGGGGTCCGCTCGGACCTCTACACCGTCGGACGCACGCTGATCGCGCTCACCCTCACCGACGACACGGGTGGGATGGAGACGCGGTTCCCTTCCGAGGAGCGCCTTCTCGCCCGGGTCACCGGGGCGAACCTGCCCTCCGAGGTGTACCTGCGCCTCCTCGACCGGGCCACGGCGCCCGACGCCGATCACCGGTTCGCCTCGGCCGCCGAGATGCGCGAGCAGCTGCAGGGCGTGCTGCGGCAGCTACGGGCCGAGGACACCGGGGAGCCGGAACCCGCCCGCTCCACCGTCTTCAGCCCGTCCGCGTGCGCGTTCGCCCTGCACGTCGACCAGCGTGACCTGGACCTCGCCGGCCTGCTGCGGCAGCTGCCGATGCCGCTGGTCAACCGGAGCGACCCCGCCGCCGCGTTCCTCGCCTCGCTCGGGCCGGACTCCGAGGAAGTGCTCGCCCAGTTACGGGAGGCACCCGGGCCGTCCGACGGCGTCTTCTTCCGCACCGTACGAGCCCATCTCGCGGTCGCCGTGGCCGCGTCCACGGAAAGGTCGTCGATCCGCGCGCACCGCGCGGAGACCGAGATCGCGCGCGCCGAGAAGTTGCTGGCGGACCGGCCGGAGAATCACCAGGACTGGGCGTTGTGGTGGCACCGGGGGCTGATCGCGCTCGTCGCCGGTCGCGCCACGGACGCCCGGCGCCAGTTCGACCAGGCGTTCGGGTGGCTGCCGGGCGAGGTGTCGGCGCGGCTGGCGTACGCCGTGGCGGCCGAGCTCTGCGGCGACGTGGCCGCCGCGACCGAGCACTACGGCGGGGTCTGGGCGGCGGACCGTGGCGTGGTGGCAGCGGGGTACGGCTACGCGCGCTGCCTGCTGACCACCGGTGCCGACGGGCTCGGGGCCGTCGAGCGGGCGGCACGTGTCGTCGAGCAGCTGCCCGTCTCCGACGACCGGACCGCCGCCGAGCTGGACACCATCGGGTTCGCCGTCGGCCACTTCGGCGACCGGTTGCCCGCCGGGGGCCGCATGTTCGGCGTGGAGATGACCGGGGCAGCGCTCGGCACCGCGTTCGAGCAGCGCTGCCGGCGGCTGGCCGCACGCACCTCGGACCGGCGCCTCCGGGTCCGGCTCGTCGACGCCGCCAACCGTCTCCGCCCGGTGTCGTGGTGGTGAAGTCCCTGATGGAGAGGCCACCGAGGTGAAGTTCAGCGTGACCGCGCACCACAACGAATACCTGCCGGCGGGTGACGCCACCGTCGACATCATCGTGACCGTGCGTGCCGAGGACGACGGCTCCGACATCGCCGTGCCTGGGACCGGGACCGGGCTGGCCGAGGTGATCCTGCTGGACTGCTCGGGTTCGATGGGCGCGCCGCAGACGAAGATGCGCGCCGCCCAGCTCGCCACGATCGCGGCGATCGACGTGCTGCCCGACGGTGTCGCGTTCGCCGTGGTCGGCGGCAGCCACGTCGCCGAGATGATCTATCCGTTGGGGCGCGAGCCGGCCGTGGCGGACGAGGGCACCCGGGCGGACGCGCGCAAGGCCGTGCGCAGGGCCACCCCGCACGGCGGCACGGCGATCGGGACCTGGCTGCGCCTGGCCCGCGAGCTGGTCGCCCAGCGGCCGGACGCCATCGGCCACGCCGTCCTGCTCACCGACGGCCGCAACGAGAGCGAGCCGGCCGGCGAGCTGAGCGCCGCGCTCGAGGCCTGCGACGGCGCGTTCACCGTCGACTGCCGGGGCATCGGGTCGGCCGAGGGCAGCCACGATTGGGACGGCGACGAGCTGTTGCGCATCGCGGACGCGCTCGGCGCCAACCCGGTGGTGCCGGTCGAGGACACCTCCACGCTGACCGCCGACTTCAGCCGGGTGCTGGCGCATGCCATGGCGAGCCGCGCGGGGGACGTACGCCTGCGGATCCGTCACGCGGAGGTCGCCCGGATCCGGTTCGTCAAACAGGTGTACCCCGTCATCGCCGACCTCACCGGCCGCGACACCGCGGCGGAGTTCCCCACCGGCGCGTGGAGCCCCGGTGATCAGCGGGACTACCACGTGGCCCTCGACGTGGACCCGATGGCGGCCGGTCAGCGCCGCCGGATCGCGTGGTTCAGCGCGTTCTCGTCCCCGGGTGGCACCGACCCCGACGAGGCGGGCATCACCGTGGAGTGGACCGACGAGTTCCCGCTCTTCTCCGCCGTGCACCCGACCGTGGCGCACTACGCCGGCCAGCAGGACCTGGCCGAGGCGATCCGGCGGGGCCTGGCAGCTCTGGAGGCCGGTGACCGCGAGGAGGCCGGGCGTCAGTTCGGCGTGGCGGCCGCCCTCGCGCACGCCGCGGGCGACACCGCCAAGCTGGACCTGCTGACCCGCGTGGTCGACATCGACGACGCGGCGGCGGGCAAGGTCCGGATCTGCGCCGACGTCAACCCGCGGATGCTGCCCCCGCTGACCGCGACCGGGCCCCAGACCTCGCGCTGGAACTCGCCCGGCGCCGCCGCGGCGGCGGGCGGAACGGACAAGATCCAGCCGTGGCGCCATCACGACACGACGTGGACCGGGCGCTTCTGCGGCAGGTGCGGCGTGCGCTACGACAGGGCCGGCTGATGGGGACGTTCCTCGACGCGATCAACGTCGCGGACGACGTCTCGGGCATCCTCACCGCGGTCATCGCCGTCGTCACGCTGCTCACCTTCTACCGGCAGAGCCGCCAGGCGTGGTGGCGCGAGCTCACCGGTTACTGGAACGCGCAGTTCAACACCGGTGAGGAGGACGGCTACCCGCTCGACGCGCACGTCCCGCCCCTGCTGAAGGTCTACGTACCGCGCACTGCCAAACCCCGGGCCGACCCGGCCGCGGACGCCGTGGCGACCGATGACCTGGTCCTGCAGGACGGCCCGCACGTCCTGCTGATCGGTCCCCCGGGCAGCGGCAAGACCGCGCTGGTCCGGCAGGCCGCCGCGGCGTCGGCGCAGCGGTGGCTGACCAGCGCGGGCCGGCTGGGTCGCGCGCCGGACGGGCCGCTGGTGATCCGGCTGACGGCCGCAGCGCTGGCGGGCCGGACGCTGCAGCACGCGATCGCCGAGGCGGCCGCCCCGTGGGTGCCGGAGCTCGACCAGGAACCGCTGCCGCACCGCCGGATGGTGATCCTCGTCGACGGGCTCGACGCCCTCGCCGATCCGCAGCAGCGCAGCGGCGTGATCAACATGCTCGCCCGGGAGGCCGCGACACCGCCGCGGCACCGGCGGCTCGTCGTGACCACCCGGCCGCTCGGCGACAAGGAGCTCGAGACCCTCGCGCCGTTCGACGCGTACCACCTGATGCCGTTCACCGAGGAGGACGTCGAGGCGCTGGCCGGTCGATGGCTCAGCGACCCCGATCCCTTCGTGGCGTGGCTGGGCAGCGATCCCGCCTCCGCGAAGGCCCGCAGCCCGCTGCTGGTCACTGTCGCCGCCGTGCTCTGGGAGAACGGCATCCACGGATCGGCACCACGCCCCGCCGAACTCATGGAGGCCTTCGTCGGGCTGCTGCTCGGTGCCCGCCGCACCGCCCTCGACGCCCTCTTCGCCGGTCCGGGCGACACCGGGCCGGACACCGAATGGCTGAGCCGGCACCGCCGCGACCTGCTCGTCGCCGCCGCGAAGACGTCCGTGGACGGCAAGGACGTCGTGACCGGCACCCTCGACTGGATCGGCGAGCAGCTGCCCGGCTCGCGGCCCGAACGCTGGCGGGAGCCGGTGACGAAGCTGCTGCTGCGGACCGGGATCTTCCAGAACGGGCGCCGCGGCCTCGTGCCGACCTGGACCGGGCTCGTCGCCTACCTGGCGGCCGACCGGCCCGCCCCGGGGCTGGACCGGAATACCATGACCACCGGGATGGGCACCCCGTCGCGTCAGGCCGTCGTCGGCTGGCAGTTCGAGCGGGCCGGGACACCGGAGGAGTTCATCGAGGAGATGCGGGCGGCGCCCGGCGGTTCCACGGACGTCGGCCGGTTCGCCGCGGGTGGGCTGCCCGTGCCGGAGCCCGTCCTCGTGGAGGTCCTCGCCACGCTGCTCACCGACGGATCACCGGAGGCCCGGGCGGTTCTGATCACGCTGGCCGCCGACCGGGCCCACCTCGAAGCCCTCCGCGCGCTCGCCGATGACGAAAGCCAGCCCCGGACCGTACGCAGAGCAGCGCACTTGTTCTTCGCCGGGCGCGCGGTCATGAGCGTGCCCCCACCGGGTTGACGCGCCGGGGTAGGGTCCCCCCGGTTGTCATCGACGGAGGGGAATCTCTTTGAGCGCCGAGGTACTGGCGGTTCAGCGGTGGGTCAACGCCACCTACCGCACGGTCAGCGGATACAACGTCATCACCGAGGACGGCATCGTCGGCTGGCAGACGATGTACGCGCTGACCCGCGGCCTGCAACACGAACTGGGACTCACCTCCCTCGCCGACAACTTCGGCACCGGGACCCTCGCCGCGCTGTCCGCGCACGGGCCGGTCACCGCGAGCGAGGCCAACCACAACATCGTCGCGATCGTCCAGGGTGGAGCCACCTGCAAGGGGTACGACCCCGGTGTCGTCGACGGCCTCTGGGGCTCGCGCACGTCCGGGGCGGTCGCCGCGATGATGACCGACGCCGGGCTCGCCGCGAAGGTCGACGGCACGGTCGCCCCGAAGGTCTTCAAGGCGCTGCTGTCCATGGACGGCTACACCCTCGCGGCCGGGGGCTCGGCGAGCGTACGGTCGCTGCAGCAGTGGATGAACGACCGCTACCTGAACCGGTCGGCCTACTTCGTGCTGCCCGCCGACGGCCGCGCCACCCGCGACATCCTCAAGGCCGTGACGTTCGGCGTGCAGTACGAGGCCGGCCTCACCGACTCGCAGGCCAACGGCAACTTCGGCCCGCTCACCCAGTCCGGCGTGCGGACCAGTGGCATCGTCCAGACCGGCTCGACGGGCCCCTGGGTGCGACTGTTCACGGGGGCGCTGTCGCTCTACCCGTCGGCGCAGGTCTTCACGGACACGTTCACGGCGGCGCTGGCCACCCAGGTCCGCGCGTTCCAGCACTTCGCCCAGGTCGCCGAGACCGGCGCCGGCGACTTCACGACCTGGGCGTCGCTGCTGATCAGCACGGGTGACCAGGCCCGGCCCGCGGGCGCGGCCGACACCATCGACCAGGTCACCACGGCGCGCGCGAAGACGCTGACCGACGGCGGCTACACCCTGATCGGCCGCTACCTGACCAACGTCGAGGGCACCTCGCTCGACAAGAAGATCAAACCCGGCGAGCTGGCCACGATGTACGCGGCCGGCCTGCGCCTGTTCCCGATCTACCAGACGTACGCCGACTCGGCCGGCTATTTCAGCTTCGCCCAGGGCCGCACCGACGCCCTCGCCGCCCACGACTCCGCGGTGGGTCACGGCATCGACGCGAACGCGACCATCTACTTCGCGGTCGACTTCGACGCCACCGACGCCAACATCGACGCGGGCATCCTGCCGTACTTCCTCGGCGTGGCAGCCGGCCTGCGCGCCCGCGGCAGCCGTTACGCCCACGGCGTCTACGGTGCGCGCAACGTGTGCAGCCGGCTCGCCCGGGAGGCGTGGACGCTGCGCAGCTTCGTCAGCGGCATCACCTCCGGCTGGACCGGCAACATGGGCTACCCCCTGCCGGACAACTGGGCGATCGACCAGATCTCCACCGTGGACATCGGCACGGGCACCGGTGCGCTCGAGGTCGACCGGTGCGTGCTCCGCGCGTACACCGAAGAGGGGGAAAGCGCGACGGGCGCGCCCGCCGCGACCCACGCCGAGTTCCTGACCTGGATCGACCGCCTCACCGCCCTCGCCACGACGTACGGCCAGGGCGACCCGGACACGCTGGTCCTGCAGTATCTGCGCGCGGGCCGGCACGACTCCACCCAGTCGTCGCTGCTCAACGGCGCCACCGACAAGGGTTTCCCGGCAGCGGTCGGCGCGGCCGGGGTCACCCGCATCCGCCGCTACCGCGACCCGGTGGCCGCTGTCGACATCGACACCAGCCGCCTCGGCGATGCGACTCTGGGATCACTGCAGACGGGGGTACGCGCGGACTTCGGCGGCTGGGGCCTCGACTGGACCGCCCTGTACGCCGAATGGCAGCTCACGGGGGCCTACACCTTTGCCCAGCCCGGCGTCGCCGGCTCGTTCGACCTGCCCGCCCTGGTGGCGGACGTGGACGCGTACCACCTGGCCACGGCCCTGAAGGGCGGCACCCGTCTCGCCGCCCACCTGCGGTCCGCACCGCGCGCGACCCGCTTCACCACCTTCCTCAACGGCCGCTTCGGCGGAGCCACCGGTGCGGCCGCCGCAGCCGCCGCCGTGCTGACCAGCACGACGGACACCGCGGTGGTGACGGCACGGGCACTGCTCCTGCGCGGCCAGGCCACCACACCGGTGCCCGCGAGCGCCGCGCTGACCACGTTCTGCCAGGCCTTCGCCGACCGGCTCACCGCCCTCGCCGGAGCCGAATGATGAAAGGACTCCCGATGCGCCGCCGCACCCTGCTCGTCCTCGGCGCCGGAGCCGGCGTCGCCACGGCCCTGCCGTTCTCCCTGCCGTTCTCCCTGCCGGCCACTGCCGCTCCCGCTTCGTTGCGGTCCTTCCCGGTGGAGGGCACGGACGCGACGGTCCAGCTCCTGCCGGGCCCGGCCGCAACCGTCTTCCTGTACGCCGCCCGCCGCTTCCACTACGAGATCGACACCCTGCACGCGGGCGACCTCGTGGGCAGCACCGACGCCCTGGACCTCCGGCCGGGCTGGTACGCCCCGGGCGTCACGGGCGGCCTGCTCCCCTACCAGGTCACGGTCATCCGCGACATCATCGCCGAGTGTGACGGGCTGCTGGCCTGGGGCGGAGACGCCGCCGTCCCGCAGGAGGGCCGCTTCACGCTGACCGTGGCACCGGGCAACGCGCGGCTGCGGGCCCTCGCCGGACGGTTGAGCGGGTCCCTCAGCGGATCCCTCACCAGGGGCCGGCGTTCCGCGCGGGTCGGCGCGGGCACGGCCCTGCCGTACACCGAGGCCCGCAGACGTCGCGCCGAGAAGATCCAGAAGATGATGCGCTAGACGAGTAAGTCCTAACT
>NZ_BOQP01000007.1 GCF_018332715.1 Winogradskya consettensis | reverse complement strand
CGTCCGGCAGCTCGGCGCGCATCCCGACCTGACCGTCGAGGAACGCGGGACCGTCGTCGAGCCGGACGGCGTTGAGGACGTGACCGGGGCGCCCCGGGACGGCGACGATGCCACGCTCCCAGGAGGGTGCCCCGGCCAGTGCCCGGCGCACGTCGCCGGCGGTGGCGCGTACGAAGCGGAATGATCCCGATGAGTCGTTGGCGTAGTTGACGAGGTCGGTGAGCGAGAGCGGTTCCGAGGGCGGCACCTGGAACCTCTCGGTGCCCCGGGTCCGCAGGCTCATGTCGGTGCCGATGGCGGTGAGCACGCAGTTGGTCAGGAAGTCACCGCCGATACCGCGCCACGGGTTGACGGTGCTGAGGAACTCGAGACCGGACCCGGAGCCACTCCGGTAGGTGATCTTCTCGTGAGTGGGGCCGGCGTAGGTGTTCCACCGCTCCTGCTGCAGGTCGCGGTGTGGTCCCGCGAGTAGCAGCTCGATGTCACCGGCTTTAGGCAGGCCGACCCGGGCGTCCGGGGCGCCGCCCGCGGAGAGCAGCACCGGGCGTGCGGCCAGGTCGGTGCCGATCGCGACGTACTGCTTCTTGTCGAGCAGGACGGGAGTTACCGCCCCCGCTTCGAGTTCCATGAGCTTCTGCCCGCCGGCCCGCGAGAAACCCGTGACACGGCCGTTCAGGATCCGGTTGAACAGGCTCTGCCGGTCGAGCGGAACGTGGGCGCCGGTCGGCAGCTCGGATCGCATGCCGTCGAACACCTGCCGTACCGTTCGCAGCGCGTGGAACTCACGTCGTTCGCGGAGACTGTGCAGGAGCGCCTCCTCGCCCCGGTCGACGGTCAGATCCAGCGGGCGGGCCACCTCCGGGTCCGCGGTGGCGTGTGCCGGGTCAGCGCCGAGACCGATGCTGCCGGCCGAAGCCGCCAGTGCAAGCACCTGACGCTCGTCCACCCCCGCGGACTCGCCGGGTGCTGCCGGGCCGCGCAGCCGGACCGGGACGGCGAGGGCGCCACGGTGCCAGCTGCGATGCGGGCCGCGCTGGGCGACGGGCTTCGCCGGGACGCCCAGAGCCGACAGCACCGACGCCGGCAGCTCGATGATCCGTTCCGTCGGCACCTTCTCTTTTTCTGTCGTGTCCATCCCGATGGTGAACCACCGGTAGGTGACCGTCCGGACCCGCTGCCGCAGCCCCGGGGCGGAGAGCACGAAGCCCACGATCGCTTCCCACGCGGCAGCCCGCTCGGCGGTGGGAAGTGCTTCCACCAGTGGCTCGACGGCCAGCAGGTGAAGATTGCCGTCGCGGTTCGCCAGGTCCCGGATCAGATACGTGACGGCGCGCCGGAGTGCCGCGCGGGTGACCTCCGGATCGTGAGCCGACGTCTTCTCCTCGTGGTCGCGGTCCACCTTCGGCGTGAGCGCGGGTTGCCAGGAGCTTTCGCCACCCATCAGGATGTCTTCCCCGGTGATCTTCGGGATGGTATCGGTGTCGGCGTAACCGATGGCATGGATCAGCGACCGGAGATTGTCGGGACCGCTCCGCTCCCAGATGGAACGGGTGCGCATCCTGCTGTTGGCGGTGTACTCCTGCCATTGCGGTTCTTCCGCGTCGGCGGTCCGGTGCTCGTACGGGGCCAGTTCGGCGTACGGGAGGGCATAGTTCGCCTTCAGCATGTCGATGAGTTCCCTGGCGACCGGATGCCCCCGGGCGAACATCATCGACGAGTTGTTGATGAAGTCCGTCCTCGGTTGATGCTCGACGGCGAATCCGTGCGTGTGGAACTTGTCGACGATCGATGAGACGTTCAGAAGCTGGTTGTCCGCGTCGAGGCCGATGCCACCGAAGCGGTACAGGATCTCCGGGAGCGAGATGTCCTTCGCCTCGGCGTACCCGGCTCCGGTCCCCTTGGACAGCGCCAGCTGGAATTCGGCGCTGAGGTGCAGCGGCGAGCCCGCATTGAAGATCTCGTGCACGTTTACCAGGCGGATCTGGTGCTCCGCGGCCCATTGCCGCATACCCGCGATCCCGGGGTCGTCCGATCTGAACTGCTCCCGCGTCAGATTGGTCCAGAGCACCGGGATCAGCCCGGCGTTGCGTGCCGTCTCGACGGTCTTCTGAATGTATGCCCGGATCCGCAGCGCCTTCGGACGGGTGCCGTCCAGCGCACTGCCGTACCAGATGGTGTGCACGATCTTCGGCAGCTCGGCGTTCGCCAGATCCACCGGTTGCGCTGCTGTCCGCGACGGATGCTCACCGGCCCAGCGCACGGAAGGCGCCTGCCAGATCTCCGATTTCTGCCACTCGGTGCTGTGCTCCGCGGCATCGGTTCCGGTGAGGTCGATCCGGTCGAACAAGGCGGCAAGGTCGGCGGTAGGTAGCCCGTTCTGGTCGAGATCGGCGAGGAACGGGGGCGCGGCCGGCAGATCTCGCAGTCCGAACGGGTCGCTGCCGAACAGGGCCTCCTTACCGGGGTCCTGGACTGCTGTCCCCGGCGGGCGGCTGGTGTCGTGCCGCTGCCGGGCGTCGCGCCACAGCTCGGCCAGCCGGGCCCAGCCCGCCGGCGACCAACCGGTTCCTGATCCGTTCCCCGGTGTCGCAGGCGGTGTCTCCGGGTCGGGTGGTTCCGTGTCGGTGATGTCGGGATAGTCCCGGGCCAAATCGTCAAGGGATTCCAGGATCATGCCGATATCGGGAGCACCCTCGATGAATTCCCGGAATTCCAGCACGGCGTGCGGCGGCCGGGACGGATCGCTCACGGAGGTTTCCAGCTCCGTCAGATGTGCCCGGATCCCCAACGCCTGATTCTGGTCGATCAGCCGCTCCGCATCCCGGTGGAAGGCGCTCTCCAAGAACTCGCCGAGCGTGAAGGTGTGGATGCCTCCGGACTTCGCCGGCGTAGGGACGAGGATCTCCATCGAACTGCGTTCCATCTCGTCGCCGACACTGTTGAAGTAGGTCGTCATGAGTTCCTTACGCAGGAAGCTCCAGTTCTGATCGACCCACGAGCGAACGTCGCCGGGAAGCCCGTCGCGGATGGCGTGCATCGCGGTACGGCTGGCGACCGCCGTGAAATTGATTGCCGGTCCGGCGGTGTCGTCCCGGGCGAGGGCGGAGAACTGCAGATAGGTCAGTGCCATGAAGCCTGCCAGTGAAGCGGTGGCCTCATCATCGTCGTACATGGCCGCTATCGCGTTTCCGAACTTCACGGCCTTGGGAAGCTGACTGTCCCGGTGGCGTCTCGCGAGATCGGGATCCCAGCCCTTTTTTCCGGGGTCGACCTGCACGGCGGGGTCTTCGAGCACCGTGAGGATCTTGTCGACCGGCACGCTGACGGTGAAGTAGGAGCGAAACGTACCCTCCGGCAGCGACGATGTCTGATCCCCGATCCGGATGGAGGCTCCGGCGGGCGTGACCGTGAACCGCGTACCAGCCAAGGCCTGGGTGATTGTCAGGCCCCGGCTGTTCCGCAACGCTTCCACCGCTTGACGTGCGTCCATCGCCGCGTCCTGCGAGGACACCCGGTCGTCCGTCACCACACCCGCCTCGACCGCGGGGCGCGTCACCACCTCGAAGATCGGTTGATTCCCCAGGAACCCCGGCACGATCCGGGCATGTGGACTGGTGGCGAGATCACCGAAGTTCTCGAGCACGCCGCGTGTCACCCAGGACGGCATGTGGAGCCGCGTCGGCGTCTCGATGGTGAGACCGGCCGCGCCGGCTTTCCGCGCGGCCAGACTCCGCGCGGCGCGGCCGGGACCGGCCACGGTGACCTGATTTGTCAGTGCGAGGAAGTGGACGGTGGTTCCCGGGTCGAGGGTGACGCGTTTGTTGCGCTGACCGTCGATGAGAGCGGGCCCGTCGTCGAGGCGTACGGCGTTGAGGACGTGATCGGGTTCGCCAGGAACGACGACGAAGCCTCGCTCCCACGGCGGAGCCTGCTCCAGAGCGTCGATGACACCGCGGGCGGTGGTGGTGACGAACCGGGCCGGCAGGCGGGGTCCGGGCGCGTTTCTGACCGGGTCGTCGGCGTAGTTGACGAGAAAGTCGAGGGTGAGCGGTTCCGACGGTGGCACCTGGAAGGACTGGACGCCCCGCGTCTCCAGGCTCATGTCGGTGCCGATGGCGGCGAGCACACAGTTGGTGAGGAAGTCACCGCCGATGTCGTGCCAGGGGTTCACGTCCCGGAGGAACTCGAGGCCGGGCCCGGGATCCTCGTGGTGTGTGATCGCGTCGTTGCTCGCGCCGGCGACGGGGAACACCCGTACCCCGGGGAAGAACGAGCCGAGCAGGTGGGAGCTGCGGCCGGGTAGATCGGCGCCCAGCGTGGAGATCCAGGTGGGCACCCGCCCGGCCGCGGCGAGGGCGTCACGCGTGGTGGTCAGCATCGCTTCCCACAGTTGCTCGTGCAGAGCTTTGGGCACCGTACGCAGCACAGGCCGCACAACCGCGAGACTCAGGCCGCCACCACGACGCTCGAGCTCGTGCAGCAGGGTCACCACCGCCGCCCGTACACGTCCCGGGTCGAGCGAGACGTCCTCGGCCGTGACCTGGGCGAAACCGTCGTTCCAGCTTCCCGCGGACTCCGTGACGATCACCTCGCCGGCCACGATGCCGATCGGTCCCGCGATGTTCGCGAGCCTGGTGTAGAGCTTCACCGACGGCCCGGTGCGGTGCACCACCTCGGTGTCGCGGGCGTAGGTCCGTTCGCCGTACAGCTCGCCGTCGGGGCGCCTGGCCTCGCCGCGGTTCAGTAGTTCGTCGGAGGCCTCCCACATCGTCGGATAGGCGTGCTTGAGGAGCTGGGCGTAGCCCAAGCCGTACCGATGCCGCACCAGAGTGAGGTAGTGCCCGAGCGTCGGCGAACCCGCGGCCGCGATCATCGCGCTGTTGTTGAACCTGCCGCCCGACTGCGACAGCGCGAACCCGTCGTCCCGGCCGGCCGTTGATGCCACGGCCTCCTCGACCGCACCTATCCGGTTGTCGCCGTCGCTGTAGACCCCGCCGAAACGATGCAGAATCTCCAGCCGGGCCATGTCACTGGCCATTGCGTACGCCGAACCGACCCCCTTGGCGATCTCGGTCTGCGTCTGCGTCTGCATACCCATCGGCGACTCGGAGTTGAAGGCCTCCCACAGGTTGACGATCGCGATGTTGTGCTGCCTCGCCCAGTCGCGCATCTCGGCGAGCTGCCCGGCCCGTGGCGACCTCGCTCCGGTGCCCGTGTCGAGCGCCGCGAACTCCGCGCGGGACGCATCCGTCCAGAGCACCACCTGGTATCCGGGATTAGCGGCGGCCGCTTCGGCGAGGTTCGTCCGGATCGTCGACCGGAAGTTGCGGGCGCCGTCGTCGTACAGCGGGCTGCCGAACCAGATGCTGTGGAGCAGACGCGGGATCTCCCGGGTGCCATCCGAGACCACTCGCTCCGGCTCGCGCGGGAGCCGTTCGACGTCGGGACCCCCGGCCGACGCCAGATCCAGCGTACGGAACAACGCGCCTAACTGGTCCGGCCGCAGCTCGTCGATCAGACTGCCGCCGGAGTCCGACCTCAGATGCCCCGGCAGCGGTAACGGCGCTCGCACGCGGAAGGGGTCCAGCCCGAGATCGGCCCGCGCGGGGACCGGGCCGCCGAGCGTCTCGTACATGCGCTGGTCTTCCGCATTAGGCACCCGGCCGTGGACTTTCGCCGCGAAGATCTCGGCGACAACATCGCGCGGCCTTGCGACCCGTGGCGACCCGGCAGGGAACACGCCCGTACCGAGCTCCGCATAAATGCGCGGACTGGCCCGGCGATGCAGGTGACGGCCGAACTCCTCGACGACCGCGACGTCCCCGGGCACCGTCAGATCCGGGATGTCGAACCCCGCGGCCTCCACCTCGCGGATCGCGGACCGGACGAGCTCGAGGCGTACATCACGTCCCTGATCGGACGGATCGTGCTCGACCGTGACGATGCCGCCCCGGGTCTGGACCATGGTGGTTCGGAGGCCGCCGGCCTGGTCGACCGCGCGGACAGCCTGCGCGCGAACCTCCTCCAGCGCCGCCTCGACGTGGTGCTGAAGGAGGTCCATGCGCGCCCCGCGGACGGACCCGCTGCCATCCCCCTGTTTGCGGGCACGCCAGTCGGTGATCGTGGTCAGGACCGCACGCAGATGCGTCTCATCCGGGCTGTCCCGATGCACCGTGGACCACTGGCTCAGCGCCCTGTCGACAGCGCTCAGACCACGGGAGCGCCTGCGGCCCGGCACCGCAGAGTCGCCGATCCAGGTGGCCGCGAACTGCACCAGAGCATCACGTGCTGTCGCGGGTCTGGCGGTCACCGGGACGGCGGGAGTCTCCGCCTGCAGGGGCGCCGACGGGCCGGCCTGGGGCACCACGATCTGCCTGATCTTCGATAGCCAGGAACGGCTCGCCGGGGGTGCCGGCACCTGGTCCCGTCGTTCTGCGCCCGCGCGGCGGTCCCCGGACAGCGTGGTGACCGGTTGCGTCTCCGCAACGGGAATGCCGGCGCTGAGAGGCAGGAAGACGATTTCGGCGACCGTCCCGGGGCGGCGGGCGAGCGTGCCGTGCTGGCCGTCCAGGAAGTTCACGCCGTGCTCGTCGTGCACCACGTTGAAGGAGTGCGACGTCGTGGAATCGTCGCCGCGGAGCAGGACGATGCCGCGTGAGCCGCGGGGTGCGGCCCGCATGACGTCGCGTACGGCGGTCAGGCTGTCGAACGTGTGGACGCTGCTACGGCCGAGTGTCTGTTCCTGGTAGTTGGCGAGGTCGCTTTCGGGCAGGCCGCGGGGGTCGGCGGGACCGATCGGGATGTCCACGCCGCCGGCCTGGTGGCCGACGCCCTCGGTGAGGGCCATGTCCGTGGCAATCGTCGTGATCACACAGTTGAGGGCGAACGCATCCTCGGCACGGAACGGGTTGACGCTGTTCAGCCACGGGTACGCCTTGACCGCCTCCTCGCCGGTGACGTCCGACGGGGCTTCGGCGGGGGTCAGCGCGCGGTAGTGATTGCGGCCGACCCGCCGTACGTGCAGCCGGGGCCTGCCGAGCGTCGCGTCGATCGTGCCGCCGGCGGCGCTGTTGTCGACGCGGATGTCGACGCCCAGCATCGCCGCGACGACCAGGGGGATGTCGTCGCCCAGCACGCTGTTCCAGGAGCCTTCCGTGCGCAGCGTGTCCCGCAGGATCGCGACCGGGTCCTCGTCCGCGAGCAGCCGGAACGCCAGGTCGCGGTCCGCGTCGGACAGCCCGAGGTCGGTCTGGTCGATCAGCTCCGGGTGTTCCAGGATCAGACCGGGGTTGTCGGCGAGCTGCTCCGTCCGCTCCAGGGCCTGCCGCATGTTGCGCAGCACTTCGTCATGGTTGTCCTGCAGATACGCGCCCGTGAAGTCGGGCGGGAGGTTCAGTGCGGCGGGGTTGGCACCGTGCAGGACCTGGGCGAGCAACGACCACCGCTCCGGCGTCACCAGCAGCTGGCCCGGGTCCAGGTTGGCCGCCGCGGTCTCCCGCAGCTCCCGAGCCAGCGCCCGGTCATGGTTCACACCGGGCGGCAGGACCGGAGCCCAGGCGGGCAGGGTGACGTTCTGCTCGCGGGCACTGAGCAGCACCGCGTGGAAGAAGCAGTCGCCGTCGTCGGGGACGTCCTGCTCCCACATGCCGCGGGGATCAAGGACCGGTGGCTCGGCTGGGCGGTCCGCCGACGGCTCCTTTGCCGGTACGGCCACCTGTCGCGGATTCTTGGCAAGCTGCGGGGTGCCGACGGCGGTCCCTGGAGGCGCCTCGGTGGAGGTCACGATGGAACCGGCCGCCGCTGTCCGAGGCGAGTCGACAATCCCGTGGGAAGTGCCGGGTTGGGTGGACCCGGTGGACCCGGTGGACTCGACGGGAGCGGTGGGGGCTGTAGAGGCAGCGGCTTGTGGTGTGGTGGCGGGCCCGGTCGGTGTTCGGCCGGTGCCGGGCTGGCCGGGCTGGCCGGGCTGGTTGGACTGGCCGGGCTGGTTGGCTTGGCTGGACTGACCGGGCTGGCTGGACTGACTGGTTTGGCTGGGCTGACTGGACGATGTGGGGGCGTCGGTGGATGTCGTCACGGAACCGAAGTTCGACGCCGACGGGGCGGTGGGGCGGCCTGCTGTGCCGACGCCGCTTCCGGCAGTCGTGGGACTACCGGCGCCCGTGGGAGGTGCGCCGCTCGACGATCCGGTCGTTGGCGCTGAGCCCGCGGAGGGAGTGGACGACGGCATGCCCGCCGAGGGCGCTGTGGATGCGACGTTGGTGCTTGCACCCCGAGGGACGTTGCCCGCAGCGTTGGGTGTGCCTCCGGGGGTGGTGCCTTGCGGCCCGGTGGGAGTGCTTGTGCTGTTCGTGGTGGTAGGGCTGCCGGATGCCGCCGAACCACCGGTAGCAGCCGCCGGTGTGGCGGACGGTGCGGAGCCATTGCTGAAGCCCTCGAGCCCGGAACTGACCGGTGCGTCGTTACGGAGGCCCTCCGCATCTCCCGTACCGCCGGTCGGCGCGCCGCCGGTGGCCTCACCACCGCTGCCGCTGCCGTTGGTGCTGCTGGGGGCGCCGGTCCCGTCGACCGACCCGCCCTTACCGCCGCCGGTCGAACTGGTGCCGTTGCCCGCGCTTCCGTTGCCCGCGCTGGTGCTGGGGTTGCTGCGGTCCGGGGAGCTGCCTCCACCAGCGCCGGCGGTAGCTGCAGGGCCAACCGGCGCCGCAGGGCCACCGCCGTTGGAGCCACCGGCTGTGCCGCCGGATCCGGTCGTGCCGCCGGATCCGGTCGTGCCGCGGGGGGTGGCCGTGTTTCCGGTGCCACCGGCGGGCGGGACTGTGGTCCCGCCCGCCGGTGGGGTGGCGGTTCCGTCGCCGGCCGGGGATGTCGGCTCGGCGATGAACGCCTCGTGGTCGAAGTCTGCGGCGGTGGGGCGGCCCTGGCTGTCGCGGGGGTTGCCGCCCATGGCCTGGCCGATGTCGTGGGCGCCCTGGGTCAGGCCGCTGGTGATGAAGCTCGAGGAGGCTGTTGCCCACGGGGTGATGCCGTCGGTGCCGCCTCCCATGGCTGCGGCGGCGGCGTACTCGACCGGGAGTTCGCCGATGGTGCCGGAGGCGCCGTGGCCGAGGGCGCTGTTCGCGGCTCTTGGGGAGGCCTTGTGGATGGCTTTGTGGGCGGCCGAGCTGGCGCCGCCGGCGATCCCGCCGACGATGATGTCCACGCCGACGCTTGAACCGTTGATGTCATGGCGGTTGCCCTCGAAGACCTGGATGCTCTGGGCGGCGAGGTTCTCCGCACCTTCCTCGGCGCCCTCTTCGACGATCTCCTTGACGCCCTTGACGATCCAGTTCGCCGAGCCCTCTTTGCGTACGCCGCGCGTGCCCGCGCCCTCGACCGCTTTCGGCACGTGCCGGCCTGTCTCGGTGATGCGGCGGGCGCGGAAGGCTTTGACGATGGCCCGGACGACGGCGCCGCCGATCTGGATCTCGCCGGGTACGAGGTACGGGAAGCCTGAGGCCAGGGCCATGAAGACGTCGATGACCGTGGAGATCATCGCGATGATGATCGTGTACTTGGTCTGCTCGGTGTCGAGGGCGAAGTTGCCGACGTCGACCGACATCTGCTGCGCCGCGACGGCGACGTCAGGGAGTCCGTCGGTGATCCGGCCGGCCGAGTCCTGGAAACCCTCGGCGGTGCTGCCGAACCAGTTGTTCAGGGCGCCTGCGCCGAGGCCGGACACGTTGCTGCCGGCGGAGATGAAGTCGCCCACGAACTGGATGAGCTCGTCCCGCATCGCGCGCAGCTCGACCTCGTCGGCCTTCGGGAACTGTTCACCCGAGACGGCGAGGATCGCCGTGTAGACCCACCGGTAGTTCGGGTCGTCGGGAATCGTCAGGCCTGGCACCGTACGTCTCCTGGGTCAGCCGGCCGGGGGCAGCTCTGCCGCCGGTTGTGAAACCTCGGCGGCGGACGCGGCGTGACCCTCCAACGGGACGAAAGCCGCGGCCAGGGCGGCACTCGACTGCTCGGCGTGCTCGTTCGCCGCGGCGAAGACCTTGCCCGTGGTACGCAGCCCGTCGCCGTGGTAGACGAGGTCCGAGCGCACCGATCCGGCGCTGTCCGCGATCATGGTCAGGACCTGGCGGTAGTGCTGGTCGACCTGTGCGCCGATGTCGTCGTCGCCCCACGCGCCCTGATAGCGGGCCAGCATCGTCTGGGCCCGATGCTCCAACTGCTGGAACACCTCAGCGGCCGAGTGGTACGGCTGCGCCATCCCGATCAGCGCCTCGGGGTCGACGGACAGCACCCGGTCCGGCATGTCAGGCCTTCCGTTCGAGGTGTTCGCGGACGACCGTCGGCAGGCGGGGACCGTCGGCGGGCATCAGCTGGTCGGCGCCGATCCGGCCGGAGACGAGGTCCCGGGCGTTCATGCCCTCGGGCAGCACCGGGGCGATGACCGTCGCGGCCTCGTCGCGGGCCTTGTCCCGGGCTTCGCGCACCGTGGCCATCACGAGGTCGGAGAGCTCCTGGGGCGCGAGCCGGCGGTAGCCGCTGCCGGTGAACCGGATGTCGGTCACGCCCTCGGTGTGACTGGCCGTCACCGACACCTCGTGGCGGGGGGACACCGCGGTCGCCGAGATCTCCCGCATCTGCCGGTGCAGGTCGGTGAGCTTGCTGCGTTGCTGCTGGTACTCCTCGAACAGGTTCTCGAGGAGGCGGTCCTGTCCGGTGCTCATGGGGTCACCGTGCTTTCCGTAGCAGGCGTGCGGATCAGCGGGCCACGCTACGACGCCCCACTTGATTCTTTCTTACTTCTTTGCGGACTCGCGCGATCAAGACGCCGTCAAGAGCAAATGAAGTGCGTTCCCGGAGGATGGCGAACTGCTGCAACGAGTCGAGGAGGACGTTTATGGCTGCCAATTCGGTCAGCACCACAACGCCGGGCATGCACGCTGCGGCGACCAAGCTGGACGGAACCGTCGAGTCTTACATCAACCAGCTCCGCACCGTGAACCAGGAGATGGCGGCGCTGCAGACATCCTGGACGGGCGATGCTTCGACCAGGTTCAACACGGCGATGGACTCGTGGGAGGCGGGCTTCCAGCGGGTCATCAACGCGCTGATCGGGCTCTCCGAGTCGATGGGCGTCAACGTCAAGCTCTACACCCAGCAGGAAGAGGAAGCCAGCCAGATCGCCGGAGACTTCGGCGGGGGTCTGGACCTTTCCTAGCACCCGGCCCGCTCTGTCGAAAGGAACGATCCGATGTCGTACACGTTCAATTTCGCGGTTGCCCAGCAGACGCTTCACGAGATGCTGACCATCAACACGAATATCACCGGTGAACTGTCCGAGCTGGAAACCTACTGCAATGCCCAGCTGGCCGAATGGACCGGTGATGCCCAGGTGGAGTACCAGGCCGCCAAGACCGAATGGAACAGCGCCGCACAGCAGATGGCGCAGGCATTCACGAACGCGCAGACGGCGCTGACGAACATCACCGAGGGTTATATCAACGCCGAGTCGATCGCTCGCGGCGTCTGGCAGAAGTAGCATGGCCGGCATCGATGGCGCTGCGAACAGGCAGCAGGCGGAGAACGACGCCGAGGCCCGTGGCCCGAAGCCCGACTCCGACGTCGGCATCCCGGGCGCCCAGGATCCCGGCGGTCCGGACAAGATGACCCCCGTGGGTACGGGCGGGCCGTACTGGGCCAGCCCGACGCCCTGGCAGCATTCGCGGCGGCCGGAGCTGTCGTCGGCGAAAGAGGGCGACCACGTCGCGGTCAACATCGCCGACCTGCGGGCCTATGCGACCCGGATGGACGAGTTCCGTAGCTATGTCGCGGAGGTCCACAAAGGATTCAGTGCGGCGGGTGTGATCAAACCGGGAACCTTCTACAACGGCGCGGTCATCTACAACGCGGTGGAAGGTGACGGTGGGCTGACACCGTCCACCTTGAGCTTCCTCAAGGACGTCGCCGAATCGTTCACGAGCGTCCAGACCGATATGAACGCGGTGATCCTGAAGTACGAGGCGACCGAGGATGCCAACAAGGTCACCGCCGAGGACATCAGCAACGAGTTCGCCGGCAGTTTCGGGCGCATCGAAGGTTTGAGCGACGACAGCCCGTCCGCGGGCAAGTGATCTGAGTCCACCCGTACGCAAGCCGATTCCTGAGAGCGCAGTGTCATCATGGGCGACCCCGAACCGACTCCCGGCCCCAACGAGATCATCGATGCCGGCGGGCGTCACACCACCTCCCCGGGCGGTGACACGAGCGCGGCCGGGAAGGGCAACGACTACGGCAGCATGTCGTGGGAGGAGATCTACCGTCATCTCTGGGGATCGGTCAGTACGGGGAACAACGGGGACGCCGCCGCTGCCGCACGGGGTGCCGCCAACGTCGACCCGAACTCGCTCAAGGTGGCCGGCGACTGGTACGGGACCATTCAGAACACCCTGATCGGTATCCGGGACGACCTGAACGGGTGGACCGAGGCGCTCGCCGGGGAGGACGGGTCCTGGCAGGGGTCGGCGGCGATCGCGTTCCGCGACAAGATGACCGACCTGCACAACCACATCGACGCCCACGTCACGGCCAACAACGGCGGCAACTCCGGGGTGGGTAGCTCGTACCCGACCCAGCTCTACACGCTGGCGAACAATCTCGACTGGGCCCGGCGAATGGCCGCGGAGTACGTCACCTACTACGGCAACTGGGCCGTGGCGAACCGGCATGTGCCGGTCCGGGGCGGCGTGATCTACATCAACAACGACAAAGAGGTCGCGCAGGCCCTGACCGACACGTTGCGCAGCGTGATGGACCAGCTCGTGCCGACGTACGAGCTGGTGATCACCGAGCCCGAGGTGCCGAAACCGGTGACGTCCACCCCGGAGACCCCGGAGAACCCCGGGTCCCCGGACGGGCCGGGCGGCGGTACGAACGTGCCGACCCCCGATGTCAAGACACCCACTCCGGGCGGAGGCGGTACGCCGACCCCGGGCGCGAACACGCCGACCCCGGAGCTGAAGGCCCCGACCGGCGGCGTGTCGACCCCACCGAAGACCGGCTCAGCCGGCGGCGGAGGTGGCGGTGGAGGTAGCGCCGTCCCGGACGTCCCGGACGTCGAGGTCCCGGAACTCGGTGGCGGTAGCAGCGGTGGAGGTGGAGGTGGCTCGACCTCACCGGGCGGCACGGGCAGCGTGAAGCCGCCCGTCTTCGCAATACCACTGCCGGGTGCGGGAAGCGGGCTCCCGGGCTTCGGCACCGGAACGGGGACCGGAAGCGGCACGGGGACCGGGACGGGGACCGGCTCGGGTTCGACGCCCCTGCCGCCGGTGCCCACGGTGTCCGTGCCGAAGCCGCCGGGCAGCGCGACGGGCTCGGGACCCACGTCCTCCGTGCCAAAACCGTCCACCGGTGTGGGCGGGTCGTCAGGCTCGACCGTGCCCAAGCCCGTGGGTGGCGTCACCCTGCCGCCGGCTTCCGTGCCCCGTGGTGTCTCGCTCGGCGGGTCGATGCCGGCCGGCCTGAACTCCGGGTCGTCGGCCGGCTCCGGCGCGGGACTGCCGCCGGCGTCGCCGATGTCCCCTCCGGCCGGTACGAGCACCGGCCCCGAACGTTCGGATGCTTCGGGTCTGGTGAACGCGGGTGTGACGCCGTGGGAGGACGTCGAGGTCCCCGGCGGTGCGCCGGACGCACCCGGCGGTGCTGCACCGGGCAGTCAGATGCCACCGATGTCGCCGATGTCGCCGCCCGCGGGTACAAGCGCGGGCCCGGAGCGTTCGGACGCCTCGGGTCTCGTCAGCGCAGGCACGGCGCCGTGGCAGGAGGGCGAGGTCGCCGGTGGCGTACCGGACGCACCCGCCGGCGCTCAGCCCGGTCAGCAGATGCCACCGATGTCCCCGATGTCGCCGCCCGCCGGAACGAGCGCGGGCCCGGAGCGTTCGGACGCCTCGGGTCTCGTCAGCGCGGGCACGACGCCGTGGCAGGAGGGCGAGGTCACCGGTGGTGCGCCGGACGCGCCCGCCGGCGCTCAGCCCGGTCAGCAGATGCCGCCGATGTCTCCACCTGCGGCGGCGGCTGCGGGTGCCGGCCCGGCGCGCTCGGAGGCATCAGGCCTGGTGAGAGCTGGCGCCGAGCCGTGGGAGTCACCCGCCGCCCCCGAGGCCACGCCGCACGCGCCGGCCGGAGCGGAGCCCACGCCCGCAACCCCGGCCCCAACCCCGGCCCCGGCCCCAACCCCGGCCCCGGCCCCGGCCCCGGCCCCGGCCCCGGCCCCGGCCCCGGCCCCGGCCCCGAGCAGCATGGAGACCACCCCGTCGCCATCCGGTGCGGAACCTGCACCGGGCACGGCCGATCGGGATGGACGCACGACATCGGCCGACGACGAGCTGTGGCTCAACCGGGGCGTCCTGCCGGTCCCACCGATGACGCCACCAGTCGCCGCTGCCCCGGCGCCTGTTCAGGCACCCGCTCCCACGCCCCAGACTTCGCCCTCAGCCACACCGGCCGCGCAGGCAAGCCCGGCCGCGCAGCCAGGTCAGGCTTCCTCGAGCGGACAGACCGCACCTCCGCACAGCGCCGACGCCGACACCGCACACCGTGACGATCACGGGGTTCTGCCGATCGCAGCGTTCCTGTTGCCGCCGCCCGCAGCACCGGCCCCGCCCGCAGCACCGGCCCCGACCGGGATGACGTCGCCGCAGGGCGTGACGTCCCCGCGGAAGGGTGACCGCGAGACCAAGCCCGCCGAAGGAAACAGCCCGGGACCATCCGATGACGACGGGGACGGCCCGGACGACGACGACTTCGTAGCGGTCGTCGCCGACGGGGATGGCGACGACGATCCGGACTCGTGGGACGACGGCGAGCTGTACTGGGCGACGGACGACCTCGAACGGCCGGCGCAAGGGCCGGTCCCGGGCGAGCGTACTGAGCTGGCTGCCTGGCGTCCCCGGCGGATCGACCCGGCCGCGGTGATCTCCGGGGAGGTGGAGGAGACCCCGCAGGTGTACGCGGTGAGCGCCGACACGTTGAGCGACGAGGAGCTCGCGGCGTACTGGGCCGAGGAAGGCATGACAGACGAACCCGGGAACGAGCCCGACGAGGACGAGGAGCCGCCGGCGGAGCGTCGTGCGGCGGATCTGCTGACGCAGGATCGGCTTGCCTGGGCAGGCGACCGTGAAGAACCCGGGGTCATCGGATGAGCACGGTCATCGTCA
The DNA here is from genome assembly GCF_018332715.1 of Winogradskya consettensis. Lineage (GTDB taxonomy): Bacteria > Actinomycetota > Actinomycetes > Mycobacteriales > Micromonosporaceae > Actinoplanes > Actinoplanes consettensis. The sequence goes on along the minus strand of NZ_BOQP01000007.1, from coordinate 225,380 downwards.
AGCGCCCGCCTCGCGCCGAGGGTCCGGAAGAGCCTGCCGGCGAGGTCGAGTTGCAGGAGCCGCCGGTGATGGCCGAGCCGGCTCCGATGGACATGCGGTCGTTCCTGACCGTGGTGCCGATGGGGCTCGGCATGGGCGGCATGATCATGATGTACGGCGCGTTCAACCGGTCGTCGGTCGCCTACCTCTCCGGCGGTCTGATGGCCGCCGGCATGCTGGTCATGGGTGTGGTCCAGATCGGGCGGGCCGCCGGTGAGCGCAAGCGCAAGATGCGCTCCGAGCGCCGCGACTACCTGCGCTATCTCGCGCAACTGCGCGGCAAGGCGCGAGAAGCCGCCGGCCGGCAGCGGCAGGCGGTGCTGTGGCACAACCCCGATCCCCGAACACTGTGGACGTTCGTGGACGGCAACCGGTTGTGGGAACGCCGACCGGCCCACGACGACTTCGGACGGGTCCGGATCGGGCTCGGCAGGCACAGTTCGGCCGTACGGTACGTGCCGCCGTCGACGAAGCCGGTCGAGGATCTGGAACCGCTGTCGTCGATCTCGTTGCGGCGCTTCACCGAGGCCTACCGGACGGTTCCCGGCGTCCCCACCGCGATCAGCCTGCGGAGCTTCACGAGCGTCGAGTTCGCCGGGCTCGCGGGCCCCGCGACGGCGCTGGCCCGTGCCGTGGTCGCCCAGCTGGTCACCCTGCACGCCCCGGACGAGCTGCGAGTGGCCGTCCTGACCGGGGACACCGCCGGGGACGAGTGGGAGTGGGTCAAGTGGCTCCCGCACAACGCGCATCCGGCGCAGGGCGATGCCGCGGGGCCGCTGCGGTTGTTCGCCCGTGACCACGACGAGCTGCTGACGTTGCTCGGGACCGAGTTCACCGATCGCGGTGATCACGACCGGGCGGCCAGGCCCAGCGCCGGTGAGCCGTTCGTGGTCGTGGTGGCCGACCGGGTGGAGATCCCGGACAGCTCCCGGCTGCTCGGTGCCGGCCTGCACAACACCGTGCTGCTGGACATCACCGGGCGCCTGCCCGGCGGGCCCAAGGTGCTGCGGTTGAGCATGGCGCAGGACCACATCGAGTTCCCGGTCGGCGACCACACCGGCCGGGCCACCCGGGACGACCTGTCCGTGCGGGAGGCCGAGACCCTCGCGCGGCTGCTCGCGCCGCGGCGTACCAGCGGCAATCTGGAGATCGTCGACGACTCGCTGGAGTCGGACTTCGAGCTGACGTCGCTGCTGGGCATCCGGGACGCGTACGCGTTCGACGTGAACGCCCTCTGGCGCCCCCGGCAGACCCAGCGCGCCCGGCTCAGCGTGCCGATCGGCGTGACCGACAACGGCGAGGTCGTCGAACTCGACCTGAAGGAGTCGGCGCAGGGCGGCATGGGCCCGCACGGCCTGCTGATCGGTGCGACAGGCTCGGGCAAGAGCGAGTTGCTGCGTACGCTGGTCTGCGCCCTCGCCGTGACCCACAGCTCGGAGATCCTCAACCTCGTCCTGGTCGATTTCAAGGGCGGCGCGACGTTCATCGGCATGGAGAAGTTGCCGCACACCTCCGCGGTGATCACGAACCTCGCCGACGAGCTACCCCTGGTCGACCGGATGCAGGACGCGCTGAACGGCGAGATGACGCGCCGCCAGGAACTGCTGCGCGCGAGTGGGTACGCGTCGCTGTTCGACTACGAGAAAGCCCGCGGCGCCGGTGCCCCGCTGGCGCCGTTCCCGGTGCTGCTGCTGATCGTGGACGAGTTCTCCGAGCTGTTGTCGAGCAAGGCCGAGTTCATGGATCTTTTCGTCTCCATCGGACGGCTGGGCCGGTCCCTGGGCGTACACCTGCTGCTGGCTTCTCAGCGTCTCGACGAGGGACGCATCAACCGGGTCGAGGGCCACCTGTCGTACCGCATCGGCCTGCGCACCTTCTCCTCGATGGAGTCCCGTGCGGTGATCGGCACCGGTGCCGCCTACGAACTGCCGTCCGAACCGGGCAACGGATACCTCAAACTGGACATCAGCAACCTGGTGCGGTTCAAGAGCGCGTACGTGTCCGGCCCGTACCAGCGCCCGGCGGGCCATCGGCCGGACAGCGGCGCGACGGGCGTCGGCGTCGAGGTGGTTCCGTTCGGCGTCGCCCGGCTACCCGAGCCGGAGCCCGCCGAGCCGATCGAGGTGCCGGAGAGCGTCGACGGGCCGGCCCCCGAGCCGGCCCAGGCCCGGCTGATGGAGGTGCTCATCGACCGGCTCGCCGGTGCGGGACCGCCCGCCCGGCAGGTGTGGCTGCCGCCGCTGTCCGCGCCGTCCGGCCTGGACGAGCTGCTGCCCAGCGTCGTGCCCCATCCCCAGCTGGGCATGACCGTGGACAACGCCACGCTGCGCGGCCGGCTGCGGGTGCCGGTCGGCATCGTCGACCGCCCGTACGACCAGGTACGCGAACTGCTGCGCGCGGACCTGAGCGGCGCCGACGGGCACGTAGGGATCGCCGGGGCACCGCAGAGCGGGAAATCGACGTTGCTGCGTACCCTCGTGCTCGCCCTCGCTCTGACCCACACCCCGGAGCAGGTCCAGTTCTACGGCCTGGACTTCGGCGGGGGTGGCATCTCCGCACTGGCCGGGCTGCCGCACGTCGGATCGATCTCGTCGCGGATGGAACGCGACCGGGTGGTACGGACCGTCGAGGAGCTCCGGCAGCTCCTCGAACGCCGGGAGATGCTCTTCGCCGAGCACGGCTTCGACTCGATCGGCGCCTATCTGGGCGCCCGCGCCCGCGGGGAGATCACCGACCTGTACGGCCACGTCTTCCTGCTGATCGACGGCTGGTTCACGATGAAGTCGGACTTCGGCGAACTGGAGACCAGGGTCAACGAGCTGGCGTCGCGCGGCCTGTCGTTCGGCGTGCACGTGGTCGTCACCGCCACCCGCTGGTCGGAGATCCGCACCTGGCTGCGCGACCTGCTCGGCACCAAGTTCGAGCTGCGCCTCGGCGACACCATGGAATCCGAGGTCGGCTCGCGCAAGGCGGCGCTCGTCCCGAACCGGCCCGGCCGCGGCATGACCGGCGCCGGCCTGCACTTCCTGGCCGGCCTGCCCCGGCTCGACGGGCGGACCGGCACGGACGACCTCGGCGAGGCCACCCGGGCACTGATCGACGAGATCCGCACGTTCTGGTCCGGCCCGGCAGCCCCGCCGGTCCGGCTGCTGCCGACCCACCTGCCGGCCGCGGACCTGCCCGCCGCCCGCGACGGCTTCCAGGTCTGCCTCGGCCACGACGAGCAGCGGCTCAGCCCGGTCTGGCACGACTTCCTGACCAGCCCGCACCTGTTCGTCATGGGCGACAACGAGACCGGTAAGACCAACGTCCTGCGCCTGGTCCTCAAGGCGATCACCGACCGGTACGCCCCCGGTGAGGTGAAGGTCGTGGTCGGCGACTCCCGCCGCGACCTCGACGCGGTCATACCCGCCCGGTACCGCGCCGGATACGCGATCACCGCCGACGACATGCACAAGCTCGCCCAGCAGGCCGCCATCTCCATGAACCCGCGGCTGCCCGGGCAGGAGGTCGGCGCCGACCAGCTGCGCCGGCGCGACTGGTGGACCGGCCCCGAACTGTTCGTCGTGGTCGACGACTACGAACTGCTCGGCAAGGGCGGCATGGGCGCGGGCTCGGTGCTCGAACCGCTTCTGCCGCTGCTGGCCCAGGGCGCCCACATCGGGCTGCACCTGGTGATCGCCCGCAGCACGTCCGGCAGCATGCGGGCCATGATGGACCCGGTTCTGCGCCGGATCTGGGAACTCGGCAATCCCGGGCTGCTGCTGTCGTACCCGAAGGAAGAGGGCCGTTTCCTCGGTGAGGCCGCCCCGCGCAAGCTGCCACCCGGGCGGGCCCAGCTCGTCACCCGCCGCTCGGTGAAACTGATCCAGACCGGCCTGGTCACGGCCGGCTCGCCGCAGGGAGTCCCCGCATGACCAAGCTGACCGCCGACGTCTGCAGGGTCACCGTGGTCGCCGGCGACCGCCGGATCGACCTGGCCGTGCCGGCCACCGTCACGGTGTCGGAACTCCTGCCGACGCTGGTCGCCTCGGCCGCGGAATCCGCCCACGACGGGGGCTGGGTTCTGCAGCGCATCGGTGGCGCGCCCTTCGACCCGACCGGCACCCCCGAGTCGCTGGACTGGCTGGAGGGCGAGGAGCTGTACCTGCGCCCGGTCGAGGACTCGCTGCCGGAGCTCGACTTCGACGACCTCGCCGACGGGATCGCGACCGCGGTCAACCGGCGCGCCGACCGCTGGCAACCGGAGTACCGGCGACCGCTGTTCCTCGTGCTGACCGTGGTCGCGCTGGGAGTGTTCGGCGCCGTGCTGATCGGCGGCGGCACCATCGCGTTCACCGGCGTCGCCGGTCTCCTGGCGGGCACCGGGCTGCTGGCCGCCGGACTGTCGAGCGCCCGGCCGGGCCGCGATCGGGCGATGTCCACGGTGTTCAGCGCCGGCGGGATAGCGCTGCTCGTGCTCACCGGCACCGAAGTGGTGCACGCGCTCGGACTGTCGGCGCAGGCCGGGCTGACCGTGCCGGGACTGGCGGGACTGCTGGCCACGACCGGCCTCGTCATGGTCGTGTCCGCGCCGAAGGCAGCCCTGCGCCTGGCCCGGCTCCGCGGCGTCCAGCTCCCCAAATCCGGCGAGGAGCTGCACTACGACAACGAACCGCAGCCCGCCGGTGACCTGGAGGCCAGGACCGACGCGGCGGACGGCTACCTGACCACCGTCGTGCTCAGCGCCTGCCTGCTGATGCCGTACCTGCAGATCGAGATCATGCGGGCCGGTGGGTGGATCGGCTGGTCCCTGGTGACGGTGCTGTCCGGCGCCCTCGCCCTGCGCGCCCGCTCGTTCTTCGGTGCCGGGCAACGACTCGCGCTCGTCGCCGCCGCGACCACCGGATTCGTGCTGGTCGTCGCGCATCTCTCGGGCAACACCGGCCCGCTCGCCCGCAGCGTCCTGCTGGCCGGGCTCGCGGTGCTGCTGGGCGTCCTGGTGATGGCGGCGACCCGGCCGTGGCCACGCCGGCTGCTGCCGATCTGGGAGTTCCTCGCCGGCGCCGGCGACGTGATCACCGGTGTGGCACTGATTCCGTTACTGCTCCAGCTGCTCGGCGCGTACGCCTGGGCACGCGGTCTGTTCGGCTAGTCCGGCTAGGAGACTCCACCGTGCAGACCCAGCGGGACCACGTCCACGCCCACCAGTTCCAGATGACCCGCATGAGCAACTCACTGGTCGCCGGCGACTCGGCGGGCGTCGACAACCCCTTCCAGCGCCCGGTCGTCGGACTGCTCACCGGCGTCCTGCTCGCCGTCCTCGTCGTCGGCGGGTACGCCGTCTACGGCTGGCTGGTGCCCGGCGGCGACACGTCATGGCGCCGGCCCGGCACGATCATCGTCGAGAAGGAGAGCGGCGACCGATACGTGTTCGCCGGTGGGAAGCTGCTGCCCGTACGCAACATGACCTCTGCGCTGCTGCTGCAAGGCCCCTCGGCGACCGTCGAACTCGTCTCGCACACCGCACTGCGGGGTGTGCCACGCGGCCCGGTGATCGGACTGCCCGGCGCGCCCCAGGTCCTGCCGGCAGCCGCAGACCTGGTCGGCGGCCCCTGGATGGCCTGCCTGACCGGTAGGACGGTCCGGCTCGACCTCGACCCGGCCGCACCGGCGACCCCGCTCGCGCCGGGCGAGTTCACCCTGGTCGCCTCGGCCGGCAAGCGCTACCTGCTGTGGCGTGGCACGAAATCCGAGATCGCCGACGACGCCGTGCCGATCGCCCTGGGCGCCGCCGGAGCCACCCCCGCCACCGCGCCCGCGATCTGGCTCGACGCGGTGGCCGACGGGGAACCCATAACCATCCCGAAGGTGCCGAAGCACGGTGCGAAGGGCCCGAAGGTGGCCGGGCACCCGTACCGGATCGGTCAGGTGTTCACCCAGGCCGGCGGTGGTGCGCAGCGGTTCGTCCTGCGATCCGACGGCCTGGCACCGGTCAGCGAGACCGCCTTCACCCTCCTGCAAGCGGTCAGCTCCCCGCCGGTCGCGCTGAGCGCCGCGGACATCGTCACCGCGCCCGCCTCCACCGACCGCTCGCTGACCGGCTTCCTGTCGGCACTGGCCGGCGTCACCTTCCGCGACCCCGCCGGGGGAGCACTGTGCCTGCGGCAATCACCCGCCGGCGCCGAGCTCGTGCTCAGCGCCCGCGGATACCGGGCCGGTACGCCACCGGCGGTACTGGCCCCCGGCAGTGCGGTCCTCGCGTACGCCCTGCCCATACCCACCACCCAACAGACCCCCGAACCGTGGCTCATCACCGAGGACGGCGTCCGCTACGACGTCAGCGGCGAGAACGTCCTGTCCTCGCTGCGGCTCAGCGGCCCGCAGATCGGGATCCCCGCACCCTGGCTGACCGCGCTCCCCACCGGCCCGGCGCTCAGCCGAGCCGCCCTGACCGCCACCGAGGAGGGCTCATGATGCGTTCACCGATCGGCCGCCGCCAGCCCGCCGACGTCAGCGGGATCACCCGTAACACCGTCGGCAACGCCACTGTCCTGTCCACCGACGACCGGATGAGCGAGGAGGCCCGGACCCTCGCGTTCGCCGTACGCCCCGATGACGACAACGACGTGCTGGTGCTCGACCTGCAGGGGGAGCAGCCCCTCGGCATCTGGGAATCGGTCGCCGCCGCGGTCGGGCGTCGCGGCCGGCGCGGCATCCGGCTGGTCGTGTGCGGTCAGCACCCCGAGATGGCCCGGCTGGCAGGGCAGTGGCTGTCGGACCGGCTCGGCCGCCCGGTCCTGGCACCCTACGGCGAACTGGTCCGCGCCAAGTCCGGCCAGCTCTTCGTGCACGCCGGGCAGAGCAGCGGATGGGTACGTCACCTGCCGGGCCGCGTACCCCGCTGGGAGGCCAAACGATTCCCCCGGCCGGTCTGGGACGACGCCTCGACCGAACCGCTGCGGACCGGTGCGGCCGGGATCGCCGAACCGCTGCCCGCCGGGGTATGGCTCCGGGACTCCCACGACGCCGCCGATGTGGCGGATCACTGGCGCTGGCTGGTCGCCTCGATGCCGTGCCTGCCCGACCGGATGTCGGTCCTGCTCGGCTGTCCCGGCCGCCCACCGCTGTCGCTCGACGACATCGCCCGCTTCTGGCGCACGCTGTCCGGCGAGACCCGGTCCCGGGTCCGCTTCGTCGGGTACGGGCCGGTGCAGCAGCCGCACGGCGAAGCGCTCGGGCAGGTCCTCGCCGACCTGCTCGGGGAGCCGGTGGCCTGCTTCGCCGGGCTGCCACTCGGCGACGCCACGGCCCTCGAGCTCTACACCGTCACGCCGGGAGGAGGCCTCGGCTGGCGTACGTACGCCATGGAGCTGGGCTACCAGCCCCGCGCCGAATCTCAGGCCGCACCACCGCGGCTGATGAGCTGGTGGTCGCCGCTGGTCCTCGGCGAGCCGACCGAGCCGAGGGTCTACTGGTACGCCCCGGACGCAGTGGTCGAGGTCGTGCAGGCGGGCCTGTGGGTCCGGCCGATCGAGGTGCCGCCCGGCGCCGAGCGGATCCGCACCGCCATGGCCCGCCCCGACTTCCCGGCGTTCATCTTCGACGACAGCGCAGGTGAACGCTCCGACCGGATGCGAACGCTCGCCGGCGACGTCCTCGCCCGGATGGACCCGGCCACCCGCGGCACCGCTGTGGTGGTGGCGGCCTCGGCGGCGGTCGCCTGGCTGACGGAACGACCCGCCGACGACCGGACTACCGGCATCGACGTCGCCGCACGATGGTCGGCGGTCGTGCCGCTGCCGGGCCCCGCGGGAAGGACGGCGGCCGAGGAGCCCACCGCGGTCGTGGCGACGGAGGACCCGACGACGCTGCTGAGGATGCCCGCTGCGCAACCGATCCCCGATCACCCCGCACCGGTCGAGCCACCGGAGCCGTTCGCGCCGGCCGGCCTGCCCTCGATCGCAGCGCCGGCCGACCTGCCCGCGATAGCAGCGCTGTCCGCCCTGGCCGCACCGGCCGACGTGTCCGCGCTCGCCCCGCCGGCCGAGCCGCCTGCAATGACAGCGGCGCCCGAGGTGTCCGCGCTCGCCCCGCCGGCCGAGCCACCCGCGATGACAGCGCCGGCCGAGCTACCCGCGATGACGGCACCGGCCGAGCTACCCGCGATGACGACACCGCCCGAGCCACCTGCCGGGACGGCGCCGGTAGCTGCGCCGGGGCCGGTGGACGTCGGCGTCCGGCGGCAGGCCGCGCCCGTCCCCGCCGCGGCGGGCGTGGTGCGGGACAAGGACCTGTCGGACGAACGGGCCTGGCTGCGCCGCACCCTCAGCCGCGAGTTCGACGCGGTGTCCAGCTCCGTCGCCCGCGTGCTGTCCGAGCTGCCCGGCCTGCAGACGGCGGAGGCCGGCGAACGCGACGACATCGTGGTCGACGCCGTGGCCCTGCGGCTGTTCCTGTCCCCGCAGGGCGCCACCATCGACGCCGGGTTGCGGGCCGCAGCCAAGGGACCGCACGTGCCGCTCGCCCGGTGCGCCGCCGCCGGCCTGGCCCGGATGCCCTCGCACCGCGGCCCGGCCGTCATCCCCGCGTCACCCGTCGCCGCGCAGTGGGACCTGTTGCGTGACGCCAAGCTGTTCACCGAATGGGGTTTCCTCAGCGCTCTCGCCGAACCGTCCGCCGACCTGACCGGCGACACCGACGTGCTGGTCTGGTCGATGACCGGTCGCCGGACCCGGGCCCTGGAACCGGCGGAGGGCGCCGACCGGGTGGTGTTCGCACCGGGCACCAGCTTCGTCGTGCTCGAGGCCGAGGAGCCGCGCGACGGGGCACGCGGCCGGGTCCTGATGCGAGAGCTGTCCGCCCAGGAGATCGGCGCGGACGGCCGCGTCGGCCGCGACCGCGCGTTCCTCGACGAGGTGGCGGGCGGTGCGCTGCGCCGCCGGGCCGAGGACTGGGCGGGCCGGGAACCGTCCGGCCGGGTCGGCGCCGCTGCGGCCGGCCGCGTCGGCGCGCTGCCGGGAATGCTGTCGGATGCGGAAGGGAAACGATCGTGAGCCGGCAGATCCACACCGTGGCCCCGGGTACGCCCGGCGCGCACTCGACGATCGGCGCCGCGCTGGCCCGCGCCGGGGACGGCGACACGATCAGCGTGCACCCCGGCCGCTACACCGAGCGGCTCACCGTCAGCAAACGGGTCACGATCAGCGCCGAGGACGGCCCCGGCACCGTCGAGGTGTCCGTCACCGAGGGCAGCGTGCTCGTGGTCAACGGCGCCGGGGTGACCCTGCACGGGCTCTCCCTGGCCAGCGACGACCCCAAGCTCGCCGCCGTCGACGTGCAGCGCGGCGAGGCGGCACTGGACTCGTGCAGGATCCGCGCCGCGTCGTGGACGGCGTTGCTGTCCCGGCTGGACGGTTCCCTGGCGATGCGCGGCGGCGAGGTGATCAACCCCGCCGGTGCCGGCGTCGTGGTCACCTCGGCGCGGCCGAGCACCCTCGAACGCGTGACCATCGACGACGCCGGCACGTCGGCCGTGGTGGTCGCCGAGGCCGGCACACTGACGCTGCGGCAGCCGACGATCCGCCGGCCCGGCGGCAACGGGGTCGGCGTCAACGGCACCGGCCGGTGCCTGATCGACGGCGGCACGATCACCGGGGCGGCCAAACCGGCGATCGCGGTCGAGGGCCGCGGCGGCATCCGGATCTCCCGGCTGACCGTGCAGGACGGCCAGAGCATCGACCTGTATCTGCGCGGCACCGGCGACGTGGCGGTCAGCGACTCCACGTTCACGGGAGCCCGCATCCAGTCGGCGCACGTGGCGGAAGGCAGCACGGCGGTGTTCACCGGCTGCGTCTTCACCGGCGCCGGTCACACGGCGATCCAGGTCGGCGCCGACGCGACCCCGCGGTTCGCCGGCTGCGAGGTCTCCGGCGCGGCGGTCGGTGTCGGTGTCGACGCCGGTGCCGCCCCGACGTTCGAGGACCTGACGGTCAGCGAGGTCCGGGAGAACGCGGCGGTGGTGACCGGCGGCTCCACGGCGACGTTCGCGCGGCTCCGGGCCGACGGCGCCGGGATCACGGTGGACGGCGCGAGCCGGGTCGTGCTCTCCGAGGCCGGCCTGGCGCACCTGTCGGTCTCCGGCGGTGCCCGGGCCGCTCTGACGGCTTCCACCTGCCGGGGTGGCCTGCTCGTCGAGACGGACAGCGATCTCTCGGTACGCGACAGCGAGATCACCGGCGCTCCCGCCGACGGCATCCGGGTGACCTCGGGTGGCCGGTTGACCGCGGGGCACTGCCGCGTCCGGAACTCCGCCGGCCACGGCATCACGATCGAGGCGGGCAGCTCGGCCACGCTCACCGAGTGCGAGGTGCTCGGCAGCGGCGCGGACGGCGTACACGTCGAATCTGCCGAACCGGTGCGGCTGGTCCGCTGCACCGTGCGGGACAGCCGCGGCGTCGCGGTCTCCCGGCCGGCCGAGCACCGGGTCGAGGTGGAGGACCTGGTCGAGGACACCGGCCGGGCCCGCGTCACGGAGCAGGTGGCCGAGCAGGCGCCGCCCGCCGACGCCGGGGGCGAGGAGCAGTCCGGCACGCTCGGTGAACTCGACACCCTGGTCGGCCTCGCCGGTGTCAAGAAGGAGGTCACCGGGCTCATCAACCTGATCCGGATGGCGCAGATGCGCAGGAAGCTGGGTCTGCCGATGCCGCCGATGAGCCGGCACCTGGTGTTCGCGGGGCCTCCGGGTACCGGTAAGACCACGGTCGCGCGGCTCTACGGTTCGGTGCTGGCCGAGCTGGGTGTGCTGTCCAAGGGGCACATGGTCGAGGCGGCCCGCGCCGATCTGGTCGGGCAGTACGTCGGGTCCACCGCCATCAAGACGACCGAGCTGGTCACCCGGGCGATGGGTGGGGTGCTGTTCGTCGACGAGGCGTACACCCTGACCGCCGGGTCGGGCGGCTCCGGGCCGGACTTCGGGCAGGAGGCCATCGACGCGCTGATGAAGATGATGGAGGACCACCGCGACGAGCTGGTCGTCATCGTGGCCGGCTACTCGGAGCTGATGGAGAGCTTCCTCGAGTCGAACCCGGGCCTGGCGTCACGGTTCACCCGCACGGTCGAGTTCCCCAACTACAGCGTCGACGAACTGGTCACGATCACCACGGACCTGTGCCGCAAGCACTACTACGAACTCACCGACGACGCCGTCGAGGCGGTCACCGAGTTCTACCGCCGAGTGCCGAAGGGCCCGACGTTCGGCAACGGCCGCGTGGCCCGCAAGCTGTTCGAGTCGATGGTGAACAGCCAGGCGACCCGGCTCGCCGGCGCCCCGCCGGCACGGGACAGCGAGCTCAACCGGATCACCGCCGCGGACCTCGCCGCCGACCTGGCCGGCATGGAGATCCCCTCCGCCGGGCGGCCCGGCGCAGCGGCGGATCCCCGCTCCCGCATCGAGGAGAGCCGGGCCTGGCGCCGGCTCGGCGACCTGACCGGACTCGGTGGCCTGCGATCCGTGATCGGCGAGACCCTGTCGGTGCTGCGTTCCGGCGCTGCCCGGCCACCGGCCCGGCATGCCAACGTCGTGCTCACCGCCCCACCCGGAACGGGCCGCCGCGAGATCGCCCGGCTCTACGCACTGGCCCTGTCCGAACTGGACCTCGTACCGTCCGGTCAGCTGATCGGCGTATCGCTGCTGCACGACTGGGAGGTCCAATGGCCCGGCCAGGCACGCAGCCTCGTCGCGCGCGCCTGGCGGGATGCGGGCGGTGGTGTGCTCCTGATCCGCTGGGACGGCCCGGATCCGTCGGGTGAGGTGGCCGATGCGCTGCTCGACCGGCTACGCGAGGGCGGTGACGCGCCGGTCGTCGTTCTCCTGATGGAACCCGGCCGCTGGTCGCACCTGCTGAGCCGGCTGCCCGGCCTCGCCGAATGGTTCGCGCTCGGCTGGGAGCTGCCGCCGTACACGTCCGGTGATCTCGCCGCGATGGCGGTGCGCCGGCTCGCCGATCGCGGGCACGAGGTGCCCGACGAGGTGGGTGCGGCGATCGCCGATCTGGCCGTGGGACTCACCGATCGGACGGCGCGCGGTGCGCACACCCTGGCCGCCTCGCTGGCACGTACGGCAGCATCGCGCACCCTGACCACCGCCGACCTCAGCTTCACCCGGCAGCCCGGCCGGCCCGGCGGCCTGAACTCGGTCTTCGTCACGGCGCACAGCGCCGGGAAGGAATCCCCTGATGTACTTCAATGACCACACCGGCACCAGCAGCAGCCCCCTGCGCCGAGGCTGGCGGTTCTTCGTGAGCTCCCGCCCCGCCCAGATCACCACGGGTGGCGTCGTGGCGGTCCTGCTCACCGGCGCCATCACCGGTGCCGCTGCCAGCAACGACAAAGGCGAAGACCCTGCGTCGGGTACGCCCGCAGCAGCTGAACAGCAGCAGTTCCCCGCCGGACTCCTGCGGGGCGGCGGCGGCACCACCACCACGAACGGCGCCCCTGGCTCCAGTCCGGCCACCCCGGGCGTGACCGGCGAAGGTCTCGGCGCACCCGTGGCCGGCGAAGCGGTGAACCCGCCCCCCGCAGCCGCCCCCGCCGCCAAGCCCCAACCGGCGACGACCCCCACGGCGGCGACGTCACCGGCCACGGTGCCCCCGCAGTCCCAGACGAAAGCGGTCACGTACGACGCGATCGCCGGCCTCGGCTGCACCGGCAAGGGCACGTCCTACTCGAACCACGGCTGGTTCAAGAAGGGCGACGCCGGGTGGTGGACGCTCGCCTACGGCAGCACCCGCGAGGGCGGCTGCGACGGCCGGTTCGACGACATGCCGATGTCCGGCAAGGCCCACGAGGACACCGCAGGGCAGGCCATCCTGTACGGCTTCCAGGTCGGCGCCGCCCGCCAGAACTGCACGCTGTCGATCTACGTACCGACCAGCTCCAGCTCGCGTGACGTACCCGCCGCCCCGGTGCACCTGTCCATCCTCACCGGCACCGGTGTCGGCTCCCCGCTCTACACCAGCCCCGCCCCCGACAAGTACATCTCCCAGGGCGCCCACAACAGCTCCTGGCTCGCCCTGGGCAGCTACCCGGTCAGCAACGGCACGATCGGCGTCAAGGTCACCAACCGTGGCTACTCCGCCGGCTACCCGATGACCTACCCCCACATCGCCGGGGGAGCGGTCCGCGCCCACTGCACCCAGGCCTGAGGACGCCGGTGCTGGTCATTTCACGGTGATGTGGGCGTCGCGGAGGCTGACCTTGACGCCGGGGCCGTTGCCGCCGGAGACGCCGAAGGTGACCTTGCCTTCGGTGTGCCGGGCGCCGGTGGACTTGCCGCGGGACAGGTCGCTGGTCAGCAGCGTCTTGCCGTCCACCGAGATCTTGGCGCTGTTCTTGACCACGTCGACCCCGAGCACGTGGGGGCCGTTCTCCTCGATCTTCAGCTGTTTCAAGGTGCCGTCGTTCACGCTGACGGTGTCCGACTCCTCGAGGTATCCGTTCAGGTAGCTCACCGAGACATCGCGGGCGCAGATGCCCGCGAAGTAGCCGTTGCTGCCGTCCTCGCTGAGCCGGAAGTAGATGTTCACGCACGACCGCAGGCTCATCCGCGCCTGCACCCGGATCGTCATGTCGCCGGAGAAGCTCTGGTCGGGACCGTTCTCACACGTGATCATGAATTCGGTCCGCATGACCAGGGCGCCGCCGTCGTAGTCGCAGCCCTCCTCGGCGGTCCCGGAAGGCGACCACAGGCTCGGTGAGGTCAGCGGGTCGAAGATCTCCTTCGCGGACTGCCGGGCCTGTGCCGGGTCCGTGGAGGCAGAGGACGACGAGGACGGGCGGGAAGCGACAACAGTCAGTTTGTCCTGTCCCGCGTCTCCGAGCCGTGCCCCCGCCCAGCCGCCCGCGACCGCGAGCAGCACGACCGCGGCCCCGGCGACTGCGAAACCACGCCACGGGCGTTTGACGGTGACCGGGGTTGTCGCGGGGCTGCTCGTCCCGGAGACCAGCTCGAACAGCAACTCCTGCGCGGTCGGTCGGTGCGCGGGATCCTTGGCCAGGGCCCGCTCGACGATCCCCATCAGCGCCGGCGGTACACCGTCCAGCTGCGGCGGCTGGGTCAGGATGCGGCCCGCGATCGCCGCGGGACTGTCCGCCGCGAACGGGTTACGGCCGGTCGCTGCGTACGTGACCACCGCACCCCACGCGAAGATGTCAGCCGCCGGGGTCAGCGTGCTGCCCGCGTCCGGCGACAACCGCTCCGGCGCCATGTACGACAACGTGCCGACCGTCTCCTCCGGCCGGGTGTGGTGGCTGGTCGCCTCGACGGCCTTGGCGATACCGAAGTCGATCACCTTCGGCGCGCCGGGGGCGAGCAGCACGTTGCCCGGTTTCAGATCCCGGTGCACGACGCCCGCGCTGTGGATGGCCGTCAGCGCCGTCGCCACCCCCACCGCGATGCTGTGCAGACTGCCGCCCCGCAACGGGCCCTGCGTACGGACGAGCTCGGCCAGGCTGGGACCGTCGACGAACTCGACCACCAGGTACGGGGTCCGGTGATCGGGATCGGCGTCGAGCACCTCGGCCGTACAGAACGCCGGAACCTCCCGGGCCCGGTTGACCTCGCTGCGGAACCGCGCCTGGAAACCCTCGTCGCGGGCGTGCTGGGCCTTGATGACCTTCACGGCGACCAGACCACCGCCGGGTTCGCGGCCGAGGTAGACCGCACCCATCCCGCCCTCGCCGAGCCGGCCGATCAGCTCGTAGCGGCCGAGCATGCGGGGATCTCCGGGACGCAGAGGAGTAGCCACGCGGGCACTCTAATGCCGGTAGGGTGGCGCGGTTCATCCACCATGGAACGAGGGGGGCGAGATGAGCACGCAGGGCACCCCGCTGCGACCGGAAGATCCCCGCCATATCGGGGCCTACCAGCTGATTTCGCGGCTCGGCGCGGGCGGCATGGGCGTGGTGTACGAGGCCCGCGCCGCCGACGGCCGCCGGGTGGCACTCAAGATCGTGCACGCCGACCTCGCCGAGGACCACGAGTTCCGCTCCCGGTTCCGCTCGGAGGTCACCCGGGCCCGGCAGGTGCCGCCGTTCTGCACCGCGGAGGTGCTCGACGCCGACCCGGACGCTCCCCGGCCGTACCTGGTCGTCGAGTTCGTCGACGGACCCTCGCTGGCCGACGACGTCGCCCGGCACGGGCCGGTGAGCGCGGCGAACCTGCACGGACTGGCGATCGGCGTCGCCACCGCGCTGGCCGCGATCCATGAGGCGGGGGTCATCCACCGCGACCTCAAACCGCACAACGTGCTGCTCGCCCCGGGCAGCCCCAAGGTGATCGACTTCGGCATCGCCCAGACCCTGGACCCGACCTCCCAGCACACCCGCACCGGCCAGATGGTCGGAACCGTCAACTACATGGCGCCGGAACGGTTCGGCGCCCCCGGTAGCCCGGTCACCACGGCAGCCGACGTGTTCGCCTGGGGATGCGTTATCGCGTACGCCGGTCAGGGCACCCCACCGTTCGACGCCGACTCCCCGCTGGGGGTCTTCGGCCGGATCCTGCACGGCGAACCCACCCTCGACGGGCTGGACGGACAACTGCACACGCTCGTCAAGCAGGCCCTCGACCCGGTCCCGGAGCTCCGGCCCACCGCCCGCGAACTGGTCGACGCGCTGCTCAGCCCCGGCACGGACGGGGTGCTGCGCGACGTGTTCGAGCGCCAGCCCGAGATGCGCACCGCCGTCCAGCAGGTCCGCGCCACACCCGCCGTCCCCCGGCCCCCGCGAACCGACCCGGTGATCCGCGGCCCCCGGGGATCCAAGGCCCTGATCGCCACGATCGCGGCCCTGGCACTCGCCCTCGCCGGCGGTCTCGGCTTCGTGGCCCGCACCGGCACCGGCTGGTTCGATACACCCGCCGCGGTGACCGAACCCTCGGCCAGACCCCCGGCCCTGGTCGTGCCCAGCGGCAGCGTCAAGGTCACCGACCCGCTGACCACCGCCGCCGGATGGGAGGCCTACGAGGTCGCGAACAACCGGACCTACTGCCGCTACGCCGACGGCCGGCTGCAGGTCCGCAACTTCCAGGACGGCAACTGGCACTGCGAAGGACCGGACCTGGACCTGACCGGCAGCTTTGCCCTGCAGGTCACCGGCCGGATCGAGCAGGCCGGCAGCTGCCTCAAGGTCTGGTTCGCCGAATCCTCCACCTGGCAGTACTCGCTCGACGTCTGCGAGGACGTCTGGCGGCTGATCGTCGCGGATCAGGGCCCGGGCGACGAACGCGTCGTGCGCGAATGGGGCGACAGCGCCACCGACGCCGGCAAGGACCTGCGCCTGCAGATGGTGGTGCAGAACGGCACCGTCCGGGTGGGCCACGACGATATCCTGATCGGCGACCACCGCATCGGGGAAGGCTTCGAGGGCCTGGACGAACTCGGCCTGACCAGCGCACCCGCCGTCGAACAGGGCCCCTTCAGCGTCTCCTACTCCAACGCCGAAATCCGCTCCATCCCCTGAGGGACGCCCTTGGCGTGCTTGTCGTGGTACATGCGGCGGTCCGCCGTACGCAGCAGGTCCGCGAAGCGTGCGTCGTCGTTCACGGGGCGGTGGGCGACGCCGACGCTGACTCCCACGCGTACGGTGCCGTCGCCGATCGGGACCGGGTCGGCGACGGCTCGTACCCATCGCCGGATCACCGTGTCGACCTCGTCGGCGGGCAGCCCGGGCAGGACGATGACGAACTCGTCGCCGCCGAGACGAACGAGCAGGTCCTCGGCGCGGAGCTGGCTCTGCAGCCGGGTGGCGACGGTCTTCAGGAGCAGGTCGCCGGCGTGGTGGCCGTACGTGTCGTTGACGGTCTTGAAGCCGTCGAGGTCGAGCAGCACCAGACTGACCGGGCCCGGCGGGAGTGCGGCTTCGTGTTCGTCGAGGGCGAGCCGGTTGGCGGTCCCGGTCAGGGTGTCGGTGCGGGCCTGACGGGTCATGGCCAGCCGGGCGTTCTGGAGTTCGGCGACGTAGCGGTCGAGGCTCCGCGCCTGGGCACCGGCGGTGGCGGATGCGACGAGCAGGACGGCGATCGCCAGGACCACGCCGGCGCCGTGCGGGGAGTCGGGCGCGCCTTCGCCGAGCAACGCCCCGGTGACCACGGCGGTCGCCACCACGGTCCACGCGATCAGAACACCCGTCAGCTTGTGCCGGGTCGAGGCCGACAGCAGGGCGAGCACCGCGCTCGGCCATAGCGGGACGCCGGCGACACTGTTGATGACCAGCACCGGTGCTGCCACGGCCAGGACGTCGAAGACGGTCTGCGCCGTCGCGACCCATCGGTAGCGGCCGTCGGAGAAATGGCGCAACCGGAGAACGGTCAGGGCCATGGCCGCGACCTGCAGTACGCCGATAGCCGCCGACACCTGTGCCAGGCTGGGATGCCAGGTGGTGTTCCACCGGACGTCGTCCGGTGGGCTGAGGGCAAGGGCTCCCATCAGGGCAACCACGCTCGCCCGGGACCACTGCACAACCCGTTCCAGGTCGTGGCGGTGGTCGACCTCTGATCTTCGCCCGCTCATCGCCACGCCCTCTCGCCATCGGCGCTGATCGGCCGGGGCGGGCGGGGCCTGAAGGTTCACGGGTGTGATCTGTCGTGCTTCAGGCGGGCCGGACAGCGCCGGCCGGCCCGCCTGAAGGGTCAGCGGATGGTGTAGCGGATGACGTCGGTGCGCAGCACGTCGCCGGACACCTTCACCGCGGCGAACGTGTGCCGGCCGTTCTTGAGGCCGGTGGCGCTGAACACCTTCTGCTGGGTGGAGCGGGTGGCGCTGTGGGTGTCGACCCGCTTGACGACCTTGCCGTCGAGGTAGATGTCGACCAGGCCCTGGTCGGGGCCGGTAGCGGTGATCCAGTCGACGGCGGTGCCGGTGAACGTGTACGACACCTTGTCGCCGTTGGTGGTGGTGGCGTGGACGTCGTCGAGGTGGTCGCCGCGGAACGCGAAGTCCAGCTGCGTCGCGCCGACCGGGAGGGTGGCGAGGTACGCCGAGCGCAGGGTCACCGTCGAGCCCGACAGCGTGTAGTCGGTGCCCGGCTTGAGAACGGTGCCGCCGAGCGAGACGCTGATGAACTCGGAGCCGGCGCGCAGCAGCTTCACCGGGACGTCGGCCGGGGCCTTGCGGTCGAACGATGCCGTCGGCGGGTCGAGGAGGCTGGGCTGCAGGACGTCGATGCGGTCGAGCAGCATGTACGAGCCGGACTTCTTGACGGCCATCAGGGTGTGGCTGCCGTCGGGCAGATCGGTCACGGTGAACACGGTCTGCTGGACGAGGCGGGGCTGGTCCTGGGTGCGGCCCGTGTTCACGGTCTTCACAAGCTGGCCGTCGAGGTAGATGTCGACGTCGCCCTGCGAGGTGTCCATCTCGGTGACGTACGAGACGCCGGTGCCGGTGAACGTGTACTGGAACGAGTCGCCGTTGCGTTCGGTGTAGTGGACGTTGTCGTTGTAGTCGCCGAGGCCGCGGCCGGTGCTCTGCGACCACGTGCCGGCGTACGTGATGGCCTGGTCGGTGTCGTCGTGGGTGATCGTGCGGACCGGGCCGGTCGTCGTCGGCGGGGCGGTGGTGCCGGTGTCGGTGACGCTCAGCGCGAGCGGCTGCGTGGTGGCGGCGACCTCGTTGCCGTTGTTGCGGGTCCAGGTGCCCTGGTAGTTCACGCGCAGGGCGTCGTCGTTGACGGCGAGGGTCGCGCCGGACTGCGGGGTGACCTTGAGCAGGCGTACGCCGTGGATCGGGACGTCGGCGGCGGTGAACTTCGTGGCGAAGCGGCCGAGGTCCTTGCGGGCCCACAGGTCGCGGACGGTGGCGGCGCCGGTCAGGCCGATGTCCGAGAAGTTCGCGGTGATGTCCTTGTTGGTGCGGCCCAGGTTGAACAGCGCGACCGTGTACGTGCCGTCGGCGTTGAGGGTGTACCAGATCGGCTGCTGCGACGACGCGGACACCGGACGCGCGGGGGTGCCGGCCTGGTCGACCGCGATCACTTCGGGGTTGGTGAGCAGGCTCAGCCCGTACGCGTCGAGGTTGGTCAGATCGTTGCCGGTGTAGAGCGGCGCCGCGGAGATCGCCCACAGGGTCATGGCACTGCGGCGCTCGTCGCGGGTCATGCCGTCCATGGCGCCGTTACCGACGTTGAGGGAGTCGAGGTCGTTCCAGCCGCCGTTGCCGCCGTTGCGCCACCAGGTCGCGAGGTCCGGGAACAGCCGGGCGACGTTCTGCCACTGGGTGAGGGCCTCGTTCGCGCAGTAGCACTCGACGTCCCAGTCGATGCGCCAGCCGTTGGCCTTCGAGCGCCAGTAGTCGGCGTACTTCGGGTCCAGCGCCCAGGACAGCTCGAACCAGATCTGGTGCTTCTTCAGCGCCGACGACCAGGCAGCGACGTCGTCGCGGGCGTCGAGGGACAGGTCACTGATCCCCGAGCCCGGGGTGACGCTGTCGAACTTGACGAAGTTGACGCCCCACTGGGCGAACAGGTCGACGATCGAGTCGATGTACTTCTGCGAGCACGGGTTCGTGAAGTCGATCCTGTAGCCGATGTTCCAGTAGTCGGCCTGCTGGGTCGGCTGCTTGACGATGTCGTGGGTGGTGCAGCCGGGGGCGCCGGCGACCGGGAGGCTCGCCTCGTACACGGCGGGGGAGATGCCCGGGATCATGTAGAGGCCGAACTTCTGGCCGTTGCCGTGGATGTGGTCGATGACCTTCTGCAGGCCCTGGGGATACAGCGTGGCGCTGGGTTTCGGGCGTCCGTTGGCGTCGACGCCGTCGTTCCAGCCGGCGTCGACGTTGAGGTAGTTGTAGCCGTACTTCTGCAGCTTGGTGTGCATCGCGTCGGACTGCTTGATGAGCTGGTCGGCGGTGATCCACTTACCGTTGCCGGAGTAGACCTGCATGCTGTAACTGCTCCAGCCCATGTACGGCCGGGTCGCCCACGGGTCGGGGGTCGACGCGGACGGCACGCTGGACGTCGTGGCGGCTGCCGGTGGGGCGCCGGCTCCGGGCGAGGGGTTGGGGGCGGCCTGCGCCGGGTCGGAGATGGTGACGCTCAGAAGTAGGAGCAGGGCTGCTGCCGTACGTTTACCTATCACGGTTTTCCTCCTGATTTCGGGGACGGCGGAGCACCGGCCGGGGGGAGTGACCCGGCCGGGTGGACGTGCTGCAGGGAGGTCAGGCGATCTTTGGGGAGGTCAGGCGGCGACGAACGCCTGGATGCTGACGGTGGCGGCGCCGCGTGCCCACTGCTCGAAGGGCAACGGCCGGACGGAGAGCGGGCACTGCGCGACGGCACCGAAGGCCTGGCGCTGGAAGCCCGCCCGGATGTGTGGCTCGAACAGGTCGTACGCGGACAGCCCCTCGCCGGAGACCACGATCCGTGACGGCCCGACCAGGTTCGCGACCGCGGCGATCCCCGACCCGATCGCGTCCCCGGCCCGGGCGAAGACGGCGCCGACCGCGGTGTCGCCCGCCCGGGCCAGCGTGACCGCCTCCTCGAAGGTCAGCCCTGGACGCCCGACGGCCCGCACGATGGCGTCGGTGCCCGCGATGGCCTCGACGCAGCCGCGGCCGCCGCAGTGGCAGGCGGGACCGTTCACGTCGACGCCGACGTGGCCGATCTCCCCGGCGACGCCGTGGGCACCGGAGACGAGCCGGCCGTTGACGACCAGGCCGCAGCCGATGCCACTGCCCACGGTGACCAGCGCGAACGACTCCGCGCCGACGCCCTCACCGAACCAGTGCTCCGCGGTGGTCAGCGCCTTCACGTCGTTCTCGACGGTGACGGTCAGCGAGGTGTTCTTCTCGGCAAGATCTTGCAGTGGTACGTCGTGCCAGTGCAGGAACGGCGAATAGCGCACGAGGCCGGTGGCGCGGTCGACATCACCGGAGACGGCCAGGCCGAGCCGCCGGGTCCGGGCCCGATAGTCGCCGGGGCCGTCGAGCAGCTCGTCGACGAGGTGGCCGAGCTCGGTCAGGACGTGGTCGACGTCGGTGTGCGGCAGGGGACGGTGGGCGGAGGCCCGGACCTGCGCGCCGAGATCGCAGACCACACCGATCAGCTCGTCGGCCGTGATCTTGACACCGACGAAGAACTCCCGGTCCGCGCAGATCGCCAGGGGGCTGGCCGGGCGCCCCGCGCCGGGGCCGGAGCGCTCGGTCGCGGCGAGTTCCTGCAGGTAGCCCTGCTCGATGAGGGGCCGCGCAGCCTTGGTGACGGCGGCTTGTGACAGCCCCAGCCGCCGGGCGAGGGCGACACGGCTGAGTGGACCTTCGGTCAGGACCGTGGTCAGTACGGCGGTCATGGCCGGTGCGACGGATTCGGCCTCGGGGAACATGGCCGAAACGTAGGCCCCATTACTTTCCCGAGTCAAGTATTGACTTTCCCTGGGCGTCCGATGTGGATTCCAGGGACGTCCGCGCTGGTCGGAGTGGGACAGGGTGGGGACGAGCCTAGGGTCAAACGCTGACTTAAATCAATACTTGACGAAGGAAATTATTGAGCCTAGGTTTCGGCCATGTTTCCCGAGGTCGACAGCGGACGACCCGTCCGGCCGGCACGGCACCCCGGCATCCCGGTGCCCCGGCGCAGCCGATGGTCCCAGGCACAACGGGCCTGGCGGGCGCACTGGCAGCTGTACCTGCTGGTGATCGTGCCGCTGGCCTACTTCGTCATCTTCAAGTACATCCCGATGGCCTTCAACGTCATCGCGTTCAAGGACTACAGCCCGGTCCTGGGCCCGTGGGACAGCCCATGGGTGGGCCTGCGCAACTTCGAGCAGCTGTTCAACAACCCGGTCTTCGCCACCCTGCTGAAGAACACCTTCATCCTGGCGTTCTACCTGGTCCTGGCGAGCTTCCCGATCCCGATCCTGCTCGCGATCGGGCTCAACGAGATCAGCAACGGCTGGTTCAAACGTACGGTGCAGATGGTCACCTACGCCCCCTACTTCATCTCCACCGTCGTGGTCGTCTCGATGACGATCCTGCTGCTGTCACCGCAGGTCGGCCTCGTCAGCAAGGGACTCGGCCAGGTCGGCGTCGGCCCGATGAACCTGCTCGCCGAGCCGGACTTCTTCCGCCACATCTACGTCTGGACCGACGTCTGGCAGACAGCGGGCTACTCGGCCGTCATCTACCTGGCCGCACTGGCCGGCATCGACCCCGCGCTGCACGAGGCAGCCAAGATCGACGGCGCCGGGCGGCTGCAGCGGATCTGGAACGTCGACCTGCCCGGCATCATGCCGACCGCGGTGATCATGTTGATCCTCGGCGTCGGCAACATGATGGCGATCGGATTCGAGAAGGCCTACCTGCTGCAGAACAACCTCAACCTCGCCCAGTCCGAGATCATCCCGACGTACGTCTACAAGACCGGCCTGGTCAACGCGGACTTCAGCATGGCCACCGCCGTGGGCCTGTTCAACTCAGTGATCAACCTCTGCCTGCTGCTGGCGGTCAACTTCGCCGCCAAGCGGGTCACCGGGAACGGATTGTGGCGATGAGCACGACGAGAATCCGCGAACCGTTCCGCGACCGGCTCTCCCTGATCGTCATCAGGATCATGCTCGCCGTGGTGCTCGGCCTGGTCCTGCTACCCCTGGTCTACATCGTCGCCAGCTCGTTCAGCAGCCCCGCCGCGGTCAACGCCGGCCGGGTCAGCTTCTGGCCGGTCGAGTTCTCGCTCGACGCGTACCGCGCGGCCCTGAGCAACTCCGAGGTCCTGCGCGGCTACTACAACTCGCTGATCTACGCGGTGGCCGGCACGGCGATCAGTGTCTCCCTGACGGTTGCCATCGCGTACCCGTTGTCCCGCAAGTCGTTCTACGGCCGCAACGTGGTGATGACCCTGCTCATCTTCACCATGCTGTTCTCCGGCGGGCTGATCCCGACCTACATGGTCGTGCACGACCTCGGCATGCTCAACACCCGCTGGGCCCTGCTGATCCCCGGCGCGATCGGTGTCTGGCAGGTCATCATCGCCCGTACGTTCTTCGCCAACTCCATCCCCGACGAGCTCTACGAGGCGGCGGCGCTGGACGGCGCGAGCGACCTGCGGGTGCTGCGCTCGGTGGTGCTGCCGCTGTCGAAACCGCTGCTCGCCGTCCTCGCCCTGATGTACACGATCTACCAGTGGAACACCTACTTCGACGCCCTGGTGTATCTCAAGGACCCCGATCTGTTCCCGCTGCAGATCGTGCTGCGCAACATCCTCATTCTCAACACCCCCCGCACCGGCGCCATCGACCTCGCGGAATCGATGCGCCAGCAACAGCTCGCCAATGTTCTTCGCTACGCGCTCATCGTCATCTCGAGCCTGCCCGTTCTGATCATCTACCCGTTCGTCGCGCGCTACTTCACCAAGGGCGTGATGGTCGGCGCGGTCAAGGGCTGACGCACACCATGAATGGACCAGTCATGACAATAAGATCCCCCCGATTCAAACTGGCCGTCGTCGCGGCCGCCGCGGCACTGGTCGCGGCGGGCTGCAGCTCCAGCGACACCGACGACGCCCCCAAGGCGAAGATGGACGGCGACAAGGTCGTCATCACGGTGCTGGCCCCCGCCGACCCGGACAAGAAGCTCGACACCAACGCGATCACCACGCTGCTCAGCGACAAGTACAAAATCAAGTTCCAGTTCGACACCACCACCATGGACGGCGGGCCGGCCAAGGAGAAACGCCAGATCGCGATCACCAGCGGCGACTACCCGGACATGTTCCTGCTGATCCCGTATGTCGACGCGTTCACCAAGACCGAGGTCCAGAAACTCGGCCAGCAGGGCGTCGCCGTACCCCTCGAAGATCTGATCAAGGAGAACGCGCCGAACCTGCAGAAGGCACTGGACGCCAACCCCGTACTCAAGGCGATGTCGACCGCACCGGACGGTCACATCTACGCCCTGCCGCAGTGGTCCGACTGCTACCACTGCACGTACTGGAACAAACTCTGGCTCAACTCCGCCTGGCTCAAGAAGCTGAACCTGCCGATGCCGAAGACCACCGAGGAACTGCGGACGGTCCTGCGGGCCTTCAAGACGCAGGACCCGAACGGCAACGGCAAGGCCGACGAGATCCCGCTGACCACCGACGCGCAGGACAGCACGCTGATCGGCTACCTGATGGGCGCGTTCGCCTACGCCCCGTTCGGCGCCAGCAACGGCATCCCGTCGCTGCTGCAGCTCAACGGCGACACCGTGGAGACCCCGGTCGACAAGCCGGAATGGCGCGAGGGCCTCAAATACATCAACTCGCTCTACCAGGAGGGCCTGATCGACCAGGCCTCCTTCACCCAGAACGCCGAAGCGCTGCAGGCTACCGGCAACGACCCCGCCGCCGTCAAGATCGGCGCCTCCCCGGTGCTCTACCCCGGCATCTTCGTCCAGCTCGGCTCCAAGGACGGCCGCGACAAGCAGTACGACGCCGCACCTCCGCTGACCGGTCCCTCGGGCGCGAGCTACACGGCGTACAACAACCCGACCTCGACCGGCTACACCTTCATGCTGACCAACAAGTCCAGCAAAGAGGCCCGGATCGCCGCCCTCAAGATGCTCGACTACATCTACACCGACGAGGGCCAGCTCATCGTCAACGCCGGCCCGGAAGGCGTCGGCTGGGTCAAGCCCGCCGCCGGCGACATCGCCCTCGACACCACCGTCAAGCCGACCTGGAAGTCCCTGCCATCGGCGAACGTCCCGAAGAACTCCACCTGGGACTCCCTCGGGCAGTACAACGTCACCCTCGCCCTGCGCAACGCCCAGGCCGTCCCGAAGGACATCTACGCCGAGACCGGCCTCGAACGGCGCCTGTTCGAAGCATCCAAGCTCTACGAGCCGCACGTCGACAAGGCCAAGGTCTACCCCGAGGCACAGGTCTGGGCCGACCCGAGCACGGTCTCGGAGATGGGCACCCTGAAGACCAACCTCGACAGCTACGTCAGCCAGGGCGAACTCGCGTTCATCACCGGCACCAAGAAAATCGACACCGACTGGGACACCTGGGTCCAGGGCCTCGACGGCATCGGCATGAAGCGCTACCTCGAACTCAACCAGCAGGCCTACGACAAGTACAGGTCCGGCAAGTAACGCACGCCGCCCGGCCGGCCGATAATGGCCGGCCGGGCAATAGATTTGCTTCTCCGCGCGCCGTCGGTAATATCTCCACGCTTTTGCTTGCAACGGGGAGGAAGACCACATGCGACTGAAGTTGGCGGCCGGCGTGGTAATGGCGCTGGCCTTTTTGATTCCGGCGGCACCGGCTATGGCCCGGGCGGAAACGCCCGGGCTGAACGAGTCCTGTCAGACGGTTGAACGCAAGGTGTACAAAGATATTCGTGATTTGATGACCATCGATCTGGACACCGCCACGGATGTGCAGGTGCGGGTATTGACCGCCCAGATTCTGTCCGTGGCAAAGGCCGAATCGTTGCCCGTTCTGCCGCCGGCGATTCAGGACCGGCTGGACGGCACCCCCGAGGACCTGCGGGCATTCCTCAAGTCGGACCTGCAGAAGGCCTGGACGACGGACCTGCGGATCTCGGTGGTCCGGACCCTGACGAGCGCGGGCACCAACGTCAAGGCCGCCGCGCAGAAGGTGCTCGACAACGGCACCATCGACACCTACATGACCTACCTCAACGACGGCCTGTACGCCGCCCGCGAGCTCGACTGCGCGGCACAGCCGTCACCGTCCCAGCCCACACCCTCTGAGCCCACGCCGTCATCGAGCGTCGCGCCCAGCGCCTCAGAGCCCGCTGTCGGGTTCCCGTCGTCGTCCGCCAGCGCGGGCAGTTCCGATGGCGAAGGTGGCGGGCTGCCCGTGACCGGTGCTGCCACCGGGACCGTGGCCGGCGTCGGCGGTGCGCTTCTGGTCATCGGCGGTGCCGGTTACCTGATCGGACGCCGGCGCCGCTCCCGGTTTGTGGCGTAACTGATCGACGCGCCCGGCTCGGCGAGTCGAGCCGGGCGCATCGGCGCGACCGGAACGGGCAGGTGAGGACCGTGCGGGCGGGGGAGTCCGACGAGGACATACTGGTTCCGCCTGACGTCTGGCGGGCGCGGCTGCATCTGCGGCGTGGTGGTTGGTTCACCGAGAAGCCGGTCCCGCTGCCCGCGGCGAAGGTCACCGCGTTCCTCCGCCGGTACGCCGGCCCGGCCAGGGAGGTGCTGGCCCGCCCGGAGACCGAGCCCGAGCTGGCCGAGGCCGGCCGGATCGCGCTCGACGACACGGACCGGACGGGCGCGCTCGGGGTGGCAGTCGTCGTCGCGGCCGTCGGCGACGCGGCTCCCTGGCAGAAGATCGGCACAGCGGTGGCGTCGGCCGAGCTGTGGGCGTCCCGGCGGGGTCTCGCGATCGCGTCCGAGGCCGCGGTGTTGCTGGCCGGGCTGTATGCGCGGGGCTCGGTGCGGCGCAGGACGCCTGACCAGCACGCCTACCCGAGGCCTTATCACGGCTGGGTCGACGCGCAGACCCACTTCAGCACCGGGGTCCGCGCCCGGCTCGCGACGGGCGGCGATGACGAGCGTGCGGCGGCCGAGGCGGCGATCGCGCCGTATCGGCGAGACGGCACCCCGCTGCAGCGGCTGATGACCTCGTTCCTGGTCCCCGACCGGGAGGACTGGCTGGTGGAGGATCTGGCCTGGGTGGCGACCGCTCACCTGCCGTGGGGCGTGGGCGTGCCGTTGCTGCTGTCCTCGGTGCGCACCGTCGCGCAGCTGGAGAGCGCCGTGGCCGTGCTGGATCCGAAGAGCCTGGACCGGTCCGGGCCGACGCTGCCGTCGCTGGTCGAAGGTCTCGGCGCGGAGGCCCTGCCGACGCTGCTGCGCTGCTACGACACCGGCGACGTGGCGGACATCGTTGCGGTGCTGCCCACCGACGCCGCGTTCCAGGCGCTGATCGACCGGTGCACGCTGCCGGCATTACGGGACGCGGCCGAGCGCTACCCGCACCGCGCGGTGCGACTGCTCGCCCTGTCGGACGTCAAGGAGATGCGGGCCGAGCTGCACGCGCACGTGGTCCGGCATCCCGAGGTTGCCGAAGCGGTCCTGCCGGCGTTGTCCGGGTCGGCGGCGCAACGGGTACGGGCCGCGCTGGGGCCCCTCGCCGGGGTCCGGGACGCTCCTGCGGACCGGCTGCCCCCGTTTCTGGTCAGCCCGTCGTGGGCCGGAGCACGCCCCGCGCGCAAGCCGGTCGCGGGCCTGACGGCGGAATTCCCGGCCCAGGTGCACTGGCTGCCCGGCGAACGTGACCGGCACCTGCACCGGGGCGATGTCCACGACAGCCTCACGCAGACGGCCGACCTCGACCGGGGCGAGTGGGAACGGCTGGCGCGGGACGTCCTGGGCCGGGCCGTCGGCCTGTCGGAGCTGTTCGTGACCGGGCCCGCCCATCTGGTCCTGCCGCTGCTGGACGAGGGGAAGTCCCCCGACCTGTGGCTGCTGGACGACTGGCTGCCGCAGGTCCTGGCCCGCTTCGGCACGGACGCGCTGCCCTTGGCGGTGCGGGTCGCCCCGCAGACCCCGGCTGTCGTGGCGCCGATGCTGCTGCCGTTCACCAGCCCGGCGGTGGCCGCGCTGATGGCCGGCTGGTTCCGGACGAAGACGATACGTGCGGTGGCCCACGAATGGCTGCTGCGCCATCCGGGCGCCGCTGCCCGGGGACTGATCCCGGCCGCGCTGGGCAGCAACGCCAGCAGACGGTCCCGTGCGGAGGCCGCGCTGCTCGCCGTGGCAGCGGGCGGTAACCAGCAGACGGTGCTGGAAGCCGCCACCGGGTACGGTCCGGAAGCTGCGACCGCCGTCACGGCACTGCTGGGCGACGACCCGCTGTGGGCCGCGCCCGCGACGGTGCCCGAGGTCGGCGCGTGGGCCGACCCGGTCACTCTGCCGCGAATCGCCCTGCGTGACGGCTCCGGGGTGCTGCCGGTCGCGTCCGTGCGGCATCTGCTGACCATGCTGGCGCTTTCCAGGCTGGGTGAGCCCTCTCCGGGCGTGACGATTGCTCAGCGGGTCCTTCAGCCCCGGGACCTGGCCGAGTTCGGCTGGGCCGTGTTCGAGCGCTGGCGTGCGGACGGGATGCCGTCGAAGGACGGCTGGGCGCTGGACGTGCTGAGCCTGACCGGTGACGACGAGACGGTGCGCCGGCTCGTGCCGGTGATCCGGGCCTGGCCGGGGGAGGCCGGCCATGCCCGCGCCGTCACGGGCCTGGACGTGCTCGCGGTGCTCGGTACGGATCTGGCGCTGATGCACCTGCACGGGATCGCGCAGAAGGCGAAGTTCGTCGCGCTGCGGGAGGCGGCCGCGACGAAGATCGCCCATGTCGCTACCGCGCGGGGTCTCTCCGAGGACGATCTCGCGGACCGGCTGGTGCCAGCTCTGGGGCTGGCCGCCGACGGCACGCTCCGGCTCGACGACGGCTCACGATGGTTCACGGTGGGCTTCGACGATCAGCTGATGCCGTACGTGTCGGACGAGTCCGGACGCCGTCTGAAGGCGCTGCCGAAGGGTGCTCCGGCGGCCCGGGCCCGCTTCTCCGCGATGCGCAAGGACGTCCGCACGATCGCCGCCGGCCAGCTGACCCGTCTGGAGCTGGCGATGATCACCGGCCGCCGCTGGACCGGAGCGGGTTTCCGGGCACACCTCGCCGGCCACCCGCTGCTCCGGCAGATCGTCCGGCGCCTGATCTGGGGTGTCTACGACGACGACACCCTCGTGCACAGCTTCAGGGTGGCCGAGGACGGCACCTTCGCGGATGTGACCGACGACCTGCTGCCCGCCGCGGACGACGCCGTGATCGGCCTGCCGCACCCGGTGGAGCTGGGTGCGGCCGTCGACCGCTGGTCCCAGGTGCTCGAGGACTACCGGATCGGCCAGCCGTTCGCGCAGCTCAGCCGCGAGGTGTTCACGCCGACCGGCACAGGACGCGACCGGTCGGCGAAACCACCGCTGTGCACCCGGTGACCGCCTCGGAACTGATGCGCGACCTGCGCACGCTGACCGGCTGACGTTCATCGTTGTTCGTGCCAGACCGAGTCGCCCGCGTCCCAGGTGACGTCGGTGATGGTGTCCTGGTAGCGGATGCGGGCCCGAGTGGCCCTGGCGGCGTGGATGCGGGCCTCGTGCAGGTGGCCGTCGCGCCAGGTCAGGTCGACGGTGAAGCCGCCGCGGGCGCGCAGGCCGCGGACCGAGCCGTCGCGCCACGTGGATGGCAGCGCGGGTAGCAGCTCGAGCTCCTCGCCGTCGGACTGGAGGAGCATTTCGGCGATCGCGCCGGTGCCGGCGGCGTTGCCGTCGAAGGAGTAGATGTTCTGGGCGGCGCCGGCGATGCCGCCGGCGGAGTAGCTGAGCAGGTTCGTCTCGCTGGCGTCGCCGATCAGCCGGGACACGTGGGTCAGGGCCTTGTCGCCGTCGAGCAGGCGGGCGTAGAAGGCAGCGAAGTTGGCCTCGCCCCACTCGGTCTGCTCCCAGCCGGCCGCCTGCTGGCGGCGCTCGATGATGACCGCGGCGGCGCGGGCCAGCTCCGGGGTGCCGCGCGGGGTGATCTGGCGTTCGGGGAACACCGCGCACAGGTGGGCGGTGTGGCGGTGGGCGGGGTCCGACTCGTCGAAGTCGTCGAGCCATTCCTGCAGCTGGCCGTGGCGGCCGATCCGGAACGGTGACAGCCGAAGCCGGGCCGCTTCAGCCCGCGTACGCAGGTCGGGGTCGATGTTGAGGATGGTGGCCGCCTGGGCACAGATCCGCAGGATCGCCTCGGCGAAGACGCGGTCGGCGGTGGTGCCCATCGCCACCGAGCAGGGTGTGCCGTCCGGGGCGAGGTACCAGTTCTCCGGGGACTCCGACGGGCCCGCCACCAGCCAGCCGTGGACCGGGTGGGGTGTCAGGTACGACAGCATGAACAGCGCCGCGTCCCGCAGGACCGGGTACGCCTGCTCCCTCAGGTACGCCTCGTCGAGGTGGTACTCGTAGTGCTCCCACAGCTGCAGGGCGATCCACGCGCCGCCCGTGACGTTCATGCCCCAGCCGATGCCGGCGCCCGGCGCGGAGTAGCCCCACGCGTTCGTGACCGTGTGCGCGACCCAGCCGTCCGCGCCGTACATGTCCCGTGCTGTGCTGCGGCCCGCCTGGGCGAGGTTCTGCACGAACCGGACCAGCGGGGCGTGGCATTCGGCGAGGTTGCCCGACTCGGTGGCCCAGTAGTTCTGCTGGGTGTTGATGTCGAGGTGGAAGTCGTTGGACCAGCCCATGCTGCTGGCGAACCCGTCGTTCCAGACACCTTGTAACGCCAGCGGCAGCGGTGAGTCCTCGCGGGAACCCGCGATGGTCAGGTAGCGGCCGTATTGGAAGTACAGGGCGATCAGGTCGTCGTCGCGCTCACCCCGGGCGAAACGCTCCCGGCGTACGTCGGTGGGGAGCTCGACGGGATCGCCCAGGTCGATCGACACCCGCCGCATCAGGCGCTGGTGGTCGGCGATGTGCGCGGCGCGCAACGTGTCGTATTCAATAACCCCGATCGAGGCCCGTGCCGACGGATCCGCACCTGCCCAGTCGGTGCCGACTGCTATGAGTACGACGACCACGTCCGCGCCGTTGATAGTGACCGTGCCGGCGTCGTCGTGCGCCAGCGTCCCGCCGTCGAGCTCGAACCGGACCCGGATCTCGACGGCGGTGCCCTGTTTTCCGTCGCTGTGCAGACTTTCGACGGCGCGGCCGCGGAACACCAGGCCGTCCGTCGTGCTGGTGGTCCCGCCGTCCAGCACGGTGTCGTCGAGGGCGGCCGTGAAGCTGACGGACGCGGGGTGGTCCGCGGTGAGGCGCATGGCGATCACACCGTGGGGATGGGAGGCGAAGCTTTCGCGTACCCGCCGGATCTGACCTTGATCGAATTCCACGCGGACCAGGCCGGTGTCGAGATCGAGGGTGCGACGGTAGTTGCCGGCCGGCTCGCCGGTCTCGTCCTGGGCGAAGCCGAGGCGCAGCCGGGGGAGCGGCATGTTGGTCCCGAACGATTCCGGGTAGCCGGGCAGATGCTCCGCCGCCAGCCGCTGGGCCTGCCCGTACTCTCCGTCGAAGAGCAGCTTGCGGATCGCCGGTAGCTCACGCAGCGCAGTCGGGCTCACATCACTGTCCGAAGGCGCGCCGGACCAGGCGGTCGACTCGGACAGGCGGATGATCTCGGTGCCGACCCCGCCGTGGACCATGCCGCCGAGCCGGCCGTTACCGATCGGCAGCGCCTCGAACCAGCGTTCCGCCGGCCGGTCGTAGAACAGAACGCTGGAAGCCATCGGTGTCCTTTTAGGAGAGAAGGTCGCGGAGCCAGGGGAGCTGGACCGGGGCCTGGAACGAGCCGCCGCCCTCGTGCCGGTTGTACGGCCAGACCTGGATCTGCTTCGGCCCGCCGTAACGGTTGAACGCGGCGTACACCGTGGACGGCGGGCACACGTCGTCCATCAGGCCGACGGAGTACAGCGCCGGCGCGGTCGCCCGGGCGGCGAAATGCACACCGTCGAAATAGCTCAGCGTGTGGAAGACCTGCTCGGTCCGATCACGGTTGGTCGCACAGAACACCGACAGCTCGTGGTACGGGTACGAGTCCGTGATCTCCGTGGCGTGCCGGAAATGGGTCAGGAACGGCACGTCGATCAGCGCCCCGCGGACCTGCTGGTGCACCCCGGCGACCGCCTGCGCGATGCCGCCGCCCTGGCTGGCACCGGCCACCACGATCCGCGCGGGATCCACGCCCGGCAGTGTCACCGCGAGGTCCACCGCCCGCACCGCGTCGGTGAACAGCCGGCGGTAGTAGTACAGCTCGGGGTCGAGCACGCCCCGGGTCATCAGGCCGGAGTGGTGCGGCGTGGTGTCGCCGGGCAGGTCCGGGGTGTCGCCGTCGCCCTGACCACGGGAATCCACGACGAGCACGGCGTACCCGGCGGCCGGCCACAGCAGCCACTCGTGCGGGCGGCCGCGGCCACCGCCGTACCCGATGAAATTGACCACGCACGGCAGAGGCCCGCTCGCGCCCGCGGGTTTGATCAGCCAGGCGGCCACGCGCTGGCCGTCGTAGCCGCTGAACCGGACGTCGAACACCTCCACGCCGGGCAGCAGCGCGTCGTACGGGGTCAGCTCCGCCGCCAGGTCGTGCTCGCGGGCGGCGGTCAGCGTGTGGAGCCAGAACGCGTCGAAGTCGGCGGGCTCGGCGAGCTCCGGGCGGTAGTCGCGCAGCTTGTCAGGGGACAGGTCGAACATGGCCATGGGGTCAGCTCCCGATACGGACGAGGTGGACGAGGACGCTGGCGTGGTCACCGTCGGGCAGGGCGAGAGGCAGCCCGGATCGCATCAGTACGGCTCCGGAGTGCACCGCGCCGGTGTCCTGATCACGGTACGAGGCGCCGGGGTCGAGCGCCGTCAGCCGCAACGCGCCGGGGCTGTGGCCGAACGGGCGGGTGGGGCACCAGGCGAGGACGACGAACTGGTCCTCGTACGCGTACCCCACCGCGGTCAAAGCCCCGTCCCCCTTCAGCCGGTACGCCGTACCGTGCTGAACCGCGGGTCTGATCCTCTTGTACGTCGCGATCAGCCCGGTGGCCTCCTTCAGCTCGTCCTCGCTCCACCGGGCCAGGTCACCGCCGATGCCCAGCGCACCCGCCATGGCCACGTGGAACCGGAACCGCAACGGGGTCCGCCGGGCCGTGGCGACGTTCGGGCTGTCGGTCACCCACGCACCCATGACCTGCGCCGGGAAGAGCTGGCTGAACCCGTGCTGGATCCCGATCCGGTCGACCGCGTCGGTGTTGTCCGACGTCCACACCTGATCGGTACGGGCGATGATGCCCAGGTCGGCGCGGCCACCACCACCGGAGCACGCCTCGATGCGCAGGTCCGGATGGCCGGCGCGGAGCCGGTCCATGATCTGGTACACCGCCCGGGTCTGCTCGATCCACACCCGGTCCGGGTCGCCGTGCCCGGGCCACCCCGCCTCGGTGAGCGGCCGGTTGGCGTCCCACTTGAGGAAGTCGATGTCGTGCTCGGTGACCAGCCGGTCGAGCCAGGCGTGGGCCCAAGCGGCGGTGTCCGGCCGGGCGAGGTTGAGCACGAGCTGGTTGCGCATCTGCGTACGGTCGCGATGCGCCATGTGCAGCACCCACTCCGGATGCGCCCGGTAGAGGTCGCTGTCGGGATTGACCATCTCAGGCTCGACCCACAGCCCGAATCGCATCCCGAGCCGGTGCACCTCCGCCGCCAGGGGCCGCAGCCCGCCGGGGAAACGGTCCGGGTTGGGGGTCCAGTCGCCGAGCCCCGCGTGATCGCTGACCCGCTCGCCGAACCAGCCGTCGTCCACGACGAACAGCTCGACACCGAGCCGGGCGGCCCGCGCGGCCAGCGCCGTCTGGCCGGGCTCGTCGACGTCGAACCCGGTCGCCTCCCACGAGTTGTAGAGCACCGGCCGCGACTCGCCGGGGTGCGGGATCACGTGCCGCCGGGCGTAGTCGTGCCAGACACGGCTGGCCGCGCCGAACCCGCCGGTGGTGAAGAGCCCGGCGAACACCGGCGTCTCGAAGGTCTCACCCGGTGCGAGGGACCACGTGAGCCCCTCGTGACCGAGACCGCCGGTCCACGTCGTCCGTCCGGCCGGGTCCCGCTGCAGGGTGATCCGCCAGCTGCCGCTCCAGGCCAGTGCGGTGCTCCAGACCTCGCCGTGCTCCTCGCCGGCCGTACCGTCATCCAGGGCCAGCCAGGGATTGGCGTGATGGCTGGTCATGCCGCGCCGGCTGGTGAACACGGTCTCGGCGGTGGGCACCTGCGCGCGGCGCAGCCGGAACTCGCTGTTCCACGCGCCGACCAGATGGCTCACCCGGTGCTCGCCGCCGGACGGCAGGGTCCACGCCGCGCTGTCCGCCCGCTGCACCGTGATCGGGTCGCTGAGGTTGCGGTTCTCGACGGTGGTCCATCGCTCGATCACGTCGCTGTCGTCGTGCACCCGGTAGTGCAGGGTGACGCGCAGCGGGTAATGCCGGTCGTCCAGATGGATGCTCAGGTGCCCGTCCTCGGCGTCGTGGCCGGCGCAGCGCCACTCGACGCCGCGGGTGCCGTCGATGAACCGCACCTGGAGACCGGCGACCCCGAAGCGCGCACCGCCCTCGACGGGCAACTCCTCCGGTCCGCCCGCGGTGTCGAAGCTGCTGCCGTCCGGCGAGGTACGCGCGGCGAGCTCCTTCGCCTGGGCCAGGGTCAGCGTCGTACCCCAGTGGACGTGCCTCGGATCGTCGTTGTCGTCCAGACGGACGGCGTACGAGGTCGAAGGGGTGTTCAGCAGCCAGAGTCGCTGGTCAGGATCGTATTGCACGTCGGGCATCGGGGTCCTTGGTCGTCATCGCGAACACAGCCGGTGAGTGCGGCGAGCGTAGGGCGGCATTCCGCTCGAAATCAATACTTGACGAAGGAAATTATTGAGCATAGATTTCGGGCATGTTTCCCGACGGCGAGGCCCTGGCTCCCGCTGCGACAGCCGTGTTCACGGCCGTCCTGACCGAGGGGCCGATCAGCCGCGTCGCCCTCGCCCGCCGGCTCAACCTGTCCTCCGCCGCCGTCACCAAAGCGGCACGCCCGCTCATCGCCATGGGCTACCTCGAGGAACAGGCCGCGACCGAGCGCACCGGGCCGGGTGCCGGGCGTCCCGCCAGCCCCCTGGCCATCCGCGCCGACCGCGAGTTCTTCGTCGGCGTGAAGATCACCGGCGACGAGCTCATCGGCGTGGTCACCGACCTGCGCGCCGAGGTCCGCACCTCCGCCCACCGCCGCCTCACCGCCACCGGCATCGACGACGTCCTCACCCAGCTGGGTGAGCTCGTCAATGAGCTGCTCGGCAGCTTCCGCCCGCGGACCCGGCACCTCGGGCTCGCCGTCTCCGGCGACGTCGACCATGCCACCGGATTCGTGCGCTACTCGCCGTTCCTGCGGTGGCACGACGTGGCTCTGCGCGAGCTGGCGGAGAAAGCCACCGGGCTCACCGTCACCGTCGAGAACGACGTCAAGGCGCTCACCACCGCCGAGCAATGGTTCGGCGAGGGGGTGGGCGCCGACTCGTTCGCGCTCGTGACCGTGGGGGCCGGCATCGGCTGCGGGCTGATCGTCGGCGGGCGGCTGGTTTCGGGGGCGCACGGCGTGGCGGGGGAGATCGGCCACATCAGCGTCGACACGAACGGTCCTGCCTGTCACTGCGGGAGCCGCGGGTGCGTCGAGGCCATCGCGGGCGCCGATGCGATCGTGCGGGCTGTCGGTCGTCCGGGGGTCACGTTCTCGCAGGCGGTGGCGCTTGCCCGGTCGGGAGACGCTGCCGTCGGCGCCGTCTTCGCCCGCGCCGGGGATGCGATCGGGTCGGGGATCGCCGCGGTCGCGAACCTGGTCGGGCCGTCACGGATCGTGGTCTCCGGCGAGGGACTGTCCGCCTACGACCTGTTCGAGCCACACATCCGGGCCGGCTTCCAACGCCAGGCCTTCGGCGCCGCCGCCGACTGCTCCCTCTCCATCCGCCCCCTCCCCTTCGAAGAATGGGCCCGCGGCGCCGCCGCCGTCAGCATCAAAGCCCTCGTCGCCTCCTGACATGCCTCAACAGCCGTGCCGCCGTTACCGTTAGAGGGTGCAGTCGCGCGAGCTGTAGGCGTGGATCGCGCTTCCGGAGGTGTCTGTGACTGTCGAGATGGTCGTGTCGTCCGCGGCTAAGCGGCACAGTCGCTTGGGGAGGCTGCTGGCGAACTCGTTGGATGTGGCTGCAGGACCTGGATGGAACGCTGACACCGGCTCCGATGTCCGGCTTCAGGACGTGCCGCTGAACAATCGACGGCCTGATGTGACGGTCTACCGGGCGGATACCATCGATGTCACTCCGACCCGGCCCGAGCACGTTCTACTGGTGGTCGAGGTAGTCTCGCCCGGCTCGGAGACTACCGACCGGGTGGTGAAGGCCGATCAGTACGCCAGGGCCGGCATTCAGTTCTACTGGCGTGTCGAGCAGGCTGCCACGGGGGTGCCGCTCGTTTACACGTACGTTCTGGATCCGGCGACCGGCCGCTACCGGGACAGCGAAACGTTCACTGGCGTCGTGAAGATGGCCGCGCCCTTTCCTGTCGAGATTGATCTCGGCCGGATCTGATCGGCGGGGCGGGATCAGGGGCGCGGCAGCATGCCGATGAGGGATGTGATGATCGCGAGGCGTAGGGCTGTGCGCAGGTCGATCTGGTGGACGGCGAGGGCCGGTTCGGCTTCGTATGCGGCGAGCAGGCTCGGTGGTGGCGAGGTGTAGGCGGACAGGGCGCCCGCCATGATCAGGGCGTTCAGGCAGAACTCCTCGGCGTGGTCGGTGATCTCGGGCAGGTGCTTGCGGGCGAGGGCTGCCATGACGGCGAGGTTGTCCAGTGAGGCTCGTTTGTGGCGGCGGATCACCTCGACCGAGACGTTGTGCTCGAGCACGCCGCCCTGGGCGTTGATGAGGTCGCAGAGCACCGTGCGGGTGGAGAGTGAGCCGCTGAGTACGTCGGCCGTCTGCTCCGCTCGTTGCATCGCGGACCCGCTCGGGCTGACGCCGTGGGCCAGCTCCTGCTCCAGGTCGGCCAGCCAGGTTGTCGTCCGGTCGTCCAGCAGGTCGAGCAGCACCGCCTCGCGGGACTCGAAATAGCGCAACACCGCCGTCTTGGCCAGGCCGACCCGGCGGCTCAGCTCGTTGAGGGACACCTCGGCCACCGGCATCTCGTCGAGCATTGCCGAGGTGGTCTCCAGGATCGCCCGGCGCCGGACCTCGCGCTGTTCCTCGCTGCGGGCCCGCTGGAACGTCATGATCTCCACTCTAGCTTAGGTACCGGCGGTCACTTGACTTGTTACCGGCGGTACATTACCGTCGGGAGCATAAGTTACCAGCGGTACTTTAGGGAGCTGTCATGAAGTGGACCGAGCAGCAGATTCCGCGCCAGGACGGCCGGGTGGCCGTGATCACCGGCGCGAACACCGGCCTCGGCTTCGAGACCGCCCGGCGGCTCGCGGAGCGCGGGGCGTCGGTGGTGCTGGCCGTGCGCGACACCGCGAAGGGAAAGCAGGCCGCCGCCCGGATCGACGGCGACGTCTCCGTGCAGGAGCTGGACCTGACCTCACTGGAATCGGTGCGCGCCGCCGCGGCCGGCCTGCGTGCCACCCACCCGCGGATCGACCTGCTGATCAACAACGCCGGCGTGATGTACACGCCGAAGCAGACCACCCGCGACGGCTTCGAGATGCAGTTCGGCACCAACCACCTCGGCCACTTCGCGCTCACCGGGTTGCTGCTCGACCTGCTGCTACCCGTGCCCGACTCCCGGGTGGTCACGGTCAGCAGCACCGGCCACCGCATCCGCGCCGCCATCCACTTCGACGACCTGCAGTGGGAGCACTCCTACGGCCGGGCCGCGGCCTACGGCCAGTCGAAACTCGCCAACCTGATGTTCACGTACGAGCTGCAGCGCCGGCTCGCCCCGCACGGCACCACCATCGCGGTCGCCGCACACCCCGGCATCTCCAACACCGAACTGACCCGCAACACCCCGGCGCTGGTCCGCGGGCCGGTCACCCTGCTCGCCCCGATGATCAGCCAGCCCGCGGCGGCGGGGGCGCTGCCCACCCTGCGGGCCGCCACCGACCCGTCCGTCCTCGGCGGGCAGTACTACGGCCCCGACGGCCTCGCCGAGGGACGCGGGCACCCGAAACTGGTCACGTCCAGCGCCGACTCCTACGACGTGACCGTGCAGCAACGGCTCTGGGCGGTCTCGGAGGACCTGACCGGCGTACGGTTCCCGATCGGCCAGGCCACCGCCGCAGCGTGACCAGCCCCCTCAGCCGAACGGTAGAGGTTGCGCCGGGGCGAAATCAGTCCACGGGCCGAAGCGGGTGCCATCCATGATCAAGAATGCTGCGCGCAGGTTCTATTCATGGGGGAACGATGAAACCTGCGATCACCCGGCGAGGCGTCTTCCGTGGCGCTCTGCTCGCCGCGGCCGGGGCGGCCACCGCCTTGGCCGGCGCCGGGCCGGTGAAGCACTGGTGTGGCTGGGACCGGCCCCCGCTCGGGGGAGGCTATGCGTCAGCCGCCGACAACCTGGGCGTGGTGACGCACGGCGGCGTGCAGATCCACTACTTCCAGCCGACCGCCGAGAAGGTCGTGGCACTCACCTTCGACGACGGGCCGCTGCCGGATTTCACGCCGCGGTTCCTGGACGCCCTCGACGTGGCCCGGATCCCGGCCACGTTCTTCATGGTCGGCAGCCGTCTCGAGGAGCACGCCGACCTGGTCCGGGGCCGGCTCGACCGGCACGAGGTGGGCAACCATTCCTGGTCGCACACCGACCTCGCCACACTGGACCTGGCCGCGGCGAGCCGGGAACTGCAACGCACCCACGACGCGATCCGGCGCCATGTGGGACGCGAGCCCACGCTGCTCCGGCCGCCGTTCGGGCACCTGGGTGGATCGACCGTACTGGCCGCCGACGCGATGGGCTACGACATCGCACTGTGGTCCCACCAGATGCACGAACGCAACTACCTCAGCGACCCGGCCGGGCAGGCCCGCGACCTCGTGACCACGGTGCGGCCCGGCTCGATCGTCCTCGCGCACGACGCGGGCGACCGGCGCCGGCTGGTCGCCCTCGACGCCCTGCCCGCGATGATCGCCGGACTGCAAGAGCGGGGCTACCGGTTCGTCACCGTCTCGGAGCTGCTCGCCACGGCCCCCACCAAGCCGGGGCAGGCGTAGGCGCGTGCGGTCAGGACGAGGCGCCGACGGCCGGGCCGGTCAGGTTGCTTCCTTCAGGCACTCGAGGACCGCTGTGGAGGCTTCCTCGGACTGCTCACCCGGCGGCGCCGGCCTGGATTTCTCGAGAGCGTCGATCTGTTCGGCCGAGGCGTAGGTCAGATACCAGTCGGCCAGGCAGTCGGTGGCCGCGTCGGGGACGTCCGCGGTCCGTGGATCGCGTTTGATGGCGGCGATCACGCCGGCCCTGGTGGGGCCGTCGTCGGCGGTGAGGTGGACCGTGAACAGGGCGGCGCCGGCCGTCAGCAGGACGGCGACGGCGACCGCGACAAGGGTGCGTCGAGCCGGGCGCATGCGGCCCACCGTAGCCGCTCTCCGGTCGCGCCGTGAGCCCGGTCCACTGACGATTTTCTATGTAAAGTTTGTTTTCCGAGGTCGCGCCGGGGTTCGAGGGTCATAGATCTGCCTCGATCGAAAAACGGGGCAGACAGGACTGGGCGACGTCCGTTACGGTCCCCCCAACTAGCGCTCGGCGGCATCTCCGGCTGCCCCGGGTTCCATAGACGTTGATCTTTTACGGGGGGATCAATGCTTGTCCCGCGGGGCTTCACGCTGCGCAAACGCCTGTCCATCGCCATCGTGGCACTGCTCGCTACCACCTTTGTGGCGCCAGCCACGGCCGCCGTGGCGGAGACCAGGACCGATCTGGCTGCCGCACCGGCCGCGGCACCGGCCGCGGCCGGTCCGCGGGACTTTTTCTACGACGCGGCGGGCCAGCTCGTCGCCACCGGCAACGGCACCGATGTCGCGGTCCACCACTACGACGATGCGGGCAACCTGCTCGGCACCGAGCGCGTCCCGGCGTCACGCACCACGGTCTTCGCGCTCGTCCCGGCGCGCGGGCCGGTCGGTGCCAAGGTCGAGATCCAGGGGACCGGGTTCTCCGCCACTGCCGCGTCCAACGTGGTCACCTTCGACGGCGTGGCCGCCACGGTATCGGCCGCCACCGTCAACCGGCTCACTGTCGTGGTGCCGTCCGGGGCCACCGACGGGGTCGTGCAGGTCAAGGTCGGCACCACCACGGCGACCTCGCCGAAGCCGTTCCAGCTCGGCCGTGGTGCCCCGGCCCCGGTGATCAGCGCCGTCTCGGCCGCCAGTGGCAACCGCAACGAGGTCGTCACCGTCACGGGCACCGGGTTCGACCCCGCACCGGCGCGCAACGTGGTGATGTTCCATCGCACGGTCGCGCGGGTGGAGTCGGCGACCGAGACCAGTCTGCGGGTACGCATCCCGGCGGCCGCGGGCTCGGGACGCGTCACCGTGCGTACGCCGGGCGGCACCGCGACCTCGCCGTCCGACTTCCTGATCGCACCGCGCGGGTTCGTGATGAACGACCTGGTCTACGCCGGCACGATCGGTGCCGCCCGGGCCGGGGTGACCGCGACGATCCCGGCCGGTAAGTCGGCGCTCGTGCTGCTCGAGGGCAAGGCCGGCGAGCGGGTCAACCTGACCACCGACAACAACACGCTCCCGGTGCGCTCCGCGCTCTGGTCGTTCACGCCGTTCGGTGGCAACTACGCTCGCGGCACGCTGGGCGACCCGATCGACGTCTGGGCCGGCGGCACGTTCACCCAGGACCTCCCCGCGTTCCCGGCGACCGGCCTCTACGCCATGATCGTCAAGCCGAACGACGGCGCGGCGGGGTCGGTGCGGCTGACCGCCTCGAGCACCCTCGGCGGGGTCACGCTGACCAAGAACGGTGCGGGTGTGCCGTTCCAGATCACGGTGGCGCAGCAGACCAAGGAGTTTCCGTTCACCGCGGCGGCGAGCGAGTGGCTCAGCCTCGGGCTCACCGAGCTCAGCGAGATCCACAACCATTTCGTCGTCAAGATAACCGCGCCGGACGGTACGTCGGTGAGCTGGAATGCGGCGCTCGACCAGTACATCCCGACGATGGTCTACAAGACGAAGACCGCCGGAACGTACAAGCTGGCCGTCACCTTCGGGCCCAGCGAACTCGGCTTCGCCAAGGTCTGGCTGTCCTCGGTGATCAACGGGGCCACCCTGGGCGTCAACGGTGCCGAGGCGAGCATGCGCATCGAGCGGCCCGGGCAGTCCGTCCGGCTGCCGTTCGCGGGCACCACCGGGCAGAACCTCCAGCTCGGCTACTCGGAGAACCTGCTTCAGCAGAACGACCGCCCGGCGTACCCCGGCGCACTGCTGGTCGAGCCCGACGAGGTCCAGCGCGAACTGCTCAGCAACGGCTACGCCGAGGCTCGTAACCTGCCGACGCTGCGCAAGACCGGCACCCACTACCTGTTGATCACCGGCTGGCAGTCGGTCGGCACGGTGAAGGCGTGGCTGTCCACCGCACTCGAGGGTGGGCTGCTCGCGGTGAACAGCCGTAAGACCATCACCGTCGACCGGGCCGGCCGCGACGCGTACTTCGACTTCGACGGCGTAGCCGGTCGCCCGATCACCATGGGCTCGATCGACAACTCGATCCCCGGCTCGGTGACGCTGCGGCTCTACCGCCCCAACGGCAACCAGGTCAGCCTCGGTTCGGGACGCTACTTCGACGTGGCGTCCCTGCCCGACACCGGCCGCTACCGCCTGCAGGTCGACCCGGAGGGCGCCGGCACCGGCAAGATCAACATCTATGCCGCCGAGCCCGTCGACCTGGGCCCGGTCGCCTTCGACAAGGCACTCCCGGCGAACATCACCCTGCCCGGTCAGAAGGTCGTCCTCAAGTTCACCGGCGCGGTCGGCCAGCGGCTGAGCCTCGGCACCACGTCGACGATGCCCAACCTCACCGCGCGGGTCTACAAGCCCGATGGCACGCTGTTCGCCAGCTACATCATGGACACGCTGTGGGGGTACGACATCCCCGCGCTCACCGTGGCCGGTGAGCACCGCATCGAGCTGACCACGCCCAACCGCGACACCGGCAACCTCACGCTCTACCTCAACACCGAGTACGACGCGGGCGAGTTCCCGATCGACGGCGCGACGAAGACGATCGCGTTCACCCGTCCGGCGCAGAACGCCCGGCTGACGTTCGCCGGCGTCGCCAACGCGCGGCTCGACGTGATGATGGACCGGCTGGCACTCACCAGCGGCACCGCCTTCTACTACACACTGATCGGGCCCGACGGCCGGGTGCTCGCCAACCACTGGTACCCGACCCGCATCCGCGACATCCTGCCGACGCTGACCACGACCGGTACGCACACGCTGGTACTCGACCCGCCGCAGGGAGCCACCGGCGAGGTCGATGTGCGGATCCTGAACCGCACCACGCCGACCGTCGCCGGGAAGGCGTCGAAGCAGGCCGACGAGCTCGATGAGCCGGCCGGTCCGCGCACACCGGTCTGCGACACCGACCCCGAGATGAAGTACGCCCCCACGTCGCGGGCACCGGACACCGACCCCCAGCCCGTCCCCGAGGTCGTGCCGCAGGCGAACGCCTGTCAGCAGGGCACCGGATGGATGCCTGACGCCCGCAACCTCAGCGGCGCCGGCTGGACCACCGACGAGGGACCTGGTGCGGTCCGCGACCGTGCCCTGCAGTTCCCGGTCGGCGTGACCGGCGTCGTCGGCAAGGTGTTCGACACGGCCGGTAAGCCGTTGGCGAAGGTTGCGGTCTCCACAGGTGCCAGTCGGGGCGTCACCGATGCGCAGGGCCGGTTCGCCCTGTCCGGCGTGCCGGCCGGGCACCGGTCACTGCGGATCGACGGCGGCACGGCGGGCAGGTACGGCGCCTTCGACATCGGTGTAGACGTGAACCGCGGCCAGGTGATGGTGCTGCCCTACACGGTGTTCCTGCCGGAGCTCGACCCGGCAGGCACGGTCACGGTCCGCAGCCCCACCACGAAGGAAACGGTCCTCACCACCAAGGCGATCCCCGGTCTCGAGGTACGCATCCCGAAGGGCACGGTGATCCGCGACGCGAACGGCAAGGTCGTCACCGAGCTGAACCTCACGCCGATCCCGATCGACCGGCCGCCGTTCCCGCTGCCCCCGACGAAGGTGCCGGTCTACTTCACCGTGCAGCCCGGCGGTGCGGTGCTCTTCCCGCAGGGCGCCACGATCATCTACCCGAACTACACCAGGGAAGCCCCCGGCACCCGGACGCAGTTCTGGAACTACGACCCGGACGGCAGGGGCTGGCACCTGTACGGCATGGGCAAGGTCTCGGCCGACGGGAAGCAGATCGTCCCGGACGCCGACGTGCGGTTCTACCGTCTCACCGGCGCGATGACCGCCGTACCCGGCATGAACCCGCCGCTGAAGGCGCCGGTCGCCAACGGCAGCCGCATCGCCGACCCCGTCGACCCGGCCACCGGCCTGCTCGTCGACGAGTCCGTGGACCTGACCGTCCCGGACGTCATGCCGATCCAGATCAAACGGACCTATCAGCAGGGCGACACCGACACCCGGGCGTTCGGCATCGGCATGAACTTCGACTACGGGATCTTCCCCTGGTCGCCGGGCGTGATCGGCAGCTTCGACTTCCAGCAGTTCGACCTGATCCAGCCGGACGGCTCGAAGATCCACTACCGCCGCACCTCGCCCGGCAAGGACTACGCCGGTGCGATCTTCGCGGCCGACCCGACACCCACCGCGTACGACGGCTCGACCGTGGCATGGAACGGTGACGGCTGGGACGTGAAGATGCGCGACGGCACCGTGATGGTGCTCGGCGACGAAGCGCCGGTCCAGCAGATCCGCGACAAGTTCGGCAACACCACCACCATCACCCGTGCCACCGCGGCCCCGGGCACCGACGGCAAGGTCCGGCTCAACGGCGCGATCACCCAGATCACCTCGCCGAACGGCCGCTGGGTCAAGCTGAGCTACGACGCCGGCAACCCGCCGCGGATCAGCGCGGTCGAGGACAACAGCGGGCGCAAGGTCGCCTACACCTACGACACCACCGGCCACCTCAGGACGGTGACCGACACGGCGGGCGGCCTCACCGAGTACGCCTGGGACACCGCCGGCCGGCTCAAGAGCATCACCGATCCGCGGCGTACGACCTATCTCGTCAACGAGTACGACGACGCCGGACGGGTGAAGTCGCAGAAGGCGGCCGACGGCGGTATCACCACGTTCGCGTACGTGACGGCCAACGACGTCATCACCGAGACCAAGATGACCGACGCTCGCGGCCACGTCCGGCAACTCACCTTCAACGCCAAGGGC
The DNA here is from genome assembly GCF_018332715.1 of Winogradskya consettensis. Lineage (GTDB taxonomy): Bacteria > Actinomycetota > Actinomycetes > Mycobacteriales > Micromonosporaceae > Actinoplanes > Actinoplanes consettensis. The sequence goes on along the minus strand of NZ_BOQP01000007.1, from coordinate 181,358 downwards.
TCCGTCCTCACCGACACCAAGGCTTTCGGCACCGACAAGGCACAGACCACCCGGACCGAGTACGACGACTCCGGCGTACGGGCGAAGGCGCGCATCGACGCACTCGACCGCCGGACCGCGTACACGTACGACGCCCTCGGCCAGATCAAACAGGCGACCTACCTGGACGGCACCACCCAGGCGCGCTCCGAGATCTGGGACCGCACCGGCCCGCACGGCGAGCTCACGAAATACACCGACGTCTACGGCAAGGCCACGATCTACGAGCTCGACACCCGGGGCGCGATCAAGAGCATCACCGACCCCGCGAACCGCAAGACGGTCCAGGTCGTCGACGCGAACGGCCTGGTCACCTCGGTAACCGACCCGGCGACCAAGACCACCGTCACCGAGTACGCAGGTGCCGACCCGGTGAAGGTCACCGACCCGGCCGGCCGGATCACCCGCAGCGGGTACGACCCGATCGGGCGCGCGGTCTACGACGCCGACGGCCGCGGCGCCGTCACCGACACCGTCTGGGACCCCAGCGGGCAGGTCGGATCCGTGACCGACCCGCTCGGGCGGACCACCGCGTTCACCTACAACGCGAACGGCTTCGTGCACGAGGTCATCGACCCGCGCGGCGGCAGGACGGTCAACGACTACACCGTCATGGACCTCGTCGAGAAGATCACCGACCCGGCCGGCAAGGCCGAGACCTTCGAGTACGACGAGAACGGCAACCTGAAGAAGGAGACGAGCCGCAGCGGGATCGTCACCGAGAACGACTACGACGAGCTGGACCGGCGGTACGCGACCAGGGTCGGCACCGAGAGCACGATCTCCTACACGTACGACCTCGGGGACCGGCTGCGGCGCACCGAGGACTCGGTGGCGGGCGTGTCGACGCTGGACTACGACAGCTTCGACCGGGTCGTCTCGGACGTGTCACCGCAGGGCACGGTCGCGTACGCGTTCGGCACCACCACCCGCGACCGGACGATGACCCTGGCAGGGCGTACCCCGACCAGACACGTCTACGACGCGGCCGGCGTGCTCACCGAGATCCAGCAGGGCGGCACCGCCGTCAGCACGATCACGCCCGACGCGGCCGGACGGCCCCAGCGCTCCGGCGCCCCGGGCACCGGGGTGGGCCAGACCTACGGCTACACCGACGCCGGTCAGGTCGCCACCATCACCTACAAGACGGGCAGCACGACGCTCGGCGACCTCACCTACACCTACGACCTGAGCGGCCTGCCCATCCGCACCACGGGCACCTATTCACGCACCGACCTGCCCGCCGCGTTCGGCCCCGCCACCTACGACGCGGCCAACCGGATCGAGACGGTGGCCGGGCAGGACGTCGACTGGGACGACGACGGCAACCTCACCTCGGACGGCACCAACACCTACACGTGGAACTCCCGCGGCGAGCTGACCGGGATATCCCGCAGCGGATACTCCGCGACGTTCGGCTACTCCGCCGACGGCCGGCGCACCCAGCGCACGGCCGGCGGCGTCACCACCGGCTATCTCTACGACGGCGCCAACCCGGTACAGGAGAAGGCGGGCGGCGCGGTCACCGCCACGATGACCAACGCCGGCGTCGACAACTGGCAGTTGCGCGAATCCGGCGGGGTCACCCGGCGCTACCTGACCGACGCCGTCGGCAGCACCCTGGGCCTGGTCGACACGGCCGGCGCCGGCGCCGCCTACACCTACGGCCCGTTCGGCAACGTCACCGCGACCGGCGACGACACGAACCCCAACCCCTACAAGTTCACCGGACGCGAGGACGACGGGAGCGGGCTGCTCTACTACCGGGCCCGCTACTACAGCCCCGTACTCCAGCGGTTCATCAGCGAGGACCCGCTGGGCGTCAACTCGGGGGATGCGAACCCGTACGCGTACGTGTTCAACCAGCCGACTGCGTTGCGTGACCCAGAGGGCACCAAACCGACCTCGTCCAACCCGGCGTCGGGCTGCGGCGGTCCGAACAGCTTCACGCCGGACACCGAGATCGCCATGGACGGCGGGTCGCACAAGCGGATCGCCGACGTGAAGATCGGCGACCTCGTACGCGCCGGCAACACCGAGACGGGCACCGTCGAAAGCCGCCCGGTCGCCGGGCTGATCACCGGTGAGGGCGACAAGAAGCTGGTCGACATTACCGTCGACGGCGGCGGTAGCGTCACCGCCACCGACGGCCACCCGTTCTGGGTCGCTGAGCCCGGGCCCGCCGAGCCGGTCGGTGAGTGGAAAACTGCGAGCGATCTGAAGACCGGCGACCTGCTGCGGACGGGATCGGGCTCCTGGGTCCAGATCACGGCCGTCGGACATCGCAACGCCGTCCAGCGGGTGCACAACCTCACGGTCGACGGGCTGCACACGTATTTCGTGCGGGCCGGTGGTCAGGACCTGCTGGTCCACAACAGCAGCGTCCCGTACGTCACCCCGGTGTGCGACCTCTTCCAGCCGGGGCCGTACGCGGTAGAATCCATCCCCGCCCGGAACCAGTCGCGCAACTTCAACGCCTCCGAACGCGCGCAGGTCCAACGGATCGGTGACTATTTCGGGTGCCACAGCTGCGGCACGTCGTCCGCGGGCGGCCAGTGGGACACCTGGATCCTGGACCACCAGCCGGTCTCCAAGTTCATCCTGCGCGGCACGCCGCAGCGGCTCTACCCGCACTGTGCCGCCTGCTCCAGCCGCCAGGGCGGACTGGTCGGCCACCTGCCCGCGAACACCGGGGTTCCGCTGGTCATGCGTCCGTCCGGCCTGATCGTTCCGTTGAGGTGAGACATGAGAGATTTGATGGCTTCGATGCAGATCCTGGCATCGAACGGGCTGCTCATCGTGGAGGACGCCGACACCGCGTTCGAGGGCATGCTCGACGTCGGTGAAGCGCCGGTGACCGCCACCGGGGATGTGCTGCTCGTCAAGGTTCAGAGCGACGCCGACGGTTTGGTCGCCGCATCGGTCATCGGATCCGACGGGGAGACCACGCTGCCGGTGACCGTGTTCGAGGGCGAGATCAACCTCAGCTACGGGCGGCTGCGGGTCCGCGACGTCGGCGCCGAGAACGCCATCGTGGTGGGGCTCGACGACGGCCCGTGCCACGTGCGGGTCGTCGTGGACGACGCGGCGTACCCGAAGACCGTCGAAATCCTGGTGCCGCCGCTGTAGGGCGGCACGACATCACGGGGGAGGAACAGCGATGAAGGTGTTCGGCCGATGGGTGGTCCCGCTGGCGGCGGTGGCCGTCGCGGCACCGATGGCGTTCGGCGGCCCGGCGGCCGCCGCGCCACCGCAAGGCCCGGTGGCGGTGCCGCCGGGAGCAGAGGTGGTCCAAGGCAGCTACATCGTGTCCCTCAAGACGACGACGTCGCTGTCATCGTCGGGACTGGCCGCCCAGTACGGCGGCACGGTGCGGCACACGTACCGGAAGGCCTTGAACGGTTTCTCGGTCACCGCCACCGCGGCCGAGGCCCGCCGCCTCGCCGCCGACCCCCGCGTCGCGCGTGTCGAGGCGGACACCCTGGTATGGCCCGTGGGCACCCGCCCGTACCCGCTCTGGAACCTCGACCGGGTCGACCAGCGCACAGCGGTGCTCGACGACGAGTACACCTATCCCACGACGGCGGGCGCCGGCGTGACGGCGTACATCCTCGACTCGGGCATCCGGACCACCCACCGGGAGTTCGGCGGCCGAGCCACCGTCGGTTTCGACGCCTACAACGACGGCTGGAACGGCCAGGACTGCAACACCGACGGCCACGGTACGCACGTGGCCGGCACTGTCGGCGGCGCCACCTACGGCATCGCCCCCGCCGTCAGCCTCGTGTCGGTGCGTGTACTGAGCTGCGAGGGGCCGGGCCCGATGAGCAACATCCTGGCCGGCATCGACTGGGTCACGCAGAACGCGAGGAAACCTGCCGTGGCGAACATGAGCCTCGGCAGCACCATCTCGCCGGTATTGAACGACGCCGTAACCGCGTCGATCGCCTCCGGTATCACCTATGTGGTGGCAGGCGGCAACAACGACCGCGACGCGTGCAACTACAGCCCGGCATCCGCCCCGGCCGCCATCACGGTCGGGGCCAGCAACGGCCTCGACGAGCGGGCCCGCAACTGGGGTGGCACCGACCCCGGATCCAACTACGGCACGTGCGTCGACGTGTTCGCGCCCGGCGAGAACATTCGCTCGGCCAGCAATGTGACCGACAGCGCCAGCCGGGTGCTGCGCGGCACCTCGATGGCATCTCCACACGTGGCGGGGGTCGCCGCGCTGGTGCTCGGCGAGAACCCGGCCGCGACACCCGCCCAGGTGACCCAGACCGTGGTCGGGTCGGCGACGGTCGGGGCGCTCAAGCTCGCGAGCACCGACACCTCGCCCAACCGGCTGCTCTATACGGGGCCGGACCTGTACCCGGCACCTGCCGAGCCGTTCGCCTCCCACTGATGACAGCTTCGGTGGGCCGGAGGTCGCTGCTGCTGGCGGCGACCTCCGGCGGCGTGGGTCTGGCGACCGGCTGCGGCCACTCGGCGTCCGGTGGTGGCCCGGTGACCGGAGGCTCTCCGGCGGTGGAACCCCGTGCGGGTACTGCGACGCACCAGCCCGGCATCGTGTCACCGCCGCTGGCGTACACATTGCTGACCGCCTATGACGTCACCGTCACCGGCAGGGACGGCCTGACGGCGGTCCTGCGCGCCGTCACGGCCCCGCAGCGCGGTCACACGGTCACCGTCAGCTGGGGACTCTCCCTGTTCGGCACACGGTTCGGACTGCCACACCCACCACTGCTCACCTCGATGCCGGCGTTCACCGCGGACGTCCTCGACCAGGCCTGGTCTCACGGCGACCTGCTGGTCCAGATCCAGTCGGAGAACCCGATCACCACGCCCGCGGGGGTTGCGGGCCTCACCGTCCGATGGCGGATCGCCGGCCGGCACGCGGCCACCGCCCGTAACCATTTCGGGTTCCGGGAGGGGGCGGGCAACCCCGACCCCGCCGACCGGGAACTCATGGACGACCTGATCTGGGAGCCCGGCGGCGGCACCTACCAGGTTGTCCGTCTGATCGGTATGGCCATGCCGAGCTGGGAGTCCGAGCCGGTCGCCGCGCAGGAACGGATCATCGGCCGGCACCGGGACAACGGCGCGCCCCTCGGCGGGGAGCGGGAGCAGGACACACCCGACTACACCGCCGACCCCGATGGCGTGACGATCGCCCTGGACGCCCACATCCGCCGCGCCAACCCGCGTACCGCCGACTCGCAGGCGAATCGCATCCTGCGGCGAGGCTGGTCCTACACCGGCGGCGGCCCGCCCGGCACTGGCGACGCCGGTCAGATCTTCGTCTGCTACCAGCGGGACCCGGAGAAGGGGTTCGCCGCAACCCAGCACCGTCTGGCCGGCGAAGCCATGGAGAAATACCTGCTGCCGTTCGGTGGAGGCTACTTCTTCACCCCACCCGCGGGTGACCCTTTCCCGCCCGTCACCTGACCGTCCGCTGCGCGGTGCCCGTGCAGCGGACGGGCACTGCGCAGCGCCACAGTCACCTGCCGGCGGGTGCGGTGATGCTGATCGGTGCGTTGAAGTCGTAGAACTCGACGGTGGTGAGCGGGTCCTGGTTCTGCACCGTGCCGCTGATCCGGCGTACGAGGTTGTCGGCCACCCAGATGTCGACCTGCACCGGAGCGCTGTAGGAATCGACACCCTCGAGCTCGAACCAGGCCAGCTCGGTCGCGGGCAGTTCCGTCACCGGGGAGGCGGGATCCGCGGCGCTCGTCCTGGCCGGCAGGGTCAGCCGGTAGTGGGTGGTCTTCACTCCGCGTACGTCCTCGGTGCCGACCACGGCGACGTTGCGGTCCTGCGACGCGGCCCGGGTCAGGTCACCCGCGGCCCGGGCGAACGGGGCGAGCTTCTGGTCATCGGGAATGGTCTCCTTCCTGGTCGTGCCGTCCGCTGAGGTGACATAGCGGTCGCTGCCGATGACGACGGTCGTCTCCGTCACGCCCTCGCCCTTGCTGACGATGCGCGAGTTCGCTCCTCTGACCTCACCCTCGGCGCTGAAGGCAGCACCGCCCTGCGGCGGCTGGCTGAACCGCAATGACGAAACCTGCTCGGTACGCTCGGCGGCGGCCAGCAGCACCGATCCGGCATCGACCGGTCCCGTGCCGGGCGCCGATCGCTGGCCGGGACCACCCGCGAGCGACACGGCGGCGACCACTGCCGCAGCGACGCTCGCGGTGGCGATACCTGCCACCACGGTCCACCTTGTGCGCCGGCGCGGCGGCGCCGGGTCGGCGAGACGATTCAGGGTGCTGGTCTGCGACATGGATCTCTCCAGGATGGCATTGAAGCGCGTTGATCCCGGCGCCGGCGGCGCGCTGCGGACAACGGGATTCAGCCGACGGAGGCGCTCAATTTCTTCTTCGCCGTTCATCAGCGTGTACTCCCTTTTCCGTGGGACCCACCCGGTACATTTCCGCGGCCCTGCCGATCTCGCCGATCGAGTTCCCGCCGCAACCGATCCCGGGCCTTGTACAACCGTGACGACACGGTCGGCGCACTCACCTGCAGGACCGCGGCGATGTCGGCGACCTCCAGGCCGTCCCACGCCTGCATCAGCAGCAGCTCACGGTCACTGCTGGACACGGCTGCCAGGGCGGACCACAACTCCCGGTCCGCGTCGGCGACGGCCTCGTACCCCACTTCCGGAGGATCGACGGACACAATTCTCAAATGCAATTGGCGTCGCCGCTCGGCGCCGCGCCGGAAATTCGCGAGCACGTGGTAGCCCGTCCGGAAGAGCCACATCCGCTCGGCTCCGGCGGGAAGATCGTCCCGGCGCCGCCACGCCACGGCAAAGGTGTCAGCGGTGACGTCATCCGCATCCTCATCGGTGGCGACCCGCCGGCGTACGAACGCCCACACGTCCCCGAAATTCGCGGCGAAAAACGCCCGAAAAGCTTCCTCATCCATGCGACCTCCGGACGACGACACCATCTCTACCGACATGTCCGGGACCGGCCCCATCTCGCCGGAAGGAAGGTACCCGGAGGTAGCGGACGTTTCGCGCAAGTTTGTGGCGTGTCGCCGACAGTTGGTGGATCTGGATCTCTTTACGGCATAAGCATCGACCAGCATCCATCTCATTCATTCGGGGGAGTGAATTCATGTCGATGTCTTTCGCCGGGCGGACATCTGTCCGGCTGGCCGCGGTGGTCGCCGCGATGACCGCAGCACAATTCCTGGTGGCGCCGCCTGCCGGTGCCGAACCGCCGCCCGTGACACCGCGGGTCGTCAAGCAGACTCCCGAGGCCCCGCCCGGGCCCGGACCCGTCGATCGCTCGCTGCCCGCCTCGTCGCGGGCCGAGCACGGGCTGCCCGCCGGGCAGCGCCCACCCGTCGTACCGCCCGGCGCCAGGACCGCCGGGAAGCCGCGGCAACTCACCAAGGCCCAGGTGCAGCAGCTCCGGAGTCCGAAGGTCGCCGCCGAGCCGGCCGCGGCCCAGAACCTGTTGCTGCGCCCCGGTTTCGCGATGGCCGACACGTCCGTCGTGCTCTACTTCGACGTCGCCGCGCCCGGCACCGGGGACTGGCAGACGTGGAAGGCCACTGTCTACGACCCGGAGACCGGTGCCGCGCAGGAGTCGGTGCCGATCGCCGCGGGCGACCTCACCCGGTGCGGCACCCCGCGGACGTTCTGCCGGACCTTCGGCACCCTCGACGGCTGGGTGCTGACCGGTGACCACGACTACTTCGCCACCATCAGCGTGACCCTCGAGGACGGCACCGAGCTGGTGTCGGCCGCGTCGACCACGGGTAAGGCGCGCACCACGGCCGAACCGCCGGCGCTGCCGGCTGCACAGGCCGCCGGGTGCGCCTGCGGGAACGTGTTCGCGCCGACCACGGTCGGGCAGGCCGTTCGCGGCGGGGGCGTCAACACCGGCACCGGCGCGTTCACGTTCAGCTCCACGGACCTGCGGATGGCCGGGTTCGCGGTGCCGTTCCAGGCGACGCGGCGCTACGCCTCGACCAATACGAGCGCCGGGTCGCTCGGGCTCGGCTGGGCCTGGTCGTACGACGTCCGCGTGATCCCACCGGCCGGTGACCAGAGCGCGGTGACCGTACGCGCCGACGACGGAGCCCAGGTCACCTATCAGCGCAACGACGACGGCTCGTTCCGCCGCCCACCCGGCGTGCGCACCAACCTCAGCGCCGACGGCACCGGCTGGAAGCTGGTGACCCCGGACCAGGCGACGTACGCGTTCGACGCGTCGGGCCGGCTCACCTCCGTCCGCAACTCCCGCGGTCTCGGCGCGAGCCTGGCCTACACCGCGACCGCCTGGAAGATCACCGACGCGTCCGGCCGGGTCGTGACCGCGGACCTCGGCACCGACGGGCTGATCCGCAAGATCACCCTGCCGGACGGCCGCTCGGTGAAGTACGCCTACACCGACGGGCTGCTCACCGCGGCTACCGACGCCGAGGGTGCCACCTGGAAGTACGCCTACACCGGCCGGCTGCTGACCAAGGTGACCGACCCCGACGACCGGGTCCAGGTGACCACCACCTACACCGGCGCCCGGGTCACCGCCCAGACCGACGCGCTCGGCAAGGTCACCACGTTCGCGTGGGACGCCACGAAACAGGAGGCCCGCACCACCGACGCCGACGGCGTCAACTTCTTCGACGGCTACCGCGGCAACGTGCTCGTCTACAGCCAGAACGGCAACGGCGACACCACCAACCAGCGCTACAACGCCCAGGTCGACCCGACGCTGCTGGTCGACGCGAAGGGCAACCAGCTCGCCGCCGGGTTCGACACCGCCGGGAACATGACCACGATGACCGCGCCGGAACCGTTCAACTACACGGTCAGCAACACCTTCGACCCGCACAACAACCTGACCACGCACACCGACGGGCTCGGCAACACCTCGACGTTCGGCTACAACGCGTTCGACGAGATCACCCGGATCACCAGCTTCGGCGGCGACACGACCGTGGTCACCGTCGACGACCGCGGCCTGGTCACCGAGATCGCCGACCCGCGCGGCAAGAAGTCCACGATGACCTACGACGCGTTCGGCAACCTCACGGCGCACACCACCCCGCTGGGTGCCAGGACCGCCTACACCTACGACACAGCGGGCCGCCCGGTCCGCGAAACCGACCCGCGCGGCACGGCAACCGGCGCGAACCCGGACGCCTACACCACCCGCTACGTCTACGACGCGCTCGACCGGCTCCGCAAGTCGTTCGACCCGGGCAAGGAAGACCCCTGGATCACCGACTACGACGACCTCGGCCAGCTGACCCGCTCGGCGGACCCGGAGGGCAACGCGACCACGTACGCGTACCTGAAGGTCATCGGCCGCACCGCGTCGGTGACCGACGCGACCGGCAATCGCACCGACTACGCCTACACCGCGGCCGGCCGCAGGTCAGCCGTCACCGACCCCGCAGGCGGCAGGACCACCTTCGGGTACGACACCCGCGGCAACCTGTCGACCGTGGTGTCCCCGCGCGGCAACGTCAAGGGCGCGAACCCCGCTCCGTTCACGAGCACCTACACCTACGACTTCAACAGCAACCTCGTCCGCGCCCAGCGCCCCTACCCGGGCGGCGGTTTCGCGACCGTGGACACCGGCTTCGACGAGCTGAACCGGGCCGTCACCGGCACCGACGCGTTCGGCAAGGTCACCCGGACCCGCTACGACAACAACCACCAGGTGGTCTCCAGCATCGACCCGCTCGGCGACGAGACCACGGTCGACTACGACGCGGACGGCCGGCCCAGCGCCGTCACCGCCCCGGCCGGCGGCACCCTGCGCACGGAGTACGACGATGCCGGCAACCCCGTCGCCCGGATCTCCGCGACCGGCGGGAAGACCACCTGGACCTACGACGACGACAACCGCGTCGCCACCGCCGTCGAGGCCCGGGGCAACGTCGCCGGCGCCGACCCCGCCGACTTCACCACCAGGTACACGTACGACGCCGTCGGCAACATCACCGCGGTCACCGACGCGCTCGGCGCGCGCATGAGCTTCGGCTACGACGCACTCAACCAGGTCGTCCGCAACACCGACCGGCTCGGCAACGCCACCACCTACGGCTACGACGACGCGAACCGGGCCACCAGGGTCGTCGCGCCCGGCGCCGCCAAACCGACCACGAAGTACGAGTACGACAAGGCCGGCCACGTCGTCAAGCGCACCGACCCGAACGGGCACAGCGGCGAGTACACGTACGACGTACTCGGAAGGGTGTCCACGGTCAAGGACGCCCTCGACCGCAAGAGCACGTACGCGTACGACATCGAGAGCAACATGGTCCGCTACACGGCACCCGGCGAGGGCGACGACTCCGCGCGCAGCGTGGTCAACACGTTCGACACCCTCAACCGGCACGTCGGGCAGGACCAGGGCGCCGGCTCGCTGATCTACCACTACGGCTACGACGCCGAGAACCGCATGACGAGCATGGCCGACCCGTCCGGGCTGCGCACGATGGCCTACGACGCGAACGGCATGCTGACCCGGGTGAGCCGCGACGACGGCAGCTTCACGTACGGCTACGACGGCGACGGCAACGTCACCTCGCGTACCTGGCCGGACGGCACCACGATCACGGACACGCTCGACGCCGCCGGGCGTACCACTCAGACCAAGGCAACCGGCGGATCGGCCGGCACCACCGGCACCACCTGGTCCTTCGGCTACGACCCGGCGGGCCGGCTGACCCGCACCACCATGCCCGGCGCGGAGACCACCCGCGGCTACGACCGGGGCGGGCGGCTCACCGACCTCAGCACCACCAGCGGCGACGACGTCCTGGCCCGCTACCGGATGGTGCGCGACGCGGCCGGGAACCCCACCACCGTCACCACCACCCGCGGCGCCACGTCGCAGGCCGTCGGCTACAGCTACGACCCGTCGAACCGGGTCACCGCCGCCTGCTACGGCGTCGAGACCTGCGCCGGCACGCCCGCGAACGCCGTCACCTACAAGTACGACGCCGTCGGCAACCGGCTGTCGCAACGCCTGACCGGGACCGCCGGCTCCGGCACCACCACATACGACTACGACAAGGGCGACCAGCTCGTCGAGGCCACCACCAGCGGCGTCGCCGGGGCTGCCAGCGGCGGCGACGCGCGCACCGTCAAGTACGACTACGACGAGCAGGGCAACCTGATCAAGGCCGGTGACAACCGGTTCACGTACAACCTGGACCACACCATGGCGTCGGCGACGGTCGGCGGGCGGAAGGCCGACTTCAGCTACGACGGCCAGGGGCTGCAGCTCAGTGCGGTCTCCGGCACCGGCACCGACGTGCAGAGCCGCACGTGGCGCTACGACATCAACAACACCGTGCCACAGCTCGCGCTGGACACCCTCAGCAAGGGCACCGACAGCACCACCCGCGGTTTCGTCGCCGGTCCGGGGGAGACCCCGCTCGGCCTGCTGAAAGAGGGCGAGACCGACTCGTACGCCCTGGACTGGCTGGGCGGCGTCGCCGACGTCGTCTCCGGCACCGGGGACACCCTCGCCGCGTACGACTACGACCCGTACGGCAACGCCCGCACCAACGGCACCGCGGCGAGCGTGACCGCACCCGGCTCCGACAACCCGAAGAAGTTCACCGGCGCCTACCAGGACGGGGCCCTGGGCAACCAGTACTCGTTCCCGGCCCGCGCCTACGACCCCGGCACCGGCCGTTTCGGCAGCCCGGACCCGGTCGCCCAGCCGCTGCGCGCGGCGGCGGTCAGCACGTACGGCTATGTGGACGGCCGGACCACGGTCTTCACCGACCCGTCCGGCGCCTACACCAACGCCGATCACGACGCCGCCGAGGCGCTGGCCCTGGAGCAACTCGACGCGCGCTACGGGCGGTGGAACGTCTACGGCGGGGACGTGCCCGGGCGGATGTCGCTGCAGGGCGTCACGGGACTGATCCGCGTACCCACGGTGGCACCGCTGACCGGCGAACCCCTCATGAGCGAACCGGACATCATCGCCCGGTTCGGCGCCACCACCCTGGTGTGGGAGGTCAAGCACGCCGCCGACCAGCTCTCCTCCGGTGCACCGGGACGCCGGCCGATCCGCGAGGCGGAGAACGTCGCCCAGGTCAACCGCTACATCCGGTCGCTCGTCGGGCCCCGGTTCCCGAACGTGCAGAAGGGCCCGGACATCGTGCCGGCCAGCCGTACCGATGCCGACGGGATCTTGACCATCTTCTCCCGACCCAACTGGTTCGGCTGGGCGGCCAAGGGCAAACGCCCGGCCGCCGCGTCCAACGCCGAGGGGATCATCTACTACTGGCGGGTCAAACCGCCGCGGGTGCCGGCCCCTCGCACGACCGGCCAGCCGACCCAGCAACCCACGCAGCAACCGGGCCGGCAACCCACCACCGCCCCGACCACCCGGCCGGGTGACCAGCCCACCCAGCAACCCGTCGACTCCCCGGTCGTCAGCGACGTCGTCGTGGGCGTGCTGGTGGCGGTCGCGGTGGTCGCCGTCGTGGCACTGGCCATCGTCCTGCTCCCCGTGGAAGCGGTCGCCGCCGCCGCGGTGGCGGTCGTCGGCGGCTTGTGGGCCTGGGCCACCGCCTGATAACCCTGGTATCCATCGGTCGCGCGACCCGGAATCGTTCCGGGTCGCGCGACCCCCTTCGCGAGGTGACGATGCGAGACGATCAGCGGCAGGAGATGCCGCAGGCCGAGTTCGACGCGGTGCACTACTTCGTCAACGAGCCCGGCCGGGCCCCCGCGCCCCCCGAGGACCTGGCCGTCTACCTGGCCTCCACGCTCACCCAGCCCGCCCTCGCCGAGCAGCTCGACACCCTTGTCGCCGATCTGCGGGCCCTGGTTCCCGGCTTCGATCCGGTGGCCACCTCCTGGGCGTCGGCCGGCGAGGCTCCCGCGGGCGCCGAGGGCGGACCCGACGACCGCACCCGGGCCGCTCTGCGCGCCGGACAGGTCGAAATGCTCCAGGTATCGCTGGCGGACGACATGGGGCGGCGGCTGATCCTCTCGCTCGTGGCGCTGCCCGGCGACCCCGCCGCGAGCCTCGGCCTCTCGATCGCCGGCGAGGACAACCCCTGGCCTGACGGCCCCGACCCCATGGCCGAGCGGTTGCTCCAGCTCGTGCTCCGCCGCCGGCACGAGTGGTCCCTCACCACCGCGGGCATCACGTACGACCGGAGCGGCCTCGACCGCACAGCCTGGGAACGCTGGTACTCGGCTCCCGACACGCTCATGCTGCCCGCCGCCACCGAACACGTCCGCGGCTACTTCTGGGCGAACCTGCTGACCCCGGGACACCTGGCCGCGTACGGTGGCGAATTCCCGCACCGGGCCGAGAGCGCCGGCATGACGGTCGTTCCCGCCGGCGACGGCGTGCTCGTCCGCGACCCGGGCCCGATCACCGCCTTCACCGACGACCGCCTCGCCGCGATGAAGAAACTGCTCACGCCGGTGCTGCTCGACCGGGCGTACCTGTCCTATCAGGGCTACCCGCTCCGGATCGTGCGCGACCCGGGCACCGCGTTTCGCCAGGTCCCCCCGGGCGACCCCGTCCCGCGCGTCTTCTGATACGGCCTAGTCCCGGCCTAGTCCTCGCGGCCGCACGGGAAACGGGTGACGCCGGCGGCCCATACCCGGGGAACCGGCGGGCTCGCTGTAGCCGCGTGGGTCGTAGGTGCGTTCGTCGACCTCGGCCAGGACGTCGCCGGTGGTGCTCAGCCACACCACGACGTCGTAGCGGGCCAGGTTCGCATCCGGCCGGCGCCCTCAGATCTCGGCCTGGTACTCCTCCACCTTGCCGACCGGCCAGCCGATGAACTCCGCGACCTCTTCGGCGTCCTCGGCGAGGGCCCAGTCCTCGATGGCGTTGGCGAGCCCGTCCGGCAGCTCGGGCGACGACACGTACGTCAGGTCCTCGTCCTCCAGGATGCGGTCGTGGTGGACGAACTTGCCGTCCGGGTCGAGCTCGGCGGCTGCGGCCTCGTACGCCTCGATGCCACCGCCGCCCGCGGCGAGGATCTCGCTGGTACGCCAGTCGATGATGTCCCAGCCGTCGTCACCGATCTGGCCGCCCGTGATGATGCGGTGGCCCTGCGCCTCGAGCTCCTCGATGCGCTGGCGGGTCTGACCGAGGCTGGCGAAGTTGGCCTCGAGCACGTTCTGCACGTGCTCCTTGAGAAGGTTGCTCACGAGCGTGAATCCTATCGTCCGGGCCCGGGCGAACATCGCCGCCGTCGTCCATTCGAAAGAATTGTATTCGACAGGGGTTGTCCGAAAGGCGTGGTATTTCATCGTCGGAAAGTTGACGATGCTTTTCTCGCGGGAATCGTTTACAGTCCGATTGCCTCGTTCGGAAAAGGGAAAACCCCATGCGCAAAGAGCTGGGAGTCACATGCGTATCAAGGCCATGGTCGCCGCCGTTGCCGTCGCTCTGGTGCTGAGTCCCGGGGCCGCCCATGCGAGCACCGGGATCGGGAACGGGGAGATCCGGATCGCCCGGACGGCGCAGGACTACACGTACCGCACCTACAACCGGCACTGGTCGGTCGTCGCGGTGCAGCCCGCTGCCACGGCCGACTGGGACCTGGCGCTGCGTGACAATGCGGGCACCATCGTGGCGACCAGTGTGTACGGCGCGGGGCGGACGGATTTCGTCGCGGTGGATTCCAACGTCGGGCGGCGGCCGTTCGATGTGTACACGGCGGTGGTCACGGCGTACACCCCCGGTCTCTATTGGGTGCAGCAGTTCGCCGGGAGTGACACGGTGACGCTGCCGGCGATCACCCACCACGGGGTCACGGGTGCGGGCGATCCCGATCTGGCGTTCGTCAGCCTCGCCGATCACGATGTCGTGTCGATCGCGGACGTCTACCTGGGTGCGGGGGAGTCGTTCTGGGCGAACACGACCACGGCGGCGGCGTCACTGTTCCTGCTGGACAGCGATCCGGCGAACCCCGCCACGTTCGCGCAGGGGCGGGCCACGGCGACGGCCCGGCAGCACACCCAGGTGCTCGACGGGTGCACGCTCTACACCGCGCAGCGCAGTGGGTGGCACGCGCTGGTGCTGACCGGGGACCGGGCGCCGGAGACCCACAACCCCACGCAGGGTACGGCGTACGCGCTGCACCGGGTCGATCCGGCCACGCCGTCGAGCTGCCCGCAGCGCAACTTCCCCGCCCCGACGCCCTGATCCTCAGGCCCGTTTGAGGAACGCCGTGAGCTGGAGCACCGTGCCGCCCGTGTTGGCCACGCTCACGAGCTCCCAGCCGTGCTCCTTCAGCATGCCGACGGCGGTCATCAGCACCGACAGCATGCTGCCGGACGTGCCGAGGTTCGCGACGACGGCCAGGTAGGGGAAGGGGTACGGCCGGGGGTCGAACTGGCCGCTGAGCACGACCGCGGCGTCGACCTCATGGTTCATGGGAGCGGAGGCTGGCTGCATGACCACCAACGTAGCGAGCGCCGGGGCGGGCTGGACAGGGACCACGCGGCGTGGGCCCTTCGGCTATCGTGGCCCGATATCGACAGACGGCTGGTGAGATCGGCGTACTCCCGCGGGGGGAGTCGGGGGGAACGGGATGTTGAAGACAAAGCGCACCATCGCGCCGGACGATCCTCGGGCTCCCGACGCACGGCACTTCGCCGAGCGGCTCCGCAACGCCGTCGCGAACACTCCGCGTGACCTTCCCGTCGACGGACTCGACCGGATCCCCGGCGCGGACGTGAGCGACACCGTCACCTGTTTCGTGAACGTCCACGGTGATTTCGTCGACCTGAACCTGCAGTCGGACTGGTGGTACACCGTCGGCCCCTCGGGCGTCGCCGCCGCCGTGCTCGACGCGCTCGCGTTCGCCCAGGAGAAGAGCTCGATCGCGATGGCGATTCTCGGGCACTACCACCGCCGGGTCGAGGAGCGCGACGACAACCCGTTCTCGTTCCTGCAGACGGCGGACGTGCCCTACTCCCGCGACCCCGAGTCCGAGATCGCCGAGGCGTACGAAAAGGTAAGGCGCACCGCTTCACTCGTGGACGTCGCCGACCGGATGAGTCGCCGCCGCGAGACCGCGCAGCAACGCGTCATCGCAGGTCCGCGCGGGTTCTTCCGGCTGACCATGGCGGGTTTCGAGCTGCAGCACGCGGACGTCGACGAGAACGCCCTGTCGGCATCCGACGCCGGCCTGCTCGCCGAGGACGCCCGCGCCGCTCTGGTGCAGGCCACCCGCGAGAACGACCCGAGGTACTGGTTCGCCAGAGAGGTGGTGGGCTGATGCCCGACGAATATCCTTACTTCACCCCGGAAGCCATCGAGGTCGCCACCCACGCGGTGCACGACGAGGCCAAGAAATGGTTCGGTTTCTCCGACCGCATGGCCGACGTCAGCAGCGCGATGGGCGGCATGACGCTCTCGGCCACGGCTTTCGCGGTCATCGACATCACCGGCATCATGACCGGCACCGACCAGTCCGGTGCCTACACGACAACGCAGGAATGGCTGACCTCGCTGTTCACGGATGCGACCGGCAAAATGGAGCGGTTCGGCGATGCGCTCAACAAATGCGCCGACGAGTACGACCGCACGGACGGCCTGAGCGCCAAGTCCTTCGACACCATCGCCACGTCGTGATCCGTCCTGGCCTCTGGAGAGGAACCGGCCGTGCCTGACAATCCACCGGCGCCCGCGACGAGCAGCAGTTACACCCCGGTCGCCATCGAGGCGTTCCGCAAGGCCGTGGATCTGGTCCAGGAGATGATCGACAAGATCCGCGACGAGCTCACCAAGCTGATCAACGGCGTCAACTCCTTCATGCAGTCCGCCGTCGACAAGGTGAACGACAGCCTCTTCGGCAATGTCGTCGAGTTCTTCACCGGTGACCTCGAGGCCAACCTCAAGACGATCACGACGACGACCGAGCTCGCCCGGGACAAGATCTCGGAGATCCTCACCAAGGCCTCCGAGGCGGTGGCCGGCGCGGTTCCGGTCGCGTCGCTGTTCTCCCACGGCTTCGACATCAACGACAAGGTCACCCGGCCGCTGTCCGGCATGTTCGGCGACATGACCGGCTCCGGCGAGATCGACTTCTGGCGTGGCCCGGCCAAGGACACGTACGAGAAGCGGGTCCTGGACCAGCAGGACGCGGTCACCAACGCCACCGCGAAGCTCAAGAAGCTCGTGGAATACCTGGGCCAGGCCGGCGCCGGCAACATGGCGTACATGGCGAGCCTCGGCGAACGGCTCGGCGAGATCTACGGCAGCATCGTGACCGCCGTGATCGACCTGGGCGCGACCGCGGCCGGCGCGCTCACCCAGGCGATGGCCCTGCTCGCGCACTTCTCCGAGGTCATCGGCACCGCCGCCACCCAGATCGTCGGGTACGCCACGGCCCTCGGTGCCCGGATCACCGAGGTGCTCGACCAGATCCTGCAGCTGGAGGCCGAGAAGGCCGATCTCATCGGGCTCACCTCGGACGGCATGTGGCCGTCGCCCGTCTCGGACTGATCTCGGACTGACGGAGGTTCATGGTGACCAGTCGCCTGCTGATCGTGCCGGTTTTCGCCGTCGCGCTGACCGTGACCGGGTGCGGTGTCGAAGCCGACCCGGTGGCACTCCCGCCCGGCTCGGAGCAGTCCTCGCCGGCCTCGGGGTCGGACGCGTTCGTCGGCAAGTACACCAAGCTGAACGGCACCTGCCCGACGCTCGACGGTGACACCGCCAAGGATCTGAAGCTGCCGGCGACCGGCACCCCCGCCGACGTCAACGCCGACACCCCGATCTCGCAGCTCGTCACGTGCACGTGGGGCACCGGCGCCGGTTCCGTCACCGTCCTGGTGACCATCGACCGCCACACCGGCACGCCCACCGCCGAGGAGAGAACCGCCGGCCAGTTCGAGAAGGACTGGCAGGCGGCGATCGACGACGGCCGTACGCTGGCCGCCAAACCGGTGAGCGGTATCGGTGACCAGGCCTACCTCGGTGTTCACCGTGACCGGCAGAGCATCGTGCTGTCTACACGGGCCAGCAACGCCGAGGTCCAGCTCTCCTACGGCGTCGCCGACATGGAGCCCGAGTCGTTCGCCGCCAACCGCGACAGCAACGCCGACACCATGGTCGCCCTCGGCCGCGATGTCCTCGACGACCTTTCCTAGACCGAGTTTTGATCCGACTTCACGAGGTACGCCGGTGGTGCCACCCCGCCGTCGCGGCCGGGCTGCTCGCCGGTGTGCTGAGCGTGGTGTGGGGCTTGTGGCTGGCGCGCAACGCGGGTGACCTCACGGCCCAGTACGCCTGGACCGGCTTCGTCCGCGAGCATCCGGGATCGGCGTACAACTTCTCCTGGTACGGCGGGATCCATCCGGCTTCGTACAGCGTCGTCTCGCCGTACCTCATGGCACTGATCGGGGTCCGGACCACCGGTGTCCTGGCCTGCACCGCCGCAGCCGTCCTCGGCGGTCTGCTGCTCAGCCGGTCCGGGATCCGCCGGCCGCTGCTGCCCGCCCTCTGGCTGGCGGCCGCGATCTGGGGAAACCTCGCCACCGGACGCGTCACCTACCTGCTCGGCATGGTGTTCGTCCTGCTGGCAGCCGTTGCCCTGCAACCCGGAACCGGTCGTCCCCGGCCGGTGCTCGCGGCGGTGGCCGGCACGGTGGCCACCCTGTGCAGCCCGGTCGCCGGCCTGTTCGTCGAGGTGCTCGCCGCCGCGCTGTTCCTGACCGGCCGCCGCCGGCACGCCGTGCTGCTCGCTCCCGGCCCGGCGCTGGTGATCGGGCTGACCACCCTGCTGTTCCCGTTCTCCGGCGTGCAACCGTTCCCCCTGGGATCCGCCCTGCTCACCGCCGCCGCCGCGGCAGCCGTCGCCGTGCTGACCCCACGATCCTGGCGCACCGTACGAGCCGGGGCCTGGGTGTACTGCGCCGGTGTCGCACTCTGCTGGGCGATCCCCACCCCCATCGGCAGCAACGTCGAACGGCTCGCCCTGCTCGGCGCGGCCGCCGTCCTGATCAGCGCCGCCGCCGTCCGCGAACGCACCGGCCGATGGCTGATCGCGACGTCCGTGGCCGCCGCCGGGCTCGCCGTCTGGACGGTGGTGCAGCCACTCAACGACTACACCCGGATGGACGCCGTCGCCGACGCCCGCCCGCTGCTCGACGAGCTCCGGCAGCTGGACGCCGGCCGGGGACGCGTCGAGGTCGTGCCGCTGCGTACGCACTGGGAGGCGTTCGGCGTCGCGCCGTACGTCAACCTCGCCCGCGGCTGGAACAGGCAGGCGGACGTCGAACGCAACCCGCTGTTCTACGACGGCACCCTGACCACGGCCACCTACCAGGACTGGCTGCGCACCTGGGGCATCGGCTACGTCGTGCTGCCCACGGCCGCACCGGACGGCGCCGGGATCGACGAGGCCCGGCTCATCACGGCAGGCATGCCAGGGCTGTCACCGGTGTGGCAGAACCCGGACTGGCGCATCTATCGCGTGCAGACCCCCACCCCACTGGCCGACGCCCCCGCAACCGTCACCGGCATCAGCCCGGCATCCGTCACCGTCACCGTTACCCGACCCGGGTCGACGCTGCTACGCGTGGCCTGGTCACCGTGGCTGGCCATCGACGCCGGGACGGCCTGCCTCACCCGCCACGGCGACTGGACCGAGCTGGTCACCACCACGCCCGGCACCTTCACCATCGACGCCCGCTACTCCTTCGACCGCGGCACACCGTGCCCGCCTAGGCTGGGGGCATGAAGGTTCTGTCCATCCAGTCAGCGGTCGCCTACGGCCACGTCGGGAATTCCGCGGCCGTGTTCCCGCTGCAGCGCATCGGTGTCGAGGTCGTCGCGGTCCCGACGGTCAACTTCTCCAACCACACGGGGTACGGAGCCTGGCGCGGCCCGCTCATTCCCCCGCCGGACGTCGCCGAGATTCTCCTCGGCGTCGAAGAGCGCGGCGTGTTCCCGCAGATCGACGCCGTGCTGTCCGGATACCAGGGCGGCGCCGGCATCGGTGACGTCATCATCGACGTCGTGCGCCGGGTGAAGGCCGCGAACCCCGCGGCGCTGTACGCGTGCGACCCGGTCATGGGCAACGCCAAGTCCGGCTGCTTCGTCGCACCCGAGATCCCCGACCTGCTGCGCGACCGGGTCGTGCCGGTCGCCGACATCATCACCCCGAACCAGTTCGAGCTGGGGTTCCTCACCGGCACCGACCCGGCGAGCCTCGAATCGACCCTCGTCTCGGCCGACCTCGCCCGCGCCATGGGCCCCTCGACCGTCCTGGTCACCAGCGTCGAGCGCCCCGACCGGGAGGAGGGCACGATCGAGATGCTCGTCGTGGACCCCGCCGGCGCCTGGCTGGTGAGCACCCCGCACCTGCCGTTCAAGGCGAACGGTTCCGGCGACGTCACAGCCGCGCTGTTCACCGCCCATTACGGGACGACCGGGGACGCGGCTCTGTCGCTGGAGCGTACGGTCTCCAGCGTCTTCGACCTGCTCGACACCACCTACCGCTCCGGCGACCGCGAGCTCCAGCTCGTGCAGGCCCAGGAGTTCTACGCCACCCCGCGCATGCAGTTCAAGGCCGAGCGGGTGCGGTGACCTCAGCGTCCGGCGTAGGTTCGAGGTATGGAATACACCCGTCTGGGTCGTAGTGGCCTCTCCGTGTCCCGGCTCGTGCTCGGCACCATGAACTTCGGTCCGGAGACGTCCGAGGACGACAGCCACGCGATCATGGATCGCGCCCACGAGAACGGCATCAACTTCTTCGACACCGCCAACGTGTACGGCTGGAAGCAGGGCGAAGGCGTCACCGAGCAGATCATCGGCCGCTGGTTCGCCAAGGGCGGCGACCGGCGTGAGAAGACCGTGCTGGCCACCAAGTACTACGGCAGCATGGGCGACTGGCCCAACGACGACCTGTCGTCCGCGCTGAACATCCGCAAGGCTTGCGACGCGTCGCTCAAACGGCTGCAGACCGACTACATCGACCTCTACCAGATGCACCACATCGACCGCACCACGCCGTGGGACGAGATCTGGGAAGCGTTCAGCGTCCTGCGCCAGCAGGGCAAGGTCCTCTACTTCGGCTCCTCGAACTTCGCCGGCTGGCACCTCGCCCAGGCCCAGGAGGCCGCCCGCTCCCGGCACTTCCTCGGCCTGGTCAGCGAGCAGTCCATCTACAACCTGCTCACCCGCTGGGTCGAGCTCGAGGTCCTCCCCGCAGCCCGCGAGTACGGTCTCGGCGTCATCCCCTGGTCCCCGCTGCAGGGCGGCCTGCTCGGCGGCGTCCTGCGCAAACAGCGCGAGGGCGGCGCCTCCCGCAGCACCTCGGAACGCTCCGCCGGCGGCCTCGCCAAGCACCGCGACGCCATCGAGGCCTACGAGAAACTCTGCGCCGACCTCGGCGAGGACCCCGCGAACGTCGGCCTTGCCTGGCTCCTCGCCCAGCCCGGCGTCACCGGCCCCATCATCGGCCCCCGCACCGCCGCCCAGCTCGACGGCGCCCTCCACGCCTTGGAGATCAAGCTGGACGACCCCACCCTCGCCCGCCTCGACGAGCTCTTCCCGCCGCCGGGCCCCAACGGCGCCAAGCCGGCCCCCGAGGCCTACGCCTGGTAGTCACAAGCCCCACCGGCGAAGCTCCGGCCCTTCAGCCCGGGGCCGGAGCTTCGTTCTTACTCTGAGTTAGCTGTATGCAGCATCTGTACAGTGGTCCCGTGGCGATAGATGACCTCCCGCTGCCGGTCGTGAACTTCCTCAATGTCCTTGGCGTGCCATGGCCTTACATCGATGAGGACGTGGTCTCACAGTTCGCTGCGTTCACCCGGGACTTCGCCACCGCGGTGCAGACCACCCATGACGACGCGACCCGGGCGGTGGCCGGTATCGCCGGTGCCTACCAGGGGTCGGCGACCGATGCAATGAGCTCCGGTTGGGCGCGGATGTCCGCCCGGCACGTCGATGAGCTCGTCGACGGTTGTCACGTGCTTGCCGTCGCCCTGGACGTCGCAGCCGGTTACATCGTTGCCCAGAAAGCCGAAGCTATCGCCGTCCTCGTCGGTATGGCTGCCGCCTTCGTAGCGGATCAGGCCGCTGCGGTGGCGACCGCCGGGCTTGCTGAGGCTGCCGTGCCATTGATCATCGAAGGCGCCGAACTCTTGGTGAAGTCACTGGTCATGGATCTTGAGCAGCACATCATCGGCCAGGTGATCGAGGCGGCCGCGAAGCCTCTGTTCGCCAAGGTGGAGGAGGCTCTCGCGGGCCTGGACTGGTCACAATCCGGCACGACTCAGTCCGAGGCCGCCACCGGTGTGTCGCTGGATCCCGCGGCGCTGGCGCGGCAAGTCGCGGTCCTGCGGGACCACGCCACCGCTCTCGGCCAGCACGGCACCCGGTTCGCGGGACTCGTCGCGAGCCTTGAGTTCTGATGGCGGACGGGGAGATCAGCGCCGTTTTCAAGGCACTTGCCCGGCAGATGGCCGAGGCCATGGAACGGGCCGCCGGCAAGATGGCCGCCGTCAGCGAGGAAACCGCCGAGCGGGCCGCAGCCGGCGGCAAGAGCCTTGAGGAGACCGATGCCGCAGTCGCCAAGAGGTTCGACGACATCCGGACCGAGGAAACCGGTGGAGAGAGGATCGCTGCTGAGACAACGGGCCCGCCATGGCCGGTCAGCGACGGCGTTACCGGACCCGCGCGTGGCAAGGACCTGCGGCCGCCGAACAACCGGCACACGGTGGCCGGAGCTCGCAGCGGGCAGGTGCGGGGTGATAACACCGTCATCCTGCGGGGTAATGAGCAGGCGGTCCGCGACGATGTGCGGGAGATCGCCGCAGGCAACGCTGAGTGGGACGACGCCGCAGCGGTCTACCGGGTGAACGAACGCAGTTACCGGGTGGAACCGCAAGGCACTGTCTTTCCCGTTTCCGGTCCAGGGCTGGTCTACCTTGATCGAAACGAGTACGCCGCGTTGAAGGAGATCGCCAAGGCTCGAGGCGATCCTGCCCAGGTGCCGGCCTTCACGCAGAATCCCCGCTTCACCAGCAATCCGGACGCCATCACCAAGGCCAAGGCCATCTACGACGGGACATATCTGGGATGACGACGGGCTACGACCTGCTGATCGCCGGCGACCTCGACGTGGTGCGGCTGCGAGTTGCTCTCTGCAGGATCAACGAGGTGCCGCTGGACGAGGTCGACGTCGCCGACGAGGACGCCGAGGACCGGAACTGGCAGGCGATCGTGTTGTGTACCTTTGCGCCGCGCTCCGGTGACATCCGGTGGGCGCTCGACGTCTATGTGACGGAGGCGGCTCCGGTGCGAAGGTCAGTGGCCGAGAGCGCCGAAGAGCTGGCGGTTGAGCTGCGCGTTCCGGTTCTGTATGACGCGGGCGGCGTACGGCCGAGTGCGTATTGGCTTGCTGCCCCGGACGGGCCGCGCACCCGGGCGAGGGTCTACGACGGGCCGGAGGAGGGTTCGCTGGTGATCGACGCGGTGGAGCGGCCGGTGGCGTTGCTGCCGCGGGTCCGGGTCGCGCCGCAGCCCGAGGTCATCAAGGATCACCCTGTTCCTCATCCGATCGCTGACGCATTCGATGCGGTGCTGGGAGACAGCGCGCTGATTCCGGTGACCGGTGACGAGCTCTGGCACGCCACGACCCGGTTGAAGGCGTGGGAAGCGCTCGCCGTTCGCATGACCACGGGATGGCCGCCGGACGGCCGGTACCCACGTGACTTCTACGACCAGGACCTCGAGGTACGCGACCAGCTGACGCGAACCGTGGTGCCCGCCGTGGTCGCCGTACCGTTCGAGCGGGCTGTCGAGGCCGTCGACGCGGTCTTCCGTGACCACACCACCGCGGCCGGCCCCGAGCCCGGTCGCGGTTGGTGGTGGGGACGCGTGCCGGACCCGGAGCCGTGGTCGTAACGCTGACCGGCGGGTCCGGCACACGCAGAAGGCGTTGCCGATGGCTTTGCGGGTTATCCGCAGTGGCCGTAGATCTGGGCTGTGGCGGTGATGCTGCCGACCTCGATGGTGGAGCCTGCGTTGATGCACGTGCCCGCTGCTGAGCCCTTGGTGTTGACCGGGCCGGCGTAGCTGCTGTAGTGGCCGGAGTCGTAGTTCACGTTCTGGACCGGGCCGTCCTGGCTGTTGCACCTGCTCGCTACCGGGCCGCTGGTTCCGAAGCAGCGCAGGACCCACACGGACATGTCGCGGGCGGCGCCGGTGACGTTGGTCGCCTTGGCGCAGTTCTTGCCGGTGGACGAGTTGTAGTAGAGGTGAAGGGTGCCGTAGGTGTGGCTGCCGGACTTCATGGCCGCCGTGTCGATCTCCGTGCCGGAGCAGCTGCCGGTGACGGCCGCCGATGCCGGGGCCGGGGCCAGCGCCGCGAGGGAGAGCAGCGGGGTCAGGAGCAGGGCCGCGGACAGACCGGTTCTGCGCAGAGAAATCATTGAATCTCCTTGGTCGAGGGCGGCGGTCAGCCGCAGTGGCCCCAGATGTCGGCGCGGGCCTCGCCGCCGCTGGTCACCATCTGGGCTCCGGCGTAGATGCACCGGCCGGCGGCGCTGCCGAGGGTGTGGACCGGGCCGGCGTAGCTGCTGAACACCCCGGAGTCGAGGTTCTTGTTCTCGGTCGGTGTGTCGGTGAAATCGCAGGTCGCCTGTGTGCCGGAGGAGCCGGCCTTGCAGCGGAAGACCCATACGGCCAGCTGGTGGGCGGTACCGGTGGTGTTGGTCGCCTTGGCGCAGTTCTTGCCGGTGGACGAGTCGTAGTAGACGTACAGGGTTCCGTACGTGTGGGAGCCGCCCTTGATCGCTTTGGAGTCGATCTGGGTGCCGGAGCAGCTGCCGGAGACGTCGGCGTTCGCGGGGGACGGCGCTGCGAAGGCGAGCAGCGAGGTCAACAGGAGGAGGGCGGCGAGAGCGGCCCTGCGCAGAGGTGTCATCGTTCGTTGTACCCCCGTGCGTTCCAGAACGCGGTCGGGTCCGGGTTGACCAGGGTCTCGTCGCTGCTCACGGCGGCGAGTTCCTTGCGGCCCGGGCGGTATTCGACGTGGGTGTGCGCGGCGCTGCTGGAGCCGACGCCACGCCACGACTCGGTGGCGATCTGCTGGTCACGGGTGACGGTGTCGCCCTCGCTCAGGCTCGCCAGCGGGGCGCTGTGCAGGTAGACGATCGTGGCGTCGATACCGGAGTGGTAGATCGCGATGGTGGAGAGGCCGCCGCTCCCGGTCGAGCCGCGGACGATGTTGATGACCTTCCCGGACAGCAGGGCCCGGACCGGGGCGCCGAGTTCGCGGGCCATGTCGATGCCCTCGTGCCGGCCCGGGGTGTTCACATAGCGGTCGAAGCCGCAGGTGATGGTGCCGCTGGCGTTGTAGAGCCCGTGGGTCAGGTTCTCGTCGGCGGTGTCGTCGACGCCGAACTTGTGCGACGCGTTCTCGTTCTTCAGCTTCGAGTTGAGGTTGACCTTCTTACCGGCGGCGATGCCCTGGTGGGCGCCGCCGTAGCCGCTGTTGAAGTAGACGGTGACCGGGACGTCGGAGCGGTTCCAGACCGACGCGGCCTCGTTCTTCACGCACAGGTCCTGGCCGGCGCCGGCGCCCTTGAACTCGTAGCAGCTGGGCTGGGTGGCGCCGTAGTCCGAGATCGAACCGGTGAAGTCGGAGATCGATCCCTCGTTGTCGCTGTTGTAGTAGAGGCAGAACTCGCCGTCGTTGCAGACGCCGTCGCGGGACGCCGCGTGGGCGGCCGTCGGGGCGACGGTGACGATGCCGGCGCCGATCAGGGCGGCGATGGCGAGAGCTTTGAACTTCTTCATGGACGAACTCCTTGTCAGAGGGAACGCAGGTATTCCTCGTAGGTGACTTTCGAGACGCGCGGGCCGTCGTCGGCCGCGTTGTTCGCCAGGCCGTTGCGGCCCTCGTAATAGGCGCCGACCTGCTTCTGCGCCGAGGCGGACAGGTCGGTGTCGCTGATCGCGACGGCGTGGATGTGCAGCGGCCAGTCGCCCTGTGCCGGGGTCCGCAGCCACGCCGCGAAGCCGACCTGGCGCAGCGCGGTCACGGCGGCGGTGCGCTTGGCGGCGGTCAGTGCCTCGGCGTCGAGGTCGAGCGCGCCGCCGCCGTCGTGCGTACCGGCCGAGGTCGGGTCGGCGCCGGGGGAGTAGGACCCCTGCTCGACGGTGAAGGTGATCCCGGACCGGGTCTGCGCCGCCTTCAGCATGGCCAGGGTCCGCGTGTTGACGGGAAACCCCTGGTGGGTGGTCCGGGCGCCGACCGAGTAGACCCGGGTCAGGGTGAACTGCCCGTCACCGAGCCTGGTCAGCGACGTCTTGCCGGGCAGCCCGGAGGCGTCGATGCCGCTGTAGCCGAGTTGCTTCTGCCACTGGGCGTACGCTGCGACGGTCCGCGTGCCGAAGTGGCCATCCACATAGGACGCGTCGATCAGGCCCAGGCCGCGCAGGGCGGTCTCGACCAGCCGGACGCTCGGACCGGCGCCGGCGGTGACCGCCTCATCGGCCTTGACCGGGTCCCACTGCGCCGCCTTGAGCACGGCCTCCATATCGACCGTGGGCAGTGCGGCAGCGGCGAATGCCGACTGCGGGGCCAGCGCGAGCGCCGGGACGGCGGCGCCCAGTGCCAGCAGGGAACGACGGGAAACGTTCACCGGAAACCCTTCCGTGCAACGTGGTTTCTGCTCTGTCGATGCAGGACGCTACTGACGCGTAACCGTTGCGGTGAGCGGTGAACGACCCTCATCCGGCGGCGAGGTGGCATCGACCAAATACGCTGTCGCGCGCGGGGGAGAAAGGGGGCGGCTGTGCACACCATCAGCGACATCGGGCCGGTGGAGACCTCGGTCAAGGCTGCCGCCGCCCGGATCGCCGTGACCGCCAAGGTGCTCGTCGTCGTCGCCTGCACCGCCCTGGTGCCGCTCGGTGGCGTGACGGCAGCCTCCGCCGCGGTCGTCGTCGCCGTCCTGGCGTGGCAGGTCGCGTTCGTGCTGGCCGGGCGGTGGCCGCGAGCACGCGCGGTCGTGGACGGCATCCCGCTCGTTGCCGCGTGCGTGCTGCTGCCGTTGCTCCACCCGTCGCACGGCCATCTCGACCTGGACGACTGGGCGCGACCGGTGACCTCGGTGTGTGTCGGCGCGGTGCAGTTCTACACCCGCCCCCGTGACGGTCTCGGCTACACGCTCGTCATCTCCGCCGGCGTGTGGGTGGGGTCGACGCTGGCTCCGGGCGACGACTGGAACCTGCGCGGCGCCCAGGCGGTGATGCTGCTCTGGCAGGGTGGGCTGGCCCGGTGCCTCATCGTGCTGGTCACCCGGAGTGCCCGGCGCGTCGACGACCTCACCGCCGCCACAGCCACCGCGCGACGCGAGGCGGAGCTCACCACTGCCCGCCGGGCCGACGTCGAGGAACACCTCGCGGTGCTGCACGACACCGTCGCCGCCACGCTCACGGCAGCGGCGTCGCGTGGCGTCAGTGGCCCCGAACTGCAGCACCGGGCGCGATCCGATCTGTCCCGGCTCGAGCCCGCGCCCCGGACCGCGACGTTCGCGGACCTGACCACCCCACCCGAGACCGGTACGCTCGGCGTCACCGTCACGCAGGAATCCGCCGGCGATGCTCCGGCGATCCCCGCGTACGCCATCGATGCCCTGCTCCTGGCCCGTGACGAGGCACTGCGCAACGTCGAACGCCACGCCGGCACCGGCCAGGCCCGGCTGCGGCTGCGGCTGCCCGCACCGGGAACGGTGACGCTGGACGTCATCGACGACGGTCGCGGGTTCCGGCCGGGCGACGTTCCCGGCGGGACACATCTCGGCCTGCGACTGTCCGTCGAGGCCCGGATGCGCCGGGCCGGCGGCAGCGCCCGCGTGGTCAGCGCCCCGGGCCGGGGCACCCGAGTCGAGCTGCGCTGGCCCGCCGCGTGACCGACATCCGCAGGGCGGCCCGGTGGGGAACCTGGGTGATGTGCGGCGTGCTGCTGCTGGTGCTGTACCGCGCCGACGCCCTGGACAATCCCGCCGGCATCCAGCGCGTGGCCTACCTGGCCAGCATCGGCGCCTGGCTCGCGACGGCCGGCCTCATGGCCTGGCCCGAGCGGGGCACCCGGCAACGACAGGTGCTCGCCACCACCCTCAGCGTCGTGACACTCGCCGCCACCACCGCCGTAACCCTCACCGTGCCCGCCGGGCTGCAGCACACCAACGCCAACTGGGCGATCGGGGTGAACGGCTGGCTGCTGCTGACGATCGCCTCCGGTGTCCGGCTGTCGCTGCTCGTGCTGTGGCTGGCCCTGCCGGTGGTGCTCGCCCTGGCCGCGGCGATCCCCGCCGGACCGCCGGAGATCGCCGTGATGTGCGTCCGCGCGCTCGGCATCCTCGGCCTGCAGATCCCGATCGCGCTGGCGACACGGGCACTCGAACGCTCCGCCGAGGCCACCAGGCAGCTGCAGCTGACGCAGGATGCCATCCGCACGGAGCAGTTCGTGGCGGCCGCGCTGCACGACGACCGGCTCCGCCGCTCCCGGACGGTCGCCGCCGCGGTCGAACCGGTCCTGGCCAGCCTTGCCGACGTCGCCGCGGGCACCGCCCCCGACGACAGCCTGCGCCGGAGCAGTCGCATCGCGGCCGCCCAGGTGCGCCGCCTGCTCGCCGCCTGGAACCACGACGACGGCGACCCACTCGGTGACGAACTGTCAGCATGCCTCGACGATCTGCAGGCGGCGGGCACCCGGATCGAGGTCGCCGTGCACGCCGGCCAGCTGCCTCCCGTGCTGCGCCGGGCGACCCGCGACGTGGTGCGCGCCTGCGCCCGCCTGCCGGTGTCCCGCCTGCGTCTCACCGCCGTGCCGACCCCCACCCACCTGAGCCTCAGCGTCGTCGCCCGCACCGGCAACCCCGGGGCGCGGTTCGTGCTCGGCCCCGTCCCCGCCCCGCTGGCGATCCGTACCACCACCATCGACGAAACCCTGTGGGTGGAGCTGACATGTCCCCTCTGAACCCGTCCGTCGCCATCGTCGACGACCACCCGGTGGTCCTCGCCGGCGCCCGGGCCTGGTTCCAGGCCGCCGGGATCACGGTGACAGCCGCCGGTAACGACCCGCGGATCGCCACGACCCCGGAAGGCCTGCGGGCCGACGTCGTCGTCCTGGACCTGCAGCTCACCGACCGGCACACCGTGGCCTGGGACGCCCTGGCGGAGCTGGTCGCCGCCGGCCGGCGCGTGATCGTGTACACCATGCGCGAGGACCGCGAGACCGCGCTGCGCTGCCTCGACGCCGGCTGCGCCACGTTCCTCACCAAGGCCGAGGGCGAAGAACACCTGGTCGCGGCGGTGCGAGCGGCCGCCCAGGATCTGCCGTACGTGCCGCCCGCCCTCGCCGGAGCGATGTCGGCGAACGAAGCCTCCGATCGCCCGCGGCTGACCGAGCGGGAGCAGGAGGTGTTGCTGGCGTGGTTCCAGTGCGAGTCCAAGCAGCTGGTCGCCGCCCGGTGCCACCTCTCACCCCGGACGGTCGAGGGCTACATCGACCGGGTCCGGGTCCGCTATGCCCGCGCCGGGCGCCCCGCCTCGACGAAGGCCGCCCTGGTCGCGCGCGCCCTGCAGGACGGTCTGATCCAGCTCGACGACCTCTGACGGCCACCCCCGCTCAGAACAGGCCCTGCTCAGAACAAGCCCTGCTCAGGCGGGCCCTGCTCAGGCCAGGCCCTGCTCAGACCAGGCCCTGGGCCTCGCCGGTCGGGGTGGGCGGGGGCGTCTCGACCGGGGTGGACGACGGGTCCGGGTCGGTGGTCGGGTCGACCGGCTCGGTCGGGGTGGGGCTGGTGTCCGGGGACTCCGTCGGCGTCGACGGGGTCGGCGAGCCGGAGGGCGACGCGGACGGGCTCGCTGAGCGGGACGCACTGACCGACGGGGCCGGCTTGGACGACGAGCGGGGCCGGCTGGGCACGGTCGACTCCACCGGGACGACCGCGGTGGGCTCGGGCGCGATGACCGGTCGTGTCGACGAGCCGGGCACGGCCGGTGTCGTCGCAGCGGGCGGTGTCTCGCCGACAGCGGCGTCGGCCGGGTGACCGCCGGGCGTCGCGGCACCGTTGGCGAGCTGCATCCCCACGACGGTCAGGGCCACCGTCACGACCCCCAGCGCCGCCATGACGACCCCGCGCCGTCGCGAGCGCGTCGTCCCCATCGCGGGAATGAACGCCGTGAGGGATTCTGAGCTGCGGCGCAGGATGTCGGCCGCGGCCGCCGCCGTGGGACGCCGGGCCGGGTCGTCGGCGGTGCACGCCTCGTAGAGCCGGATGAGGTCGCGGGGGATCCCGGGGATGCGGGGCAGCCGGGGCGACGGGTTGTGGTGGCGGGCGGTGAGGATCTCGACGATGCTGTTGCCCGGCCAGGCGCGCTCGGCGGTGAGGCATTCGAACAACAGCAGGCCGAGAGCGTACACATCGGCTGCGGGGTAGGTCGCCTCGCCGCGGAGCTGTTCCGGGGCGAGCGTGGCCGGGGTGCCCCACAGCCGGCCCTGGGTGTCGACGGCGTTCTTGCCCGCCGCGGCGGCGATGCCGAAGTCGAGGACCTTCGTGCCGTCCGGGGAGAGCATGACGTTGCGGGGCTTGACGTCGCGATGCACGAGATTCTGCTCGTGCGCGGCGGCCAGCGCGGCAGCGACATCCGCACCGATCTCGGCGGCGCGTTGCCATGGCAGCGGGCCGGTGCCCTTGAGCCGGTCGGCGAGCGTCTCACCGGCGACGAACTCCATGATGAGGAACGGCGTGCGGTCGGCGCCGTCGACAACCTCGCCGTAGTCGTAGACCCGGGCGATGTTCGGGTGGTTGAGCCCCGCCGCGGTGCGCGCCTCCAGCAGAACGGCGTCCGCGGCGTTGTCGCCGGGACCGTACGGGAAGAACAGTTTCACGGCGACGTGTCGTTTCAACGTACGGTCGAAGCCACGATGGACCACCGCACTGCCGCCACGGCCGACGGCGTTGCCCACCCGGTAACGCCCTGCGAGCTCTTGCACCGCGACCTCCCCCACCAACCACCCACAGTGAGAGAGCCTCGGTGGATGTGCGCAGATCCTACCCCGGGCCGCGGTGATCAAACCGCCCCGATCGATGGCCGCACGGCAACGGTTCGATGAAGTCACCGGCGAAAACGGCGGAAGTAGTGCCAGACCAGGTCGCGTGCCGCCCCTCTCGGTGACGGGCGGCACGCCGGTTCGTCAGAAGGTGATCTCGCCCTGGTGGTAGACGCGGGGGAGGTAGTACGAGTTCCGGGTCTCGTTCATCTCATGGAACGGCCGCAACAGCACCGGAACCCCGACATCCGCGGAGTTGAACATCATGCCGCCACCCCAGAGCCCGGGCCACTGACGATGTGGCTCCCGGTGATCGCCTCTCCCGGGTAAGAGTCAGCCCTCCGAGGCTCCGGCCGCCACGGTCTGGATCAGCGTGGCGGAGGCTTTGGCGAGGTCGTTCCAGGGGAGGAGACCTGCAGCCGGGGGTCTATGTCGGGCGGGGGCAGCACGTCCGGCTTGTCTGGTTGTTCGTAGTGAACGGCTGACCCCGGAACGCCGCGCCGCGCCGCGGGTGGGACGCGGCGCCGGCGGTTCTACGGGTGGAGGAGCTTGGTGGCCGGGGTCCAGGTGGTTTCGTCGGTGAGGTCGGCAAGTTTGATCGACTTGGCGACCTGGGTCTTCTCGGCGATGGGGAGGTTGCCGGTGACCGAGAGCAGGGTTGTGCCGGTGACGATCGAGTAGGTGCAGGACGTCGCTGCGTCGGCGTTGGTGCACTTGTGGGAGGCGTCGATGGGTGGGGGCTTCTGTCCCGTTGCGGCGAGGGAGCTGACCGTGATGGTGAAACTGCCGGGCAGGTCGAGGTAGGGATCCGACAGGCCGGTTGCCGGGGCGTTGCGGGCGAAGATCGCGCCGCCGTAGACGGTGCCGTTGCTGCCGGTGATGCTGTCCCAGCCGGGCAGCGAGTGCTCGGCCACGTCGACCGCGGTGTAGCCGGCCGGCAGGTAGGCCATCGTGAAGGGCAGGACGGCCGGGGCCGGGCTGGTGTTCGGTTTGAAACCTGCGATCAGGGCGGTCAGGTCGGTGAACGACGGGTTGTCAGCGTCGGTGGAGAGGGACTTCACGACCGCCCAGGCGCCGGTCGCGTACTGCCAGGCGATCGCCTTGTCACCCCGGTCGGCGTCGGTCCGGGGCTTGCCGTCCGCCAGCAGGGTCGCCTGGAGCACGGCCTGCCCGTCGACGGTCACCGTCGTGGCGTTGGTGAGTGAGGCCTCGTTGAACGCGCCCGGCTGGTAGACCGTCAGCGACGCATACGCACCGGACGGCGCGCCGTCGACCGTGATCGTGGCGACCTGGTAGGCGGCGGACACGTCGGTCGGGTTCTGCACGTGCAACCTGCCCGCGTCATAGGCCCCGAAGGTGAAGCTGAACGGCGGCGACGTCACCGCGGTGGGGCCGGCCGTTCCGACTGCGGTGGTGGCGGTGGTGGTGTCGTCGTGCGCGGGCAGCGCGAACGCGCCGCCCGCCACCACCGCGACCAGTGCCGCCGCGCCGGCCATGGCGAATCCGCCCTTGCGACGGCGCTCGGCCCGGCGACCGGCCGACACGATCTCGTCGATTTCGATGCTGCGACCCAGTGGTGGCTCGTCGGCCGTCACCGTTTCCACGACCTCATGCAACCGCATGGGACAACTCTCCTTCGCTGAGATCGATCTTTTCCGCGGCCATGAGCTCGCGGAGCTTGGCGAGGCCTCGGGAGGTCTGGCTCTTCGCCGTGCCGAGGTTGCAGCCCAGGACCTGGGCCGTGTCCTCCAGGCTGAGGCCCAGGTAGTGCCGCAGGATCACGGCTGCGCGCTGCCGGGGCGGGACCCCGTCCAGCGCGGCCTTGAGGCGTAACCGCTCGTCGGTGGCGCCTGCCGGGTCCCGCAGCGCGATCTCCGGCATGGCGTGGCTCGCCGACCGTTCGCGGCGCCACGGGCGCCGGGTCTCGTCGATCGCGGCCCGGTAGACCATGGTTTTGACGTAGAGGTCCGGGCGCTCAAGCTTGCGCCAGCGCGGGTAGAGCTTGACCAGCGCGTTGGCCACGGCGTCCTCCGCCGCGTGCCAGTCGCCGCAGGTCAGGTATGCCAGCTTGCGCAACGACGCCATCTGGGACGTCACGAACTCACGAAATGCGTCTTCTTCTGCGGCTCTCAAATCGCCTGCCTCCCTTCGGCGGAGATGGAACGGTCAGCGCCGGGCCAAAGGTTGCACGCCGAACGGGCGTAGTCGGGCAGTTACGCAGAGGGAAAGCGATCTCTGTCGGGCAAGACCCTGATAGCCAAGATCTTTTTGCGCTTATAGGTTTCCGATTGTCTGGTCGACGAACCGGTAGCGGTCCGGCAATCAGCGATACCCGGTTGGATCAGCGCAGGACCTGGGAGTTGTACCTTGCTTCAGATTCTAGGCATGCAGGGGATACCGGAGACCGTCTACCGCGCGATGCTCAAGCATCAGGAGATGTCCGTCGAGCAGCTCGCGGAGCATCTCACCCTCTCCACGGACGATATCCGGACGGCGCTGGACGTGCTCTTCGAGCGCCGGTTGCTGCGGGAGTCGCTGGAGGACCCCGGCCAGATGTTCGCCGTCGATCCGCTGGTCGGGTTGCAGGAGCTGATGGCGGAGGAGCGGCGTCACCTGGTCGAACGGCAGCAGCAGATCGCCGACCGGCAGGACATGATCACCCGGATGCTGGCGGAGAGCGAGCTGCGTACCGTCGGCGGTCGCGCCGGTGACGGGGGCGGTGTCGAGCGGCTCGACGGGATCCAGGCCGTGCAGCGGCGGCTGGAGCAGTTGTCCTGCAATGCCACGCGTACGGTGATGACGTTCATGCCCGGGGGTGCCCAATCCGGCCCGGCGCTGACCGCGGCACTGCGCAACGACGAGTCGGTGCTGCGCCGTGGGGTAACCATCCGGACCATCGGGCTGGACACCATCAGGCAGGACGACGCCACCTTCGATTACGCCGGCGGGCTGACCGATCGTGGTGGCGAGTTCCGCACGGTGGCGACGCTGCCGCCGCGCATGGTCCTGGTGGACAACTCGATCGCGCTGGTGCCCATCGACCCGGTCGACACCCGTAAGGGAGCGCTGTGTCACACCGGGCCGGGCGTGATCGCCTCCCTCGTCGCGCTGTTCGAGGCCACCTGGGACGTCGCCACCCCACTGGGCGCGGAGCGTGACACCGAGCGGATCGGGCTGTCGGAGCAGGAACGCCAGCTGCTGGTGCTCATCGCCCAGGGTCACACCGACGAGTCCTCGGCGTCGCAGCTGTTCATCTCCGCCCGCACCTCACGCCGGATGATGGCCTCGATCATGGAGCGGCTCGGTGCGCGCAGCCGGTTCGAGGCGGGCGTGAAGGCCGCCCAGCTCGGGTGGCTCTGAGTTACCGAAGTTACTGACGGCGGGTCTGAACTGCGGCGAGTTTCCAGCCGCTCAGCGACGGCGATGTCGCCAGCGCCCGGCGGCAGATGGCCGCGGCCGACGCGGACGCGGGCTTTCCGTCGAGGCGGCTGTAGAAACCGAGATGGATGACCGCCGGGCCGGGCCGGATGCTGACGTGTTCCAGGAGGTCCTCCGGGGTGGCCGCGGTCCAGATCACGTCCGTGATCACCGCCGGCGGCGACTCGTTGACCGGGCAGCAACCGTGCGGGACGAGCTTTATCGTCACAAGACGCATAGGTACGTCGATTCAGTCGATTGCCCCGCAGACCCGCGCCGGACGGCGTGGGCCCGCGGGGACGGCGAAGTCGGCGGGCTGGATCCAGCAGGGCGGTGCCCGGGGGGACAGCCGTTCCCCCGGGCAATATTTTCCGCCCGGACGTGCGCCGCGGGAAGGGCGGACGGGTGGCCTCAAACGTCCTGGACGTTTCAGGTCAGCGCCGACAGCGCCGCCGGCCGGTTCAGGTCAGCGCCGACAGTGCCGTCGACCGGATCAGGCCGGCGATCCGGTCCACGTGCTGGGTCAGATAGAAATGGCCGCCGGTGAACGTCGTCAGCTCGAACGGGCCGCGGGTGTGCCCGGCCCACGCGCGTGCCTCGGCGTCGTTCACCTTCGCGTCGTCACGCCCGATCAACGCGTGCACCGGGCTGTTGATGACCGCGCCGGGCTCGCTGCGATAGCGCTCGATCGCCTGATAGTCGTTGCGCAGCGCCGGCATGACCAGGGCCACCATCTCCGGGTTGTCGAACAGGCTGGTGTCGGTGCCGTCGAGGGTGCGCAGCTCCGCCATGATCTCCGCGTCGGGCGCCAGATGCACCCGCTCGTTCAGCCGCTGCCGCGACGGTGCCACCCGGCCGGAGGCGTAGAACCGGTCGACCCGGGCGCCCCTGTCCTCCAGCCGGCGGATCGTCTCGAACCCGACGGTCGCACCCATGCTGTGGCCGAAGAACGTGAGCGGCTGGTCCGCCAGCGGCAGGATCACCTCGGCCAGCCGGTCGGCCAGCTCCGCCACGCCCGGCACGAGGGGCTCACCACGGCGGTCCTGCCGGCCCGGATACTGCACCGAGAACACGGCCAGGCCGGGTTCCAGCGCGAGCGCGAGCGGCCGGTAGAAGGGCGCCGAACCCCCGGCATGCGGCAGGCAGATGAGCCTGCCACGGCCCGATCCTTCATCAGTACGCGCATAGCGCCGCAACCACAGCTGCGCGCTCACCGGACAGCCATGATCTCGGCCCGCGACTCCTCGAACTGGGCCGGCCCACCGTGCCCGCGGCGCAGCGTACCGACCGCCGTCGCCGTACCACCGGCCGCCGCGATGGTCGCCCGGATCCCGTCGAGCAGCACCGGGTGCGGGCTGACCTCGATGACCGTCCGGTGACCGGCGAGGGCGGCCCGCAGCGCCGGTTCGAACAGCACGGCGCCGCGCAGGTTGTCGAACCAGTACTGCGCGTCGAGGTCGGCGGTGTCGACCAGGGTGGCGGTCGTGGAGGAGTAGAACGGCACGACGCCCGAGCGCGGCGAGACGGACGCCAGGCCGGTGAGGATCGGCTCGCGCAACGGCTCCATCAACGGCGAGTGCGAGGCGTAGTCGACCTTGACCTTGCGGGCCATGACGTCGTCACGGAAACACTGCACCAGCAGCTCGTTGAGGGCCTGCACCTCACCGGAGACGACAACGCTCTGCGGGCCGTTGATCGCGGCCAGGGTCAGCCGCCCCGGCCAGCGCCGCAGATACTCCTGCGCCTTCTCGGCCGACAGGACCAGCGAACCCATGCCGCCGCTGCCGGCCAGCTCGGCCAGCAACCTGCTGCGCTGCGCGATGACCCGGGCGGCGTCGGGCAGGTCGAGGGCGCCGGCGACGTACGCGGCGGCGATCTCGCCCTGGCTGTGCCCGATCACCGCGCTCGGCTCGACGCCGTGGGAGCGCCACAGCGCGGTGAGCGAGACGTACATCGCGAACAGCACGGGCTGCACGACGTCGACCCGGTCCAGGTCGGGCGCGCCGGGCACACCGCGCAGCACGTCGAGCAGCGACCAACCGGTGAGCGGATCGAGCGCCGCGGCGGCGCGGTCCATCTCGGCGGCGAACGCCGGTGCCGTGTCCAGCAGCTCCCGGGCCATGCCGTCCCACTGGGCACCCTGACCCGGGAACACGAACACGACGCCGCTCTCGGAAAGATCAGACATTCGCGGTCTCCTTCGACGAAACAGCGCGCTTGGCGAGCTCCTCGCGCACCGTTGGGATGACGTAGCGACCGAAGTCGATGGCGTCGCCGAGCCAGTCGTAGCCGCGGGCGGCGATGATGTCCACGCCCAGGTCGATGTAGTCGAGGATCGCCGCGGCCACGGTGTCCGGCGTGCCCACCAGCGCGGTGGTGTCGCCACTGCCTCCGGTGGCGACCGCGGTGGCCGTCCACAGTGCCCGGTCATGGCGTTCACCCGTGCCGGCCAGCGCCAGCAGACGTTGCGTACCCGCGTTCTCCGCCTTGTGGTCCGGGTCCCGGCGGGCGTAGAGCCGCTCCACGATGTCGTGGGCCTTCTTCCACGCGAGGTCCTCGGTCGCCGCGATGATCGGCCGGAAACCGATCTGGATCCGCGGCGAATCCGTGCGCCCGGCGGCCTTCGCGGCGGCCCGGACCGCCGCGATCTGCGCGGCCGTGCCCTCCAGCGACTCGGCCCACAGCGCGTAGATGTCCGCCTCGGCGCCTCCGGCGCTGTAGGCAGCCGGGGACGAGCCGCCGAACGACACCTCCGGGCCCCGAGCGCTGACCGGGACGACGTCGTTCTGGAACCCGGTGAACCGGTAGTGCTCGCCGTCGTGGTCGAACGGCTCCCGTGTCGTCCACGCCCGCTTGACGATGCCCATGTACTCGCGGGTCCGGGAGTACCGCTGGTCCTTGCTCAGGTAGTCGCCCTCGCGCTGCTGCTCGCTCTGCACGCCGCCGGTGATGAAGTGCACGGTCGCCCGGCCGCCGGAGATCTGGTCCAGGGTGGCGAACATCTTCGCCGCGTACGTCGGGTGGCAGACGTTCGGCCGGTGCGCGACGACCAGCCCGAGGCTGCGGGTGTTGGCCGCGATCAGACCGGCGACCATCGTCGGGTCCGGAGCGCTGGTCCAGTAGGGCACCAGCACCCGGTCGTACCCGAAGTCCTCGTGGGCGCGGGCCAGCCGGATCGTGTACTCCGGGTCCATGAGCGCCCCGGAACGGTCGCGGATCTCCGAACCGTCGTTGATCGCACCGGTTCCCAGGAATTCAACGGGCATCGCTGATCGCCTCCTCGCGTACATCAATGGAATAGGTCTTGAGAATGTGTTCCATGTCCTGGCGCACCGACTCGCTGCTCGGCCCGGCGAGCACGAACGTGCCGGTGGTGTGGAAGACGGGCCGGCCGTCGTTGAGCGTCTGACCGACCTCGGGCAGGTCGGCGTGCAGCACCGAGACGGGCAGCGTGTCCACCCCGTGCACGGCCTGCACGCGGCAGGGCTCGCTCGTCTGTTCCATCCCGGCCCACAGCGCCCCGGAGGCACCTCCGCGCACCGGTTCGACGTCGTGGTGGGTGGCGGGTCCCGGCAGGGACGACGGCGTGCCGGTGCAGGCCCGGACGGCCTCGTCGGCCAGATCGATGCCGTACGCCGTGCGCACGTGCTGCCGGATGTAGCCGCCACCGAACCGGTTCGCGATCTCCAGGAAGACCAGGTCGTCGTCCGGCGTCGTGAACAACTCCAGGTGGAACGCGCTGTCGCGCAGACCCAGAGCCTTCAGGACCGTGCTCGTGTACGCCGAAAGCCGCGCGACCCGCTCGGGACTGTCCACTGTGATTGACCCGAGCGGCGCGTTGTGATGCTGGGTGCTGTAGCAGTCGCCGTAGTAGTCCGAGGCGCTGAAGAAGTGCAGTTTCCCGTCGCGGACCACGCCATCGGTGTGGCCGATCGTCCCCGCGACGAACTCCTCGATCTCGTGGGCCGCCCCGATCGGCTCGGTCCGGACATGGTCGAGCAGTTCGCGGCCGCTGCCGAAGACCCGCACCCCGAAACCGGCCGCCTGACTCCGGGGCTTGAGCACGACCTTCTTCTGGATCCGCGCCACGATGTCGGCGAGGCGATCGGGCGACGTGGTCTCGTCGACCGCCCAGAACGCCGGGGTCCGCACCACGTCGCGCAACGCCTGCTTCATGGCCACCTTGTCGCGGCACAGCAGGGCGGTGCGCAGATCTGTTCCGGGTACGCCGAACAGATCCCGGAGCCGGGCCGCGGGCAGCGTGGTGTGCTCGTACACCGCGACGACGGCGTCGGGCGTGCCGAACCGGCCGGCGAATCCGCGTACCGCCGCCTCGATCTGGTCGAAAGCCCGGTCGTAGTCGTCCATGTCGATACGGTCGGGGACGTCCAGCACCGCGATCGCGGCGAACTTCGTGCGGACCGTGTCGCTGAGCAGGCCGGCGGCGTACCCGTCGACGACCAGGGTGACGGTGCAGGCGTCGAAGTCGACGGCGTCGGCGTAGCTCTCGTAGAACCCGACATGCACCACATGGGGTTTGCGGGTCATCGGACAACCTCCTGGAGGACGGTGAACCACTCGTCGGCCATCGCGCGGACGGTCGTCGCGTCGAACACGTTGGTGTCGTACTTGAAGAAGGCCTTGTAGCCCTCGCCGTCGGGGTAGATCTCGACGGTGAGCCGCCGTTCCCCGGCGTCGGGCAGGTCATCGAACTGCCGCAGGTCGAGCTCGCCGGGCCGGGCCGCCCCGGCGTTGGTCAGCAGGCCGACGCCTTCGAAGTTCTGGAACAGGAAGTTCGTGGCCACCAGCGGTTCCTGCGTGACGTTCAAGGCCCGGCCGATCTGCGCGTACGGGTAGGCGCCGTGCTCGAGCCCCGTCAGGACCCGGTGATGCAGCTCGCGGGTCAGCTGCGCGAAGTTCTCCTCGCCGGTGACCTCGCAGCGGATCGGCAGGCAGTTCGCGAACTGCCCGACGACCGACCGGAACCGCTCGTCGAAGCGGGCGGCGGTGGGCAGGCCCACGACGAAGTCACGCTGACCGGTGAGGCGGTGCAGGAACATCGCGTACGCCGTGAACATGACCGTGGAAACGCTCACCCGATGGGTACGTGCGGTGGCGGCGACGGCGGCAGCCAGTTCAGCGGGAACCTTCACCGGCATCGCGTCGGCGCGGGGAGTCCGCGCCGGGTCGTACGCCCGGTCGTAGGGCAGCGCGAGCGCCGCGGGGGTGTTCCCCAGCTCCCCGACCCAGTAGGCGCGGTGGCTTTCCCCGTCGGGCCCGGCGAGCATGTCGCGTTCCCATGTCACGTAGTCCTGGTAGGAAACCGTTCCGGCGGTGTCGATGCCCCGGTACGCCTCGCCGAGCGTGCGGATCAGCACGGTCGTCGAGGTGCCGTCCAGCACGATGTGATGCGCCGTGAGCAGCAACAGGCGACGCCGTCCCGGCAGGGTGACCAGGTGCGCCCGCAGCAGCGGCCCGGTGCTCAGGTCGAACGGCTGGTTCGCCAGTTCCCGCAATCGGGCCAGCTGAGCGACCCGTGAGCCGGCAGCGATGTCGACCCGCTCGAACGACGGCCGGCGGCCGTCGTCGATGTCCATCACCGGAACGCCGTCGCGTTCGCGCAGGACCGCGCTGAGGACCGGGTGCCGGCGGAACTGCTCCCCGACCGCGCGTTCCAGTGCGTCCTCGTCGAGCTCGCCGTGCACCTCGAACAGGATCGGCAGGTTGTAGATGGTGGTGTCCGGCCACCGCTGCTGGACCTGCCACATGCCGCGCTGGCCGTGGGACAGCTCCCACGTCTCACCCGGCCGCGTCTCACCCGCCGCAGTGGTGCTTCCGCCCAGGTGGGTGCTCAGCTCGTCGATGGAGCCCGCGTCGAACAGCATCGCCGGGGTCACGTTCGTGCCGAGCTCGGCCCGCAGGGCGTTCGCGAGCTGCAGGACGAGGATCGAGTCCAGGCCGTAGTCGGTGAGCGGCGCGGCGGTGTCGATCCGCCCGGCCGGGATGTCGAGGACGGCGGCGGCCCGGTCCCGGATGATGTTCGTGACCGGCGCCGAAACCGATCGGGCCGGTGGGACAGGCGGAACCGCCAGGGCCGCCAGGGCCGCCAGGGCCGCTGGAGCCGCTGGAGCCGGCGGGACAGGCTCGGTGGCCGCGGCCGTTCCGGTCACCGCTCGCAGGATCTGCTGGCCGAGTTCTCCCGCCCGGGGCAGCTCGGACACCACCGTCGGGAAGCCCTCGCTCTCGAGGACCTCACGCCAGCTGTCCAGGGTGAGCGCGGGCGAGCCCGGGATGCGCAGCGCCTTGTCGTCGAACAACCACCAGCCGTCGAGCAGCCCGAACGTCAGATGGCTGAACAGGTCGAACTTCGACAGCTCGTTGAGCAGCAGCGAACCCCCGTCGCGCAGCGCGGCCCGGCTGTGCCGCACGGTCCGGCGGATGTCGCGGGTCGCGTGCAGCACGTTGGCGGCGATGACCAGGTCGAAGTCGCCGTCCGTGAAGCCCTGCCCCGCGAT
Organism: Winogradskya consettensis; assembly: GCF_018332715.1. GTDB lineage: Bacteria > Actinomycetota > Actinomycetes > Mycobacteriales > Micromonosporaceae > Actinoplanes > Actinoplanes consettensis. Next base: position 140,334 of record NZ_BOQP01000007.1, on the reverse strand, counting down.
CGGCGCCTCGATGTCCAGCCGCTGGGTCTCCAGGTAGGGCACCGAGGGCCCGAACCGGGCGCGGGCCCGGTTGAGGAAGGCCTTCGACAGGTCGGTGAAGACGTACGTGTCGATGTTCTTCTCGTACGCCCGCAGCGCCTCGAACATCGCCGTACTCGTCCCGCCCGTGCCCGCGCCGATCTCGAGGATCCGGAGCCGGACCTGCGGGTCCCGCTCGACGTGCCCGGCGACCAGTGCGGTCGCGGCCCGGGTCATCGCCTGGTTGAACAGGTCGGCGGCGTCGTTGTCGCGGTAGCAGCCCTCCACCAGCCCCATGTCGCCGCCGGGGAACAGCACGTCGGTCGGGCGGATCCGGCCGGTCAGCACGTCCGGCAGGGCCCGCAGCGCCGCGGACACCAGGCGTACCTCGGCGGCCTTGTCGGGTTCGGTGGACCAGGTGGCACAGCGGCGGTCCCACTCCGCCAGCGCGATGTGCGCCGGCTGGGGCCGGCCGGCGGGCAGTAGCCGTTCGGCGTGCCGCATCCATTCGGCGTACTGCGGCGCGATCGCGGAGCGGTCCGGGATGGCGGCGAGCTGAGCCGCCAGAACGGTGGCCAGCATCGGGTCGCGTTCCTCGTCGCGCCAGTGCCGCACCCGCTCGATCAGGTCGTCGGAAGGTTGTGCACAATTTAATTGTGCACAATCGAGTTGGTCCGCGTCGTCACTGAGGGTAACGCGCCCGGTCCCGGCCCCGGTTACCGCGGCGCGGTCCAGGTTGGGCAGGGTGTTGCGCTCATTGACCTTGATGTACGCCAGCTGCGGCTGCGCGCCGTCCAGCAGCACATCGAGCGCCGCGATGCCGTCGGCGGCCTCGATCGACTCCAGGCCCGCCCGGCTCATCCGCTCGCGGTAGAACGCCGACGTGACGCTGCCGACGTTGCCCCACCACCCCCAGTTCATCACCCTGACCGGAAGGTCGCGATGCTGTGCGTACGCATGGGCGTACGCGTCGATGAAGGTGCTCCCGGCTGCGTAGTTGCCCTGCCCGGCCGCCGTGGTGAAAGACTGCATCGACGAGAACAGCAGGAAGAAGTCGAGCGGTTCCCCCTCGACCGCCTCGGCCAGCGCGACCGTCGCGTCGACCTTCGCGGCGAGCGCGGCGCGCAGGCCGTCCTCGGTCATCGCGGCGAAACCGCTGTCCCGCAACACCAGCGCGGCCTGCACCACCCCGTGGATGCTCGGGTGATCGCGCTTGACGACGTCGACGGCGCGGCGCAACGCGACCGGGTCACCGGCGTCCGCCTGCACGTACCGGACCGTGCCGGGCCCGTCGATCGACCGCAGCTTGGCGTCGATGTCCACGTCCTGCGGGCGCCGGCCGATCCAGATGACGTGAGCGCCGAGCGCGGCCACGTGCCGGGTCCATGCGGTGCCCAGGCCGCCGGCGCCCCCGACCACCAGGTAGACGCCGTCCGCGCGGTAGATCGACCGGCCCGGCGCGGTGAACGGCGTCCACCGGCGCGCGAGCCAGCTCCCGGCCCGATGCACCCACGCGTCGTCGGGTGACGCGGCCGGCAGGGCGGTGAGGTCCGCGGGCCAGCCGGCGTTCTCGACGTCGGTGCGCCGCACCGTCCAATGCGGATACTCGCGCTGCAGCGACCCGAACAGCCCGTGCAGTCCGGCGTGGGCCGGCTCGACCCGGTCGCCGGCATGCGTTGCCAGCGCCCGCGTGGTGACGAGCGTGATGCCCAGCGGCCGATCCTGGCAACCGGTCGCCAGCAGCGCCTTGATCATGCGGTGGGCGGCGACGACACCCTCCTCCTGCGCGGCGGTGTATCCCGCCGCGTCGGCCGGCTTGAGCTCGATGGCCGGCGCGATCCAGACGAGATGGTCGATCGGCCCACGGGTACGCAATGCCGCGTCGACGTCAGCCGCCGGGGCAGTGGCGGGCAACGGCCAGATGTCCACGTGGGCGCCGGTTGCTGACAGCGTCGCCCACTGCACCGGGGTGCCGCCCGCGACCAGGACCCGGTCACCGGCGCGGGGCGTGCTCGCCGCGGTGGCCGCGATCGGCTCCCACCGCGGCGCGTACATGGCCGAGGTGTCAGTCGTTGTCACGGTTGGCGGTGCCGTGCGGCGGGCGGTGTATCCCTTCATCCGTACGCACACCGCGCCGGACGCGTCGACCAGGTCGATGTCGAGGGCGGGAAGCGTGCCCGCCTGTCCACCGCGCACGACCGCCCACATGACGTCGCCGCAGCGGGCGTACACCTCGTAGCTGCCCAGCGCGAACGGCACCGCGGTGTCCTGCAGTCGCCGTTCACCGCCTGCCAGGTGAGTGGCGACCGAGGCCTGGATGGCGGCGTCCAGCAGGGCCGGTGCGGGCATCCCGCGCTCGGCTCCGGCGGGCAGCCGCAGCTCCGCGAGCACCACGCCGGGACCGACCCAGGCGTCGTGGATCGCGCGCAGAGCGGGACCGTGGTCGATGCCCGCCGCGAACAGCGCCGCGTGGATGCGCTCCTCCGGAACACTGTCACGGCAGGTGGTGCGCAGGGCGGCGAGGTCGACCGGGGCCGGCCGTGGCGATCGGGCGAGTGCGATGTCGCCCTGGGAGTAGACCGTGTCGCCGTCGGCGATCGTGAACCGGTGACCGTCCGTGCCGTCCGGGGTCAGCTCGACCCGTACGGTGACGGGCTCGGTAGTGACCGTGAGTGGCCGCGCCCAGGTGACGTCACGGAACCCCACGACGGTCGCGCCGGTGGTCCGGGCCGCAGCACGCCGCGCGAGTTCCAGGTGTGCGACACCGGGCAGGACACCGCGACCCTGCACCGTGTGCTCGCGGATCAGCTGGTCACCGGGGCTGAGAACAACTTCGATCCCCGACTTGCCGTTGCGTGGCAGCTCGGCTGCCGGCGAGGCGCTGCGTAGCACTCCGGTTGCCGGCTCGGCGGTGCGGGGCCAGTAGCGCTCGCCGGCGAACGGGTATGTCGGCAGCGGAACCCGGCGGGCCGCGCCGGTGATGACCGGCGGTGCGCCACCCTCCAGGAACGTGCGCGCCGCGTCATTCGTACGAGCGGCAGAACTCCCGTCGAGGACCGCGATCAGTTCCGCCAGGTCACCGGCGACGCAGGCGAAACGGTGCGGGAAGTGCCGCCGGCCCGCCGCGAGGGAGAAGGCGACGTCGCCCAGCACGACCTGCGAGCCGGCCGTACGCAGATGGGCCGCCAGCCGCTGCTTCTGCAGGCCGAGTTGCTCCGGGGTCTTCGCCGACAGGACGACGACCTGCTCACCCTGCGGCGCCGGGCCGCGCCGCAGGGCCGGGGGTGCCTCTTCGATGACGAGGTGCGCGTTGGTGCCGCTGGCGCCGAACGAGCTGACCGCCGCGGTGCGTGGCACACCGTCCGCGACGTCCCAGCTCTGCAGGCCGGTCGGCACGCGGAACGGGCTGCCGGTCAGCTCGATCGCCGGGTTCGGGGTCGCGAAGCCGGTCAGAGCGGGGATCTGCCGGTGCCGGAGCGCCAGCAGCACCTTCAGCACCCCGGCCACCCCGGCGGCGAACTGGGTGTGCCCGATGTTCGCCTTGAGCGACCCGAGGGCGCAGAATTCCTGCCGGTCGGTGTGCGCCCGGAACGCCCGGGTCAACGCACCGAACTCGATGGGGTCGCCGAGCCCTGTTCCCGTACCGTGCGTCTCGACGAACTGGATGTTGTCGACGTTGACGGCGAAGTCGTCGTACACGTCACGCAGCAGTCGCTCCTGGGAGAGGGAGCTGGGCGCCGTGATGCCGTTCGTGGCGCCGTCCTGGTTCGTCCCGATGGCCCTGATCACGCCGTGGATGTGGTCGCCGTCGGCCAGCGCGTCCTCGAGCCGCTTGAGGACCACCATCCCGACGCCCTCGCCCGGCACGAACCCGTCGGCACGCTCGTCGAAGGAGTGGCAGGCGCCGGTGGGGGAGAGCATCCCGGCCCGGTCGGCCTGGCGGTAGAGCCGCGGCGTCGACTGCAGGAACACGCCACCGGCCAGCGCCCTCGACGTACGGCCCAGCCAGAGGTCCTTGCAGGCGAGATCGATGGCCACCAGGGAGCTGGAGCACGACGTGTCCACGGCGATGGCCGGGCCTTCGAGATCCAGGAAGTAGGAGACCCGGCTGGGGATGACCGAGCTCATGTTGCCCCACAACGTCTGCGCGGGGGCGTCGTCGCCGAGCAGCGAGTGGTAGTCGCCCGCCCAGCCACCGAGGTAGACACCGCAGCGGCGGTCGGCTGCCGGGCCTGCGTACCCGGCGTCCTCCAGGGCCTTCCACGCCTCCTCCAGCACGAGCCGCTGCTGGGGGTCCATCACCGCGGCCTCGGTGCCGGAGACGGTGAAGAACATCGCGTCGAACTCGTCGATGCGGTCGAGGAAGCCACCTCTGGTGCAGTCGCTGATACCGGTCAGATCCCAGCGGTCCGCCTCGGTGATCAGATCGTCGCCGGCCGCGAGGTGCTGCCACAGCTCGTCCAGATCGTCCGAGCCGGCGTACCGGCCGCTCATCCCGATGATGGCGATCGGCCCGCGCGTTGTTCCGGTCGCTGCTACCGGCCCTGCTGGCACTACCGATGGGGGAGTGGCTGCCGGTGGGGTCATCGTGTCGCGGTATTCGGTGCTGAGGTGCCGGGTGAGGCGGTCGGCGGTGCTGAAGTCGAAGATCACGTTGGTGGACAGGCGCAGGGACAGGGCCTCGTTGAGCTGGCTGACCACCCGGATCGCGAGAATCGAGTCGAGCCCGTAGTCGGCGAAGGCGACGTCACCGCGTACCTCGGACTCGTCCAGGGCCAGAGCGACCGCGACCTTCTCGCGCACCAGGCCGGAGACGTAGTGATCCCAGTCCGGTGCGGCAGCGGCAGCGGGTTCGGTCGTGGCAGGGGGCGGGGCGATCTCCTCGGTCGCGGTCAGATCGCCGATCCAGAACCGGTCCTTGGCGAACGGGTACGTCGGCAGCGACACCGGCCGCGTGGTCCCGGTGCTGAGCAGGGACCAGTCCACCTCGGTGCCGGACACCCACAGGGCGGCGAGCCTGCCGAGGCTGCCCGCTTCGATCCAGCGCCGCACCAACTCGTTCTGCAGGTCACCGTCACCGGCCGGCTCCGCGTGGGCGATGGCGGTGCCCCGATGACCTCTGCCCGTACGCAGAGCGGCGCGTAGTTCTACGACGGAGGGGACCAGGACGGCGTACCTCTCGGTCATCGCCTCCCGCCCGGTCCGCAGGGTGTGGGCCAGCGCGGCCAGGTCGGTGCCGGGATTCCGGTCGAGGAACTCACCGAGCCGCTCGACGGAGCGGTCCAGCTGTTCACCGGTGCGCGCGGAGAGGACGACGAGCTGTTCGTCCGCGGCGGGTCCCGCGTTCGGCGCAGGGGGCATGACGTATTCCTCCACGATGATGTGTGCGTTCGATCCACCGGCGCCGAACGACGACACCGCGGCGACGCGGGGCTGCGCGGACTCCCACGCGGTCAGCTCACGCTGGAGCCGGAACGGGGTGCGCTCGAAGCTGATGTTGGGATTGACGCTGTCGGCGTGCAGGGACGGCACGAGCTGCTTGTGCCGCAGTTGCAGCACCGTCTTGGTCAGCCCGGCGACACCGGCGGCCGCCTCCAGGTGCCCGATGCCGGACTTCACCGAGCCGATCGCGCAGTACTGCCGTTCGCTGGTGTCCCGGTCGTAGGCGGTGCTCAGACCGGTGATCTCGATCGGATCACCCAGCTCGGTGCCGGTGCCGTGGGCCTCGACGTACCCGACCCGGTCCGCGGGGATCCCGGCCTTGTCGAGGGTGGCGCGGATCAGCGCGGCCTGTGCGACCGGGCTCGGCACGGTGTAGCCACTGGTACGCCCACCGTGGTTGATCCCCGATCCCCGGATCACGGCGAGGACCCGGTCCCCGTCCGCGACCGCCCGGCTCAGCGGCTTGAGCAGCACACAGCCGACACCCTCGCCGGGCACGAACCCGTGTCCACCGGCACCGAACGAGCGGTTCTGCGCATCGGGCGACAACATCCCCGACCGGCACAGCTCCACATAGTCCAGTGGATGGGTGTACAGGTTGACGCCACCGGCAACGGCCACCTCGCAGTCACCGCGGCGCAGATGCTCGCACGCCTCGTGGATCGCCGTCAGCGACGCCGAGCACATGGTGTCGACGGTCAGACTCGGCCCGGTCAGATTCAGCAGGTACGACACCCGCGCACTCAGCGACGCGAACGACAGCCCGGGCACCACGAGTTCCCCCGAGGCGAGCCGTCCGGCCGGATACCGTGCGTGCCCGACCTTGGTGACTCCGGCGAACACCCCGACGCCGCCCCGATGCTGCTCGCTGAGCCGCGCCCGGGTGTAGCCGGCGTCCTCGAGGACCTCCCACCCGGCCTGCACGAACAACCGCTCCTGCGGATCCATGGCGTACGCATCCCGCGGCGCGATCCCGAAGAACCGCGGGTCGAACGCGGTGGCATCCTCGAGGAACCCGCCCCACTTGCTGTAGCTACGCCCGGTGGCAACGGCGCGATCACGATCCGGCTCGAAGAACCCGTCCAGCGCCCAGCGGTCGGCCGGCACCTCGCGGACGGCGTCGCGCCCGGCCTTGAGGTTCTCCCAGAACTCGTCGAGATCCGCCGCACCGGGGTACCGGCCGCTCATCCCGATGATCGCGATCGGCTCGTCCGCCCCTTCCGGATGCACGCCCTGTGCCGTAGCCACCTCCCGAGGCGCTTGAGCCGAGGCTGCGACCGGCTGCTGCCCTTCCGAGTTGGCCGCGACGGGTGCGGCCGGTTGCCGGCTGCGCAGGGTGGCCGCTACGGCCCGCAGGGTCGGCTGCTCGTAGAACACCGTCCGGGAGAAGTCCGGCGCGATCTCGGCCAGCCGCCGGTTGAGCTGGATGATCATCACTGATTCCAGGCCCAGGTCGATCAGCGGCCGGTCGGGATCCACGGCCAGCCCGGTGACCTCGGCGAACAACTCGACAAGCGTCTCGACCTTCACGGCCGGACCGTCCTCGGCCACCGGCCCTACCGACTCGATCGGCCCGACCGGCTTGACCTGGTCGATCGGCTCGTGCGACATGGTCGGCGCTGACACCGGTGCGGCCGGCAGGCGTTGCGGGTCGCCGTGATGGATCCAAACCTGGTCAGCGCCGAGCTGCCACGCGGCGTTGAGGGCGGTCAGGCCGTCCGGGGTCGGCATCGGGGCCAGTCCCCGGTCACGCCACAGGTAGTCGCGGGTGCTCGCGCTCACCCTCATGCCACCGTCCTGCCACAACGGCCAGGCGATCGCCGTCGTACGCCCACGGCGGCTGCCCTGGTCGACGAGGGTGTTGCGCTGTTCGGCGTACGCGTGAAGGAAGGCGTTGGCAACCGCATAGTCGGCCTGACCGGGGTTTCCGGTGAGAGCGACGCCCGACGAGAACGCGAGGAGGAACTCCAGCGGATGGTCCTCCGTGGCCCGGTCGAGGTGCACCAGGCCGTCGACCTTCGCCGCCAGGACCTCGTCCCACTGCTCGGCCGTCTTCCCGGCGAGCAGGGCGTCACGGGTCCGGCCCGCGGCGTGCACGATGCCGGTGACCTGCCCGGACTGCGCGACCAGGTGCCGCACGTCCTCCCACCGGGAGACGTCCGCCCGCATGTAGCGGGCCGTCAGCCCGGCACGTTCCAGCTCACTCAGCAGCGCCGTGATGCGCTCGTCACGAGGGGACCGGCCGGTGAGCACCACGGTCGCGTCGCGGGTGTCCGCGGCGATGCGACGGGCGACGTGCGCCCCGACACCGCCGGCACCCCCGGTGATGAGGTACGTGCCGCCGTCGCGCCACGGCGCCGCGGTCGCGTCCGCCTCCGCAAGTGTCCACACCGGAACGGTCCGTACGCCGTCGCGGTACACCACCAGGTCGTCCGCGCCGCCGGAGTTCTCGGCCGCGACCGTGGCGACGTCCTGGCCCTCGATGACGATGACCTGACCCGTCATACCCGGCCGTTCCCGGGTCAGTGTCCGGGTCAGCCCCGCGAGCGCTCGCGCCGCCGGTTCCCCGGCGATCACCTGCACCAGGGTCCGCCCGGCGGGTTCGCCGAGCTCCTGGACGATCCGGGCCACCTGCCAGGACAGGTCGCGCAGCCGGGTCTCCGGGCGGGTCTTGTCCGTGTGGACGGGGAAACACTCGGCGCCGGGCACCCGCCCGTCGATCCCGCAGAGGATGACGACGTGCCGGTCGTAGCCAACGGCCGGCCCGGCCGCCGCGGGCTCCCACCGAGCGGTCAAGAGCGACGTGCGACTCGTGGCGGCCGGCGGGTGCGGTTCGGTGTGGGTGCCGGGGATCCAGAAACGGTCGTCCGCAAACGGGTACGCGGGCAGGTGCACCCGGTTCGGCGTCTGCGCGCCGTACAGCGACCTCCAGTCGACCGCCTCGTCGTCGAGCCATCGCTGAAGCACGATGCCCAGCTCGCCAGCCGGTGCGGAGCTCCCGCCGTCGATGAAGGCTCGTAGCGCCGAGATCAGCTCCTCGTGCGAGGTGACGACCCAGCCGGCCCGCTCGCGCATCGGCTGCCGTCCGGCCTGCAACGTCCAGGCGATCTCGTCCAGCGCGGGCCGCTCCCCGCGCAGGTGGGCGAGCAGGTCACGGGCCCGCTGCACGAGTTGGTCCGGCGTACGCGCCGACAGCGGCACCACCACGGCGGTGACGTCCCGCGGATCCTGCGGCACGCGCTGGTACTCCTCGACGACCACGTGGGCGTTCACGCCGCCGAAGCCGAAGCTGCTGACCCCGGCGCGGCGGGGAGCGGCACCGCGGGGCGCGGGCCACGGCTCGGCGTCGCGCACCACATGGAACGGGCCACCGGCCAGCTCGATGTAGGGGTTGATCCGGTCGAGCCCGACGGTGCCGGGCAGGACCCGGTGTTCGAGGGCGAGCAGGACCTTGACCAGCCCGGCGATGCCTGCCGCCGCCTCGAGGTGCCCGATGCCGGCCTTCACCGAGCCGAGCGCGCAGGCGCCGTCGTCCGCGTGGCCGAGACCGCGGAACGCCTTGCGCAGACCGCGGATCTCCACCGGATCGCCGAGGGCGGTGCCGGTGCCGTGCGTCTCGATGTAGCCGATGGTCGCGGGGTCGAGATCCCCGATGGCCGCGCTGACCAGCTCGGCCTGCGCGTCGGCGTTCGGCGCGGTCAGCGAGTTCGCCCGGCCGCCGTGGTTCTGCGCGGTTCCCCGGATCACGCCCATGATGGCGTCCCCGTCGCGTTCCGCGTCGGCGAGCGGTTTGAGGACCACGGCGGCGACGCCCTCACCGCGGACGTACCCGTCGGCCCGCGCGTCGAAGGTCTTGCACCGGCCGTCCGGGCTGAGCATCCCGGCCAGCTGCGCACTGATGAACCCGTCCGCGCCGAGCAGCACGTTGACCCCACCGGCGACCGCCATGGTGCAGGCCCCGGAACGGATCGCCTCGACCGCCCGGTGGACCGCCACCAGCGAACTGGAACAGGCGGTGTCGATCGGCTCGCTCGGCCCGCGCACATCGAGCAGATAGGAGATCCGGTTGGCCAGGATCGAGTGCGTGTTGCCCACGGTGGTGAAGGCGTCCGGCATCACTCCGTACGCGGTGAGCAGCCCGCTGTACTCGTTGGCCGACACACCGATGAAGACCCCCGTATCGGACGGCAGCTCGCCCGGCTGGTGAGCGCTGTGCTCGAGCGCGTTCCACACCGTCTCCAGCACGAGCCGGTGCTGGGGATCCATCCGCTCCGCCTCCCGCGGCAGAATCCCGAAGAACGCGGCATCGAACGCGTCGACGTCGTCGAGCACGCCCATCCGATGCGGGAAGTCGGCATCCTCAACGGCCCGGCGGTAGGCGCCCTCGTAGCGGTCCAGCGGAAATGCGGTGACATGGTCCCCGCCGGCCGTCATGTTCGCCCAGAACTCATCGAGGTTCCGCGCACCGGGAAACCGCCCCGCCGCCCCGATGACCGCAACCGGCATCACACCATCGGTTGCCGGGGTGACGGGTACTGAGGCCGGTGCTGCTACGGCCGTGGGCGTCGTGGGGACGGCCGCGGCGTCGCGATGGACGTCGCGCACACCGTGCTCGGTCATCAGGTGGTCGCCGAGGGCGTCGATCGTGGTGAGGTCGAAGAACACCGCGGGACTGAGCTCGGGCCCGAAGCGCTCCCGGATCCGCTGCGCGAAAGTCACCAGCGACATCGAGTCGAACCCGAACGCGTCGAACCCGGTTCCGGTGTCCAGCTCATGCGCCTCGAACCCGAGAATCTCCGCCGCAATGGCCTGCAACTCCCCGACAACAGCCGGGACCGGCGATTTCGCGACAAAGACTGCAGGCTGCATCGCCGCGACAACCACCGGCCGCGCCGCCTGCGGAGCCACAACGCCCTGCCGCACACCGCGGTGCTCGGCCCCGAACCGCACGCCGTTGATCTCGGCCCCGAACCGCACGCCGTTGATCTCGGCCCCGAACCGCACGCCGTTGATCTCGGCGCCGGCCCGCACGGCGTTGAGGGATGTGCCGGATAGCGTGCCGTTGGTCTCGGTGCCGGATTGCACATCGCTGAGTTCGGCGACGATGTCGCTGCTGTCGGAGAGCAGGAGGATGTCGCCGGCGGTGGTGAACACGACCGTGCTGACCGGCGCGGTCACCCCGAGCCGCACCGACGCGGCACCGGTGAGCCCGGCCTGCGCCCAAGCCGCCACCCCGGCCCGTTTCGCCTGCCACCGCAGTCCCTGGTCGACGGCGCACAGAACGGCCGGATCGAGGGTGACGTTGCGCCGTAAGTGGTCCTGGCGCAGCCGGGGTTCCCGCAGCCGCAGCACGGTGTGCCCGTCCTCGGTCCGCTCGACCCCGTCGACAGCGCTGTAGGCGTCCCGGTATCGCAGACCGCCCTGCGCGAGCTCGCCCAGGAGTCCCTGCTGATCGAGAATGCGCGAGGTCCGCCCGACCGTGACGTGACGCGTGGCGGAACCGTCGTCCGTACCGGCGGTGAATGACACCACGACGGTGCCGTCAGGAGTGCGGACGATGCCGTGCCCGCCGTCGAAGGCGATGTCCAGTCGTGGGGTGGTGGCCCAGTCGACCGGCGTGGACAGCACCAGATCGTGCACGGCGGGGGTGCCGGCGTGGCCGCTCAGCCGGGTGACGGCGAGTGCGAGGTCCACGGCGAACGTACTGATGATCTGCGGTGTGTCCTGCGACCGGAAGCTGTAGTCGCGCAGGTCGGTGAGGTCGGCGTCGAGTTCCCAGCGCAACCCTCGCACGTCGGAGGTGTTCCGGGTGATGAACGGGTGCAGTCGTTCGCGCAGGGCCAGCGGCGCGAGCACCGACGGCGCGCCGGGGGTGCTCTCCACCCAGCACCGGATCTTGTCGAACGGGTACGCCGGCAGCGACACCCGCCGTGCGACCGGCAGCTGCCGCCAGTCGACGCTACGACCCGCCACCCACGCCTGAGCATGCTCGCCGGTGACGGCCTCCCGGGCACCGGCCAGATAACGGTCGATCGCCGCCAGCGCGGACGTCTTGTCCGGCGCGGTGAACGCCCACCGGTGCGGCAACGCGTTCTTGCCGACCCGCAGCGTGTAAGCGATGTCGGCCAGCTCCGCGTCGTCCGCCCGGTCCAGGTACTCCCGGAATGTCGTCAGGTACCGCGCGAGTGCCGCCTCGTGCATGGCGGAGAAGGCGAACAGCTGGGAACCGGCCGCCCCACCGGCAGCGGGCCGCGCCGGGCGGTGTTCCTCGAGGATGATGTGCGAGTTCATGCCGCCCGCACCGATGGACGTGACCCCGGCGCGCCGGGGCAGGGTGACCGTCGCGCCGTCCTGAGTGATCACGATGGGGTTCCACGGGGCGAGGTCCTGCTGCACCCGGAACGGGGTTTCGCCGAAGTCGATGTCGGGGTTCAGCTCGGTGCTGTGCAGCGACGGCGCGAGCATGCCGTGGCGCAGCTGGAGCAGCACCTTGGTGATGCCGATCATCCCGGCGGCGGCCAGCAGGTGGCCCATGTTGGCCTTGACCGAGCCGAGTGCGCAGAACTGGCTGTCCGCGGTGTGCTTCCGGTACGCGCTGGTGAGCGCGCTGATCTCGATCGGGTCGCCCAGTGCCGTCCCGGATCCGTGGCCCTCGACGTAGTTCACGGTGCGCGCGTCGATGCCGGCGTCGTCGAAGGCCTTCTCGACCGCGCGGGCCTGCATGGCCGGGCTCGGCACGGTGAAGCCGTTGCGGATGCCCGCGTTCGACAGGGCGGTCCCCTTGATGACGGCGTAGATGTGGTCACCGTCGCGCTCCGCCTCGGCGAGCGGCTTGAGGACCATCGCGCCGACACCTTCGCCGAGGATGGTGCCGTCGACGCCCTGGCCGAAGCTGCGGATGACGTCCGACGTCCCGGTGGTGAAGTACTCCTGAGACGAGGCGATCAGGTTGTACGGGTGCAGCATCAGGTTGACACCACCCGCGACGACCATGCGGCACTCGCCGGACCGCAGCATCTGCACGGCCTGGTGGATGCACGTCGACGATGCCGAACACATCGTGTCCATGAAGATCGACGGGCCGGTCAACCCGTAGAAGTACGACAGCATGTTCGGGATCGTCGCGGTGTAGCTCCCGCTCTCCTCGGAGCCGCGGGTCAGGCTGTTCTCGAAGCCGTAGAGGTTGTAGTGGTTGCTCATCGTGCCGACGAGCACGCCGACGTCGCCGTCGTACTGGCGCTGGATCGTCTCCTTCGAGTAGCCGGAGTCCTCCAGGGCCTCGACCCCGGCCTGCAGGAACAGCCGCACCTCGGGGGACATCCGGTCGGCGTCACGCTTGGAGATCCGGAAGTAGCGCGGGTCGAACTTGTCGATGTCGGTGAGGAACGTGCCCGTACGGATGACGCTCTTGCCCAGCACCGCCCGGTCGTTGTCGTAGATCTGTTCGTGGCGCCACCGCTCGTCCGGGATCTCCTCGAACATGTGCCGGCCGTCGGCGATCACCTCCCACAGCTCGTCGAGGGTGCTCGCGCCGGGATAACGCCCCGAGACCCCGATGATGGCGATGTCCCGATCCCGGGACTCCGGCTCGGCGACGACGACGGCGGGTTCGGGGGCGGCGACGATGGGCGCGGCGGCGACGGGCGCGGCGATGATGGGTTCGGCGGCCACGGGTTCGGCGGCCACGGGGGCAGGGGCGGGGGCGGCCTCTGGAGGGGGTTCGGCCGTGAACAGGGCCGCGAGCTGGTCGTGCCGGGTCCGCACGAGGTATTGCGCGACGGACGAGATGTTCAGGTGCTCGAAGAAGATCGTCTTGGACAGCGACCCGACGATCTTCTCCAGCCGCCGGGTGGTCTCCATGATGCTCAGCGAGTCGATGCCGTACTCGATGAGGTTGACGCCGGATTCGACCGTGCCGGGCGCGTGGTGCAGCACCTCGGTGAGCACGTCCTTGAGCATGTCCTCGGTGCGCTGCTGCAGCGACTCGCCCTGCTGCGCCGACTTGCCCTGCTGCACCGACTCGCCCTGCGAGCGGACCGCGGCCGCGGCGGGAGCCGGTGTAGCGGGAAGAGCGGGAGCAGTCCGCCACCGCTGCGGCGACAGAGTGGCCGCGGCGCCATAGGCCACGACCATCCGCGACGGCGCGTCGGTGAGCAGCGCCCGGCCCAGGGCGCGTACCCCGTCCTCGGTCGGCAGAGCCTCCCAGCCGCGATCGGCGCGAAGCTCCGCGCGGGTCGCGTCGTCCAGGGTCATGCCACCCTGCTCCCAGAGCGGCCAGCTGATCGCCACGGAGCGCCCGGTCCGTTCACCCGCGTCGACGAGCGCCTGCCGGTGCCCGGCGAACGCGTCGAGGAAAGCGTTGGCGGCGCTGTAGTCCGTCTGTCCGGCGTTGCCGTACTCGGCAGCGACTGACGAGAACAGCACGAAGAAATCCAGATCGAGATGCCGCGTCGCCGCGTCCAGGTGGAGCGTGCCGTCAATCTTGGGCGCGGTCACCGTACGCACATCCGTGAGCTCTTTGCGCAGCAGGAACTGGTCTCGCAGCACCCCCGCGGCGTTCACCACCCCGTGCAGCCCACCGTGTTCACGCTCAATGGACGAAACGGCGCGGCGCACCGCATCGCCGTCGGTGACATCGACGGGCAGGTAGTGCGCGGCGATCCCGTCCCGGCGCAGCGCCGCCACAGCGGAGCTGTCCGCCGAACGGCCGCTCAGCACCACGATGGTGTCCTGAGCGCGGGCCAGATACCGGGCCACGTGTGCCCCGATCCCGCCCGCCCCGCCGAGGATCCAGTACACGCCGCCGGTGCGCAGGGCCGGAACCCGGGGAGCCGGTCCGGCGGGCAGCTCAACGGTCTGCCGGCTCTGCCGCCGCCCGTCGCCGAGATAACGCACCTCGGTGTCCGCGGAATCATCGCTGCCTTCCGCGCCCAGGACGGCGGCCAGCGACGCCGGCTCGGCGGCGGCGAGCCCGGCCACCCGGACCACGAGCCCGGAGACGAGCGGGTTCTCCAGCACGACACTGCGCAGGAGACCGGCCAGCGCCGCGTGGTGGTGCTCGGGGACACGCCCGTCGACCAGCACCACGAATCGCTGCTCGGTGTCCGGGGAGGAACGCAGCACTTCCTGCACACGCGAGAAGACGTCCATCAGCGTCTGCTGAACACCCGCGGCCACGCCGCCCGCGGATATGGCGGGCAACGACACACAACCGTCGAGCTCGCGTCCGACAACCAGACCGTGCAAGGTGCGGCCGCCCGAGCCCGCCCGGACCGGGGTGTCGATCCACTGCGAGGTCGCGGTCACCACTCGCGAGGAGCCGCGGGCGGTGCGCTGGGCGAGCCCCCGGACAGCGGCCAGCACCGTGCCGTCGCCGTCGCACAGGTCGATGTCGAACGCGCCCTCGGTCGTACGGCGTACCCAGGCCCAGGTGGTGGACGGGCAGGCCGCGTACGCCTGCAACTCCCGCACCGCGAACGCCAGCACCGGATCCCCGGTGTCACCGAGCAGCAGCAGCGACACCTGGAACGCCGCGTCGACCACACTCGGCGGCAGCACGTATCCGTCGACGTCGTCGCTGTCGATCCGGGCCAGCGCTTGGTCCTCGCCGACGCTCACCGCACGCAGCCGCCGCATCGCGGGACCGTGCGAGAGCCCGGTTCCGCGCAATCCGTCGTACAGCTGGGCCACGTCCGCGGTCTCGGGGCAAGCCGCGCGGACAGTGTCGAGGTCGACGCGCGGCGGCGTGACGAGCGGCCCGGTCCGCGCGAATCCGGCGCTGTACACAACCTCGCCACGCTTGATCTCGAACGCGACCCCGTCGTCCTGACCACGCAGGGCGACATCCACCTCGATCGGTGAGCCGTCCCCGGTCAGCGGCCGCAACCACGCGACATCACTGAGCGACACCGATGCCTGCCCGGCGGCGAAGCCGACAGCAGCCCGAGCCATCTCCAGATGCGCCACGGCGGGCAGCACCGCACGCCCCTCGACCCGATGCGCGTCAAGGAACGGCTCCGAACCAGTGAACGTCGAGCTGAACCGCGAATCGCTCAACGTGGACGTGTTGCGATGCACGAGCGGGTGAAGCCGGTCGACAGCCGGGGGAGCGGCGGGCGGCGTGACGAACCAGTGCCGGTCGGTGGCGAACGGGTAGCCCGGCAGGCGTACCCGATGCGGCCGGGTCTCGTAGGAAGCCGCCCAGTCGACGGTCCCGCCGCCGACCCACCGGTTTGCGGTAGCCACGATCTCCTCGGACGCCTGCTCCACGGCGTGAACCTCACCCGGGGTGAACGCCTCCAGCGCCGCTACGAGCTCTTCGTGGTCATTGACCACGAACGCCGCGCGGGCGGTCATCGCCTCCCGCCCGACCTGCAACGTGTACGCGATCTCCGTCATGGTCCCGACGGACTGCAGCGCGGCGATGCCTTCGTCGGCCGGGGCCTGCAGGTACGCCCGCAGTCGCGCAGCCGCTTCCCGCAACCGCGCAGGGTTCTTCGCCGAGAGCGGGACAAGATAAGGCCCCGGCAGCTGTACGCCCTCCGCGAAGACCGGCGGCTCCTCCAGCAGCACATGCGCATTGGTCCCGCCGAACCCGAACGAGCTGATCCCGGCCCGCCGCGGGAGGTCCGCCGGCGGCGTCCACGGCTGGGTCTCGCCGACGATGCGGAACGGGCTGCCGTTGAGATCGATGAGCTGGTTGAGGGCGCGGAAGTTGACGGTGCCGGGCAGGGTGCCGGTGGCCATCGCCCCGATCACCTTGACGACCCCGGCGACGCCGGCAGCCGATTCCAGGTGCCCGATGTTCGACTTGATCGAGCCGATCCCGGTGATCTCCGGCTCGGGCCTGGTCCCGGCGGCGTCGTGCATGCTGCGGAACGCGTTCTTCAGACCCAGGATCTCGATGGGGTCGCCGACCGGGGTGCCGGGGCCGTGCGCCTCGATGTACGTGACGGTCTCTGGTGCCACCCCGGCGCGGCTGTAGACGTTCTCGATCAGCGCCGCCTGTGCCCGCGGGTTCGTCACGGTCAGCGAGCTGGTCCGGCCGCCGTGGTTGGTGCCCGCGCCCCGGATCACCGCGTGGATCGCGTCGCCGTCGGCCAGCGCGGCCTCGAGCGGCTTGAGCAGCAGGATCGCGCCGCCCTCACCGCGGACGAAACCGTCGGCGTCCTGATCGAAGGCGTGCGAGCGGCCGGTGGGCGACAGCATGCCGGCCTGGCTGAACGCGACGAACAGCTTCGGTGACCAGGCCAGGTTGACGCCACCGGCGAGGGCCAGGTCGCAGTCGCCGTTGTTCAGCGCGGCGACGGCCTCGTAGATCGACACGAGCGAGCTGGAGCACGCCGTGTCATTGGTGATGCTGGGGCCGCGGAGGTCGAAGAAGTACGACAACCGGTTCGCCACGATGGAGTACGCCGTCCCGGTCGGGAAGTACGCATCCGTGGGTACGCCGTCGCGCTCCATCAGCTCGGCATAGTCGGCGTGGCACAGCCCCATGTAGACACCCGTGCGGCTGCCGGCGAGATCCGCGGCGCGGTAGCCGGCGTCCTCGATGGCGTGCCACGCGAGCTCCAGCGCGAACCGCTGCTGCGGGTCCATCGTCTCGGCCTCACGCGGCGAGATGTTGAAGAACGCCGCGTCGAAACGATCGGCGTGCTCGATGAAGCCGGCCCAGATGCTGTTCGTCCTCGCCTCGCCGCTGCGGGGATCGCCGAAGTGGCGTTCCTTCACCCAGCGCTCGGCGGGCACCTCGGTGATCAGGGAGCGCCCGGCCACCAGGTGACCGAAGAGCTCGGGAAGCGTGTCGGAGCCCGGGAAGCGCAGGGCCAGACCGGTGATGGCGATGTCGCCGGAGCGGGAGGTCATCGAGCATCCTCTGAGTGGGAGCGGTAGTCCACCCGGACGCCGAGCGAGAGCGGGGCGGGCGTGACGGGTTCGTCGCCACGGACGAACTGGTGGTGCAGGGCCATGGTCGTGAGCAGGTAGAGGAACGTCTGGTCCTCGCGGGTGCTGATGTTCTCGACGGGGGTGCTCATCACCTTGTCGGTGAGCCGGCGCGCGAAGTTCACGTCGATGACCTCGGCCTTCGCGAGTTCGGCCTCGGACAGCAGCAGTTCGAGATAGTCCGGGCTGTGGTCCTTGAAGGCGGCGCTGCCCGGGGCCCGGTACGGCTGCTTGGGCCGGGAGGTCGTCCACTCCGGCAGGACATCGCGGAACGCCTTCTTGAGCAGCGCCTTCTCCACGAGCCCGTCGTCGTAGCGCAGGTTCACCGACGCCGCCGCACGCACCACGGCCGGATCCAGGAACGGGCAACGGTTCTCGACGCTGTTGGCGAGCGCCGTACGGTCGCCCTGGGTGGAGAGCAGGAACCCGGGCAGCAGCGTGTTGTATTCCAGCCACTGTGCTTTGTGGATCGCCGACCGGTCCTGGTAACCGGGGGTCGTGGCGACCAGGTTCTGCAGATCGGCGAACGGGTCGACCTTCTCCGCGAGCAGCCGCGCCGCGAACCGGCCGTTGCTGAACCGCATCTCGTGGGAGAACAGGCCGGGCATGTGCTCGGTGGAATACTGCTGGTAGAGACCGACGAGGTGTTCCTGGTGCTCGGGACCGAAGTGCGCCAGCTCGGGGTGCAGACTGGCGATCTTCGTACGCCGCTCGGTGTCGCTGAGCTCGTTCCACTGCCGGCGCAGCAACGTCTCCCGGAACAGCGAGTAGCCCAGGAACGCCTCATCCGAGCCCTCCCCGCTCAGGATCGTCTTGATGCCGGAGTCCCGGACGTGCTTCGACAGCAGGTACATCGGCACGAACGAGGTCCGGAACGTCGGCACCTCGGCGTGGTAGATCCCGGTGAGGAAGTTGTCGGTGATGTCGGTGCTGCCGACCGTCACCGTGGAGTGCTGGGTGCCGAGGCGCTCGGCGACCAGCCGCTGGCTCTCCGACTCGTCGAACGTCTTGTTCTCGAACGCCACCGAGAACGTCCGCACCGGATGCCGCGACAACTGCGTGGTCAGGGCGGTGACGATCGACGAGTCCAGCCCGCCGCTGAGGTAGACGCCGACCTCCACGTCCGCCCGCAGGCGCAGCTCCACGCTGTCGCGCAGGGTCTCGCGAATGAAGTCGATCGCCTCGGCCTCACTGCCGTCAAAGGCAGGAACATCAAAGTCAAGCGTGTGGTACGCCCGGAGCGCCCGATCGCTGCCCCGAAGGGTGAGCACGCTACCCATGGGCAGCTGCTGGATGCCCTTGAACGGCGTCCGGTCCGGCAGCGGCGTCCACACCGCGTACGTCGACGCCAGCTCGCGGGCGTCGAACTCGAACGAGAACCCCGGGAAGCCCCGGAACGCCTTCATCTCCGAGGCGAACAGGAAGCGGCCGGGCTCGTCGACGTAGAACAAGGGCCGCTTGCCGTACCGGTCGCGGGCGAGCACGACGTCACCGGTCACCCGGTCGCGGATGGCCAGCGCGAACGCGCCGTTGAACCGCGCGAAGCCCTCCGCTCCCCAGTGGATCCACGCCTGCAATGCGACCTCCGTGTCGGAGTGGTCGCTGCGGAACCGCCGGCCCGCTGCCTGCAGCTCCCGGCGCAGCTCGGCATGGTTGTAGATCTCGCCGTTGAAGCTGATCCAGTAGCGATCCGACGGGTCGGACATCGGTTGCGCGCCGCCGGCCTCGTCGACGATCGCCAGGCGTACCGTGCCCATCGCGAAACCGTCGTCCAGGTAGTAACCGGCGTCGTCGGGGCCACGGTGACCGATCCGCGACAACATCGAGGTGATCACCGTGTCGGCACCCGCACCGCGCAGCGCCGTCGACAGAAAGCCAGCGATCCCGCACATTTGTTTTACTCCTCGTCAGGCGGACACAGCCGCGATCTTGGTGGCGACGAATTCGTCGATGGAGGTGAGAGACACCAGGATGTTCGTGAGAATGTCTTCGGCGGAGATCTCCACACCGAACTGCTGTTCCAGGAATTTCATCATCCGGACGTATCCGAACGAGTCGATGACACCGGCCTTGAAAAGGTCCGTGTCGGCCGTGATGGTGTCGTCGAAATCAAACAGGAACGTGTCCTCGAGATACTTTCCGATGATGGCTTTGCTCTGCATCTGTGCCGCTCCGTTTTCTGATGGTGCGCGCCATGCGCACGAGTGATTCGCCGCCTATCTCGCTGAACTCCACCCGCGGGTCGAGTGCCAGCAGATGACGGATGCTGTCGGTCCACCGCACCGGCCGGACGAGCTGCTCGGCGAGCAGCCCGGCGACGGCACCGGATTCGTGGGGGAGCCCGGTGACGTTGGCGATCACGGGCTGCCGTGGCTCGGCGAACCGGAAGCCGGACAGGTATCGGGCGAACTCCGCCCGCGCGGGCTCCATGTACCGGGAGTGGAACGGGCCGCTGACCCGCAACGCGCTGAACCGGATCCGCCGTTGTCCGAGGCAGCGGTGGGCGGCCTCCAGGACCGGGAGGGTGCCGGAGATGACCGTCTGCGTGTCGGTGTTGAACCCGGCGAGGTCGACACCGTCGACGCCGTCCTCGTGCAGCATGTCGAGCAGCTCCGGCACGGTGACGCCGAGCACGGCGGTCATCCCGCCGCCCGACGCGGCCGCCATCAGCTCCCCTCGTTTGCGCACCAGCCGCAGACCGGTTTCGAAATCGAGGACGCCGGCGGCCAGCAGGGCGTTGTACTCACCGAGGCTGTGCCCCAGATAGAAATCGGCCGGGGTGTCCTCCCGCCGAACGCGCTCGAAATGGCGCAGCGCGTTGACCACGTACATCGCCGGTTGGGTGTATTCGGTCCGGGTCAGCAGATCGTCCGGGTCGTCGCGGCACAATTCAGCGAGGTCGTAGCCGAGGATGTCGGTGGCGAGCTGGACGAGGCCGGGATAGTGCCCGAAGACGTCGAGCCCCATTCCCTTTTCCTGGAAACCCTGCCCTGCAAAGGCAAGCGCGAGCATCTGCATCTTCCGATCACGTCAGGGCCGACGCGATGAGCGTCAGAGATGAATGGGGGAGTGCGACGTCAGGCGACCTGCCCGGTGGCCGGAGCCTCCGGCGCGGTGTCCCAGATCAGGCCCGCCCGGTAGGTCGTGCCGGCGTGGTGGGCCGAGCCGGGGTCGCCGGCCACGACGAGCGCGGCGAGCGCGGCGAGCAGCAGCAGGCCGGCGAGAATTCCGGAGATCCGGGCGGTGGCAGACATGGAGCCCTCCAGCGGGAAGTCACATTGGTCGTTCAGGAGGGCGTATCGGGGCTTCCGGTGCGAAGCCGCCGTTCCCTTGATCAATAGTTTGGGGCGGGCCCCGGGCACCGGGAAGGGATAACCGGTGGTCAGAAGCGTCCAGGACGGTTTGTGCCACACGTCCCTGCCCGCCTCGCCGGGGTGATGCCGGCCGACTACCCCGCAGTTGCCCGTCGAAGGCGGCGGGCCGGCGGGCTCACGTACTTCGATGCCCTGGGGTAGTTTCCTGGTGTCTCCGGGTGATTCCGAGTCCGGAGCCGATTGAGCGTCTACGGGGGCGTCCTCATCCTTGTCGTCACGCGGTGACGACGGTGCGGACTGAGCAACGTTGCTCGGCTCCTGAATCTTTTCCCATGCCGGCCACTGTTTCGGCGCTGCCCGTATTGCGCTTCACAGAAATGGTCAAGCCATTGACACGGGGGTTCTGTGCGAGCGTTCTCTGCTGTCCGGCCCGCGGCGGGACGAGCTCAGCAGCTGGCGTCCGTGACGCTCGCCGCCACGATCGGGAACCTCATCTCCCGGCCACTTCCCGACGCGTACGCCCGCCAGCTGGCCGAGCCCGCCCGGACGGGCCGGGCGACGCACCGGCCCCGGCGTGCAGTGAGGCAGCATGCCGGTGACTGAACGGGTCAGCTACGCCACCCTGCTGTCCTCGCCCGCCCGCCGATGGCTCCTGCTGACCGGGGCCATCTCCCGGCTGCCGCTGGCGGGTGCGGGGGTCGCCATCGTGCTGGCAGTGGGCAACAGCACCGGCTCGTACGGCGTCGGCGGAACCGCATCGGCGCTGTACGTCGTCGGCGCGTCGGTCATGGCTCCGGTCCACGGCCGCCGCATGGACCGGCTCGGGCAGCGCCGCGAGCTCATGATCGGCGCCGGCGTGCAGGTCTGCGCGCTGATCGCCCTCATGGTGGCCTGCGCGAGGCCCTTCGGCTGGCAGGTGCCCACGGTGCTCGCGGCCAGCCTGCTCGCCGGCATGGCGCAGATCGACATCGGATCCGCCGTACGGGCCCGCTGGGCGTACGCCGTGACTCAGCCCGGAGCCCGCCAGACCGCCTTCTTCCTGGAGTCCGTGGTCGACGAGATGATGTTCGTCCTGGCGCCGGTGGCGATCACCGCCATCACGATCGGCCATCCCTGGGCCTCGCCCGTCGTGGTGCTCGCCGGTCCCGCTCTCGGCTGGTTCCTGCTGGCCGCGCAGACCGCGACCGAACCACCCGCCATGGCACGGCGTGCCTCCCCCGGCGGCGTGCCCGGGAGCCGATCCGCCGTCCGCACCAAGGCCGTTGTGGCTGCTTTCGTGGGCATCGGCGCCTACCTGGGCTCGATCGAGATTCTGCTGGTCGCGCTCGCGGACGGCGCGGGCCACCCCGCCTGGGCGGGTATCTCCCTGGCGGCCTGGGCCATCGGCAGCGCGAGCGCGGCCCTGTTCGCCGGGCCACGGCTCGGGCAGATCGCCCCCCAGCGGCTGTTCGTCCCGGCCATGGCCTGGATGACCGGCTGCGGCCTGCTGCTCCCGCTCGCCCGGTCACCGGTGCTGCTGGCCGTCGCCTGCCTGCTGGCCGGCGTCGGTGCGGCACCGGCCCTCAGCGCCGGTTTCTCCCTGCTCAGCAACCCGGAGACCGGCGCCGCCGAGGGCATGACCTGGGCCTCCGCCGGAATGGGCGCCGGCACCACCATCGGCGCGTTCTGCGGAGGCTGGCTCGTCGACCGGGTCGCCTCCCACAACGCCTTCTGGCTGTCGGTCCTGTTCGGCCTCGGCGCCCTGCTCCTGGCCTGGCGCACCCGCCGCCCCACCCTGCCCACCCACTGACCGCGCCGGCGACGGCCGATGGGATGGGGGCTGTCAGGTGCCCCAGGCCTCGAACTCGTAGATGCGGGCTGCGGGGTCAGCGGTCTGCGTGGGGGTGGTGACGGTGAGGCGGACGTAGCGAGCCGTTGTGGTCACGGGGTGAGCCGATGTGCTGTCGGTGTTGGCGTTTACCGTGACGACGGTCTGCCAGGGGTCCGTTGTCGCTGAGCGGACGGCGATGGTGAACGCCTTGGTGTTGAAGGTGGCGGACTCGCCGCCCGCACCGGCGTGTTTGACGACGAAGCTGCTCAGGGAGCGGTTCGAGCCGAGGTCGACCTCGAGCCACTTCTGCGTACCCAGGGAACACCACTTGTCGGAGTTGCCGCCGCTGACGCTGCCGTTCACCGCCTTGGCGGCGCTCTCCGCGGTCGCGCACTGGGAGTCCGCGGTGGCCGGCTGGTTGAGGGCCAGGTTCGTCGCGACCGGTGCGCCGCTCCACTCCACCTCGGTGCTCTCGGCGGTGGATCGGCCGCCCTCGGCGCCCACCGCCTCCACCTCGATGGTGCTGGCCGCTTCGGTGCCGGTGCGGTCGAGGCGCGGCACGAAGTAGGAGGTGTTCGTGGTGCCGCCCAGATAGGCCCGGGTGCCGTCGGCGTTGCGGTGGAACACGTCGTAGTGGTGCACCGGCCCGCTCGCGGCGTTCCAGGTGAGCCGCACCGTCTTGCGGGCCGATGACACGTCCGTCACGCCGAGCACGGACAACCCGTCCGGCGCGTCGACGGCGTCCACCGCGCCGTCGTACACGGCGATCCTGCCGACGTGGATCGAGTAGGCGTCCACCGGCTCGGAGGCAGCCGCGCGCAGACCGAGCTGGGCGATCGTGCGGCCGGCGTACCCGGAGAGGTCGAGGGTCTTGGTCTCCCAGCCCGTGCCGGTGGTGGCGCCGAGGTCGAGGGTCGTGAACGTGGCCGGATCGTCGGTGAACGACACCGCCGCGGCCAGGTTCGTCGCACCCGCCGCCGGGTTCTTGACGACGACCGACAGCTTGGTGTCCGCAGCAACCGGGAGCCGGGTCTGGTAGAGCCGCACGGTGTTGGCCGCGTCGAGCTTGCCGGACAGCTGCAGGGAGCTGCCACCCTCGTACGCGTCCGAGAAGTCGATGCCCGGCGTCAGCTTCGTGCCCGTCGACTGCACCACCCAGCGGTACGTCGGCGGCACGTCCTGCAGCGACAGGTTGTTCCAGCCGCTCGTCCCGAGCCGCTCCCCGCCGACCGCGTAGAAGTCACCCTGACCGGCGTTGAAGCTGGTCACGAACGGCTTGGCCGTCACCGCGGTGGACTCGGCGACATAGGTGGCCAGCCCCTTCCACGTCGACGTCGTTCCCGTATCGGACGGGTCGTTGTTGGCGCCCACCCAGTAACGCGCGTCGCGGCTGTAGAAGTCGGCCCGCGACGTCGACGACTTCCAGGTCCATTCGGGCCGGTAGAGCCCGAGCCCGGTCACGTGCGGCTGCCCGTCCGGGAACACCGAGCTCCAGGGTACGGCTGTGTTGTACCCGTTGGCCTCGGTGTCGATGCCCGCGTACAGCTCGTACTCGCTGCGTCCGAGCCCGCGGGCCGTGGTGCGCGAGGTCGTCTGCTTGGCCGCGCTCCAGCCGAAGTCGAGGAACATCGAGTCGGACACCCGCGTGGCGCCGTCCTGAAGGAACGCGTCGTTCGCGGTGTTCAGCCCGTCCTGCCAGGACACCGCACCGCTCTCGGTCATCGCGTCGTACCACATGAAATCGACCGGGCCGCGCGACTTCGCATACGTCAGGGTGTTGCGCACCTCGGTCGCCAGCGCCGCGTCACCGCCACCGGTCTCCTGGTTGATGAACCAGCCCTCGAAGCCGTAGTGCTGCGCGACCTCCACGAGCTTGTCCGCCACCGGATAGCTGTTCCCGGACTTCTGCACGAAATCCCGGACCCACTGCAGCTGCCCGCCGTACGCCGCCGGCGGGAAGAACACCGTCCCGTAGACCTTCACCCCGTTGCGGTGCGCCGCATCGATGACCGTGGCGTTCGGAGCGAGAATCAGTCCCTCACTCGCCGACCCGCCCCAGAAGACCAGCGTGTCGATGTACTGCCAGTACGGGAACGCGTAGTAGTTCGTATCCAGCGCGCCCTGCGACGGATTGCCGGACGTCGGCCCGAACGACACCAGCGACGCGATCCTGCCCTCCCCGGCGTGCGCGTTCGCATTGGCCTTCAGAGCGGGATCCTGGGTACGCGCCGCGAGCGGCACCGTCGACACGTTGAACCGTGCATCGGCATCGGTAGCCGGATCCCAGTTCAGAATCGAGTTCGGATGCCAGTACGACGCGTACGGCTGGTTCCCCGGACCCACCGCGGCGGCAGCGCTCGCCGCCACCGCGGTGGGTCCGGGCATCGCGCCGCCGAGCGCAAGCACCGCACCAAGGCCAGAAAGCAAAAGGCGTGACGGTTTCATCGCGGTCTCCTCGCGAACGCGTCGACTCTCACCGGACAACCGGCCGCTAGGTTCCCCTGACAACGGTGTCAGCCACGGTCCAGCCCGACGATATGGCAAGACTTTCACGTTGGTCAATGCGTTGTGCACCGGTCGGTGCGGGTCGGGGCTGCGCGGCCGATGCCACCGCCCGGACCCGGGTGCTCATCCTTACGACCTTCGACCTCGACGAGTACGTCTATGCCGCGCTCCGGGCGGGCGCGAGCGGTTTCCTGCTCAAGGACACCCTCGCCCCGGACCTGCTGTCGGCCATCCGCGTGGTCGCGCGTGGCGAAGTGGTCGTGGCGCCGAGCGTGACCCGCCGCCTGCTCGACCGCTGTGTCACCACGGGCGGCGGGCCCGCCGTCGCGTCCCTGGCACTGGACACGCTGACCGACCGGGAACGCGAGGTGCTGGGCCTCGTCGCCCGCGGCCTGTCCAACATCGAGATCGCCGGCCGCCTCTACCTGTCGGAGGGCACCGTCAAGACCCATGTCAGCCGGGTCCTCGCCAAACTCGGCCTGCGCGACCGGGTCAGGCCGTGGTGTACGCCTACGAGTACGGCGTGGTGCGCGCAGGTAGCCCTTTCTCGTTCGGAAAAGACTCGTAACTTTCGGCATTCCGATAATGGCGTCAGGTGGCCGTAATAACTACAGGTCATTGGCGACAGAGCGATCTTGGCTGCTCAGAATGCACAACAAGACATTGACGGTAGTCGAACTCTGTCGTTAACCTTCCAGCAATTATCGGAAACTTACGATGAACTCTGAGGCGTCAGGAGGCTCTGCATGACGGAAATCGCCCTGCTCGGGGCGGAGCTCACCGCGGTGACGCTGCTGGTTCTCGGGCTCTACTTCCCCCGGCATCGGCGCTGGGACCTGGTCGTCGCCTACTTCGGCGTCAACGTCGGTGTGCTCGCGGTCTCCAGCGCCCTGCGCACCACCGAGTCCGGTGCCGGGCTGGGCATGGGGCTGGCCCTGTTCGGGGTGCTGTCGATCATCCGGTTGCGGTCGACCGAGCTGGACCAGACCGAGGTCGCCTACTACTTCTCCGCACTCGCGCTCGGGCTGCTCGGGTCGCTCGCCACCACGTCGATCTGGTGGAACATCGGTCTGATGGTGCTGGTCGTCGCGGTGATCGCGACCGTGGACAACCGGCGTTACCTGGCCCGCTACCAGCAGCAGATCGTTGTGCTCGACGTCGCGGTCACCAACCACGCCGAGCTCGTCGACCGGCTGGAGATCCTGCTCGGCGCCCGGGTGCACTCCGCGCGCACCCAGCGGATCGATCTGATCAACGAGTCCACCGTGGTCGATGTGCGCTGGACCGCGACCCGCACCGCCCGCACGACGCGGCCCGCAGAAATGGCGGTACACCTGTGAACCCCTCGAAGGTAGTGGCGATAGTGATCGCCGTCCTGCTCACCGCCACCGGCGTGCCGGCGCGCGGGTCCACCCCGAAGGCCCTCGCCGGGGACATCACCTTCTCCACACCCAGCGGCACGTTCACCACCTCGGTCACGGTCGCGCTGAGCACGGCCATCGGCAGCGCCCAGATTCGCTACAGCACCGACGGCACGGTCCCCACCGCCGCGTCCACGCCGTACGCGTCCCCGTTGACGCTGACCGCCACCACCCAGCTGCGGGCGCAGGCGTTCGTCGCGGGCACCGCCGCGGGCTCGATGGGCACCCAGATCTACGTCCGGCGCGCCGTCGAGGCGGCCGGCAACAACCTGCCCCTGCTGCTGCTCGACGACTACGGCAAGGGCAAGCCCGGCCGCGACTACGTCGACGCCGCCGCGATGCTGTTCGACCCCGGCACCGCCGGCACCACCTCGCTCGCCGCCGCACCGGTCGTCGCCACCCGGGCCGTCATGCGGTTGCGCGGCCAGTCGTCGGCCATGTTCGACAAGACGCCGTGGCGCATCGAGTTCCGCGACGACGCGGACGAGGACGCCGGATACCCGGTGCTCGGCATGCCCGCCGACGGCGACTGGGTGCTGCGCGGGCCGTTCCCCGACAAGGCGCTCGTGCGCGAGGCCGTGATGATGGAGATCGCGAAACAGATGGGCCTGGCCACCCCGCGCTACCGGTTCGTCGAGCTCTACACGAACTTCGACGCGAACCCGGTGGCGGCCGCCGATTATCAGGGCGTCTATCTGATCGAGGAGACCATCGAGAACGACAAGGACCGCCTCGATCTCAAGAAGCTCGACCCGGAGGACGTCACCGAGCCCGACGTGACCGGGGGCTACATCCTCGCCCTCGAATGGCTGGCCGCGGAGGAGCCCACACTCACCTGCACCGGCGCGGCGGCGACGTGCTGGAACTTCCTCGAGGTCAAGGACCCCGACGATCTCGTGCCGGCACAGCGGACGTGGCTCAACGCGTACATCCAGCGGTTTCACGACATGCTGCACAGCCAGGGCTTCGCGTCGCAGTATCCGTCCTGGATCGACGTCGGCTCCTGGGTCGACCTGATCATCCTGAACGAGTTCGGCCGTGACATGGACTCGTACGTCCGCAGCACCTACTTCTACAAGGACCGCAGCGGCCCGCTGGTGGCCGGACCGGTCTGGGACAAGGACCTGACGTTCGGCGTCGGGGGATACGAGAGCAACAACCAGACGTCCGGTTTCCAGTACCAGAGCCAGAACCGCCAGCCGCAGGCCAGCGACTGGTTCAAGATCCTGCTGTCGGATCCCGCGTTCCAGACCCGGCTGCGGGCGCGCTGGCAGTCACTGCGGCAGACCGTACTGTCCGAGGCGAGCCTGACCACGCTGGTCAACGGCCTGACCACGCCGCTGACCGCGGGAGCCGCCCGCAACTTCCAGAAGTGGCCGAACCTCACCACGGCGATGATCGGCCCGTTCGTCACCCCGACGGCGAACACCTGGCAGGGTCAGGTCCAGACGATGCGTACGTGGATGACCCAGCGAGCCACCTGGCTGGACAGCACCGCAGGCTGGGGCGGCGGTGGCACGACGCCACCGCCCGGCGGAAGCTGCACCGCGACGATCACCCCGGGCACCGTCTGGGGCGACCGCTACAACACCTCGGTCACCGTCACCGGCGCGACCACCTGGACCGTCACCCTCGCGATCACCGCGCCGCAACAGGTCACGACCACCTGGAGCGCCGCCTTCACGAACGGTGGCACCACCCTGACGGTCAAGCCCAACGGCAGCGGCAACACCTTCGGCTTCACCACGATGACCAACGGCAACAGCAGCGCCCGCCCGCGGATCACCTCCTGCGCGGCCGGCTGACCACGTCAGAGCCCGGTGCCATCCAGATCCAGCTGGTCATGCCCGGCGAGCCACCGTACGGACTCGCGCAGGGCATCCAGCGAGGAGTAACGCGGCGCGTAGCCGAGAACCGCGCGAGCCCGGTCGATGCTCGCCGCGATGCTGCGCTCGACGTGCTCCCGGGTGGCACCGGCATGCTCGGCCCCGGCCCGTTTCTCGAACTCCGGCCAGTCCACCAGATCGAGCACCGGCTCGCGACCGAACCACCCGGCCACCCCCGCCGCGAGACCACGGCAGGTCATCGCCTGCTCGGCCACCACGTGGAAGCTCTGCCCGATCGCGGCCGGCCGGGTCAGTGCCCGCTCGAAGGCCTGTGCCACGTCGTCGGCGTGCACGTGGTGGAGCACCCCGAGCCCGAGGGCGGGCAGGGCGACCGGCTCGCCGGTGGCCAAGCGCCGCCACACGTCCGGGTCGAGGTTGCCCGCGGGGGTGATGACCGGCCACCCCGGACCGCTGATGTGCCCCGGGTGCAGAACCACCGACGGGACACCACCGGCGAGGGTCTCGCGATGCAGCAGTTCCTCGATCGCGGCCTTACCGGTGCCGTATTCGCCGTACGCCGTGCGTGGCTCGTCCTCGGTGACCGGCAGCCTGGCCGTACGCCCGTGCACCCAGATCGTGCCGCAGTGCAGCAGCAGCGGGCGGGTGGGGCGCAGGGCGTTGACCAGCTGCCGGGCGGACCCTGGGGTGAAGCAGATCAGGTCGATCACGGCGTCGGGCTGCAGCGCGGCGATGCGCGCGCCGAACGTACCGGCAGCGTCCTCGGCCTCGCGGTCGGCGGTGACCCGTTCGACCGAGCGCCACTCGGGCGCGTCGTGGTAGGGCGTGCGCTCACCCCGGCTCACCGCGACGACCTCGTACCCGGCCCTGACCAGGCGCGGGACCAGATAGGTGCCGACGTGCCCGGTCGCTCCGATCACCACTGCTCGACGCATGTCCCGCAGCTTACGAGCGGTCCCGGGTCCGCCGGAAGGTGGGCCCGGACCTGCCGAAATTACCGGTAATCTCCGCGCCGTCAAATCTATTGACCCCGATCGATACAGCGTCGTAACGTGCGCTTAACACCTCCGGAAGTCATCGATAGAGCTCCGGAAGTTTCAGTCCCTCAGGCGTGAGTCCATGAAGGGAAAGCCCTTATGAGCATCGAACCCGGCCGTTCCAGGGCCCGACCCACGATCGTCGCGCTGGTGGTATCGGCGCTGACGGTCGCCGGGGCTGTCGCCGTCCTGGCGAGCACCCCCACCGCACCTGCCACCGCCGTGCTCGCCGCCGCGGCCGCTCCCGTCGAGGACGAGGGCGCCGACTGCGCGGTGCCGGCCCTGCCCGACGCGGGCTCGCTACCCACCAACGCCAAGCTGCCCGACCCGTTCACCCGGATCGACGGCACGCGCATCACGACGGTCGCGGACTGGCGGTGCCGTCGCGAGGAGATCAAGAAGCAGGCGGAGAAGTACGTCTACGGTACGAAGCCCGCGCCGCCGGCAACCGTCACGGGCACGGTGTCGTCCACGAACATCACCGTCAACGTGACCGACAACGGCAAGAGCTCCAGCTTCTCGGCGTCGGTGTCCCTGCCGAGCGGCACCGGGCCGTTCCCGGCGGTCGTGGTCTACGGCGGGTTCGCCGACACGGCCACGATCCGGGCCGCGGGGGCCGCGGTCATCAACTACGACCCGTACTCCGTCGGCAAGGAAGGCACCGGGCGCGCGAACAAGCAGGGCGCGTTC
Source organism: Winogradskya consettensis (assembly GCF_018332715.1). Taxonomy (GTDB): domain Bacteria; phylum Actinomycetota; class Actinomycetes; order Mycobacteriales; family Micromonosporaceae; genus Actinoplanes; species Actinoplanes consettensis. The sequence continues at coordinate 110,310 of NZ_BOQP01000007.1, read as the reverse complement.
TACAGCATCTACGGCGCGACGAGCACCACCGGTCTCCTGCAGGCCTGGGGCTGGGGAGTCAGCCGGATCATCGACGTGATCGAGAAGTCGGGCGGGAGCGTCCTGAAGGCCGACGCGACCGGTGTGACGGGCTGCTCCCGGTTCGGCAAGGGTGCGTTCGTGGCCGGCGTGTTCGACCAGCGGATCGCGCTGACGATGCCGATCGAGTCGGGCACCGCCGGAGTTCCGATCTTCCGCGGCGTCCCCGGTGAGGGCGCTCAGAGCCTGAGCAGCGCGTACGGCGAGCAGCCGTGGTTCGGTGACGCGTTCAGCTCGTTCACCGGCGCCCCGGGCAAGCTGCCGGTGGACACCCACGAGATGGTGGCCATGGTCGCGCCGCGGGGACTGTTCATCATGGACAACCCGCACATCGCGAACCTCGGCCCGAAGTCCGGCAGCGTCGCGGCGCTGGGCGGTGCCGAGGTCTACAAGGCGCTCGGCGCGGGCAGCAACATCACCTACTGGTCCGACATCGCCAACGGCACGCACTGCGCCAACCGGCCCGAGTGGACGGCCCCGCTGCAGCAGAACATCAATAAGTTCCTGGTGAAGACCGGTAACGACGCCGGCGCGATCCGGATCTCCAGCAAGGCCCTGGGCAACCTCGCCGAGTGGCGCACCTGGACGACCCCCACCCTGGGCACCGGCCCGACCTCCCCGCCCCCGAGCGACCCGTCGTCCCCGCCGCCGTCGTCCCCGCCGCCCTCGTCCCCGCCGCCGTCGTCCCCGCCTCCGCCCAGCGGCAGCTGCACCGCGACGGTCACACCCGGCACGGTGTGGGCCGACCGGTACAACACCTCGGTCACCGTGACCGGGTCCACCGCCTGGACCGTGACGATCGACATCACCGCTCCCCAGAAGGTCTCCACCACCTGGAGCGGCGCGTTCACCTGGAGCAACGGCGGCAACACCATGACTGTCAAGCCCGACGGCAGCGGCAGCACCTTCGGCTTCACGACCATGACGAACGGCAACTCCAGCGCCCGGCCCCGCATCACGTCCTGCACCGCGGCGTAATCCAGCGGTCCGGGCGGATCCACCACCGCCCGGACCGCCTTCCCCGGAGGTACTCATGAACAGAAGATCCACCCGCCTGAAGCGGTCCGCCCTGGTCCTCTCCGCAGCCGGAATGCTGGTCGCGGCGGGGTTCGCGGTCCTGCCCGGCTCCGCCAGCGCCGCGACCACGCTCGGCGCGTCCGCCGCCGCCCGCGACGGACGTTTCTTCGGTACCGCGGTCGCGGCGAGCAGGCTCAGCGACACGGCGTACACCACGATCCTCGACCGCGAGTTCAACGCGGTCACCCCCGAGAACGAAATGAAGATCGACGCCACCGAGCCGAACCAGAACCAGTTCAGCTACACCAACGCGGACCGGATCGTCTCCCACGCTCGTGGCCTGGGGATGCAGGTACGCGGTCACACGCTCGCCTGGCACTCGCAGCAGCCCGGTTGGATGCAGAGCCTGAGCGGCACCGCCCTGCGCAACGCGATGATCAACCACATCACCCAGGTCGCCACCCACTTCAGGGGCCAGGTCACGTGGTGGGACGTGGTGAACGAGGCGTACTCCGACGCCGGCGACGGTTCGCGCCGCGACTCGAACCTGCAGCGCACCGGCAACGACTGGATCGAGGTCGCGTTCAGGACCGCCCGGGCAGCGGACCCGGACGCGAAGCTCTGCTACAACGACTACAACACCGACAACTGGAGCGCCGCGAAGACCCAGGGCGTCTACCGGATGGTGCAGGACTTCAAGTCCCGCGGTGTCCCGATCGACTGCGTCGGCCTCCAGTCGCACTTCACCGGCGGGTCGAGCTACCCGAGCAACTACCGCACCACGCTGTCCAGCTTCGCCGCGCTCGGTGTCGACGTGCACATCACCGAGCTCGACATCACGAACGCGCCGACTGCGGCGTACACCAATGTCACCAATGATTGTCTTGCTGTCGCCCGCTGCAAGGGCATCACCGTGTGGGGCATCAGGGACTCGGACTCGTGGCGGTCGGGGGAGAGCCCGCTGCTCTTCACCAGCAGCGGCGGGAAGAAGGCGGCCTACACCTCGGTGCTGACCGCGCTGAACAACGGCACCTCGCCGACGAGCCCCACGACCCCGCCTGGATCCCCGACGACCCCTCCTCCCGCCGGCTCCTGCACGGCGTCGATCACCCCGGGCACGGTGTGGGGTGACCGGTACAACACCTCGGTGACCGTCTCCGGAGCCACCTCCTGGACCGTCACCGTCGCCATCACCTCACCGCAGCAGGTCACGACGACCTGGAGCGCCGCCTTCACCAACGCCGGCACCACCCTGACGGTCAAGCCCAACGGCAGCGGCAACACCTTCGGCTTCACCACGATGACCAACGGCAACAGCAGCGCCCGGCCGCGGGTCACCGGCTGCACCGCGAGCTGAGAAGGGACCGTCCGATGAATCGCATCCTCAAAGCCGCACTGGCCGGGGTGGCCGCGGCATCGCTCGCGGTCGCCACCGCACTGATCGGTGCCCAGCCGGCAGAAGCGGCATCGCTGGTCCGGGTGACCAACTTCGGCACGAACCCCAGCAACCTCAACATGTACATCTACGTGCCGGACCGCCTCGCCGCCCAGCCCGCGCTCCTGGTCGCCATGCACTACTGCGGCGGCAGCGCCTCCGCGGTGGCCAACGGCTACTTCCGTGACTACGAGACAGCAGCCGACCAGTACGGCTACATCATCGTCTTCCCGGAAGCCACCCGCAGCGGCAACTGCTTCGACGTCTACACCCAGCAGGCCCTGCAACGAAACGGCGGCAGCGACCCCGTCAGCATCATGTCGATGGTCAACTACACCAAGTCGCAGTACAACATCGACCCCGGCCGCGTGTACGCCACCGGCGTCTCCTCCGGCGCCATGATGACCAACGTCATGCTGGCCGACTACCCGGACGTCTTCGCGGCCGGTTCGGCGTTCATGGGCGTCCCGGCCGGCTGCTTCGCCACCACCGGCGGCTCGACCTGGAATTCCCAGTGCGCCAACGGCCAGGTCATCAAGACCGCCCAGCAATGGGGCGACCTCGCCCGCTCGATGTACCCCGGCTACACCGGCGCCCGCCCTCGGATGCAGGTATGGCACGGCACCGCGGACAACACGCTCTACTACAACAACTTCGGCGAAGAGATCAAGCAGTGGACCAACGTCAACGGCGTCAGCCAGACCCCGGTCCTGACCGACTCGCCGGCGTCGAGCTGGACCCGCACCCGCTACGGCAACAGCAGCGTCACCCCGCCGGTGGAAGGCATCAGCGTCTCGGGTGCCGGCCACACGCTGCCCCAGAACGGGATGATCGCGTACGCCATCAACTTCCTCGGCCTCAACACCACCGGGGGAGGGGGCGGAAGCACCCCGCCGTCCTCCCCGCCGCCTTCGTCCCCGCCGCCACCCACCGGTAGCTGCACCGCGACGGTCACCCCGGGCACCGTCTGGGCCGACCGCTACAACACGTCGGTGACCGTCACCGGCTCCACCACCTGGACCGTCACCGTCGCCATCACCGCACCCCAGAAGGTCTCCACCACCTGGAGCGGAGCCTTCACCTGGAGCAACGGCGGCAACACCATGACGGTCAAGCCCAATGGCAGCGGCAACACCTTCGGCTTCACGACCATGACCAACGGCAACAGCAGCGCCCGCCCCCAGATCACCGGCTGCACCACGACCTGATCCCCGCGGCGGCTGCCGATCACCCCGTCGGGTGGTCGGTAGCCGCCGCGCTGCGTGAAGCACACTGAACGGCGCAGCGGCGGCGGGCGGGGGAGAACTGGTGGGGCTGGGCGGGGAGTTCGGGAAGCTGTGGACCGGTAGTGCGGTGTCCAATCTGGGCGACGGGATCAGCTTCGTCGCGATACCGCTGCTGGCCGCCACGCTGACCGACAGCGCCACGCTGGTGGCCGGGCTGTCCCTGGCCTTCACCCTGCCGAGGCTGCTGGTCTCTGTCTTCAGCGGGGCGCTCGTCGACCGGATGGACCGGCGCCGGCTCATGACGATCGTGAACCTCGCCCGGGGTGGCGTCATGGGCGTGCTGTTCGTGCTGGTGGCGGTGGACCTGATCTCGATGCCCGTGCTCTACGCCGTGTTCGTCGTCCTGGGCCTGCTCGAGACGGTGGCGGACACCTCGGCGTTCTCGGTGCTGCCGACGATCGTGCCGGCCCGGGACCTGGACCGGGCGAACGGGCGGCTCAGCACCGCGCAGATCGTCTGTGACGAGTTGCTGGGGCCGCCGCTGGGTGGCCTGCTGTTCGGTGTCGCGGCCGCGCTGCCGGTTCTCGTCGACGCCGCCTCGTTCGCGATCGCCGGGCTGCTGTTCCTTATGCTCCGCGGGGACTTCCGTCAGCACCTGAACACCGACGTCGCCCGGGAGCCGATGATCCGCGAGATCGGGCACAGCCTGCGCTGGCTGGGGAGCCACCGGCTACTGCGGTTGCTGACGGTCATGCTGTCGCTGACCAGTCTCGCGTACATGCTGCCGTTCTCGGTCCTCGTGCTCTTCGCCACCGGCACGCTCAGGCTGTCCCCGGCCGGTTACGGCATCGCCCTGGCCGTCTCGTCGCTCGGCGGGCTCGCCGGCAGCTTCGTGGCTCCCTACCTGCGCCGCAAACTCGGCACCGCGTGGACGATCGGGGGGACCCTGCTGCTCGGCGCCGCCGCCTTCCTCGTGATCGCGGCCACCAGCTCGGCCGTCCTGTTCACCGCGATGCTCGCGCTGTACTTCTTCTACACCACCATCTGGAGCATCACCGTCGCCTCGCTGCGGCAGACCCTGGTGCCGGATGAGCAGCGTGGTCGTGTTGCCGGTGCCAACAAGACGCTGGGTCTGCTCGGTCTCACCCTGGGCTCACTCGGCGGCGGTCTGATCGCCGACGCGTACGGGCTTCGGGCGCCGCTCTGGGTTGCCGGCGGGTTGCTCGCCGCGACCGCGTTCGTTGCCCTGCCCGTGCTGCACCGGGCCGTGACGGCCATGGCCCCGGCCGAGGAGCACATCGGCGTCTGAACGGGGAAAGCCGATTCCTCAGGCCGGGCCGGGCGCGGCCGAATGTCGCCGGCATGGGTGTGGATCTGGTCGAGATGCAGCGGGGGTTCGCCGCGAGTGCGGCGGATACCGAGCGGGTCGTCACCGAGGCCGTGACCGGTCGGCGGGGGCGTGGCGCGGTGATGCTCGCGTTGTCCAGTCCGGGTGCGCGCTGCGTGGTGCTGGCGCAGGTGCGCCGGGACGGGTTCGATGAGGTCACCGTGGTCGGTGCGCCGGATGTGGACGTGTGTGTCGCGCTGGGGTTCTCCGTGCACGGGTTCGGGGACTGGGTGAAGATCTCACCGCGCGACGCCGACGTGTGGCCCGGGGACGCCGCGGTGGCCGTGGCCGCGCTGGCGACCGATATCGACCTGACCCGGGTCGGGATCGCCTGGCGTGAGGGTTGTGACGACGGCAGGGACGTGGCCCGTGCCCGCGCAGCCCTGCTCGCGTATTTCGGGGCGAGTCAGCAGCGGTTCACGTTGCCGCGGCCGATCGATCAGCGGCGGCTGCTGACCTACGACCCGGACGGGCGGCTGGGCCGTGCGGTGATCGCCCTGAGCCGGCCGTCGGGGATCGAGCCGGCGTCGCTGCGGCATCTGGAGGAGTGCGGGATCCGGACAGCCGCTGACTTCGTGGGCGTGCAGATCGACTATCTGTCGGTGCGGCGTACGACCTATGTCATCCGGCGGGACGGCACGCCGGTGCAGATCCGGGGCATCGGGCCGGAGCGGGCGCTCAGTTTGTCGTTCTGGCGGCAGCGGATCGATGCGGGCCGGGCACCCGTCTTCGGCTGAGGGGTGCCCGGGCCGCGCGAGGTTACGGCTTCGCCGCGCCTGAGCGCACGAAGACCGGCATCGTGTCCAGCGTTGTCGTGATCGAGGCGGTGGTGCCGCCCTTGTAGCGCTTGCCGGTGAAGTAGTCCGTCCAGGTGTTGCCCGGCGGGAACCACACCGACGTCGATGCGGTGGTGCCCGGCGTGGTCACCGGGGCGACCAGCAGGTCGGGGCCGTAGAGGTACTGGCTGCCCGCGGTCGCGTAGGCCTCCTGCTCGCCCGGGTAGGCCAGGTACATCGCCCGGACGATCGGGGTGCCGGTGCGGGTCGCCTCAGCCGCGGCGGCGTACGTGTAGGGCTGCAGTTTCTTGCGGAGGTTGAGGAACTTCTTCGCCGACGCGTTCGCGGCCGCGCCGTACTGCCAGGGCAGGCGGTCGCTGTGGTTGGAGTGCAGCCGGTCGATCGGCTGGAACGTGCCCATCTGCACCCACCGCGCGTAGAGGTCGTCCGGCAGCTTCGTGCTGCCCGGCTCGCTGCCCGGTTCCTGCAGCCCGCCCGTGTGCCCGCCGATGTCGTGGCTGACCGCGGCCAGCCCGGTGGCGGCCGACTCGCCGGGGGTGTAGCCGACCTCGAACCGCAGGGTCTCCCAGTTGGAGATCGTGTCGCCGGTGAAGTGCAGCGTGGTCCGCTTGTCGGCCCACGGTCCGGTCGCCACGGGGCCCGGGTTCGCGTACCCGCCGGCCTGCAGTGATCCGTAGGCCCGGGAGAACGCGAAGCCGGTCAGGTCGGCGTACTTCTGGTTGATCCAGGCATCGGCCGTCACGCCCTGCTCGGTGGAGGTGGAGGCATCGCAGCACCAGTCCAGCCACCAGAAATCGACGCCGTCGGCGCCCATCTGATCATGCAGCCACAGGTACGCCTTGAGCTGATCCGCGTCGCCGAAGTCGAACACGTAGCAGTCCGGTCCGCCGTTGCAGCCGGTCTTCTTCAGCTTGCCCTTCGCGAGCTCCTGCGCCTTCGGGAACGCCGGGTCGGTGCCGAGGATGCTGGGGTGGATGTTCAGGCCGGTGTGTACGCCCTGCTTACGCAGCGCCGCGGCGAACGCCGTCCAGTCGGGGAACCGGGTCGGGTCGATCGACCAGCCGTTCCACTTGTCCGGCGCCTTGAAGTCCGTGTCGACGACGAGCGAGTCCAGCGGGACGCCCTCGGTCTTGAACCGCGCGACGATGTCCTGGAACTCCGCGGCCGTGCGGTCGAAGTACTCCGAGTACCAGACGCCGTACGCCCACTTGGGCAGCAACTTCGTCGGCCCGGTCAGCGTGGACAGCTCCCGCAGCGCGTGGCGGTAGTCCTGGCCGTACGCGAACACGTACCCGTCCTGGACGCCCGCGCGGTGCGGCGCCGACGCCGAGTCGTCGACCAGCGACCACCCGTCCTGGTAGAGCAGCCCGCCGTAGGTCCGCGCGCCGCCGTTGACGTTGTCCAGGCCGCGCCGGTAACCACCCAGCGGTGCGTGCGGGGCGAGCAGCGGCGCGCCCTTCGCGGTGACGGCGATGGTGTCCACGTTGACGTTGCAGCTCTGGTCGGTGGGGCAGCCGAACGTCACGGTGTTCGTGCCGGCCTTGAGCCGCACGGCGACCGACGCGGTGCGCCAGTAGTCCCAGCTGCTCGTCGGCGGCAGCGTGACCGTGACCGGCGCCGCGTCGTTCGCCGTGACCGTCGCGGTGCGGGTCTGCACCGGCTGACTGCCGGCCTGAGCGTTGGCGTAGCGCACCTGAACCTGATAGGTCCCGGCAGCGGGCACGCCAGTGACGGTCAGCGCGGACGCCGCCCCGGTGCGTTCCAGGCCGGCCACGAAGCCGTCACCCGAATATCCGTTGTGATCGTCGGCGAGTCGCGCACCACCGGACAGCGTGCCCGCGTCCGCCTCGCACACCGCGCCGAACGCACACGGCTGCGCGCTGGGCGGCGTCGGCGCCGGATACGCGGCGCCGGGCGCCAGGACTGCCAGGCTGTCGATGTTCACGCTGCCGGAGTCGCTCGCCGTGCGTACCAGGCTGATCTGGTGCCGGCCCGCGGTCAGCGTCAGCGGCGCCGAGGCGAGCGCCCAGGTGTCCCAGCTCCCGGTCGGGGGCAGCGTCAGCGTGCCGGCCGCGGTGCCGTCCACCGTCACGGTCAGGGTGCGGGCGACGTTCTGGCCGTCCCCGCCCGTGCTGTTCGCGTAGCGGACCGTGAGCTGCTGCGTGCCCGCCGTCGCGGGGGTGACGGCGAAGGACAGCGAGTTGCCGGTGCCCTCGAACCCTGCCGCGAAGCCCTGGCCGGTGTAGCCGCCGTGATCGGTCGCCGCGCTCGGGCCGTCGAGGGCGAGCGCCTCGGCCTCGCACAGGGTGCCGGGGGCGCAATCGGGTGCGCCCTGGCCCTCCCACGGCGCGGCGGCCACGCTCTGACGGCCGGATTTCAGCCGTACGGTGAGGTTGTCGGCGGTGAACGCCCCGGAACCGACCTTGTAGCGCAGTGTCGCCGCGCCCGTGTCGATGCTCAGCCAGCCCTGCGAGATCCGCTTCGTGAACCGGGTCGGCGTGAAATCGTCGCGGCCGATGACGTTGAACGTGTCGCCGTCGGTGAACCGGCCGCCGGGGGCGTACTCGGTGCGGATGAGGGTCGGCGAGATGACCTGGAAGCGGGCATCACCCGACACCACGGACGGCAGTTTTTTCGCGGTGGCCTGGGCCGAGGTCGGCGGCACCAGCGCCAGACCGCCCGTGACCAGGGCGAGAGAGGCCGCGGCGGCGGTCCTCCGTCGAACGAGTTCGTGCACGTGACGCTCCACATCGTAGAGAAAGAGATCTCTCGATGACAACGCTGTCACCTGCGCGTAACAAAAGTCAACGGATCGAGCGCAGGTGGATCATGTGCCGGGCACGCCAAAACGGCGACCCGACTGCGAACAGTCGAGCCGCCGTTGCGGTACTGCGATGGATCAGAGCGGACGGATGTTCTCCGCCTGCGGGCCCTTCTGGCCCTGCGTGATGTCGAACTCCACCTTCTGGTTCTCGTCGAGGCTGCGGTAGCCGCTCGTCGAGATGGCAGAGAAGTGGGCGAAGACGTCCGCGCCACCGTCGTCGGGGCTGATGAAGCCGAAGCCCTTGTCAGCGTTGAACCACTTCACGGTGCCTGTAGTCATGTCTGCTCCTTCGCAGGCTGTGGAGACCGCACTGTGCGGACTCTATCGCCGCTGCGTTGATAACCCGCGTCGGAAACGACACGACAAACGAAAGCGCCCGGGAGGGTTTAGATAACCCATCAGGCGCTCAAAACGTCTACGGTAATCAAAACTGCAACGAGTTGACGGTAGCACAACTGACCCGGCTACCGGTGGATGTTGTGGCACCTTCCCTCGGTCAGGTAGATTTTTTGGCGAGCCCCGTATGGGCCTACGCATGGAGGTAGTGGCTTCTCAGCCCGGATCGGCCTGGATCTTCCGGCCGTCTCCGCACCATGCGTGGCATGCGGGGTTTCTCCATACGTCGGTCCTGGGCCGAAGCACGCCTCCTTCCTACCCGGAAGAGGATGTATGACGTTTGACGTCAACGAATTCCAGCGCCGCATCATCGACGAGTTCCGCCAGAACGGCGGCAAGGTCGGCGGCATGTTCGAAGGGTCGGCGCTCGCCCTGCTGACCACCACCGGCGCCCGCTCCGGCCAGGCCCGCACGGTGCCGCTGGGCTACCTCGAGATCGACGGCCGCGCCATGGTGGTGGCGTCGGCCATGGGTGCGCCGAAGAACCCCGGCTGGTACCACAACGTGCGCCACGATCCCCTGGTCACGGTGGAGTTCGGGACCGAGATGTACCAGGCGATGGCGGCCGTTCTCGACGGCGGCCAGGAGTACGACGACGTGTTCGCCAAGGTGGTCGACGCCGCCCCCGGATACGCCGAATACCAGGCCCGCACGACCCGCCGCATCCCCGTCGTGGTCCTCCACCGCATCGACGCCGCACCGGGCGCCAAGGGGATGGGCGCCAAGGGGATGGGTGACTGGCTGGTCGAGGTGCACGACTGGTTTCGCAAGGAACTGGCTGAGCTGCGCGCCACGGTCGCGGCGGGGCAGACCCCGGAGACCGGGTTCGCCGAGCGCTGCCAGACGTTCTGCGGCGGGCTGAGCCGCCACCACACGGGCGAGGACATGGCGGTGTTCCCGGCGCTCGCGCAGCAGTTTCCGGCGCTCGGCCCCGCGCTCGCCGAGCTGACCGGGCAGCACCGGGTCGTGGCGCGGCTGAACACCGAAATTCAACTGTTGTTCACCGCCTACGATCCCGGCCGCGACACGCCGGGTGAGCTGCTCGCCGAACTCGACCGGCTGATCGCCGAACTCGACGCTCATTTCCGCTACGAGGAGAAAACCGTGGTGGTCGCGCTCAACGCCACCGCGGCGGCCCCTGTCATCCCAGGGTGAGCGGGTCTGTGGCGGGGTCTGGAACGTACGCCGATAATGCCGGAGTGATGTCACACACACCGGAGCGTCGGCTGCTCGTCACCGGTGCCAGCGGGGCGGGCACGACGACCCTGGGACGGGCACTCGCCACGCTCTGGGCGGTTCCCCACGCGGATGTCGACGATTACTTCTGGTTGCCGACCACGCCTCCGTACGTGGAGAAACGGCCGGCCGGCGAACGTCTGGCGCTGATGCGAGCGCTCTTCGTACCCCGGCCGGCCTGGGTGCTCTCCGGATCGATGATGGGCTGGGGCCGGCCGCTCGAGGAGCGGCTGAGCGGAGTCGTGTTCCTCGCCCTGGACCAGGAGACGCGGATGGAGCGGCTCTCCCTGCGGGAAGGCGAGCGTTACGGCGCCGCCATCGCGGCCGGCGGCGAGCTGGAGAACGCCCATCGGAGTTCATCGACTGGGCGCGCGGTTACGACGACGCGAACTTCGCCGGGCGTAGCCGCGTCGAGCAGGAGGAATGGCTTGCCGGTCTGTCCTGCCCGGTGCTGCGTCTCGACAGCGCGGATCCACTCGCGCTGCTGGTGGATGCGGTGTCCGGCTGGACGGCCGGCAGCGTCACGACGCGGTGAGCGCGGCGGGGGCCTGGAACGTACGCCGGTAGTGCTGCGGCGTCACGCCCAGGACCGCGTGCATGTGCTGGCGGAGCAGGGTGGCGCTGCCGAAGCCGGCCTCCGTGGCGATGCGTTCGACGGGCAGGTCGCTGCTCTCCAGCAGCGACCGCGCCCGGTCGATGCGCTGGGCGATCAGCCACTGCAGCGGCGACACGCCGGTTTCGGCGACGAAGCGGCGGCTGAACGTGCGCTTGCTCATCGCCGCGTGGGCGGCCAGGTCGGCCAGGGTGAGGGGCAGGTCCAGCCGGGTCAGGGCCCACGCCCTGGTCGGGCCCGTTCCCGACGAGGACTCGGGTGGGGTCGGGTGGGCGATGAACTGGGCCTGGCCCCCGTCGCGCCAGGGTGCGACCACGCAACGGCGGGCGGCGTCGTTGGCGATCGTCGTGCCGTGGTCGGTGCGGATGATGTGCAGGAACAGGTCGATGCCGGCCGCCGCTCCCGCTGAGGTCAGCACCCGGCCGGCGTCGACGAACAGCACGTCGGGGCGGACCTCGACAGCCGGGAACAGCGCGGCGAACCGGTCGCTGAGCGCCCAGTGCGTGGTCGCGGCGAGCCCGTCGAGCAGGCCGGCCCCGGCGAGGACGAACGCCGACGTGCACGTGCTCACCACGCGGGTCCCGGGCCGCAGGGAACGCAGCGCTTCGCTGGTCGCGACGTCGGGCTCCCCGAAGCTGAGCATGTCGGCGGGGGGTTCCTGGGTCGCGATCACGACGGTGTCCGCGTCGGCCAGGGCCTGCCGGTCGTGGTGCACCTGGATCGAGAACCCGGCGTTGGTGGCGACCGGCCCGCCGTCGAGCGAGCAGGTGACGACGTCGTAGAGCGGCTCGCCCGCGGCGTCGAACGCCTCTCCCAGCACCCGCGCGGGGATGCCGAGATCGAAGGGCATGACGCCGTCCAGAGCCAGTACGGCGACGCGATGAGGCCCGACCCGATCAGACATGGCACGAATCTTACGCACAATGTCATTCGCGCCGCTGTCGGCCGATCGTCGCGACGTCGAAGCTTGATCCCATGAGCGACAACACCACGATGAGAGCCGTCCGCCAGCACACCTTCGGCGGCCCGGAGGTCCTGACCGTCGAGAACGTCCCGCGTCCCGCCCCGCTGCCCACCGAGGTCCTCGTCCGGGTGCACGCCGCCGGCATCAACCCCGTCGACTGGAAGACCCGCGGTGGCACCGGCATGGCCGGGGTGCTCGGCGAGCCGCCCTTCATCCTCGGCTGGGACGTCGCCGGCGTCGTCGAGGAGGTCGGCTTCGGCGTGACCACCCTCGCCCCCGGCGACGAGGTCTACGGGATGCCCTGGTTCCCCCGCGCCGCCGGCGCCTACGCCGAATACGTGACCGCCCCGTCGCGGCACTTCACCCGTAAGCCCGCCACGGCCACGTTCGAGCAGGCCGCCGCCGTACCGCTCGCCGGGCTGACCGCCTGGCAGGCTCTCGTCGACACCGCTGCCGTGCAGCCCGGCCAGCGGGTCCTGATCACCGCGGCGGCCGGCGGCGTGGGGCACCTCGCGGTCCAGCTCGCCAAGCACCTCGGCGCCCACGTCATCGCGCTCGCCGGCCCCCGCAACCAGCAGTGGCTCACCGACCTCGGCGCGGACGAGGTCGTCGACTACACCGCCGGTCGCTTCGAGAAGGAGGTCGCCGGCGTCGACGTGGTCCTCGACCTGGTCGGCGACGCGCACGACGCCACCAGCACCCGCTCGATCGAGACACTGCGCCCGGGTGGCCTGCTGGTCTCCGTACCGGGCGGCGTGTCCCCGGAACTGGCCGCCGCCGCCGAGGCCGCCGGGGTCCGCGTCACGGGAATCCTCGTCGAGCCCGACGGCCCGGCGCTGGCCCGGCTCGCCACGCTGATCAACGACGGCGCCATCAAGGTCGAGGTCGCCGACGTGCTGCCGCTCGCCGAGGCCGGCGCCGCCCACGCCGAGGCCGAGCGGGGCCACACCCGGGGGAAGGTCGTGCTGCGCGTCGCCGAGGACCGGGCGTGACGCAGAACGTCCTGGCAGCTTGCCGGGTTCGCTTGAGCTCAACCGCGGTTGAGGTCGCAGACTTCCGGTCATGGCGTTCACCGAGAGCGAGATCGAATACCTGGCCGGGCAGCGACTGGGCCGGCTGGCCACCCTGCGACCGGACGGCACCCTGCAGAACAGCCCGGTCAGCTACCGGTACGACGCCGGCGCCGGCACGATCGACATCACCGGCTACAACCTGACTGCCAGCCGTAAGTTTCGCAACGTCGCCGCGACGGGTCAGGTCGCGTTCGTCGTCGACGACCTGCCGTCCGTGGACCCGTGGCGGGTCCGCTGCCTGGAGGTGCGCGGGACGGCCGAGGCGATCGAGAGCCCGGCCGGCTCCGCGTACGACGCGGGCGTACCGATCATCCGCATCCATCCCCGTCAGATCATCAGCTTCGGCCTCGACCAGTCGGACGTCGACCCGCACCAACTGGTCTCCTCCAACCGGCACGTCGCCTAGTCAACGCGTGCCGGCAGGGCTTCGACGCCGGTGGTGCCCTCGTGCAGGACCAGCACCGCGCCGTCGTGGGGGCCGGGATCGGTGAGCCCCTCCTGGCTGCTGGTGACCACCACGTGCTCGCCGACCAGGCAGACGCTGGTCGGCTGGCGGGCGGGCACCGGCACCACGCGGTCGAGGGTGCCGTCGGGCCGGTACCGGCGGATCGCCGCGCCGCCGAACAGCGCCATCCAGACGTGGTCCTCGGCGTCGACGGTGAGGCCGTCCGGTGATCCGTGCTCCGGGTCGATCCGCGCGAACGGGCGCCGGTTGCTCAGCTCGCCCGTCGCCCGGTCGACGTCGAAGCGGTCCACGTGGCCCAGCGGCGTGTCGGACAGGTACATCACCCGGCCGTCGAGGCTGAACGCGGGACCGTTGGCGATGGTCAGGTCTCGCAGGACGGTGTGGACGCTGCCGTCCGGGTCGAGGCGGTAGAGCGCACCGCCGCGCGGGCTCTGGTCACAGGCCATGCTCCCGGCCCAGAAACGGCCGGCCCGATCCGCGACGGCGTCGTTCATCCGCCACGGCCGGTCGGTCACCGGCTGCGGGGCGGCGAGCCAGCTGGCCTCGCCCGTCCTCTCGTCGATCACGGCGAAGCCCGTTCCGGCGGCGGCCAGCCACGCGCCGGGTTGCCCGGCGATCGGTGCGACCGCGGCCAGCGGCACGGGCAGCTTCGCCAGCTCGGTGAGAGGTTGGCTTTTCCCGGTCGGCGCGGGCGCCGACAGCAGGCGACCGGCCGGGATGTCCACGAGGACCACCCGGTCCGCCACCCACCGGGAGCCTTCGCCGAGTTCGAGCCGGTCGGGAGCCAGGTCAGTCACGTCAGTCATGCCCCGCTGTTTACCTCGCGACGGGCCCGCTCAACCGCTGACGTGTCAGGCGCTGCCTCCGGGGTACCTCGCGGTCATGGCAGAGCGATGGGTACGGGCCGGCTGGGCAGTTGTTCTCCTGACGCTCCCGGGGCACCTCCTGCGTGCCGGCGGTGGCGGGCCTGTCCCGGCAACCGCCGTCGCCGTAGCCCGCGCGCTGGGCCTGCGCCACCTGGCGCAGGCCGCGCTGAGCGCCGGTCCCACCACCGTGAGACTCGGCGCGCTCGCCGACACGGTCCACGCCGGCAGTTGCGTCGGCTTCGCGCTCGGCTCGCCCCGCTGGCGCCGGGTAGCCCTGGCCGACGCGCTCATCGAAACCGGCTTCGCCGCCGCGGGACTCAGATCAGGATGGTCGCGAGGGCCCGGAACGCCTCGGCGGGGAACGTCTTCGCGTCGCCGCCGTTGAGGACCTGGATCGCCACCTCGTCCGCACCGGCCCGGTAGTGCTTCTCGATCCCGGCCGCGACCTGCTCGGGCGTGCCCCAGGGGATGACCGCGTCCACGAGCCGGTCACTGCCACCATCGGCGAAGTCCTCGTCGGTCCAGCCGAACCGGCGCAGGTTGTTGGTGTAGTTCGGCAGGGACAGATACCCGGTCGTGTACTGCCGGGCGGTCGCGCGTGCGGCGGCAGGATCCGCCTCGACGACCACGGCGACCTCGGGCGCGAGCAGCCGGTCGGGTCCGAGCGCCGTCCGGGCCTCGGCGGTGTGCTCGGGGGTGGTGAAATACGGGTGCGCACCGGCCGCCCGGTCGCGGGAGAGCGTCAGCATCTTCGGGCCGAGGGCCGCAAGGATCCGCTGCTCCGGCGCTAGCGCGGCGGCGTCGAGGCCGTCGAGATATTCGACCATCTTGGAGTACGGCTTGCGGTAGTCGGTCCCGTCCTGCTCGACGAGCACGGCGTGACTGGCCCCGAGCCCGAGCAGGAACCGGCCCGGATGCGCGCGCTCCGCGTCCGCGGTGAACGCCGCCACCTCGGCGGGTGACGAGTGCCAGATCGACACGATCCCGGGTGCGACCCCGATCGTCCTGGTGCCGTCCAGGAGGTCACGGAACCGCGCCGGGACGTTCTCCCCGAACCCTGCCGAGAACCAGATCCGCGAGTATCCGAGCTGCTCCAGCTCGCTCGCGGCCTCGATGGCCGCCTCCGTGCTCTCGCTGCCGAGGAAGAACGGTTGCCAGACGCTGACGAGTCGTTGTGCCATACCTCGAACCCTACGACTCGGTGCGGCGCACGACTTTCAGTACGCGACCGAAATGGTGTGATGAACGGAACCTGCGTCATCGATCAGGCTGAGCATGTGGCGTGCCACATCCACGCGCGAGATGAACATGCCGCCCCGGACGTTGACATCTCGCGCGGTGCGATAGGCCGGGCGCAGCGCGTGATCGAGCAGCCGGGGCGGGCGTGACACCGTCCAGTCGAGGCCGCTGTCACGCAGCACATCCTCCATGATCGCCAGGTCGAGGTAGTGGGGGCGGAACAGCTTCTTCGCCACGGGGGCGAAGACGTAGCGGGTGACGGGCCCGTCACCGGGGTTGTAGCGGGGCGGGGCCGGCCGCCCGGGTGAGGGCACGGTGCCGACCGAGGCGGCGCTGACCGCTATGACCCGCCGGACGCCGGTGGCACGCATCGCCTGCACGATGGCGTGGGTGCCGCGGGAGGCGACGCCGGCCTCCGCGCCGGACCGGGCACCCAATGCTGAGAGTACGGCTCCGGCTCCGGCCATCGCCTCGTCGAGCTCGCCCGGGGCGGCCCGCGCGAGGTCGCAGCGCACGACGCGAACGGGGACGTCACCGAGCCGGGTGGGATCGCGGACGACCGCCGTCACGTCGTGCCCCGCTTCGAGGGCCTGCTTCAGCAGCTGACGGCCGATGCCACCGGTTGCAGCGACCACGACGACCTTGAGCATGGTCAATACGGTAGGGCGCGTGGACAACCAGGTGGACGTACTGATGAGGCACCGGTGGACCTTCGTCGCGGCCGGCGTCTACAACATCGGCTGGGGGCTCTACGCGGTCGCTGACCCGCAGTGGCTGTTCCGGGTGGCCGGCATGCCCCCGTCGAACACCCCGCAGATCTTCGCCACCCTCGGCATGGTGCTCGGTCTCTACGGCGTCCTCTATCTGGAGGTCGCCCGCCGGCCTGCCCACGGGTGGCTACCCGCCGCGGTCGGCCTGACCGGCAAGATCCTGGGACCCCTCGGTCTCGCCTATCTGATCCTGCGCGACATCTGGCCACCGGCCACGCTGATCCTGATCATCACCAATGACCTCATCTGGTGGATTCCGTTCGCTCTCTACCTACGGGCGGCGTGGCCGTCCTATCGCGCCACCTTCAATAAGTGACTCAAGTCACACGGATGAGAGAACCGTGAGCGACGGGCCGTCGTCTTGCTGGGTGTGTTCTGCTCAATCCTGGAGGACTGATGATGCGTACGGTGAGCGCGGCCGAGACTGCCCCCACCCTTCACCCGTGGGCGGTGCACGCCGAGGAGTTACGGGTACGAGCCGGCCGGCACCTCGCCGTCGACGGGCTCGACCTCGCCCTCGGCACCGGCGTGCACGGCCTGCTCGGCCCGAACGGCGCCGGCAAGACGACGCTGATGCGGGCGCTCGCCACGGTCATCCGCCCGGCCGGTGGGCGGCTCACGCTGCTCGGCGAGCAGGTCGACGGTCGTGCCGACCTGCGTACGGTCCGGCGCGGTCTGGGCTATCTGCCCCAGCAGTTCGGCTTCTACCCGCGGTTCACGGTGCGGGAGTTCGTCGAATACATGGCCTGGCTCAAGGAGATGCCCAAGGCCGAGATCCCCGGCGCGGTGCAACGGGCCATCGACCGGGTCGGTCTCGCGGCCAAGGCCGGTGCGCGGATGAAGACGCTGTCCGGCGGCATGCTGCGCCGCGCGGGCATCGCCCAGGCGATCGTCAACGACCCCGCGGTGCTGCTGCTCGACGAGCCCACCGTGGGTCTCGACCCCGAGCAGCGCCTGGAGTTTCGTGAGTTGCTGCGCGACCTGGGCGTCGACAGCTGCGTGCTCGTCTCCACCCACCTGGTCGAGGACGTGGCGGTCGCGTGCACCGACGTCGTCCTGATCAACGCGGGGCGCCTCGTCTACCAGGGCACCCCGGAGGACCTCGCCACGCAGGGCGGTCCCGATGATCCCGGGGACAGTCCCGCCGAGCGGGGCTACTCCGCGCTGCTGCGCCGCTACCGGGCGGAGGAGAGCCGATGAACCGCATCCTGGGCATCGAACTGCGCCGTTCCGCGGCGGTCGGCACCACCATCACCCTGACGGTGATCGGCGTGCTGCTGCTCTTCTTCGCCGAGGGGATCTACTTCTCCGACGGATGGTTGCAGCTGGCCATGACCCAGCGGCTCTACCTAGCCCTGCTGTGGCCCCTGGCCCTGGCCGCCGGTGCCTGGCAGGCGCGCCGGGAGGGCAGGGCGAACGTCGGGGAGCTGTTCGCCAGCACGCCACGGCCGAGGCTGCAGCGGACTGCACCGACACTCGGCGTGATGACGGGCGCGGTGGTCGTCGGTTACCTGCTGATGGGGCTCGCGGGCGGGCTCTGGATCATCGGCACCGCCCGGTATCTGCCGGTGGCGACGTTCGCCGTGATGGCCGTCGGCCTACTGGCGCTGATCGCGGCGGTGTGGCTCGGCATGGCCGCCGGCCGCCTGATGCCGTGGCTGGTGACCGCCCCCATGCTGGCCGTGGCGGGACTCGCCCTGCTGCTGCTACTGCCCGGCGCCACCCGTCCCCGGGGCTGGCTGGCCCTGGTGTTCTCGCCGATCTACGAGATGAACATGCCGGACGCCTTCCAGGACGTGCCCGGCCGGGCCAGCGCCTCCCAGGCCATCTGGCTCACCGCGCTCGCCGCCACCGCGATCATGCTGCTGGTGTCGGGCTCCTGGCGGCTGCGGGTCGCGGCGCTGCTGCCCGTGATCCTGGGCGCGGCGCTGGCGATCGGCGTCATGCCGCACGGGAAGAGGGTCGTCGTCGGCGCGATCGATCCGGCGTCGAAGGAACTGGTGTGTGCTCAGGGCGAGCCTGGCGTGTGCGTCGGCCGGGTCCACTCCGGGTTGCTGTCCGAGGTGACCCCGCAGGCTCGCGAAGGCCTGGCGGTCCTGGCGAAACTGCCCGGCGCGCCGACCAAGGTGCACGAGGACACCACCACCTTCTTCCCCGACGCCTATCCCACCTGGGATGACGACGTCGTACTGCTGCGCATCGAGCCCGGCTCCGACGGGCACCTGGACGGCAAGGTCGTGAAGAGGGACGTGGTGTCCGGGGCGTTCCGCAGCCCGCCGAACTGCAAGCAGCCGACGAGCTACGCCGACGACGCGGCGGCCACGTTCTGGCTGATGGGCCAGGAGCCGAAGGCCGACCTGCTCGGCGAACCGGAGTTGATCGGCGACGTGGTGACGGTGTGGCAGGGCCTGCAGGCACTGCCCGCCACCGAGGCCCTGGCCCGGGTGCAGGCACTGCGCAAGGCGGCACTGACCTGCTCGGATGGCGCGCTGCTCACGGGGAGCCCACGGTGAGATGGCTCTCGCTCTACCTCCGGTCCCGGCGTGCGCCCTCGGCGCTGATCATGGCAGCCGGTGGCACGGCGCTGATGTGGACGCTGTGGTCGGTGTTCTCCGACACCCGTGAGGTCGGCGTGCAGATGGTCGTCCTGACGATCCTGCTGCTGGTCGCCGTCCTGACCGTCACCCTCGGCGGGCCCGACGACGCGTTCGAGTCGACGGCCGCGCTGCCCTGGCTGCCGCGCCGGGCCGTGCACCTGCTGGCGGCGTTCCTGGTCGTCGCTCTGCTGCTGGTGGCCACCCTGGCGACCGGGGCCCGGTTCGGCCCCGGCTGGCTGGTGGTGCGGGACGCCGCCGGGCTGCTCGGCCTGACCGCGCTGGGAGCCGTGACGATCGGCACCGCCCGGTCGTGGTTCCTGCCGCTGGCCTGGACCCTGGGCGCGGTCCTGTTCCCCCGTTCGGAGCCGCTCCTCGGGCGGATCCTGACCTGGCAGGCACAACCCCCGTCGGACCGGGCCGCCGCGGTGACGGCGGTGCTGCTCACCCTCGCGGGGCTGGTCACGTATGCGGTCATCGGCCCGGCCCGGCGTGCCCCCGCCGAAGCGGGCCAGCAGTGAGTTCTTGACATCGTCGGTCGATGCGTCATGCAGCCGTCCACTCATTCGACTGATACGAGCACCAAGCTCGCATCCGTCGGGCAGTGGTGCGAGTTATCTGGTGCAGGGCGTCTTGTCCCGAATATCAAGTATGAAATTGCTGGAAGGCATACGAAGTGAACACCAAGAAGATCCTCGGTAGTGCTGCCATGTTCGCTGCTGCCGCAGGTGCGTCCCTGACGCTGGCCGCGCCGGCGATCGCGGCGCCGCTTTTCTCGGCGAGCAACGTCATCGTCAAGGTCTCCGGTGGCGAGGCCATCGCACTGAACGAGTGCATCCAGGACGCCCGCGACGGCGTCATCCAGCTCCAGCAGCAGTCCTGTGACCAGGTGTCGACCGCGGCCAACCTGCTCAGCCTGGAGAACGTCTCGGTGTTCGTCCAGAAGAACAGCTTCCCGTCCGCGCTGCTGTTCAGCAAGACCAAGGCGAACGTCGACATCACCGGCGGCACCGTCAGTGCGTACAACTCCTGCATCCAGGACGCGTCGGACGGCTTCATCCAGTCCCAGCAGCAGGCGTGCTCCCAGGTTGCCAACGCCGGCAACATCGTCACGCTGACCGGCGTCGGCGTCACCGTCTTCTGACGACGCCTGGGATAACTGAACCCCGCAACGCCGGTCCGCCGGCGCCGCGGGACATTCCCTGATCGTGGCCGGTCTTCCTCGGAAGGCCGGCCACTTTCCGTTCATCGATTTTCCGTTCACCGGTTCCCGTTCGGGCTCGCCTCACCACTGCCATTTCTGCAGCGCGTTGCCGTTGCAGGTGGTGATGACGATGGCTGCTTTGCTGGCCGTCGAGGCGGCGGCCAGGCACAGCGCCGGGTTGCTGGCCGGCCGGATGGTGGCGTCCGTGCCGAACTGCCACGTCTGGGCGCCGAGCTTGTTGCAGGCATAGGTCCAGATCTTCTGCCCGGTGACGAAGGTGCTGTACGGGACGTCCAGGCAGTTGCCGAGGACCCGCACCGTTCTGTCATCGGGCAGCCTGGTCAGCGCCTGCGCCTTGGTGTTGTTGCAGGCGTACGCCTGCAGATACGTGCGGATCGCCGTGGCGGAATTCGGTAGGTCGACGCACAGGCCGGTGCTGTTCTTGACCGGGCTCATCACCGGGCTCGGGCCCTTGGCGACCTGGACGATCTTCGCAACGGAGGGGACGCCGGCGGTGTCCACGAGGAACAGCAGGTAATAGCCCGGAGGTGCCACGCCACCGTTCGGCGGGCCGGTGACCGTCAGCGTGGTGCCGGAAGCCGTGAACGTCAACGGGACGTACCGCTGGCCCTGGTCGACGCCGTGGGTGACGTCGCTCAGCCCGACCAGGGCGACCTTGGCGATGCCCGGCGCGTGCGGGGACGAGACAGCGAACGTGGCGCCGATGCCGACGGTGGCCGGCGCGGTGCTGATGACCGGCCGGGCGGCGAGCCTGCCGCTGCCGTCCTTCTCGTACAGATAGGGCGGCGTGAAGTATTCGACGTTCTTCTCGAGATATCCCACCTGCATGCAGACCCCGCAGATGCCGCCGCCCCCGGTCATGATCCGGCCGTCCGGCAGCAGCGAGGCCGTCGAGTGGTACTGCCGGATGCGACTCGCGCCCGCGAGCACCGTCCACTGACCCGTCGCGGGGTCCCAGCGCTCCGCCGTCGTCGCGGCATGGTCCAGGTCCACGAGGTCCGAGGTCGCCACGCTGGTCATGCCGCCGGTCGCCACCACCGAACCGTCGGCCAGCAGGGTCGCGTTGAGCTGGCGCCGCCCGACCGACATCGAACCGGTGGAGGCGACGGTGGGGGCCAGCCCGGCGTTGCTGTTCAGGACGACGGCGGTCCGGGTGGGCACGTGTGCGGCGCCGCCCTCGGTGAGGTTGCCACCCCCGACGACCATGGACCTGCCGATGTCGTACGTCGAGAAGCTCCCGTAGGTCCGGTCGAGGGAATCACGCGTGGCGGTCGCTGTGATCGCGCCGTTCCCCGACGTGTTGATGGTGTACGCGGTGTTGTACGGCCCGAGCAGCCCGAGTTGACCGTCCGGACGCGAACCCAGGTACGGATAGACCCGGGCGCTGAACTTCGTGAAACCGGGCAGCGCGCGAACGGCACCGTTCGCCTGGTAGACCTCGGCCGTCGCGGGACCCCCGCCGATGATGACCTCCTCACCGTTCGCCGTTTCCGCAACCGACGGATACCAGCGCGCCGCGGCCATGTCCTTGCCGCGGCTCCACGTCTCCTTCTGCCAGTCGAAAACGTGGGTCTGCACCGTGCCGTCGAGTCCCGCGTTGGCATTGCCACCGGCAACCAGAATGTTGCCGTTCGTGAGATGGGCAAATCCGGCGCAGAAGATGTTGGACCCCTGGAGATCGACTCTTTTGTTCGTGTTGGTGATCGGATTCCAGACCGCGGCCCGCGTGAAGCTGTGATCCGGGTACGACTCGGCCGATTTGTCACCGACCGAATCCCAGATCAGTAACTTGCCGTTCGGCAGCACCGCCTGGAAAACGGGGACAACGGGTGTATTGACGACCGTGCTCCATGATCCCGCCTGCCCGGGGTCGGCGGCCACGGCTGCCTTCGTACGCGCTGTGCCGGGGCGCTTTCCGGTCTCCCGCTGGATCCGCGCCGCATTGCCGGCGGACTGCTCCTCGATGACCCGCATCGGCGTCCCCGCCAGGTCCTGCACCATGTGCTCGTGCCCGTCATCCCCTGCGTGACCATGCTCGGCCTGAACGTGCTCGCCGTGAACGGGCCCGGCGTTGATGTGCTCTGCATGAACGTGTTCGGCATGAACGTGTTCGGCGGCCGGAACGGCGTGGGCCGGCTGCAGGGATATTCCTGATGGGATCAATACGAACAATAGGCCGGCGGCGATTGGTCTGCGGCATGTGGGCATGGATCATCCCTTCGCCCGGCGGCGGCGAATCACAGCATTGAAGATCCGATAATCGGCGCGCCTACTGTCCGATATGGCAGTGCCGTGAACGTAACCCGAAACAAAGCCGTAATCAACGTCCGGTGATGGACCACTGTGGTGTCAATGGCATGCTGAAACGGCGACCCCTGTTGGCCGAACGGTCAAACAGGCGGCCGCAAAGGGGGCAATACCATTCAATGTGGAGTCGCCCGTGCTGATGATCCGACGGTTGACGCACGATGTCGGATCAACGACCCGGTTCACCCGGTCCCGCCGCCGCACCCGGCGGTTGAAGATCATCGGCACTGATCACTGCGGACCTTCGGTAGAAAGCAGCGATGGCGCAGAAGATCGAGGAGAAGACGCGGGGAACGTCTATCTGGAGAGCGAGGAGACGATCGTCCAGGCGGAAATACACTTCGAGACCTGGGACGGGCCGGCAGACTTCGCCGCCGACGCCTGGCAGCGCAGCGATGTCATCATGCTGGACTGGCCGTCCGGGTCGCTGGCGCTCGACCAGATCACCGCGGGTGCCTATCGGCTGCCGTCGGCCGGTCCGTGGCACCTGCGGCTCGCGTAGCGCGACGAACCGGCGCCCGGGCCGGAGGAACTGCCCTGGGCGTCGATCCTCGTCCAGTTCTGGCGGTAAGAGAGCCGGGCATGGCCCGGGGCCGAGCGCGTGCAGGCTTTCCTGTCGGACCCTGCCTGGGCTGCGTAGATCATCGATGGCAGGGAGGGCGAGGTGACGGCGTTCACCTGGGAGTTGTCGAACACGCTGCAGTGACACCGGCGGTCGGTGACCGAGGTGACAGTAGGCGCGCGGCGGTGGGTGGGTAATGCTGGGAGGCACACGACGAGGTGAGGTGGGCGGTATGGCTACGGAAAAGGCGATTCTGGCCGGCGGTTGTTTCTGGGGGATGCAGGACCTGATCCGGCGGCGTCCCGGTGTGGTGTCGACCCGGGTCGGCTACACGGGCGGTGAGGTGGCAAACGCTACGTACCGTAATCACCGGGGGCACGCGGAGGCCATTGAGATCAGCTTCGATCCGGCGCTCACGTCGTACCGTGATCTCCTGGAATTCTTCTTCCAGATCCACGACCCGACGACCCTTAACCGTCAGGGCAACGATATCGGCGACAGCTACCGCTCGGCGATCTTCTACGAGACCGACGACCAGAAGCAGGTCGCGGAGGACACGATCGCCGACGTCGAGGCGTCGGGCCTGTGGCCGGGCAAGGTGGTTACCGAGGTGACCGCCGCCGGCCCGTTCTGGGAGGCCGAGCCGGAGCACCAGGACTACCTGGAGCGCATCCCCGACGGTTACACCTGCCACTTCCCCCGCCCCGACTGGAAGCTGCCGCGACGCACTCAGTAATGCCGGACCCTCGGCGTGGACGGCAACGTCCCGCCGGGGACTCCCGGGGTGCGCCCTGAGGCCGGAGGATTTCGGACTCGGGGGATGATCGGGCATGGACGATTTGTGGATGCGGGAGATGTCCTCGGCCCGTGAGGCCGTCGCCGCGCTCGGCGCCCGCGAGCGGATCGAGCTCATGGCGGACGCCCTGGAGTTCGTCGCCTACCGATCCGCCACCGGTTTGCACGGCTGGTTCACGCCGGAGGTGGACCGGCTCCTGCGGACGGCGTTGCGGACAGCCCGGTCGGATGCTGCCCCCGGTCCCACGGCGTTCGACGAGTTCCGGGACGCCATCGACCCGCTGATCGATGTCGTGTCGCCCGCCAACTCGGCGCTGCTGTTGACCGCCATGGACCTGGTGTCCGCCGCGGTCGAGGGTGCCCGGCCCGGCGACGTGACCAGCGTGCTTTTCAACTGCTATGACATCACCATGCAGACACAGGGCTTCGGCCGGAGGATCACCCTCGCCGACCAGCTGGGGAGTGAGCCGTGCCTCGAGGTGATCCGGCATCAGGTTTCGATCTTGAGGCGTGCTTGAGATCCCGCGGGTGCGGCTATGGATCTGCTCAAGGCTCGGGCGGTGCGCTCAGGTGATCCGGTGCGGGGACGATTCGGGGGGCCACGGTGCAGCAGCACCCGTTCTGCTACCGGGAAGGTTGCCTCGCATGATGCAGAACTCGAACACACCCCACGACCTGTCCGTGCACTACGACGTCGACCCCGGCCGCGTCACGGCGTCGGCCTCCGCCCAGCAGCACCTGCTCGCGCAGCAGGGGGCCGCCGCGCAGCAGGCCGCGTACCGCCAGGAGTCCGCCGCCCAGCAGGCTGTCACAGCGCAGCGACTGATCGCGGCTCAGCACGCCTCGATGGGAAACCTCGGCCGGTAGGGAGTTCAGCGGACGGGAACTATTCCTCCAGTGCGCAGGCGCAGGCTCGACGGTGACATGTCGCCGATACGGGTGAGGTTCGATGAGGAAACGTACTGCGATCAGGGCCGCGCTGGGCACCGCACTGGCTGTCGCCGGCAGCCTGTTTGTGTTGCCGTCCGCCGCACAGGCTGTTTACACGTGCCAGAAGGGTGAGGTCTGCATCTTCTCGGACCACGGGCTCCGGGGGACCACCCTCGTCGTGTACAGCGGGAAGCACAACTTCACCAGCAACTGGCATTTCTACAACGGGCTGGCGGCCAACGACAACGCGTCGTCCATTGTCAACAAGACTGACATCACCGTCTTCGTCTCCTCCGACTTCAACGACCTCGGCAAGGTCGCGGTGGTCTGGCCCGGCACGAAGATGGAGTTCACCGGGCAGAACGGTTCACTTGACGACAACACCATGTCGTCCATCAACGTGTACGCGTAGCGGTGCCGCTCGCCCGCGGGTGCTGACAGCGGAACGATCCTGTCTGCCGGCACCCGCGGGCGTGGTGCCCGGGACCCGCACGGCTTTCGGTGCGCGGAGCGCGTACTGATGGAACTGCCCGGCTCGGCCGTGACCACGATTCGACCTGTTATTGACAGGCATCGATATCCGGCCTAGCGTCTGGGTAAGCGCTTACCTGAGAGACATTCCCCCTGCCGCGGGTTATCCCCGGCCGGGAGGCTCCTCGGTCCTCACCGCGCCGCACCGGCTCGCCGCTACCACCGACAGCGGATTTGGCCGGTCTCCATCTGCACCCGCTGCTGTCGCAGCAATCCGCTCCCAATGGAGGAATCCATGTCAGCACTGCCGAAGCCGACCTTGGGTGGCACCCGCCGCCGTACGGTCATCGCCGCCCTCTCGGCCACCGTCCTGGCCGTCGGCGCTGCCCAGGTCATCGGTCCTGCCAACGCGTACGCCGCGGAGTCCAGCCCGGTCGGGTTCGCCAGCCTCAACGGCGGCACCACCGGCGGCTCCACGAGCACCGTGGTCACCGTGACCTCGGCCTCCGCGCTGAAGACGGCGCTGAGCTCCAGCACGTCGCAGACCGTCAAGGTCTCCGGCCTGATCACGATCTCCGGCATGTACAGCGTCGCGTCGAACAAGACGGTCCTCGGCGTCGGCTCCAGCTCGGGCATCACCGGCGGCGGGCTCAACCTGTCCGGCGTCAAGAACGTGATCATCCGCAACCTGGTGTTCAAGAACGCCGCCGACGACTCGATCAACGTCCAGTCCAGCACCACGAACGTCTGGATCGACCACAACGACCTGTCCAACGGCTACGACGGGCTGATCGACATCAAGCGCGGCTCGGACTACATCACGGTCTCGTGGAACCACCTGCACGACCACGACAAGTCCATGCTGCTGGGCCACAGCGACGACAACGCCGCCGAGGACACCGGCCACCTGCGCGTCACCTACGTGCACAACTGGTTCGACGGCACCAACCAGCGCCACCCGCGCGTACGTTTCGCCAACCCGGTGCACGTCCTGAACAACTACTACAGCAACGTCGGCTCGTACGGCGTCGCCTCCACCGAGAACGCCGGCGTCTACGTCGAGCGCAACTACTTCGAGAACGTCGCCAACCCGACGGTCACCCAGACCGGTGACTCCGACGCGGGCAACATCAAGGTCCTCAACAACTACAAGGTCAACTCGGGCACGGAGCAGGTCCGCAACGGCGCCAGCGTCGCCGCGATCCCCTACTCCTACACCCCCGAGGCCAACACCTCGGTCAAGGCCACCGTCACCGCGGGCGCCGGCACCGGCAAGATCTGACCCCCACGATGATGCCCGGTCCCTCGGGGCCGGGCATCACGCCGAGAAGGGCCGGCCTACACGCCGGGCACTGCGCTGAGAAGGCCGGGCACTGCGCTGAGAAGGCCGGGCACTGCGCCGAGAAGGCCGGGCACTGCGCTGAGAAGGCCGGGCACTGCGCCGAGAAGGCCGGGCACCGCGCCGAGAAGGCCGAGCGACACGCCGAGAAGGCCGAGAAGGGCCGGGCGAAACGCAGCGCACCGCACCGAGAAACGCCGGGCATCGCGGTGAGAAAGGTTGTGCACAATTAAATTGTGCACAACCTAACGGCGGGTCGGTGGGGCGTCGAGGCTGACCGGGTGGGGTCAGAAGATGTGCACGGCGTCGGTGATGTCCGGGCGGGCGGCGACGCGGTCGAGCTCCTCGCGGCGCCAGGCGCCGGGGGCCCGCTGGTGGTGGCGGTTGAAGGCGGTGGCGAACGCGTACGGCGAGCCGTACCCGGTCAGCTCGGCGATCTGGGCCAGCGTGAGGTCGCTGGTGCGCAGGTGGTCACGGGCGAGCGCCATGCGCCAGTCGGTCAGATACTGCATCGGCGTCTGATCGAGGGCCTGCGTGAAGATCCGGGCGAACGCCGCCCGGGACAGTCCACTGAGGGCGGCGAGCTCGGGCACCGTCCACGGATGGGCGGCGTTGTCGTGCACCGCGCGTAATGCAGGGCTGAGTCGCGGATCGGCGGAGGCCCGGAACCAGCGTGGGGCGTCGGGGCTCTGGGTGAGGCCGGTACGCAGGGCGAGCACGAGCAGGACGTCGAGGAGCCGGTCGAGGATCGTCTGGCGGCCCGGCTCGTCGGTGCTCAGTTCGCGGGACAGCACGGCGATGATGTCGTGCAGCGGGTCGCCGACGCCGGCCGAGAGGGGGATGACCTCGGGCAGGGCGTCGAGCAGGCCCTGGCCGATGTCGCCGGAGAACCGGTAGGCGCCGCAGAGGAAGACGCTCAGCCGCCGGCCGGGTTCGGGCGAAGCGTGGGCGTGGCGTGCGGTGAACTCGCCGGGGTCAAGGCAGTCCGCCCCGGGTTCGTGGGCGATGTGGTGGGCGCGGCCGCCGCGGACGAGCGCCAGGTCGCCTGGCGCGAGTTCGAGGGCCGTCGCCGGGTCGTCGAACCACAGCCACGCGCGGCCCTGGACGACGGTGTGCACGGACAGCTGGATCGTTCCGGCCAGGCGCAGTCCCCACGGTGGGGTGGCCGCGGTCCGCGCGAAGACACCCCCGGAAGCACGGGCCCGGGTGAGGTGGTCCTGCAGCAGATCCATGGGCTCATTGTCGCTGCCATGAGCGTCTGAAACAAACAATCAACGACTTTGAGCTATTGGTACGCCACCAGTGGCCGCGCAAGATCGAGCCATGACGAATTTCCTTGTTCTCGGCGGCACCGGGCGTTCCGGATCGCTGGTCGCGAAGAACCTGCGCGACCGCGGCCTCGCCGTCCGGACCGCGGCCCGCCACGACGCCGACGTGGTGTTCGACTGGGACGACCCGGCGACCCAGCGCGCCGCCCTGACCGGCGTCTACTTGGTCGCACCCGTTCCCTGGGTCCGCTACGCCGCCCAGGTGTCGGCGTTCCTGGACCTGGCCGAGGCAGCCGGCGTCCGCCACGTGACCTACCTGAGCACCTACCGCGCCGAGCAGGCCCCGGCGACGATGGATTTCCGCGCCGTCGAAACCGAGCTGGCTTCCCGGACCGCGTTCACCCACACGATCCTGCAGCCCGGCTGGGTCATGCAGAACTTCGCCGACCAGCACGTCCCGATCATCGACGGCGTGATCACGGTCCCGGGCGGCACCGGGGCGGAGGCCTTCGTCGACGCGGCCGACATCGCCGCCGTGGCCGTCGAGACGCTGGTCCACCCCGAACAACACGCGCGAGCGCGCTACACGCTGACCGGACCCGAAGCGCTCACCTTCGCCGAGGTCGCCGCGATCATCACCGAGGTGACCGGCCGTCCCGTCCGCTACCAGGACATCGACCGTGCGGCCTGGATCGGCGCGGTCGTCGCGACCGGGTTCGTCCCCGCGGACTACGGCGTGATCCTCGACTGGCAGACCAGCACAGTGGAGTCCGGCAACGGTTCACGGCCCGGCGACGACATCTACAAGGTGACCGGCCGGCACCCGACGAGCCTCGCCGCGTTCGCCCGCCGCGCATTCCGGGCGGCACCGGTCAGTGCGGCACCGGTCAGAGAGGCCCCGCAGATCCGGGACCTCGGCGACTTCGTGGCGCTGGAGCCGTTCTTCCGCATCGTCGAGCAGGGCCTCGCCGGTCTCGTCGACGGGGGCCACTACTTCGACCTGCTCGCCGATGATGTGGTCTTCGAGTACGTCATCTCCGTACCCGGATATCCGCGGCGGGTCGCCGGCCGGGAAGCCGTTGCCGAGCTGTACCGCGGTTACGGCGCCAACCTGGTTCTGCACAGCGCGGACGAGCTGGCGGCGCACCACGACCGGGAGAAGTCGGTGGTGGTTCTCGAGTACGCGGTTCACGGGCGGGTCGTCGCGACCGGGAGCGCGTACACCAATCGCTTCGTCTCGGTCGTCACCATCCAGAACCGGAAGGTGACCCACTGGCGCGACTACCTCGATCCGGTTGCTGTCTTCGACGCCCTGGGGTGGCCGGCCTGATTTCAGCGGAATGCTGGCGCCAATCGGTTTGCTGTGGAAACCTATTGGCATGACCGCTAACTCGATGTCCGCCGCCGACGATCCTCGCCGGTTGCTGTCGGAGCTGCGCACGCTAGCTCGTCGCGTGCGGCTCGAACAAAGAATGACGTGGGTGGCACTGCTGGTCCTGGCAGCGGTGACGTTCGCTGCGATCCCGGTCGACTGGTTCGCCATGCAGGTGCGGTGCCACCCCGACGGCAGCTGCGAATTCGCACGTCAGGGCATGCTGTACTACTGGCCGCCGGCGACGCTCCTGGCGTACGGAGCGATTGCTTTCCTCTATCTGCGGGCGGCCCGGTCGCGGGGGCTGGGCACCCGGGTCCTGCCGTATGCCATCACCGGTGCCGTGACGACCGTGGTGTTCCCCGCCGCATGGCTGGCGGTGCGCCTGTACTTCCAGAGCCACCCGTACCCGGACGGCCCGCTCCCGTACTGGTATTTCGTGCTGGACCGGCTGGTCATGCCGTGGGGCATGATCGGGGTGACGCTGCTGCTGCTGGCCTGGCTGGAACGCAGCCCGGGGCTGCTGCTGTTCACCTCCGGCTATCTCGCGCTCGTGCTGCTGGTGCTGCCGATGGGCGACGGCTTCGGCGCACCGCACTTCGGGGTCCGGGCGGGGATGGCAGTGCCGCAGGCCATCGCCGGTCTGGTGCTGCTGCTGGGAGCGGCCGGGTTCCGGGCAGTCCAGCGGCGGCACCGGTGACGGCGATGACCGGCACGCAGGACGAGGACGCCGCGCACCCCGCCAACGGGCTGGACGAGGTGGTCCATCAGCGGGTGCGGCTGGGGATCCTCACCATCACCCACGAGGCTCGCCGGGTCGAGTTCGGCTATCTGCGTACGCAGCTGGAACTGACCGCGGGCAACCTGTCCAAGCACCTGAGCGTGCTGGAGGAGGCCGGCCTGATCGAGGTGGAGAAGGGCTACGAGGGCCGCCGTGGCCGCACGTGGATCACCCTCACCGCCCTCGGTGCCAAGGCCCTCGCCGACGAGATCGGACGACTCAAGAAGCTCATTGCCCGAGTGGAGGACCGATGATCACCCGCCGGAGTCTGCTCGCCGCCGCGGCTGCCGTACCACTCGGGACCGGGGCGCCCGTAAGAACGGCCCGGCTCACCCTGCCGGCGCCCACCGGGCCACACCGGATCGGCGCCGTGACGCGGCAGGTCGCGGGGCACGGCCGGGAACTGACGGTCAGCATCTGGTATCCCGCTCGGGACATCCGGCGCCACCCGGTGGCGCCGTGGCTGCCCGCCGCGCCGCTGCGGGCGCTTCTCGAATCCGTCGGCCTGCCGGTCGGCGTCGCGGCACCGCTCACGGCGGGTCACGAGGGCGCGCCGGCGGCGGCCGGGTGCCTTCCGGCGGTCGTGTTCTCCCACGGCGCGGGCGGTCACCGCTCCGAGACCACCATCGTGGTCCAGGAACTCGCCAGCCACGGCTACGTCGTGGTCACGGTCGACCACCCCTTCGACTCGTACGGTGAACTCCCCGACGGCCGGCTCACCGTTCCCGACGACGACGTGTCCATAACCCCGTGGGACCACGCCCACGACATCCGCGTCGTCCTCGACGGCCTGAAGCACCTCGCGGCGGGCGTGGGCGCCACGATCGATCCGCACCGCATCGGCATGTTCGGCTGGTCCAAGGGCGCCACCGCCACCGCCCTGGTCATGAACACCGACCGGCGCGTACGGGCGGGGCTCAGCTTCGACGGCCCGATGCAGTCCCAGCCACCCGTCGCCGCCGTCGACCGGCCCTTCATGCTGATGACCGCGGAGTTCACCGAGGACACCGAGGACACCGAGGACACCGAGGACTCCGGCGTCGCCGAGTTCCTGGCGTTGCCGCACGGCTGGCAGCTCGACGTGCACGTCGACGGCGCACTCCACGGCTCGTTGTGCGACCAGCAATGGCTGATCCCGCAGCTGCCGATCAACGCCGACGACCTGCCGGGCTGGCTCGGCACCCTCGCCCCGGCCCAGGCCGTCCGCATCCAGCAGGCGTACCCGCTCGCCTTCTTCGACCAGCACCTCCGCGGCCGCCGTCAGCGCCTGCTAGAAGGCCCGAGCAGGGCGTTCCCGGCCGTGCTCTTCACCTGAGGGCGTGCAGGTTCCGCCCGGCCCATGACGGCGGCGTCCCCGCGACTCCGGGCGTACACGTAATGCGGTGAACAGCGAATGTATTTGCGATGGACCTATGAAGAATGGGGACCGATTAATGCGGGAAACCGTCGCCGATAACGACTCCGGTTTGACTATCGGAACGTGAGGATATATCCATTCGGATGGTCCACGGCCCCATTCGCGATCGTCAGGTCCACCTCAGCTGGAGGAGCCCACCCATGCCGGACACGACCACCCCGGTCCGACCGCCCCGGGCTCCGCTGTGGACCCGGCTGCTGATCGCCGCCGGCCTCGTCCTCACCATGGCCGGCGTCTTCGGCATCGTCTCGGTCAAGTACTTCCTGGGCCGGCTCACCGGCGGCATCCAGACGACCTCCAGCGTCCTCGCCGACGCGGGAGTGGGCGGCACCGCCTCCTCGGGCAAACTCCCCGACGGCGCCATGAACCTGCTGATGCTGGGCCTGGACACCCGCGCCGGCTGGGAAGCCAAGGGCGAGCTCTCCCGCTCCGACACCATCCTGATCCTGCACATCGCGGCCTCCCACGACCGCGTCTACATGATCTCCATCCCCCGCGACATGGTCGCCGACATCCCCGCCGACCCGTCCATCGGCTTCAAGGGCAGCCGCGAGAAAATCAACTCCGCCTACGCGTACGGCTCCCAGAACGGCCGAGGCTGGACAGGCGGCGCGAAACTGGCGGCGAAAGCCGTGCACACCCTCACCGGAATCACCTTCGACGGCCTCGTCGTCATCGACTTCGACGGCTTCCGCGGCCTGCTCGAAGCCATGGGCGGCGTCCACATGTGCGTCGACAAGGACATGTGGTCCAGCCACTACATCGTCGACGCCAAAGGCAAGGTCTCCTACGCCGAGGGCACCGACCCGCTGACCCCACCGGCAAACGCCCTGTGGTTCAAAAAAGGCTGCCGGGACATGCAGCCCTGGGAAGCCCTCGAATTCTCGCGGCTACGCCACTCCACCAACGGCGACTACGACCGGCAACGCCACCAGCAGCAACTCCTGCGAGCCATGGCCGAGAAAGCCACCAGCGCCGGCATCCTGACCAATCCGGGCAAAGTCTCGCGCATCCTGGAAGCGGCGGGCTCATCGCTGAAAATGGACACCCACGGCGTACCCGTCGCGGATTTCGTCTTCGGTCAGAAAGGCCTGGCCGCAGCCGACCTCATCCCCATCAAGACCAACGCAGGCGCCTTCAACGACGTCGGCGGCGGCGAGGGCGCCACAGCCACCACCCAGGCCCTCTTCGAAGCCACCGCCGCGGACAAACTCGACGACTTCCTCCTCACCCAGCCCGGCCTGCTCATCAGCTGAGGAAGCTCACTGCTCGCGGGGGACCCCGTCCGGGCCCATCACATAACCGAACTGAGCCATGGAGCCGGCCCGGTCGATCTCGTCGAGGTCATCGGCGGCAAAACTCGCAAGCGCGGGATCGGCGGCCCGCCTGCGCCAGCCGGCAAAGCGCACCGACTTCCATTCGAGGTTCACTTCGCCGTTCTCGGTATGAAAACCGCCGCCGCGCTCGAAGAGCACCATCAGCGGCGCGAAGGGATCCTCCAGCTCCGCGGGCAACTCCACACCGGGAGTGGCCCGCAAAGCCGCCCAGCGCAGAATGAAGGGCGTCACGTTGGTGACATCCCAACCACCGCCCTGCACGTTCTTCAGGGTGTCGTCCAGCACCTTCTGATCCAGCTGGATACCAGGGTGCACACAATCGGCGATATCGAAGAACGGCGTTCGGGTGTCACATCCGTAGGCGTCGGCCACGCGTGCGGCACGCCGGAAGAACTCCTTCAGCAGCGCCGCCTTCGACCAGGCTTTGTCGCCGCGCCGCTCCCAGTCGACAGCGCTCAGCCGGGCCGCCATGTCGCGTACAGCCTCATCAGGTCTCATCGTCCCAATCCTCGCAGGGCCGCGTCGACTACCTCATCCAGGTTCGAGAGGTCGCCGGCCATCTCCAGGTTCGAGCCGTCCAGGCCGAAGGCCCGCCAATGCGCGAAGGGTGTGGCGGGCTTCCATTCGTTGGGCGCGAGATCGTGTGCGCCAGGGTGATTCGGGTTGATGATGGGGTCGCCGCTGGGATCGAACGATTCGGGATGGGTGGATCGGTAGGGGATCCCGGCTGCCATCAATCTGTTCTCGACATACTCGTGCCCAGCGAGGTTGCGGAACTGGTCCAGTTGGCTCGGAGTCAGACTGCCGCTGACCGCACCCTCCCACAGATCCGCGATGCGTTCGTGCGGTGTGAAGTAGCCGCTCTCTACGTGACCTGGGCTGATGGGGACGTCGTGCTGCTGGACGAACAAGTTCTGACGCATGCCTTCGATGATCCTGGGATCGATGCCGGTGTTCGCGGCGACAACGGAAGTGGCCTCCGGGCTGTTGCGGGCCCGGCGATACGCGTCGATGGCTCGCTGCGAGAGGGGGTCGCCATCGTCGATGAAATAGTCGGAGCCGTGCGGAAAGCCGGGCTTGAACTCGGTGGGGTCGGTGCGGGCGAGGGCTCGGTTACGGCCGCTCAGGTTGGTGAGGACGGTGGCGAGGTTGTCGAGCATCGGGTGGAGGCGGCGGAGGCTGTTGAGGAGGCCTCGGACGAAATGCTGGATCTTGTTGACCCATTTGGCGACGAGGGTGGAGACCTGGCCGATGACTACCGGTGTCGCGAGGCCCAGGGTCAGGCCCTCTTCGGCGAGCCATTGTGGGAGGCGCGCGGCGAGAGTGCCGATGAATTCGGCGATCAGGTCGCGGACGATGCCGCGGACGAGGGCGACCAGCAGGCCGGCGCCTTCTACCGCGTACGAGATGCCTTGCGCTGCTGTCGCCAGGCCTTCAAGAACATGCATCTGTGCGGCGGCATGTTCACGGTAGGCGTCACCGGAGGGCCCGAACCATTCGGAGACCTCGGCGCCGAGGCGGTCGGCGTACTGCTGACGGGCCTGGTCGGTGAAGGCCGAGACGTTCGACCAGGTGGCCGCGTGCGCGGCGACCTCGTCGGCGTTGCCGGCGAGCCAGTCGAGGGCGTCCTTGAGCGGCTGGACGTGCTCCATCAGCCAGGAGACGCCCCAGGACACCAGGGTGCCCAGCGGGTCGACGGCGAGGGAGAGCATGTCGAGCGAGGCGCCTACGCCGCCCAGTGAGCCGTCGACCCAGCTGTTGCTGCGGATGCCGTTGGTGATGTCCGCGGCGTCCTCGACGAGACCGAGGCCGGTGTACCAGGTTGTCGAGTCGCTGCTCGGGGCGACGAGGGGGTTGGTGCTCACAGCGGCAGCTTGGGCAACGGTCCCGGGTCGCTGCCCGCAGCGTGGACGTTCTGGCTGGTCAGCTCGTCGGTCGAGATGGTGTCGGCGACCACGGCACGAAGCTTGTCCGCGGTCTCCCGCAGCGCGTTCCTGACGTTGACGCCCATCGCGGCCCCTCCCCTTTTGCCGCACTTTAGAAGCGTGCTGATGCGCGCCGCAACCCCGGTACCGGGTCGATCCGGCGGTCAGTGTTTCCAGAAGCCGGAGAACGTGATGCGGTCCTTGGGGAGGCCGATGTGGTGCAGGTGGCGGCGGCCGTGGGTGGCCAGTTTTGCTTCGCCGACGACGAAGGCGTACCCGTGGGGGTCGAGGTTTTCGAGGGTTTGCAGGGCTTGGAGGGCTTTGACGCCGGGGACGGCGGTGGGGTCGTCGCGGTTGATCCAGGTGATGGTGATGCCGGTGGGGGCGGGGAGGTCGCGGTGGTCGGCCGCGGTGGGGACCTCCTGGATGACGCGGCCGGTGGTGCCGGGTGGGAGGGAGCGGAGGATGCCGGTGACGGCGGGCAGGCCGCTTTCGTCGGCGACGATGGTGAGTTCGGTGGTGTCGGCGGGTGGGGCGAAGAGGATGCCCTGGTCGAAGATGGCGAGTTTTTCGCCGGGGGTGGCGGCGCAGGCCCAGATGGCGGCGGGGCCTTCCGGTTCGCCCGAGGGGCCGAGGTGGACGACGAAGTCGATGTCCAGTTCGGCGTCGGCGGCGCGGAAGTCGGCGATGGTGTAGTTCGCGCAGTGGGGGCGCGTCGTCTCCGCGGCTGCCAGGTACTTCAGCCACCACTGTTTGCCGGAGATCTCCGGCATGGCGAAGGCGCTCTGGTGGGGGAGGCGTACGAACAGGCGGAACCAGTGGTCGTAGCCCATCCACGGGAAGTCGGCGAGGGCTGTGCCGCCGACGGTGACGCGCTGCATGTGCGGGGTGAGTCGTTCGGCCCGGAGGACCTCGACGCGGTACAGCTGGGGCTTCTTCGGGGTTGTCCGAGGCCGTTTCACCATAGGGTGAGGTTAGCCTAGGCTAACTTTAGGGTCCGCAGAGACATCGGGACCCGGACCAGCGCGTACGCGGATCCGGGTCCCTGGTGAGGCTTTCGGTCAGCCGCTGCGGCGGTTGCCGTACTGACGGGGGCTCTGGACTGCGCCGCGACCCACCGGGGGCTGGCCCTTCGCGAAGACCTCGGGCTTCACGCCGCCCTTGCCCTTCGCCCGGCGGGCGGCCCGGTTGGTGAAGACCTCGGGCTCCGGCTCGCCGTCGCCTTCCGGCACGGACCCGTTCTCCTGCGCGCTCACGTCTTCCGGCGCGCTCTCATTCTCGGGCATAGGGGTCTCCTGACATGTAGACGGCGACACACGCTATCCCAGGAACGTCTGCCCCGAAGGCCCAAACCCCGCCCGCCACCGTATCGGGATCAACGACACAGCGACTAGCATCGATCGATCTACGCACGACTGTGGGGGAAGCGTTGAAAAAGACATCGCTCGTGCTCGCCTCGGTGCTCGCCACCTGCCTCACGACGGCAGTGGCACTACCCGCGTACGCCGCCCCGGCGGCGCTGCCCGGCGACCTGCGACAGATCCAGATCCGGCATTCTCTGACGGGTACGCACACCTGGTACCAGCAGACCTACCAGGGCATCCCCGTGTTCGGCGGCTACTACGCCACCCACAAGAGCACCGACGGGACGGTGACCGTCGACGACGGGCGCGTACCCGTCAAGGGCCTGGCCGGCACCGCAGCGGCCCTGACCGAACAGCGGGTCCGGACCTCGGTCGCCGGCCGCCTCGGCGAACAGCCCGCCGACAGTGAACTCGTCATCGTCCCGGGCACGACCGCCACACTCGCCTGGAAGACCCTCACCCCTGCCGACCGGGGCACCATCCGCTCCCTGGTCGACGCGGCCAGCGGCGCCGTCCTGCGCGAGGAGAACACCGCCCGCGAAGCCAACGGCACCGGCCAGGTCTTCGACCCCAACCCGGTCGTCGCACTGCAGAACGAGACGCTCACCGACCAGGACGACGCCGACTACCCGGCGCTGGCCCCGGCCTACCGCAGAGTCGTCCTGCGCCACCTCGACCCCGGCAAGGACACCCTGCAGGGCTCGTACGCGAACAACCTCAGCGAACCCGCCGTCACCTCAGCCCGCCGCGTCTACAAGTACCAGCGGGACGAGCCCGGCTTCGAGCAGGTCAACGCGTACCACAGCATCACCTCCGCGGAGGACTACATCCACCGCCTCGGCTTCATCGACGTCAACAACGAAGCCCAGGACTACTACACCACCGGCTTCACCGACGACAACTCCTACTACGACCCGTCGGTCGACGCCATCACCTTCGGCACGGGCGGCGTCGACGACGCCGAGGACAACGAGGTCATCTGGCACGAGTACGGCCACGCCATCCAGGACGACCAGGTCCCCGGCTTCGGCGAGTCCGAGGAGGCCGGCTCGATCGGCGAGGGCTTCGGCGACTACTGGGCCGTCACGATGTCGCAGGCCACCAGCCCCAACACGGCCGTGACGCCGTGGGCCTGCGTCATGGACTGGGACGCCACGTCGTACACCGACGACGAGCCGCACTGCCTGCGCCGCACCGACACCGCCAAGGTCTACCCGGATGATCTCGAGGGCGAGGTTCACGCCGACGGGGAGATCTGGTCGCATGCGATCTGGGACGTCAACCGGGCCCTCGGGCGTACGAAGGCCAACCGGGTGATCCTCGAGGCCCAGTTCCGCTTCACCCCGGACGTCACGATGCCCAAGGCCGCCGAGGCGACTGTTGCCACTGCGCGGGTGCTGTACGGGGCACGCGCCGCCGCGCAGACCCGCAAGGCTTTCCAGGACCGCGGCATTCTCGCCTAGGTGCCGATATCGCCTATGTAAGCGTAATTACAGTAACTACGCTTACATAGGCGCATCTGAGCGATATCGTCCGCATGCGGGCCATCCGTGAAGCGGACTGGAATTCCCGGCGCACGTTGCAGGTCGGCACGGCCGGTGAAATCCCGGTCCACTGGTGCATCGAGGACGGCACCGTCACCGCCCTGATCGGTCCCGACCACGAGACGTGGCACATCGCCTTTCTCATGCCCGTCGCCACCGTCGACCGGCTTGTCACCGAGGCCGCCGATTTCTCCTGAGAGATCGTCGCGGTTCCGGCGCCGCATAATGATCGACATGGAGTTGTACGGGAGCCGGGCGGATCTGCTGCCGGGCTGGATGGCGAAAGTGGTTCGTGCGCCCGAAGGGTCGGGGCGGTTGCTGACGTGGGCCGGGCGGCCGGGGATTCGGCTGTTGGACTACGCCGAACACGAGCGTTGCGAGCGCGACAGCCTCCGGCGGTTCCCGCAGGACCGCGACGGCTGCGTCGACTGGGCAGAGGTGGTGGACGACCTCGTTGCTGAGGGCGGTGAACACCTGGTTCAGGAGTTTCTGGGCGGGGGCGGCGAGGTGATGATCATGTGGGGGAGCCTGAGCGTCCCGAGTGTGGCCCTGGACGGTGCGGGGGCGGCGTCCAGGGTGGCGGAGATTCTGGATGTTGACGCTGTCGTGTGGATGGTCCGCTCGGGGCTGCTGCTCGAGCGGAATTGTTTCGATGACACTGTGCGGGTTGCCCGCGTACCCGTGATGGTCAGTGAGTGAGTCGGATCGCGCCCTCGCCGGCGTCGCCCCGCAGGGCGGCCTTTCACTATAGGGTCGGCCGATGCGTGACGCGGACGTATTACGGCAGGCCCTGCCGGGGCAGTGGCGGGTGCTGGCCACGACGTTCCCCATGTGGCTGTCCGGGCGGCGGCTGCAACCGGTCTTCACGTACGCGCTGCAGCCCGGCCCGTCGCTGACCCTCAGCGACGACGTCACCTACCGCACCCGGTCCGGCGCCACCAGGACGATCTCCGGCGTCGACAGTTTCGACGCGGGAACCGGGGCGTTCACGTGGCGCGGGCGGGGCCTGCTCGGCGTGCTGACCAGCCGGTGGAGCGTCGAGCATCTCAGCGACGACCACGAGCTGATCGTGCTCACCTTCGCCCGTTCCCCGGTCACCCCGGCCGGGACGGACGTGATCGGCCGCGGGCTGGGGGAGCGGCCCAGCGCCCGCGACAACGTTCCGCACGACGACGCCTTGCACTGGATCGGGTAGCGCGCTCACGTCAGAATGCACGGCATGGCCGTCCTACCGCTCCCCCCGGTCGTTCCCGGGATTCCACTGCTCGGTAACGCCCTGCCGATGATGGGTGACGTCCAGCGGTTCCTCGTGGACACCCACCTGCGGATGGGCCCGGTCTTCCGGGTGCGCGCCCTCAACCAGGCGTTCGTCATCATGGCCGGCGAGCGCGCGAACCGGTTCTTGCTCGAACACGGCGACGAGGTGTTCTCCAGCGAGGAGAGCTTCGGCGGCCTCAATCGTGAGTGGACGATGCGGGTCCACGTGTTGCGCGGCCGCCCGCACCGGCATCTGCGCAAGATTCTGGCGACCGGGTTGTCCCGGGACCTGCTGGCGGCCCGCTGGGACGACGTCGTCGCCGAGACCGAGCGGACCTTCCGCGGCTGGCAGGGCCGGTCCGCGCTGCCGGTGGTGGACCAGTTCCAGCGGCTCGCCGCCGCGCAGCTGTCCCTCGCGTTGACCGGGGAGAGCTCCGCTGCCGAGTTCGAGAAGCTGCGGTCGGCGTTCGAGCTGGTCCTCGACGTCACCGTCACCGGTAAATGGCCGGCGGCGGCGCTGAAATGGCCCGCCTATCGCCGGGCCCGCGCAGAGATCCACGAGTTCGCCCGGAACGCACTGTCGCAACGCGCGGCGAATCCCCGGCACGACACCACGGATCTGCTCGACCGGGCCCTGGCGGCCGTGGACGAGAACGGTGACCCCTATCCGCTGGACGTCCGGGCGGGAATGGCGCTGCAGGGCTATTTCGCCGGCGTCAACACCGTCGCCTACCTTTACAGCTTCATGGTGTACGCGATGCTGCGCCACCCTGGCGTTCTCGCGCGCGTGACGACGGAGGTCGACGCCGCGTACGACGACGGCGGGCTCACTTTCGAGCGGCTCCGGGGGATGCCGGCGCTGCACGGGCTCGTGATGGAGACGTTACGGGTGTATCCGCCGGCGCCGGGCTCCGCGCGTACGGTGCTGAAGTCCTTTGACTTCGCGGGTTTTCGCATCGAGGAAGGGCGGCGGGTGCTCGTCGCGACATCGGTGCCGCATCAGCTGCCGGAGCATTTCCCCGATCCGGGAACGTTCGACATCGACCGGGATTTCGCCGCCGGCCGCAAAGCATCGGTCTATGCGCCGTTCTCGGTCGGCAGCCACACCTGCCTGGGCGCCGGCATGACCGAGGTCCTGGCAGTGGCGACCATGGCGATGCTGGTCCGCAATCTGAAAGCCACGCTGCCCCGGCCGGATCAGCCGTTGCGGATCACCGCTACGCCCGGCCCGAACCCGGGAAAGCGCTTCAAGGTCGCCGTCACGGAACGGACGATCTAGAGCACGCCGTTCTTCTTCGAGGTCTCGATGTTCTGCAGGTGCTTCTGGTAATCGCGGGTGAAGACCGAATGGCCCTGCTTGTCGGTCGCGACGAAGAACAGCCAGTCGCCCTTCGGCGGGTCGAGGGCGCCCTCCATGGCCGCTTTCCCCGGATTGTTGATCGGGGTCGGCGTGAGGCCTTCCTTGTCGTGCAGCCGGTACGGGTTCTTCGGGTCACGCAGCTCCGCGCGGGTCATCTTGCCCGACGGTTTCGTGGGCTTCCCGGTGAGCTGGTAGTAGTAGTTGATGCCCACGTCGTACTCCAGGCACTTGCACGGGAGCTGGTCGGAGTTGTCGCCGTAGAGGCGGTTGTACGCCGTCCGTGACACCTTGCCGAGGTCGTCCTTGTTACCGGCCTCGGCCTGCGACAACGACGCGACGGTCAGCACCTCGTACGGGCTGATCTTCCGGTCGTTCTCGGCGCGTTTCACGAAATTGATGCTGTCCGCGACGGTCAGGAACTGCTTGACCATCAGCTTGAGGTATTCCGCGGCGGTGCCCTTTTTCGGGAACTCGTACGTCGCCGGGAACAGGAAACCCTCGATCGATTTCGTGACCTGCTGGCCGTCGGTGCGCTCGAACCACAGATCGGGGACGCCGAGCGCCTTCGGGTCCTTGGCCGCCTTCTTGAAATCGTCGACCTTGAGCCCGGTCGACTCGGCGAGAAGGTCGTAGATACCGTTCGCGGTCGTCCCCTCGGGAATCGGCACACCGTTGACCACCCGGGCCTTCGGATCCAGCAGCAGAGTCACCGCCGCGGCCCCCGACATGTGCTTCTTCAGGTTGTACGTGCCGGGCCCGATGTTCTGCCCCTTGGGGTTCGCGTCGGCTGCCTCGACGAACGCCCGGGTGCTCTGCACGACATCCTTGGTGACCAGCGTGTCACCCATCGTCGTGAGCGTCGCGTGCTGGGCGATCGTGACCTGCACCGCCTCGGTTCCCGCGCCGTCGTAGTCCGCCGCGGGCAGGTAGGCCTGGATCCGCGACCGGCCCAGGTATCCACCGATGCCGAGCACACCGACAAGCACCACCACCACCAGCAGCGCGATGGGCGCCCTGCCCTCGCCGGGCCGCCGGTGACGGGATCGATAACGCTCGTCGCTCATGTCGTCGCCTCCGCTGTCGGTCCGGACGACTGTGCATGATCAGTACCGTCCTCGGCAACCCGGCAGGTCGCACGCCATGATGATCATGTGTTTTACCCGGAGGAGAGGAACGCCGATGCGGCTTCCCGCTGACAGTCACGTGCACAGTGAATGGTCCTGGGACGCCGTCCAACGCGGCGCGTCGATGGAGAAGACCTGCGCGCGGGCGGTCGAGATCGGGTTGCCCGCGCTCGCCTTCACCGAACACATGGACCTCGTCACCTGGGGTGACTTCACCCCGCCGCCCTTCGACGTCGACGGCTACCTCGCGAGCATCGAACGCTGCCGTGACCTCTTCCCCGGCCTGCGCATCCTCACCGGCGTCGAGCTCGGCGAACCCCACTGGTTCGGTGACCAGGTCACCCAGCTGCTGGCTGGCGGTCACTTCGACCGGGTGCTGGGCTCACTGCATTCACTTCCGGTCGCCGGCCGGCTCGCCGAGGCCAATGAGGTGTACGCCGACCGCGCACCCGCCGACGTCATCCGCGACTACCTCGCGGAGATCCCCCACCTGGTCGCGGGCTCGGACGCCTTCCACTCGCTCACCCACATCGACTACGCCGTCCGGAGCTGGCCCCAGGAGGCCGGCCCGTTCGACCCCCACACGTTCGAGGCCGAATTCCGCCACGCCCTGCACACCCTGGCGGACAGCGGCCGTGCCCTGGAGATCAACACCCGCCTTCCCCTGGCCGCCGTCATCGTCCGCTGGTGGCACGACGAGGGGGGCCAGGCCGTCACCTTCGGCAGCGACGCCCACTTCCCCGATGCCCTCGCCCACGGCTTCACCGACGCAGCCGCCCTCGCCGAGGCCACCGGCTTCCACCCCACCACCTTCCCGTACGACTGGTGGTCCCGCTGACCGCCTCCGCTTCCGCGCCGTCGGTCTTCCGTGCGGCTGGTCCCGCTGACCGCCAGTGCTTTCGCTCCGCGGTCTTCCGTGCGGCTGGTGGTCCCGCTGACCGCCGTCAGGCGCCGGGCCCGGAGCGCATCCGGGTGACGGCGCGCGGGGTGAGGTTGCGGGCAAGGGTCTCCAGCGCGGCGGTCACCTCGGCGAGTCGTTGCGGGTCGTCAGTGCCCAGCGCCGCGGCAAGGGCGTCGTCGATCGGTGTCGCCCGGATCTGAGTGACCCGCGCCGAGGGTTTCGCCGCGGCGCGCAACAGCTGCCGGCGCCGATCGGCCGGGTCGGGCTCCGCCTCGATCGCACCCGCTTCCCGGAGGCGGGCGGTGCAGGCGGAGACCTGGCTCTGCGGGAAGCCGGTCCGGTCGGCGATCTGCGTGACCGAGGTGCCCGGGTGGTCGCGGATGTCGCTCGCGACGATGAGGACGGACCGGTCCGGTGCCGACCGGGTCGCGATGCCCTCGGCGGGGATGGCCTCCTCCCCGATCTTCATCAGGGTCCGGCCGAGCAGGAACAAGTCGATGCCGTTCACACCCGCAGAATACATCACTTGTGATGCATCAGATTTGATGCTTATTATCGGGCATGCCAACAGTCGCGAACTTGTACTACGAGATCCAGGGCAGCGGGCCCATGCTCCTGCTCGGTCAGAGCGGCGAGGGCGACGCCCACCGCACCGCCGACCTGGCGTCCCTGCTGTCCACCACCCACACCGTCATCACCTACGACCGGCGCGGCCTCTCCCGCAGCGCCCCCGTCGACCCCGGCCGCCCACCCACCCTCACCGACCACGCCGACCACGCCGACGACGCCAGCCGCCTGCTGGACGCGCTCACCGACAAGCCGGTCGCCATGCTCGGCTGCAGCCTCGGCGCCTCGATCGGCCTGCACCTCGCCGTCCGGCATCCCGGCAAGCTCCACACGCTGATCGCCCACGAACCCGTCTCGCCCTGGCTGCTACCCCCGGCCGAACAGGCCAGTCACGAGCGGGAGCTCCTCGACATCCAGCGCCTCTACCTGGACCGCGGCCTCACCGAAGCCATGCGCGAGGTCGCCCGGGTCCTCGGCATCGACCCCACCCGCCAGCCGACCGAACCCGGCCTCACCCCGCACCCGATGACACCGCAACGCATCGCCAACTTCGACACCTTCCTGCGCCACGACCTCGCCGCCATCGCCACCGCCACCCTGCAGCCCGCCGACCTCCCCACCTGCGGCACCCGGATCATCCCCGCCCTCGGCACGACCACACCCCCCGCCGTCTTCGACCACCTCTGCGCCCACCGCCTCGCCGAATTCCTCAGCACACCCCCGGTCCCCTTCCCCGGCGGCCACAACGGCAACACCACCCACCCCCACGGGTACGCCGAAAGCCTCCGCAACATCCTCTAACCCGCCCCGGCCCCCGCATTCCCGCCCCCACGCCCCGTCCCGCATTCCCGGTCCCACGGCCCGTCCCGCATTCCCGGTCCCACGGCCCGTCCCGCATTCCCGGTTCCACGCCTCGCTCGGCATTTCCCGTTCCACGCCTCGCCCGGCATTCACTGGTCCACGCCTGCCCCGCATTCCGGGGCCTGCGGCCGTCCCGCATTCCGGGGCCTGCGGCCGTCCCGCATTCCGGGGCCTGCAGCCGTCCCGCATTCCGGGGCTGCGGGCCGCCCCGCGTTGCCGGCGCCCGCGGATCGTTCCGTGCTCACAGGTTCACGCCAAGCAATTCATGGATCGAGATGTTCGGACTCTCGGCGTCCATTGCAGACCGAAGGTACGACGGCACCGTGCGCCGGGACATCCGTACGTCTTACGGTGACTCGGACACCATTGCTGACGGCGTACCCTGGAATTCTCGCTGGTCGTGCAGGACCTGGAGTGCGATCCCCTGGCCGGCGCCGCGGTCTATGCCTGGCACTGCGACCGGGCCGGCCTCTATTCGCTCTACTCGACCGGCGTCACCGACGAGAACTACCTGCGCGGCATCCAGGTCTGCGACGGCACCGGCACCGTCACATTCACCAGCATCTTCCCGGCCCGCTATTCGGGACGCCGGCCGCACATCCAGTTCGAGGTCTACTCGACCCGGGAGAATGCCACCACCGGCGAAGGCCCGATCCGCAAGACCTCGCAGATAACCCTGCCCGAGGACATCGCCGACTACGTCTACGCGAACGCTGAAGGATACGAGCAGAGCGTCATCAACATGGACGGCATCTCGCTCGTGACCGACAACGTCTTCAGCGACGACCTCGCCGCGCGCGAATTGGCCACCGTCACCGGCGACATCACCGCCGGATACGTCGCCACCCTCACCATCACCATCGACCCGGCCGCCGAGGAAACCGACGGCGGCGGTCCCGATGGCCCCAGTGGTCCGCCGCCGAGTGGTCCGCCGCTCTCGGCAAGCCCGTCAACCTCCGCCGCCCTCGGCAAGCCCGTCAACCTCCG
Source organism: Winogradskya consettensis (assembly GCF_018332715.1). Lineage (GTDB taxonomy): Bacteria > Actinomycetota > Actinomycetes > Mycobacteriales > Micromonosporaceae > Actinoplanes > Actinoplanes consettensis. The sequence continues at coordinate 65,635 of NZ_BOQP01000007.1, read as the reverse complement.
CCGCTCTCGGCAAGCCCGTCAACCCCCGCCTGACTCCTCCCGGTACGCCGTGACGAGTTCGCCGCCGATGCGGGTCAGCTCTTCCCGCACCGGCGGCGGCTCGACAACCTCGGCCAGCGCACCCCAGCCGGCGAGCTGCCGGGCGATGTCCAACGGCGTCGGCGCCCCCAGCCGCACCCGGGTACGGCCGTCCGCCAGCTCCGCCTCGACGTGGCAGTGCCGGCCGAAATGGGTACGCAGGATGCGTACGAAATCGGCTCTGATCAGGATGGTCGCCCACGTGCGTGACCGGCGCTCCTCCATCTCGCCGACGATCTGCTCCCAGGCCTTCTCCAGATCGAAATCGGCGGGAAGATCGGCGGCCTCGTCCGTGCTCTCGGCCGTGACGATGCGCTCGACCCGGAAGGTGCGGCGGCCCTTCTCCGTGCCCGCGATCAGGTACCAGACGTCGTCCTTGTCGACCAGACCCCACGGATCCACGATGCGTACGCTGTCCTCCCGGCTCCCGCTCCTGTAGCTGAGCCGCACCTTGCGGCGGCGCACCACCGCCTCCTGCAACCGGTCGACGATTTCGGGGCGGTGCCGCTCCGGCTCACCCCAGCGGGCCGAATCGACCAGCGTCGCGCCGGCAGCGGCCTCCGCCTCGGCCCGGAACGTCTGTGGCAGCGCCCGCACCAGCTTGCGCAGCGCCGCCCTGGCCTGCCCGGATGTCGCCGCGGCCGGGCCCACAAGCAGGAACAACGCCTGCGCCTCGGACTGCGACAGGCCACTGAGATCGGTACGCGCGCCGCCGAGCAGCGACCACCCACCGCGCCGCCCGGGCTGCGCATAGACCGGCACCCCGGCGGCGGACAGCGCCTCCAGATCGCGGCGCGCCGTGGCGACCGACACCTCCAGCTCACCGGCGAGCTCGGCGGCGGTGACCCGGCCCCGGGACTGCATCAGCAGCAGCATGGCAACAAGACGATCAGCGCGCATGGGGTCAATCCTGGTGGAAAAAGTGCTCAGAAGGTGAGCACTTAACGTCAGATGATGGATCCATGTTGCGAGGACTCACCACCATCACCTATTTCGCCGACGACGTCGCGGCCGCTGCCACCTGGTACGCCGAGGTGCTCGGCGTGCAGCCGTACTTCGACCGGCTCCCCGCCTACACCGAATTCCGGATCGGCGACTACCAGCACGAACTCGGCATCCTCAACCGCCGCTACGCACCGCACGACACCACCGGTCCCGGCGGCGTGATCACCTACTGGGCGGTCGACGACCTCAACGCCGCCTACGCGCGACTGCTCCAACTCGGCGCCACCGAGCACGAAAAGCCCACCGAACGCGGCCCCGGCTTCGTCACCGCCTCCGTACTCGACCCCTTCGGCAACATCCTCGGCATCATGGCCAACCAGCACTACCTCGACATACTCGCGCGCTGATCGTCGGGGAGTGCTCCGTCCGGCTGGCTCCGTCCGGCCGGCTCTGGTCGGCCGGCTCTGGTCGGCCGGCTCCTTCCTCAGGGATGACAAAGGATGATCATCGGCGTCTCATAGGGTCCGGCACTACAAAGCTGCTGGTGAAGGTGCTCTATATCGCCGGCTGGGGCCGGAGCGGAACGACGATCCTCGACAACATCCTCGGCTCGTACGGCCCGGTCTTCACCACCGGTGAGCTGTTCTACCTGTGGCGCCGGGGCCTCAACCAGGGCCGCATCTGCGGTTGCGGCGCCGGCCTGCGTCTCTGCCGGACGTGGCGCGACATCCTCGACGTCGCCTACGCGGGCCGCACGCTGCGACCCAAACGTACGGCGGCACTGCAACGCAGGGTCGCCCGCGTGCGCGACACCTGGCGGCTGTCGCGTGCCGAGCTGACCGGCGAGCAACTCGACTACCGAGACGAGATGTACCGGTTGTACGCCGCCATCCACACCGTCACCGGCGCCGACCTGATCGTCGACTCGTCCAAGGTGCCCTCAGGGGCAGCGGTGCTCGCCCAGATGCCCGAGGTCGAGTCCTATCTGGTGCACATGGTGCGGGACCCGCGCGCGGTGGCGTACTCGTGGATGCGTCCCAAAGATCTCCCCGATGTCGCCGTCGCGCGGACGATGGCGGCACACGGGGCAGCCGAGAGCAGCACCAACTGGCTGACCTGGAACCTGCTGATCGAAAGCCTGGCCCGGGGCAGGTTCGCGGGCCGCGCCCAGCGCATCCGCTACGAGGACTTCGTCGCCGCACCACGCGACATGGTGGAGTCACTGCTGGGCCTGGTCGGGTTGGCCGCCGCACCCGGGCCGTTCGAGAATGACGCCTCTGTCCGGCTGAACATCAACCACACGGTCTCCGGCAACCCGAGCAGGTTCCGGACCGGCCCGGTAACCCTGAGCGCCGATAACGCCTGGCAGGCACACCAGCCATGGCGCCCGCGTGCTGTCAGTACGGCGATCTCGCTGCCGCTGCTGCACCGCTACGGCTACACCCCTCGACGCTGAAACCGGTTGCCGTTGCTGTACCGCCATGGCTTTGCTCTCGACGGTGAAGCCGGTTGCCGTTGCTGTACCGCCATGGCTTTGCTCTCGACGGTGAAGCCGGTTGCCGTTGCTGTACCGCCATGGCTTTGCTCTCGACGGTGAAGCCGGTTGTCCAGTCGCCCCTGCGGCGTCGCCCTCTAAATTCGGTTGCCCGCCTGCCGCTGTTTGAACAGTATGGCGCGCATGGGTCGGTAGGTAGTGACGCACGTGCGGGACGAAGACGGGTTGAGTAACTCCCCGTCTCGCTCCGGCGTGCCGCAGAGAGCCCGCACCTTCTGATCGGTGCGGGCTTCCCCCATGCGCGACGTGATCCTCGGCGTCGCGCCCACCGGCGTGCTCCGATGCAGGCGCCGGTTCGTCTGCCACCGGACCCGGGAGTCAGCGCCGCTGCGCCTCCCCGTCACCTTTGGAACCCGTCATAGCCATGAACAGTCATCACCATGCCCCGATGCCGGCCGGCATCGACCGCAAAGCCCTGTGGGTCGTCCGGGAACTCGGCCTGCCCGCCATCGTCAAAGCCTGCGTGGTGTGCAGGTCCAACCTGCACCGCCCCACCGGCAAGATCCGCGTCAACGCCAACGGCAAACTCCTCGACGTCTGGCTGCTCATCGGCTGCGACCTGTGCGACCGTACGTCGAAAATCCCCGTCCACGAACGCATCAACGTGAAAGCACTCGACCACGATCGCCTCCTGATGTTCGAGAACAATGATCCGGCCATGGTGCGCGAGCTGACCATGGACACGATGCTTGCCGCCAGGTCCGCGTACCGGCTCGACTGGACCGGCACCTGGGAACTGGAGACCGACATGCCGTTCTACGACCTCACCGGCGCGGACCCGGCATCATTCGAGGTCGTCGTCCGGTTCGAACTCCCGGCACCCGTCCGGGTCGAGAACCTGCTCACGGCGGGGTTCGGGCTCAGCCGTCCCGTCGTGCGCGGCTTGGTCAGCTCCGGACGGATCCAGTTGCCGCTGCCCGTCGACGCCAAGGCCCGCGAAGACTTCAGCTTCTTCGTGATCCGGGGCGGCGCTCCTTCGTGATCCGGCGCGGCCACGGAACCCCGGGCCGCGCTTGAGTATCCGGCCGGCGGGAAGCCTCTGTGCGTACCCGTCGGCCGGTTCCGCGCCGATGAGCTCGTTGAGCAGGCATTCGAGGGGCTCGCCGGTTTGTAGCGCTGCCGGCAACTGGCGGCGGCGGTCGTGATGATGGCGGGCGGGGTCAGCGAGCGGTGATGCGGGACCAGCCCGAGACCTCGGTCGGGGTGCGGCCGGCGGGGCCGGTGTACACCGCGGAGGGGCGGATGATTTTTGCGAGGCGCTTCTGCTCGATGATGTGGGCGCTCCAGCCTGCCGTTCGTGCGCAGGTGAAGAGGGGTGTGAACAGTTCCGCGGGTACGCCGGCGAAGTCCAGGACGACGGCGGCCCAGAACTCGACGTTGGTTTCGAGGACCCGGTCGGGTTTGCGTTCGCGTAGCTCGGACAGGGCGGCGGCTTCCAGTTCGAGGGCGGCTTCGTAGCGTGGGGCGCCCAGTTCCTTGGCGGCTGCGCGCAGGATTCGGGCGCGGGGGTCCTGTGCGCGGTAGATCGGGTGGCCGAAGCCCATCAGGCGCTTGCCGCTGTCGAGGACCTGGCGGACGTAGCCGCGGGCGTCGCCGGTGCGCTCGACGGCCTCGACCATGCCGAGTGCCCGCGCCGGGGCGCCGCCGTGCAGCGGGCCGGACATGGAGCCGACTGCCCCGGACAGCGCAGCGGCCACGTCCGCTCCTGTGCTGGCCACGACCCGGGCCGTGAACGTTGATGCGTTCATGCCGTGCTCCGCCGCGCAGACCCAGTACCGGTCGATCGCCGCCACATGGCGTGGGTCCGGATCTCCCTGCCACTGGATCATGAACCGTTCGGTGGCCGAGCGGCCCTCGTCGACCCGGGCCTGCGGGACGGCAGCGCCCAGCGCCGCCTGCGAAGCGGCCGCGCCCCTCGAGGCGACGGCACCTCCCGCTGTTTGGGAAGCGGCCGCGCCTCGCGTGGTTCGTGAGCCGGCTGTGCCTTGCGCTGCCTGGGAGACGGTCATGTTTCTTGCCGCCTGTGCCACGAACGACAGCATCATGGCCGAGGTGCGTGCGAGGTCGTCCCGGGCCTGCGCCTCGTCGATGTCGATCAGTGGCCGCAGGCCCCACGTCGGTGCCAGCAGGGCCGTGGCGGCCTGGATGTCGGCGCGAATGTCACCGGAATGTACCGGCAGTGCGAGGGGTTCGGCGGCGGCGAGTTCGCGGTCGAAGTCGCCGTCGACCAGCAGGCCCCACACGTCGGCGAAGGTGGCCCGGCCGACCAGCTCCTCGACGTTGATTCCGCGGTATCTCAGTGATCCGCCGTCGCGGTCCGGCTCGGCGATCTGGGTCTCGAAGGCCACAACGTCCGCGAGGCCCGGTTTCACGGTCAGCATGGAATCAATGTCGCTCCGGCAAAATCAACCTGTCAATGTTGATCCAGTCAACATGAGAGGATGTCCACATGACTGATGGACGTCTGCTCACGACCGACGAGGTGGCCCGGCGGCTGGGCGTCAAGAAGGCGACCGTGTATGCGTACGTCAGCCGGGGGTTGCTGGTCCGGCGGCGCAACGGGAGCGGTAAGGAGAGCCTGTTCGCCGAGGCTGATGTCACCGCGTTCGGCGCCGACCGGCGGCCGACTGTGCCCGGCACCGAGGCGACGTCCATCCACACGGGCATCACGCTCATCGCGGACGGGCATCTACATTACCGCGGTCACGACGCATGCATCCTGGCGCGCACAGCGTCGTACGAATCGGTGGTCACCCTGCTCTGGACCGGGGAGCTGGAGGACTTCCGGTTCGATCCCGACCCGGCCCTGCGGGAACTGGCCGAAGCCGTCACCGCACCCCTGCCGCCGCAGGCCCGGCTGACCGACCGGCTACGGGTCATCGTCGCAGCCATCGCCGCCGCGGACCGCCTCCGGTTCGACACCTCAGCCGCCGCCGTGGCCACGACCGGCCGGACGATCATCAGCACCATGGTGTCCGCGCTGCCGCGGCGCGCGTTCGCGGTCGAAGGAACGACCGCAGCCGAGTTGTGGAGCAGGCTCACCACCCTCAAGCCGACACCCGCCCGCATCGCCGCGCTGAACAGCGCACTGATCCTGCTCGCCGATCACGACCTCGCCGCCTCGACCTTCGCCGCCCGGGTCGCGGCGTCCACGCGCGCCCACCCGTACGCCGTCGTCGGTGCCGGCCTCGCCGCTCTCGACGGCCCCCTGCACGGCGCGGCCAGCACCCAGGTGATCGAACTGCTCAACACCGCGGTGCGTACGGCGGACCCCGTCGGCACGATCTCCGACCGCCTCCGCACCGCAGGCACGGTGCCCGGTTTCGGTCATCCGCTGTACCCCGGCGGCGACCCCCGCGCGGCCACCCTGCTCGACATTCTGGCCCGGCTACCAGCAGCGTCGCGCTCCGCTCATGACGTCATCGCCGGGGTCGCGGACGCGATGACGCAACGCTCGGGGATCAAGCCGAACATCGACTTCGCGCTGGCCGCGTTCGCCCTGCTCCACGACATGAACGACGGCGCCGGCGAGGCGATCTTCGCCATCGCGCGCACGGCGGGGTGGCTCGCGCACGCGCTGGAGGAGTACGAGAACAAGCCCGGCCGCTTCCGCCCCAACGGTCAGTACCAGCAGCAAGCCGGCTGACTTCCGGTCCACAGGGGTGGATGCGCGCAAGCCCGTCGCCCGTCAACGCTGGTGGGTTCTCAGGCTGCAGGGGCCGGTTGCTTGGGGCGGGGGGTGAAGAAGCGGACGAGGTCCTGGGCGGCGGTGGGGGACAGCATCATGGCTTGGATCCGTGCGGACATCTCGGCTACCGGGCGGATTCTGGTGAACATGGCCTCCTCATACGCGTGGATGGCCGCGTCCGGGTCGGTGGGGTGGGTGGCGAGTTCACCGGCGAGTTCGGCGGCGTCGAGCATGGCCTGGTTGGCGCCCTCGCCCACCGGGGGGAGGAGGTGTGCGGCGTCGCCGATGAGGGTGACGCCGGGACGGCCGGACCAGCGCGTACCCGTGGGCATTGTTTCGATTCTTCGCGGTGTCGGCGTGTTGTCGGCGGCTTCGATGAGTGCGGTGAGGCGGGGATCCCAGCCGTCGAAGAGGGCGAGCAGCGAAGGTTTGTCGCGGTATCGGTCGAGCGGGCGATCGGTGGCACGCAGTGAGATGCCGACGCGGAGGCTGCCGTCGCCGAGACGTTGTGCTGACAGGATCTGATTGACGCCGACGCACCACAGGTTTCCGGGGCCGACCAGGTCGGCGAGGTCCGGATGGCGCTGGTCGACGTCACCGATTCCCAGCTCCACGATTGTCGACACGGGGGAGAGCGCGACGTCGGTGAGTAGCGGCCGCACCACTGAGCGGGCGCCGTCCGCGCCGACGAGGATGTCGCAGCCGGTGCGGTGACCGTCGTCGAACGTCAGCTCCCAGCCTCCGCCGGGTCGCGGGGCCGCCGCGATGATCCGCTGCCCCCAGGCGACCGTGTCGCCGGGGAGGGAGTCGAGCAGGAGGTCGCGCAGGGCGCGGCGGTCGATCTCGGGACGTCCGGAGAACGAGCCGGGAGCCGGGACGTGGTGCACGAGGGTGCGTCCGGCCGGGTCGAGGATGCGATGTTCCTCGCCCTCGGGTCGTGCCTCGGAGCGGAAGCCGTCGGCGAGACCCGCCTCGGCCAGTGCGCGCTGCCCGGACTCCGGGTGCAGGTCGAGCATGCCGCCCTGCCATCGCGCTGCCCGGCTCGCCTCGCGCTCGTACACCACCGCATTGATCCCGTGCCGATGCAGAATCCGTGCCAGCGTCAGCCCGCCGACGCCACCACCGGCGATTGCGATATGCATTCCGATCTCCTTACCGTACGCTGTATCTGTGGATACACCGTACGGTAGCGAACCCCTCGCCATTTGGGAACGCCCCGAGCCGCAGCCGCGGGCAGCGCCGGTTCCGTTGAGCCGGGCGAAGATCGTCGCCGTGGCGATCCGGCTGGCCGACGAGCAGGGCCTCGACGGACTGTCGGTTCGCAAGATCGCCAAGGAGCTCGGCGTCGGCCCGATGCGGCTCTACGACTACGTGACCAACAGGGCCGAACTGCTCGATCTGATGGTCGACGAGGTCTACGCCCAGATCGCCGAGTCCAGCACCCACACCGCCGAGCCGGGCGGGCAGCCGGCCGAGGCGGGCGGGCAGCCGGCCGAGGCGGGCGGACGGCAGGCCGGGTGGCGTGCGACCGTGCTGGCCGTCGCGCGGGCGACCCGGGTCGCTGCTCTGGAGCATGAATGGTTCGCCGACCTGCTCGGCGGACGGCCGCACCTGGGACCACACACGCTGGCCGTGGGGGAGTTGAACGCGGCGGCGCTCAGCCAGGCCCCCGCCGTGCACGACATCGACGACCTGCAGCGAACTGCCGGTGCGCTCAACTCGTTCCTCATCGGAGTCCTTCGCAGGGAGGTCACCGAGCGCCGCACCGCCCGTGCCACCGGCACCGACGTGCCCGCGTTCCAGGCCGGGCTCGGCCCCTATCTCACCCGCATGTTCACGACGGGCCGCTATCCTACGATCGCCCGGCTGGTCGTCGACGGCAGCCACCTGGACGCGGAGGAAACCTTCAACCGCACCCTGACCACCGTCCTGGACGGCATCACCGGGAACCCGGCGTAGCGGGCTGAAGAGGCTCCCGCGGCAGGGTCAGTCGCGGCCGACCCAGGTGGCGATGCAGGCCTCGTTGCCTTCGGCGTCGGCGAGGGTCCACCACTTCGGGGCGTGCTCGTCGGACACCAGGTGGCCGCCGGCGGCGAGGGCGGCGGCGATGCGGGTTTCGGCCTGGTCGTGGGGGACGGCTATGTCGAGGTGGATGCGGTTGCGCTGGGGGCGGGGCTCGTCCATGCGCTGGAAGTCGAGGCCGGGGTGGCGGCGGGCGGGATCGGTCAGGTAGTCGTCGCCGATCGGGTCGTACCCGAGGATCGCCTGCCAGAACGGCAGGATCGAGGGGGCGTCAAGGGCATCAAGGCAGATGCTCAGCAGTTGTACGCGCGCCGGCTCAGCAACCAGGTTCAGCTCCGTCGCAGCGGCGGAGATGCGGCGTGCCAAGGCGACGTCACGGCGCAAAAGGTTCACGGTGACGCCGTTGTGGCGCAGGTCGACGGTGACGTATTCCTCGTCGGTGAGCCGGCCGATCGCGTCGACCAGCGTGATGCCCTCGGTCAGCGAGCCGGTCCGGAAGTATGCCGAGGTCACGTGATAGAGGCAGCGCCAGTCGCCGACCCCCTCGGCGGCGTGGAACCGGGTGGCCGTGATCTGCTCCGTCATGACGGCGAACCTAACACCGGCGCGACGTCACTCGTCGAAGGCGACGAGGTGGCGGGCGCGGGCGTGGATGAGGTGCTCGCGCATGGCCGCTTCGGCGCGGTCGGGGTCGTGGTCGTTGATGGCGGCGGCGAGGAGCTGGTGCTCGTCGTTGGTGACGGCTGTCTGGGCGTACGGGAAATAGCGCCGGTGCAGGTGCAGATGCGCGTGGAGCCGGGTGATGCTCTCCCTCAGCAGCGGGCTCGCCGACGCCTGCGCGACCAGGTCGTGCACGTGGGCGTCGAGGGCCGTGAACGCCGCATGCCAGGCGTGCTCGTCGCCGCCCTCGACGGTGCGGGCCGCCTCGGTGACCAGTGTGCCGCGTTGCTCGGGGGTGGCCCGTTCGGCTGCCCAGCGGGCGGCGGCGCACTCCAGCAGCAGGCGCATGTCGAACATGTCGTTGAACTCGGTGCGGGTGAGCAGCGGGCTGACCGTGTAGCCGGCCAGGGGGCGTTTGCGGACCAGGCCCTCGGATTCCAGCCGGGCCAGTGCTTCGCGTACGGGTGTGGGCGAGACCTCCAGGTCGCGCGCGAGGGCGTCGATGTTGACCCGGTCGCCGGGCGCGAGGGTGTGCTCGAGGACGGCGGCGCGCAGGGAGTCGTACACGTCATCGCCCAGGGTTGATCTCTTCAGCCGCGGCAGCGTCATGGTGTTTCCGATCGATTTCTCATATGTGTCTTGACGGCTGTGGATGTGACCGGGTACACATCCACAGGAAAGATCCTATAGGATCTACGAAGGCGAAAGGAAGCCGCATGAAGCGGATCCCGTTAGCTCTGGTGGCCGTGTTGGGCCTGGTCACGACCGCTGGGTGCACCAAGAAGGCCGACAACGACGAGGCGGCTGCCGCAGGCAAGAAGCCCGCAGACGTGCGGATCGCGCTGATCCCGGGCGGGGCGCATCCCTACTTCCAGCCGTGGAAGACCACCGCCGCCACCGCGAAGACCGACTTCACCCTCGGCGACGTGACGTTCAACGAGACGTCCGGCTGGGACCAGACGAAGCAGAACGACGTGGTCAAGTCGCTCGCCGCGCAGGGATACAACGCGTTCGGGATCTTCGGTGTGGCGCCCGAGAACATCAACTCGACGTTCGAGGACCTCAAGCGGCAGGGATTCCCCGTCGCCTCGCTCGCGTCGTGCCCGGCCGGTGACGTCGACAAGGCCGACTTCTGCCTCTCCACCGACGTCGAGCAGGCCGCCTACAAGGCCGCCAAGGCGGCGATCGACGCGATCGGCGGTTCCGGCACCCTCGCTCACCTGACCGGCAACAAGGTCGACTCGAACACCCAGCGGCGCATCGCCGGCGTGGAGAAGGCCGTCGCCGAGACCGGCGGCAAGGTGACGATCGTGCAGGTCGTCACCGACATCGACACCGACCTGCAGACCGCGCAGAAGGCCGTCGCCGACCTGCTCGCCGCGAAGGGCAGCCAGATCAGCGCGATCGTCAACACGGCCTACAACCCGGCCGTGGCCGCTGCCGAGGGCGTCGCGCAGACCAAGCTGCCGATCAAGGTCATCGCGATCGACGACGACAAGACCATTCTCGACGGCATCAAGGACGGCTCCGTCGCCGGCACGGTGCTGCAGAACCCCGTCGGGCAGGCGATGGTCGGCTCGTACGCGCTGATGAAGCTCTCCGGTGGCTGCACCATGGCCCAGCCCGGTGTGGAGGTCGACTCGGGGTCGTTCGTCGTCACCAAGGCCAACGTCGCGAACTACGAGACGGACCGGCAGGCCAAGACCGACGAGATCCGCAAGGACTTCGACAGCAAGTACCTCGTCTGCCAGTAGGGGAGTGCCGTGCCCGTCATCACCCACGCCGAGGCGTACCTGATCGACCTGCCTGTCGAGACCCTGCGCACCGACGCCCTGCAGCAATTCGTGAAGCAGGAGACCATCTTCGTCGACATCCGCACCGACGACGGCGGCGAAGGCACCGGTTACAGCTACACGATCGGCACCGGGGGCACCGCCGTGCTCGCCCTGCTGCGCGACAACCTGGTGCCACTGTTGCCCGGCCGCGACCCGCGCCGCATCGAGGCGGTGTGGCGCGAGCTGTTCCTGGCCACCAAGGCCACCACCGTCGGCGCCATCACCTCCCTGGCGCTCGCGGCGATCGACACCGCGCTGTGGGACTGGCGCTGCCGGGCCGCGGGCCAGCCACTGTGGATGGTCGCCGGGGGTGCCAAGGACCGCATCCCGTTGTACGACACCGAGGGTGGCTGGCTGCACCTGAGCACCGAGGAGCTCGTCGCTGGTGCCAGGAGCAGCCAGATCGCGGGCTGGCCCGGCATCAAGATGAAGGTGGGGCGCTCACCCGCGCAGGACGCCGAACGCCTGGCTGCCGTGCGCGCCGCGACCGGGCCCGACTTCGACATCATGCTCGACGCCAACCAGTCCCTCACCGCCTCCGACGCGATCCGCCGCGCCCGGCTGCTGGAGCCGTACGACCCGTACTGGTTCGAGGAACCCCTGCCGGCGGAGGACGTCGCCGGGCACGCGGCGGTCGCCGCCGCCACCTCGATCCCGGTCGCGGTGGGGGAGTCGATGTATTCCGCCGGCCAGTTCGCCGAATACCTGCGCCGCGGCGCCGCCGGGGTCGTCCAGGTCGACGTCGCCCGGATCGGCGGCATCACCCCCTGGCTCAAGGTCGCCCACCTCGCCGAGACCGCGAACGTGACCGTCTGCCCGCACTTCCTCATGGAGCTGCACGTCAGCCTCTGCTGCGCGATCCCCAACAGCCGCTACCTCGAGCACATCCCGCAGCTGCGGGCGATCACCCACGACGAGATCGAGGTCGCCGACGGTCACGCCCTGGCCCCCACAGCCCCGGGGCTCGGCATCAGCTGGGACCGCGACGCGATCGACGACCGGAGGGTCCAGTGACCGCCCAGCTCGAAACCCCGGCGCCGCCGGACGCGCCACCGCGCACACCGCACCGCGTCCCGCTCTGGGCCAACCCCCGGGTGGGCCTGGTCGTGCTGCTGGTCGCGCTCGTCGTGCTGTTCAGCGTGCTGCGCCCGGCGTTCCTCAACACCCGGCTCACGCTGACCCCGCTGCAGTCCGACATCAGCGTCTACCTCGTCGTCGGCCTCGCCCAGCTCAGCGTCCTGTCGCTCGGGCACATGAACATGGCCGTCGGGCGGATGGCCGCCACCAGCGCGTTCACCATGGGCCTCGTGCACGACAAACTCGGTGCCGGGCTGGTTCTCAGTCTCATCGCCGGGCTCGCCGTCGGAGCCCTGCTCGGCGCGCTCGCCGGTCTCATCATCTCCCGCACCGGCGTCAACTCGTTCGTCGTCACCCTCGCCATGGACTTCGCCCTCGCCGGGCTCATCACGATCCTGTACTCCGGGGTCACCGGAGGCGTCGCCTTCCCGACGATGCCCGCCGGCATGAGCGAGCTGCGCTCCGACACGTTCGCCGACTACTGCATCGGCGACGTCTGCGGACCACGCGTGCCCCTGGTCGTACCGTTCGCGATCCTCGCCGCCCTGCTGGTGGGTCTGCTCTTCCGCTTCTCCCGACTCGGCCGCGAGATCCTCATGACCGGCGCCAACCAGCGCGCCGCCGAGCTGTCCGGCATCCCCACGAAGGACCGCATCGTGCAGGCGCACGCCGTGAGCGGGCTGCTCGCCGCGCTCGGCGGGTTCCTGCTCGCCGCCAACAACGGCGCGTTCTCCGCGAGCCTCGGCGACTCGTTCCTGCTCCCGTCCTTCCTCGCCCCCGTCCTCGGCGGCACCCTGCTGGCCGGCGGCGCCGTCAGTGTCCTGGGCACCGCGCTCGGCGCCGCCCTGACCCAGGTCATCTACAAGGGCCTCAACCTGCTGCAGTTCCAGCTCGACCAGCTCCAGCTCTACATCGGGCTCGTCCTGCTGGCCGCCCTGTCGCTGGACCGGGCCCGCCACGTCCTCGCCGAACGACGGGGGAACCGAGCATGACCCTCACCGCCACGCAACGCAGCACCCTGCCCGGCAGGCATCTCTGGCAGGCCCCCGAATTCACCCTCGCCGTCATCGCCGTGGCCGGGTTCGCCGCCCTCGCCGTCGCCACCGGAGGGAACCTGCTGTCCGCCGGCACTCTCGGGGCGTTCTTCCGCTTCCTGGCCGTACCCATCGTCATCGGTCTGTCCCAGATGGTCGTGCTCGCCGTCGGGCAGATGAACCTCTCCGTCGGTGCCCTCACCGGCTTCTGCGCGATGGCCGCCGCCTGGCTCATGCTCGAGGCCGGGCTCCCCGCGCCCCTGGCCGTGCTCGCCGCGCTCCTGCTCGGCCTGTTCGCCGGCGTCACCAACGGCGTCCTCGTCGTGCTGACCAGGATCAACGGCTTCATCGTCACGCTCGCGACGATGACGATCATTCAAGGCTTGCGGTACGGCGTGAACGGCCCCGACACCTTCCAGGGCTACTCGCCGGGGCTGCGGGAGTTCGGCCGGGCGTCGATCCTCGGGCTCCCCGCCGTGTTCCTTGTCGCGCTGGCGGTCGCCGCCCTCGTCGCGCTGTTCTTCTCGCGCACGGTCCCCGGCCGGCACCTGCTCGCCAGCGGTGGCAGCCCGTTCGCGGCACGGCTCTCCGGCATCTCCAACGACCGTTCGCTGATCGTCGCGCACGGCCTGTCCGGGCTGCTCGCCGGTGTCGCCGCGGTGCTGACCGTCGCCGCGTCCGGTTCGGTCAACGCCACCATCGGCGACGACCTGCTGCTGCCCAGCTTCGCCGCACCGATCATCGGCGGGGTGGCCCTGACCGGCGGCATGGTGAGCGTCACCGGCACCCTGCTGGCCGCGTTCCTGGTCCGGCTCGTCGACGTGATGCAGGCCCAGTTCGGCATCAACCCCCGCTGGGTCGACCTCATCATCGGCGCCGTCGTCCTGGGGGCGGTGCTGCTCGGAACCGTGCGTACCAAGCTGCAGGAGAGGTCGGACTGATGCTTCTCGCGGAGAATCTCGTCAAGACGTTCCCCGGCGTCCGGGCCCTGGACGGCGTGTCGCTCACCCTGCGCCCCGGCAGCGTGCACGCCCTGCTCGGGGAGAACGGCGCCGGCAAGAGCACCCTGGTCAAACTGCTCACCGGCGTCTACCGCCCCGACGGCGGCCGGATCACGTTCGACGGCGACGAGCGGCACTTCGCCGGCCCGCTCGACGCCCAGCGCGCCGGCATCGGCGTCGTGCACCAGGAACGCAACCTGATCCCCGCGTTCTCGGTCGCGGAGAACATCGTGCTGCATCACCTGCCGTCGCGCGGCGGGCGTCTCGACAAACGGCGGATGCGCGCCGAGGCGGTGCGCTGCCTGGAGTTGCTGCAGGTCGAGCTCGACCCGGACACCCCGGTCTCCCGGCTGTCGGTGGCCCAGGCCCAGCTCGTCGAGATCGCCAAGGCGCTCAGCCTGGACACCAAGGTTCTGCTGCTCGACGAGCCGACCGCGTCGCTGACCGGCGACGAGGCCGACCGGCTCTACTCCGTCGTGCGGCGCCTGCGCGACGCCGGGCACGCCGTCGCACTGGTCAGCCACAAACTCGAGGAGGTCTTCGCGGTCGCCGACACCGTGACCGTGCTGCGTGACGGGCGCAGCGTGGCCCAGGACGCTCCACTCACCGGGTACACCCAGGCGCAGGTCGTCGACCTCATGGTCGGTCGCGCTTTCGCGTCGATCGCGCTTCCCACGCGTACGGTCGACGGTGAAGTGACCCCGGCCCTGCAGCTGAGCGACGTCAGCACGGCCCTCGGCCACCGCGGCATCTCCCTGGTCGTGCGCCCCGGCGAGATCCTCGGCCTGTACGGCCTGGTCGGCGCCGGTCGCAGTGAGCTCGCCAAAGCCGTCCTCGGGCTCGAACGCATCACCTCCGGCACCGTGCTGATCCACGGCCGGCCAGCTCGGATCCGTACGGTCGGCGAAGCCCTGCACCGCTACCGCATCGGTTACGTGACCGAGGATCGCAAGGGCGAGGGCCTGTTCCTGGATCAGCCGGTGTCGCGCAACATCGCCGTCACCGTCTGGCGGCGGCTCGCCCGGGCGGGCCTGGTCCGCGATCGCGGCGAACGCGAGCTCGCCGGAACGTACGCCGACCGGCTCGGCATCCGGATCTCGTCACCACGGCAACCGGCCGGGCAGCTCTCCGGCGGCAACCAGCAGAAGGTCAGCCTCGCCAAGTGGCTCGCCGCGGAGTGCGACATCCTCATCGTCGACGAGCCGACCGTGGGCATCGACGTGCGGACCAAGGCGGCGTTCCACGAGCTGATCGCCGGGCTCGCCGCGGACGGGCTCGCACTGCTGCTGATCTCCTCGGACCTGCCCGAGACCGTCGGGCTCGCCGACCGCATCGCCGTCATGAACGACCTGCGCATCGTCGGCGAGCTCGCCAACGACCACGACTACCCCCGGATGAGTCAGCAGATCATCCGCCTCATCCACACCGCCGAAACCGTGAGCGCCGCATGAACCCTCTCGAACGCGTCCCGCTCGGGACGACCGACGTCCGCGTCACCCGGCTCGGGCTCGGGCTCGCCCCGCTCGGCGGGCTCTACACCCCGGTCGCCGACCAGCAGGCCCGTGACACCGTCGAACGCGCCTGGGATCTCGGCATCCGCTACTTCGACGTGGCCCCGCTCTACGGCAACGGGCTCGCCGAACGCCGCTGCGGACCGGTGCTCGCGGCCAAACCCCGCGACGAGTTCACGCTGTCCACGAAGGTCGGGCGGGTGCTGCGGCCCGGCGGCGGGGACGAGCAGGACATCTGGGCCGAGGCGACAGGGGTCACCCCGCAGTTCGACTTCTCGGCGGCGGGGGTGCGGACGTCGTACCGGGAAAGCCTGGAACGTCTGGGGTTGGACCGCGCCGACCTGCTGCATCTCCACGATCCCGACGACCATTTCGAGCAGGCGGTCACCGAGGCATTGCCGGCCTTGAAGAGCCTGAACACGGGGGCGATCTCGGCGGGGATGAATCAGGCTCCGATGCTGGCAGATTTCGTACGCACCGGCGAGCTGGACTGCGTGCTGCTCGCCGGCCGGTTCACGCTGCTCGACCAGTCCGGTGCCGAGGAACTGCTGCCGCTCTGCGCTTCCCGCAACGTCGGCGTGATCGCCGCCGGGGTGTTCAACTCCGGGCTGCTCGCCGATCCGCGGCCCGGCGCGACGTTCGACTACGTTCCCGCTCCGGCCTCGCTGGTCGACCGGGCGCTGGCGATCCGGCGGGTATGCACCCGCCACGGCGTGCCACTGCGGGCGGCGGCGATCCAGTTCCCGTTCACCCACCCGGCCGTGACCTGCGTACTCGTCGGCGCCCGCACCCCGGACGAGGTCACTGACGCCGTCGCGATGGCGGGCCTGCCGATCCCCGCGGTGCTCTGGAAGGACCTGCGCGGCGAGGGACTGATCGCATGATCATCGACGCACACCAGCACCTGTGGACGGCCGACTACGCGTGGCTTCAGGATCCTTCGCTGACCAGCATCCGCCGCGACTACACCGTCGATGATCTGCGCTCGGCTCTCCGCGGGACCGGCGTCGAGCGGACCATCCTGGTCGAGGCCGGTCGTGGCGATGCCGCGGAGACCACGTCGTTTCTGCGGATCGCCCGGGACACCCCGGAGATCGCGGGTGTGGTCGGCTGGGCGTCGCTGACCGACCCCGCGCTGGGCTCCGTTCTGGCCGCGCACAGGGCAGGGTATGGCGGCGAGCTGCTGGCCGGCGTGCGTGATCAGGTCCAGGCCGAGGCCGACAACCATCTGGACCGCCTGGATGTACGCGCCGGGCTGGCCACGATCGCCGCTGCCGGCCTGGTCAACGAGGTCGTGGTCCGCGCCCCGCAACTGCCGTCGCTGGCCAGGGCCGCCGCCGCGCTGCCCGGCTCGACGTTCGTCCTCGACCACCTCGGCAAACCCCCGATCGCCGCCGGCGGGCTGGCGGCCTGGCGGGAGCTGATCGCGCCGGTCGCCGCGCAGCCCAACGTGATCGCCAAGGTCTCCGGGCTGGTCGCCGAGGCGGACTGGGCGACCTGGACGCCCGCCGATCTCGAGCCCTACGTCGCCACCGCCGTCGAGCTGTTCGGAGCCGGCCGGCTGATGTTCGGCTCGGACTGGCCCGTGCTCGGGGTAGCCGCGACGTATGCCCAGGTCAAGGACGTCATGGTCGACCTCCTCGGCAACTCACCGGCCATCTTTTCCGGCAACGCGATCCGCACCTACCATCTGGAGCTCACGTGAAATACCTGCGAGTCGGTCCCGCCGGCCAGGAGAAGCCCGTCGCCGGCCTCGGCGGGCGGTTCTACGACCTGACCCCGGTCACCCCCGACATCACCGGCGCGTTCCTCGCCGCCGGCGGCGTATCCACCGTGACCGGCCTGACCGAGGTGGACATCACCGGGCAGCGGCTCGGCGCCCCGATCGCGCGGCCCGGCGTCGTGCTGTGCATCGGGCAGAACTACGCGGCCCACGCCGCCGAATCCGGTGCCACCCCGCCGACGACCCCGATCATGTTCTACAAAGCCCCCGGCACGGTGGTCGGCCCGGACGACGACGTGCTGATTCCGCGCGGCTCCACGCGCACCGACTGGGAGGTCGAACTCGGGGTGGTGATCGGTAAGACCGCCCGCTATCTCGACTCTCCCGAGGCCGCCGCCGCGCACATCGCCGGATTCGTGCTGTCCAACGACGTCTCCGAGCGGACCTTCCAGCTCGACGACTCCGGCGGCCAATGGTCCAAGGGCAAGTCGTGCGAGACGTTCAACCCGCTCGGACCGTGGCTGGTCACCCCCGACGAGACCGGCGACCCCGGCAAGCTCGGGCTGCGCAGCTGGGTCAACGGCGAACCCCGGCAGAACTCCGGCACCGCCGACATGATCTTCGACGTCCCCTACCTGATCTGGCACCTCTCGCAGTACACCGTCCTCGAACCGGGAGACCTGATCAACACCGGGACCCCGCAGGGCGTGGCGCTGTCCGGCCGCTTCCCGTACCTGTCGGCCGGCGACGTGATGGAGATCGAGATCGACGGGCTGGGCCGCCAGCGCAGCGTCCTGCGGGATGCCGCCCTATGAAGATCACTGCGGTCGACACGTACGACGTCCGCTTCCCGACCTCCCGCGAGCTCGACGGCTCCGACGCCATGAACCCCGACCCCGACTACTCCGCCGCGTACGTCGTACTGCGCACCGAGGAGGGGCTCGAAGGGCACGGATTCACGTTCACCATCGGCCGCGGCAACGAGGTCTGCCGCGCCGCGATCGACGCCCTCGCCCCCATGGTCCTCGGACGCGACGCGGCGGACCTCGGCGAATTCGCCCGCAGGCTCACCCACGACTCCCAGATCCGCTGGCTCGGCCCCGAGAAAGGCGTCGTCCACCTCGCCGCCGCCGCCCTCATCAACGCCGCCTGGGACCTCGCCGCCACCGCCGCCGGGAAACCGCTGTGGCGCCTGCTCAGCGACCTGACCCCGGACCAGATCGTCGACCTCGTCGACTGGCGCTACCTCACCGACGCCCTCACCCCGGCCGAAGCACTCGACCTGCTGGAGAAGGCCCGGCCCGGCCGCGAGCAGCGGATCGCCCACCTGAGCGAGCACGGCTATCCCGCGTACACGACATCACCCGGCTGGCTCGGCTACTCCGACGACAAGCTGGTGCGCCTGGCCCGTGAGGCGGTCGCCGACGGCTACACCCAGATCAAACTCAAGGTCGGCGACAACCTGGACGACGACGTACGCCGTCTCGCCCTGGCCCGCCGCGCGGTCGGCGACGACATCCGCATCGCCGTCGACGCCAACCAACGCTGGGACGTCGGGCCCGCGCTGGACTGGATGCGCGCGCTCGCTCCGTACCATCCGTGGTGGATCGAGGAGCCCACCAGCCCCGACGACGTGCTCGGCCATGCCGCGATCCGGCGCGGGCTCGGATCATCCGGCATCAAGGTCGCCACCGGGGAGCACGCCCAGAACCGGATCATCTTCAAGCAGCTGCTCCAGGCCGAGGCGATCGACGTCGTGCAGATCGACGCGTGCCGGGTCGCCGGCGTCAACGAGAACCTCGCGATCCTGCTGCTGGCCGCGAAGTTCGGCAAACCCGTCTGCCCGCACGCCGGTGGGGTCGGGCTGTGCGAGCTGGTCCAGCACCTGTCCATGTTCGACTACGTCGCCGTCTCGGCCAGCCTGCAGGACAGAGTTATCGAGTACGTCGACCACCTTCATGAGCACTTCGAGGACCCGGTCGTCATTCGGCGCGGCGCTTACCAGGCGCCGGTCGCGCCCGGCTTCTCCGCCCGGATGAAGGCGGCGTCGCTGGAGCGCTACTCGTTCCCGAACGGGCCCGCGTGGGCCTGATCACGGTCAGCCTCGACGGCTCTCCGATTCCCGATGTCCCGGATGTCGACGGCGACTACGACGGTCCGGTCGCAGCCGCGCGGCACACGCTCGCCGCCGCCGAGCGGGCTGTGCAAGACCGGGTTGTGGATGAGCGGGCTCTGGACGCAGCGGCAGAAGCGCCGTTGGCGATCGTTGCCGGAACTGTGGCCGGTGCGGGGGCGCCCGGGACGGCGCGTTGCGCGGCCGTCGGGTTGTCGCCGCTGTCCGGGGGAGTGGCCGAGACCAGGGCCGAGGGACCGTACGCGGCAGGGCTGCGGAAAGCCGGCGTCACCGGGATCGTGCTCTACGGTCGCGCCCCGCACCCGGTCTGCATAGTGGTCACGAAGGGCGCCGCGCGCCTCGAACCGGCGGCCGACATCTGGGGGCTGACGACCGGCCCGGCAACCGACAGGCTGCTGGAACGCTACGGGGCTGATGCCGCGGTGGCGGTGATAGGACCGGCGGGGGAGCGCGGGGTCCCGTACGCCTCGATCATCACCTGCCGGCACCATCCACTGCCGCGACTGGGTCTCGGAGCCGTCCTCGGTCGTAAGAACGTCAAGGCCGTGGTGTGCGTGGGCGACGCGGTCCCCCCGGTCGCGGACCCGGCCACCGTGGCGACCATCGCCGCCGAGTACGCCGAAGCATCCCGCACCGACGGCCTCTCGACCTGGCAACAAGGCATGCCCGGCTTCGGCGTGTGGAGCGGCGAACCCGGATACGCACCCGTGGCCCAGTTCACCGATACCAGCCGCGGCGGGGGAGTCGGCACCGTACCCGAGGAGATCGCCCGTGGCGCGACCGTCGCGGCCTGCCCGGGCTGCCCGACCGACTGCATCAAGGTGTACGCCGGTGCCGGCCTGCACCAGGAAGCCCTCGCCATACTCGGCCCCAACCGTGGCGACCCGAACCCTTGGCCGCAGTTGAGCGTCCACGAGCAGCAGGGCACCGACCCGGTCGATGCCGCCGGGACGCTTAAAGTCCGCGGCGTCGCGATCCCGCCGTTCGACCCGCGTGTGCAGCCGAACCTGGGACTGGCCTACGTGGTCGCGCCGATCGGCCCGCGCTACGACATCGTGGAGCACGACCTCGACTTCGACCCCGCCGAGGGCATTCCCTCGGCGTATTCCGAGTTGGCGCAGCTCGGCGTGCGGGTTCCCCGGCCGCGCGGTGAGCTGGACGTGCACCGCACCGCCCAGCTGATGCGGTTGTGGAGCGGGCTCGACGCGCTCGGCGTATGTGTCTTCGCGGCGACCCCGACCCGGCCGCTCTCCCTGCGCCGCGTCACCGACCTCGTCGAAGCGGTGACCGGTCGCCGCCCCGATGTCCTGGCCCTCGGCGCCACCCGGCTCCGCCTGCAGTACGAGATCAACGCGGGGCTGGGCGTCGAAAGAATCGGGACCCTGCCCGATCTGTTCTTCACCGAGCCGGTCCGGGCCGGCGGACGGTACGCCGGGGCGGTCCTCGACCGGGACGCGTTCACCGCCGCCGCCCAGGACCTGCACGACCACCTGTTCTCCTAGAGAGGAACCACCATGGCTTCGATGGACACACTGGTCGCGGTCGTCACCGGCGGCGGCTCCGGCATCGGCGCGGCCGTCACCGCCGAGTTCCGGGCCCGGGGCGCGCGCGTCGGCGTCCTCGACCTCGATCCCGGCAAGCCCGCGGACGGACTGCTGCCGGTTGTCGCCGACGTTGCCGACCGCGGCTCGCTCGAACGGGCGGCGGCCCGGGTCGCGGCCGAGTTCGGCGGCATCGACATCCTGATCAACAACGCCGGGATCAGCGCCGTCGGTACGGTGGAGGCCAACGACGACGACGAGTGGCAGCGGGTGCTCGACATCAACGTCGTCGGTGTCGCCCGGACCACCGCCGCCGTCCTGCCGTACCTGCGGCGCAGCAACCACGCGGCGATCGTCAACACCTCCTCGATCGCCGCGACCGCCGGGCTCGTGCAGCGCGCCCTGTACTGCGCGTCGAAGGGTGCCGTGCACGCGCTGACCCTGGCCATGGCCGCGGACCTGGTCGGCGAGGGCATCCGGGTCAACTGCGTCGCGCCGGGTACGGTCGACACGCCCTGGGTGGCCCGCCTGCTCGCGCGCACCGACGATCCCTCCGGCGAGAAAGCCCGGCTGGCGGCGCGTCAGCCGACCGGCCGCCTGGTCACCGCTGAGGAGGTGGCGACCGCGGTGGCGTACCTGGCGGCACCGGAGTCCTCCGCGACCACCGGCATGTCCCTCGCGGTGGACGGTGGCATGTCCGGCCTGCGGCTGCCCCGGTGAGGGCAGGTTACGGATTCATGACGAGGGCAAGCAGTCCCCGGACCGGCCTTTATACCCTCCTGGACGGCCGCTGAACGTGATCCGGCCCGCAGCTGGTTAACCTTGTTGTAACCAGTTGCGGGGCCGGATCTGGGTAGATTGTTGAGATCTTCGACCACATAGATCCCTTCATCGGCACCGCGGCGACCGACCTGCCGCGGTCGCACGGCCTCGCCGCGAGCTGGTGGTGGCCGAAACCTCAGGTCGGCAACACCCACCCGGGCGCCACCTCACCACTGGGCATGGTCTCGGCCTGCGCCTACTCCGGTGCCTACCCGACCGGCTACGGGCGTTACAAGAAGGGCACCGAGGGCCTGCCCGAGGAGATGTTCGACCGGCTCCAGGCCTCGGGCTTCACGCATTTTCAGCAGTCCGGCACCGGCGCGATCCGCAAGTATTACAACTATGTCCGCGTGACGCCGATGGTGCAGCCGCTCGACGAGCTCGGCCAGTCCTGGCCGCTGCACGACGAGGTCGCCACCCCCGGCTACTACGCGGCGACGCTCGACACGGGCGTGCGCAGCGAGATCACCGTCGGCGAGAAGGTCGCCGTGCACCGCTACACGTTCCCCGAGCAGCGCAGCGCCCGCGTGGTCATCGACCTGTCCATCGGCGGGCTGTCCATCGATCTCGGCCGCACGGTCCCGCTGCGGGCCCAGGTCGAGAGCATGGGGTACGGCTGCGCGCAGGGCACCGTCGTCATGGAGGGCGTCCCGCTCTCCGTCTACATCGAGGTCGACAGCCCCGGCTGGCGCCAGATGCTCTGGTACGACCGCCGCCTCGTCGACGGCGGCACCCGCCTCGACTTCGACAGCATCCGGCACACCACGCTGCGCCCGTTCGGCCTCATCTTCATGGGCCCCGCCGCCGCCGGCCAGACCATCGAGGTGCGCCTCGGCTTCTCCCTGCGCGGCCACGAGCAGGCCCGCAAGAACCTCGAGCGCGAATGCGGCCAGACGCGTCCCGCGTTCGACACCGTGCACGCCGACACCCGCGACCGCTGGCGGGACACCGTCGGCAAGGTCCAGGTCGAGGGCGGCACCACGGCACGCCGCACGGTCATGTCGACCGCGCTCTACCACTCCCTGATCAAACCGTGCGTCGCCGATGACGAGAGCCCGTTCTGGCCCACCTCCGGGCCCTACGCGTTCGACATCTGCACGATGTGGGACATCTACAAGACCCAGCTCCCGCTGATCGCCGCCATCGCCCCGGAACGCCACACCGCGATCCTCGAATCGCTCATCCGGGTCTGCGAGGAGGAGGGCAACTTCCCGATCGGCTACCGGATGGCGCGCGGTGCGGACCGGTTCTTCCGGCAGGCGAGCGCACTCGCGCACACTGCATTGGCCGATGCGTACGCTCTCCGCCCGCAGAGCATCGACTGGAGCTGGGCGCTCGTCCACATGGTCGACGACCTGCGCCGGATGTACGGCGAGGACTTCTTCGAGCACGGCGTCGTACACCCGATCACGCACACGCTCGACCTCGCGTACGCCCATCACTGCACCGCGCAGGTGGCCCGTGCCCTCAACGACCACCGCCTCGCCGACGACCTCGCCGACCTGAGCCGCGGCTGGATCAACGCGTTCGACCCGGCCACCGGGCTGCTGCTCGACTCGTCGTTCTACGAGGGCGGCAAATGGAACTACTCGTTCCGCCTCGTGCACGACATGGCCGCCCGGATCGCCCTCGCCGGCGGCGACAAGACGTTCATCGACATGCTCGACCAGTTCTTCGGCTACGGCGCAGCCCCCGTCACACAGCCCGGGGTGCGCCCGCTGCCGGCCGAGATGCGCCACGGCTTCGCCCTGAACAGGTTCGAGGGCCTCAACAACGAGCCCGACATGGAAGCACCCTGGTCCTATCACTACGCCGGGCGCCCCGACCGTACGGCCGAGGTGGTCAACGCCGCCCTCACGTGGCAGTTCGGCACGGGCCGCGGTGGCCTGCCCGGCAACGACGACTCCGGCGGCCTCTCCTCCTGGTACGTGTGGGCGTCACTCGGGCTGTTCCCGGTCGCGGGCCAGAACCTGTTCCTGATCAACGCCCCCGCTTTCGAACGCGGTGCGCTCACGATCGGTGACCAAGAGTTCGTGGTGGAGACTAGCGGTCACCGGGAGACTCCGATCGGTGCCGACGGCATCGACCGCACCCCGCCGACACAATATGTTCAGTCGGCGACCCTTAACGGGAAAGCCTTGCATGGTGCACACTTGAGCGCCGCCGACGTGCACAAGGGCGGACGGTTGCACCTGAAACTGGGTCCGGAACCGTCGGCTTGGGCGCAAGGCGTGCGACCCCCCTCAGTGTCGGATCTGCACGCACCCTAGGAACCTCATGAAACACCCCCCTCGTCGCCTGATCATCGCCGTACGCGCCGACCCGGTCATCTGCGGTCACTCCGGTGAGGCCCGCAACCTGGCCGAGGTCGCGCTCACCCGCGGCTTCGACGACGTCCGGATCCTCACCTGGCCGATCGCCGCCCTCGAAGCGGCCGGTCTGCCGTTGAAGCCGCTCGACCGGTTACTGCCCTACAGCCCGGGCATCACGGTCGAACGCCCCGAGCCGGTCGGCGACTACCGGGTCCCCGACGGGCGCTACCAGGCCGGCCTCACCGGCCGCCTGGTCGAGCTGCTCGCCGAGCCGGTGCCCACGGTCTGCCTGTCGATGTACCTGGTGCCGCACACCGCCATCATGGTGGACGCCGTCATCTCGGCCCGCGCCGCCGGCTTCGACCCCGACGTGCACACGATCGCCAAGGCAGTCGGCTCCGACGTCACCAACGTCATCAAGTCCTGCCTGCGCGACGGCAGCTTCGGCGCCGCGATCGCCCTGTTCACCACGTTCCTCGCGAACGACGAGCTCACGGCCGTCTCGGAATACACCCGCGACGAGATCATCGCCTCGGCCGAAGAGGTCGACGAGAAGTGCGGCACCCACTTCGCCGAGCAGTGCCGCCGCCGCGTCACGGTCAGCTACCCCCCGATCGACACCAGCGCCTACCTCGACCTCGACGAGAGCGCCGTCGACGCCGCCCTCGCCGCCCGCGGCCTCGAACGGGACGGCTACGTCCTGTTCCTGTCCCGCGTCGCACGGGCAAAAGGCATCTACGACCTGGTCACCGCGTACGGCCAGATGCGCTGCCGCTCCGACGTCAAACTCGTCGTCGCCGGCACCGGCCCCGCCCTCGAACACGTCCAGGCCATGGCCCTCGAGGACGAGCAGGTCATCTTCCTCAGCGACGTCGACGACACCGAAAAGGCCCTGCTCATGCGTGGCTGCGCGGCCTACGTCCTCCCGACCAAGCCCGAACCCGAGTTCGTCGAGACCTTCGGCATCGCCCTCACTGAGAAAATGCTCGCCGGCGGTGGTCCCATCATCACCACCCTCACCGGCGGCACCGGCGAAGCAGTAGGCGACACCGCCATCATCGTCGAACCGGGCGACGTCGTAGCCCTGGCCGCCGCGGTCGACGCCGCAGTCCTCGAAATGCCCGCCGAGGAACGCAAGGAACGAGAGATCCGAGCCCGCGACTACGCCCTGGCCTTCGACCGCGGCCGCGTCTTCGACGACCTCTTCTCCCGCATCCCCCTCACCCCCGACCCCGCCTGACGGTTCCAACCCAGCGGAGGGCGTTCAGATGACCAGGTACGCCCTCCGCCTCGGCACCTCCCACGACAACCTCGTCGTCGCCGAGCGCGTCGAGCACTTCTTCACCGGCCGCTACAGCATGGACGACATGGGCCTGCTGCTCGACGAGCCCCACGCGGTGATGACCTTCCACCTCGCCGGACTCTCCGGGCCCGCAACACCGGCCCAGGTGACCGGCGACATCGAGGTCCTCATCCTCGACAGCCGGTCAGCGGTCATGGGCCGCTACCCGTTCTGGAACGCGTCCGCGATCCCGGCGTCCGGGGGATCCTGGGCCGTCACGGCGACCTCGGGGGTCCTCCCGCAGGTAAGCGCCGAGCGCTGGTGGCACCGCTGGGCTGCGGGTCCGATCACGCGCAAAGGCCAGTGGGAGTCCGACCCGGTCGGCCAGCGGGAGGGCTGGGTGGAAGTAATATCCCTGCGCGCCGACGAGGGATTGCGGCCTCCGGTAGTGGCCGGCGCGACCCCGTACATCCTCGACGGTCACGCGGTCCGCGACGTGGCCAGCTTCTTCTGCGCGGCGGGCGAAGCCTTCGCAGGCCCCGGAGGGTACGCCGGTGAGTGCTGGACGGCGTGGGAGGAGTTCCTCGCCGCCCTGCCCGGCCCGAAGCCAGTCGACCTGCTCTGGACCGACTACGCCGTCGCGGCGCGGAGCCTGCCCGTCGCGGTCGACCCCGCCGACCCGGAGACGACCCGTCTCGACCTCATCATCGCGTCCCTGAACCGCCACGGCGTGACGGTCATCCCCGCCTGACGGCCGGGGTCCGCCGGGGGTCATTGAGGCGGTTCGCCGCCCGCGACCAGGTCCCGAGATAATTCGAGGCTCGAAGTTTGTGTTAACGTGCTTCGAGACTCGAAGTATTGGGGGAACGGTGGACGACTACCGCGCACGGACCGCACTGGTCACCGGGGCTTCGAAGGGCATCGGCCTGGCGTACGCGCACGAGCTGGCCCGCCGTGGCGCCGGCGTCATCCTCGTGGCCCGATCCGGGGACGCGCTGGACGCGGTCGCCGCCGAGATCCGGGCCCGGCACGGCGTCACCGCCACACCGATCGCCGCCGATCTCGCGGCACCGGACGGCCCGCACCGGCTCCTGGGCGAGCTGGACGAGCGCGATCTCCGGGTCGACCTGCTGATCAACAACGCGGGCATCGGTGCGGTCGGCCCGTTCCTCGGCACCGCGCTCGACCGGCACCACCGGTCGATCGACCTGAACATCACCGGGCTGCTCACCCTCACCTACGAGACGAGCCGGCGGATGGCGGACCGCGGGGACGGCGGCATCATCAACGTCGCCTCGACCGCGGCGTTCCAGCCGATGCCGTACCAGGCGAGCTACGCCGCGACCAAGGCGTTCGTCCTGTCGTTCACCGAAGCCCTCGCCGAGGAGCTGCGCGGCACCGGGGTGCACGTGATGGCCGCGCACCCGGGCGCCACCGACACCGGCTTCTTCGACGGCACCACCGCCGAGATGGTCGCGGGCCGCACCGACACCACGGCATCGGTGGCAGCTCGGACCCTCGA
The DNA here is from genome assembly GCF_018332715.1 of Winogradskya consettensis. Classification (GTDB taxonomy): domain Bacteria; phylum Actinomycetota; class Actinomycetes; order Mycobacteriales; family Micromonosporaceae; genus Actinoplanes; species Actinoplanes consettensis. The sequence goes on along the minus strand of NZ_BOQP01000007.1, from coordinate 38,893 downwards.
CGACTACTCGCGCCGCCGGCCCGCGTCGTACCCGGGTCGCTTCAGCAACCGCGCGCAGACGTGGGCGTCGCGCTTCGTTCCGCGTACGACAGTGGTCAAGGGTGTTGCCGCACTCAACCGCAAGATCGGCTTAGCCACCGCGCACGACCTCCCCTGACCGCCGGGGCGCCACTTTTGGGTGTCGTCGGCGGCCGGGCGAGCGAAGCTGGTCGGATGGGATCTCACCGGCCGCAGGCCCGCACGATCGGACTGACCCTGATCGGTACGGCATTCGTGCTGGTCCTCGTCCTGCACGCGACCATGCGCACGGTCAGCCCGGTGCGCGACATGATCAGTGACTACTCGCGCCAACCGCACGGCTGGCTCTTCGGCCTCGCCGTCCTGCTCGTCGCCGCCGGCTCGGCCCTGCTGATCCCGTGGCGTCGTTCCGCGCGCGCCGGCGTCTTCTTCGCTGCCTGGTGCGCGGGCCTGGTCGTCCTGGCTGTCTGCCGCCGCGACGTTCCCGGCGGCCTGCCGACCGTCATCGGCCAGATCCACCTCGTCGCGGCCCTGGTCGCCCTGGTCAGCCTCCCGCTCGGCGTCCTTGCCGTGGTGCCCCGGCGGCACACCCTGCGGTACGTGGCCGTCGCCTGCCTGGTGATGCTCGTCCCGCTGTCAGCGTCGTTCATCCTCGGCCCGCCGTGGCGCGACGTCCTCGGCCTGCTCGAGCGTCTCTTGTCGGTCGCGGAGCTGGCGGTGGTGGCCGCACTCGGCTCACCCCAGGGCGCGCGCCGGGAGGTGCCCGTGCGACAGAGCTGACCCCGGCCTCAAGCCGGAAGCCGCGCGGGCAGCTGGCCGTAGAGCAGGCGGAGCTGGGCCGCGACCAGGTCCTCGATGAGCTGGTCGGGGTCGGCGACCGGGGCGGTGTCGTCCTGGGAGGCGAAGGCGTCGCAGAGCAGCACGGTACGCAGCTGGATCATCGCGGTGGCGAGCGCGGCCGATGACGGCGGTCCGGCGGGGGCGAGCCCGGCGGCGCGTTCGCGTTCGATCCGCTCGGTGTTGAGGCGGGTCAGGCGTTCCTGGTAGCGCTTGCGGTATTCGAGGACCTCCGCCGGGACGTCCGTGGCGAAGTGGATCAGGCGCAGCAGTGGGCCGCGGGCCTTCCAGAGGTCGACGATGTAGCCCATGTTCTGCCGCAGCGAGGCCTCGGTGTCGCCGATGCCGCTGCCCCTGTACCAGTCGGCCTGCGCGGCGCTGACCTGTGTCTCGATCTCGTGCAGCAGTGCGGCGAGGACGGCGTCCTTGCTCTTGAAGTAGAAGTAGAACGTCGGCCGGGACAGGCCCGCCCCGTGCGCCAGCTCGTCGATGCTGATCGAGGCGAGGGTCCGCTCGGCGATCAGGGTCTCGAAGGTGCGCAGGATGTCCGCTTCGCGGGCGTCTCCCTTGCGGAGACCGCGGCGGCGACCGGTGCTCGTGTCGGACATCACCCCAGGTTAGTCGGGTTGATCACCGCGCGTTCAACGTGGTGATCGTAATAATCGACACGCTGTTGATTAACGCCTTCACCGATGTCGCAGGAGTCCGCATGACCAGTTCCATGCCCGCCACGAAACGGACGGGGCTGCTCACGCTCGCCCTGGCCGTGGCGGTCGCCAACGTGTCGATCCTGCAGACCCTCGTGGTCCCGGTGCTGTCGATGATCGCCCAGCAGCTCGACACCAGCCTGTCGGCCGTGGGCTGGGCCCTGACCGCCAACCTGCTCGCCGCCGCGGTGCTCACCCCGCTGCTCGGCCGGCTCGGCGACGTCTACGGCAAGCGCCCCGTGATGATCGCGATCCTGGTCACCGTACTCATCGGCACCGTGATCGCCCTGACCACGACGTCGCTGCCACTGCTGATCGTGGCCCGGGTCCTGCAGGGCTCGTCCTACGGGCTGTTCCCGCTCGCGATGAGCGTGCTCCGCGAGCAGCTGCCCCCGGCCCGTCTGACCATGAGCATGGCGGTCGTCAGCGCCACCCTCGGCGGTGGCGGCGTGGTCGGCCTGCTCGGCACCGGCCTGCTCACCCGTGGCGGCGGCGACTACCACCGCCCGTTCTGGCTCGGCCTGGTCATCACCGTGCTCGCGCTGATCCTGTGCTGGTTCGCCCTGCCCCACCACGTCCGCGACAAGCAGGCCTCCACCTCCGTCGACTGGCTCGGCGCGGGCATCCTCGGTGTCGGCCTCGTCCTGCTGCTGCTCCCGATCTCGCAGGGCGCCGACTGGGGCTGGGGCTCGCCGCAGACCATCGGCTGCTTCATCGCGTCGGCCGTGGTCCTCGTCGGCTGGATCCTCGCCGAGCGCCGCATCAAGCAGCCCCTCGCCAAGCCGTCGCTGCTGGCCCGCCGTGCCGTGATGCTGCCCAACCTCGGCGGCCTGTTCGTCGGCTTCGGCATGTTCTGCGCGTTCCTGACGATCACCAACTTCGCCGAGACCCCCGACAAACTCGCAGGGTACGGCTTCGGCGCCTCGGTCCTCTCCGCCAGCGCGATCTACATGCTGCCCGGCGGCGTGCTCGGCGTCGTCCTCGCCCCGCTCATCGGCCGCTTCGTCCAGCGCGCCGGCGGCAACCAGGCCCTGCTCGTCGGCGCGGGCCTCGGCCTGGTCGGCTTCCTCGGCATGGTCGGCTGGCACGACGAGCCCTGGGAATTCATCGTCTTCGGCACGTTCGCCCAGCTCGCCGTGTCCTTCGGCTTCGCCACCCTGCCCGCCCTGCTGGTCGCCGCCGTCGACCCGGCCGACACCGGCGTCGCCAACAGCGTCAACTCGATCGCCCGCTCGGTCGGCAGCGCCATCAGCAGCGCGCTGATCGTCGCCCTGCTCGAGAGCAACATCAACCCGCTCACCGGCTTCCCCAAGGAGGCCACCTACCGGATCATCATGATCCTCGGCGCCGCGGCCTTCGCGGCCATCGCGGTGATCGGCACCATCGGCATCATCACCGGCAACCGCGACCGCCGCCCCGACCCGAAGGCCGCCGAGGAGCAGGCCCAGGCCTACGCCGGCGAGTTCGCCGAGGTGTCAGGAGTCCGCTGAGCCTCACGCGATGGCGTTGTGCACGGCCACACGGTGCGTATCCGGGTTGGACCAGCTCCAATTCGGATGCGCCCGGTTGGTGAGAAGGACGACGACCATCTTCTTCGCGGGTACGACGAGCAGGCTCGTCCCCGTGAAGCCGGTATGACCGAAGCTCGTGGCACTCGCGAGCTTCCCCATGAACCAGGTCTGATTCATCTCGACGCCGAGCCCATGGTCGGCGGTACGGTTCGGCCGTTCCGCGTCGATGGCCCTCTTGCCTTTGTTGACGTTCGTCAGCGCCTTCTTGAGCACCTCGGCGGACAGCACCCGCTTGCCGTTGTAGGTGCCACCGTTGAGCATGAGCTGCCCGATGACCGCGACATCCTTCGCGGTGGCGAAAACCCCCGCATGCCCGGCGACCCCACCGACAATGTTCGCGACATCATCATGCACGGTCCCCCGCAGCAGACCCCGTGAGGTACGCGCATCCGTGGCCACCAGCCGCTGTTTGTCGCTCACCCATTTCAGCGGCAGGAACCCGGTGTCCTTGAGCCCGAGCGGCGTGACGAGATTGTCCTTGAGCGCCTTGTCCAGGCTCTTCCCGGTGAGCTTCTCGACGAGGCGCCCCAGCACCATCAGCCCGACACTGGAATACCGGAACGTGTCACCCGGCACGCCACCCTTCACCAGCGCCGTGGTCATGACGGAATGCCACCGAGCGGTGTCGCTCGACATTCCGGTGACCTTGGCGCCCACGGGCAGCGCCGACGTGTGCGCCAGCAACTGCGCGACGGTGATCGCCGCTTTGCCCGTACCCGTGGATTCCGGAAGGTAGCGCTGGATCGGCGCCTGCAGATCGACCTTGCCCTTGTCGACGAGCTGCAGAACAAGAAGCGCGGTGTAGACCTTGGTGATCGAGGCCAGGTCAAAAATGGAGTCGGTACGCATGGCGACGCGCTTGGCGGCCGCCAGTTCCACGGGTCCCGCTTTGTAGCGCAGAGCACTTCCGACAGCCGTGTGCAGCGTCGTTCTACCGTCGACAACGACAAGAGCGACGGCTCCCGCGTACCCAGGATGCTTGGGATTGTCGGCAGTCGGTTTGAGATATTTCGTCATCGCCGTCCGCACACGCCCCGCATAGGCCGGCGCAATCGCCACATGCCCCGTGGGAGCAGCCGTGGTCGCTCCCGGCTGCACTGCGGCCGCGACGTCAGCCGCCTCCGTGGAAGGCGCACCCGAGGGGGCCGGTGCCTCGGCCCACATCGGCGCTTTCTCGGACGAACCGCAGCCGGCGAGGGTGGCTGCGGCCACGCTCAGTCCGGAGGTGAGCGCCGCACGGCGGGAAATCGACACTGCGGCATCGTGCCACAACGCGGTGTTCCAGGAGATCCCCGAATCAGGCGGCGCCCAACGAGGTCAGCGGGCCCCGGCAGCCTGCCCGCCCCCGCGAAGCTGCTGCGCGTGGCCGGTTCCATGTGGACCGCAAGCGGCCCGGCGGGCGGCGATCCGCATCGTGAGAGAATGGCCGGATGGGAAACGAACGCGTGAACGGCGACATCGATACGCGGGTCTCCCTCGCACAGGACCGCAAGACCGCCCCCGCGGTGCTCTACGAGCTGGCCTCCGACCCGTCCGCCCTGGTGCGGGCGGCCGTTGCGGCCCGCCCTGACGCCCCGGCCGAGGCGCTGCGCCCGCTGGCCCGCGACCGTGACCGTAATGTCCGGGAAAAGGTCGCGAGGAACCCCTCCGCCTCTCAGCACAACCTGCTGCGGCTGCTCGGCGACAACGACCGATGGGTGCGCTGGGCCGTCGCGACCAACCCGGCCTGCGACAACCGCCTGCGCAACACCATGGTCAAGGCGGACGACAAGGAGCTGCGCGGCCTGCTCGCCGAGCGGCCCGAGCTGGAGTCCGACATCGCGGCCATCCTGGTCAAGGACGTCTCACCCGAGGTCCGGGAGCGGCTCGGCGCCCACACCCAGGATCCCACCGTCATCGCGACGCTGCTGCAGGACAAGACGGTGCGGGTCCGCAAGGGCGTCGCCGTCAACCCGCGGACCACCGCCGAGCAGCGGCACATCCTGGCCGGCGACTTCTCGCCCGACGTCCGTGCCGCGCTGGTCCGCGCGCTGGAGCTCGACGAGGCCGACCTGCAGACCCTGCTGACCGACCGCTCGGTCGAGGTGCGGCGCTCGCTGGCCACCTCCGACCGCACCCCGGCCCACATCCGCCAGGCGCTGACCGGCGACCCCGACGAGACCGTGGCCGAGGACGCCCGCCGCTACGACCCGGCGGCGGCCCCGACCCTGGACCCGGCCCCCGCCCAGGCCCCGGCAACCACCCGCGCCCCGGAGTCCACCGCCCGGGTCGGCGGGCGCAAGCAGGCCGGCAAGCGCTTCCCGGGTAAAACCACCCGATAACTCCTTCTCGTCCCGCGCCGGGCCACGCTGCGGCATCGTGGCTGGTAGGCGACGGGGCGGAGGAACGCATGACCGTGGCAACGGCGCCCGGCCCACCGGCCGGCGGCCGTGACGAGCTGCCCGGCGGCGAGCTGCCGGGGCCGGCGGCCGGCGGCCGGGCTGAGCTGCTCCGGGTGAGCAGCCGCTCCCGGCTGCGTCGGGTCTGGCTACCCGGCGACGCCGGGACGGTGCTGCTCAAGGAGCCGCTCGGCACCGGGGCCCTGGCCCGCGCCCGCCACGAGAACATGATCCTCGACCGGCTCCGCGGCATCCCAGGGATCGGGGGACTCGCCGGCCTCGCCATCGCCGACACCGTCGTCCTGCACGACATCCGCGGCGAGCGGGTGGAAGCCGTCCTCCGCGAAGGCAGGCTCAGCCCCGGCTCGGTGCTGGCCATCGCCCGCGACCTCGCCGCGACGATCGCGGTGATGCACACCCGCGGCGTCGTGCACCTCGACATCAACCCCGCCAACGTCCTGCTCACCGGTCCCGACCGGCGCCCGATCCTGATCGACTTCGGCGCCGCGACCAGCCTCGCCGACGACGACCCCGGTTTCACGCACCACGGCGACATCGTCGGCACCCTCGCGTACCTGTCACCCGAGCAGACCGGCCGCACCGGCCGGCCCATCGACCACCGCACCGACCTGTACGCCCTCGGCGCCACCCTGCACGAGATGGTCACCGGTGCCCCGCCGTTCTCGCCCGGCGACGACCTGCGCCTGATCCACGACATCCTGCTGCGCACCCCCGAGCCGCTCACCACGCTGCTGCCCGGCTGCCCGCCCGCCCTGTCGCAGATCGTGACGCGGCTGCTCAGTAAGGAACCCGACGAGCGCTATCAGAGCGCCCAGGGCCTGCTGCGCGACCTGAACCGCGTCGCCGACCAGCCCCGGGAGACCTTCGAGCTCGGCCGCTGGGACTTCCCGTTCCCGTTGAGCGCCCCGGCCCGGCTCGTCGGGCGTGACCGTGAGATCACCGCGCTGCACGCCGCCTTCACCCGGGCCATGCTCGGCAGCCGGCGCGGACTGCTGATCACCGGCGTGCCCGGCGTCGGCAAGACCGCGCTGATCAACGAGCTGCGCCGCCCGCTCACCGCTCGCGGCGGCTGGTTCGTCTCCGGCAAGGCCTCGCAGTACCAGGAGGCCACCACCACCGGGCCCGTCCAGCAGGCCCTCGGCGGTCTGGCCCCGCTGCTGCTCGCAGAACCCCCCGACGTGCTCCTCGGCATCCAGCATCGCCTGCGCGACGCGCTCGGTCCCCACGCCGGCCTGATCGCCGCCGCTCTTCCCCCGTTCGCGCCCCTGCTGGGGGACACCGACACCACCACCGAGGTGGGTACGGGCTCCAGGCTGCCCCGCGCCCTGGTGGAACTGACCCGGGCGATCGCCTCCGCCCAGCGCCCCGTCGTCCTCGTCATCGACGACCTGCACTGGGCCGACCCGGTCTCCCTGACCCTGCTCGACGCCCTGGTCACCGAGCCCGACCTGCCCGGACTCATGATCATCGGAGCGTTCAGGGCGGACTGGGCCGACGCCGGCCACCCCCTCACCGCTCTGGTCGCCCGCTGGCGGAGCCTCGGGGTGCCGCCGGCCACGATCGCGCTCGAGAACCTGCCCGCCGACCGGACCACGGCGATGCTCGCGGATCTGCTCCGGCTCCCGGCCGCCGCCGCCGAACGCCTGGGCACCTGCCTGTGCCGGCACACCGCGGGCAACCCCTTCGACACCCTCGAACTGCTCAACGCACTGCGCCGCGACGACCTGCTCCACCTCGGTGACGACGGCTGGACCTGGGACGACACCGCCATCCGTGACCACGTGGCGCGCGGCGACGTCCTCGACCTGCTGCAGGACCGGCTGGGCCAGCTGCCCCCGGCGACGCGGTCGCTGCTGCACACGATGGCCTACCTCGGCAGCGCCGTCCCCGCCGGCCTGCTCGCCGTAGCCGCGGACCTGTCCATGGCCGATCTCGTCCAGCAGCTCGGCCCCGCCCTCGACGACGGGCTGCTCCTCTGGCAGCACACCGACCTCGGCGACCACGGCCAGCTCCTGCGTTTCCGGCACGACCGCGTGCACCAGGCCGCCTTCGACACCGGCGACATCCCTGGCAGGGCCGGGCACCGCCTCGCCCTCGCCCGCCGCCTCGCCCAGGACGCCACCTGCACCGTCCCGGCCGCCGAGCAGTACCTGGCCGCGGGCGCAGACCTGCCCGAGGACGAGCAACGCCGCGTCCGCTCGTACTACCGCGCCGCCGCCGAACACGCCCTCACCGCCGGCAACCACGCCACCGCCAACCGCTTCCTCACCGCCGCCGCCGACCTCCTCGACGGCGACGACCTGCTGGAGATACGGGTCCGGCGCCACGCCGTCCGCTACTCGCTCGGCCTGCTCGGCGCGGCCGACGCCGACTACGCGGCGATCGAGGACGCGATCACCGCCCCGATGGACCTCGCCGGCCCCGCGTGCATCCAGATCGGCAGCCTCACCCAGCGCAACCGCCACCGCGCCGCCCTCGACCTCGGCCTCGCCCTCCTGCGCCGATTGGGTCAGACCACGCCGGCCCCCGCGGAGCCCGTGCCAGCCGCGCGGGTCGCCGAGCTCGCACGGTGGGCGGGTGAGCTGAACCTCAGCCAGGACCTGGCCCGTCCCGAGGCGGACCGGCCCGTGGTCCTCGCGACGGCGCGACTGTTCAACCGGCTCAGCCCGACGGCGTACTTCCTGCAGGAACAAACCCTCGTCGCGTGGTTCGTGCTGCAGGGCCGGCGGATGTGGGTCCACGAGGGACCGTGCGCGGAGCTCGCCGCGCTGCTCGGCGTGATCAGCCCGGTGGTGACACCCGCGCTCGGCGACCTCGCCCTGAGCCAGGCCGTCGGCGACCACATGCTCGCGTTCTGCTCGGCGCGCGGGTTCGAGCCGCTCACCGCGATGCTGCGGCACCGCCAGTCGCTGCACGTCATGCCCTGGACCGGCCCGCTGGAACGCAGCATCGAACAGGCCGCGCTGGCCCGCACGGCACTGATGCGCGGCGACGACCCGCAGATGGCCGGGCACGCCGCCCTCACCCTGCTCAGCGCGCAGCTCGAATGCGGCCGCACCCTGGACACGTACGCCGAGGAGATCGCCACCACCGAGGCCTTCACCACCCGCAACGGGCACACCCAGATCCAGCCCGTCGTCGCCGCCCACCGTCACCTCCTCCGCACCCTCCTGGGCACCCGCGACGAGACGCCGCCGGGCGAGGAGGTGCTGCCGGTCCGTGAGGCCAGTCCGTTCGCCGCCGGGATCGATCACACCTACCGTGCGCTGGCCGCCGCGCTCTCCGCGGACACCGAGGCGCTGCACGTTCATGCAGCCGAGGCCTACCGGCTGCGCGCCGCGGTGTCCGGTTATGCGACGTCCCTGATCCGCCTGCTGCGCGCTCTGTCACTGACCGAGCGACGCCGCGACACGGGGGAGCCGGACGGCGACGCCGAGATCGAGCGGTGCCGAGACCATCTGCGCACCTGTGCGGCGACAGCGCCGGCCAACTTCGCTCATCTCGCCGCGCTCGTCGATGCCGAGTACGCCTGGGCGCGAGGCGATTTCCGGGCCGCGCTCACGGCGTACGATCAATGCCGGAAGCTGGCCGCCCTGCAGCAGCGACCCTGGCACCAGGCCCTGGCCGCGGAGCGTCTCGGCCGGTTCCAGCTCACCCAGGCCCTGCCCGACGCGGCCCAGCGGACCCTCTTGCAGGCCCGGCAGGCCTGGGCGGCGTGGGGCGCGACCGGCAGGACCGCCCAGCTCGACGCCGAGTTCCCGGCCCTGCGCGGGACCGCCGCGACCAGCCACAGTGGCACCACGGTCACGAGCGCCCTGCGCGCCGACACGATCGACACCCTCGCCCTGCTGCGCGCGTCCCAGGCGATCAGCTCCGAGACCAACCTGGAGCGGCTGCACCACAGCATCGTCGACCAGCTGGCCGGTCTCACCGGCGCCACCGATGTCGTCGTGACGATCCATGACCAGGACACCGGCGACTGGTACGTGCCCCCGTCGGAGCACACCGGCGGCCGCCCGCTCGGCGTGGTCGAGGCCGCGAACCGGGGGCTGCTGCCGATCGGCGTGTTCCATTACGTCGAGCGCACCGCCGAGCCGGTCCTGGTCGACGACGTCACCCGCGACGACCGGTTCCTGCGCGACCCGTGCTTCGCCGGTCTCGACCGCTGCTCGCTGCTGGCCGTGCCGGCGCTGCACCACGGCGCGGTGAACGCGATCCTCATCCTGACCCGCTCGCACAGCAGCGCCGCGTTCACCGCGGACCGCCTCGACGCCGTCAAGATGATCACCGGGCAGCTGGTCATCTCGATCGAGAACGCCCGCCTCTACGCGTCACTGGAGGCCAAGGTCGCCGCACGCACCACGGAACTCGAGGCGGCCAACCGCAGCCTGGAACAGCTCACCACCACCGACGCGCTGACCGGCATCGCCAACCGCCGGGGCTTCGACCGGGCGCTCGACCGGGAAACGCGGTTCACCCTCGTCCTGCTCGACGTCGACCACTTCAAACTCTTCAACGACGCGTACGGTCATCCCGCCGGCGACGACTGCCTGGCCCGGGTCGCCGCCACCCTCGCCGAGAACGTACGCGGCTCCGACCTCGTGTTCCGCTACGGCGGCGAGGAATTCGCGCTCCTGCTCGCCGACACCCCGCCCGCCGAGGCCCTGCGCGTCGCCGAACGGGTCCGCGCGGCCGTCGAGGCCCAGCGGATCCCGCACGAACGCGGCCTCGGCGGCGTCGTCACCGTCAGCGTCGGCGTCGCCGCCCACGACGGTGAGATTTCTCCGGGCCTGCTTCTCTCCCGCGCCGACACGGCCCTCTACGAGGCCAAAGGCGCAGGCCGCAACCGGGTCCGCAGCTACGCCGCTCAGGACTGTCCGTTATAGATTCCCATCGACGTCATTGATCGATGACCTTGAGGCTGTCATGCTGGCCGCGTGGCAGACCTCACCAGCCTGACCTCATCGCCACCGCGGGTCGGATCGTTGTCACGGTTCCGTCTGCTGGCAGCCGGAAGCATGATCTCCACGTTCGGTGGCTTCCTCAACATGGTGGCCCTGAACCTGTTCGTCTACCAGGCCACGGGCAGCGCCGTCGGCGTCGGCGCGTTCCTCGCCCTGCGCCTGGGCTGCGGATTCCTCGCCGGGCTCGGCGCCGGCTGGATCGCCGCCCGGCTGCCCCGGCGGCCCGTCCTGATCGGCTGCAACATCGTGCAGGCCGCCACGCTCACGGCGCTGGCGGTCACCCCGCAACAGACCCAGCTCGTGCTGCTGCCGGTCGTCGCGGTGGTCGCCGGGCTGCTGGGCACCACGTCGGCGGTCCTGCTGCGCAGCAGCGTCCCGGATCTCGTCGGCGCCGACCAGCGGGTCGCCGCCAACGGATTGCTGGTCACCGGGCGCGCGGTGGCGACCGCTGCAGGGTTCGCGGCCGGTGGCGTGCTCGTCGGATGGCTCGGTTACCGGGCCGCCTTCGCCATCGACGCCGCGACCTTCCTCGTGCCGGCGGCGATCCTGATCCTCGTCCCGATGAATTTCGCCGCACCGCGGCGGGAGTCCGAGGTGGAACGTCCGCGCCGCACCAGGAGCTGGGTCGTGCTCACCGCCGTCCCCGCGATCGGCGTCATCGTCGCCGTCCGCGCCGTCGACGCGTTCGGCTCGGCCTCGCACAACGTCGGCCTGCCCGTCTACGCCACCGAGAACCACCCCGGTGACCCGGCCGGTTTCCTGGGTCTGTTCTTCGCGGTCTGGGCGGTCGGCCTCATCCTCGCCCACCAGGGTGTACGCGTCGTGCGCCGGCGCCTCGGCGACCGTTACGACGAGCCGGGCCGCACCCAGCGCGGCTTCCTCATCGGCACCTGCGTCATGTCGCTGGCCTTCGTCGCCGCGTTCACCGGGCTCCCGTTCCCGCTGATGCTCCTGGTCGCCCTGATAGCGGGCATCGCGGACGGCTACACCGAGATCACCTACTCGACGCGCATCCAGGCCGAACCCGAGCCGTACCGGGGCTACGCGTTCGGCTTCACCGCGATGGCGGAGAACGGCGGGCTCGGCGCGGGAATGCTCGTCGCCGGCGTCCTGGTCGAACTCTGGAATCCGCTGTGGACGGCCACGCTCATGCACGGCCTCGTCATCCTGCTGGCGATCGTCCCACCACTGATCATCGGCCGCCGCGCTCTTCACAGGAGTGACCCATCGCAGGCGTAACCCATCACCAGCGTGACCCATCACCAGCGTGACGCAGCGAGACAAGCCTGAGCAGAAGGGCCTTCCATGCCAGAGCTCGACGAGTTGACCGCCGCGCTGGCCGCCTGCGAGGACATCGCGGACTTCGCAGCAGGCCCTGGCGAGGTCTTCGTGGTGCCGGCGCCGGGAGTCGACGCGAGGGATGCCCGGCGCATCGTCACCGCGGCGGTACTACCGTTCACGCGGGAGTTACCCCAGGTCACGGCGGTGACGGGCATCGCGCGTACCGATGAGGGCGATCTTGACCGGTCTGTCATGCATGCCGTGTCGGCTCCATCGGCCCGGCAGGAAACACCGGTCACCCCGGAAATCCCGGAGGGCCCGGCCGCGATCATCGGCGGCGGCACCCTGCCCACCGGACCCGACGACCCACCCGACCTGGTCCGAGCCCTGCTCCGAGCCGCCAACCGCTTCCCCGACCGCGGCCTCACCCTGGTGGAGGCGGACGGCACCCGCCACCTCACGTACGCGCAACTGCGTGACGCCGCCCTACGCACCCTCACCGGCCTGCGCGGCGAGGGGTTGCGCCCCGGCGACCCGGTGATCCTGCACGCTCCGACCCTGACCGGCCACTTCACCGCCCTCTGGGCCTGCGTGCTCGGCGGCGTGCAGCCCGTCGCCGTTGCCCAGGCGCCCGGATACGAGCAGCGCAACGCCACCCTCGACAAGCTGATGCACGCGTGGCGCACGCTCGGCGAACCCCCGGTCCTGTCCGGCGGTGCCACGGTCGCGGCCCTCACCGGTTACGCGGGCGGCGACGGCATGCGCGTTCACGACCTCGCGGCGTACGCCGGCGCCGCACCCGCCCCCGACCCGCACCTGCCCGCCGCCGGTGACGTCGCCGTCCTGCAGCTCTCCTCGGGCAGCACCAGCCAGTCCAAGATCATTCCGCTGACCCACCGCGGCCTGCTCCGCTACGCCCAGGGCGCCCGGCACGCCGGCCGGTTCCGCGACGGTGACACCGCCCTCAACTGGCTCCCGCTCGACCACGTCGCCGCCCTGGTCATGACGCATCTCGGCCCGATCCTGCTCGGCAGCCCGAGCGTCCACGTCGCCACGTCGCTGATCCTCGCCGACCCGCTGCGCTGGCTCGACCTGCTGCAGGAATACCGCGCCGAGCACAGCTGGTCCCCGAACTTCGGGTTCAAACTCGTTGCCGAGGCGCTGCGCCGTGGCGATCCGCGCAGCTGGGACCTGCGGCACGTACGCAGCCTGGTGAACGCGGGCGAGCAGTGCACCGAACCCGTGATGCGCAGGTTCGCGGAAGCGACCGAACAGTTCGGCCTCGGCGTCCGTCCTTTGTTGCTCGCCTGGGGCATGGCGGAGACCTGTACGGTCACCGGCTACCAGCCGTTCGACGACACGGCCGCTCAGCACGTGCGGGTCGGCGCGGGCGGCGTACGACTCGACCTGCACGACCGGCCCGCCCAGGGCGACAGCACCCTGCTCAGCATGGGCCCGCCCGTGCCCGGCACCGAGATGCGCGTGACCGCCGCCGACGGCAGCACCGCCCTGCCGGAACGGCACATCGGCCGGCTCCAGGTCCGCTCCGAGCGCGTACTCCCCGGCTACCTGCACAACCCCGAGGCCAACCGCGAGGCGTTCCCCGACGGCGACTGGTTCGACACCGGTGATCTCGCGTTCGTCCACGAAGGACGTATGACGATCACGGGGCGGGCCAAGGAAGTCATCATCGTCAACGGCGTCCACTACTTCTGCCACGAGATCGAGGACGCCGTCGGCGAGGTCGACGGCGTCGCGGTCAGCTTCGTCGCGGCCCTGGGCGTGCCCGACGCCGAGGGCATCGAACGCATCGCCGTCCTGTTCGTCCCGGCCGGTGCCCCGGACCCCGAACTGCTCAGCCGCATCCGCCGCCACCTCGCCGAACGCCTGCAGATCATCGGCGCCACGGTCGTCGCCGTGCGCCCGGACCAGTTCGACAAGACCACGAGCGGGAAGATCCAGCGCGCCGGGATGCGCGCCCGCTGGATCGCCGGCGGCTACGACACCGGCTCCGTCTTCCGCGGCCGCTGGTCACCCTTTCTGCTGCGGGATCGGCCGTCGGCCGTCACGACCAGGATCATCCCTGACGACCTCGGCCTGACAGCACAACTCACCCTTCCCGCGGGAGACGTTTCCGACCGCATCGTGTACGCCGCCAGCTACGTCGGCCCCGAGTCCACCGGCGCCGCCCTCGCCGCCTGCTCCGACCGCCTCCTCGACCTCATCCGCGACCTGCTCAACGACGGCTGGACCGGTGAGCTCGTCACCGTCAGCCGCGGCCTGCACCGCATCGACGGCACCGAACCCGGCAGCGCCCCCGCCGCCCTGACCGCGTCGATCGGCGAGAGCCTCGCCCTCGAACACCCCGGCCTACGTGTCTGGCACCTCGACCTGCCAGGCCACGACGTGGACGCGGACGCCGCCGCCCTGCAGTCGGCCCTCGACGCGAACTGGCAGCACCACGAGCCCGTCATCGCCTGGCGGGGCCGGCCCCTGGTCTGGCGCCTGCATGCCGCCGAACCCGCGCCGGACAACGCGGAACCGTTGCTGCGCAGAGGCTCTCGCTGGCTGGTCACCGGCGGACGCGGGGGAGTAGCGGCCGCGCTGCTCGGTGCACTCCCTCATGGGCTCGATCTGCTGGTGACGGGTCGCGGATCAGCCTCCCCGGACAGCGACCCCGCACTCCTCGCGCTCACCGCCGCCGGTCACCGGGTCAGCTACTCCTCAGCCCTGGACCTGGAACAAGCCGTGGTCGCCTTCGAGGACGACGGCGGCGCACCGCTCGACGGCGTGCTGCACCTTGCCGGTGACTACGCCCTCGAACCCCTCGCGGACACCGAGGCTGACCGCTGGCGCGCTCACACGTACGCCAAGGTGGAAGGCTCTCTGGCAGTCGCCGCCGTGCTCGCCCGGCGGCCCGGCTGCCGCCTGGTCGCGTTCTCCTCCCTCGTGGCCCGCGTCCCGGTCGCCGGCGCCGGCGCCTACGCGGCCGGGAACCGTTTCCTGGAAGCCCTCTGCGATCAGCTCGCGGCGACGAACCCCGTCTGGTGCCTGTCCTGGGGCGCGTGGCGCGGCACCGGCATCTCCCGCGGTCAGCGGGGAATCGAGGACACCCTGCGCCGGTACGCCCGCGTCACGGAACCCGCCGCAGCCGCCGCCCAGACCCTTACGGCGCTGACCCTCGCGCCGGGCCACCTGCTGCTCGGCGTGGACCCTGCAGCCACCCGCTTCCGAGGCCTGATCCAGCCCCCGTCGCTCCTGGCGCCGTCCGCTGCCGTTCCGGCTCGTGCGACCCCACCGGCCACAATGGACTCCGGTGTCCACCGCCTCGTCCGCGACGCCCTCCCGCCCGGCATCCCCGACCACACCCCGTTCTACGACGCCGGCCTCGACTCCGTCGCCATCCTGCGCGCCCACACCCTGCTGGAACAGTCCCTCGGCCGCACCCTCCCGCAGACCATGCTCTTCGAACACGGCACCCCCGCCGCACTGGCAGCCCATCTCGCCGGCGACCGGCGCCCGGCCGACTCGCCTCTAGCGACGACCGCGGACACCCGCATCGCCGTCATCGGTATCGCCCTGCGCTTCCCCGAAGCCGGCACCACCGCGCAGTACTGGCAGAACCTGCTCGACGGTCGGATCAGCATCCGCCGCTTCACCCGCGACGAACTGCTCACCGCCGGCCTGAGCGCCACCCTCGTCGACGACCCGCAGTTCGTGCCCGCCAGCGGCGCCCTCGAGGACATCGCCGGCTTCGACGCGGAGCTCTTCGCCATCAGCCCCCGTGAAGCCGCGCTCATGGACCCCCAGCACCGCAAATTCCTCGAGGTCTGCCACGAAGCATTGGAGGACGGAGGGTACGCGGGGACGAACCGCCCGATCGCGCTGTACGCGGGATCCGGCATGCACCTCTACTCCCTGCGTACCTATCTGCGTGAACAACTCGCCGGCCTCGATCCCGCCGATCAGGTAGCCGCACTGCAGGCCACGATCGGCAACGAGAGCGACTTCCTCGCGAGCCGCGTCGCGTACAAGCTGGGTCTGACCGGCCCCGCGGTCAGCGTCCAGACCGCCTGCTCCACCTCGCTGGTCGCCGTCCACCAGGCCGTCCGCGCCCTGCTCGCCGGCGACGCCGAGATGGCCCTCGCCGGTGCCTCGGCGCTGCACATCCCCGGTATCGCCGGCTACCGCTACGAGCAGGGCTCCATCCTCTCGCCGACCGGCACCTGCCGCGCGTTCGACGCCTCGGCGGACGGCACCGTGGGCGGCAACGGCGTCGCCGCCGTCCTCCTCAAACCCCTCGACCGCGCCCTCGCCGACGGCGACACCGTCCACGCCGTCATCACCGGCACCGCCGTCAACAACGACGGCGCCGACAAAGCCGGATACGCCGCCCCCTCGGTCACCGGCCACGCCGCGGTGATCCGCCGCGCCCTGACCGCGGCCGGCCTCGGCCCCGACGACATCGGCTACCTCGAGACCCACGGCACCGGCACCCCCGTGGGCGACCCCATCGAGATCGAAGCCCTCCGCACGGTGTACGCCACCCGCCGCCGCCCCCTCACCCTCGGCGCCGTGAAACCCAACATCGGCCACCTCGACACCTGCGCCGGCATGGCCGGCCTGATCAAAGCGATCCTCGCGATCCGGCACGGCGTCATCCCCCCGATCGCCGGCCTGCACCAACCCAGCCCCGCCCTGCGCCTGGGCGACAGCCCGTTCGTCCTGCCCACCACCGCAGCACCCTGGCCACTCGGGCAACCCCGCCGAGCCGGCATCTCAGCCCTCGGCGTCGGCGGCACCAACGCCCACGTCATCATCGAACAAGCCCCACCCCAGGTCCCGACACCGCCTTCGTCGCCCGGCTACCTCATCCCGCTGTCGGCTGTGGCCACTGAACCCCTCGCCACACTGGCCGAACGCGTCGCCGACCGGCTGGAAGACGCCGAGCCACCCACCCCCGCGGACGTACTGACCACCCTCGGCGAAGGCCGCCGGCGCTACGTCTCACGCCTCGTGGTCTGGGGCGAAACAGCCAGCGAGACCGCCACATCCCTGCGGGAACACGCCGCCGCGCTCCGCTCTGCCACGGTCCCGCTGCCCCTCCATGGCGTCACAGGAAGGGCCACAGCCGCCGCGGATTCAGTGGTCTTCGCCCTCTCCGGACAGGGCACCGACACCACTCGCGCAGCCGCCGAACTGATGCACTACCCCATCGCCCGCGACACACTGCGCGAATGCGCAACCCTCCACGACCGCTGGTGGGGCGGCGACCTGTTCACTTCTGCACGCGGCAACACCGCCCTGGACCAACCCGCACTACTCGCCATCCAGGTGGCCCAGGGCCGCCTGCTCTCCGCCATGGGCATCAATCCTGACGTCCTGATAGGACACAGCGCCGGAGAGTACGCGGCCCTGTGCCTGGCCGGCGCCCTGAACCTCCCGGACGCCCTGTTCCTGACCGCCCTGCGCGGAAACCTGATGCGCCAACGCACAGCCCCCGGCGCCGCGCTCGCGGTCCTCACCGACGACACCACAGCGGCGGAGCTCTGCGAAATCCTCCCCGGCCTGACCCACACCGTCCGCAACAGCCCCGACAACCAGGTCATCGCCGGCACCCCCGAAGCCATCCACCAGGCCCGCGCAGCCCTCGACGACGCCGGAATCCGCTACCGCCCTCTCACCGCCGAGCACGCCTTCCACTCCGCGGCCATGGACCCCATCCTGACCGACCTGACCATCCAGGCGGACCTCCTGACCTGGCACCCCCTCCAGATCCCCTTGGTGAACCACCCCGCCGGCACCCTCCTCAACGGCACCCACGTAGCCCACCACACCCGCTCCCAAGCGGACTACCGCACAGCCCTCGAATCCCTCCACACCGCCGGCCACCGAACCTTCCTCGAACTGGGCCCGGCCGCCACCCTCACGGCCCTCGGCCAATCCTGGCCCGACACCACCTGGATCCCCCTCGCCCGCAAAACCGGTGGCGTCCCCCAGGCCGCCGCCGACCTCTTCCGCACCGGCCACCCCCTCACCTTCACCCCCCTGACCCCACCCGCCCACCGGATCCCCCTGCCGACCACCCCCTTCCGTCCCACCCCCCACTGGCACACACGGCCCACCCCAGCCACACCAACTCCCGCCCCGTCCGCGGCCGCTGACTCCGAGGCCGGCGCAGGCCCCGCCGATGCCGAGCTCATTTCCGTTGCCCCCGCCGTTGTGCTCCCTGCCGCTGGAGGTCTCCCTGCCATGCCTTCCCACCCCTCAGCAGCAGCCCCCGCCGTGGCCACCATCGTCCTCACCCGGGTCCAGGAGATCACCGCCCGCCACCTCGGCACCTCCCCGGCCGACCTCCCCACCGACCGCCCCTTCTTCGACCTCGGCGCCGACTCCCTCCTCATGATCAACATGCTTCGCGAACTCGAATCCACCTTCGGCATCCGCATAGCGATGCGAGAACTCTTCGAGGACTACGACACCGCCGCCCTCCTGGCCCAGACCATCACCACCCGCATGCCTCCCACCCAACAAGCCGCCTTGGCCACCATCGCCGTCACTTCCACTGTCCCGTCCCCATCTCCCGACATGGCTTCGGTTCCGGCCATCGCGCCACCCACTGCCGCGCCCTCATCACCTCTCCCCGCTGCCGCCCCGCTCGCTGCCATCCATCCGGCAGCGGAGCCCGGCCCGGCAGCCGCCCCAGCCCAGGCGGCACGTCCCATGGCCACCCCGTCCGTCCAGGTAGCCGCTCCGGCATCCGTCCCGGCCGCCGCTCCGCATACTTCAGCCGCGGCGTCGCCGACTTTCGGGGCGCCCGCGCACCTCTCACCCCCGTCCGGCTCAGCCTCACCCGCCCGGGATGAGATAGTCCGATCTCAACTCGACCTGATCGGCCGCTTCACCGACCTCATGGCCCAGCAGCTACAGGCGATGCCCGCGGACCCCACCGCCCCGCCCCCGTCGCCACCCGCATCTGCCCTGCCCCCGCCGTCACCGCAGCCGCTGTCTGTGCCGCAGCCGCCATCCGTGCCGCAGTTTCCATCCGCACCCGGGCCATCCGGCGAAGCCCAGTTCGGCCCGCGCCCGCAGGCCATTCCCCGCAGCGCGACCTCAGGTCGGATGGACGCGCGCCAGCAGCAACACGTCGATGATCTGATCAAGCGCTACACCGCCCGCACAGCAACCTCGAAGCAGATCACCCAACGCCACCGCCGCAGGCTGGCCGACAGCCGGGCGGTGGTCGGGTTCCGCCGCGCGACCAAGGAGATGCTCTACCCGATCGCGGCCCGCAGCTCCAAGGGCGCCCACATGATCGACGTGGACGGAAACTCCTATGTCGACATCACCATGGGGTTCGGAACGCTGCTGTTCGGCCATGAACCCGCGTTCGTCACCGATGCGGTGAGCGCGTTTCTCGACAACGGGATGCGGTTCGGTCCGCGCAGCGAGGAGACCGGTGAGGTCGCCGAGTTGCTGTGCGAATTGACCGGCATGGATCGGGCTGCGTTTGCGACCACGGGCACCGAGGCGAACTCGGGCGCGTTGCGGATTGCGCGGGCGTACACCGGCCGGTCGGTTGTGGTGACATTCGAGGGTTCGTACCACGGGCACATCGATCCGGTGCTGAGCCGATCGGTGCCTGACGGCGCCGGGCTGCGTACGGTGCCGGTTTCGGAAGGGATTCCGGATTCGGCCGTGGCGGAGATCCGGGTCCTGACCTACGGCGACCCGGCCAGCCTGGAGGCGATCGCCCGCGAGGCAGGGCAGATCGCGGCGGTGGTCATCGAACCCGTCCCGAGCCGGCACCCGGACCGCCAGCCCGTGGAGTTCGTCCGGCACCTGCGCGAGCTCTGCGACCGGCACGGCATCGTGCTCATCTTCGACGAGATGCTCACCGGTTTCCGCCCCCACCAGCAAGGAGCACAAGCCCTCTTCAACGTACGCGCGGACTTGGCCACCTACGGCAAAGTCCTCGGCGGCGGCTACCCCATCGGCGCGATCGCGGGCCGCGCGGACATCATGGACTGGGTCGACGGCGGCTTCTGGAGCTACGGCGACGCGAGCGCCCCACCGCAGGACACCACGTTCTTCGGCGGCACCTATCTGCAGCATCCCGTGTCGATGGTGGCTGCCAAGGCAGTCCTGCAGCATCTGCGTGACGAGGGCCCGGCCCTGCAGGAACACCTGAACGCACGAACGACAGGCCTGGCCACCACCCTCAACGACTACTTCACCGAGGAAGAATTCCCGCTCCGGCTCCACCATTTCGGCTCGCTGTTCCGCTTCACCTCCACAGCAAGCCTCGACCTGTTCTTCCACCACCTCCTGCTCAACGGCATCCACGTCTGGGAATGGCGCAATTTCTTCCTCTCCACCGCCCACACCGACGCCGACCTGACCCTCATCACCAACGCAGCCAAAACCAGCCTCACCGACCTCCGCGCAGCCGGCTTCTTCCCCCACCCCGAAGCCCACGCAGCCATGACGCCCCCCGCGTTGACGGCGCCCGCGTTGACGGCGCCCGCGTTGACGGCGCCCGCAGCCATGACGGACTCGGCGGCCATGAACGCTCCGGCACCCAGGGCTCCCGCACCCACGGCGGCTTCCGCAGCTCCCGCAATCCCAGCTCCCGCAGCCGCAGCCATCGCAAGCACAGCCATCGCAAGCACAGCGGCCACCACATGGCCCGGAGTTACCGCATCCCCCGCAGCAACCAATGTGCAGTCAGGCCGCCCCACGCCCACCCATTCAACCCAGGTTCCTAGGACGCCCGACACCACGAGACCCGGGACGCGAGCGGTAGAGCAAACACCGAAGCGATCACCGAAGAAGCCAGATCTCAGCCTCTACTTCTTCGGCGACTACCCCCGGGAGAGCGCGCAGGCGAAATACACGGCGATCATCGACGCGGCGACGTTCGGTGATGAGCACGGGCTGCACGCGGTCTGGTTGCCGGAGCGTCACTTCGACTCGTTCGGGGGCATCTTCCCCGACCCGGCCGTGCTGGCGGCGGCTCTGGCGACCCGCACCACCCGGATCGGCTTACGGGCCGGTTGTGTGGTGCTGCCCCTGCACGACCCCATCCTGGTAGCCGAACAGTGGTCGATGGTGGACAACCTGTCCGGCGGCCGGGTAGCGCTCGGCTGTGCAAGCGGCTGGCACGCGCGAGACTTTGTGCTTGCCCCCCACGCATACGGCGATCATCGCGACCGCATGTACGAAGGCATCGACCGAATCAAACAGCTGTGGCGCGGGGAAGCGGTCACGGGCACGGCGGGTGACGGCACCCAGACCGAGGTACGCCTGTTCCCCCGCCCGATCCAGCCGATGCCCGACTTTTACACAGCGGTGGTCGGCAACCCGGACAGCTATCGCCGAGCGGGCGCGGCGGGCCTCGGCGTCATCACGAACCTCATGGCGCAGACAGTCGAGCAACTGGCCGCGAACATCGCCATCTACCGGGCAGCGCGCCACGACGCCGGCCTCGATCCGGAAGCCGGACGGGTGGTGCTCCTGCTGCACACCTACCTGGGCGACGACGGCGAGCAGGCGAGGGCGGAGGCGTTCGAGCCGTTCTGTGACTACCTGCGTTCGTCGCTGGCGCTGTTCGGACAGCTCACGAACAGTCTGGGCATGCACATCGACCTGGACTCGACGCCCGCGGACGATCTGGAGTTCCTGCTGCGCCGCGCGTATGAGCGTTACACCACCGATCGGGCACTGATCGGTGGTGCGCGGGAGTGCGCGCCGCTGGTCGCCAGGTTGACCGAGTTGGGCGTCGACGAGGTCGGCTGCTTCGTCGATTTCGGTGTGCCGCCTGACCGCATGCTGGCCGGGCTGCCCGGGATCGAGCAACTGGGCGACCTGCTGGAGGTGGGGGAGCGGACACGAACGCTCACTCCGGCTCAGGAGCAGATGTGGCTGGCGGAGCAGACGGGGCCCGGTCCCGCGTACACAGAGTCGGTGTTCGTCCGTCTCACCGGCGACCTCGACGTCACCGCACTGGGCGCGGCCTTCGATCTGGTCGTGCAGCGCCACCCGCTCCTGCGCGCCACGTTCGCCGAGGTCGACGGTGCTCCGCGCATGCTGGTGGGGGATGCCCGGCCGCGCCCTTTGCCGGTGACGGAGGGCGAGACCGAGGCCGGGGCGGTCGATGCCGAGACCCGGCACCGCTTCGACCTCACTGCCGGTCCACTGTTCGAGCCGCGCCTGATCCGCGAGGCCCCGCAGCAGCATCTGCTGGTGGTGCGCATGCACCACCTGGTCATCGACACGCTGTCGGCGGAGATCCTCACCCGCGAGATCTCCACCGCCTATCGAGCCTACAAAGACGACAGGGATCCTGGGCTTCCCGCCCTGCCCCCGGCGCCCCAGCGGGAGAGCAACCGTAACGACGTGGACCAGCAGTTCTGGGTGACGACGCTGGCTGACCGCGCGGCCCGTGCCGAGCTCCCGGCGGACCGTCCCCGGCCATTGCGGCCCACCGGCGCCGGCGAAAACGTGCGCACCACCATCGACGATGCCCAGCACGACCGGATCGCCCAGTTCTGCCGCGAGCACCGCGTAACCGTCTACACGGTGCTGGTGTCCGCGCTCGCCATCGCCCTGCGCCGGCTGACCGGCGAACCGGACGTCATCATCGGCTCACCCGTCGCCGACCGCCCCGACGGCACGGAACAGCAGGTGGGCCCATATCTCAGCACCCTGCCGATCCGCGTACGCGTCAACGACCGCGACGGTTTCGCCGACCTCACCCGCTCGGTACGCACCACCGTGCTGGACGCCCACGACCACCGCAGCCTCGGCCTCCCCGCCATCCTCGCGGCGACACACGCGGACAAGCTCTTCGACGTCGTCATCCAGTACGACCGGGCCCCCGTCTTCGCCCTCGACCTCCCCGGAGTCGACGCCGACCCGCTCCCACTGGCGGCCCGCCGCGCCCCGTTCGACCTGACCTTCTCCTTCACCGGCTGGGACCTGCGCCTCGACTACGCCACCGACCTGTTCGACGAGCCGACCGCCCGCCGCGTACTCGACCAGTTCCTCCTGGCCCTGCGCACCGGCCTCGCCCGCCCCGGCGCGGCGCTGGCCTCCCTGCCGCGCCTCACGGCAGCCGACGCAGCCCACCTCACCCTCTGGCAACACGGCCGCCCACCCGCACCGTACGCCCAGACGCCGATCACCACCCCCACCCCCATCCACGAGCCGACCGCCGCCGCCGTGGTCACCCTCACCGTCCACGAGCCGACCGGCATCACCACCGCCCAGCAACTCCAAGAGAAGGCAGCGGCACTCGCGGCCACCCTCCGATCAGCCGGCGCGGGCCCGGGCACCCTGGTAGGCATCGAGCTGCCCCGCGGCGCGGACGCGGTGACCGCCATGCTCGCCACACTGTGGACCGGCGCGGGCTACGTGCCACTCGATCCCGCGCAACCGGCTGCCCGCCGCGCGGAGATCGCCGCAGCCGCCCAGGTCGTCACCGTGGTCACCCCGGAGATGTTCTCCACAGTCGACACGGCCGAGCGGTTCGAGCCGGTGACCCCGGACCCGGACGACACGGCGTACGTCCTCTACACCTCGGGCTCCACCGGCCGTCCCAAAGGCTGCCGCATTCCGCACCGCGCCATCGCCAACACCGTCGCCTGGTGGATCGACGACCTCGCCGTCACCGCCGCCGACCGCCTCAGCTGGTACTGCAGCCCCGGATTCGACGCGTCCTGCGTCGAGGTGTGGCCGGCCGTCCGCACCGGCGCGGCCCTGTTCCCCGTCCCCGACGACATCCGCCTCGAACCCGAGAAGCTGCAACGCTGGCTGATCGACAACCGGATCACCGTCGCCATGTTCCCCACGCCGATGGGGGAGCTGCTGCTGGATCTCGACTGGACCGGCGAGACCCCCGCACTGCGCCACCTCGTCGTCGGCGGCGACCGCCTGCGCCACTGCGGCCCGGCGACCCTGCCGTTCGCACTGACCAACATCTACGGCCCCACCGAGGCAACGGTCGCCTGCACCACCGCCCGCGTTTCGCCGGGCACGGTGGGGGCACCACCGATCGGCCGCCCGGTCCCCGGCATGTGGGTACGCGTCCTGGACGAGCACGGCGAACCGGTCCCGCCCGGCGTCCCCGGTGAGCTGTACGTCGGCGGCGTGCAGCTCAGCGACGGCTACCTGGGCGCCCCGGACGAGACGAAGCAACGGTTCGTCCAGCACGACCGGTTCGGGGCGGCGTACCGCACCGGCGACGTCGGGCGCTGGCGCAACGACGGGCAACTGGAATTCCTGCACCGCAACGACGAGCAGGTCCAGATCCGCGGTTACCGGGTCGAGCCCGGCGAGGTCGAGCACCGCCTGCGCGGCCTCCCCGGCGTCCGCGAGGCAGCCGTGCGCAGCCTGCCCGACCACCGTGGCGAGGTCATGCTCGCGGGTTACGTGGTCGCCGACTCGGACACGGTCACGCCGGAATCGCTCACGAACGCACTGGCGACGGACCTGCCCGCGTACATGATTCCGTCGGTCTGGACCCTGCTCCCGGCCCTGCCCGTGACCGCAAACGGCAAACTCGACCGCGCAGCCCTGCCCACGCCGATCACCCCGGCCCCCGCACCGATGAGCGCCGCGAACACTCTGGAATCCCGGCTGCACGAGTTGTGGTGCGCGGAAATCGGCCGTACCGCCATCGGTGTGCACGAGACGTTCTTCGCCGCCGGCGGCCACTCGCTCGGCGCGGTGCGCCTACTGAACAGGGTGCGTACGGAGTTCGGGCGCGCTCCTGGCGTACAGGAATTCCTGTCGCACCCGACCATCCACCGCATGGCGCAACTCCTGCGGAAAGATGTCGACCCCGAGGTGGTGCGCAGCGCCCCGGCTGCGGTTGTCCAGGCGCGCCAGCGCGAAAGCACCCTGGCCAGCGACGTCCCCAGCGTCCTGACCATCGCTGTGCGTTTCACCCTGACCGGCGCCGTCGACCACTCCGCGCTCCAGCAGGCCGTGACCGCTCTGGCCGAGCGCCACCCCGCCCTCCGCACCCGCTACGCGGTGCAGAACAACACCGTGATCCAACAGGTCCTGCGCCCCCTCCCGGTCCCTCTGACCGTACGCACAGAGCCCCGCAGCCACTGGAACACGATCGCCACCCAGTGGGCCGCCCTCCCCTTCGCCCTGGACGACGAACCAGGCTTCCGCGCAACCCTGCTCACCACCCCACCCCCGTCCCCACCACTCCACCCCGGCTCGGAGCCGGCGCCCTCGCCCGCTCCCGGGTTCACCGCGGCCGAGCCCACGGCTGAGCTGCTGCTGGCGATCCACCACGGCGTCTGCGACGGTTGGTCCCTCGGCGTGATGACAGAGGACCTCGCCGAGCTGTACCGCGCTGCACAAACGAACACTCCCGCCGACCTGCCGGTGCTCGACGCGGACTTCATCGACTTCGCCGACTGGGAACGCGCCTACCTGCAGGATCCCCGGACCCGTCAGGAACTGCAGACCTGGGCCGACACGGTCACCCCCGGCCTGCACACCCTTGTCCTCCCGACCGACCACCCGCGCACCCCCGATCAGTCCCGATCAGGCGCCGCGCACTACACCGAGCTGCCCTCTGCTCTCATGGACAAACTCTCGGCGTACGCGACTGAGCGAACGAGCACCCCGTATGCCGTCCTCGCCGCAGCCTTCGCCTGGTTCGCCCACCACCTGACCGGCGCCGGAACAATCCCGCTCAACTCCACCGTCGCCAACCGCCCCGACGCCCGCTTCGACCGCGTGGTCGGCGTCTTCGCCAACGCGGCCTGGCTGATCATCCCCACAACCGGCGCCCGCACCTTCAACGACCTCGTCGACCGTGCCACCCGAGCCACCTGGCAGATGCTGGCCATGCAGTCGATCCCGTCCCGCACCCAGACCGCGGCCCTGGGCGAAGCCGTAGCGTCCCCCGAACGCGTCTACTTCGCCATGCTCGACGAAGGCGACACCGAACTCCGCCTCCCCGGCCTGGCCCCTGCCCCCGCCCGCCCCATCGACCTCCCCGGCGCCCGAGGCGACCAGGCCTGGCAACTCCAGCCCCTCCCCAACGGCACCCTCCGCCTCGAGATCATCTACGCCACCGCCCTCTTCAGCGAACCCACCGTCGCGGCCTGGGCCACCCGCTATCTCACCCTGCTCACCCAGGCCCTGACCGACCCCACGGCCCCACTGCCCCCGCCGGACAGGACCCCATGAGCCGCGAGTCCGGGTCCATGGCCGGAGCCGGAGCCGGAGCCGCGCGCCGCCGACCCCGCCCGCGGTCAGCGCGCTGAGCGGGGGTCGCTCCGGGGTTACGGTGGCGTTCATGCAGCGGATGAACATCGCGGGCGGGGTCGCGCTGGAAGTGACCGCGCGCCCACAGGCGGGGCTGCGGTTCGAGGTCGGTGGGCAGCGCCGGATGGTGCTGCGGCAGGGTGACGCGGTGGTCATGCTGGGGAGCGTCGACCGGCATCACTACGGCGTCGACATCTATCGGACCGGCGCCTACCGGTCACCGATCGCACCGATCACGGCCGTGGAGGCCCGTGAGCGCAGTGTCTGGTTGCACTGGTTCGCTACGGCGCTGAGCGACGCCGGGACGGGTCCGCTGCATGACGGATCGTGGCTGCTGGAGGAGGGTTCGCTTCCCTCGTACGTGTTGCGCGGTGCGGAGATCCGCGATTTTCCCAGCGCCTACCTGGACTGGTTCGGCGGCTGGCACGACGTGGTGCCGCTGGGGGAGCTCGCCGGCGAGGGCGACGGGCGCGTCAAGGCGTACCGGAAGCTCGTCAGAGATCGGATTCTGCCGCCGCTGCTGGTGTGGTGGGCGAGCGGACTGGCCGGCTGGGTGCTGCTCGACGGGCGTGCCCGGCTCGCCGCGGCGCTGCTGGAGGGGGTGAGACCACCCATCGTGGTGTTGAGCCGCCGGGAGAACGCGGACGAGCGGCAGCTGGGGTTCGAGCACGCGGCCCGGCGGTTCGAGTCGGTGATCCGCTCGCAGCCGGAGGCCTTCAACCCGCTGGTGCGCGCTCTGGCGGACACTCACGCTCACATCGAGCGATCACCCGGCCGTACGCGCGCCTGGCCCCTCGCCGGCGGTGAGCAGGCCTGGCGTTCCCTGGCCGGAGCCGCGTCGCCGAAGTGGCTGGCGGAGACGGACGCGGGGTGAGACGGACGCGGGGTGAGACGGACGCGGGGTGAGAGGGACGCGGAGTCAGAGGGACGCAGGGCGGGAAGCCGTGATTGGCGGGGACGGACGCCGGGTAGTCGGCACGGCATGAACGTTCTGCGTAGTCTCGGGCAGGCCGCCCTTGGTGCCGTGCTGGTCACCGCCGGTACGGGGCATCTGACCACCCAGCGTGAGGAATTTCAGGCGCAGGTGCCGTCGTGGTTCCCCGTCGACCCGGATCGGGTTGTTGTCGCGTCGGGGTTCGTGGAGCTGGCGCTCGGTGCGGCGCTGCTGGCGACGTGGAAGCAGCCGGCCCGGCGCCGGCTGGGGATGCTCGCGGCGGGCTTCTTCGTCGGAGTGTTCCCGGGCAACATCGCGCAGTTCGCGGAGCGGCGGGACGGCTTCGGGCTGGACACCGACACCAAGCGGGCGTTGCGCCTGCTCGGCCAGCCCGCCCTCGTGGCCTGGGCCCTGGCAGCCACGCGCGCCGAGAAGAAACATTGACGTTTGACCGCATGTGCACACTGGGCAACGTGCTTGACGTTTGATCAAGGACGGAGGCGAGTGATGCACGCACAGGACTATGTGGTGGCGATCATCTTCGGTGCGGTGATCGGCGTGGTGGCGCGGATCCTGCTGCCGGGGCGGCAACGGATCGGCGTGATCCTCACGGTGCTGATCGGCATGGGGGCGGCCGTGGCCGGGACCTGGGTCGCCGACCACTGGGACCTGCACAGCGACCATTTCCTGAACGTCGCCGGGCGAAGCTTCGACTGGCTGGTCATCGCCGTCCAGGTCGGCATCGGCATCCTCGGCGTAGCCGTCGCAGCCCTCCTGGCCCGCGCGTTCTCCACCGAGCCCGCAGACCGCGACTGAACCACCGAGCCCGCGGACCGGCGACGAAAGGGCTAGGGCGCATCTGAGGGATCACGACGGCCTGCGCCGGGCCCAGCTTCCGTCTCGCGGCGTGGGATTGAGGGGCGAATACAACACCGGTATTCACCCCTCAATCCCCCTTGCGACACGAAACCTGGACCTCGCCACAGCCTCGCCGTGATCCCTCAGATGCGCCCTAGGCGAGCAGAGCCTCGCGCATCTCTTTCCCCGGGTTGATCGAGCCGACGATCTGGTTGCCGGCCGGGTCGTACACGTCGATGGAGTTGTTGCGGCGCATCTGCTCGCGCACGGGTGGCGGGAGCGGCGGCGGGTCGCCCATGGCGTCGCGGATGTCGCGGGCGGTGAAGATGAGCCGGCGGACGAGGGCGGCGCCGTCCGCGTCGACCCAGACGCGGCCGTGTTCCCAGCCGTCGACGACGAGGTCGAGGATCTCGAAGACGTGGGCGAGGAGGGGTTCGGGCGCGGTGACGCGTACGGTCCGGCGGGCCTGGGTGCCCAGGACCGTGACCGCCGCGGCGACCTGGACGTAGGGGTGCAGGGCGACGGGGAGTTCGAAGAGTGGCCACCGTAGGTGACCTCCGGCGGCCTGCCACAGCGGACGGTAGTTGCGGCGGTCGACCACGAAGCCCCGGCCGGTACGCCGATGCAGCTCGGCGACCTGCGCGAACAGCTCGTTGTGCGCGGAGTCCGCGAACTCGCGCACCACGACGGCAGCCACGGCGAGCCCGTCGTCACCGTCGAGCAGCCGCGTGACCTCGCCGGCCTGCTCCGGGAACCGCACCTGCACGTGCCCGCCGAACCGGTGCCGGACGTCCTCGAGCAGCGCCCGCTGCAGGTCAGGGTCGTGCTGAGCCTGCGCCCTGCCGGCCCCGCGCCGTAACCACCGCATGTCGCCTCGCTTCACAAAGCCGCACCACGAAACCGCACCGCGAAACCGCACTACGAAACCGCACTACGAAAAGCAGGAGTAATCGCGGCAAGAGTAGTGGAGATCGGGTGAACAAGCCCGCCGCCCCGTCCGTGTACCTTGCGAAGGCAGTGCCGCAGCGTGGAGTACGGGGAGGGCGAATGCCGAGCACAGAGATCCATGTTCCCGAACTGATCAAGATCGGTGAGGGGGTCGGCAGGGTCGCGGAGCGGTTGCACCGGACGGCGGCAGACGTCGAGGGCTGGTCGTCCCAGGGTGGGAACGCGGTGGAGGGCTCGTATCTCTGCGCGGGAACGATGTATTCGACCGCCGACGCCTGGTCCCGGGAGCTCGATCAGCTCGCCGGCGCGGTCAAGAAGCTCGGCGCGGATCTCACGACGACGGCGACCGACTACCAGTCGTACGACGATCTGACCGCCCAGCAGTTGCGGCAGATCAGCGACCCGACGTTCGGTCCGGCGTACTGATGCGCAACATCACCCTGAAGGGCCTGCTCGAGGCCGACACCGCCACTCTGCGTGCGGTCGCCGATCACTGGCTGACGCTGGTCGACGCGATCGACACCACGGTCGGGGATCTCGGTGCGGAGACCGGTGACCTGCAGTTCTACTGGACGGGCGACGACTCGGTGGCCGCGCAGGAGCGGGTGGCGAAGCTGCGGACCCAGATCGGCAACGCGCACGTCAAGTGCGCGGTCATCGCCGACGCGATGCGTGACTTCGCCGACGATCTCGACCATTACAAGAAGATGCTGCACAACGTCGTCGACGAGGCGCGCGGTGGCGGCATGACCATCGACCTGGCAGCCGGCACGGTCACCGCGCAGCTCAGCGCCGCCGGGGACCAGCAGCAGGCCCAGGCGAGCGTGGACGCGTACGTCTCGCAGATCACCGAGATCCTCGAGAAGGCCTCCGACGTCGACATGAAGACGCGCAAGGTGCTCGACGCGAACTCGGTCGGCGAGAACGAGGACCTGTCGTCGACGCTCGACTACCGCGAGGAGATCGACGCGGTCACGCTGAGCTCGTTCCCGACCCTGACCGAGACCAGTCAGGCCTCCATCTGGCACTACTCGCACCCGATGGAGAAGGATCGCCTGCTCAACAACTATCCCGAGATGATCGGCGCGGCGCGCGGCCTGCCCAGCGAGGACCGCGACCGGGCGAACCGGGTCCTGCTCGATCGGGAGCGGACCGTTCTGATGCGCGAGCGGACGTCCCCGGACAGCGGGGCCGTGAGCAGCCGCCTCGCCGCGATCGACCGGCTCGAGAGCCGCCTCGACGATCCGGGCAAGCCGAAGGTCTATCTGGTCGACTACAAGCCGGGCGACGAGGAGAACACCGAGCTCACCGCGGCCGACCCCATGGTCGACGACGCCTGGTCCGGCTCCCACTCGACCTACGAGAAGTACTACAACGACTGACCGGAGCGGGAAGGTGATCTCGCCGGCTCTGAGCGATCCTCACGGGCGCCGCGCTGTCCGGTCCTGCTCCGGGACCTCACCGGTGGCATAGAGATGGTCCACCCGTGCCCAGGCCGAAGCGGCCGCCTCCGCAGACCCCGCGGCCGCCTCGGCCCCGGCCAGCCGCGCCTGCGCCGGCACCTCCAGGTACGCCGCATCGCAGTCCGCGAAACATCGTGCCGCCCGCCGCAGCTCGGCGAGGTGTTCGCCGGCGCGGCCCTCGTCCTGCCACAGGTCGGCGAGCGAGAGGTGGATCCGCCCCTCGAGCAGCGCGTCGGCGTGCTCGTGCGCGACCGCGACGGCGAGACCGAGGTGGGCCCGCGCGTCGTCGAGCTCGTGCCGGTGCAGGGCCAGGTCTCCGAGGCCGTGCAGCGCGTAGCCGTAGCCCACGCCGCGGTCCGGCCCGAGCACCTCACGCACCCGGCTGAAAGCCAGCGCCGCGGCGGTCAGGTCGCCGACCGCCAGGCAGGAGTAGCCCGTCCAGTAACGGGTCTGCGCGATCAGGAGCGGCCGGCCCAGGTCGGCGGCGACCTGCTCGGCGCGGGCCAGCACCTCCGCCGCCGGCTTGTGGTCGCCGCGGTCCAGATGGACCTGCCCGATGAAGCGCAGCGTCTGACACTGCCCGACCAGGTCTCCGGCGTCCTCGTAACCACCGAGGGCCTGTTCGAAGAGTACGAGTGCCCGCGCCGACCGGCCCCGGCGGCGCAAAGCGTTGGCCAGGGTGCGCCGGGCGATCGCCAGCCCGTGCCGGTCACCGGCCGCGGCGAGCAGCTCGACGGCCCGGCCGAGCTCGGCGATCCCGGAGACCCCGTCGCGCCGGCCCCCGGCCACCAGCGACGGCTGCCCCAGACACGCGAGCACGATGCCCTCACCTCGCCCGTCGCCGGCCGCCCGGCAGGCCCGCAACGCCGTCAGATGCGTGGTCAGCCAGTCGTCGTGCTCGCTGCGCAGCGTGTAGAACTCGTGCGCCGACACCGCGAGATCCCAGGCCAGCGCGGCGTGCCCGAGTTGCGCGGCGACCTCGACGGCGGCGCGCAGCGACAACCGTTCGGCCCGGAACCACCCGATGGGGTCGGCATCCACCTCGGCGTACGCCTCAGCGGGCAGCACGGCGTCCGGGATCTCGCTGTGGACGACCTCGAAGTCCCCGCCGTACAGCCCGCGGTGCGCACGCCGGGCCAGGGTCAGCAGCGCCGTGCACACCCTGGCGAGCAACGCGTCCCGCTCGGCCGGGTCGGGCCGCTCCGCCAGCGCGCGCCGGTACGCGTACTCCCTGGTCAGGTCATGGAACCGGTAGCGCAACGGCGCCGTGGTCGTCTCCACCATCGACGCCGCCGCCAGTTCTGCCAGCCCGGCCCGGGCCTGCGCCGCGTCACCGGTCAGCGCCACCGCCGTCCACACCCCGAACGCGGGCAGCGGCAGCAGACCCAGATCGGTGAACAACCGGCGATGGGCGGGTTCGAGTGGCGCCAGCCCGGCTTCGAGGGTCCGCGCCAGGCTCGCGTCACCGAACGCGTACGCCGCCGGCCCCTGCGCCCGCAGCCGCCGGGCCAGCTCCGCCGTCGGGCGTGGATGGTCGTGCACGCGCAGCGCCGCGACCACCCGCAGCGCCAGCGGCAGCCCCCCGCACAGCCCGATCACGTCCCGGATCGCGTCCTGCTCGCCGTCGAGGTCGATCCGTGAGGCCGCCACGATCGACGCGAACAGCGTCGCCGCGTCGTCGTCGCCGAGGGGCTCCAGCGTGCCCACGTGATGGGCGCCCTGCACGTCCGGCAGATGCCGCCGGGTCGTGACCAGCACCCGGCAGCCGTCCCCGGCCGGGATGAGGGGACGGATCTGCGCGGCACTGCCGGCGTCGTCGAGCACCATCAGCATCCGCCGGTCGGCCACCAGCGTCCGGAACAACGCGCCCCGCTCGGCGGTCGACTCCGGTATCACCGGCGCGTCCAGCGCCCGCAGGAACTGCGCCAGGATCTCACCGGGGTCGGCCGGGTCCGCCGAGGCGCCGCGCAGCTCGGCCCACAGCTGACCGTCCGGATAGACCGCGAGACGGCGGTGCGCGGCCTGCAGGGCGAGGGCGGTCTTGCCGATGCCACCGAGACCCGGCACCACCATGATCCGGTACGGCGACCCGGCGCGCAGCAACCACACCAGCTCGGCGAGCAGTGGCTCCCGCCCCACGAAATCGGGCGGCGCGGCCGGCAACTGACGGGGCACCGCGGACGCACCGCGTACCGGCTGCTCGGGCAGCGGCAGCGCCTTGCTCACCCCGTCGTCGTCGCCGCGCCCGATCGCGTACTTCAGCATGCGCAGCTCCGCGTCGGGCTCACCGATCTCGGCCTGGAGCGCCTGCGCGTACCGCTCGTAGACCTCGATCGCCTCGGCCCGGTGCCCGCTGCGGTAGAGGGCCACCATCAGCAGCCGGTGCAGCTGATGATCGGTGGCGAACTCGTTCGTCACCCGCTGCAGGTCGCCCAGCATCCCGGCGAACTCGCCACGCTGGACCCGCAGCGTGAACAGCCGCACCGCGACCCGCTTGCGCCGCTCCTGCAGCCCGTGAGCCACGGTCGCGAAGACCGGCCCCGGCACGTTGGCCAGCGGTCGCGGACCCCGCCACAGCCGCAGCGCCCGGTCCAGCAGGCCGGCCTCCTCGCCGGGCCGGTGCCGCTGACCGGCCGCGTCCGCCGCGACGGTGAGCTTCTCGAAGGCGAGCAGGTCGAGCTCGTCATCGGCCACCCGCAGCTCGTAGCCGAAGCGGGTGTGCGTGACGATGTCATCCGGGCGCCCGACCCGGCGCCGCAGTGCGGAGATCGCCTTGTGCAGCTGCGCCTCCTGCACGTGCGGCGTACCCCAGGCCATCCGCAGCAGCTCGGCGTGCGGCAGCCGCTTGTTCGGCTGGACCAGCAGCGCGGCGAGAACCTTGAGCTGCACCCCGGTCGGCAGCGGCAGCGGCTGCCCGCCACGCGGTTCACGGATCTGCAGCTCACCCAGGACTTCGTAGATCACGTCGCGCCTCCGCACCTCGGCACTGTCTCCACCGTAGGGCCAACCCGAAGCCATGGGTAGCGCTGCGGTAGGGCGCTGGTAGCCGCCCGTGACTGAATCGCCTGACGTGACGGACGGCGACGATGAGGTGACGAGCGGATGATCGACCACCACCACGGCACCCTCGACCGGATCGTCGACACCGAACGGCGGTCACTGCGCCCCATCGGAGCCACGGCGTACGAGGTCGCCGCCCGCACCGGCGACCAGCTCACCGCCCTCGCGCGCCTGCCCGGCGTCCTTCTCTACCGCGGCGTGCGTCTTGCGGGCCACGCACCGCCGATCCCGTACGCCCTCAGCGCCGGCACCCGCCTCGTCCTCGTCGACACCGTCGCGTGGCCACCCGGCTCGTACGCGACAACCCCCGGCGGGGCGGTGCTCTGCGACACCACCTACATAGGCCAATCGGCGCACCTGCTGCTCGGCGCCGTCCGCAGACTGCGTCGCCTGCAACCTCGCGGGCACCGTGTCACCGCCGTGGTCGTCGTCCACCCCAGCATCGCGGGCACCCTCACCCTGCCCGGCGCCACGGGCACCGAGCTCACCTGGACCCACGCCGCCTGCGCCGTCCCCACCATCGCCCATCGCCTGCGCCGCCATCGCGCGTCACCCGGCCCGTCCCGCGCACAGACCGCCCTGACCGTCGCCACCGCGCCCCTCAGCTGACCCCGTTCCGTAGGGGCGGCCGGCTGACCAGATGCGGTCGAAGTCGCTGGTGAAGTGCTGGAACCAGCGGGCGTCGCGATGGGCGAACAGCGGCAGGGCCGGCTCGGCCGCGCCGTTGCGGTGCGAGTAGATGTCGATGTGCAGGTGCCCGTGTGACGTCTCGGGGTCGACGGCGATCATCCCGAACGCCGGCACGAAGTCCAGCATCCGGATCTGCAGGGTGCCCGGCCCGGCCGCGGCCCGCACGGCGAGGGTGTCGAGCAGGTCGACTGTCGGCCGGAGGCGGTGCTCGAAGATCTCCGGCCTTTCGGGGACGGTGCTGCGGCGGGCGGCCTCGCCGAGCGGGGCGGCGTCCGGTGCGATCAGGACGATCCGCACGGTTGCGCCGGCGTCCAGGCGCCGCTGCAGGGTGGCGTGGTGGTTGCGCATCGTCCGGCCCAGGGTCACGCCGAGGATCCGGATGTCCTGTGCCTGGCTGAGGTCGATGTCCATGCCGGAGGTGGACGCGGCGAGCAGCCGGTCGCGGCCGCCCAGGTGCTGGCGGGTCAGCCGGCTGAGCTCGGCGACATCGCCGGCCAGGTTCTGCTGGGTGGTGCGGCTGTGCAGGGAGCTGACGGCCAGCAGGCCGAGCATCGTGAGGGTGGCCCCGCCGGTGACGGCGGTGCTGACGACATCGAACGTGCCGAGGATGCCGACGGCGACGGCGGCGGCGATCGTCACGACCAGGTCGAGCTGACGGACGCGGAGCATCATGGTCCACCTCGTAGGGGTGCGTGGCGGGATGAACACTCAGCGTAGCAGCCTTAGTGTCGCGTTGACACAAACGCCGTCCGGCACTTAGTGTTGATGTGACATAAAGACCCCTGCGAAAGGAAACGCCATGCGTAAGCTGCTCACCCTGATGATCACCGCGGCGACCGTCGGCCTGCTCGCGGCCACCGTCCCCACCGGACCCGCCCTCGCCGAACCGGTCTGCCAGGCCGGCACCAACTGGGACGGCGTCCTGAAGATCTGCCGCTGACCGCACCACCCCTGCGGCAGCGCTCCCATCAGCGCTGCCGCAGGATCGGCGGGTTCAGGGTCGTCGCACCGCCCGCCCGGTAGAGGGCCGCTGGGCGCCCTGTCACCGGCAGTCGCCGCCCGCCCGTGGGCTCGACGAACCCCTCCGTGCCGGTCACCTTGCGGCTGAAGTTGCGCGGATCCAGCGGCTCGCCCCACACGACCTCGTACACATTGCGCAGATCGCCGATCGTGAACTCCGCCGGGCAGAACGCCGTGGCGATCGTGGTCAGCTCCAACCGGCGCCGGGCCCGCTCCACCGCCTCGTCCAGGATCAGGTCGTGGTCGAACGCCAGCCCCGCGCGGACCTCCTCCACCGGCATCCACGCGGCGGTGGACGCATCCGACCCGGCCGTCGGGATCGGCAGATCCGGCATGATGGCCAGGTAGGGCACGCTGACCACCCGGCCCCGCGGATCCCGGTCCGGCGCGCCGTAGACCGCGAACTGCTCGAGCCGCAGCGCTGCGCCGTCCAGCCCGGTCTCCTCGGACAGCTCCCGCACCGCCGTGGCGCCGATGTCCTCACCGACGCGCACGAACCCTCCCGGCAGCGCCCGCCTGCCCTCGAACGGGAAATTCCGCCGCGTGATGACCAGCACCTGCAGCTTGCCGTCCCGGACGGTCAGAATGACGAGGTCCGCCGCGATCCGCAGCTGCGCATGGTCTCGATCAGCCATGTCGCGAGCATATCTTGATGTTGAAGTGACAAAAAGCTCCCCTAAGGGTTGATCGGGGGTATGACCCGATAGCTGGACGGGCTCCGGTCGGCCAGGCTCAACCCATGCTCGCCGACCTGATGAACGCCGCGGCCGCCCTCGTCCAGTGGCTGTCCACACTCGACCAGGGATTCGTCCTGCTCGCCACGTTCCTGTCCAGCGTCGTCGAGATGACCTTCCTGCTCGGACTGCTCGTCCCCGGCGAGTCGGTCGTCATGCTCGCCGCGTCGCTCGCGGGCAGCCCCGCCGGCTTCGCCCTGGTGGTCACCGTCGGCACGGCGGGTGCGCTCACCGGCCAGATTCTCGGGTACGCCGTGGGCCGCACATTCGGCCCGCGACTCCGTACCACCCGCCTGGGCCGCCGCATCGGCACCGAACGGTTCCAGCGCGCCGAGGCGTACCTGCGTGACCGGGGCGGACCCGCGCTCGCCGCCGTCCGCTTCGTCGCCGTCGTGCACGCCGTCGTCCCGATCGTCGCGGGCAGCGTACGGATGCCGTTCGGTCGTTTCGTCGGCTGGTCCGCCCTGGGCACCGTGATCTGGGTCAGCACCTTCGCCGGGGTCGGCGCGGCCACCGCGGGTCTCGGCTCGGCCGGGGGAGCGGCAGCGGTCCTCGCCGCGGTCGGCGCGATGTTCCTGGGCGTCATCCCCCTCGCGGCCAAGGCCCTGCGCCGGCCCCGCCGCATCCGCCCCGAAGAACTCACCCTCGCCGCCTGATTTTGTCGCAACGGTTCACCGGCCCGGCGCGTGTCACCCCCGTGACAGCTAATGTCGAACCGGTCAGAGCCGGTGTCAGGCAGGGGGAGCCGACGATCGTGGCTCCGCCCGCGAACTTCGATGAGCTGTACGCCGCCCACTACGGCGACCTCACCGTGCAGCTCTACATGTACTTCGGCGACCGGCAGGAAGCCCACGACGTCGTCCAGGAAGCGTTCTGCCGGGCGTACGCGAGATGGCGCACCGTGTCGCGCTACGAGGACCCGGTCGGCTGGATCCGCCGGGTGGCCTGGAATCTGGCGCTCAGCAAGTGGCGGCGTACCAGAACCGCTCTGTCCTTCCTGAGCCGGCAGCGGCGCACCGAGGTCCGCATCGAGGGCCCCGGCCCGGAACGGGTCGCCGTGATCGCCGCCCTGGCCACCCTGCCCGAACAGCAACGCCGCGTGGTCGTGCTGCGCTACATGGCCGACCTCACCGTCCCCGAGATCGCCGTACGCGAAGGAGTCGCCGAAGGAACCGTGAAGTCCTGGCTGCACCGTTCCCGGACAGCACTGGCCGCCCACCTGGGAACAGCAGAGGAGACACCGTCATGACCGACCGGACCGAACTGCTGCTCGCCGAGGCCCGCACCCAGGCCATGCGCGAGGTCTTCCCCCCGGGCGCCGACCAGGTACGCCGTACCGTGCGCCGCCGCCAGGGAATTGCCGCCGGCCTCGGCGTGGTCCTCGCCATCGCCGCGATCACCTCGGGGATCGCCCTGGTCAACGACCGCCACCCGGCCACCAACGCCCCGCCCGCGGCCCCCTCATCGGGCCCGTCCGAGAACCTGGACGTTTTTCCCACGCCTGATCCCACCGCCGAGGCCCGCATATCAGCGGCCGATGACGCGCTGGGCGACCCGGACAAGCAACCCTGGGTCGTGGCGACGTCGGGAGTGGTGACCGCGGACTACGAGAACGCCGCCATGGACCTCGCCGCCGACGACTACCAGTTCTACCTCTACTGCGTGGGCGAGGGCACCGTCGACATCGTCCTCAAGGACGGCCAGTACGGCGACAAGAAGATGGCTGCCGGCACGGCGACCTGCTCCGACAACCCCGAACCGGCGATCCTCCCGTTCACCCAGCCCGCCGCCAACCGCTCGCGTGTCTTCCTCAGCGGCGACGCCAGGGCCGCGGAGAAGGCCAGCTTCTCCTTCAAGATCGTCCGGACCTCGGAGATCGTCACCGAGGCGAGCCAGGAGAGCAAGACGAACGCCACCGCCGCTGCCGCCCTGCTCGACGGTTCCGGGCTCCCGGAACCCGCGAAGATGACCACCGAGCAGGACAAGACCGCAGACGTCACCAAACCCGCCGGGAACTACCGGGTGACGGTCAGCTGCCACGGGCCGGGCAAGGTCAGCTTCCTCGTGCGCACCGGCAAGACCCTGCGCGACGGTACGGTCGCCACGAACGGCCAGACGGAAGGCACCGTCACCCACGAGTGCAAGGGCGACGGCGAGTTCAGTTCGTTCGCCTCGATCACACTCGCGGCCGGCTCGGGCCTCTCCATCACCGCGCAGGCGGACTCCGCGGCCCGCAACAAGGCCGGCTGGGCGTACCTCGTGATCCCCGGCTGAGTCCCTTGTGTCGTCGATCTACCCTGCGCGCATGTTTGACGGGGAGATTTCACTGAAGACCACACGCGCATGCGCCGCGGTCGCTGCCCTCGCGGCGACCGCGGCGCTCGCCGCCTGCAATCCCGGCACCGACACACCAGCCGTTTCGTCGCCTCCCGTTTCCTCGCCCTCGGCCTCCGTGGCCGCGCCTTCCTACTTCGGCAGCGACGGGTACGGCAAGCTCACGATCGGGATGTCGGAGAAGGACGCACTCGCCACGGGTGACCTGCGGACCGACCCGGTCTCCACGGTTCTCGACAAGAACGTCTACTCGTTCGCAGACGGTCCCGAACCGGACGCCAAGCAGATGGCCTTCGACGAGAAGATCGAGAAGGCGGTCGAGGCCGCGGACAAGTCGACCGACACCTCCGCCGCGGGCAGCGCCAAGGCAGCGAAGGCCTACGCCGATTCCACCCAGCGCCTCTACGACCGTCTCATCGCCTACCTGACCGACGGCGGTGCCAGCTTCACCAAGGGCAAGCTCGTCTCGATCGCGGCGGACAAGGACGCCGAGACGGAGGCGGGCATCAAGCGCGGCTCCAAGGTTGCCGAGCTCAAGACCGCCTACGACGGCAAGGGCCTGACCGGCAACGACAAGGACGGCTACGAACTCCCGATCACCGGCCACAACGGCTGGCGGATCCGCTTCGAGGCCGACAAAGGCACCATCAAGTACATGTCACTGGGCAAATAGCTTCCCCCTGATCAGTACGCCGTGAGCCCGGCCCGCCTCCGCCTGTCCACCCAGGAGGGGGGCCGGTTTGGCGCTCGCGGGAGCAGCGGGTAATGTTTTGCGAGCCG
>NZ_BOQP01000006.1 GCF_018332715.1 Winogradskya consettensis | reverse complement strand
GATGGGCCGGGTGCGATGGCCTGGGTGGCGGTGGTCGGGTGGTGAGAGGTCGGGGTGGTGAACGACTGGATCTGCGCTCCACCCGGCGTGGGTGAGGCCCCGGTTTGTGAGGGTTGCGCGCTGGGCGCTGCGCGGTGGGGGCTGTGGCCTTATGGCTGGCGGCGGTTCTGAGTGCAGGTGCAGTAGGGGTGGGGCATCCAGCTTCGCCGTCGGATGTGCCTGGGGGATGAGATTTCGACCTCGGCTCCGAGGGTTTCGGGTATACCTCCGTCGATGAACGTGAGCACCTCGGCAATGACGTATCCGCAGGCCGCGAGCGTTGTTGCCACGGCGAGGGGCTCGTCGCTCACGCGGAACTCGTCGTAACGGGGCTCGGGTCTGGGGTCGTGCTGTCGTGGGGTGGGAGATGTGGGGGCCGGGATCTCGGTTCCTTGGAATTGGCGGTAGAGGGTGATGCAGTTCAGGCAGGGTTGACCGGTTGGCGGAACGAAGGGGCCGATCACCGCAGCTCCTTCTCGTACGGTGACGGCCAGGTAGGGCTGGAAGCGCTGGGTGTGGGCGAGGGCGAGGAGAGCCACGGGTTCGTTGTGGGAGAGCTGGACAACCAGCGTGGCGCCGCCCCGGCGGATTGCACGGGTCTCTGTTGCCGGTGCGATTTCCCTGATGGCCGCGGTCACCGCGTGAGACCGCACTTCGCCTACCTCGACGCCGCGGAGGGGGCCGCCGATGCGGTCGAGGTGGGTGACTGTGCCTGCAAGGTCGGCGTGGACGTGTCCTACGCCCGCTTCTGCGAGCGCTACCGCGATTCCGGGTCCGAGTCTGCCCTGGCCTGATACCGCTACTCGGGCTGACCGTCTCCGGCGGAGAATCGCGGCCGGCGTCGACGGGTGTGTGTCGGACGAGGCTTGGGGAGTGCGCTTCCGGGGTTGGCTGGCCGCGTCTGGACCCCTCGACTGCTCTGAACTGGCCGAACGATCGGCACCCCTTTGAAGCGGAGCGGTGCTGCCGGACGGGGCCGAGTTGTGGCGCAGAAGCGCAGGCCTGCCGGGTAGTGCCGGCCTGCTGGGCAGTGCCGAGTCGGTCAGGAGTGCCGGCCTGCCGGGGAGTACCACGTCGGTCGGTAGTGCCGGGTCGGTCGGTAGTGCCAGGTCGGTCGGTAGTGCCGGGCCGGTCGGTAGTGCCAGGTCGGTCGGTAGTGATGGCCTGTTGGGCGCGACGGCGCTATCGCTTGGCGCGGAGCTACTAGCAAATGCGGAGCTACTAGCAAATGCGGAGCTGTCGGCTCGCGCGGGGCTGTCGGCTCGCGCGGGGCTGTCGGCTCGCGCGGAGTTGGCGGCTCGCGCGGAGTTGGCGGCTCGCGCGGGGCGGTGGGGCAGCGCTGCTTTGCTGGTTAGCGCTGGCCTGTCGGGTAGCGCTGGCTTGGCAGTTCGCTCGGGGCTGGCAGTCAGCTCTGGGCTGTCAGCTGGTGCCGGGCTGGTGGGTGGGGCCGGGCTCGCGGTGGGGTCTGGGGTGGGGCGTGGGGGTGGGGGTAGGTGGGTGGGGAGTTTGTGGGTGGCCAGGGCGAGGGCGCCGGCTTCGCTGGCCAGGAGGCGGCGGGTTGTGGCGTCCAGGGCTGGGGGGAAGAGGCGGCGGGAGGAGACCACGAGGCCTGCTTCGTGGAGGAGCTCGAGGAGGGTGCGGACTTCGGCGGGGGAGATGCCGAGGGTGGTGGCGCCCTGGAGGATGGCTCGCTCGGGGCGGGTGCCGTCCAGGAAGTCGAGGATTTTGGCTGTTGCGGGGTCGCGGAAGTCGATCAGGACCGCGCGGGAGGGGTGCAGGCCGAGCTGCAGGGTGTGGGCGCCTCGCCAGATGCGGGGCAGGCCCGGCAGCAGCATCGGCCGATGCAGCACAGGTCGGCTC
Source organism: Winogradskya consettensis (assembly GCF_018332715.1). Taxonomy (GTDB): domain Bacteria; phylum Actinomycetota; class Actinomycetes; order Mycobacteriales; family Micromonosporaceae; genus Actinoplanes; species Actinoplanes consettensis. The sequence continues at coordinate 414,523 of NZ_BOQP01000006.1, read as the reverse complement.
ATGTGTGACAGGTTGTCACGTCTTCAACGCGGACGGCTTTCGTTGTCCACAGGCTGTCCCCGCTGTAGCGCTCGGTTATCCACAAGCTGGAGCGAGTTATCCACAGGTGTCGTGGAGGGCTGGACAACTACTCAACGTCGTGGTTTGAACACTGGTTATGGCTCTGGCGGGTGAAACGGGTGGGGGAGAACGACAGCGGGGGCGACCGAGATGGTCACCCCCGCGGTAAGTCGACCTCCGGTCAGGCCTTGGCCTTGCCCAGGATGCGGTTCACCGTGGTGCCGCAGACCGGGCACTTGCCCTTGGCCATGTTCATGCCGGTCTTCGAGACCTCGACGGTGCCCTGGAAGTCGCGCTTCTCCTTGCACTTCACGCAGTAGCCGTTGTACGTGTTGTCGGCCACGATTCCTCCTCGTCATGTTGTCGGCCGGGTCGGCCCGGGTGCCCCGGTGCGGAACAGGTCTGGGACCTGAGCCCACCCCGGGGGCGCTGCTCGCGGCGACAGGCCGCGATCTGTGTTCGGCGCTGGACCGCTCCGCGACCACGTGAATGTGGCCACCCGTTAGGGGCGGTCACTACCCACGTCCGGCCATTTCCATGTCAGCGCAGCGTCGGCGGTGTCGTCGACGTCGTGAGTCTGCCGGTCCAGATGTCCCTTTTGGGGCAGATTCGGGCAGACACGCCGACGAATTACTCAGATCATCAGAAAAGGGATGTTCGGGTAGTGACGGGAATGAGTCCGGCTGCCGGAGCCGGGCTGGCTGCGTTGCGCCTCTGAACAGTGGGGATGCGCTGTGGACGCGGCCGCCGACCGCCGTGGTGGCGAAGCGGGGGTGGCAGGCCGGCGCCGGGGGAGTTCGGGATCGCGAGGGGTGGTGCTGCTGACGGGCGTCTCGCCGGCGATGCCGGGGTGACGCTTTGTGGCGTTGTGCGGTGCCAGGTTACGGAACGTGAGACGCGGCTGGGGTTAGGAGCACTCGTGCGAGGAGGCGGGAGGTTGACGGCGGGGTGGGGAGTCGGGTGTTGAGGGGTGGGTGGGTGGCTTGCTCGTGGTGGTTACGGCGCCAGAGAGATGACGTCGGCGTTGTCACCGGATGGCTGGCCGTCCAGCCGATGGCCCGGGGTGAATCACTGCGCCGAGGGTGGCTCGAGGGGTTGAGGGCGATGAGGGGTGGCTCCGGGGTGAGGAGCGATGAGGGAGTGGGAGCGATGGGAGTGGAAGAGGGGTGAGCTGAGCGGTGGGTGGGGGCGGGGAGGGGTGGGGGAGATGAGGGGAAGCGGGGTGGGTGGGGCGCGAGGGGTTTGGGGGGTTTGGGTGAGTGCTGGTGGTGTTTGCATGGGTGGGGTTTTTGGGGTGGGTGGGGGTGGTGAGAAGTGGATCTTTGAGCGGGGTAGCGTTGTCTGGGGCGGGGTCTGTGTTGCAGGCTTGGAAAATATTTTCGGATTTACTGGGGCGAAGCTCACATTTTGGGTGCGTGTCGTTTGCCGTACCCTTGCGGGCACCTGGGACTGACGGATTAACGTTTCAATGTGAACCCGAGTCTGGGCTGCGCGAGCCGGTAATGGCCAGGACGCGCAAGCCTGTCGTCGAAGTGCGGCGCAGCCAGCGTCGGCGTCGCACGGTGTCCGCTTATCGTGAGGGCGAGCGGGTTGTCGTTCTCATTCCCGACCGGTTCTCGCGTGCCGAGGAGACCGAGTGGGTTGCGCGGATGCTGGCCCGGCTGGCCGCCCGCGAGGAGCGTGTTCAGCGCACCGATGGCGAGCTGCTGAGCCGTGCTCGGAAGTTGATATCGCGCTATCTGCCTGATTACGCAAGCCACGTGGTTCCGGCAAGCGTGCGTTGGGTCACCAATCAGAACGGCCGGTGGGGGTCCTGTACGCCGGATGACAGCACGATACGGATTTCGCACCGGATCCAGGAGATGCCGGATTGGGTGATCGACTACGTGTTGCTGCACGAGTTGGTCCACCTGGTTGTGCCTGATCACAGCGCTGACTTCTGGGATCTTGTGAACCGCTACCCCCGGGCCGAGCGTGCTCGCGGCTACCTGGAGGGCATCTCAGCGGCTACCGGGCTGGTCCTGGCCGACGACTGAAGAGGCCGACGGCTGTGAGAGGCCGACGGCTGTGAGAGGCCGACGGCTGTGAGAGGCCGACGGCTGTGAGAGGCCGACGGCTGTGAGAGGCCGACGGCTGTGAGAGGCCGACGGCTGTGAGAGGCCAACGGCTGTAAGACGCCAACGGGCTGTAGACGCAAACGAGCAAGGGGTCGACGGGCGAAGAGGCCGACGGCTGTGGAGCTGGTTCGGGTGAGCTGGGGCGGCGGGTTAGCCTTCACGGCGTGACCAGACGTGTCGTGGTGGCGTTGCTGATCCCCGTTGCGTGGAGTCCGCCGGGGGTTGACCTGCTGAAATGGCGGGCTGCGCTGGCTGAGGACGTGGTGGATCTGCTTGCTCGGCTGGCTCAGGCGGAGCCGGCCATCGCTGCGGTCTCGGCCGATCTCGAGCTTGCCCGGGAGATCGCCTGGCCGGGGATGCCGATCTTCGAGGTGGCGACGGCTACCGTGCTGCCCGTTCTGAAGGCCGCTGAGCAGGCCGGATTTGACCAAGGGGCCGTTTTGGCGGCCGATGCGGCCGATCTGCCGGGGATGATCCTCGGGAAGCTCCTGCGACCGCTGAGCAGCAAACCTGTCGCCGTGGCGCCGAATGGGCGGGGCGAGGGGCTGATGGCCGTGGCTTCGGTGCTTCCCGTGCCGGAGTGGCTGACCGACCATGATCTTGACAGCGCGACGCCGATGACGGTGCGCAGGACGGCGCCGCAGCCCAGCCTGGTGGAGTCGACGGCCGAGTGGCGGCGGTTGCGCGGGCCGGAGGATCTTTCGACACTCGACATGGCGTTGGAAGGCTGGGAGAACACCCGGGCGCTGCTCGGGGGTTAGCCACTTACGCAGGCCGAGGGCCCGGCAAGCCCGTTCAGGCGCCGGCAAGGCGCCTGGGGTTGCCGGGACCGACCTCGGCGGGAGCTGCGGTCTGCAACCCCCCACCGAGCTACGACATGCTTATTCTTTGTCTTTTTTGTCTGGTTCTTCGGATGGGCCCGCGTCGCCGAGGTTGTCGAGCTCGGAGATGTCCCAGTCGAGCTTGGCCTGGGCGAACTTCTGCGGGTCGGCGAAGTCGTCGTCGGTCGGCAGCAGGTCGGGGTGATCCCAGAGGGCGTCGCGGCCCTGCACGCCGCGGGCGTCGGTGACGGCCGTCCACAGCGCGCCCGCCTCGCGGAGGCGGCGGGGGCGGAGCTCGAGGCCGACCAGGGCTGCGAAGGTCTGCTCAGCGGGGCCGCCGGCTGCGCGCCGGCGCCGGAACGCCTCGCCGAGGGCGCCCACGGAGGGCAGGCGGTCTCCCGCGGCGCTGTCGACCACGTGGCCGACCCAGCCCTCGACCAGGGCGAGTGCTGTTTCGAGGCGGGCCAGGCTCGCCTTCTGCTGCGGGGTGTCCTCGGGCGTGAAGATGCCCTCGAGTGCCATGGCCTGCATCGACTCCGGGTCCTGCGGGTCGACGCGGCTCATCGCCTCCTCGATCGCCTCCCGGTTGACCGTGATGCCGTTGGCGTAGGTCTCGACGGCGTTGAGCACGTGGGCTCGCAGCCAGGGGACGTGCTGGAAGAGGCGCTGGTGGGCGGCCTCGCGGAGGGCTACGTAGAGGCGGACCTGGTCCTCGGGGAGCTCCAGGCCGTCGCCGTAGGCCTTGATGTTGGCCGGGACGAGCGCGGCCGTGCCGGCCGGGCCGAGCGGGAGGCCGATGTCGCCGGCGGAGAGGACCTCCGCTGCGAGCTGGCCGAGCGCCTGGCCGAGCTGGCCGCCGAAGAGGGCGCCGCCGAGCGTCGCCACCATCGACTGCATCGGGCCGAGCTGGGCACGGGCCTCCTCGGGGACGAGATCGCCCATCGCACCCACCATGCGGCCCGCGATCGGGTCGCACAGCTTTTTCCAGACGTCGAGTGTGTTGTAGACCCACTCGTTTCTGTTCCAGGCGGTCGCGTCACGGATGCCCGAGGGCATCGCGGTCACCGGGTCGAGCCACAGGTCAGCGAGGCGCAGCGCCTCGGAGACCGCATTGTGCTCATACATGTTGACCGCTGGGTCGCCGGTCGCGCTCAGCTGGCTGGCCGCCACCTGGCGGGCCAGATCCCAGTTGACCGGGCCACTTCCAGGCGCGGCGAACATCTGCTGCAGCTGATTCATGAACTGCTGCATCTGCTGCGGGTCGGAGGGATCGGGCGGCTGCGCGCCCGGCAGGCTGAAGCCGAACGGGATATCAGGCACGTCCCCAACGGTACGCGCGAAATCGGCCTTCGTGCCCAATGCCGGTGTCAGCTCAGAGAGAACTCAGGGTCGGTTGGTACGGTCACGCGCATGAGACGTCGCGGTGTCACGGTCATCCTCGGCGCCCTGATCACCGCACTGCTGGCAGTCGGAGTCATGGCCTTCCCCCTGCCGTACGTGGTTCTCAAGCCCGGTCCGACGGTCAACACCCTCGGTTCGGACAACGGCAAAGAGGTCATTCAGGTGACGAAGGCGCAGACCACCACGAGTACGGGTCAACTGCGCCTGACCACGGTCGGAGTGCAGCCCAGCGTGGAGCTCGTCTGGGCGATCCGGGGCTGGTTGAGCAACGAGCAGGCCGTCGTGCCGCGTGAATTGATCTACCCGCCGGACCAGAGCGAGAAGCAGGTCGAGCAGCAGAACGCCGAGGAGTTCACGCTGTCGCAGAACAGCGCTGTGACCGTGGCGCTGCGCAAGCTGGGTTATCCGCTGCAGACTTTTGTGACACAGGTCGCGGCCGGCGGCGCGGCTGTCGGCGTGTTGCGCGAGGACGACATCATCACCGCCGTCGACGGCACCGAGGTCACCAGCCCGGACAAGCTCACGCAGCTCGTGCAGGCCAAGCCCGCGGGGACTACGCTGACCGTCTCCTACACCCGGGCCGGCAAGTCCGAAACCGCCAAGATCAAGACGAAGGCGGCCGAGGGCAGCGACACGCCGCGCATCGGTGTCTCCATCGACAAGAAGCAGCCCCACCCGTTCACCGTTTCGATCGACCTGGACGAGATCGGCGGACCGAGCGCGGGTCTGATGTTCACCCTGGGCATCATCGACAAGCTCAAGCCGGAAGACCTCACGGGCGGGAAGATCATCGCGGGTACGGGCACCATCGACGACGAGGGAAACGTCGGACCGATCGGCGGCATCCCGCAGAAGCTCGTGGGCGCCAAAAACTCCGGCGCCAAGCTTTTCCTGGTCCCGATCGACAACTGCGCCGAAGCACTGCAGAACAAAGTCGACGGCCTGCCGATGGCTGAGGTCGCCACTGTCGACGACGCGCTCAGTGCTCTTCAGACCTTTACCAGCGGCGGTACGCCCAAGCCGTGCACAGCCTCGTGAGAGTTATCCACAGGCGCCCCGAGCGGAACAACGCAACATCCTAAAGTGAAGAACCGGTCTTGAGACTTTGTGGGGTTCACGTTGGTCATGCGTAACAGTCCTCCCCTACCGAGGATGAGCCGTCGCGGTCGCGTGACCGTCGGCGTCCTCGTGGGGGTCTTCCTCTTATTCACGCTGCTCGGCTGGGGCATCGACAAATACACCGACTATCTGTGGTTTGCCGAGGTCGACAAGACCCAGGTGTTCACCGGCATCCTGCTGACCCGCCTGCTGCTCTTCCTGGCGATCGGGCTCGCGATGGCAGTGATCATCGCGGCCAACCTCTATCTCGCCTACCGGCTACGTCCACTGCTGCGCCCGCACTCGGCTGAGCAGGCCACCCTCGAGCGCTATCGCATGGTCATCCAGCCGCGCCTCGGCACCTGGATCGCCGTGATCGGCATCGTCATCGGATTCTTCGCCGGGCTCTCCGGACAGGCCCGGTGGAAGGACTGGATGCTCTTCCGGAATTCCGTGCCGTTCGGCGTGAAGGATCCGCAGTTCAACGTGGACGTCGGTTTCTACGTCTTCGACTACCCGTTGCTGCGCTACCTGCTCGGCGTGGCCTTCACCGCGGTGGTGCTGTCGGTCATCGGCGCGCTCGCCGTGCACTACATCTTCGGCGGCGTGCGTCTGCAGGGCGTCGGCGACCGGATGACCACGGCGGCGCGGGCCCACCTGACCACGCTGGTGGCGCTCTTCGTGCTGCTCAAGGCGGTCGCGTACATCCTGGACCGCCGGGCGCTGCTGCTGGAGCAGCACGTCTCACCCGACCTGTACGGCGCGGGCTACACCGACGTCAACGCGCTGCTACCGGCCAAGGAGATCCTGGCCTACATCTCGATCGTGGTCGCGATCGCCATCATCGTGTTCTCCAACGCGATCATGCGAAACCTGGTCTGGCCGGGCGTCTCCCTCGCTCTGCTCGCCATCTCCGCGGTCGCGATCGGCGGCGTCTACCCGCTCGCCGTGCAGAACTTCCAGGTCAAGCCGAGCCTGGCGGACAAGGAAGCGCCATACATCTCGCGCTCCATCGCGGCGACCAGAGCCGCCTTCGGCATCGAAGGCACGCAGGTAACCCCGTACAGCGCCGACAGTGTCGTGCCGCCGACCGACCTCGCGTCGAATCCCAGCGCGCAGAACGTCCGGGTGATCGACCCGCAGCTGGTCTCCGAGGCGTTCACGCAGTCGCAGCAGGTCCGCGGCTTCTACGACTTCGGGCCCAAGCTGGATGTCGACCGTTACGAGATCGACAAGAAGACGCAGGACTACGTCGTCGGCGTCCGGGAGATCAACGACCAGGCGCTGACCACCCAGCAGCAGAACTGGCTCAACCGGCACACGGTCTTCACCCACGGGTACGGCCTGGTGGCGGCCCCTGCCAACGAGTCCTGCGGCGGCCTGCCGGTCTTCGTCTCCGGCTCGCTCGGCACCGCCGGCAGTCAGGCGGCCAACTGCGCGTCCTCGTCGACCGACCAGATCAAGGTCGACCAGCCGCGCATCTACTACGGCGAGCAGTCCACGGAGTACGCCATCGTGGGCCAGGAGAGCGCCACGAAGAAGACCGAGTTCGACCGCCCGCAGCCCAACGACAGTGACGCCGAGCAGCGTTACACGTACGAGGGCAAGGGTGGTGTGCCGATCGGGTCGATGTTCCGCCGGCTCGTCTTCGCGATCAAGAACACCGAGAGCAACTTCGTGCTGTCGGACGCGGTCAACAAGGACTCCAAGCTCATGTACGTGCGGGACCCGCGCTCCCGCGTGGAGAAGGTCGCGCCGTTCCTGACCATAGACGGAGACCCGTACCCGGCCGTGGTCGACGGGAAGATCCAGTGGATTCTCGACGGCTACACGACCGCGGCGACGTACCCGTACGCGCAGCGGATCAACCTGGCGGAAGAGACCCGCGACGAGCTCACCAACCAGGGCACGTTCGCGCTCGCCCGGGACAACATCAACTACATGCGCAACTCGGTGAAGGCGACCGTCGACGCGTACGACGGCACGGTCACCCTCTACGAGTTCGACGACCAGGACCCGGTGCTCAAGGCGTGGAACAAGGCCTTCGGCGGCGACCTGATCAAGCCGAAGTCGGAGATCCCGCAGGCGCTCGCGGACCACTTCCGCTACCCGGCCGACATGTTCAAGGTGCAGCGCAACCTGCTGACCCGCTTCCACGTCACCAAGCCCCAGGACTTCTTCACGGGTAACGACTTCTGGGCGGTGCCGAACACGCCGGACGGCTCGGAGAACAGCAAGCAGCCGCCGTACTACCTGAACGTGCAGCTGCCGGGGCAGGACTCCACCCGCTTCCAGATCACGTCCGCGGTGACCCCGAGCAAACGCGAGAACCTCGCGGCGCTGATCTCAGGCTCGTACGTCGACGGCAAACCCCGGCTGGAAGTGCTCGAACTACCCGATGAGACGGCCATCCCAGGACCCGCCCAGGTCCATCAACGGATGACCAACAACGGCACGGTCAGACCGGAGCTCAACCTGCTCCAGACGAACAACCAGGCCACGGTCCTGTTCGGCAACCTGATCGCGCTACCGGTGGGCAAGGGCATGCTCTACGTCGAACCGGTCTACGTGAAGAGCAGCCAGCAGACCAACGCCGCGCCGTTGCTGCAGAAGGTCCTGATGTCCTACGGGGACGGCGGCAAGTACGTCGTGCTGGCCAACTCGCTGGAGGAAGGCCTCGCCGCCCTCGTCGACCAGGGCAAGAAACAGGGCCCCACGACGACAACACCGGGCAACACGGGTACGACGACGCCGCCGACAACGGGCGGCACCGCGCTGACCCCGCAGCTCGCGGAGGCGGCGACGGCGCTCGACAAGGCCATCGCCGAGGTCAAGGCGGCGCAGCAGGCCGGCGACTTCGCCCGCTACGGGACGGCGTTGCAGGCCCTCGACACCGCCATGACCAACTTCGAAAACGCCTCCAAGGCAGCCAACGGCACCGTCACGCCGTCGACCGCCCCCACCACGCCAGCCTCCACGCCGGCATCAACACCGCCCTCCGCGCCGGCCCCATCGGCCAGCACAGGCGGTTAGCACCCCGCGTTCTGACCTGCAGCCCGTCGGATTTCCGGCGGGCTGCAGGCGTGTGTGGCGTGCGTTACGCCGGGTCGTTTTGCGGTTCACATGCCGTTCGCGCTAGTGTTTAGAAACCGACGCGGGGTGGAGCAGCTCGGTAGCTCGCTGGGCTCATAACCCAGAGGTCGCAGGTTCAAATCCTGTCCCCGCTACAAAACAGGAAACCCCTGCCCACTTCCTTGCGGAAGGTGGGCGGGGGTTTTTTCGCATTTTGCTCCGGGGGCCGAGCCCCCGGAGGCCCCGCGGTGCGGTGGGTGCTGTGGGGGATTCGGTGGCGGCTTATTTCGGTCGCTGGGTGGGTGCTGTGGGGGATTCGGTGGCGGCTTATTTCGGTCGCTGGGTGGGTGCTGTGGGGGGATTCGGTGGTGGCTTACTTGGATCGGAGTCGTTGATCAGGCAGCGGTAGGCCCTTATCGCCCCGTCGCAGGCGGTGGGTGTGAACTACGTCGGGGTTGATGTTCGGGTTGGCATTGAAGTTGAGGGTGTGCGAGGTCTTGTCCGTGGGAACGCGGCGGGCTTGATCCGACGGTTGGAGTGGCGCCGAGTCTGGTCTTGCATCTGGCCGTCAGTAGTCGGGTGACGAAGCCTCGATAGGTCATCTGGTCGCGGACCGCCGTCCCGATCAGCCGGTGCTCCCGCCGCCGGCAGTGGCGCCGAAATTGACCGACATTGAATTCGCTCGATCCGGACCGTCTTGCGGTGGCTCTCGAACTTGGGAACAAACCCAAGGTCAGCGGTACAAAAGCAAGATCAAAGAGCAGACCCACGGGGGTCAGCTTCGGGCAGCGACGACAGGCAAACGCGGCCATCGGCGTTAAAGCGCAATCCAGTAGCGGCGCTTGAGCCTGATGGAGGTTTCGCGCACGTCTTCGAGTGTTCCGCCATGCTTCTCGATCACCCGTGCTGATGCAGCGTTCTCTTCGTCGCAAGTGATCAGCACCGAAGCAAGGTGTCGTCGCCGGGCCGCACCCAGTGCCTCACCGAGCGCCCAACTCGCCACGCCGCAACCCCGCGCCGACGGGCGGGTGCTGTAGCCGATGTGGCCAGCTGCCTGCAGCAGGAAGTCGGTAAGCGCGTATCGCAGCGAAATAGCACCCAGGACCGTGTCCTTTTCATCAACGATCCACCAATACGCAGCGTGCACCAAGCCTGTCGCAGGCGGCACGCTTTCGTCTCCTTCGCGTCGCAATCGTGCTACCCACTGCGCGAAGCCGGCCGGCGAATCAATGTCGTCGCGGGGCCGCAGTCCACTGCCGGGCTGATGGACGCCGTTGCCCCACTCGTCGCGTGACGCCAGCCATGCTGCGTGGAACTCAGTCGTAGGTTCAACCAATCTGCGCACGGTTGAGGATCGCAACTCAAGGAAGGGTCGGGCAACCGGGTCAGATGCACCTGACACGGAACCGGCCTCGCCGAACGCGGCGCTCGAACTCACTTACACAACCAACATCCCGACCGCGCGGGGTGCGCCGGGAGTAACCGCCGGGCTGGGGGCAGGGATCGGGGGGTGGGAGTGCGCGGGGCATCGGCGGGATGAAAGTTGATCTACATTCGTGGGGCTCAGTTGGGTTCGTGGGGGAGGTTGCGGTGGTCAGGAAACTGATGGTGGTAGCGGCAGTGGTGGGGGTTGTTGCCGGGGGTGGGTTGGCTTCGCCTGCTCAGGCGTCGGGGGCGAAGCTGTATACGACTTCTGTGGTGACCAATGCGGCTAAGAGTGCGCGGATCGAGGGGGACGTTTGGATCGAGAATGACACCGGCAAGATCTTCACGGTCTACCAGCTCTTCGACCTGAATGCAGATGGTTACGCTCCGCGCGGCCGGACTTCGTACTACCAGGGGAGCAAGGTGGTCTGGGTGGAGACGAGCACCTGCAGCGGCGGTGTTGGCAAGGTGTGCGACCACTTCACGACGATGACGTTCAGTCCGAAGGATGTCAGTTCCGTTGAGGTGGAGGTCTGGAACGGGCCGAATGGGCCGCACGTGAGCAAGCATGTCGCGTTGCCCTGATCGTGGTCCGTTCGGCTCAGGGCGCCAAGTGGCGTTCGTAGCAGAGGGATTGGGTTGAGCCTTCGTAGGCGCCGAAGAGCGGGATGGCCGTGTAGCCCTCTCGTTCGTAGAAGCGGACGGCGTCCGGTTGGGCTGTTCCTGTTTCCAGTTTGAGGGTCGTCCATCCGCGGTGGGTGGCGGCGGATTCCAGGGCTCGGAGCAGGGCTGTCGCGACGCCTGAGCCTCGGGACGACGGGGTTGCGTACATGCGCTTGATCTCGGCGGTCGTGGCGTCGAGGCGGCGGAGGGCTCCGCAGGCCAGGGGGTGACCATCGGGTGTGGTGGCTACCAGGAAGAGGTCGATGTCCACGGCTGATGGTGCGGTGCCCGGTTCGTGGTCGTCGCAGCCGTAGCGGGCGTCCAGTTCGGAGCGCTGGGCGACTCGGAGCGCGGTTCCTGCCGGGTCGTTCCAGGCGCGTTCCTCAATTGCCCACGTCATGGCGTACCCCCCGATGGTTGATCTTCGTAACAAGCGTTACGGTAACATTTGTTACGACCCAAGGGAGCGACAGATGTCACGTACGGCTGACCGCCCGGCGCAGGGCGAGGTGCTTTCCCGGGCGGTCTGGGACGTGCTGGCCGATCAGGGGTTGGAGCGGCTGACCGTGCGGGCCGTGGCGGCCGCCGCCGGGTGCACCACGGGGCTGGTCATGCACCGGTTCCCGAATCGGCGGGCGTTGCTCGTGCACGCGCGGGAGTTGCTGCACGAGACGACCAAGGGCCGTGTCGAGGCGTTGGAGGCCAGGGCAGCCACTCCCCGCGAGGCTTTACGGGCAGTGCTGCAGCAGGGGATGGCGATCGATCCGGCCACGGCGCGCGAGAGCGTGGTGTGGACCGGCTTTCTCGCCGCGGCCGTTGCCGACGACGAGCTGCTCGCGATGCACCGGCGGAACAACCGGGCATGGCGGGAGCGGGTCGAACGCCTCGTGGCGGCCGCCGCGCCGGAGTGGCCTGCCGCGCGGGTCGCCTCGGTGGCCTTGGGGCTGATCGCCATGACCGAGGGGGTGGCGGCCCTCGGGGCGGCGGACCCGGTCGCCTATCCGGTAACCGACCAGGAGCGCATGCTCGACGACGCCCTCGACGCCTACGGCCTCGACGCGGGGACCGTCCGCCGGGGCGTGCTCTGAGCGAAGCGGGACGACGCGCTGTTCCTCGCCGAGCGCCGCGCCGGTGACGAAATCACTCGTTCAGGCGACACCGCCATGGGCACCGAAGTCGCCTCGACGACGACAGGCTCCGGGAGTGTCCCCACCCCTGCCGCGGCCGCCACCGTCGGCAGGGGTGGGAGGGGAACGACCGGCATCGTGACGGCGGCTTCGCCGAGGTCGTCGGGGTGCCGGCCGGTGGTCGTGCGGGCGCGCCGCAGTCTGAGCAGGCCTGCCACCGCCGCCACCGCCAGGAGAACCATGAGGGTTGTCACCAGCAGCACGGGGGCACGACCTTTCCGTCGGGACTCGCGGCGGCGGGTGGCGGCCCGTACCGTTGGTTATCTAGCCAATGACGCTAGCAAAGAATGGTCTTTCAACCAATGGCCCGAGCGCCTCAACCACCACTTATGCTTCTCGAATGAGTTTCGGCGGCTACCTCAAGGAAGCGATCCAGGCCGCCCGTTTCCCGACACCCACCCACTTCGCGCGGGCGGTCGGCATGGATCCCTCCGTCGTGCTGCGCTGGCTGAGCGAAGAGCAGCGGCCCACGATCCGCTCCATCGAACGGATCGCGCCGGTGCTGGGCAAGAGCATCAACGAGCTCGTCGTGGCCGCGTACCCGGATCGGGTCGGTGGCCCGGCACCGGAGCCGCCGGCGACCCACCCGCTGGTCCATGAGCTGGCCCGGATGCTGGCCGACGACTCACCGATCCCGGCGCCGGACCGCCAGGCCCTGGAAACGGTCCTCGACCGCATGATCGATCCCTATCGGAAAGTCCTCCGCCGGAGACGATCGGCATGACGATTGTTCGCATCACGCGCCGGATGTCCGTAATCTCGGGACCATGACAGCGCGGGGCGGATCGGGCGCACTCCATCTCCAGGTGAGCAAACTGCTCGTCGGTTGCATCGTGCTCGCCATCGCGGCGACCGGGGCGCTGATCGTCACCCTGATCGTCGGCTTCCCCCGGAAACCGGGGCCGCCACCGGGCACCCCCGGAGTGATGCCGGGCCCGCCACCCGACGAACGCCCCGTCGCCGTCCTGATCGTGCTGACCGGCCTCGTCGTCCTGGCCTGGTTGGCCGCCCTGATCGTCTCGGCCCGCGACCTCGTCCTGCAACGCCTCAGCCTCGCCGGCGAAGCCCCCACCGCCGCGGACCCGGCCCAGATCCGAAGCCTCCTCGCGGAGGTCCGCACGGAACTGGCCGCCGACCGCGAACGCGAATGGCAAGCAATAACAGAACGACTCCTGGAGTACGCCGACCAGCGCGAAACCGATGGCTACCTCAACGGCATGCGAGTAGCCACCACGGGCGACCCGATCGAGGCCAACGTCCACCCGCTGCGCCGCCCGCCCAGCCAGCGCTGAAGAGCCTTACCTGGTCGACGCCAGGTGCGCCAGCAGCAACGAGTTCATCATTGCCGGGACCTGCTCGGGGATGTTGTGGCCGACACCGGAAAGACTCCGCAACGTGTACGGCCCTGCGGCCCAGTCCTCGGTCGCCCGCACCCCCGACGGGGCGACAAACGGGTCCTCCGTGCTCGCCACGAACAACGTCGGCACGCAGACCCGCTCCTCGTACCCCTCAAAGTCATTGGCGCGATACCAGTTCAGAGCGGCCGTCAACGCCCCCGGCTCCGACAACCGCCGGAAATACTCAGCACATATCTCCGGCGCGACCCCCGGAAGCACCGGCGGCCCACTCGCCAGAATTTGATTCTCCGGAACAGGCGACGGCTGCCGGAAAAAATCCATGTAGCTGGAATCGGCCTGCTGTTCGGGATCGGTGCGGAGCGCCTCGGCGAAAGCCGCCGGATGTGGCACCGACACCGCAGTCAGAGACCGAACCTGAGTCGCATACCGAGCCGCGACGATCCACGCGACAACCGCACCCCAGTCATGCCCGACCAGATCGAACCGCCGCCACCCGAGCGCCCCGGCAATCGCCCGCACATCGGCAACAGCGTGATCCAATCGATAATTCGCCACCCCGGCAGGCCGTACGCCAGGCGAATACCCCCGCTGATCGGGAGCCACAGCCCGGAACCCCGCGGCACCCAGAGCACGCAACTGCTCGACCCACTCGATACCGAACTCCGGGAAGCCATGCAGGAACAACACCTTCCGCCCGTCCCGAGGCCCCGCAGCGACCGCATCGAACACGCCCACAGCGGTCGCGATCCGCACCGAGTCGATCCCCGGCCGCCCCGCTCCCGCAGCCGTCCCGGCCGAACCCAGCCCTGCCACCCCTGCCCCGACCCCGGCAGCTATCCCCATAAAACGACGACGTGAGTACGTGATCCCCATGCCCCACAGCCTGTTCGCCACTCCCGCCCCGGCGCATCAGGGCACCCCCGTACGGGTCATGACAATCCCCGGCACCTTCATCGCGGCTGCCCTGGGCGTCGCGAAACCGACGGCATCGACTGGATCGAACTCATCATCGAGGTCGCCCTCCCCGCCGGACTCCGCAGCCGCCGCTGACCCCCGGCCCACGGCACGGGCCAGTGAAGACGCTGTATCAGCGCTCCCGCCGACGGCCGCCGACGAGGCTCACCCTCATCGCAACGCAGGCACGAAGGCATTGAACATTCCCGCGGCATCCTGACCACAAAGAGCCCCACCCCCACCCCCGGCACCCACCGCACCGCACCGGAAGTAACCCGCCGCCAACTCCCTCACAGCGCCCACCGCACCGCGGGGCGTCCGGGGGCTCGGCCCCCGGAGCAAAATGCGGAAAAAACCCCCGCCCACCTTCCGCAAGGAAGTAGGCAGGGGTTTCCTGTTTTTGTAGCGGGGACAGGATTTGAACCTGCGACCTCTGGGTTATGAGCCCAGCGAGCTACCGAGCTGCTCCACCCCGCGCCGACTGCTTCATAAAGCTAGCACGGGGTGGAGGACGGGTTCGGGGGTGGGGTCAGCAGGTGGTGGTGCCGCTGCCTTTGGCCCACTTGCAGGTGTCGATCGTTTTGCCTGCGGCGGTGCGGAGGTACGCCGTGTCGCCTCCGTTGTTCCAGATGTAGCTGCTGCTCTTCCAGTAGCGGTTCGTGGTGCTGTTGGTGCCTTTGCCGGTGTAGAGGTACAGGTTCTTGCCCGCTGCGACCTTGGTGTCCGTGGCGAACGTGTACGTGTGGTTCGCGGCGTCGCGTACGGTCCAGCCTTTGAGGTTGATGGTGGTTTTGGTCTTGTTGGTGAGGCGGACCCACTCGTTGTTGAGGCCGGACTTTGCGGAGCTGTACTGGATCTTGGTGAACTGGACGGCGCCGGTGGAGGTCGTCGGGGTGGTGGGGGAGCCTGTGGCGATGGTCGGGGTGGCGCCGCGGAGGAGGTTGTTCGAGGGGTCGGCGTCGATCACGGCGCGGAGGTAGGGGTGCTGGCCGGTGAGGGTGGCGGTGAAAGTGGCTGCCGGATCTGAGGTGTAGCCGCCGGCGAGGTCGGTCCAGACGCCGTTCCAGCCGCTCTGGACGTGGACGCGCAGGTTGGGCTGGGACGGGTTGGCCGCGACGTGAGCGGTGGTCGTGCCGTTCGAGGTGGTGAGCGTCATGGTGGGGACGATGCCCATGGCGACGGCGACGTGCGAGGAGGTCAGGCCGTCGGCTTTGACGTAGAAGCGGAAGCCTGAGTCGAGGATGCGGGTCAGCGTGTACTTGCCGGCGCTGGTGGCCTTCGTGGTGATGTAGCCGCCGTTGGTGTAGTCGGGCGACGGGTAGAAGTCGTTGAAGACGTACGCCGATTCGTAGAGCTCGACGGTGGCGCCGGGGGCGGCTGTGCCGGTGATGGTGATCGGCCCGTAGCCCTGGCGGCTGGCCGGCACCGAGATGGTCGGGGTGGTGGCAGCGGTCGCCGGGGCGGTGAGGCCGAGGGTGGCGGCGCAGCCGAGGGTGGCGGCCAGGGCCGTCATGCGGGCACGCATCAAGGTTCTCCTAAGCGGGGGAGAGGTCAGCTTAAAAAATCACTATGAGTAGCCACACCGCCGGATGGTCCTGGTTAATGGCTGGTCGGCTGAGTGTGGAACGCCACGCTGTGTTACTAAAGGTAGGGTGTGCGGGTGTTGCAAGCCGATTGCGGGAGATGTGCCGGGCTGTGTTGTGTCGCTCCGGCTTTCGCCAAGTCATCCGATTTCGCGGTGAACAAGCCCGCGGGCAAGGCCTGCAAGAATCTGGGTGACGATTTCCGGTGCGGCATTCACGAGCAGCTGCCGGAGAAAGGCTTCCCCGGGTGCGTCGTTTTCGACTGTTTCGGCGCCGGGCAGCAGGTCACCCAGGTGACTTTCGGCGGCCGGAACTGGCGTGACACCCCGGGGATCGCCGGGCAGATGTTCGCGACCCTGCCGGTTATGCGCCAGCTGCACGAGCTGCTCTGGTATGTCACCCAGGCGCTGGCGCTGCCCGCCGCGCAGAAGATTCACCCCCGGTTGGAGCAGGCCAGGGACGAGACCGTCGAGTTGACGAAGGGTACGCCCGAAGCCCTGCTGTCGCTCGACCTGGAGGCGTACCGATCAAAGGTGAATCCGCTCCTGCAGAAAGCGAGCGAACTGGCCCGGGCCGGCGCCGGCGGTCGCCGGGCCGACCACCGCGGGGCGAACCTGATCGGGCGCAAGCTGCGTGGTGCTGACCTGCGTGGCGCGAGTTTCCGGGGTGCTCTGCTGATCGGGGCGGATCTGCGCGAGGCCGATCTGCGGCTGGCCGATTTCACCGGTGCTGATCTCCGCGGCGCCGACCTGCGCGGCGCGAATCTCGCCGGAGCGCTGTTTCTGACGGATTCCCAACTGAAGGCCGCGGTCCGCTAGCCCCTAAACTGATCACTCGGATCGATCGAGCTCGTGGAGCGTGTGGTCATGCAGGTGCCCGGCCTTGTCTGGACCCTGACCGTGGTGGGGATCCTGGGTCTGATCGCCTTCGATTTCTACTTTCACGTCCGGCGCGCGCACATCCCGACGCTGAAAGAGGCGGGGATCTGGTCGTCGATCTATGTCGGCATCGCGGTCCTTTTCGGCCTCGGCGTGCTGCTCTTCGGCGGCCAGGACATGGGCGCGGAGTATTTCGCCGGCTGGGTCACCGAGAAGGCGCTGTCGGTCGACAACCTTTTCGTCTTCCTCGTGCTGCTGGGCAGCTTCAAGGTGCCCCGCGCCGACCAGCAGAAAGTGCTGCTCTTCGGCATCGTCTTCTCGCTGATCGCCCGGACCGGTTTCATCTTCCTGGGCTCCGCGCTGATCAACCGGTTCGCGTTCGTCTTCTACCTCTTCGGGCTGATCCTGCTGATCACCGCGGGAAACCTGCTGAAGAACGAGGACGACGATGACGACGAGCGCACCGCCGACAACGTGCTCATCCGCATCGCCCGCCGGTTCCTGCGGACCTCCGAGGAGTACGACGGGGACAAGCTGTTCACGGTCCAGGACGGCAAGCGGGTGATGACCCCGATGCTGCTGGTGATGGTCGCGATCGGCGGCACCGACATCCTTTTCGCGCTCGACTCGATCCCGGCGATCTTCGGTCTCACCCAGAGCGTCTACCTGGTATTCACCGCGACCGCGTTCTCGTTGCTGGGCCTGCGCCAGCTGTACTTCCTGCTGGACGGTCTGCTGGACCGTCTGATCTTCCTGTCCTACGGGCTGGCGGCGATCCTCGCGTTCATCGGCGTGAAGCTGATCCTGCACGCCCTGCACGAGAACAACCTGCCGTTCATCAACAGCGGCGACCCGGTGGAAGTCGGCGAGATCAGTACCGGGCTCTCGCTCGGCGTCATCATCGTGGTCCTGATCATCACGGTGGCGGCGTCGCTGCTCAGCCCGAAGGGGCGTGCGCAGACGTACACCGCGGCGGCCCGGCGGCACGCGGCGGCTTTCCTCGACGTCGAGACCGATCCGCGCTATTGCGACGAGATCTACCACCGGCTGGTCGACGAGGAGGAGCACATCAGGTCGCTGCCGGAGAAATACCGGGCCCGGGTCCGTCAGCAGGAGGAGTTGATGGCCCTGCTCACGCGCGCGCACCGGCTGCATGACCAGCGGGTCTCCGCCGGGACCTGTTTCAGCGTCCGCGTGCCCTGACCAGCTCGGGTTCGGGCGCGGCGTGCCTCGGTGCGGGGCCGGGCGGCCGCAGGCCCGCGCCCTCGATGTCGACGCGCGGGGTGATCCGGTCCAGCCACCGGGGGAAGGCCCAGGCCCGGTGGCCGAGCAGGGCAAGCACGGCAGGCACGAGGGTCATCCGGATCAGGAACGCATCCATCAGTACGCCCAGGGCGAGCCCGAAGCCGATCGTCTTGATGGTCGGGTCGTCGATCAGCACGAACCCGCCGAAGACCGCCGCCATGATCAGTGCCGCGGCGGTCACCACGCGGGCGCCGTGGCCGACCCCGGCGATCGTGGCCTCGGTGGGGTTGCTGCCGTGCTTGAACTCCTCGCGTACCCGGGAGACGATGAAGACCTCGTAGTCCATCGCCAGCCCGAAGAGCACGCCCATCATGATGATCGGCAGAAAGCTGACCAGCGGCCCGGGCCGGTCCACGCCGAACAGCCTGGCCGCCCATCCGTGCTGGAAGACGCCCACGGTGAGGCCGAAGGTCGCCCCCATGGTGAGCAGGAAACCGGCGGTGGCCTTGAGCGGCACCAGCAGTGATCGGAACGCCAGCAGCAGGAGCAGGAACGACAGTCCGATCACGACGCCGAGATATTCGGGTAGCGCGGCGGTCATCTTGCGGGAGACGTCGACCCCGACCGCGGTGGCGCCGGTGACGGCCACGCTGTCGTCCGCGCCGGTCAGTGGCGCCACCGCGGCCCGGATCTCCCGGACCAGGTCGGCGGTCTCCTGACTGGTCGGCCCGGTGCCCGGCGTGACGATGACGACCCGGGTGGTCCCGCCTGTGTTCGCCGGTCCGGGCCCTGCGGCGGTGACGTTCTGCAGCTTGCGTACCTCCGCGGTCACGCGGCTGGCGAGCGCCGAGACCGTGTCACCGCGGGTACCCCGGACCACGACGAGCAGGGGACCGTTGGCGCCGGGCCCGAAGGCTGCGGTGACGAGGTCGTACGCCGTCCGCTGCCGGGATCCCTCCGGTGCGGTGCCGTTGTCGGGCAGAGCCAGCCGCATGTCCAGCGCCGGGATGCTGAGCGCGCCCAGCCCGAGCACCAGCACGACGAGCGCCGCGCGCGGGAAGCGCACCACGCCGCGTGCCCAGCGGAACCCAAACCCGGGGCGTACGTGCGCACCCCGTCGGCGCTGTGATCGGGGCAGCACCCGGAGACCGGCAAAGCCGAGCAGGGCGGGGAGCAGGGTGAGCGCGACCAGCACCGCGGTCAGCACCGTGCCGGCGGCGGCCAGCCCCATCGCGGTGAGGAAGGGGACGCCGACCAGGCTGAGCGCGGCGAGCGCGATCACGACGGTGGCCCCGGCGAAGAGGACGGCCGAGCCCGCGGTGGCGGTGGCCCGGGCGATTGACTCCTCGACAGCCGTCCCGTCGGCGAGCTGGGCGCGGTGCCGGGAGCCGAGGAACAGCGCGTAGTCGATGCCGACGGCGAGGCCGAGCATCAGCGCCAGGATCGGCGCGCTCGACGAGATGTCCACGACGGCGGTGACCAGGAGCAGGCCGCACATGCCCGCCACGACCCCGATCAGCGCGGTGAGAAGGGTCATCCCCGCGGCCACCAGTGAGCCGAACGTGACCATCAGCACCACGGCCGCGATCAGCACCCCGATCGCCTCGCGGGCGCCGATCTCGGGCGGGCCGCCGGAGACGCCGCCGGGCACCACCTCGAGCCCGTTGGTGCCGGCGGTCGCCAGGGTGGCGAACGCGTCCCGGTCGGCGGCGGTCAGCTCGCTGTCGCTCTTGGCGTACTGCACGCTGAGCAGGCCCACCCGGCCCGTACGGTCGACCCGTCCGGCCTGGACCGGATCGGTGGCCGCAACGACATCGGGGAGCGCGGCGGCCCTGCGAACCACGACGGCGACGGCTTCCTTCATCGTCGCGCTGTCGAGCGCCTGGCCGGTAGGCGCGCTGACCACCACGGTCAGCGCGGCGCCCGCCGCGGCCGGCAGATCCTGCCGCAGGTCGTCGAGGGCGCGCTGGGACTCGGTGCCCGGGATGGTGAACGTGTCGACGGTCCTGCCGCCGAGGGTGAGCGCACCGGCGGCGAGCACGGCGAGCACGAGGGCCCAGACCGCAGCGACCATGCGCCGCCGCCGGAACGAGAAACGACCGAGCCGGTACAGCAGGGTGGCCACGTGCGGAATGTCCGATCATTACGCTTGGGGTGCTTTGTCCAAGCTTAACGGCCGGAGATCGTCAGTAGGTGCGGTTGCCGTCCGGCTCGTGCTCGGGGCGCCTGACGGACGCCTTGCCCCGGGCCGAATTGGCATTGAAGCGCGCGGTTGCCCGGCGGACCCGCTCTGCCCGCGGGGTGAGGTCCGTCCCGGACTCGTCACCCTCGACGGGTGCTCCCGAGGTCGGCCAGCTCTCGTCGTAGTCGGGCACGCCGGAGACCGGGCGGCCGTAGAGCGGGGTCTCGTAGTCGGGCGGGCTGTAGCTGGTCGGGCCGTACTGAGCCGGGCTGTCGTAGCTCGGCGGCCCGGTG
The DNA here is from genome assembly GCF_018332715.1 of Winogradskya consettensis. Lineage (GTDB taxonomy): Bacteria > Actinomycetota > Actinomycetes > Mycobacteriales > Micromonosporaceae > Actinoplanes > Actinoplanes consettensis. The sequence goes on along the minus strand of NZ_BOQP01000006.1, from coordinate 394,186 downwards.
ACCGGCTCGTCGAAGGCCAGCCGGTCGTAGTTGGGCCGCTCGTACGCCAGCCGCGTGAAGTCGGGAGTCTCGTCGTAGGCAGGCGGGCCCGAGGTCGGCCGGCCGTACACCGGCGGGGCGGAGACGGGCTGGCCGGAGCTGTTGATGATCGTGCCGTGCAGGACGTTGTCGGTGCCGTCGGTGAGCTCGGCCGGCGCATGCGGCGCGTGCTCGGCCGGGTCGGGGCGCCCGGAGACCAGCTCGGAGATCCGGGCGGCGATGTTCGCGGCGCGGGTGGCCAGGTCGGGGTGGGAGACGGTCGCCGCGACCTCGGCCGCCGAGGCCTGCAGAGCGCGCGCCCCGTCGGCGGCGCGAGCTGCCCTGCGCTCCGCACCCTCGTAGCCGGCCGCGCTGTCCGGCACGGAGCGCCTGATGGACGGCGGTGGGGAAACCACGGCAGGCGGCGGTTGTGGAGCGGGCGCCGGGGGAGCGGGCTGGGTGGCGTCCGGGGCGAAGGTCTGCGTCGCCTCCGGGGCCTGGCGTGGCACGGAGAGCGCGCCGATCAAGGTCACCGTCTGGCCGTCGCCGCCCTCGGCGTTGACGAACTCGGGCCCGACCAGCATCTTTGCCAGCTCCCGGGCCACCTCGACGCTGAGACCGAGATCACCGGCGTGATTGACCCGGAATCGGGCGATCGCGTGCCGGATCACGTTGGCGACCTTGTCTGCGTGGCTGACCTCGCCGAGCTCACCGCCGGCGAAGACCAGGGCCGGGAACGACCCGTCGGCCCCCGCGCACACGAGCTGGAGCTGGGTGGCCGCGACGGGCCTGCCGTCCACGACCGGGCCGGGTTGTACCCGAATGTGCTCGGGGTAGTACCAGAGGACCTCACCCGACGTAACGCGAAGATCGTCCGGGTTTTCCCGGGAGGTGTGGGCGTAACGAATACGACGATTCGTGACGAGGACCTCGGTAGTCTCCGGCAGGGTCCACCGCGGCAGCGAGGCCGCCTGGTCGAACGCGTACTCAGCGACGGCGCATCGCCCGTGCCACAGTGAACGTTCTCCGTCCGGTAGTGGCCCGAAGACGTCCGGTGGGTTCGCGTCGGCCATGCCTCGATTAGATCCGAGAATCGGCCGTTGCGACAACCCAACGGTCCGGTAAATCGCGACTACGACCGGCTGCTGAACAGGCCTTCCGGGGGTGTGGGCGATGGCACTGCATCGACGTCCGTGGCTGGTGGGCGCCCGCCGGCGAAGCGCTCGAGGTCGGTTTCGACGCGGCCCGGGAACCAGTCGCCGGACGCCCGGCGGCGCAGCTCCTCGACCGGCGGCGGGGTGCGCCCGGCGAGCACCACGAGGTTGCCGAAACGCCGCCCGCGCAACACCGCAGCGTCGGCGACCAGGAGCGCCTGGGGCAGCACCGACCGGATCGTCGCCACCTGGGTCCGGGCGAAGTTCAGCGGCGGCCCGTCGGCGACGTTGGCGATCAGCCAGCCGCCCGGGGCCAGCACCCGGGCGACCTCGGCCATGAACTCGGCGGAGGCCAGGTGCGCCGGGGTCTGTGAGCCCGCGAACACGTCCACGACCACGACGTCGTAACCGGCGTCACGCATCCCGGTGACGGCCTCGCGTGCGTCGCCGACGCGTACCCGGAGCTTGGCCTTGGGGTCCCAGGGCAGCGCGGAGCGGACCAGGTCGACCAGCTTGTCGTCGATCTCCACGACCCGCTGCGGGGAGCCCGGCCGGGTTGCGGCGACATAGCGGGGCAAAGTCAGCGCCCCACCGCCGAGATGCAGCACCCGTATGGGTGTTCCCGGTGTCGCAATAATGTCTATTGCGGCAGCTATGCGACGAATGTACTCAAACTCCAGATACCTTGGGTCGGCCAGGTCCACGTGCGACTGCGGGGCTCCGTCCAGCAGCAACGTCCAGCCACTCGTGCGGTCCGGGTCGGGGACCAACTCAGCGACGCCGGAGGCGACCTCTTCGACCCGTCGTTCGCCACGCCTGCGCTGTGCCACGGCTGAAGAGTATGTCGGTTGCCGTACGGGAGCGGCAGCCGGGGAAACCGAAAGACATCCGACCGCCTGCCGACATCGGGAACGTGACAGCGACTGTGGACTTCCTGCCCGCCGACCCGCTGCTGCACCTGCTGCGCCGCGCGACCTACGGCCCGACCCCGGCTGCCATCGCCGAGATCCGCCGCCTGGGAGCGACCGCGTGGCTGGATCGCCAGCTCAAACCGTCCGCGATCGCGGACCCGACGGCCGACAACCTGGTCTCGCGGCTACCCCTCAGCGGGCTCAGCATCGACGGCGTCCACGCCAAGGTGACCTCCCGCGCGATGAAGCCCTACGCCTGGGACGCGATGTTCGAGCTGTCCTGCGCCACGGTCGCCCGCGCGGTCTGGAGCGAGCGCCAGCTCCTCGAGGTGATGGTCGACTTCTGGTCCAACCACCTCAACATCACCAACATGTCCGGCGACGTCTGGGACAACCGCCCGGACTACGACCGTACGGTGATCCGCGCCTACGCCTTCGGCCGGTTCGCGGACATGCTCAAGGCGAGCGCGCGGCACCCGGCGATGCTGACGTACCTGGACAACCGGTTCTCCACGAAGACGGCACCGAACGAGAACTACGGCCGTGAGCTGATGGAACTCCACACCGTCGGCCTCGGTTACAGCGAGTCGGACGTGAAGAACGCGGCCCGGATGCTGACCGGGATGACCGTCGACTGGGGCAACGGGCGCTACCGCTACGAGCCCAGCGACCACGCGACCGGCCCGATCAAGGTGCTCGGTTTCAGCAACGCGAACGCCACGGCCGCGGGCGGGCAGACGGCCGCGCTGGCCATGCTCGACTACCTGGCCGCGCACCCGTCGACCGCGCAACGGATCGTCACCAAGCTCTGCGTCCGGTTCGTCGCCGACGAGCCGCCGGCCGCGCTGGTGACCTGGCTGGTCAAGGTCTACCTCGATAACAAAACGGCGATTGCCCCGGTGCTGAAGGCACTGTTCACCTCGGCCGAGTTCGCCGCCTCCGTCGGGGCGAAGACCCGGACCCCGTTCGAGGACATCGTCGCCACCGTACGCACCCTCGGGTTCGGGCCGGAGAAGTCCGGGACCGACGCGCTCAAGGCGCTCTACTGGAGCAGCGAGTCGGCTGGTCACGCGCCGATGGCCTGGGCGCCGCCGAACGGATACCCGGACGTGGCCACCGCGTGGGCATCGCCGTCCGGCCAGGTCGTGCGCTGGAACACCCACCTCAACATCGCGGCCGGCTGGTGGCCCAACTCGCTGCAGCGCCCGGCGTCGCTGATCGCGGCGTACGCCGGACCGACCCTCCCGGCCACCTACGGGGCACTGATCAACGCGGTCGCTACCCGGCTGGTCGGCCGCACGGTGGCGCCGGAGCACGCGACGGCCCTCGCCGCGTTCTACGGCAAGACCCCGGCGAGCCCGCTCAAGCCGACCGACGACGCCGCCGGGTGGGCTTTCCCGTACCTGCTCGGCCTCCTGCTCAACTCCCCCTACTTCGCCCTGAGGTGACCGTGACCGTGATGACCGAGAACTGCGATTGCGGCGGGGTCAGCCGGCGCAAGGTGCTCGCGGCCGCGGGCGCCGGCGTCTTCGCGGGCCTGGCCGGCGATCAGCTTGCCACCCAGCTGGCGTTCGCCGCCCCGGGCTACACGGGCGACGTGTTCGTCCTGCTCTCGCTTCGAGGCGGCTTCGACGGACTCTCCGCGGTGGTGCCCGCCGGCGACGCCGCGTACTACGCCGCCCGGCCCGGCATCGCGATCGCGAAGTCGAAGCTCATCGGCGGTGACTCGTTCTTCGGGCTGAACCCGGCGCTCGCCCCGCTGCTCCCGTTCTGGAAAGCCGGCACGTTCGGGGCGATCCAGGCCGCCGGGCAGCCCGTGCCGAACCGCTCGCACTTCTCCGCGATGGAGGAGCTGGAACGCGCCGCACCGGGTACGAGCGTCCGCACCGGCTGGCTGGACCGGATGATGGGCGGCCTCGGCGCGAAAACCGCGTTCGACGCCGTCGCGGTCGGCACGGCGATGCCCTCCCGGGTGCTCGCCGGCCCGGCGCCGGACCTGTCCCTGACCTCGGTCGACGAGTTCCAGCTCTCCGGCGAGGACAAGAGCCGCCCGATCGCCGCGACCATGTCGGCGCTCTACGCGGGGGCTCCGGCGGCGCTGGCGCAGACCACGGCGATGACGACGTCCGCGCTCGCCACCACGAGGACGCTCAAGGCCGCCGGGTACACACCGGCGAACGGGGCCGTCTACCCGGACACCACGCTCGGCAAGGCGCTGCGTGACGTGGCCCGCCTGGTCAAGGCGAACGTCGGCCTGATGAGTGCCTGCGTCGACACCGGCGACTGGGACATGCACGAGAACATCGGCGCGCCGGTGGCGGGCATGAAGATGTACGACCGCCTGAAGGATCTCGCCGCCGCGCTGGCGGCCTTCGCCACCGACCTCGGACCCGCCGGGCTCGGCCGGGTCACCCTCGTCACGACCAGCGAGTTCGGCCGCCGGGTTGCGCAGAACGGCTCCGGCGGGCTCGACCACGGCTACGGCAACGCGATGCTGTTGCTCGGCGGCGGGGTCAACGGCGGCAAGGTGTACGGCCGCTGGCCCGGCCTCGCCGACAGCGCGCTGATCGACGGGGACCTCGCGGTGACGACCGACTATCGCGGGGTGATCGGCGAGATCGTGCGTGCCCGCTGCGGCGTCGGCGACCTCGCCGGGATCTTCCCGGGGGTCACACCGACGTCGCTGGGACTGGTGAAGCCGCGCTGACCCCGCTGCGGCGCAACGCGAACCGGGCCCGGGTGATCCCGTCGCTGCGGTGGATCGCCATCGAGTCGCACAGCTGGTGCACGAGCCACAGGCCCATGCCGCCCGCCACTCCCGGGGCCGGAGGCAGATAGCCGGCGAGTGGCGCGAGCGGTGCCGCACCGTCATCGGTCACCTCGCCGATCACCGCCTCGCTCGTCACCCAGATGCGCAGCTCGCGGTGGATCCCGCCGTGCCGGATGCCGTTGGTGGCCAGCTCGCTGAGCGCCAGCATCAGGCTCTCCACCCGGTCGGGCGGGAGCCAGCTCTCCGCGCCTGCCCGGCCACGGATCTCCGCGCGCAGCTCGGCGACGCTGTCCACGATCGGCATCGTCAGGGCCGGCTCGCCCGCCACGGGCCACGGCGGCTCCGGCAGCTCGGCGAGCAGATTTTCAGGCGGCTGATATCCGGCGCTGTCGAGCCAGATGCCGTCGTGGACCCGGGGATGCGTGCGCCCGGCTGCGGCGACCAGCTCGGCCGGCAGGGTGCGCCGGTCGTAGGGGCAGAGCAGGTGGGCGTCGGAACCGGCCAGGGAACGGTTCAGGGCCGCTTCGAAGCGGACCCAGGTCGAGGGCTCCCCACCGTACGGAATCTGGCCGATCATGCGGGTGTAGGAACGGCCGCTCGCCGCGGCAGCCTTCAGAATGTGCGCCCAGCCCGCGATGGTCCGCACCGGACGGACGTACCACTCGTCTGCGGGCAGGAAGCGCACCGCCTCGGCATCGTCGTCGAGGGCCTCGCGGAGCAACCCGATGCGGTCGGGCGCCGCTGCCACCGCCACGGCCTCGTCATCGGCGAGGGCTTCTCGCACAAACCGGGTCAGAGTCGACGCGTACGCGGAATCGCTGTCATAGAGGAACGCCGAGTGGGAAAACGCCACCGAGCCACCTCCGAGCACCGCCGATCGACCACGGTAACACCGCTCCGGCCGCAGCGTGGAAACGATGCGTATGGGGTGCATCACTGCGGGTGAACAGTGCGCCCGGATCCGCGAAAGTGCCGGTCAGGGGCCTGCTCGTCGGTCCACACTGGTCCGGATCAAGGAACGCGGGGGTGGAGCGGTGTCAGGTACGGGAATCAGTGCGCTGGCCGAGATCATCGGTACGGCGCCGAGGCGACCGGTGGATCCGCCGTCGGCCGGGGAGATGCCGGCGATCCTGGCGGCCGCGCAGCATCGGTCCGGTCCGCCGTTGAAGATCCGCCGCTTCGAGTCCGAGGACGGCCCCGGCTACTGGCGCTGGGACTGCTCCGGCTGCGGCGAATACGGTGGCGGGCGTCATCACCCGGATGCGATCAACCGCGCGATGCGGCACTGCGCCGAGCACCCGGGGCACAGCTCGTCGCTGCTGCCGCCGGCGCGCTGCCGGGAACGCGACACCCGGCTCGCCGTCCATCCGATGCTCTTCGCGATGGACGACGAACCGGGGCCGGAACCGCTGGCTGTCTGACCAGGGGCGGCAGACCTGCAAGAGGGTTGACTACACGCGGGTGTCGCCGTCGCCCGTACGTTTCTGGGCCTCGTCCACCCCGCGGTCGACCTGGCTCGAGTACTTGTGGCCGGTGCGCTTGTCGACCTCGTCGCCGACCTTCTCGAGGGCCTGGTCGACCTGCTTGTCATGCTTGTCGACGAAGTCCTTCGCCTTGTCCAGGAAGCTCATCGTGTCGCACCTTTCCTCGCGCTGAGTACCTCGGCGGCCCGCACGAACCGCGGGTCCACCACAATTTCCTCCAGGCCCTGCTCGAGCGGCATCCGCCAGTTGGGGTACTGGTCGGTGGTGCCGGGCAGGTTGGGCTGGTCGAGCTCGCCGAGCACGTCGTAGAGCGACGCCGTGATCAGGCGGGACGGCGTACGCGCCAGGAACGCGTGCATCGCCAGGACGATCTCGTCGGGGGTGCTCGCCGCGGTGATGAGACCCTCGTCGGTCAGCCGGGCGAGCAGCTGGGCCCGGTCCTTGTCGGCGTACGCCCGTTCGTTCTCCACCGGCCCGGCGAGCTGACCCAGCTCGGCGCGGATCCGGACCTGCTCGCCGACCAGGAATCCGGCGGCCGTCGGCAGGTCGTGCGTGGAGATCGTGGCGAGGGCGTTGCGGGGGTATCGCGACGCCGGCAGGTAGCCCTCGTCGGGGTCGTCCTGGTAATCGCGGGTGAACCAGAGCACCGCCGAGCCGAGCATGTTCATCCGCTCGAGGGTCTCGGTCACCACGGGCTGCACGGTCCCGAGGTCCTCGCCGATCACCACCGCGCCGGCCCGGTGCGCTTCCAGAGCGAGGATGCCGAGCATCGCGTCCGGGTCGTAGTAGACGTACGTCCCCTCGGCCGCGCCCATGCCCGGCGGAACCCACCACAGCCGCCAGAGCCCGGCGATGTGGTCGACCCGCAGCCCTCCCGCGTGCCGGAAGATGCGGCGCAGCATGTCGCGGTAGGCGGCGTACCCGGTCTCGATCAGCTGGTCGGGGCGCCAAGCGGCGAGCCCCCAGTCCTGGCCGAGCTGGTTGAACGCGTCCGGCGGCGCACCCACGTGCACGCCCGAGGCGAGCACGTCCTGCAGCAGCCAGCCGTCGGCGCCGCTCGGATCGATGCCGACGGCCAGGTCGTGCACCACGCCGACGGGCATGCCGTGCTCCCGGGCGACCTCGTTGGCGGCGTCGAGCTGCTGGTTGAGCAGCTGCTGCAGCCAGACGTGGAAGGCGACCCGGTCACTCTTACGGGCTTCCGCGACCGCGGCGGTGTCGGGCCGGCGCACCTCGGACGGCCACTCGAGCCAGTTGGCGCCGTGCTTCTCGGCCAGCACGCAGAACGTCGCGAAATCCGTGAGCCCCGGATCGGCGTCCAGGTCGATCTCGCCGGCTAGCGGCCAGAGCAGCTCCAGGGCGGCCCGTTTGGCCTGCCAGACCGCGCTGTAGTCGATCAGGCCGTCCGGTGCGGGCCCCGGCTTGAGCGCGTCCACCTGCTCTTTCAGCGGCGGATCCGCCCGGCGGTACGCGTCGGTGTCGGCAACCCGCAGATAGAGCGGGTTCGAGAAGCGCCGGCTCGACGGGGAGTACGGCGACGACGGCACCGGCAGCGTGGGCGTGATCGCGTGCAGCGGGTTGAGCAGGACCAGCCCGGCACCCTGGCTGTGCTCGACGAAGGTGCGCAGGTCACCGAGATCGCCCATGCCCCACGACGCCGCGGAGTGCAGCGCGTAGAGCTGCAGCATCCAGCCCCATGTCTCGGGCGGCTCCGGAAGCTCGGTGGGCACGACGATCAGCGTCACGACCTGCTCGCCGGAGCGCAGCTCGTGCCAGCCCAGCGGCAGGTCGGCCGGGATGCCGGTGACCTCGCGTTCGGTGCCGTCCTCCAGCACCACGACACCGGGCGCGGCCAGCGGCTGGGCCTCACCGAGCCGCGCGACGATCGTGCCGGGAAGTCTGCGCTGCTCACGGGCGGTGCGAATGGTGGCCAGCTCCCGCTCGACCGAGGCCGGCGTGCCCGCGTCGACGCCGAGCAGCCCCAGCACGCCGATCACCGACTCCGCCGAGACGTCCTTGCGCTCGCGGTGCCAGTCCTCGTACCAGGTGGCCACCCCGTGCGCCTCGGCCAGCGCTGTCAGCTCAGCGTCCACTCCGCCCCCTTCTCAGAAAGTCCCTGCCAGTCACTACCCTGCCGTGCCGTGTCGTAGTCCAGTGCCACCGGTCTTGCGGGGACGGGTCACACTGGGTCACATGTCTGCTGTTGTGAAGTGGTGGGGCCGGATGGCTGCGGCGATGACGGGTGCGGCGCTGACACTGGTCGTCCCGGTGCACGCCTGGGCCGCCAGCAAGGGCGTCGACGGAGTCGCCATCGAGGCCGTGAAGTACCGCCGCCGCAGCCGGGGCGGCTTCCTCCCGATCTTCGGTGGCCTGTGCTGCCTGCTCGTGGTCGGCGGCATCGTCCTGATTTCGCGGAACCGCAAACGTCGATGACCTCGCCCACCTACCTTTTCAAGGGTGGGGATCAGGGCGAACGTCGTCGCGTTGGGGGTGGGCATCACCCTCGTCTGCACGGTGCCCCTGGTCATCTCGATGACCGCGGACGCGGCTCCGGACCTGCTGCTCTCCCGGGGCCGTCCCGTGCTGGCGTCGAGCGTGCAGAGCCCCGGCACGGCGGCCACGCTGGCGGTGGACGGCATCGCGGAGACCAGGTGGACCACCGGGACGGCCGCGGGCAGCCAGTGGCTGCGGGTCGACCTGGGGCGCACGCAGAACGTCACCCGGGTGCGGATCAACTGGACCGCCGCGTACGCCCGGGGCTACCGCATCCAGACGTCAGCCGACGGCGCGGCCTGGAGCGACGCCTATGCGACCACCTCCGGTGACGGCGGCGTCGACGACGTGAAACGGCTCAGGAGCGCCGGGCGCTACCTGCGGCTGCTCGCCACCCAGCGGGCCCGGGCCTCAGGTTTCTCCCTCACCGAACTCCAGGTGTACGGCCCCGGCCCGGTCGTCCCGGCGGCTGCCTCGACCGGGTCGCCGGCTGCCTCGACCGGGCTCACCGATCCGCGCAAGAAGGAGCTGGCGTTCCAGCTCGTGTCCAGCGCGGAGAACTCGTCGCTCGACTGGCGGGGCCAGTTCGGCTACATCGAGGACATCGGGGACGGTCGCGGCTACACGGCGGGGATCATCGGATTCTGCTCCGGGACCTCGGACATGCTGGCGGTGGTGGGCGAATACACCCGCCGCAAGCCGGGGAACAAGCTCGCGAAGTACCTGCCCGCCCTGCGTACGGTGGACGGCTCGGATTCTCATGCCGGCCTCGACCCGGGCTATGTCGCCGCCTGGAGATCGGCCGCGACCGACCCGGTCTTCCAGAAGGTCCAGGAGGACGAGCGGGACCGGATGTACTTCAATCCCGCGGTGACCATGGCGACCACGGACGGTCTCCGGGCGCTGGGGCAGTTCGCCTACTACGACGCCGCGGTGATGCACGGCATGTCGGGGCTGCGGGGCATCCGGGCCGCGGCGATGCGGGTCGCGAAGACCCCCAAACAGGGCGGCGACGAGACGGTCTGGCTGAGTGCCTTCCTGAACGCGCGGGTCGCCGAGATGCGTACGGAAGAGGCGCACAGCGACGTCAGCCGGGTCGAGACCGCGCAGCGGACCTTCCTGCGGGCCAGCAACCTGGACCTCGACGCCCCGCTGAGCTGGCGCGTCTACGGCGACCAGTTCTCAACGGGGCGATGATCCGAGGGTCCTAGGCCTTGGCCCACTTCTGGTTGGCCGTGCCTGCGCAGTCCCACAGCTGCAGGGCCGCGTTGTTGGCGGAGTTGTTGTCCTTGATGTCGACGCACTTGTTCGCCGACAGGTTCACCAGGTCACCGGCGCCCGAGAGGGTCCAGCGCTGCACCGGGTTGCCGTTGCAGTTGACGATCTGGAGCGGGGTGCCGTTGGTCAGCGCACCACCGGCCGGGTCGAGGCACTTGCCGAGACCGCGCAGCGTGCCGTCGCTCTCGAACGACCACTTCTGCGCGGTGGCGTTGTTGCAGTCCCACATCTGGACGCGTACGCCGTCCGAGGCGTTGCCGTTCGGGATGTCGAGGCAGCGCCCGTTCAGGTTCGACTTCAGCGCCGTGGCACCGGTCGCGGGCGGCGGGGTGGTGCCGCCCTCGGTGTAGCCCGAGACGCGGACCCAGTCGACGAGCATGGTCTGCGGGAACACCGTGCTGGCGTCCGGGTTGCCCGGCCAGTTACCGCCGACCGCGACGTTCAGGATCATGAAGAAGTTGTGGTTGTAGACCCACTGGTTGCCGTTGATGTTGGCCGGCGTGACGCGGAAGTACTCCTGGCCGTCGACGGTCCAAACGATCAGGTTCGGGGACCAGTCCACGGCGTACGTGTGGAAGGCGTCGCTGAGCGGGGCGCTGAGGCTCTTGTTCCCGCCGATGCCGCCGGCGCCGGAGTAACCCGGGCCGTGCACGGTGCCGTAGACGGTGTTCGGGGCGTAACCGACGTTCTCCATGATGTCGATCTCGCCGGTCGTCGGCCAGTTGCTGCCGCCGAGCATCCAGAACGCCGGCCAGATGCCCTGACCCTTGGGGATCTTGAGGCTGGCCTCGAACCGGCCGTACGTCTGCGAGAACTTGTCGGCCGTGAGGATGCGGCCCGACGTGTACTGGCAGGTGCCGTAGTGGCACTGGTAGTTGGCCGGGTTCTCCTTGCGGGCGGTGATCGCGAGGTGGCCCTGGCCGTCCTGCTGCACGTTGCTCGTCGACGTCGTGTAGTACTGCAGCTCGTTGTTGCCGAAGCCGCCGCCGCCGGTGTCGAACTTCCACTTGGAGCCGTCGACCGGGGACCCGGCGGCGCCGTTGAACTCGTCCTGCCACGTGATGCCACCGATGGCAGCGTCCGCGGAGTCGTTACGGGAGGCGGCCCAGAGACCGCTGGAGAGAGTGAGGGCGACGACGGCCGCCGCTAGCAGGACACGTGTTCTACGCATGGGGATGGAGCCTCCGGGGGGAAGAGGACCGTTGATATGTTCGCAGTCTTTACAGTTCGACTACGTTCAGTCAAGGGAGACTGCCTCTTCGCCCCGGGATAACGTTTTTTCTAGAGTTTTTTGAACAGCGAGGGCAGCGCGGTGGGCTCCCAGCCGGGCAGCGAGGTGTGTGCCTCGAGGACCTCGTAGTTCGCGCCCTCGAACGAGAGGACCTGGCCGGCGGTGTAGGGCTTGAACGGCTCCCAGTAGGGCGGGGTGCTCGCACTCGGGGTCGCGCTGGGGCTCTCGCTGGGCGTCGCGCTCGGCTCCGCGCTGGGGCTTTCGCTCGGCTGTGCGCTCGCGCTCTCTGATGGCGCGGGCGTGGCGTCGCCGTCGCTGCCGTCGGCTCCGGCGATCTTGACGAAATCGACGACCATGTTCGCCGGGAGGGTCGCGCTGTTGCGGGCCCGCAGGCTCAGTGCCAGACCGAACTGCTGATCCGTCCGTACGCCCGCCGCGTCGATCTTGCGTACGTCGGCCCCGTCGACCGTCAGCGTGATGGTGCTGGGGGTCCAGCTCACGGCGTACGTGTGGAAGTCACCCGGCACCGCCGTGGCCAGCAGGTTGATCGCGGCATCGCCGCGGCCCGTGCCGACCAGCTCGAGAGCCGGCTCGATCCCGTCGCCACCGGGCACCTTGATGCGGGCCTCGAGCACGCCGGACTCGCGCTGGAACGAATCCTTGGTCAGGAGCCGGGCCGAGGTGCGATTGCCGTCGTCGGAGCGCGCGGTGAGCACGAGCTTGCCGTCGCCGTCCAGGCTCGCGTTGCGGGTGCTCTCGCTGAATTCGAGTCCGTTGTCGGCGCGGTTCGTGGCGAACGCCCATTTACCCGGGTCGACCGTGCTGCCGGACTTGCCGTCGAAGCTGTCGGCGAAGGCGTCCACCGGCGGGCGCTCACGGTTGCGCTCGCGCAGGAATCCAGCCGCGCCACGCGAACGCTCGGAAGCGTCGGCGGTGTCGTTGCGGCTGGGCAGGTAGATGGCGAAACCGAGGCCTGTAGCGGCGACGACCAGCGTCACGAGGAGTCGGGGACGCAGCCGGGAAGGCTGCTGCGGTGCGCTGTGTCGCGGCACGGGAAAACCTCCGGGGGCGGTGAGGCTCAGGTGTCGCCATGTCTCCCGGAATGCCCGAAAAGAAGCACGCAGAGAAACGTGGTGATGCTTATGTGTCAGGTGAGACCTAAGAAGATCTGCGTCGAAACGTCAAGTCCAGAGGCCGGACTTAAAAAAAGATTCAGGTTTCACGCGACGATGTGCGTGGAGATGCGGACCGCTGTGCCTTCCGGGCCGGTTGTGATGGCAAATGTGTCGGTGAGCTCCCGGACCAGGTAGAGGCCCCACCCGCCGGGCTCGTCGAGCGCGGGTTTGTCCGCGTGCAGCGGCCCCACCCCGGTGCCGTGGTCGCGGACCTCACAGACCACCGCGTCATCGATGCACCACATCGTGATCTGCCCGGTGCCACCGCCGTGGCGCACGGCGTTGGTCAGGAGCTCGTTCACCGCCACGACGAAGTCGTCCAGGCGGTCACCGCCCAGACCCGCGTCGCCGGCCCGGCCCGCGACGGCATGCCGCAGCGGGGTAACCCGCTCGGCGCCGAACACCTCGGAGATCAACAATTCCGTGCCTATCCCTCGACGGTAAGCGACGTCTGATCAATCCGCTGCCTGAGTAGGGTCAGCTCATGGCGGAATCGCTGTGGCGCGCCATCGCGGTCTACCGCATCGCCGCCCTCATCTACGTGGCGATCCTGGTCGTGCGCAACGTCGGGTTCTACGCGCATCCCATGCTCGCCTGGCCGGTGCTCGCCCTCACGGCGGCCTGGACGCTCTTCACCACCTATGCGTACGCCGACCAGGCCCGCCGCCGTCCGCCGCTGCTCGTCGCCGACCTGCTGGTCGTCATGGGCGTGATGGCGTCCAGCGCCTACATCGTGGGCGAGCACGCGCTCCGCACCGGCAGGCCCACCCTCGCCGTGGCGTGGCACGTGGCGCCGGTCATCGCCTGGGCGGTCGCGGGTGGCCGCCGGGGTGGCATCGCGGCCGCGCTGGCCATGGGCACCACCGACATCCTGGTCCGGGGCCACTACGACCAGGCCGGTTTCACGGGCACGGTGCTGATGCTGATGGCCGCGCTGGCGGTCGGTTACCTGGTGAACGTCGCCGAGGTGGCTCAGCAGCGCCTCGAACGCGCCATTGAGCTCGAGGCGGCGACCCGCGAGCGGGAACGGCTGGCCCGCGACATCCACGACTCGGTGCTGCAGGTGCTCGCGCTGGTCAAGCGGCGTGGAAGCGGGCTCGACGGCGAGGCGGGGGAGCTGGCGCGGCTCGCGGGGGAGCAGGAGGCCGCGCTGCGCACCCTGGTGACCGGGCGTGCGGCGGAGCCCGTCGACGAGCATGCCGAGACGGATCTGATGGCGCTGCTCGACCCGTACGCGTCGGAGACGGTCTCAGTGGCGGCACCGGCCGGAGCGGTCCGGCTGCCCGCCGGGGTAGCCGCGGAGATCGCGGCCGCGGTCGCCGCCGCCCTGGACAACGTGAACCGTCACTGCGACCCCGGCACGAAGGTATGGGTGCTGGTGGAGGATGAGCCCGCGGCGGTGACGGTGAGTGTGCGCGACGAAGGCTGCGGCATCGCGCCGGACCGCCTCGACGAGGCGCAGACGCAGGGACGTCTCGGTGTGGCGCAGTCGATCCGCGGCCGCATCGCCGACCTGCGGGGCACCGTCAGCATCACCTCGTCGCCCGGCGAGGGCACCGAGGTGGAGATGTCCGTGCCTCGATAGGCTGTCCGCGTGGCAGCACTGAGAGTAATGGTGGTCGACGACCACCCGATGTGGCGTGACGGGGTCGCCCGGGACCTGACCGCGGCCGGCTACGAGGTCGTCGCGACGATCGGCGAGGGCCGGCAGGCAGTCCGGATCGCGGCGGCGGCGAAGCCCGAGGTCGTCGTGCTCGACCTGCAACTGCCCGACATCTCAGGGGTCGAGGTCATCACCGGGCTGCTGGCGGCGGTGCCGGGCGTGCGAGTCCTGATGCTCTCGGCCAGCGGGGAGCAGCAGAGCGTGCTCGACGCCGTCAAGGCCGGGGCCTCGGGCTATCTGCTGAAGTCCGCCGGGCAGGCGGAGTTTCTGGACGCCGTGGAGCGCACGGCCGCGGGCGACACGGTGTTCACGCCCGGGTTGGCGGGCCTGGTGCTGGGCGAATTCCGCCGCCTCGCCGTCGAACCAGCCGGCGCCGACGACGCGGCACCCAAGCTGACCGAGCGGGAGACCGAGGTGCTGCGGCTGGTGGCCAAGGGCCTGTCGTACCGCCAGATCGCGGAACGGCTGGTCCTCAGCCACCGGACCGTGCAGAACCACGTGCAGAACACGCTCGGCAAGCTCCAGCTCCACAACCGCGTGGAGCTCACCCGTTACGCCATCGAGCAGGGGCTCGACTAGTTGTAGCGGGGCGCGTTGGTCTCGTGCATGGCGGCTTCCTCGGCGCTCGCGCCGCCGCCCGCCGCACCCGCGTCGTAGGCGATGCTGTCGGCCTCGTCGTCGTTGCCGTAGCCCTCGTCCGTCTCCACCAGGCGGCCCACCGGGCGGGGGGAGTCGGCGTCGAGCTGGCCGTCGTCGTAGAGCGAGATCGCGGACTTCGGGTCCGAGGTCGGGCTCTCGCCCCAGACATCCGCGTCGAGCCGGCGCTGGGCGGAGTCGCCGACGGTCTCGTCGTACGGACCGCTCTGCTGGTCCTCCGCGCCGAAGTCCGGCTCCTCCTGGCGCAACCGGGCGTCGAAGGACTCGCCCTCGCGAGCCTCTTCCGCGGTGTCGCCGAAGCGGTTGGAGCCGCCCGGTCCCACGCCGGCGAGTGCTGCCGGGTCTGCGCCGTCGGCCCAGCGCACGCTGTCGACCTCGTCATACGCGCTCGAGTCGTCGTCGGCGGTGTCAGGCAGGCCGGACGCCTCGGGGTCGGAGACCTCGGTCGGGTAGTCGTTGTCTCGCATGATCCGGAGGTTACCCACGGTTGCGGGGTGCCATGCCTGCGCTCGGCGTATTACTCGACTCGGTTTGCGCCGTTTTGCGGACCGCCCGCGTTTTGGGGGCCGCCCGTGTTTTGGGGGCCGCCCGTGTTTTGAGGTCCGCCCGTGTTTTGGGGGCCGCCCGTTTTGAGGGCTGCCCATACGACCTTGCCGCCGGGCAGCGCCAGGCTGCCCCAGGCGCCGGCCTCAGAATTGATCAGGAGCAGGCCACGACCACCGTACGAGGTGACGGGCACCGGACTCCCCGTGAACCGGGGAATCGTGGCCGACCTGTCCCGCACCGCCACGGTCATCCGCCCGCTGTGCCGGCCCAGCAGCACCGTCATGTCGGTGCGCGCATGCGCCACGACGTTGTTGACCATCTCGGTGACCACGATGCTGGCCGGTGAGGCGAGGTCGGGCAGGTCCCAGCGCTCGCACGCCTCGGCGACCAGCTCCCGGGAGCGCCGGGCGGCACCCATGACCGGCTCCAGGGCGAGGCTCAGGAAGTTGCCGGGATGCGGCTCGCCCAGTCCGGCGAAGGCGGCCTCCGGCGTCGGCCAGGACGGCAGGTTCCACCGTTTGGCATCGGCCCGCGCGCAGAGCACGACGCGGGCACACGGCCAGTCGGTTGCCTCCCGCGCGAGATCCTCGAGCACGTCGGCGGCGTCGGGGTGGCCCAGGGTCAGCTCGCGGACGTCGATCACGACCGCCTCGGGCTGACCGGCGAGCACGCTGACGACCGAGGAACGCACGAGGGGCGCCGACCTGGAATCGAGCACCCCGGCGAGCCGGACGACCGGGTAGGTCTGCCCGCCGTCCACCAGGTGTCGGACCTCGCTCGGCATGATCGCTCCATTGTGCATAACGTGGAAGATTCTCGCATTTCCCGGTCGGAGGAATTTTCAGCCGTAAAGTCTTATTAGCCGGATAAGTGAAGCGCGTCCATGAAGGTGCTTTACCCAGTCACCCATAGCTCATGCACAGCAACGGCTCAGTGCGCGGTGGTGGGCAGGGGCGCACACTCACCGTGGGTGCGGGACGCGTGATGGTGCTGCGGCTCGGCGTAGCGGGTGAGGGCGATCACTGCGGCGAGCGTAACCGCGAAGCCGAGCCCGGCCAGCCACTCGCGCCCGGGATGGATCCGGTCACCCAGCAGCAACAACCCGACGATCGCGGCGGGTACGGCACCGGCGGCATCCATCGCGGCGACCGCGGCGGTGGTCGAACCCCGCTGCATGGCCATGCCGAGCAGCAACTGCCCGACGATCGAGTGCACGACCAGCAGGTAGAGCAGCGGATTGGCCCCGACCTCGGCGGCGGAGTGCTCGTTCGCCAGCGGCCGGGCAGCGATGGCCGCCGCCGAGAACGCGATGCCTGCCAGGGACCCGAGCACTACCGAGCCGAGGGCGCCGTGGAGGCGTACCGAGAGGAAACCGAGCACTGCGATCACCGCGACCGCCACGCCCAGCCCGACCACCGCGCTCGTCGGCAACTGGCGCGAGTGAGCCGGCTGCGCCGACAGAACCAGGGCGGTGATCCCCGCCAGCAGCAGGGTGAGCAGCGCGATCTCCGCGACGGGCAGGCTCCACTTCAGGATGAGTACGCCCAGCAGCGCCGTCACGCCGAGTCCCGCCGCAACGCTCGCCTGCACCAGGAACAGCGGCAGGTCTCGGCGGGCCAGGAAGGCGAGCACGAACCCGAGCACCTGGCAGCCCACGCCCAGCAGATACGTTCGGTGACCGGCCAGCCGGACCAGTAACTGCGGGTCGAACGTGTGATGCACCGTCGTGCGCGCTGCCGCCATCGACTGCAACAGGTTCGCCACCCCGTAAGCGGCGATCATCCCTGCCAGGAAGAACCAGCCCGCGGAGATCACCCGGCGAGGATAGACCAGTTCTGCCCGCCACCCAGCCGTTCCAAGATCTCCTCGTGCAGGTGACCGTTTGTGCCCACCGTGCTGCCATCGCCCGGCGCCCGCTGACCGGTCAGATCGGTGATCTTCCCACCGGCCTCCGACACGATCGGGACCAGCGCCGCCACATCCCAGAGCGACAACTCCGGCTCGACCATGATCTCCACCGACCCCTCGGCGAGCAGCATGTAACCGTAGAAGTCACCGAACGCCCGGCTGCGCCACGTATCGCGCATGATGCCCAGCATCGGCTCCAGCTTGTCCGCGTCCTCCCAGCCCGCCAGGCTCGAATAGCAGAAACTGGCGTCGCTCAGATCCTTGACGCCCGACACGGAGATCCGCGTGGCCGACCGCTGGTGCTTGCCCGCGAACGCGCCGTGCCCGTCGGCACCCCACCACCGGCGTCCCAGCGCGGGAGCGGAGACCAGACCGGCAACCGGGCGGTCACCCTCCACCAGCGCGATCAGGGTGGCCCAGATCGGCACCCCCCGGATGAAGTTCTTCGTCCCGTCGATCGGGTCGATCACCCAGTGCCGGTTGCCCGTCCCGGCCGGCGCCGTCGAGCTCCCGAATTCCTCACCGATCACGCCGTCCCGCGGGCGTGCCCGGGCCAACGTCGCACGGATTGCCTGTTCAACCGCGGTGTCGGCGTCCGAGACCGGGGTCAGGTCCGGCTTCGACTCCACCCGCAGATCCAGGGCGCGGAACCGGGCCATCGAGATCGAATCCGCGGTGTCTGCCAGCAGGTGGGCCAGGGCGAGGTCGTCGGCGTACATGTTCTCTCTCACTCGATGTGGTCCCGGGGATCCAGATCCCCGGCGCGACTGCTGAGAAGTCTCCGGTACGACGCGAGCCGGCGCGGGTCGGCCTTGCCCGCCGCGACCCAGGCATCCAGGGCGCAGTTCGCATCCGCGGTCGTGTGACCACAGTTGGGCGGGCAGTCCACGGTCCCCTCGACCAGGTCCGGGAAACCGTGCAGCAGGCTGTCGGCGCTCACATGGGCCAGCCCGAAACTGCGGATGCCCGGGGTGTCGACGATCCAGCCCGGGTCGCCCTTCTTCTGCACCCGCGGCAGCCGCAACGCCACGGCGCTGGTCGACGTGTGCCGGCCCTTGCCGATCGCGCTCACCACACCGGTGGCCCGCAGCGCATCCGGCACCAGCCGGTTGACCAGGGTGGACTTGCCGACCCCGGAGTGGCCGACCATGACCGAGATGCGGTCGGCCAGATGCTCGCGCAGCTCGGCCAGATCGCTCTCCGGCTGCACCAGCACATAGGGAAGGTCGAGCTCGGCGTAGTAGTCGAGGACCTGAGCGGGCCCGGCCAGGTCGGCCTTGGTCAGGCAGAGCAGGGGCTCGATCCCGGCGTCGTACGCCGCCACGAGGCAACGGTCGATGAAACCGGTCCGCGGCGGCGGGTCGGCCAGCGCGCTCACGATCACCAACTGATCCGCGTTGGCCACCACCACCCGCTCGAGGCGCCCCTCGGGAGTCGTGTCGTCGTCATCCGCCGTGCGCCGCAGCACCGACGTGCGCTCCGAGATGCGCACGATCCGGGCCAGCGCCCCCGGCGCCCCCGTCGTGTCGCCCACCAGCGCCACCCGGTCCCCGACGACAACGGACTTGCGGCCCAGCTCCCTGGCCCGCATCGCGGTGATCAACTCGTCCTGGCTGTCGGCGTCCTCACGCACACAGCCGTACCGGCCGCGGTCGACGGTGATGACCAGACCGTCGATCGCGTCCTCATGCTTGGGCCGGGTTCGCGTACGTGGACGTGACGATCGACCCGGTCGGACCCGGACGTCGTCCTCGTCGTACTCCCGTTGGCGCGCCGGCAGATTCAGCTCCCTGTCACGAGGCCGGCCCAGAGTTCAGGGAACTCGGGCAGGGTCTTGGAGGTACACGCTACGTCGCTCAGCTCCACGCCCTCGGCGACGAGGCCGATGACAGCCGCGGCATGTGCCATCCGATGATCGGCGTAAGTCTCAAAGACCGCACTCCGCAGCGGCCCCGGCGCGATGTCCAGCCCGTCGTGGAACTCGGTCACCCCAGCACCCACCTTGCCCAACTCCCGGGCCAGCGCGGCGATGCGGTCGGTCTCATGCCCCCGGATGTGCGCCACCCCCCGGAGGGAGGAGGAGGAGTCGGCCAGCGCCGCCAGCGCCGCGATCACCGGCGTCAGCTCGCTGACCTCCGACAGATCGGCCCTGATGCCGTGCAGCACCCCGGTGCCCCGGACGGTCAGACCATCATCGTCCTGGCTCACCTCCGCCCCCATCCGGGTAAGGAGGTCGACCAGGATCCCGACGGGCTGCCAGCTCTCCCGCGGCCACCCGGCCAGCGTCACAGCGCCCCCGGTCACCATCGCCGCTGCGAAGAACGGCGCCGCCCCGGACAGATCCGGCTCGATCACCCAATCCCGCCCGGCCAGCTGACCGTGCTCAACAACCCAGACATCGGGCACGTTCTCATCCACCACGGCCCCGGCCGCCCGCAACATGTGCGTCGTCATCCGCAGATGGGGCGCCGACGGAACCGGCGGCCCCTCATGCCGCAGCACCAGCCCCTTGCTGAAGCGAGGAGCCGAAAGCAGCAACCCGGACACGAACTGGCTGGACCCGGAAGCGTCGATCACCGCCTCCCCGCCCGCCACGGCCCCGGTGCCCCGCACCACGAGCGGAAGCCCCCCACCATCGGAGTCGATCACCACCCCGAGCGACCGCAACGCCTCCACGATCGGCCGCAACGGCCTGTTCCGCGCATGCGGATCCCCGTCGAACGTCACCGTGCCATCAGCCAGCGCAGCCACCGGCGGCGCGAACCGCATCACCGTCCCCGCCAGCCCGACGTCCACCGTGGCCGGCCCCCGCAGCGGCCCCGGCTCAATCGTCCAGACCGCACTCTCGGCGTTTGCGCCACTGGCTGCGCCACTGGCCGCGCCACTGGCTGTGCCGGTCCTGGCTGACCTGTTGGCCGCGTCGGTCCTTATGGGGTCGTTCGTTGCGGCGCTGGTTGTTGCGGCGCTGGTTGTTGCGGGGCCGTTGGCTGATATGCCGGTTGATGCGTCTGGCGCTGCCGGCGCTTTCGGCAGGTCCGTCGCCGACCCGGCGGTGGTGCCGGCGGTGTTGATGGAGGCGCCGAGGGAGCGCAGGGCTGCGGCCATCAGGGTGGTGTCACGGGCGTGCAGCGGGCGGACGATCCGGGACGGACCCGTGGCCAGGGCACTGAGGACCAGCGCACGGGCGGTCATCGACTTGGAGCCGGGCAGGCTCAGAGCCGACACAACGGGCCCGGTCGCGACCGGTGCTGTCCAGGGGCGTGCTGCTGCTGTCACGGCCCCCATTGTGCCGGTCGGGTGCGACAAGAAATCGGCGCGGTGCGGCCTGGACGGGTCAGCGGGGGTGCGGCGTGCGGCGTACTGTCGGGCTCATGTGCGGGCGATACGCGACGACGAAGAAGGAGGCCGATCTCGGCCAGCTCTTCGACGCCGTCCCCATCACCGAAGCTATGGCTCAAAAGGGGCAAGCCCCGCTCGAGCCCGCAACTGCTGAGGGCGCCCCGCAATGGCCCGCGCCGAACTGGAACGTCGCTCCCACCGATCCGGTCCCCGTGATCCGCGTCTCGGAGCGCCAGGCAGCCCGCGTCGTCGACACCGCCCGCTGGGGCTTCCTCCCACCCTGGGCCAAAGACCCCCGAGCCGGCGCCCGCATGATCAACGCCCGAGCCGAAACAGTCGCCACATCCAAAGCCTTCGCCCCGTCCTTCCATCGCCGCCGCTGCCTCATCCCGGCCGACGGCTGGTACGAATGGGTTCGATCCGGCAAGCAGCGCCAGGCCTACTACATGACTCCCCAGGACTCATCGGTCCTGGCCTTCGCCGGCATCTGGACGATGTGGCACGGCGAAACCCTCACCTGCAGCATCCTCACCACGGCCGCCCAGGGCACCCTGAAAACGGTCCACGACCGCATGCCCCTGATCCTGCCCCACAACCGCTGGGACACCTGGCTCGCCGGCGGCGGAGACCCCGACGAGCTGCTCCAGCCCCTGCCGGACGAGGCCCTGGCAACAATCGAGGTCCGGCCGGTCAGCCCCCGCGTCGGCAACGTCCGCAACAACGACCCCGACCTGGTCACCCCGATCACACCCGCCGAGGCCACCCCACCGGAGCCCGCCCAACTCTCGCTCCTGCCCGACCTGAATCAGCCCGCGCCCGCCCAGAACGCGGCAAGCTAGACGATGCCACCGACCTCGCCTCCTCAAACCGCAACGAGTCAGTCGGCGCTCACCCAGATCGCGCTCACCCAGATCGCGTCGAGCCAGATCGCGTCGGGCCAGACAGTGCCCACCCAGATCGAGCCCATTCAGGTCGCGCCGGGCCACGTCGCCCCCGCTCAGGTCGCGCTCGCTCAAGCCACGCCTACCCGGGCCGCGCCCTCTCAGGTCGAGCCCACTCAGATCGCGCCCACTCAGAACGCGCCCACTCAGATCGCGTGCACCCATGCCGCGCCCACTCAGAACGCGCCCGCCCAGATCGCGTGCACCCAGGCCGCGCCTGCTCACGCCGCGCTGACTCAGATCGTGCACGCCCGGGCCGCGCCGACTCAGATCGCGCCTGCCCAGATCGCGTGCACCCGCGCCGCCCCTACTCACGCCGCGCCGACTCAGATTGCGCACGCCCAGATCGCGCCTACCCGCGCCGCCCCTACTCACGCCGCGCCTACCCACGCCGCGCCTACCCACGCCGCGCCGACTCAGATCGCGCACGCCCAGGCCGCAGAGCGTCAGCGCGCGTCGACTTCGCGTGGGGCGGGGGTTCGAGTGGTTGGGGTTGCCGGGCCATGTGGGACACACGGGGCGGGCCGGGGATCGGTTCAGCGGGTGGGGTGGAACTCAGGGGGCGGTCCGGTTCGGTAGGTTTGCCGGGCTGGGGTAGGGCTTCGCTGGGGTGCGCGGGGTTCGGATTGCTGGATACCGCAAGGGGCGCGTCGGGGGTTGTGACGTGATCGACTTGGGGTGTGTCTAATTTCCCGGAAAGTCGGGCGGCGGGGGCCGTTTGGTGGGGATATGCAGGCATTTTAATTAGCAAGGTTTGTTACGAGATAGACAAGCCCCTTGTTCTGATCTTGGTTCGTGCGATAGAAACCAGCGCCGGTGTGGTGACGGTTGGCACGGTGCGGACCTTGTCGCCACGGCTCTACCGGCACCCACGGGGGAGGTGGGCTGATGACACGCGCACGTATGCCGCGTCCACATGAAGTTGCTATTGCTCGGCGGGATCCGAGGCTCTTGGGAGCTATCGCGGAACGCCAGTCCGACGAAGCCTGGCGCACTCGGGGCGCCTGCCGCACCGTCGATCCGGAAACGTTCTTCCCGGCGCCGAATGAGCCTACCGAGGGCGCGACGTCGCTCTGCGGGGCCTGCGACGTCCAGGGTGCCTGCCTCGCGTGGGCCCTGCAGGTCGGCGATTGCCACGGCGTCTGGGGTGGCACCACGCCCCGGGAGCGCCGGGCGATGCTCGTCGCCTGGCGGGAGCGGGTCGATGCCAATGGTGATGCTGTTGATGACGGTCCCGATGAGGAGGATCGCCGCCTGCTCACGCTGGAGCCGGCAGCCGGCTGAGGCAACCTTGCAGCGGGCTGACCGAGAAGCCGGCTGACCGAAAATGCACATGAGCGTCCGTAGCCGGTGGAGGTAGCGCCCCGAGACCGGCGGGCGGGCGTCGCGACGATCACGACGGCGGTTCATCATTCGATGGACCGCCGTTGTGACGTTTCGGCGGGCAGGAACGGGAGCGGGTAGACATAGGAACTGTGCGCAGTCTTGAGATAACTACTCCGCGTGGCCCCGCCCGGGTGCGGATCGCCGAACCCGGGAATGCGACTTCACTGCTGGTTCTGGGTCACGGTGCCGGCGGGGATGTCGACGCCCCGGATCTGACCGCGGTCCACGAGGCGGCGGTCGCCCGCAGGATGAGAGTCGCGCTGGTCACGCAGCCGTACCGGGTTGCCGGGCGGAAGGCGCCCGCGCCGGCTGGGCACCTCGACGAGGCCTGGACGGCGGTTGTCGGGGAAATCAAGAAGACCGGCGAGCCGCTCATTCTGGGTGGGCGGTCGAGCGGGGCGAGGGTCGCTTGTCGTACGGCCACCGCGCTCGGCGCCGCGGGCGTGCTGGCGCTCGCCTTCCCCCTGCACCCGCCGGGAAAGCCCGAGAAGAGCCGCGCCGCTGAACTCCCGGCCGACCTCCCGACCCTGGTGGTCAACGGAGATCGGGACGCTTTCGGCGTACCCGTGGCAGTGGGGCTCGTAGAGGTAGCCGTGCGGCCTGGAGCGACGCACGACCTGCGGCGCGACCTGCCCGGGACGGTTGTTGTGGTGATGGATTGGTTTGCTCGCCACGGTTGGTGCGGATCGGCCGGCTGAGCGTGGAATGTTGACGGGGTCCGCGCCGTTACACCACCCGGAAGGCTGAACGTCGGAAGGGGCACGTGAAGTGCAAGCCGCAACCGGATTCGCAGAGCGCAATGGTCTGCAGGCCCGCAGGGTGCAGGAGTTGCTGCACTCGCCGGAGTGGCCCGCAGCGACCCTCGCGCCCGCCACATCATCGGTGAGTGTCAGCACACCCGCGGTTTTTGAGCCGTCTGGTGGGGCACTACCCGTATCCTCGGCGAGGTCGAGGGGAGAGGTGCGGGTGGCGCCAGCAGAGCGGACGAGTAAGACCGAGCGCAACAGCGTGCGGACCGAGGAGGCCCGGGCGCGGTTCGAGCGTGACGCGCTGCCCTTCGTGGATCAGCTGTACGCGGCTGCCCTGAGGATGACGCGGAACCCGGCCGACGCCGAGGATCTGGTGCAGGAGACGTTCCTGAAGGCGTTCTCCGCGTTCCACCAGTTCGAGGAGGGCACCAACCTCAAAGCGTGGCTGTATCGCATTCTGACAAACACATACATCAACTCCTACCGTAAGAAGCAGCGCCAGCCGGTGCAGGCTCCCACGGAGGAGATCTCGGACTGGCAGCTCGCGTCGAGCGAGTCGCACACGTCCAGCGGTCTGCGCTCGGCCGAGACCGAGGCGCTGGACCGGCTGCCCGACAGCGACATCAAGGATGCTCTGCAGTCGCTGCCGGAGGAGTTCCGGCTGGCCGTCTACCTCGCCGATGTCGAGGGTTTCTCGTACAAGGAGATCGCCGACATCATGGGTACGCCCATCGGCACGGTCATGTCCCGCCTGCACCGCGGCCGCCGCAACCTGCGCGGCATGCTGGAGCAGTACGCCGCCGACCGCGGCGTGACCCGCAACTCCGGCGCTACCGCCGCACAGGAGGCGTGAGCGACGTGAGCGACGACCAGAAGACCGATTGCAGCGTCGTGATCAGCGAGGTGTACCTCTACCTCGATCTGGAGTGCAGCAACGATCGACGGAACCTGATCCAGAACCACCTGGACGACTGCTCCGACTGCCTGCGGGAGTACGGCATCGAGCACGAGGTGAAGGCGCTGGTCGCCCGCTGCTGCGGTGACGAGACGGCGCCGGCGGAGCTGCGTGAGCGGTTGAAGATCAAGCTCAGTGAGTACGTGGTCGAGTCGGAGACCCGGGAGTACCTGCCGTAACGGCAGCGTCAGGACGTGAGAAGGGCCCGCAGCGGTTGACGCTGCGGGCCCTCTTCCTTGCCACGGTCTAGCTGTTGGGACGCTTGCCGTGGTTCGCTGCGCTCTTCTTACGAGCCTTCTTCTTGCGCGACTTCTTAGCCATATCGGCCTCCCTCTGCTGGCACACCAACCCGCCGATCCTAGACGGCCCGTGATGCCCGCCCCCCGCCGCCATGATTGGATGCAGTCACCGATAGCGCTCCGGAGGGGGACCAACACCATGGCCGACGAGATCCGTGCCGAGATGGTGGCCAATGTCTGGAAGGTCGTGGTCGCACCCGGTGCCGCGGTGGCGGAGGGCGACACGCTGGTGATCCTCGAGTCCATGAAGATGGAGATCCCGGTACTCGCCGAGTCCGACGGCACGCTCAAGGAGCTGGCCGTCAACGAGGGTGACGTGGTGCAGGAGGGCGACCTGATCGCCGTCATCGACTGACGAGGGATCAATGCCCGGACAGCCAGCGACGGAGCCGCCCGGTGCGGCCCGTTCGCTGCTGCGGGATGAGCGAGACCGCGTGCTCCTCCTCGGCCCGCACCAGCTCGGTGGCCCGTGACCGGGCCGCGGCGGGGATGTCGGGTGTCGCGAGCAGCAGGTGCGCGACCGACCAGGCGAGGCCGGGGGTGTCCGCGGCGTCCTCGAGGCGGGCTGCGACCAGGGTGGCCACGTCGTCCCGCGCCGAGGGGTCGACCCAGGCGTAGGTGATCAGCGCGAAGAGCGCCGCCTCGGTGATCGTGTCGAGGCCGCCGGTGGCGAGGGCGACCAGGTGGTGGCGGCGGCTGGAATCGGCCCATGGCTCGTCCGTGCCGTGGTGCAACAGCCCCAGGCACGCCCAGACCTGCGCGCAGCGGTCCCAGAGGGCCGGGTCGTGGGCGGCGAGCGCCCGGCCCAGCTCGGTGCTGGGTGTCACCGGTGGGAGCGCTATGAGCGCCAGCAGATCCTCCGGGTCGACGAGCATCAGACCCAGGGCGGCATCGTACGCAGCGGGCGGGCTCGGCCACAGCGGATGCGCGACCCGGTGCAGGCGCTCGACGGCATCGATCGAGGGGTAGCCGGGCGGCGCGCCGGGGCCCGGTGCCGGATAGGGCGCCCGGGCGGGGTCGGCGGGCATCCCGGGCGCGGACGGCACCCGGCTCAGCCACGGTTGGTCGGCGCAGCACTCGGCCAGGTCGGTGTGCTCGTGGCTGTCGTCGGGGTGGTCGCGCTGGAAGTCGGCGAGCCGGATCAGGTGGGCGAGGTCGCCGTCGGCGCGGTACCGCAGGCGGTGCCCGGTGTGCACGGCGCAGTCGAACGTCGGGTCGATCGACAGGGCGCGGTTGATCCAGCTCAGGGCGTCGTCGAGGCGGTCGGCGTCGGCGAGGGTGCCCGCGATGTCGGCGTAGAGGGACAGGTCGCTCGGGTCGTACATCACCGCGCGGCGCAGGGCGGCCAGGGACTCCGGGATGCGGCCGGCGCTGCGGTACGCGTACCCCAGCCAGATCTCGGAAAGTTTCGCGGGCCGTAGCCGTGCCCCTCGCAGTGCCCACTCCACCGCCTGGGTGGCCTCGCCGAGCCGGCGGGCCAGCGCTGAGCCGGCGCCGAGCAGCATGGCGTGTTCGGGGTTCGCCTCGATCGCGCGGCCGGCGAGGGTGAGGTAGGGCTGCAGGGCGGGGCGGCTGGACTCGGGCGCGGGGTCGCCGATCGCGGTGCAGAGCTGCATGACCGTGCGTGCGAGCAGGCCCGGCTCGAGGCGCTCGGCGAGGTCGGGGTCGCTGACCCAGGGCACGCCCGCCCAGTCGGCGCCGGGGGTGTGGCCGCTGGCCGCCACGAGCAGCGACAGGCCGTCCTCGGGGTGGCCCGCGGCGGCGAGCAGGTGGGCCCGCGCCACGACGGTGCCGACGAAGGCGTGCTGCTCTATCGGGAAGAGCTCGAGGGCGTCGTCGGCGCGGTCGGCGAGATGGCGGAGCAGCTCATGGGTTTCGGGCAGGGTTGGGGCGTGCGCGATCGCACCGGCCAGGTAACCGGCGGCGTGGTGCATCTCGCCACGCTCGAGCGCCGCGCGGGCCTGCTCGAGGTCGCTGTCGGCGGAGCGCCGGGCATCGTCCATCGCCGTGCCTTCCCTTGCCGCGCGAGCTGCGGTCGCACCTAACTGGTCGCGCCTACTGGCCGCGCCGCGCTGCGCGCGTTCGGTGACACACGTCGTACCACCGCAGGCGAGCCTAGGCGACGGATCTCGATCTGTCAGGCCCCGATTCCGTGCGCAGTCCTGCTCGAAACGTTGCTTCTGTAAACTCAAAAGTGCAAGAATGCGCAGCGAATGAGCGTCAATGCGCAGTATGGGGAGGAACAGTGACGCAGCGAGGCCAGGGAATGGCTGCTGACATCGCAGAGCAGCCGGGAGGTTACGCACGGTTGCTGGAGGGGGAGCCCGCCAAAGCGATCGCGGAGGTGGCCGCCAAGGTCGCCGAGCACCGCCCCAAGCACGTCGTCTTCGTCGGCCGGGGCACCTCCGACCACGCCGCGCTCTACGGCGCGTACCTGACGGAGATCCGGCTCGGGATCCCGGTCGGTCTCGCCTCGCCGAGCGCGATCACCCTCTACGGCGCGCGGCCCGACCTCGCCGGCGCGCTCGTGGTCGGCGTCAGCCAGAGCGGCGGTTCGCCGGACCTCACCGAGGTGCTCAAGGTGGCCCGCGAGAGCGGCGCGCTGACCCTCGCGGTGACGAACAACCCGGCCTCCACGCTCGCCACGACCGCGGAGCTGTCCGTCGACGTCGCCGCGGGTCACGAGCGCGCGGTCGCCGCCACCAAGACGTACACCGCCGAGCTGCTGGCCCTGCTGCTGCTCGTCGAGGGCATCCGCAACGGCGACGGCACCCCCGCCGCCGAGGAGCGGGAGGCGCTGGCCAAGCTGCCGGAGCTCGCCGAACGCACGCTCGGTGAGCACGGCGCGGACGAGCTGGCTCAGCGTTACCGGTTCGCGTCACGGCTGGTGACGACCGGGCGCGGGTACGCGTACCCGACGGCTCGGGAGACCGCCCTCAAGCTGATGGAGACGTCCTACCTGCCGGCCCTGGCCTTCTCGGGCGCCGACCTGCTGCACGGACCGCTCGCGATGACCGACCCGGACGTGCCCGTGGTCGCCGTCGTGGGCAGCGGCCCGGGCGGAAGCTCCATGGCCGACGTGGTGACCCGCCTCGGCGAGCGCCGCGCGGACGTCGTGACCATCGGCGCACACGACATCGCGGGAGCCTCCGGCCGGCTCGCCGTACCCGAGGTGGACGAGCGCTACGCGCCGCTGCTGGACATCCTGCCGCTGCAGAAGCTCGCGCTCTCGCTCGCGCTGGCCCGCGGCGAGGACCCCGACGCACCCCGCGGTCTGAAGAAGGTGACCGCGACCCTCTGAGAAATGTCGGCGTGGCAGTCTTGGTCCGTGTCCACGCTGCGCGATCTCGCCGAAGAGCACACCGGCCTCGGCCCGGCCGACATCGATCACCTCACCCGGCTCGCCGGCGACTGGCAACTGCTCTCCGACCTGTCCTTCGCCGACCTGCTGCTCTGGGTGCCGGTCCGGGGCGAGCCGGGCCGACCCCGCTCGTTCCTGTGCGTCGCCCAGGTGCGCCCCACCACGGCGCCGACGGCGTACCAGGACGATCAGGTCGGCAAGATCGTCGGCGGCCCGGAGGTGGCGCACCTGGACATCGCGTTCGCGCAGGGCCGCATCTGGCGCGAGGGCGACCCGGTCTGGTACGGCGACACCCCCGCACGGCACGAGGCCATCCCGGTCCGGCTGCGCGGCGACGAGGAGAACGTCGAGATCATCGGCGTGATCGGGCGGGACACCAACCTCTCCACCGCGCGTACGCCCAGCCAGCTGGAACTCAACTACCTCACCACCGCCGACGACCTCGCGCAGATGGTCTCCGACGGGACGTTCCCGCCGCCCCGGCACACCGGCGAGACCACGTCGGCGCCCCGCGTCGGCGACGGGCTGATCCGCCTCGACGCGGTCGGAAAGGTCACCTACGCGAGCCCGAATGCGCAGTCGGCGTACCGTCGGCTCGGTTTCAATGCCCACCTCGTGGGTGAGGAATTGTCGGTGCTCTCGAGCCGCCTGGCCGCCGACCCGCTGGAAGGCACCGACGCCGCCGAGCGCATCCTGACCTCGCTGCGGGGCGAAGCACCGCCACGCAAAGAGGTCGAGGCCCGCGGCGCGACCGTGCTGATGCGGGCGCTGCCGTTGATGCCCGCGGGCGTGCCCATCGGAGCGCTGGTGCTGGTCCGCGACGTCACCGAGGTCCGCCGCCGGGACCGCGCCCTAATGACCAAGGACGCGACGATCCGGGAGATCCACCACCGGGTCAAGAACAACCTGCAGACGGTGGCGGCGCTGCTGCGCCTGCAGGCCCGCCGGGTGAACGCGCCCGAAGCGAGAATGGCCCTGCAGGAATCGGTACGGAGGGTCGCGTCGATCGCCCTGGTCCACGAGACCCTGTCGATGTCGAGCGACGAGGCGGTCGAGTTCGACGGCATCGTCGACCGGGTCGCCTCCGCCGCGGCCGAGGTCGCCGCCACCGAGATCACCGTCAAGATGCGCCGCGAGGGCACGTTCGGCGTCCTGCCCGCGGAGATCGCCACGTCGCTGGTGATGGTCCTCAACGAGCTGCTGATCAACGCGGTCGAGCACGGCTTCCCCGCACCGGACGAGTCGGAGGAGCTGCCGCCGCCCTCGCTGACCCCGCCGGAGCCGGTCGGCGAAGTCGTCGTGTCGGCGCACCGCTTCCGCAAGCAGCTGCACGTCACGGTCGCCGACAACGGCAAGGGCCTTCCCCCGGAGTTCCACGCCGAGTCGAGCCAGCGGCTGGGATTGCAGATCGTGCGCGCCCTGGCCACGGGCGAGCTGCGGGGAACCATCGAGTTGCGCAACAGGGCCGGCGGCGGCACCGAAGCCGTGCTCGTCGTCCCGCTCGGCAAACGCTAACGGCGGGTGAAGAGGGCCAGCGTGATTCCCGGTACGCGGTAGCGCGTCGTCTCCTCGAAGGCGCTGGTGAGCAGGGCCTGCTCGCCGCTCGTGAGCTGGTCCGTCGGGCTCGCCCTGCGGCCGGTGGTGAGGCTGTCGGGGCTCAGGGTCCAGAGGCGGGTGGCGGGGGCGAGGCAGGGTGCAGGGTCGGCGCACTCGGTCGGCCACAGCGAGTCGTTCTGTTCCGCCGTGGCGGTCAGCATCAGGTCGCGGGGCAGGTCATCGCCGTTGTAGTAGTGCATGGCGGTGTCGGGGAGCTGCCAGCCGGCGCGGTCGGCGTACACGATGGCGTCTCCGGGTTGGGCATGGGTGCGGAGCAGGGTGGCGGCGGCCCGGTAGCCGACGCCGCTGTGCTCGCGGCGGATCTGTGCTTGTTTCGGGAGGCCGATCAGGGCGAGCACGAGCACGGCCACGAGGGCGAGCGGGAGGCTGACGCGGGACAGTCCGTGGGCTGCGAGCGCGCAGAGCAGCGGCACCACGAAGAGCAGGTAGCGGGGTACGAACATGGGCGTGACCAGCTGGTCGATCGCGTACAGGCCCAGGATTGGAAGCACCGCGCTGAGCAGCAGCGGATTGCCGCTGACCGCTGCCAGGGCCAGGATCGCACCGCCGACGATGCCCGAGAGGAACAGGTAGTCCGGGATGTTGGCCAGCGTCGTGGGCGTGGCGCGATGCAGCCAGTCGAGCTGCTTGCCGCGCTGATCGAGGCCGAGCAGCATGAGCGGCGTGAGCGCTGCCACCGCGACTCCCGCGCTCGGAATCCAGGCGATGAGACGCTGCCGCGCGATCACCAGATGCCCGGCGAGGATCAGCAGGGCGATCACATGCGCAAGACCTAGAAGGACAACGCATGTTCCGTACGCGTACCAGCGCCACCAACGCCCCTGCTCCACCGCCTTGACGAGCAGCAGCGTGGCCAGGGTCGCGAACAGCGCGGCGAACGCGTATCCGCGGGCCTCCTGCGCGTACCGGGAGACGACGGGCATCGCCGCGACCAGCAGCCCGGCGAGCAGCGCGGACCCCGGACCCCGCAGCCGCCCGGCCAGCAGCGCGGTGACCAGGGCCGTGGCGGTCATGGCGACCAGGGACGGTAGCCGCAAAGCCGGTGCGGAATCGCCGAGGAGGCCCATCGAGAAGTGGACCACCACGTAGTACGGCACCGAGGCGGCATCGATGTGCTGACCCAGCGCGACGATCTCGGACACCGGCCGGCGGGCCGCACTCCACGTGGCGAGCTCGTCGCGCCACAGCTCGGGCTTCGACGCTTGCCAGGAGACCGTGATTCCCGTCAGGACCGTCGGCAGCAGCCAGCACAGCAATCGGCGCAGACCGGCACGGGTGACCACACCACCACCGTTACAGGTCAGTCTGTGCGGCGCTCGAATAGTGCGATAGTGCCGAGCGGGATCACCCAATAGCCGGTGCGCTCGTACTCGGTAGTGAACTTCGCTTTCAGCTGTGGGCCGAGGTTGGAGAGGGCGTCGCCGCCCTGACGTGCGCCGACGTACCAGACACGCTGGTTGTCGAAGCAGGTCACGTCGGGGCATTCGACGGCGTCGAGCTGGCCGACCTCGGCTGCCGTGCGGCGCAGCATGACGTCCTTGGGTTTGATCTTCTCGTCGCGCATCTCGTAGTCGAAGCCGGAGCGTACGGACCAGGTACTGATCCGGCCGTAGACGATCGCGTCGCCGGGCTGCTGGTGCTTCTCGACGATGCCCGCCGCGACCCGGAAGTCCATGCCGCCGTGCGAGCGGTCGTCGCGGACGCTCTGCTGGAACTCGAAGCCGACCGCGGCGATCAGTAGCACGGCGGTGAGCGAGCGCCAGGGCAGGCCGCGCAGTGCCACCGCGGCGAGCAGGGCGAGCGGCGCGATCACGTAGAGGACGTAGCGGGGGACCCACAGCGACGACGTGAAGAACGAGACGGTGATCAGCACGACCGGCGGGAGGACGGCCAGCGCGGTCAGCTCCCCGAGCAGTTTCGGGCGCTCCCACCGGGCGGCGAGGGCGAGACCGATGACCAGCAGGCCGACGACCCGTTCGCCGAAGATGACGCCCGGCGCGATCAGGACCTGGTGCAGGTCCATCTCGGGGACCCATTCGAGCTGGGTGCCGCGCTGGGTCAGGCCGAGCCGGATCAGCGGGGAGACCAGCGCGATCGCGGCCGCCACGACGATCGGCCAGCGGATCAGCAGCCTGCGGTCGTGGTCGGCGGACCAGCGTACGGCGACCGCCACCACGTGCCCGCTGAGCACCAGCAGCCCCAGCATGTGGGTGTAGCCGAGCAAGGTCAGCGCCGCACCGTACGCGATCCAGCGCCACCAGTTCGGCCTGCTCAACGCGACGTAGAGCAGCAGCGTGCTGAGGATCGCGAACAGGAACGAGAAGCCGTACGCGCGAGCGTCCTGCGCGTAACGCGACATCTGCGGGACGAGCGCCACGATGAGCCCGCCGACGAGCCCCACACCGGGGGTGAAGAGCCGCCGTCCGAGCTCGCCGACCAGCCCGACGCCGATCGCGACAGCCAGCAGGGACGGCAGCCGGAACCAGCCCAGCGAGTCGCCGAACACGCTCGTCCAGTAGTGCATGAACAGGTAGTACGGCGAGATGACGCCGTCCATGTGACCCGCGAAGTCCATGAGCTGGCCCGGCGTACGCATCGCCGCTGACCAGGTCGCGTGCTCGTCCCAGCCCAGCGCCGGCTCGACCCACCCGATCCGGCCGATGATCAACATGGCCAGGGCGGGAATCAGCCACGGGACGACCCGCGACCACCAGGCGAATCGGGACGAAGAGCCGATCTTGGGCTCGATGGGGGCGATCACCGAGCGGTTGTAGCCCGGCCGGGTGAATCGACGGCCCCGCGGAGGGTTCCTGCGAGTGAACACTTGTGACAGGTGTTACCGGACACACTCCCGAAATCTGGACCCCTCTGGCCCAGAATGCCTTCGCGTGAGAGGCTTGCGGACATGACCGCTGCAGTTGACCGCCGCTTCGTGGCCCGCCGCCACGTGGATTACGGCCGTGTCCGCAGCGCGATGTGTCCGGGTTCCTGACGCCGCCCGACTTCTATGTCCGGGTGCGCAAGACGCCCGGCTTTCTCCTGACACCGAAGTCCTGAGACCCGCCGTGAGCGTCGAGCCGCGCCCACGAGTCTCCGGAGGATCGCCGACATGGCGCCCAGCAACGCCCCCGCAACCCCGGCCGCCCGCCCCCGCAAGGCGCGTGGCGAGGGGCAGTGGGCGCTCGGACACCGCGAGCCGCTGAACCCCAACGAGCGGATCAAGAAGGACGACAACCCGCTCAACGTGCGCGCCCGCATCGAGAACATCTACGCCCACACCGGGTTCGCCGGCATCGACCCGCAGGACCTGCGCGGCCGTTTCCGCTGGTGGGGGCTCTACACCCAGCGCAAGGCGGGCATCGACGGCGGCCGCACGGCCGTGCTCGAGCCGCACGAGCTGGAAGACGAATACTTCATGCTCCGCATCCGCATCGACGGCGGCTCGCTGACCGTCGCGCAGCTGCGGGTCATCGCGGACATCTCCAAGGAGTTCGGCCGCGACACCGCCGACCTCACCGACCGGCAGAACATCCAGCTGCACTGGATCCGCGTCGAGGACATGCCGGAGATCTGGCGGCGGCTCGAAGCGGTCGGCCTGGAGACCACCGAGGCCTGCGGCGACTGCCCGCGCATCGTGCTCGGCAGCCCGGTCGCCGGGGTGTCGACCGACGAGGTCATCGACCCGACATCGGCGATCGACACGATCCTCGAGCGCTACATCGGCGACCCGCGCTACTCCAACCTGCCCCGCAAGTTCAAGACGTCGATCTCCTGGCTGGCGGACACGCCCTACCAGGTCCAGGACATCGCGTTCCTCGGTGTCGACCACCCCGAGTACGGCCCCGGCTTCGACCTCTGGGTCGGCGGCGGGCTGTCCACCAACCCGCGGCTGGCCGAGCGGGTCGGCGTGTGGGTGCCGCTGAACGAGATCCCGGACGTCTGGGAGGCCGTCGTCGGCGTCTACCGCGACTACGGATACCGCCGCCTGCGCACCCGTGCCCGGCTCAAGTTCCTGATCGCCGACTGGGGCATCGCGAAGTTCCGCGAGGTGCTCGAGAAGGAATACCTCGGCCGCACGCTGCTCGACGGGCCCTCCGCCGAGCTGCCCGAGAAGCCGATCGACCACATCGGCGTGCACAAGCAGCTCGACGGCGCCAACTACATCGGTGCCGCCCCGGTCGTCGGGCGCTCCTCCGGGACGCAGCTCGGCAAGGTGGCCGACCTCGCTCAGGCGCACGGGTCGGATCGGGTGCGGCTCACGCCGTACCAGAAGCTCCTCGTCCTCGACGTCGCCGACGACCAGGTGGAACCGGTCGTGGCCGGCCTGCGCGAGATCGGGCTGGAGGCCCGCCCGTCGGCCTGGCGCCGAGGCACGATGGCCTGCACCGGCATCGAGTACTGCAAGCTCGCGATCGTCGAGACCAAGGCCCGCGGCGAGGAGCTGGTGGCCCGGCTCGAGGAGCGCCTGCGGGACTTCGACACCGACATCTCCATCCACATCAACGGCTGCCCCAACGCCTGCGCCCGCACCCAGGTCGCCGACATCGGGCTCAAGGGCATGCTGGTCATGAACGAGCACGGCGAGCAGGTGGAGGGCTTCCAGGTCCACCTCGGCGGCGGGCTCGGCATGGCGCAGGGTCAGACCGCCGGTTTCGGCCGCAAGCTGCGGGGCCTCAAGGCGACTGCGGAGGAACTCCCGGCGTACGTCGAGCGCCTCGCCCTTCGCTACCTGGACGGCCGCACCACGAGCGAGTCCTTCGCCGACTGGGTCGTCCGCGCCGATGAGGAGTTGCTGAAATGAGCGACGCCCGGAGCACCCCGCTCTACTGCCCCTACTGCGGCGAAGAAGATCTTTACCCGAACGAGGCCTCGCACGGAGCGTGGGAGTGCCATGCCTGCACCCGCGTGTTCACCGTCAAGTTCAACGGGCTGCTTTCCAAGGGAGTGAACCGATGACTGTGGTGACCGCAGCCAATCTCGGCCTGATAAACCTGGGGGCTCCTGCCACCCCCGCCGACCCGGCCCGCCGCTCTCGCGCTGAGCTGGAAGCACTGGCTCTCGAGGGCGCCGCGCTGCTGAAGGACGCCCCCGCCGAGGACATCGCCCGCTGGGCCGCGTCGACGTTCGGCGAGCGCTTCTGCGTAACCAGCTCGATGGCCGACGCCGTCGTCGCCCACCTGTTCTCCCGGGCCGCCCCCGGCGTCGACGTGGTCTTCCTCGACACCGGCCTGCACTTCCCCGAGACGCTCAAGGTCCGCGACATCGTGGCCCGGACCATGGACGTCAACGTCCGCTCGATCCGCCCCCGGATGACCGTCGGCCAGCAGGACGGCGAGTTCGGCCCCCGGCTGTTCGCCCGCAGCCCCGACGAGTGCTGCTTCATCCGCAAGGTCGAGCCGCTCGAGCGCGCCCTGTCCGACTACGACTCCTGGGCGACCGGCCTGCGCCGCGACGAGTCCCCGACCCGGGCGAACACCCCGGTCGTGGCGTTCGACCAGAAGAAGGGCAAGGTCAAGGTCAACCCCATCGCGGCCTGGACCCAGAGCGACGTCGACACCTACATCGCCCGCTGGAACGTCCCGGTCAACGAGCTCTTCAAGAAGGGGTACGGCTCCATCGGCTGCTGGCCGTGCACCCGCCGCACCAAGGCCGGCGAGGACCCGCGCGCCGGCCGCTGGGCGATGTTCGAGAAGACCGAATGCGGCCTGCACGTCTAGCGGTCGTCCTGGTCGCGCACGGGAGTCGTGACCCCCGTGCCGCCCAGGCGACCGAGGCGCTGGCCCGCGCCGTCGGTGACCGCAACCACGCCTGGGACGTCCGGGCGTCCTACCTCGACCACAACGGCGTCCGCCCCCGGCAGGTCCTCGCCGCTTTCGACGCGGCGGGTCACCACCACGCGATCATGGTGCCGCTGCTGCTGACCGCGGCCTACCACGGCCGGGTGGACGTCCCGGGCGAGATCACCGCGGCCCGGGCCGACGGCGTCCGGATGGACGTCACCCTGGCCCCGGTGCTGGGCCCGGTCGACGGTCACGTCCCCCCGCAGCTGCTCGACGGCCTGGTCACCCGTCTCGGCCGCTCCTCCGACTGCGACGCCCTTGTCCTGGCCGCGGCAGGCACCCGTAGTGCTGAGGCGAGGGAGACGGTGGAGCAGGCGGCAACGGCGCTCAGCGTCCGTCTGGGGCTGCCGTGCCGGGTGGCCTACGCCTCTGCCGCCCCGCCCCTTTCGGGTGACGCCGTGGGCGCTCTCCGGGCCGCGGGCTACGAACGGATCGGGCTCGCCTCCTACTTCCTCGCCCCCGGCCTGCTCTGGGACGCAACCGTGGCCTCAGCGCGCGACGCCGGCGTCCAGGTGGTCGCCGAGCCGCTCACGGACACGCCCGCGCTCGTCTCGCTGGTCGCCTCCCGGGTCACGGCTGCTCTGCTGCGAGGTGCCCGTCCGGCCGCACGAGTCCTCGTCCGCTCCTGACATGCCTGCCGCCCCGAAGCCGGCGGAACAACGTGCTGCCGTCGGGAAGCCGGTGATCGGGGACCCGGCGACCGGTCGCATAGGCGACGCTCAGCCCTGACAGCCGCTCGGCCAGCTCCCGGGACATGTCGGGCGCGGTCGCGATGAGGCCACTGAGCACCTGCCGCAAGGCCACACCCTCCGCCGAGTACGCCGTGAGCAGCGCGGTCTGCGCCCTCGTATGCCGGAGCAGCTCAGCGCCGACCGGATGCCGCTCCCCGTGATAAGTGTCGAGCAGCGTGTCGTCCGCCCGCCCGGTGCAGACGGCGGCGAGCTTCCACCCGAGGTTGTGCGCGTCCTGGATACCGACGTTCATCCCGACCCCGCCGGCCGGGAAGTGCATGTGCGCGGCGTCCCCGGCGAGCAGAACCCTCCCTTTCCTGTACGCCGTGGCCTGCCGTGTCGCGTTGCCGAAGCGCGACAGCCACACCGGGTCCCGCATCCCGAAGTCGGTGCCGGCGATCCGGGCGACGGCGTCGCGGAACTCCTCGAAAGTCAGCGCCCCGGGCCGGTCCGAGCCGGGGTCCGAGCCGACGAGCCGATGGATGCCGCCGGGCAGTGGCACGATCATGAGCCCGCCGGCCGGCCCGGAGATGTTCGCCTGCCCGGGTGCGGGCGGCGAGCCGAGCACGACATCGCCGAGCCAGCCCCACGCATTCGCGTCGGTGCCGGGGAAGTCGATACCGGCCGCGGTCCGCACGGTGCTCCGGGTGCCGTCGCACCCGACGACGTAACGCGCCTCGACGACCTCGCCGCCCTCCAGCTCCACTCCGGTGGCGGTGAGCCCCGTGACCGTGCAACCCCGGCGGACGGTCGCGCCCTGAGCGATCGCGTGGGCTTCCAGCAACTCTTCGGTGCGCGCCTGGAGCACCGCGAGGGTGAACGGGAACGGCGTGTCGAGCACCGAGAAGTCCATCCGGTCCGGCAGCCCG
The DNA here is from genome assembly GCF_018332715.1 of Winogradskya consettensis. Lineage (GTDB taxonomy): Bacteria > Actinomycetota > Actinomycetes > Mycobacteriales > Micromonosporaceae > Actinoplanes > Actinoplanes consettensis. Next base: position 356,811 of record NZ_BOQP01000006.1, on the reverse strand, counting down.
CCGAAGTGGCCGCTCGGGATCCGTAGTCCCGCGGCCAGGAATGGCTCCGCGAGCCCCCGGCAGTCGAGCAGCTCGATCGTGCGCGGGTGGATCGTGAGCGCCTTCGAGTGTGGGTTTCTCTCCTGGCGGGCTTCCAGGACGGTGACGCTTGCCCCGCCCAGTCTCAGCTCGGCGGCGAGCCACAACCCGGTCGGCCCGGCTCCGACGATGAGGATGTCGTCCATGAAGCCTCCTTGGTCACTGACCAATAGATGTAGAACTAGTAGACTAGGTCGGTGACCAAGAGTCAAGTGGATGTGGTGTGGGCCGCGCTCGAAATCCTGGACGAGCGAGGTGCCGCGGGGGTGTCGATGCGCACGATCGCCGAGCGGCTGAGCGTGCGGATGAACACGGTCCAGTGGCACGCGAAGTCGCGGGCCCGGCTGGAGGAGTTGATGGCCGACGCCATCATCGGCGGGGCGTCGCTCGACGGGCTACCGGCGCCGGGGCGGGAGCGTGCGGCGGAGATCGTGCGGCGTTACCGGGCCGCCCTGCTCGCGCATCGCGACGGCGCGGCGGTGGTGGCCGGGACCTATGCGGCCGAGCCCGCGACGCTGGATCTGGCCGAGGCTCTGGTGGGCGCGTTGCTCGACGCGGGCCTGCCCGAGCGGGAGGCGGCGTGGACCTGCTGGAGCCTCATCTATCTCGCGCTCGGACTCACGCAGGAGGAGCAGTCGTTGCCGGAACGCTTCGAAGGTGACTTCGATCTGGGGGAGCGGCCGGCACTGCGGCGGGTCGCGTCCACGCTCCTCGCCAATTCCTTCGATGAGCGCTTCGAGTTCGGTGTGTCACGCCTTCTCGGGCTATGACCGTCCACAACGGAGCGTGGGCACTCAGCGACCAATGGTGTCAACGTTGACGTTGATTTCGAGATCATTTCGTGGCACCGATGGGTGCTCAGTGATCTCATTCAAGCTGTGTGTGATCAATGGGTGCGAGTGCTGCCGCGATCATCGCGCGCCGTAATCGGGCGTTAACGGGAGATCGATAGCGGACAGCACAACGCCCCGGCACCGATCTAGGGCCCGGGGCGCGAATGCTGTGAGGGATTGTTCAGGCGATGGGAGCTGTGATTCGCAGACCGCCACGGCGCTTGACCGCGCGGCGCTCGTCCTCGCTCATACCGCCCCATACGCCGGCGTCCTGACCGGACTCGAGTGCCCACTGCAGGCAGGACTCGGTCACGGGGCACCGGCGGCACACGGCCTTGGCCTGCTCAACCTGCAGGAGCGCGGGGCCGGACGTCCCGATCGGGAAGAACAGCTCAGGGTCCTCGTCGCGGCAGATCGCATCGTGGCGCCAGTCCATGGCGGCAACACTCCTTGTTTCGGATGGGATAACGAAATGGTGCGGACTAACTACTAACTACTAATACTTTTTATCTGCATCAGCGTGATGACAGACGGACAGCGAACGTCCGGTCACCAGTGCGTGAGCAAGCTTTTTGTTCGGGAAGCCGTTCAGCGCCTTCTTGATAAGGAACGCGGGCGAGCGGCATCCGGTTACTTCATATCGCTTGTGAATGCTTTCACGAACTCCCGTGATGTCAAGGGTAGCGCCGGGACTTTCTCCCGTCGGGTGAGCTAGCTCACGACCCCTTTGTCCGGTTTCGGGGGACTTCCCGACACCGGCGGAAGAACGCTCCCATCAATGTAGTACGGTGCCGACCGCTTTGCCGAGCTTTTGGCCGGGATTTTGTGACGGATCGTAAGGGTGCATCGAACGGCGTACCCAGACTTCAGCAGATCACACGCAGCGCCTCGGGAACGGACAGAAAGTGCACCTTCTGGCGTTCACCCAGGTAGTCCCCGTCGAGCTGGAACGATTGGGGCCTGCTGGCCACTACGGTGAACTCCGCCTGGTCGTGCAGGCGGAGCACATTTTTCCCATGCGGGTCGGCGTTGCGGGATGCCATCTGCGTCACTGTACGTGTTGTGCTAGCCACAGCTAGGCTGCGAAGCGCCAGGAGGTCAAGCCCTCGGTCGAAGGACGCCTGGGGATTGGGGTTGATCGGACGATCGCCCACATAGGTCCAAGGCGCCGTGTTCTGGATGATGACGGTGCCGAGTCCGACCTCCGGTTCTTCACCCGGACGCTCGATCGAGAGCGGTGGCGCCTTACGGTCCTCGCCCGAAAACACCTGACCGACGACTGAACGAAGATAAAGGGCCGGAGTGGACGTACGCCCGCGCAACCGCGCCTGTTCCACCCGGCGCGTCACGGCGGCGTCGAGCCCCATCCCGGCGGTGAAAGTGAAGTAGCGATCGTCGGCGCGGCCGAGACCGATCACCCGGTGCCGCCCCGAGCGGAGCCCGTCCAGGATCACGCCGGCGCTCTCGACCCAGTCCCGCGGCAACCCCAGCGCCCGCGCGAAGACATTGGTGGAACCACCCGGCACCACAGCGAGCGCCGGCAATCGGAACGCGGGCGACGTGCCCTGAGACGCCAGACCCGGCTCGGCGGTCATCAGGCCGTTGACAACCTCGTTGACCGTCCCGTCACCGCCCAGCGAGACCACGAGATCCACCCCGGTCTCCGCGGCCTCGCGGGCCAGCGCCGCGGCGTGCCCGCGCTTCAGGGTGTACTCCACCGACAGGTCGATCTGGCTGCCAAGCGCCCGGACCAGCACGTCCCGGCTGCGCTCGGTGGTCGTGGTGGCCTTGGGATTCACCACCAGTAACGCTCGCATGGGCGGCACTGTACCTCGCAGAAGCGCCGCGAGCTGGCCGGTATCGTACAGCGGTGACCCCTGCTGACGTAGCTTCCCCCGTGACTTTGCTATGGGCGGTTCGCCTGCTGTTTGCGCAGGCCACGGCGTTGGCGGCGCTGACCGCGTACCTCATATATCTGGACCTGACCGCGGCGCCGGATGCCCTCGGGGTTGCGATCTCTCTCACGGTCTTCGCCGCTCTCGGCGCGGGTGCGGTCTATCTCGTCGCCCGTGCCCTGGCCCGGCGAGCCGGCCGTGCGCGCGGGCCCGCGGTCGTCATCCAGCTCTTCATCCTTGCCACGGGCGGCTTCCTGCTCAACGTCGGACCGGTCTGGCTCGGTGTCCTGTTGATGGCCGTCAGTGCCCTTGTGGGGCTGCTGTGCGTGCTCCCGCCGACCAACAAGGCACTGGGTCTCGACTGACAACGCTGCTCACCCTTGCCGGAAGGCCTACCCTGAGGGGCGGATCACAAGGGGGTGAGGGCAGTGCCAGGATCGACGGTACGCCCACCGGCATACCAGCTCCTCGCGGACGAACTACGCCTGGAGATCACGTCCGGACGGCTGCAACCCGGCGAGCGACTGCCACCCGAACCGGAGCTGTGCGTCCGCTCCGGGGTCAGCCGCAGCACCGTCCGCGAAGCGCTCCGCCTGCTCGCCAGCCAGCACCTGATCGTCACCACCCGCGGCGTCACGGGCGGCAGCTTCGTCGCGCATCCCGACGCCGAGCAGCTCTCCGAGGCGCTCTCCACCGGGCTGACCCTGCTCACCAACTCCGCCGAGATCGGCTTCGCCGACCTGCTCGAGCTGCGGCGCACCCTGGAGGTTCCCGCTGCCGGGCTGGCCGCCGAGCGGAGGTCTGACGCCCAGCTCACCGAGCTGCGTGGCACGATCTTCGATCCGCACCTGGACGAGCTGGCGACGATGCTCAGCGCGCATGCGGCTTTCCACTCGGTGATGGCGTCGGCTACCAACAATCCGCTGTTCGAGCTGGTGACGCGGCCGCTGTATCACGTCACCTATGGCGAGGAGGTGGTCGAGGCGCTGCCGGAGGGCTACTGGGAGCGGATCGACACCGACCATCGCGAGCTGCTCGCCTGCGTGCGGAACCGGGATTCCGCCGCTGCTGTCGCGGCCAGTCGCCGGCATCTCGACTACATCGCCGCGGCCAACGGCCTCTGATCTGCCGGCTTTTGCGGCTTGCGGCTTGCCGCTTGCGGCCTGCGGCTTGCCGCTTCGTTTCGCTGAGCGCGGGTTTCGCTGAGCGCGGGCTGCGCTCTGGGTGCGGGCTGCGCTGAGCGCGGGCTGCGCTCTGGGTGCGGGCTGCGCTGAGCTCGGGCTTCGCTTGGGTGCGGGCTGCTAGAGCTCGGTGCGGCGGGTGAGGAGGCGGATCGTCGCGTGACGGCCGGTTGCTTCGGCCTCGGCCGACGTGGTCAGTGCGGTGAGCACCTTCCAGGCGAACGACGACTCCGAGGGCAGCTTGGCGCCCTTCACCGTGGAGACCGTCACCTCGACGGAGAGCGCGTCCTCCGTGACCGTGAAGCGGCACTCCAGCTCGGCGTCGCGGGTCGCGATGGCGAGGAGCATGGCGCAGGCCTCGTCGACCGCGATCCGGAGATCCTCGATCTCGTCCAGCGCGAAGTGCAGGCGGGCCGCGAGGCCGGCCGTCGCGGTGCGCAGCACGCCGAGATAGCCACCGTCGGCGGGCACCGTGAGCAGGACGACGTCGTCGCCGAACGCCGGCCCCGGATGCGTTGTATCCAGCTGAGTCACGAGCCCCATCCTCCCGATGGTCGAGACTCTAGCGCCTTACGGCCGAGGCCCGCTCGGCGAGTCGGCCGAGGGCGGAACCGGTCAGCCGATAGGGCACCCAATTCCGGCTGGGCTCCGCGCCGAGCTGCGCGTAGAACGAGGCTGCCGGGTTCCAGTCGAGCATGACCCAGTCCATCCGCTGATAGCCGCGCTCGACACAGATGCGGGCCAGCTCCGCCACGAGGGCGGCGCCTGCACCGGTGCTGCGGTGCTGCGGTCGTACATAAAGATCCTCGAGGTAGATGCCGTGCTCGCCTTCCCAGGTGGAGAAGTTGAGGAACCACAGCGCCATGCCGTAAGGAGTGTCGTCCTCGCCCACCGCGACGTGCGCGAAGAGCGCGGGCTGCGGGCCGAAGAGGGCGGTCTCGAGCTGTTTCTCGGTGAGGTGGCAGGCCTGCGGCTCGCGCTCGAACGCGGCGAGCTCGTGGACCATGGCCACGACGGCCGGCACATCGTCACGATGCGCCGGCCGGATGGTCACGAGACTCACGCCTGCTTGGTCTCCCAGAAGATCTTGGAGATCTCTTCGATCTTGCCCAGCAGCTGGTCGCCGACGGCCGGGTCGAGCGAGCCCTTGACGCCACTGGCGCCGGCGAGCTTGGTGGCCTCGTTGAACAGCTGGTTGAGCTGCGGGTACTTCTCGAAGTGCGGAGCCTTGAAGTAGTCCGTCCACAGCACCCACAGGTGGTGCTTGACGAGCTCGGCGCGCTGCTCCTTGATCAGGATGGCGCGGGTGCGGAACTCGGGGTCGGTGTTCGCCTGGTACTTCTCGGCGATGGCCTTCACCGACTCCGCCTCGATGCGGGCCTGCGCGGGGTCGTAGACCCCACAGGGCAGGTCGCAGTGCGCGCTGGCCACAGTGCGCGGTGTGAAGAATTGCGGAAGTCGCATCAGGACCCCTCCATGAGTTAGCGATGATCCGACCCTGACACTACCCCTTACACCTGTTCCCACACTCCGGCCGGGATTGATGCCATGAGGTTGCAACTACCGCTTTTCGCCGTACTGGTGCACGGTCCGTCGATGGCGCCTACCCTCCGCACCGGAGATGCCCTGGTCGTGTGGCGCACGCAGCGCGTACGGCAGGGGGACGTCGTCGTGGCCCGCTTCCGCGGCCGGCCCGGGCTGCTGGTCGTGAAACGCGTGGTCCGGGCGCAGGACGGCGGCTGGTGGGTGCAGGGGGACAACGAGTTCGTGACCGACGACTCCCGGGCGTACGGGGTGGCAGATGTCATCGGACGTGTGGTGTTTCGTTACTGGCCCAAGCCCGGCAAACTGGGTTAGTGTCCGGATACCGCAGCACACCGAAGTCTTGCGGTTGAAATACCGGGTGACCCCCGCATCGCACGCCGTCCGGCGCAGACTCGCGCATCTTGGCGGCTGGCTACCGACGTGACCGATGCGTGTCTGGAGTCCCCGTGTCCCTGTTCAGTTTCGAGCTCGACCCTGCCCTGGCCGCAGACCCCGTCTTCGACCTGCACAAGCAGGGCAAGATGGCGATCGCCGCGACCGTGCCGCTGGCCAGCCGCGACGATCTGTCGCTCGCCTACACCCCCGGAGTCGCGCGGGTCTGCTCGGCGATCGCAGCCTCCCCGTCGCTCGCCCACGACTACACCTGGATCGGCAACACCGTCGCGGTGGTCACCGACGGCTCCGCGGTGCTCGGGCTCGGCAACATCGGCCCCAAAGCCGCGATGCCGGTCATGGAGGGCAAGGCCGTGCTGTTCAAGCAGTTCGGCGGCGTCGACGCTGTCCCGATCTGCCTCGACACCCAGGACGTCGAAGGCATCATCGCCGTGGTCAAGGCGCTCGGCCCGTCCTTCGGTGGGATCAACCTCGAGGACATCAGCGCGCCCCGCTGCTTCGAGATCGAACGCCGCCTCGACGAGGCCCTCGACATCCCCGTCTTCCACGACGACCAGCACGGGACCGCCATCGTGGTGCTCGCCGCGCTGCGTAACGCGGTCGCCCTGCTCGGGCGGCGCTTCGCCGACCTGCGTGTCGTGATCAGCGGGGCCGGCGCGGCGGGCGTCGCCATCACCGACACCCTGATCGCGGCGGGCGTGCACGGCGCCAACATCATCGTGTGCGACTCGCAGGGGATCATCCACGGTGAGCGGGCGGGGCTCAGCCCGGTGAAGGCCGCGCTTGCGGCACAGACCAACTACTCCGGGCGTACGGGCGGAATTGGCGAAGCGTTGATCGGTGCTGATGTGCTCATCGGGGTGTCCGGCGGGACCATCCCCGAGAGTGCGCTGAGCGGCATGGCCCCGGAGGCGGTGATCTTCGCCCTGGCCAACCCGACGCCCGAGGTCGCACCGGCGATCGCCCACAAGTACGCGGCGATCGTCGCCACCGGGCGCAGTGACTTCGCCAACCAGATCAACAACGTGCTGGCGTTCCCGGGGATCTTCCGGGGCGCGCTGGACTCGCGGGCGACCACGATCACCAGCCGGATGAAGGTCGCGGCCGCCGAGGCGATCGCGCAGATCGTGTCGGACGAGCTGCGCGCCGATCTGATCGTGCCGTCCGCGCTCGATCCCCGGGTCGCTCCGGCGGTGGCTGCGGCGGTGGCCCGGGCTGCTGAGCGGGACGGGGTGGCTCGGTTCCTGCCCGCTCCTGTCGCTCCGGTCTCTCCCGCGCCTACTGGGGCTGCACTATCCGGGGCTTCCGTTTCTGGCTGACGGGTTATCCACAGGCGGTGCGTGGTGGGTGGCGCATGTCAGGGGCGGTCACTAGCGTTCCTGGCATGCGCGCCGCCTATGCCAGTGCCACGAAGCCGGACGAACCGCTCGCCGCCCTCACCGTGGGCGACCAGCCCGAGCCGGCACCGCCCGCGGGTTGGGTGACCGTCGACGTGCGGGCCAGCACGCTCAACCACCACGAGCTCTGGTCCCTGCGCGGCGTCGGCCTCCCCGCTGACCGCCTCCCGATGATCCTCGGCTGCGATGCGTCCGGAGTGGACCCCGACGGCAACGAGGTCGTCCTGCACTCGGTCGTCGAGGACCCTTCCGACCCCCGCGGCTTCTCGCTGCTCTCCGAGCGCCACCCCGGCACCCTCGCCGAACGTGTCGCCGTCCCGGCCGCCAACCTGGTGCCCAAACCGGCCGGCATCTCCTTCCTCGACGCCGCCTGCCTGCCCACGGCCTGGCTCACGGCCTGGCACATGCTCACCACCCGGGGCCGCGTCGCCGACGCCGACGCGGTCCTCGTCCAGGGCGCCGGCGGTGGCGTCGCATCGGCAGCGGTGATCCTGGCCGCAGCCCTCGGCAAACGCGTCTACGCCACCAGCCGCGACGCCACCAAACGCGACCGCATCGCCACCCTGGGCGCCACCGCCCTCGAACCCGGCGCCCGCCTCCCCGAACGAGTCGGCGTGGTCATCGAATCCGTCGGCGCACCCACCTTCGAGCACTCCCTGAAATGCTCGGCACCGGGCGCTCGCATCGTGGTGTGCGGCGCCACGGGCGGCCCATTCCCCAAGATCGACCTCCGGCGCGTCTTCATGATGCAGCTCGAGATCCTGGGCAGCACCATGGGCACGGCGGCCGAGCTCGCCTCCCTGATGGACTTCCTCGTCGAGCAGAACGTCCGGCCGGTGATCGACTCGACCTACGGGTTCACGGCCGTGGGGGAGGCCTTCGCGCGGCTCAACTCTGGCGAGGTCTTCGGGAAGGTGGCCATCGACCACCTGCACTGAGCGGGTGGAGCAATGCCTGGCCGGGCCGCTGGTCGGGCGCGGGGCTCGTCAGGCAGTGGCGGGCGCGTGGGTTGGCCGGGCCGTTGGTTGGCCGCGGGGGCTTGTCGGGCAGTGGCGGACGCGTGGGCTGGCCGGCCGTTGGTTGGCTGCGGGGGCCTGCCGGGCGTTGGCCGGGCATGGCGGCGTTGGCCGGGCATGGCGGCGTTGGCCGGGCATGGTGGCGTCGGCCGGGCATGTGGGTCTGCCCGGCGTGCGGGCTTGCTGGGCGTTGGCCGGGTGTATGGGCTGACCGGGCATGTGGGTCTGCCCAGCGTGCGGGCTGGCCGGGCGTTGGCCGGTGTATGGGCTTGTCGCTCCGTGGGCCTGCCAGGCAGCAGCAGGGTCAGGGTTTTGGCCTGCTCGGAGGCGGGCTATGTCCGTGGTGTCCTTGGGGCGGCGGGGCATGCCGGGGACCCAGATCGGCATCATCTCTTTGATCTCGATCTGGGCGCGCGGGCTGATGACCGGACAGCTGACGTCGCCCACCCGGCCGACCGGACCGTCCAGCAGGTCGGCGGGCCAGCGGGCACCGGCATGGGGGCCGCCCGCAACCGTGGGAAAGCCGTCCGGGGATTCGCCGAGCAGCGCGAAGCTGATCTCGGTTCCGTCCGGCGTGACCAGGTCCCGCTGCTGGGCGGGTGACGGGCCGGGGTCGTCGCGGTAGCCGAGCTCGTGCAGTTCGGCGATGAGGCGGTCGGCGTCGGGGGCGCGGCAGAAGAAGTCGACGTCGAGGTGCGGGCGGGTGATCTAGCCGAGGAAGAAGTCCATGGCCCAGCCGCCTCGTAACCAGGTGGGGATTCCGGCGGTTGTGCTGGCGCGCACGACCTCGGAGATCACCGAAAGCTGGGCGCGAGCGTTCACCGGGTCAGGTTAGGCGGTGCCGAACTGTGGGCGAAGTCCCTGGTAGGCACGCTGGCAGGGGTGTCGCGGGGGCGCCGGGCTTCGCTATGGTCTTCGGCATGTCTGACAACAGCGTCGATCCGAGTGGCAACACCGAGGCGTTCCGCGCCTTCACGCACAATGCCCCCGAGGAGCCTGTCGCGGCCTCGAAGACTCCGCTGATCATCGGTGTCGTCGCCGTGGCCGTTGTGCTCATCGCGGTCATCGCCTGGCTCGCCCTGGGCTGATGGGCTGCCGGGCGGACCGCTGCCCGGCGCCTTGACGGCCCTGATCCGCCCACCGGGTCAGGGCCACCCCGAGCTTCACACGCGGCCGGGACCACCCGCTCGAAGCGCGGGCGTGCTGGCCGAGCGTGGCGTGCTAGCCGAACCGGGCGTGCTGGCCGAACCGGACGTGCGAGCCAAACGTGCTGGCCGAGCCAAACGTGCTGGGCGTGCGAGCCGGGCGTGCGAACCGGGCGTGCGAACCGGATGTGCGAGCCGGGCGTGCGAGCCGGGCGTGCGAACCGGGCGTGCTGGCCGCGCGAGCAGGGTCGGGTCGGCCAGCAGGGTCGGGTCGGGTCGGGCCGGCTTCAGCTCCCCGTGCGGGTCAGGTGGTTAGTTTTTCGGCGACCTGGCGGGCGATTTCTGCTTCTTCGTCGGTGGGGATGACGCAGACGGTGACCGGTGCGCCGTCGGGGGAGATGATGCGGTCGCCGCGGTTGTTGCGTTCGGGGTCGATCTCGATGCCCAGCGGGGACAGGCCTTGGAGGGCGGCGGCTCGGACGGCGGGGGCGTTTTCGCCGACGCCGGCGGTGAAGGTGATGGCGTCGGCGCCGCCGAGGATGGCGAGGTAGGTGCCGATGTATTCCCTGATGCGGCGGGTGTAGACGTCGAAGGCCAGGGTGGCGGCCGGGTCGCCCTTGTCGCGGCGTTGCTGGATGGTGCGCATGTCGTTGTCGCCGGTGAGGCCCTGGAGGCCGGCGAAGCGGGTCAGGGAGCGTTCGATCTCGTCCAGGGGCAGGCCTGCGACGCGGTGGAGGTGGAAGATCACGGTGGGGTCGATGTCGCCGCTGCGGGTGCCCATGACGAGGCCGGATTGCGGGGACATGCCCATGCTCGTGGCTGCGCTGCGGCCGCCGGAGACCGCGCAGGCGCTGGCGCCGTTGCCGAGGTGGAGGGTGATGACCTTGGCGGAGGTGGCGGGGAGGCCGAGGAGGGCGGCTGTTTCGCGGGCTACGTAGGCGTGGGATGTGCCGTGGAAGCCGTAGCGGCGGATCTGCCAGCGGTCGGCGAGGTCGGCGTCGATGGCGTAGGTGACGCCGGCGGGGTCGATGCTCTGGTGGAACGCCGTGTCGAAGACCGCGACCTGGGGGACGTCGGGCAGGAGTTTGCGGGCGACCTCGATGCCGCTCAGGGCTGCGGGGTTGTGCAGCGGGGCGAGCGGGATGAGGTTCTCGATGGTGGTGGCCACGGTGTCGTCGACCACCGTGGCGTCGCTGAACTCGGTGCCGCCGTGGACCACTCGGTGGCCGACCGCGCCCAGGCCGTCGAGGTTGACGGACTCCATGACGTGCTGGAGTGCTTCGGTGTGGTCGCTCGCGTCGCCGCCGGACTCGCCGATGCGCTCGATGAGGCCCTTGGCGATCGTGGTGCCGTCGTCGAAGAGGCGGTATTTGACCGAGGAGGAGCCTGAGTTCAGGACGAGGATCTTCATGACTACCCCTGGGATGAAGGCGATGCGGCCGGGCGCGCCTGGATCGCGGTGATGGCCACGGTGTTGACGATGTCCTTCACCGTCGCGCCGCGGGAGAGGTCGTTGACCGGGCGGCGCAGGCCCTGCATGACCGGGCCGACCGCCACCGCGTTGGCCGAGCGCTGCACGGCCTTGTAGGTGTTGTTGCCCGTGTTGAGGTCGGGAAACACGAAGACCGTGGCCTTGCCCGCCACCGCGCTGTCGGGGAGCTTGGTCGCCGCGACCGCCGGGTCGATGGCCGCGTCGTACTGGATCGGGCCCTCGACGGGGAGGTCCGGGCGGCGCTCGCGGACCAGGGCGGTGGCCGCCGCGACCTTTTCGACGTCGGCGCCCGCGCCCGAGCTGCCCGTGGAGTAGGACAGCATCGCGACCCGGGGCTCGATGCCGAAGGCGGCGGCGGTCTGGGCGGACGAGAGCGCGATGTCAGCCAGCTGCTCGGCGTTGGGGTCGGGGTTGACCGCGCAGTCGCCGTAGACCAGGACGCGGTCGGCCAGGAGCATGAAGAAGACGCTGGACGCGACCGACACGTCGGGGACCGTCTTGATGATCTCGAAGGCCGGGCGGATCGTGGCGGCGGTGGTGTGGGTCGCCCCGGAGACCATGCCGTCGGCGTGACCGGCGGCGACCATCATCGTGCCGAAGTAGTTGACGTCGCGGACCACGTCGTAGGCCAGGTCGAGGGTCACGGCCTTGTGTTTGCGCAGCTCGGCGTACTGCTCGGCGAAGTCGTCGCGCCAGCTGCTGGTGGCCGGGTCGACCAGGTGGGCGCCGCCGATCTCGACGCCGATCTCGCGCGCCCGGCGGGTGATCTCGGCCGGGTCGCCGAGCAGGGTCAGCTCGGCGACACCGCGGCGCAGCAGCGTCTCGGTCGCGCGCAGGATGCGCTCCTCGGTGCCCTCCGGGAGCACGAGGTGACGGCGGTCGGCGCGGGCGCGGTCGATCAGGTCGTTCTCGAACATCAGCGGGGTCACGCGGGCGGACCGGGTGACGTCGAGCAACCGGGCCAGCTCGGCGGTGTCCACGTGCTTCTCGAACGCGCCGAGGGCGGCCTCGACCTTGCGCGGTGTGGCGGGGCTGAGCTTGGCCTCGATCCGGCCGGCCGCCTTGATGGTGTCGAAGCTGTCGGACTTGACCACCAGCATCGCCAGGCCGGTGTTGAGCCGCTCGATAACGCGGACGGCGCGGGGGTCGGGGAACTCGCCGAGGGTCAGCACCAGCCCGGCCAGGGTGACGTTGCCCGCGGCGTGCGCGGCGCTGGCCGCCACCAGCAGATCGGCGCGGTCGCCCGGCGTGATGAGCAGCGCCCCGTCGGTGAGGTGGTCGAGCACGGCCGGCACGTGCGCCGCCCCGACCACATAGTCGAGGACGTCCCGGTCGAGCGCCGCGTCGCCGCCCGTCACCACGGTCGCATCGAGCGCGGCGGCCACCTCGGCCACGGTGGGCGCCGCAACGCTGGGCACCTCGGGGATGGTCCAGACCGGCACGGGGAGACCCTGCGGGGTCGGGGTGCCGGCAGGCACGCGGTTGGCGATGACGGCCAGGACCGTCGCGTCGAGATCGGTGAGGGAGTGGTACGCCGAGCGCACCGCCCCGCTGATGTCCCCGCGCCCCTGCCCACCGACGACGGGCAGGATCACGCTGCCGAACTCCGTGGCGAGGCGCGCGTTGAAGCCCAGCTCGCGGGGCATCTCGTCGGAGCCGGTCTGCTGACCGTCGGCGAAGTCGCTGCCGATCACGACCACCGACGCGCACTGCCGCTCGACTTCGCGGTAGCGCTCGACGATGCGGGAGATGAGCTCCTCCCACTTGCCGTCGGCGACGAGCGCGGAGGCCTCGGTCGTGGTCAGGCCGTAGGAGTCGTCGTAACCGGCGATCAGCGGATAGCGCTCGGTCAGGAGGGTGAGCAGCGGATCCTTGCCGGTGCCGGGCACGAGGGGGCGGAACACCCCGATGCGGGCGACCTGCCGCGAGAGGAGCTCCACGAGCCCGACGGCCACGGTCGACTTGCCGACGCCGGAGCCGAGCCCGGCGACATAGACGCTGCTTGCCACGTGCTCAACCTACCGGCCGGGCCCGCATCGTGCCCGGGGTCGCAAGACCCTGTGGATAAGTACGGAACTCAGCGCAACGCCCGCAGATAGGCGTCCGGGCGGTCGAGGAAACGCCGCCAGTGCGCGACGATCTCCAGGTCATCCCAGGTGGCACGGCGGATGCCATGCGCGCCCAGCTCCAGGATGGTCGCGCCGGGCAGGGCCGTGAGCAGCGGGGAGTGGGTGGCGACGATCACCTGGGCGCCGTCGTCACGCAGCGCTTCCAGCCGGGCGAGCAGGCCCAGGGTCGACGTGAACGACAGGGGCGCCTCGGGCTCGTCCATGAGATAGAAGCCGTACCCGTCGAACTTGCGGTCGAGCAGCTCCAGGAAACCCTCGCCGTGGCTGCGGTCGTGCAGGTCGGTGTCGATCGCCCCGGGCAGATGCTCCAGGTACGTGTAGAGCCCGTGCATCGTCTCGGCACGCAGGAAGTACGCGTTGACCCGCCGCCCCGGTGTCCGCACCACCTTCAGCAGCTCGCCGAGCGGCGACTCGGTGACCCGGCTGCTGTACCGAGCGCCCTTGGACCCGCCCTCGGGGTTGAGCCCGTGCGCGACCGCGAGCGCCTCGATCAGCGTGGACTTGCCGGAGCCGTTCTCCCCGACGAGGAACGTGACCCCGGCGGGGAGGTTGAGCCCGTGCTCGAGCAGCGCCGCGATCGCCGGGATCCTCGCCCACCAGGCGGCCCGATCGACCTCGACGCCCGCGTCCAGCTCGACCCGGCGTACGGGCCCGAAATCAGTCCTCATCGTCCTCGTCGGGACGCGCCAGCCAGGTCGCGAACCGCTCGATGGGGGTCTCGAACTCCGGGTTGATGTCCACGAACGTGCGGAGCTGCTCCGCAACCCACTCCAGCGTCACGGACTCCGGCCCGCGCCGTTCGACCAGCTCTTCGATACCACGATCGGTGAAGTACATGCCCCGGATACTACGAAGCAGCGCCCCACCGTACGAACGGAGGGGCGCTGCTCACGGCGTACCTGGAGGATCAGGGCCTGGGGAGTGCGGCCTCGACCAGTGCTGCCTGCTCGGCCTCGTGCATCTTGGCCGAACCGACGGCCGGGGCGGCCGCCGCGGGGCGGGAGATGCGACGCAGCCGGACGCCCTCGAGGTGCTCGAGGAGGTTGAGCGCCACGAACGACCAGGCACCCTGGTTGGCCGGCTCCTCCTGGACCCAGGCGAAGTCCTCGGCGTTCGGGTACTGGCTGAGCACCGCCTTGAGCTCCTCGACGGGCAGCGGGTAGATCTGCTCCATCCGGATGATCGCGGTGTCGGTGCTGCCACGCTCGGCCCGGGCCTGGAACAGGTCGTAGTAGACCTTGCCGGAGCAGAGCAGGACCCGCTTGACCGCCGTGGCGTCCAGCGGGGTGCCGTTGATGCCCGCGTCGGCGAGCACCGGCTGGAACGTGCCCGTGGTGAAGTCGGCGACCGGCGACACCGCGAGCTTGTGCCGCAGCAGCGACTTCGGCGAGAAGACGATCAGCGGCTTCTTCTTGCTCGACAGTGCCTGACGGCGCAGCAGGTGGAAGTAGTTGGCCGGGGTGGTCGGGTTGGCCACCCGCATGTTGTCCTGCGCGCAGAGCTGCAGGAACCGCTCCGGACGCCCGGACGAGTGGTCCGGGCCCTGGCCCTCCATGCCGTGCGGGAGCAGCAGCACCAGCGAGTTGCGCTGGCCCCACTTGGCCTCGCCGGAGGAGAGGAACTCGTCCACGATCGACTGGGCGCCGTTGACGAAGTCGCCGAACTGGGCCTCCCACAGCACCAGCGCGTCGGGGTTCTCGACCGAGTAGCCGTACTCGAAGCCCATCGCCGCATACTCACTGAGCAGCGAGTCATGGGCGAAGAAGCGGGCGTTGCCGGTGGCCAGCGTGGAGAGCGGCAGGAAGTCGTCACCGGTCTTGGCGTCGACGAGGGCCGCGTGGCGGGACACGAACGTTCCGCGCTTGGAATCCTGACCGGCGAGCCGGACCGTCACGCCCTGGCTGAGCAGCGAACCGAACGCGATGAGCTCGCCGAAGCCCCAGTCGATGCCACCCTCGGTGGACATCTTGGCGCGCCGCTCGATCAGCTGCTGCACGCGCTTGTGCGGGGTGAAGCCCTCGGGCAGGTCCAGGTGGGCCTCGCCGACCGCCTTCACCGTCGCGGCCTCGATCGCGGTGTCGACCTGCGGCTCCGGCTCCTCCGCCAGCGGCGGACGCACCCGCGGCGGCGACCCGGCGGTGTCGCGGGTCGCCTTGAAGACGCCCTCGAGCTTCGTCTGGTAGTCGCGCAGCTGCTCCTGGGCGCCGTCCACGGTGATGTCGCCGCGGCCGATGAGCTCCTCGGTGTAGAGCTTGCGGACCGAGCGCTTGGTGTCGATGATCTCGTACATCCGCGGGTTGGTCATCGAAGGGTCGTCGCCCTCGTTGTGACCGCGGCGGCGGTAGCAGACCAGGTCGATCACGACGTCCTTGTTGAACGCCTGGCGGTACTCGAAGGCGAGCTTCGCGACCCGCACGACGGCCTCGGGGTCGTCGCCGTTCACGTGGAAGATCGGCGCCTGGATCATCCGGGCCACGTCGGTGGAGTAGAGCGACGAGCGGCTGTACTCCGGGGCGGTGGTGAAGCCGACCTGGTTGTTGACCACGACGTGGATCGTGCCGCCGGTGCGGTAACCGCGCAGCTGCGACAGGTTGAGCGTCTCGGCCACCACGCCCTGACCGGCGAACGCGGCGTCGCCGTGCACCAGCACCGGCAGCACCGTGTAGCCGTGCAGGCCCAGGTCGAGCCGGTCCTGCTTGGCGCGGACGATGCCCTCGAGCACCGGGTCGACCGTCTCCAGGTGCGACGGGTTGGCGACCACGCTGACGGTGGTGGAGTGCTGCTCGTCCGGCGTCGTGTACTTGCCGGTCTGCCCGAGGTGGTACTTCACGTCGCCGGAGCCGTGGGCCGACTTCGGGTCCATCTGACCCTCGAACTCGTTGAAGATCTTCTCGTACGGCTTGCCGACGATGTTCGCGAGCACGTTCAGCCGGCCGCGGTGGGCCATGCCGATGACCGTCTCGTCGAGCCCCGCCTCGGCGGAGTCCTCCAGAACGGCGTCGAGCAGCGGGATCAGCGACTCGCCGCCCTCCAGCGAGAAGCGCTTCTGGCCGACGTACTTCGTCTGCAGGAACGTCTCGAACGCCTCGGCGGCGTTGAGCCGGCTCAGGATGTGCTTCTGCTCCTCCTGGTCCGGCTTCTCGTACTTGATCTCGATGCGGTCCTGGATCCAGCGCCGCTCCTCGGGACCCTGGATGTGCATGTACTCGATGCCGACCCGGCGGCAGTAGGTGTCGCGCAGGACGCCGAGCACGTCGCGCAGCTTCATCCGCTGCTTGCCGGCGAAACCGCCGACCGGGAACGTGCGGTCGAGGTCCCAGAGCGTCAGGCCGTGCTGGAGCACGTCCAGGTCGGGGTGGCGCCGGATCTCGAACTCCAGCGGGTCGGTGTCGGCCATGAGGTGGCCGCGCACGCGGTACGCGTGGATGAGCTCGACGACCCGCGCCGCCTTGTCGATCTGCCCCTCGGAGGTCCGGGCGACGTCGCGCACCCACCGCACCGGCTCGTATGGGATACGCAGGGCGGTGAAGATGTCGTCGTAGAACGAGTGCTCGCCGAGCAGGAACTCGTGCATCGCCTTGAGGAACTCGCCGGACTGCGCACCCTGGATGACCCGGTGGTCGTAGGTGCTGGTCAGCGTCGTGACCTTGCTGACGCCGTGGTCGGTGAGCATCTCGTCGGACATGCCGGCGTAGGGCGCGGGGTACTCCATCGCACCGACGCCGATGATCGCGCTCTGCCCGGTGAGGAGGCGGGGGATCGAGTGCACCGTGCCGATGCCGCCGGGGTTGGTCAGCGAGATCGTGGTGCCGGAGTAGTCCTCCATGGTCAGCTCGTTGCGGCGGGCGCGCCGGACCACGTCCTCGTACGCCTGCCAGAACTGCCGGAAGTCCATCTGCTCGCAGTTCTTGATCGACGGGACGACCAGCGAGCGCGAGCCGTCCTTCTTCTTCATGTCGATCGCGATGCCGAGGTTGATGTGCTCGGGCTGCACCAGGGCCGGCTTGCCGTCGACCTTGGCGAACGAGTTGTTCATCTCCGGGTGGGCCACCACCGCGCGGATCAGCGCCCAGCCGATGAGGTGGGTGAAGCTGACTTTGCCACCCCGCCCGCGGGAGAGGTGGTTGTTGATCACGATGCGGTTGTCGACCATGAGCTTGGCCGGGATGGCGCGCACCGACGTGGCGGTCGGCACCTCCAGCGAGGCGTCCATGTTGCGGACGATGCTGGCGGCGACACCGCGCAGGGTGGTGACCTTGGCGCCCTCCGGAGCCGGAGCGGCCGCCTTCTCGGCAGCCGCCGGCTTGGGTGCCGGTGCGGCTGCCTTCTCCGGAGCTGGGGCCGTTGCGGGAGCCGGAGCCGGCTTGGGGGCCGGCGGCGGCACGGTCGGCTTGACCGGAGCGACGGTTGCGGCGGCCGGGGCATCGGTGCCGGCCTTTTCAGCTGTGGCCTTCGCGTTCGCGGCGGTGGCCTCATCGGGTGTCACGATGGAGCCCGAGGCCATGGCCGGCTTGTAATCGGCGAAGAAGTCATGCCACGCGGGGTCGACGCTGGTGGGGTCGGCCAGGTAGCGCTGGTACATCTCGTCGACGATCCACTCGTTCGGACCGAAGTCTGCGAGCGGATTCTCATGCGAAGTCTGCTGGGTCGACACTTCCGTGTTCGCCTCTTTCACCATCTTGTCAGCACGCGACGTTCGTCACACACGGGACGAAGGATTCGGCGTCAAGGCTACGCCGTGATGGAGGCGTAGCCATGCGCACGTCCGGTCTGTGACTAACGCCCGCCACCGAAGTGAGATGTGTGAGGCGTCGGATACGTCAGGTGATGTCGCGTTTCTTGGTGATGATGGTGCCCACGATGCCCGCGACCAGTGCGTAGACGATGAGGACCGCCGCACCGACCCATCGGGGCGGGTTTCCGGGCAACTCCGTGCCGCTCACCATGAGCTGGGAGGCCAGCCCGGGGATGAGCACCTGGAGGTTCTGGAACCAGTCGCCGAACCGGTCGCCGATCAGCTGGAAGATGATCGCGGCGCCGAGGAAGCCGACCACGTAGATCAGGCTGAGCGTGATGGTGGCGGCGAGCTGGCTGCGGATCAGGATGCCCGCGCCGACGCCGAGGATGGCCCAGATGCCGTACGCGAGCCCGTTGAGCAGGATCGCCCGCCACACCGCACCCTCACCCAGCTGGGCGCCGACGTCGAGCGAGGAGAGGATCAGCGGCGTCACGATCAGGTTGAGAATGGTCGTGATCACCCAGAAGAGCAGCCCGAAGACGACGCCGGCACCGAGCTTGGCCAGCACGACCGTCTCCCGGCGCGGGGTCAGCAGGAAGGTCGTCGTCGCGGTCTGGTGGAAATACTCGCTGGTCGACAGGATCGCGGTCAGCAGCATGACCATCAGCACGCCGAAGAACTGGCCGCTGGTGTAGAGGTTGGTCGCGACGTTGACGGCCTCGCCGGCGACCCGCACCTGCTCGGCTGTATCGGGGTCCAGGCCGGTGGTGTCGGCACCGAGGGTGGAGCTGGCGGTGAGCCAGTTGATGCCCGTGGTCAGGGCCCAGAGCACCAGGGTGACGATGCCGAAGACCCACCAGGTGCTGGTGGTCCAGATCTTGAGCAGCTCGGCGCGGAGCAGTTTCATCGGATATCCGCCTTTCCGGCCGTGAGCTGCAGGAAGACCTGTTCGAGGTCGGCCTTCTCGCCGGTGAGCTCGTGCAGCTCGATCCCGGAGGTGAAGGCGATGTGCCCGATCCGGGCCGGGTCGAGCCCGGTCACCGAGAGGGCCTCGTCGGGCAGCGTGGTGACGTGGCCGGCGGCCGCCGTCAGGGCCGCGGCCAGGTCGGCGGGCCTCGGGGTGCGCACGCGGACGACGGCGCCGCCGCCCATGGAACCCAGCACCTCGCCGACCGGGCCCTGCCGGATCAGCTTCCCGGCCGCGATGATCACCACGTCATCGGCGAGCTGCTGCATCTCGGCGAGCAGGTGGCTGGAGACCAGGACCGTGCGGCCCTGCACGGCGAGCGCCTTGAGCAGGTCGCGCATCCAGCGGATGCCCTCGGGGTCGAGCCCGTTGGCGGGCTCGTCGAGGATCAGCACCTGCGGGTTGCCGAGCAGTGCGGCGGCGATGCCCAGGCGCTGCTTCATGCCGAGCGAGTAGCCCTTGAACTTGCGCTTGGCGGCGGGGGTGAGCCCCACACGGGCCAGCGCCTCGTCGGCTGCGGAAGCGGGCAGCCCGGCGGCGGTGGCGATCACCCGCAGGTGGTTGCGGCCGGTGCGGCCCTTGTGTGCGCCGGACGCCTCGAGCAGTGCGCCGACGTGCTTGATCGGCTCGTCGAGGTCCTGGTAGGGGACCCCGCCGAACAGCGCACTACCCGAGCTGGGGGTTACCAGGCCGAGCATCATGCGCAGCGTGGTGGTCTTGCCGGCACCGTTGGGGCCGAGGAAGCCGGTGACCCGGCCCGGCTGCACGGTGAAAGATAGATCGTCAACAGCGCGGAGCTGTTTGTACTGCTTCGTGAGATGGGAGACGACAATCTCCCCTGACCTGGCCGTCAACGTGGGTTCCTCCCAGTGGGCTGAGGACTGAACCTACCGGGTGGGGTCCACTGCGGCTGCCCCGCGACATGCCGTTCACTCATCTGTCATCCGAGTCCACCTGGACCGACACGCCGACGGCAATCACGGCCGTTACACAGGTCACATGACGGTACTCATGACCGCCGCCGCACCCATCGGGACCAGCGGCTACTCACTCCTGATCGCGGACGACGCGGATCAGGTCGCCGCCGCACAGCGGCTGCGCCACAACGTCTTCGCCGGTGAACTCGGCGCCACCCTCCGGACCGAGGCCGACGGACGCGACGTCGACGAGTTCGACGAATTCTGTGACCACCTCATCGTCCGGGACGACGGCACCGGCGAAGTCGTCGGCACCTACCGGATGATGACCCCCAAGGGCGCCGAGCGCGCCGGGCGCCGCTACGGCGACGGCGAGTTCAACATGAGCGGCCTCGGCCCGCTGCGCGACCAGCTCGTCGAGACGGGACGCTCCTGTGTGCACCCCGACCACCGCTCCGGCGCCGTGGTCAACCTCATGTGGGCAGGGCTCGCGCGCTACCTGCACCTCAACAATCTGCGCTGGCTCGGTGGCTGCGCGTCGGTGTCGCTCGACGACGGCGGCGCCACGGCGGCCGGGGTCTGGGCGCGGGTGCAGAACAAGAACATGTCACCGCCCGCACTGCGTGTGCAGCCGCGACGTAACTGGCTCGCGTCGACCGAGCTCGTCGGCGACCCCAAGGTGCAGCCGCCGCCGCTGCTCAAGGGGTATCTGCGACTCGGCAGCTGGGTGTGCGGGGAGCCCGCGTACGACCCGGACTTCAACTGCGCCGACTTCTACGTGCTGTTCTCCATGGACCGGATGGACCCGCGTTACCGCCGGCACTTCCTCGGAGCCACGCGATGATGTGGCGACCGGTGTCGGATTGCGGTTCACATTGCATCCCTGGCGGCGACGCGGCAACCGGCCGGGTCACGAGGGTGGTGCGGTTGGTGGCGGCTGCGGGCGTACTGATCAGCAGTCTGGTCCTGGTGCCGCTCACCCGTGGTGCCGCCCTGCGGCCGGTCGCGCGCGCCCTGCTCGCGGCCCTGGGGGTCGAGCTGGTGTGGCGCGGCCCGGCGCCGCGCCCGGGCAGCCTGCTGGTCGCCAACCATGTCTCCTTCCTGGACATTCTCGCCCTGCTCGCGGTGACGCCCGTCCGGCTCGTCGCCAAGAGTGAGGTGGGGACCTGGCCGCTGGTCGGCGCGGTTGCCAAGGCGGGTGGGGCGATCTTCCTGGACCGCTCGCGGCCCCGGACCCTGCCGCTCGCGGTGGCCGATGTGGCTGCCTCCCTGCGGGCCGGTCGTTCGGTCGCGGTCTTCCCGGAGGGCACCACCTTCTGCGGTGCCGAGCGGGGTAAGTTCAGGCCCGCGGTGTTCCAGGCCGCCGTTGACGCCGGCGTCCCGGTCGTGCCGATCTCCATCAGGTACGCCTCCCCGGCGGCAGCCTTCATCGGTGACGACACGCTATGGTCCTCGATACGGCGTGTGGTTGCCCTGCGTGGGCTGACCGTGACCCTCGTCGGTTCCCCGGCCCTGCGTCCCGAGCCCGGAGCCGATCGCCGGGTGCTGGCACGCGCGGCCCAGGCCTCCTCGGGGAAGTTCGAGCTGGCTGCATAGAGGGCTCACAGAAAACTTTCAGGCAACGTGCAGCGTGAGCGCAGCGACCTGCGTGAAGATGGGTTCCATGGCTACCCAGACCCATGGAAAGCAGAGCGAGGCGAAGCTCCTCGTGGTCGAGGACGACGCGAACATTCTCGAGCTGCTCTCCGCCAGCCTGCGGTTCGCGGGATTCGACGTCAGCACCGCGACCAGCGGCAGTGCCGCGGTCACCGCGGCCAAGAACGCCGCCCCCGACCTCGTGGTGCTCGACGTGATGCTGCCCGACCTCGACGGCTTCGAGGTGATCCGGCTGATGCGCGAGGGTGGCGCGCGCACCCCGGTGGTCTTCCTCACTGCCCGTGACGGCACCGACGACAAGATCCGCGGGCTCACGCTCGGCGGCGACGACTACGTCACCAAGCCGTTCAGCCTGGAGGAGCTCACGGCCCGCATCCGGGCCGTGCTGCGCCGCACCACGGCCGGGGACGAGGAGCCGTCGCGCCTGGTCTTCGCCGACCTCGAGCTCGACGAGGAGACGCACGAGGTCTACCGGGCCGGTCAGCGCGTGCAGCTCTCGCCGACCGAGTTCAAGCTCCTGCGCTACCTGATGCTCAACGCCAACCGGGTGCTGTCCAAGGCGCAGATACTGGATCACGTGTGGAAGTACGACTTCCGCGGCGACGACAACATCGTGGAGTCCTACATCTCCTACCTGCGGCGCAAGGTCGACAACGTGCAGCCGCGCCTGATCCACACCCTGCGTGGCGTCGGGTACGTGTTGCGCAAACCGGCCGCCTGAGCCCGGCATGGAACTCGCCCAGCGGGTCCGCAGCCACGTACCGAACAAGACCGGGCTCCGCCGGGTGCCACTGCGCACCAAACTCGTCGCCTCCGTGCTGGCGCTGGTCTTCGCCGCCCTGACCCTGATCAGTGCGGCGAGCACGTACGCGCTGCACAACTACCTGATCGCCCGGCTCGACTCCCAGCTCGTCCAGTTCACGACCACGCTCGAAGGGCTGCGTCCGAACCAGGGCGTCGTTCCGCCCTCCGACTACTACGTGAACGTCACCACCATCAACGGCATCGGCTCGACCGACAACGAGCGCTACGACACGAAGGTGTTCACCAGCCGTACCCAGCTGCCCCCGATCCTGATCGGGGTCGACCAGGTGAACGCCCACGTCGACAAGGCGTACACGGTCAACTCGTCCGACGGCACGGTGCACTGGCGGATGCTGGTGACCTACACCCCGAACGGCTCGGTGCTGTACGTCGCCGAGCGCCTGGTCGGCATCGACGACGCGATCACCCGGCTCGTCTGGGTCGACATCCTGGTCGGCGCGGGAGTGCTGTTCGCGCTTGCCGCGGTGGGTGCGGCGATCGTGCGGCAGAGCCTCATCCCGCTCATGCAGATCGAGCGCACCGCGGCGGCGATCGCGGCCGGTGACCTCACCCAGCGGGTGCCCGACCCGGAACCCGACGAGGGCGAGCCGCAGACCGAGCTCGGCCGGCTGTCCCGCGCGCTGAACGCCATGCTCGCGCAGATCGAGGCCGCCTTCACGGCCCGGGCCCTCTCCGAGACGGCGGCGCGGGCCGCGGAGTCCCAGGCCCGCGATGCCGCCGAGGCGGCGCACGCCTCCGAAGCCCGGGCGGTGCGCTCCGAGGGGAAGATGCGGCAGTTCGTCGCGGACGCTTCCCACGAGTTGCGTACGCCCCTGACGTCGATCCGTGGCTTCGCGGAGCTCTACCGGCAGGGGGCCGTGAGCGAGCCGGAGGCCGTCGCCAAGCTCGTGCGCCGCATCGAGGACGAGGCGTCCCGGATGGGTCTGCTCGTCGAGGATCTGCTGCTGCTCGCGCGGCTCGACCGGGAACGCCCGATCACGCTCGCGCCGGTGGAGCTTCCTGTGCTCGCGCTGGACGCCGTACAGGCCGCGGAGGCCGTCGCACCCGAGCGGACGATCACGCTGGACGTTCGGGATCAGCCCGAGAATCTCATCGCGTACGGCGACGACGCCCGGCTGCGACAGGTGATCGGCAACCTGATGACCAACGCGCTCGTACACACCCCGCCGGAGGCCGCGGTCACGCTGTCGCTGTCCACCGCGCCAGGTAACCGGGCCGTCGTGGAGATCTCCGACACCGGTCCGGGACTCAGCCCTGAGCAGCGCGAACACGTCTTCGAGCGGTTCTACCGGGCGGACGAGGCGCGGACCCGGCGCACCGACCGGGCGGCCACCGGGACAGGTCTCGGGCTGGCCATCGTGGCGGCCATCGTGCGGGCCCACCACGGCACCGTGGAGGTCATCAGCGAGCCCGGGAAGGGCGCCACGTTCCGGGTGAGTCTGCCCGCGCTCGTCCCGGACGAATCCTGACCTTCCGGTCATCCGCCATTCACAGAAAACCTTCAGGGCCAGCACAGGTGACACGGATCGTCGAGGGGCAGTGTGGTGGACATGAACGAGTACGAGACCAACCCGCAGCGGCACGAGGACTCCTCTCCCGAGGAGCAGTCGCACCGGCCCGCGGACGCCCCCCACGCATCCAGCAGCCCGGAGCGGGGAACGTCCGACACCACGGCTCAGCAGGCGGCCTACCAGCCGGCCCCGCAGCAGCCGTCATCCCCAGCGGCGCCCCAGGCGCCCATCTCGGCCCAGCCCCAGTCGGCCCAGCCCCAGTCGGCCCAGCCCCAGTCGGTTCAGCCCCAGCAGCCCCAACAGCCTCAGTTCCCGCAGGGGCAGCAGCAGCCCGGTCAGTGGCTGGGTTCGCCGTGGCAGCGCGGTGGCCAGCCCCACCAGCCGCAGTATCCGGCCTACTCCGGTGGATACCAGGGGCAGCCGCAGTGGAACGGCCAGCCGCAGGCGCCCTACGGCCACACCCAGCAGCAGCCGGCCATCGAGGGCCCGCAGCCCCAGTGGAACGGCGCGGACGGCCAGCAGTGGAACGGCGCGGACGCTCAGCAGTGGAACGGCCAGCAGCACGCCGATGCCCCGATCTGGGCCACCTCGGTCGGCACCGAGCAGCAGCAGCGCGACCCCGAGAAGGCCCGCCGTGGCCGCCGCATCCTGGTCACCGGCGCCGTCGCGGTGCTGATCGCCCTGGGTGCCGGCGGTGTCGGCGCGGCCACCGCGCTCGCGTTCCACGACGACAGCGGGTCGTCCTCGGTGCAGACCGGCAACTCCGCGGTCACCCGGATCGTGGACCGCTCCTCGCTCGCCGAGATCGTCTCGTCGGTCAAGGACAGCGTCGTCTCGATCACCACGGAGAGCGGCGAGGGCTCCGGCGTCGTGCTCAACAAGGACGGCTACATCGTCACCAACAACCACGTGGTGGCCACCGCGACGGGCAAGACCGTCTCGGTGATCTTCGCTGACGGCACCAAGGTCCAGGGCACGATCACGGGCACGGATCAGCGTACGGACCTCGCGGTGGTGAAGGTCGCGGCAGCCGACAGCCTGAAGCCGGCGACGCTGGGCTCCAGCGCCGACATGCAGGTCGGCGACACCGTGCTCGCGCTGGGCAGCCCGCTCGGCCTGGAGGGCTCGGTGACCGAGGGCATCATCAGCGCCAAGGACCGCACCATCCAGTCCAGCAGCGAGGACGAGCAGCAGCAGCAGGAGACCCCGACCAACCCGTTCGGTGGCCAGCAGCAACAGCAACAGCAGCAGTCGCAGTCCTCGGGTACGACGTCGATGTCCGGCCTGCTGCAGACCGACGCCCCGATCAACCCGGGCAACTCGGGCGGCGCGCTGGTCAACACGAACGGTCAGGTCATCGGCATCAACTCGGCGATCGCGACCTCGGGTTCCAGCACCGGCAACATCGGCCTCGGCTTCGCGATCCCGAGCGACAAGGTCAAGACGGTCGTCCAGTCGCTGATGAAGGGCGAGAAGGTCAGTCACCCGGCGCTGGGCGTCAGCGTGGCGGAGGCCGAGGGCGGCGGCGCCCAGGTCAGCACGGTGACCGCGAACAGCGCGGCGGCCAAGGCCGGCATCGAGCAGGGCGACGTCATCAAGTCGGTCAACGGCAAGGCGGTCAACGACTCCGACGACCTGGTGGCCATCATCCAGGCGGGCAAGGTCGGCGACAGCATCTCCATCACGTTCACCCGTAACGGCCAGGAGCAGACGGTCAGCGCCACGCTCTCCGAGGCCTCCTAGAAAGCATCCGGTGCCGCTCGGGCCATCGGGTGGCACCACTTCCCAGCGGTGGGTGGTCAGGACCAAGGGGGTTGGTTCTGATCACCCACCGCACCTTTATGTCCACTCTGCGAAATATCTCCCGGCGGGCGGGAAAATGGGGGCTCGCCCTGAACAGGGCAGACGGCCTACTCTCCATTCGCCATAGCGAAGTGGAAGGCCGACCCGAGTGACGAACGTCGATACCCGGATGACAGTCTGGGAAGCCCTGGCCGGACGCGCGCCGGGTGAGCCGCTCGGACCCGCCGACCCCGAACTCTGGGGTGCGGTGGTCGACCGGCTGAACCCTGCCCGGGCCCGGCCCGTGCTGCGCCCCGGGATCGAGGCCGTCGGGCTGACCAGCGTGCGCGGCAGCACGTACGTCATGCTCCGCTCCCCGGACGACGGCGCCCGCGCCTGCTATCTGCGGCTGACCCCCGACGAGTGGCAGCTCGCCCTGATGATGGACGGCACCCACACGGTGGCCCGCCTCGTCGCGGAGTTCGCCCGGCTCGCCGGCAGGCTCTCCCCGGACCAGGTCCGCCGGGTGGTCGCTGACCTCGCGGCCAACCGCATGCTCGACGAACTGCCCGATGAGGCGTTCCACCCGCTGCGGGACGAGCGCCGGGCGGCGCTGCCCGAACGGGTCGGCCGCGGGGTGCTCGACGCCGCGCGCGGGCGCCGGATGTTCGTCTTCGACATCGACACCCTCATCCGGGTGCTCTATCGCGCGGGCGGGCGGCTGTTCTTCAGCAAGGCCGCCGCGATCGTGATGGGCGTCTTCGCGCTGGCCGGCGTCGGGCTCTTCGTGACGACCTGGTCGCGGGGGAGCGAGTCCGTCTTCCTGGCCGACGGGTCGTACCTGCTCGGTGCGCTCCTGCTGCTCCTGCTCAACGTGGTCGCGCTGACCTGTCACGAGCTCGGGCACGCGATGGCCGCCAAGCACGCGGGGCGTGAGGTGCCGGCGGCAGGGCTCGCGTTCACCTACGGCATCCCGACCGTCTTCGTGGACACCGCCGACGCGTGGATGGCCGGGCGCCGCGCGCGCCTGCTGGTCACCGCGTCCGGCCCGGCCACCGCGCTCGTGCTGGCCGGCTCGATCCAGCTGGTCGGTCTCGCCGTGCCTGCCCTCGCCGGGCTGGCCTTCAAACTCGCGTTCCTGTGGTACCTGAACGTGCTGTTCAACCTCAACCCGTTCCTGGCGCTCGACGGCAACTACCTGCTGATGGACTGGCTGGAGATCCCCGGCCTGCGAGGTCGCGGTCTCGCGTGGCTGTCCGGGCGGCTGCGCGGGCGGTCCACGCCGTGGTCGGGCCTCGACCGGGAAGGCAAGATCGTCGCGCTCTACGGGGTGCTGGCGGTGCTGTGGGTCGCCGTTGCGGTGAACCTCGCGTACAGGATCTGGGCCGACCGGATCGCCGGCCTGGCCACCGGGCTCTGGCACAACGGGGCCGGTGGGCAGGCCCTGCTACTCGCGGTCCTGCTGGGTCTCTGCGCCCCGCTCATCTACCTCGCTTTCAGCCGTTTCGCGCGCTGGTGGCGCCGCTCGCGGCTGAAGGCCGCGGAGAAGGACCGGGAAGCGGACGCCCCGCGCCGGCTCGAGGCCCTGCGCAACTCCGACCTCGGCGGGTTGCCCGACGACGCGCTCGCCGGCCTGGCGAGCAGGGCCCGATGGGTACGCCCGCCGTCCGGCACCCAGATGATCGTCGCCGGCGCCGCCCAGCAGGCCGTGTACGTCGTCGTCGACGGCGCCATGCAGGCCCGCAAGCCCGGCGACCCCGGCGGCACGATCCGCCACCACGTCGGTGCCGGCGGCATCGTCGGGCTCGCCAACGCGCTCACGGGCCGCTCGACATCGCTGGACTGGCACACCGCCGGCACCACGTTGCTGGCCGTGCCGACCGCCACCGTCGCGACCGTGATCGGCCCGGTGCCCGGCCCGCCGCCGGCCGCCCGGGACGAGGCCGAGGCGCTCTTCGCCGACACCCCGGCGCTGTCCGGGCTCGCCGGGGACGAACGGCTCGCCCTCATCGCCTCCTCGCACCCCATCGACCTCGAGCCGGGCGCGCCGGTCATGCTGCCCGGCCCCACCCACGCCGTCGTGGTCGAGTCCGGCGTCATCGCCATGGCCGACGGCGTCGAGCTGCGCCGCGGCACGCTCATCGGGCCGGTCGGGGAGGGTAATCCGGGGATGGTGGCGCAGACGCGTACGCCCGCCCGGCTCTGGGTCATCCCGGACGCCTCCGACCTGCCACCGCTCGTCGGCGACCCGTACCACGTCCCCGGTGGGCCCGGCGCCGGATCGGGGGCCGGCAGCGCGTACCCGCCGCTCGCCGCTCCGCCCGGACCGCCCGAAGGCACCGAGAACTACGAACTCGACCGCGGCTTCGAACGGCGCATGTGGTGGCTGGTCGTCCTGGTCCTCGTGATCGCGCTCGTGCTGACCGGCCTGAACTTCGCCGCCGGACCGGCCTGGGCCGAGATGCCCGCCAACCGCGCGCTGCTCATCTCGGACAAGGGGACCATCGTCGCCACCGTCGGCGGCAAGCAGGTCGAGATCGGCGAGGGCGGCCGTCGCTACCTCGACAAGGACGACCGCGTGCGCATCCCGGCCGGCGGCTCGGGGCGGCTCACGTTCCAGGGCGGCTCGGTGGTCCTGCTCTGCGCCGACTCCCGGACCGTGCTCGGCGCGCTCACCACGGAGAGCGGCCGCAGCCGGATCCCGCACGGATCGCTGACGGTGCAGAGCGGGCGGGTGCTCGCCGACACCGGGAGCACCAGCGGGGCTTACGAGCCGCTCGTGCTGAGCCTTCCGCGCACGGCGGGGGAGGTCACGAACAACGGTGCCGCGTGGTTCGCCGTGGAGCCGGGGACGGTTTCTGTCGCCACCGGGCGGGTGTACGTCGACGGGACGCCGGC
This sequence comes from Winogradskya consettensis, assembly GCF_018332715.1. Classification (GTDB taxonomy): domain Bacteria; phylum Actinomycetota; class Actinomycetes; order Mycobacteriales; family Micromonosporaceae; genus Actinoplanes; species Actinoplanes consettensis. Next base: position 328,413 of record NZ_BOQP01000006.1, on the reverse strand, counting down.
GGCGGTCAGCAGTGGGTCGCTGGGGTGCGCTGACGGCGTACCCGTGGAAGCTCCTGCCGGATCGCCCTCCGAGTCGGCCTCGACCGAACCCGAAGCCCCGGCCCTCACGCCCACGCCTTCGCAGGAGGTGCCGAGCTCCGAGCCGGCGGTGTCGCCGACCCCGGAGGCGACCACCACCGCGCCCGACACGACCGTGGATCCGACGGAGGACCCGACCGAGACGGAAGAGCCGGATTCGCCGCGCCCGACGACGAACCGGCCGACCACCCGGCCGACGACGAAGGCCCCCACCACGAAGCCGACGACGACCCCGCCCACCACGCCCCCGACGACCCCGCCCACGTCCGCACCGCCGTCGGAGGAGCCCTCGAATCCGACGGAGTCCAATCCGTCGGGTCCCGTTACGCCCTGACCCTTTCATTGATGGCGATCGACCCGCACTATGAGGGGCATGGTCGCCATCTCGGCCCGTGCGCTCACGAAGATCTACGACGATGACGGCGGCGGCGCCACGGTGGCGGTGGACGGCATCACCCTCGACGTGGCGCCGGGCGAATTCGTGGTCGTCGTCGGGCCCACCGGCTGCGGCAAGTCCACCTTTCTGCGCCTGATCGCCGGGCTCGTCGTCCCCACCAGCGGCGAGGTGACGGTCTACAAGGACGTCTCGCTCGTCTCGCCGTCGCTCTACCCGCACCTCAGCGTCGCGCAGAACATCGGCTTCCCGCTGCGGGCCCATTCGTGGCCGGCCGGTGAGGTCGCCGCCCGGGTCCTCGAGATCGCCGCCCGAGTGGGGGTGGCGGACCTGCTCAACCGTTTTCCCGAGCACCTCTCCGGCGGTCAGCGCCAGCGGGTGTCGATCGCCCGCGCGCTGGTGCGCAAGCCGCAGGTGCTGCTCCTCGACGAGCCGCTGTCGAATGTGGACGCGGGAACCCGGGCGGCGCTGCGCGGCGAGATCGTGACGGTCACCCGCGAGCTGGGCGTGACCACGCTCTACGTGACGCACGACCGGACCGAGGCCATGACCATGGCGGACCGGGTGGTGGTCCTGCGCGACGGCGCGGTCCAGCAGGTCGGTCCACCCCACGAGGTGTACGCCGACCCCGACGACGTTTTTGTCGCGACGTTCCTGAGCGCCCCGTCGATCGGCCTGCTGGCCGGCGCGGTGCAGGTCACGGATGCCGGGGTGGTGGTCGACCTCGGCGCGCAGGCCTTGACGCTCCCGTCGGCCTCCCTGCCGGCGTCGTTCGACAACGCACGGGTGACGGTGGCGATCCGGCCGCTGATGCTCATCGACAGCGGGCGCCCCATGTCGTTGACGGGCAAGATCCATTCGATCGAGAACCTGGGCCACGAGCTTCTGGTCCGGGTCGAGGTCGGTGGCGTGCCCTCGCTCTTCGGCCCGGCCGCGGCTTTCCTGTCAGTACGCGCGACAGCGCCGCTCGCCGTCGGCGACCCGCTCGCCGTCGGAGTCGGAGCGGATGACCTGCTGCTCTTCGACGGCGCGGGCCGGCGGATCAGATTCGGCGTCCCTCTGGACAGAATAAGTTAACAGTCCTAATAATTAGCCAACTGTCGATATGCCGACGTTGGAGGCCATCCCCCCATGCGCCGATCCCTAGTCCTCACCTGCGTCGCGATCGTCGCGGCGGCCGGGTCCACCGTCTACGTGGCGTCCGCCGCCAGCGCCGCGGTCGCCTGCGCCCCGGCGTGGAGCAGCGCCGCCGTCTACACGGGCGGCACGTCCGCCTCCGAGAACAGCCACAACTACACCGCGAAATGGTGGACCCAGAACGAAAGCCCGGCCACCCACAGCGGCCAATGGGACGTCTGGACCGACAACGGCGCCTGCGGCGGCGGAACCACGCCACCCACAACCCCGCCTCCCACAACCACACCGCCGCCCACCACACCGCCGCCCACCACTACGCCGCCCACCACTCCTCCTACTACTCCTCCCCCTGTTGGCGGGCTGCCCAAGCACGCGCTCATCGGGTATCTCCACTCGAGCTTCCTGAACGGCTCGGGCTACCTGAAAATGGCCGATGTGCCGGCCGACTGGGACATCATCAACCTGGCGTTCGGCGAACCCACCTCGGCAACCTCCGGCGACATCCGCTTCACCCTCTGCCCGGCCACGGAATGCGCCGGCGTCGAGTCGGAGGCCGCGTTCATCGCCGCCATCAAGGCGAAACGGGCGGCGGGCAAGAAGGTCCTGCTGTCGATCGGCGGCGCCAACGGCCAGGTCCAGCTCACCACCACCCAGGCCCGGGACACCTTCGTCTCATCGGTCAGCGCCATCATCGACAAGTACGGCCTGGACGGCGTCGACATCGACTTCGAGGGCCACTCCCTGTCCCTGAACACGGGCGACACGGATTTCAAGAACCCGACCACCCCCGTGATCGTCAACCTGATCGCCGCCCTCAAGTCCCTCAAAGCCCGCTACGGCGCCGGCTTCGTCCTGACCATGGCCCCGGAGACGTTCTTCGTCCAACTCGGCTACCAGTACTACGGCTCAGGCCCATGGGGCGGCCAGGACCCCCGCGCGGGCTCCTACCTGCCGGTCATCTACGCGATGCGCAACGACATCACGGTGCTCCACGTCCAGGACTACAACAGCGGCTCCATCATGGGCCTCGACAACCAGTACCACAGCATGGGCGGCGCCGACTTCCACATCGCGATGACGGACATGCTGCTCGCCGGCTTCCCGGTCGCGGGCAACACGGCCAACCTGTTCCCGGCCCTGCGCGAGGACCAGATCGCCTTCGGAGCCCCCTCCTCGGTCAGCGCCGGCAACGGCTACGTCGCACCGGCCGCGATCCAGCAGGCGGTCACCTGCCTGGTCAAGGGGACGAACTGTGGCGGCTACACGGTTCGCAGCGGGACCAACCCCGGTTTCCGAGGGCTGATGACCTGGTCGATCAACTGGGACCACTTCTACAGCTACGAGTTCCAGAACGCCCACGAGCCGTTCCTCAACGGCCTCGGCTGACTCTCGAGCGACCGGCCGGCCCGGCTTTGACCGGCCCGCGGGCCTCTGGTCCGACCGTTGATCCGTCGCGAGGTGTTTGACCAGGCCGAGCAGATTCCCGCGCTCCGCGCGGCACTCGCGGTGGCGGTGGCACTGGCACTGGCGTGTGGCGGTGGCGGTGGCGTGTGGCGGTCAGGGCCTTTTGGTGCGGCCGCCAGTGCTCCGTTCGCGGCGATTCCTCCGTCCCCAGTGCGAAAGGTTGTGCACAATTTAATTGTGCACAACCTTTCGGTGATCGGCCCTGGTCCGGATGCGGCGGGCCGGGGGCGGCGGGCCGGGGCGGCGTCGCTGTCCTCCCGGGCTGCTCTCCCGGGCTGCTCTCCCGGGCTGCTCTCCCGGGCTGCTCTCCCGGGCTGCTCTCCCGGGCTGCTCTCCCGGGCGGGGCCGCTCTCGTGGGCTGCTTTCCCGGGAGTGGCCGCCCTCAAGGGGCGTCGCTGCACTCACCGGCGTCGACTGGGACCAATCGGCCCGCTCCTCGGCCTGATCGCCTCGCCCACCTCGGCGTGATCGCCTCGCCCACCTCGGCGTGATCGCCTCGCCCGCTTCGGCGGTCGCTTTGCTTGCGGCGTGATCGCTTCTTACGGGGCGTGGAACGATGGGTGTATGCAGAATCCGGTCGCGTTTGTGCTCGGCGGGGGAGGGGTCCTCGGCGCCGTTCAGGTCGGCATGCTGCGGGCGCTCTTTCGTGGTGGTTACCGCCCCGATCTGGTGGTCGGGACGTCGATCGGTGCGGTCAATGGTGCGCTGGTGGCCGCCGATCCCAGTGAGGCCGTCACCGAGCGGCTGGTCCGGCTCTGGTCGTCGCCCGAGGCTGCCGAGGTGTACGGCGACAGCATCGCGCGCCAGGTCCGGCGGTTCGCGGCCCGGACGCACCTGCACTCACCGATGCCGTTGCGGCGGCTGCTCATCTCGGAGCTGGGCGAGAATGCCTCTTTCGGCGACCTGAAGGTGCCGTTCCACTGCTGCGCGGCGAGCATCGAGCGGGCTGCCGAGCACTGGTTCGACAGCGGGCCGCTGGTCGACGCGGTGCTCGCCTCGTCGTCGGTGCCGGGTCTGCTGCCGCCGATGGAGATCGGGGGTGAGCACTTCGTCGACGGGGGCATCGTCAACTCGATCCCGATCGGGGAGGCGGTCCGGCTCGGCGCCAAACTTATTTTTGTGCTCCAGGTCGGGCGGATCGAGCGCCCGCTCGTTGCGCCACGCCGGCCGTGGGAGGTCGCGCAGGTCGCGTTCGAGATCGCCCGGCGGCACCGGTTCGCGCGGGAGCTTGCCTCGTTGCCCGACGATGTACGGGTGCACGTTCTTCCTACCGGCGGCGGCGAGAGCCGGGACGACTCGCCCTGGGCCTATCGCGACATGGCCGCCTCGGGCCGGCGGATAAGCCGCGCCTACACGGCCTCCCGGCGTTACCTCTCCGCGAATGTGACCCCCTCGCCGGGCATCGGCGCCTGAGATGATCCCACCCCGCTGGATCCGGCACTTCGTCATCGCACCCCTCGTGGTGGTCCTCGCCTTCGCGCTGGTCACGACGCTGCCGGTCTGGTTGCTGGTGGCCCTTGCCGTCTCGCCGCTCGTGCCCGGTCACCTGCGTGTCCCGCGGCTGGCGTTCCTGGCTGTCGCGTATGTGGTCTGGGACGCGGCCGCGCTGGTCAGCCTGGCGGTTCTCTGGGTGGCCTCGGGCTTCGGCTGGAAGATTCGTACCCCAGCGTTCCAGCGCGCTCACTACGTACTCACCGGCAAGTTTCTGGGTGTGCTCTTCTGGCTGGCCAAATGGTCGCTGCACCTGACCATCGACGTGGTCGGCACCGACCCCGACACCGGGATGCCGGGGCGGCCGGAGATCGTGGCCAGCCGGCACGCGGGCCCGGGCGACTCGTTCATCCTGATCCACGGGCTGGTCAACTGGTTCGACCGCGAGCCGCGCATCGTGCTCAAGGCCACCCTGCAGTGGGACCCGGCGGTCGACGTTCTCCTCAACCGCCTGCCCAACCGGTTCATCACACCGGGGCGTCCCGGCAACGGCGATCTCGAGAGGGAGGTCGGGGCCCTCGCGAAAGGCCTCGACGAGAACGACGCGTTCGTGATCTTCCCCGAGGGGGGAAACTTCACCCCCAGGCGACGGGTACGGGCTATCGCCTGGCTGCGTGCCAAGGGCATGGAGGACATGGCCGAGCGGGCCGAACGCCTCCGCAACCTGCTGCCCCCGAAGCCGGGCGGCCTGCTCGCGGCCATCGAGGCGGCCCCCGATGCCGGAGTGATCTTCGTGGCCCACACCGGGCTCGACAAGATGATCACGGTGGCTGACGTCTGGCGTGAGCTGCCCATGGACAAACACCTCGTGATGCGGTTCTGGAGTGTCCCGCCGGAGGAGATACCCGCCGGTGAACAGGAGCGCATCGCCTGGCTGTACGACTGGTGGGCCCGCATCGACACCTGGGTCGAGGAGAACAAGCCCCGCCCGCGTCCGCTGACCACCGACTGGGTCGCCCGGCGCACCCCGGTCGGCTGATCATCGGCTTTCGCCCTTAGGGGAATCACTGGGCAGTGGCAGCGTTAAAAGGGAAGGTAGTAAGCGTCTGATGCCGGGTCGGTGCTGCCGTCCCCCGGCCGGTGCGAGAGGGTGGGTCCATGAGTGTTGACGAGCTTGTGATGCGGGCGGGTGGCGCATCCTTTGACGACCAGGTCTTCGACCGGCTGCTCCGGGAGCGCATCATTTTCCTCGGCAGCGAGGTCAACGACGAGGTGACGAACCGCATCTGTGCGCAGATGCTGCTGCTCGCTTCCTCCGACAGCGAGAAGGACATCGCGCTGTACATCAACTCGCCGGGCGGCTCCATCAGCGCCGGCATGGCGGTGTACGACACGATGCAGTACATCAAGAACGACGTGGCGACCATCGCGATGGGCATGGCGGCCTCCATGGGCCAGTTCCTGCTCTGCGCGGGCACCGCCGGCAAGCGTTACGCACTGCCCCACGCACGGGTGATGATGCACCAGCTCTCCGGCGGCATCGGCGGCACCGCGGCCGACATCGCCATCCAGGCCGAGAGCATGCTGCACATCAAGCACGTGATGAACGACAGGATCGCGTTCCACACCGGGCACACCCCGGAGGAGATCAACCGCGACTCCGATCGTGACCGCTGGTTCACGGCGCAGGAGGCCAAGGACTACGGCATCGTCGACCACGTGATCGCCAAGGCGGCCGACGTGCCGAACTCCTCGGCGCTGGTCTGATTCGGATCTCACCCTGTGAGAGGGTGGATCTGACCTGATAACTGCCGGTCTGACCTGCAGATAGAGCAGTAAACCGAACGGGCGCGCGGCCAGCCGCGCGCCCGTTTGTGTGCACTGTGGCCCGTCGGGGTATAGCCACGTCATCCCCCGAAGGCTTGCGAAGGAGGTGCTGACGTGAGGATCCCTACATTCTCCCGCCAGTCCGACACCGTTACTGAGACCGAGGACCGTGCGCCGATCTCCGCGCGTACGGAGGCGAAGACCGAAGAGATCAGCACCGCACCCGCAGCCGACGAGCGGGCCACCGTGCTCACCAAGCGTCGCGAGGCGGAGCGTCAGGAAGCCGAGCGCCGCGAAGAGGCCCGGCGCGCCACCCCGCCCCCGCCCGCGCCGCGGACCAACGCCACCGTCGCGCCGAGCGATTCTGACAACACGACCACCGAGCTCAGGCCGGTGCGTGCCACCGATACCGCCTTCAAGACCGACACCGCCGTCAAGGCCGACACCGCCGTCAGGACCGACACCGTCACCGAGACCCGGCCCGCGCCGGCGCCGGTGGTTGCGGGCCCCAAGCCCCGGGCCAGCCTCCTCGCCATGCTCGGCCTGATCACCGGGGTCGTGGCCGCGCTGCTGGTGCTCTCCGGGCCGCTGCTGGGATACGGCATCGGCGTCGCGGTGCTCGCCCTCGTACTCTCCCTCGCCGGCATCCACGCGACCGGCAAGCGGCACATCGCCGGCAAGACCGACGCCCTGCTCGGCATGGTGCTCGCGCTCGGCGCGATCGTCGTCGGCGTGCTCGCCCTGGCCGGTGCGCTGTCCTGGCTCGGCACCGACATGCAGCCGGTCAGCAGCCTGCGGGAGTGGCTTGACACACAGTTTGTAAATCGATTCTGACGGGTAAATCGATGTCACCGGAGGCGATGCGCCCCCGGTGACCCCTCGGAACCGGGTCGGCTGACCGCCGGCCCGCCCCGAAAACATCCGGCGGTTCGCTGGAAAGTGCGGAACAGTCCGAACGGCGATCACCGTCGACCGGCTCGGGGTTGGCACCGCGACGTTGTGCGGGGGCGGCGGTTCGCCGCCCCCGACGCATGTCCGGCTCCTGGCTGACTAGCTCCTGGCTGATGATCTCCTGGTTGGCGATCTGCCGGCTCCGCGACGCAAAGCGCGCAAAAGCCTCCCAAAGGCACGCGCAACGAATCGTCGGCGCAAGGGCCCATGACGCAACGATTCTTCGCGGGTGCGCAACGGTGATCTAGGCTCTGCGCAGGGCTTTCCCGCATAGCGTTGGGCCCATGACGACCGCTGCCGCCCGGCGCTACCTGATGTGCCGGCCCACCCACTTCGCCGTCACCTACCGGATCAATCCGTGGATGGATCCGACGGCTCCGTACGACAACGCCCTGGCCGTCAGCCAGTGGGAAAATCTGCGGCAGACTTTCCTCGACCTCGGCCACACCGTCGACCTGATCGAGCCCCTGCCCGGCCTGCCCGACATGGTCTTCGCCGCGAACGGCGCCACGGTCGTCGGCGGCAAGGTGCTCGCCGTCCAGTTCCGGGACGCCGAGCGCGCCGACGAGGGCCCCGCGTACAAGGCCTGGTTCGAGAGCGCAGGCTTCGAAACGGTCGACTCGAAGCACACCAACGAGGGCGAAGGCGACATCCTGCTCGCCGGTGACGTGCTGCTCGCGGGCACGGGCTTCCGCACCGCCCACGCGGCCCACGCGCAGGTGCAGGAGGTGTTCGGCCGGCCGGTGATCACACTGCAGCTGGTCGACCCCGCGTACTACCACCTGGACACCGCGCTGTGCGTGCTGGACGAGCGCAATGTCGCGTACCTTCCGTCGGCCTTCTCGCCCGGCTCTCAGGCCGTGCTGCGGCAGCTCTTCCCGGACGCCGTCATCGCGACGCCCGAGGATGCCGAGGTACTGGGCCTCAACGCGGTCAGCGACGGACGTACCGTCGTGCTTCCGGTCCAGGCCACCGCGCTGACCGCGGCCCTGCAGGCCGCCGGATACCGGACCGTCGGGGTTGATGTGAGCGAGCTGCGCAAGGCCGGCGGCGGCCCCAAGTGCTGCACGCTGGAGGTCAGGTCATGAGCGACTGCACCGAGCTGCGCTCAGCGTTCGCGAAACACGGCCTTGACGGCGAGGGCCAGAAGGGCATGACGAAGGGGAGCTCAGCATGACGGACCTTGATATGCGTACGCCCGGAGAGCTCGAGGCCGCCGAACGTTGGACCGCGCACAACTACCACCCGCTGCCGGTGGTGATCTCCGACGCTGAGGGCGCCTGGGTGACCGATGTCGACGGCCGCCGCTACCTGGACTTTCTCGCCGGCTACTCGGCGCTGAACTTCGGTCACCGGCAACCCGATCTGATCGCTGCCGCGCATGCCCAGCTGGACCGGCTCACGCTGACCAGCCGGGCGTTCGTGCACGACCAGTTCGCGACGTTCTGCCAGGGGCTCGCGGAGCTCTGCGGCAAGGAGCTCGTGCTGCCGATGAACACCGGCGCTGAGGCCGTGGAGACCGGCATCAAGGTTGCCCGTAAGTGGGGATACCAGGTCAAGGGTGTGCCGGACGGGCAGGCGGAGATCGTCGTTGCGGACGGCAACTTCCACGGGCGTACCACCACGATCATCAGCTTTTCGACCGATCCGGATGCGCGTGACGACTTCGGGCCGTACACCCCGGGCTTCAAGATTGTTCCGTACGGCGACCTGGGCGCGCTGGAAGCCGCCGTCGGGCCGAACACGGTGGCGGTGCTCCTCGAACCCATCCAGGGCGAGGCTGGCGTGCTCGTGCCGCCGGCAGGCTACTTCGCCGGGGTACGGGAGCTGTGCACGACGGAGAACGTCCTGCTGATCGCCGACGAGATCCAGTCCGGTCTGGGGCGCACGGGTAAGACCTTCGCCATGGAGCACGAGGGTGTCGTTCCGGACATGTACCTGCTCGGGAAGGCGCTGGGCGGCGGCATCGTGCCGGTGTCGGCGGTGGCCGCGGACCGGTCGGTGCTCGGCGTGCTGAAGCCCGGTGAGCACGGCTCGACGTTCGGCGGCAACCCGCTGGCCTGCGCCGTGGGCACCGCGGTGGTCCGGCTGCTGGAGACGGGCGAATTCCAGCAGCGCTCGGCGGAGCTCGGTGCCCGGCTGCACGATGGCCTGAACGCCCTGGTCGGCAGGGGTGTGCTCGCGGTGCGAGGACGTGGGCTCTGGGCCGGCGTCGACATCGATCCGGCCCTGATGACCGGTCGGCAGGCAGTCGAACGGCTCGCGGCTCGCGGCGTGCTCGCTAAGGACACGCACGGTTCGACGATCCGGCTCGCTCCGCCGCTGGTGGTCACCGCCGAGGAGATCGACCACGCCGTGGCGCAGCTGGAGGCGATTCTCTGACAGCGGTCACGAACACCATGGGGTTGTGAACAGGCTCCCGGGCATCTGCTCGGGAGCCTGCTTCGTCCCAGGTCTCCTACGGGTTAAACTTCCGCATCGCCATGGTCGGCGCCTCGCCCATCACCGAGTGGGGCTGGGTGACGCCGCCGTTGTTCCACAGCTTGGCCCGGCCCACGTGCACCTGCGCATACAGCTCGACCATGTCGTTGGGACCCAGAGCCCGCATCTCGTCGCGGCCGAGAGTGATCCGGTCGTCGTCCTCCAGTGAACCGTTGGGCCGGATCCCCGTGCCGTTGGTGCTCACGTCCTGGGCGCTCAGCTCGCCGCTGCGCAGCGCGAACCGGACATGCCCCCGGCTGATCCACTTACGCGCGTCATCGGTCAGCCACTGGCCGAGCATCACGCCGCCCTCGGGAGCGCGACCGACCACCACCGGAGTCTCGGTCGAGACCACGAAGCGTTTACGGACCACGCCGTCGATGCGCACCGAGAGCACCTCGACAGCCGGGCGCGGACCCGCGTCGCGCAACCGTGCCCCGTGCCTGGGGCAGGTCGGCACGCCCGCCCGCAGCGACGGCGGCGGCTGGGAGACCGGGCTGGTCGTCTTGCGCATATCGGCGAAGGGGCTGTCGGGGTCGCCGCCCTGGCCGTAGGCGCCACAGTTGGTGTCGGGGCAGCCCCACACCCGGGAGAGCAGCTTGCGGCCCATCGGGGACGGCTCGGCGACCGCCGGGATCTCACCGCGCCCGACCCGCGCGACCAGCACCGGACCACCCGCGCCGGGAACGGCGGCGAGCAGCCGGCCCGGATCCTCGACCCAGGGGCGGCGATCGCGGAACTGCTCGGCCCGGGTGCGCGTGAGGACCGGCAGCCCGAGCAGCTCGGCCACCTCCAGCACCCGGTCGTCGAGCTGCGGCACGACCTCCACCACGCCGTCGTCCGCCCAGCGGCGGACGACCATGCGCTCGTTGGAGGTGAGGTCGGCGTCGGAGAGCAGGCCGCGCGGCACCACGGCGTAGACCGGGACGTTCTCCTCGGCGACATGGCGGCCGAGGGCGTCAATGACCAGGCCGAGCCGGAGCAAGCTGGCCGGGCGACCACCGTCGAGATCGGCATAGCGCACGATCTCGGACAGGTCGATCACGGCGCGGGCGAGGGCGGGGTCCGTGGTGAGACGGCCCTCGATGGCGTCGAGGACCTTGCTGACCTCAAATCTCAAGGTGGCCTCCCGGTTGGTACGCGTGTGCGGCTGACCGGGCAATCATGCCGTCTGGGCCGCCCCGCCTGCCAACCCGGTGTGGATAACTTCGCCTCTTCGTAACCGCCCGTAGCCTTCCGTGACCATCGCGCCCACCGATCGAGTGAAGCAGAACACCACCAGCATTGGCACCAAGGCGGTGCCACCAGGGCATAGATCGGTTTCGAAGGTGGTGGCGGTCGATGAAACGGGGCCGAAAATGTCGCAGGGCTTCGCTACGGTGGGCGCCGACATAGAGGACAACGGGGAGGATCTCCATGAGGAATCGACGGCCGGTCATCGCAGGCCTGGCTCTGGTCGCCGCACTGGGCACGGCCTCACTCGGTCTGGCCGGCTGCGGTCCCGAGAGCGCCACGTCCACCGGCAGCACAGGTACCAGCGTCACGGGCAAGGAGGCAGCGGCCGAGCAGCTCACCCCCGAGCTCGACCTGGCCGCCGCCGCCAAGAAGCTCAGCACCGACACCATGAAGATCGACATGGACATGTCCGGCGCGATGAGCATGACCGGCGTGGCCGACGGCCGCACCGGCGACGCCGAGACCACCATCAACATGGGCGCGCTCAGCTCGGACTCCAAGATGGTCATGCGCAAGATCGGCAACGACATCTACATGAAGATCGACGGCAACCTCGGCAAGACCCTGGGCGCCGACAGCAGCAAGCCCTGGATGCACATCGACGCCACCAAGCTCGGTGAGGGCAACAGCTTCAACTTCAACTCCAAGGAGGACCCGGCCGGCACCAAGGCCCTCCTCGACGCCGTCACCCAGGTCGAGCGGGTCGGCGACACCGGCTTCAAGGGCACCCTCGACCTGACCAAGTCCCCGCGCTACAGCAAGGGCATGGAGGCCCTCGGCGACAAGGCCACCAAGCTCCCCTTCACCGCGACGAAGGACAGCGAGGGCCGCCTCACCGAGCTCACGGGCGACATGAGCAGTCTCGGCTCCGGCGCCGGCAAAATGACCACGAAGTACCACGACTTCGGCACCAAGGTCTCCGTCGAGGCCCCGTCCGCGGCCCAGGTCCAGGAAATGCCGAGCTCGCTCTCCGGCATCCTGAACGCCTGACCACCACCCCATTCCCCTGCCGCATCCGATGGGCAGGGGAGTGGGTGCCACCCTCGCGGCGTGGGCCGGCGTGGGCCGGCGTGGGCAGGCCGTCAGGCCGTGAGCCCGTGTCGGCCGGCCGTCAGGCCGTGAGCCCGTGTCGGCGTGCCGCCGGGCCCTGAGCCCGTGCCAGCGTGCCGGCGTGTTGCGCTGGGTGGGAGCGGCTTGGGCATAGGGGTGGTCGCTCTGGCGGATTGTTCTGCGTTGCGCGGCCAATCCGCTTTTCCTGCGGGGTTTTGCCATTCAGCACCTATTGGAAGACTTGGGCCGCCCGATGTGGTGAGGAGTCGACTACGGCGGGTGGGAATGAGTGTCCGATGTGGGCGCTGTTTGCGGATCGATGAGATCGGGCATTCCTGGGGTGAACCGTTGCCATTCCGGCGGACGGCTGGCAGGGAAGGACCGACATGCGGACGCCACGACTGGCTGGGCTCGGGCTTGCTTCGATGGCCGCGGTTGCGTTTGCGGCGGGCGGTTGTTCCGCCGACGGCAGCACGACGCCCGGGGCCGGCGCTTCGGCGGGAGCCACCGCTTCGGCAGGGGTGCCTGGTGCGTCCGCGAGTGCCGGTGCCGCTGATCCCGCGGCTGCCGCTGCGCTCGCCGCGGCCACCGCGAAGCTCGGGACGAGCAGCTTCAAGCTGACCATGACGTCCGGTTCGGGCTTCAAGGTCGACGGGCTGCTGGACTCGCCCAACGGGGTGGGCACGGCCACGCTGACGGCTACCGGGCCCAACACGCAGATCGAGGTCAAGACGCTTCTGGTCGACAAGGATCTCTACGTGCAGGTGCCGGGTGTGACGAAGGCCGGCACGTGGACCCACCTCGACGTGTCGCGGCTGCCCGAGGGCGCCAACATCGGTCTTCGGCCCGGGCAGATCGACCCGGCCAACACCTCGCAGCTGCTGACCTCGACGACCGACGTGCGCCAGACCGGGTCCGGCAGCTTTGCGGGCACGCTCGACCTGACCAAGGCCGCGGGCGTCGCCGGTGTCGACCAGAAGATGATCACCGCCTGGGGTAGCCAGGCCCAGAACGTGCCGTTCACCGCGGGTCTCGACGACCAGGGCCGTCTCTCGGCGCTGACGATCCAGCTCCCGGCCGTCGGCGGCCAGCAGGCCCAGCCTCTTGAGGTTCTCTACACCGACTACGGCACCGAGGTCGACGCCAAGCGCCCGGCCGCGACCGAGATCACCGAGGCCCCGGACAGCCTGTACTCCAGCCTCGGTAGCTGACCTGGGCTGATGGACAAGGCGCATCCACACCGATGCCGCCTGTATTACGAAGGGGTGAGGACCCCAGTGTTGTGGTCCTCGCCCCTTCGTCGTGTGCGGGATCCCCGCGCTAACGTCTGGTGTTGTGCCAGAGGGACATACGATTCATCGGCTTGCGGCTCGTCATCGGGAGTTGTTCGCCGGGCAGATTGTGGATGTCGACAGTCCGCAGGGGCGGTTCGCCGATGGGGCCACGTTGATCAGCGGGCGCCGGCTGGAAGATACCGAGGCTTATGGGAAGCATTTGTTTCACCATTTTGCGGGTGAGTTGAGCCTGCATATCCATCTCGGACTCTATGGCAAGTTCGCCGATGGGGAACTGCCCGCTCCGGCGCCCGTGGGGCAGTTGCGGATGCGGATGAGCGGGGATGCGCATTGGCTGGAGTTACGGGGGCCGACCGCTTGCGAGGTGCTTTCGCCGGTGGAGGTCGACGCTGTCCGGCTGCGGTTGGGGCAGGATCCGCTTCGGGATGACGCTGATGCGCTCACGGCGTACCGAAAGGTGGGGTCGTCTTCCAAGGCCCTTTTTGCGCTGCTGCTCGACCAGACCGTTGTGGCCGGGTGCGGGCTGATCTATGCGACTGAGGTGTTGTTCCGGGCGGGGCTGGCGCCGACCACGCCGGCGCGGGCGATCGACGCGGCGCAGTGGGTGGACATCTGGGACGACCTGCGGGCCCTGATGAAGGAGGGGGTCGTGCGGGGGCGGATCGACACCGTCCACACCGCACATACTCCGGAGACCATGCGGCGGGCTCCGCGCGTCGACCGGCACGGTGGTGAGGTCTATGTGTATCGGCGACCGGGGCAGCCCTGCCTGGTCTGCGAGTCGCCGATCCTGCGAAAAGAAATGGCAGGCCGCAACCTTTACTGGTGTGCGACCTGCCAAAAAGTCCGGAAGGGTCGTTAGAGCGGCGGTGCTGAGGCCGACGGCGACGTGGCCGGAGCCGAAGCGACCGGCGGGATTGTCGGCAGGCCCAGGGTGAAGCGTTCCTGAAGCCAGGGGACCAGGGTTTCGTAGGCCTTGATCGTGTCCGGCTGGTTGAAGTCGTGGGACAGGATGATCGAGCCGGGCTTCGTGTTCTCCTGGATGTTCTTGGTGACCTTGGAGATGTGCTGGGTGACCGATTCCTTGTCGGGATGGTCCCAGTCGCTCGGGTCGACCTGCCAGTAGAGCGAGACCATTCCGTCGGTGTAGGCCGTCTGGACGAGGGTGTCGCTGAAGTTGCCGCCCGGGGCCCGGAAGAACGGAATTTCCGCGCCGGGAACCGCGGCGCGGATGGCCTCGTTGGTGCGGAGCAGATCCTTCTGGATCGCGGCCGGTTTCTGCTTGCCGATGGTCAGGCTGTGGTCCCAGGTGTGGTTGCACAGGGTGTGACCGGCGGCGACGATGTCGCGGACGATCTCGGGGTGCCGGGCAACCTGCGAGCCGACCAGGCAGAACGTGGCCTTGACCCGGTATTTGTCGAGCAGGGCGAGGATTTTCGGGGTCTGGACCGGGTCTGGACCGTCGTCGAAGGTCAGCGCCACCGTGTCGGTGCCGGTGGTGCGCAGGGACTGGCCGGGGCCGGTGCCGGCCGGGACCAGGATCGCCGGCGTGACGGTCGGCGGCGCGGAAGCCGGCCGCGCGGAAGGGACAGCGGCCGCGGGGGCGGATCCGGGGGGTGCCGACGGAGCCGGGGCCGCCGCCTCCGAGGTTGCCGGCTGGGCTGCGGCCGGTGCCGCACCTCGCGGCGCCGAGGACGAGACGGCCGGTTTCGGCTTGGCGGTCGTGGTGACGGCCTGGCCGGCGGTGATCGTGTCGACCTGGGTGTCCGTGTCGCGCTGCTGCATCGGGAAGACGATCAGCATGATGCCGACCGCGACCAGGGCGGCGAGCAGGGCCTGCTGCCGGTGCCGGCCGATGAGCAACCAGGACTCGATGGGCAGCGTGCCGGGTGCGCGGTGGGAGCCGATGGCGGGCCCGGACCCGGAGCGCGTCACTGCCAGTGGGCGCACCGTGATGGCGCGTTCCTCGGCCGGTTTGTAGTGGCGGCCGCGGGGTGCGCGGTTCTTCGGGCCGGTGGAAGACCGGCCGGTGGGAAGTGGGCCGGTGGGAAGTGGGCCGGTGGGAAGTTGGCCGGTGGAAAGGCGGGGCGTGCCGGTGGTGGACCGGGGCGTCAGGTCCAGGGACGTGCGGCGACCGCCCGCGACGCGTTGCGTCGGTGCGGGTCGCAGGGTGGTCGGGTCGGCTAGCGACTCCGGGCGGCGGTGGCGGCCGAGGGTGGTCTCACCCTCCAGGACTTCGACGTGGGGGAAGCCCCCGGTGCCACTGGTAAGGGCGCCGCTGACATGGGCGCGCGGGGCCGGAACGGCCGCGTGGCGCGGCGCGTTTCCGGTCGCCGTACGTTTGGGGGGTTGCGGCGGCATTCGTCATGGATACCGTGCCGCATGATCAAAGACGATACCGAAATCGTGACCTAAAGCTCACCTTTGGTAGTTATCCCTGGTCGGCGGCGAGTAGGGCGTCCGTCGCTTTCCGTGCTGCGATGAGAACCGGATCCCACACCGGGGCAAACGGCGGTGCGTAACTCAGATCGAGGGCGGTCATTTCCTCGACCGTCATCTCGTTCCAGACCGCGATCGCGAGCGCATCGATCCGCTTCGCGGCCTCTTCGCGACCGACGATCTGCGCGCCGAGCAACCGCCCGGTACGCCGCTCCGCGATCATCTTGACCGTCATCGTCTCGGCACCCGGGTAGTACCCCGCCCGGCTGGTCGACTCCACCGTGGCCGTGACGTACTCGAAGCCGGCCCGGGTCGCCTCCTTCGAGCTGAGCCCGGTCCGCGCCACCTCCAGGTCGCACACCTTCGTCACCGCGGTGCCGATCACGCCGGGGAACGTGGCGTAACCGCCGCCGATGTTGATGCCCGCGACCCGCCCCTGCTTGTTGGCGTGGGTGCCGAGCGGCGCGTGCATCGGCTGGCCGCTGATCCGGTGCGTCGTCTGCACGCAGTCCCCGGCGGCCCAGAGACCCTCGACGTGGCCCTCCGGTCCGACCACGCGCATCCGCAGGTCGGTGCGAAGACCGCCGGTCACGCCGACGGGGATGCCGGACTCGACGGCGAGGGCGGTGTTCGGGCGTACGCCCAGACCCAGCACCACGATGTCGGCCGGAACCGTGCCGTCCGCGGTGACCACCGCTCGTACCCGTCCCTGGGAAGTCTCGATGCCCTGCACGTGCGCGCCGGTGCGGACCGTGATCCCCAGGCCGTCGATCGCCGCGCGGACGCGCTCGCCCATATCGAGATCGACCGTGGACATCGGCTGCGACGACTTCTCCAGCAGCGTGACGTCGAGACCGTGCTTGATCATCGCCTCGGCCATCTCGACGCCGATGTAGCCGCCACCGATCACGACCGCGCGCTGCGGTTTCGGGTCGCTCTCCAGCCACACCTTGATCGCGCTGCCGTCGTCGAGGGTCTGGACCCCGAACACGCCACCACCGTCGACGCGGGCCCAGTCGGGCGTGACGGGGACGGCGCCGGCGGCGTACATGAGCTCGTCGAAGCCCTCGCGGATCTCGCCCCCACCTTCCAGGTCCCGGGCGACCACCTCGCGCCGGTCCAGGTCGATGGCCACGACCTCGTGCCGCATCCGTACGCGCACCCCGGCCTTCTCGAACTCAGCCGGCGTCCGCGCGACGAGAGCGTCGCGATCCGACACCACCCCGCTGATCCAGTAGGGGATCCCGCACGCGGAGTACGACGTGAAGTTCCCCCGCTCGAACGCCACGATCTCCAGCTTGTCCGGAGTCCTGCGTTTGCGGGCCTGCGAGGCGGCGGACATCCCCGCGGCGTCCGCGCCGATCACGACGAGTTTCACCGCGGGGCCGCACCGGCGGTGGTCCGGGCGAGCCAGTCGACGACGTCCGCGACGGTGCCCTGCTGGGACAGGATCGCGCGCTGCCGGGCGGCGCCGGTGCCGTGCGAGCGCAGCCGGCCCATCAGGATCGTCGCCATCTCCAGGTCGCCGTGGCGGTCGAGCTCGGGGCGCACGTAATCGAAGAGCTGGCGCATGAGCCGCCACGCGGGCCTTGGTTCGCGGGTCGCCATGTCGATGTTGAGACCCTCCAGGCCGTCCTTCGCCGCCCGCCAGTGCGCCGCGACCAGCAACGGGTGCGGCACGTCGGGCGCGGGCTTCCCGTCGAGTACGTCGTTCAGCAGCGTCGACACCAGTGCCCGTGCGAGGGCCGCGAGGAGCACCGTGTCATCGAGGGAGGGGCAGACGTCGCCCATGCGGATCTCGACGGTGGGGTAGCGGGCGGCGAGGCGTGCGTACCAATAGAGCATGCCCTCGTCGAGCATCGCGCCGCTCGCCTCGAGATCGGCGACCAGCGTCTCGTAGTGCTCGAACGACTGCAGGTAGGGCGCCGGGCCGACGGTGGGCCAGCGCTCCCACATCACCGACCGCCAGCTCGAGTAGCCGGTGTCGTGGCCGCCGGCGAGCGGGGAGTTCGCGGTCGCGGCCTGGAAGATCGGCAGCCAGGGGCGCAGATGGTTGAGGATCTGCACGCCGGTCTCGGAGTCCGGGATGCTGACGTGCACGTGCATGCCGCAGAGCCCGGCGCCGGGGGCGAGGTCGCCGAAGCGTTCGCGCATCCGGTGGTAGCGAGGTTTGTCGACCACGCGTGTGTTCGGCCCGATGGCCGGGGCAGCACCGACCGCGACGAGCCGGACTCCAGCTGCCTCCGCGGCTGAGGCGATGCCGGCGCGCTGGCGCTGCAACGCGTTGTAGAGCCCGCTCAGCTCCAGCTGGGGCGGGCTCGCGGTCTCGATCTGACTGCGCTGGAACTCGTGCTGCACCGACTCGCGCAGGTCGTCGGGGACGAGGTCGAAAACCTCCTCGACGGCCTCGACCGCGCGGGGTTCCACCGCGTCGACGAGCAGGTATTCCTCCTCGACGCCGAGGGTCAGCAGACCCTGTGACTCGGCCTCGCCCCGCATCTCCTCGGAGATGGTCGTCGCACCTGCTGAACTCTCCGAAGTCGCCATGCGCCGCAACGTACCCCCCGGTGTTCTGCGGAAAACGAGTGTTGCTCCTCAGGCGTACCGTTCATCGCATGGTGCTGCTGGGGTTCTGGGCGTTTGTCGCTCTGCAGAGCCCTGGCCCCGGCCTGCAAAGCCCCCAGCTCCTGATGGGCCTTGCCGCGGTGGCCGTCGCCCTGCTGGTGGCCCTGGCCGTCGCGGGAATGACCACGCCCCGGCCCCTGCTCGTGCGGCGGGTCCGCGCCGTCGGCGCCGAGATTCAGCACCTGCCCCGGTCCCTCGACCCGGACGCCGCCGGTCGGCCGCGTCCTCGAGCCCCGTCCCCGTTTCCGGTAATCGCGCTGTCATAAGCCCGTTTCTCCGGATCGTAGGGATGACCCCACCGTGTTTGCTGCTGTCCTGACTCCCGCGCTGGCCATCGTCGTTCTCACCATGGCCGTACGCCTCCTGATCAGCCCGCTCTCCTATCTGCAGGCACGCGCCGCCAAGCGCAGCGCCGCCCTCGCCCCCGAGCTCGCCGTGCTGCGCGAGAAGCACCGCGACAACCCGATGACCCTGGCCACCGAGAGCCTCGCGCTGCAGCGCGCGAACGGGATCAGCCCGTGGGCGGCCCTGCTGCCGGCCCTGGCGCAGGCGCCGTTCTTCATGCTGATGTACCACCAGGTGCAGTCCGTGTCCGGAACGCTCTTCGGCGTGCCGCTCACCGCGCACCTGCTCGCGGGCCTGCCGATCTTCCTCGTGCTGCTGGCCCTGGCCGGGTTTCTGGCCTGGTGGTCCTCGAAGCGGATGCCGCAGGGTCTTTTGCGCTGGATGCCGTATTTCAGTGTTGCGGCGATCGCCTGGTTGCCGCTCGCCGTCGGCCTTTACCTGGTCACCTCGACGGCGTGGACGGCGCTGGAGCAATTGATCCTGCGCCGCTGAAGCCACCTGGCGGGACCAGCTGGGCGGGACTACCTGGCGGGCCACCTTAAAGAAATTTAACTTTACAGATGTCTTTACAGCGTCTGTTAACACTCCTAATAATTGGGCCACCCCACTCATCCCCGTGGAAGGCCCATCCCCATGCGCCGATCCGTAGTTCTGACGGCCGCCGCGGTTCTCGCGGCGGCCGGTTCGACTGTCTATGTGGCGGCCTCGGCGAGCGCCGCCGTCGCGTGTTCCGCCGCGTGGAGCAGCACCGCCGTCTACACGGGTGGCATGGCCGCCGCCCAGAACAGCCACAACTACACCGCCAAGTGGTGGACCCAGAACGAGAGCCCGGCCACGCACAGCGGCCAGTGGGACGTCTGGACCGACAACGGCGCGTGCGAAGGCGGCGGTACGACCCCGCCGACGACCGCACCGCCCACGACGACGCCTCCGACCGCACCGCCCACGACGACGCCTCCGACCACAACCCCGCCGACGACCACCCCGCCGACAACGACACCGCCTACCACCACGCCGCCTTCGTCGGGGACGTTGCCCAAGCACTTCGTCACGGGTTACTGGCAGAACTTCGACAACCCGGCGAACGAGATCAAGCTCGCCGCGGTGCCCAGCACGTACGACCTGGTCGCGGTGGCCTTCGCGAACGCCACCGGCACGCCGGGCGCGGTCTCGTTCAGCATCGACCCGGGCCTGTCGTCCAGCGTCGGCGGCTACACGAACGACCAGTTCAAGGCGGACGTGGCCACGCTGCACTCGCGCGGCAAGAAGGTCATCCTCTCGGTCGGCGGTGAGACCGGCTCGGTGTCGGTCGGCGACGCGACCGCCGCGACGAACTTCGCCAACTCGGTCTGGTCACTGATGCAGACGTACGGCTTCGACGGCGTCGACATCGACCTGGAGAACGGGCTCAACCCGACGTACATGGGTCAGGCGCTCCGCAGTCTGCGCACCAAGGCCGGCGCGAACCTGATCATCACGATGGCCCCGCAGACCATCGACATGCAGAACCCGGCGGGCGGCTACTTCAAGCTGGCGCTGGACATCAAGGACATCCTCACCGTTGTCCACACCCAGTTCTACAACTCCGGCGCGATGCTCGGCTGCGACAACAACGCGGCGTACGGCCAGGGCTCGGTCAACTTCATCGTCGCGCTGGCCTGCATCCAGCTGGAGAACGGCCTGCGCCCCGACCAGGTGGCGATCGGCCTGCCCGCCACCACGAGCGCGGCGGGCGGCGGCTACGTCTCGCCGGCCGTGGTCAACCAGGCGCTCGACTGTCTGGCACTCGGCACCAACTGCGGCACGTTCAAGCCCCCGCACACCTATCCCGGTCTGCGCGGCGCGATGACCTGGTCGATCAACTGGGACGTCACCGCCGGCAACGGCTGGGCCAACGCAGTCTCCCCCCACGTCCACGCCCTTCCCTGAGCCGGAGCCATCCCCATGAAACTGAAGCGGAAACTCCTCGTCGGAATAGCCGTCGCCACGACGGCAGCCGCCACCGCGATCATCCCCATGACCGCCTCCAACGCCGCCGTCGCCTGCGTCACGGCGTGGAACTCCAGTGCCGTCTACACCGGTGGCCAGACCGCGTCGCAGAACGCCCACAACTACACGGCGAAGTGGTGGACCCAGAACGAGAGCCCGGCCACGCACAGCGGCCAGTGGGACGTCTGGACCGACAACGGCGCCTGCGGTGGCGGCACCACCCCGCCGACCACGGCACCGCCCACGACGACGCCTCCCACGACCACGCCGCCGTCGAGCGGCACGAAGATGGCCGCCGCGCCGTACATCTATCCTGGCTGGGGTAACCCGCCGGCACCGTCGACCGTCATGAACGCCACCGGGATCCGGGCGTTCACCATGGCGTTCGTGCTGGCCAACGGCTGCAACCCGGTCTGGGACGGCGAGGGCGGCCTGACCGGCGGCGTGCACGCCAGCACCATCGCCGCGATCAAGGCCGCCGGTGGCAGCGTGGTGCCCTCGATCGGCGGCTGGAGCGGTAACAAGCTCGGCCCGAACTGCGCCACCCCGGAGCTGCTCGCCGGCGCGTACCAGAAGGTGATCGACGCCTTCGGTCTGCAGGCGATCGACATCGACATCGAGAACTCCGACGAGTTCGAGAACGCCGTCGTGCAGGACCGGATCCTCGGCGCCCTGAAGATCGTCAAGCAGAAGAACCCGAACGTGAAGACGATCCTGACCTTCGGTACGTCGCCGACCGGCCCGAACTACTACGGCATCCGGCTGATCACGCAGGCCAAGGCGCTCGGCGCGAACATCGACATCTTCGCGCAGATGCCGTTCGACTTCGGCGGCACCGACATGTACGCCGCCACGGTCGGCGCCTCCGAGGGGCTCAAGAGCCAGCTCAAGACGGCCTTCGGCTACACCGACGCGCAGGCGTACTCGCACATGGGCATCTCCGGCATGAACGGCCTCTCCGACCAGCAGGAGCTGACCACCACGGACACCTGGACCCGGATCCGGGACTACGCGAAGACCAACAACTTCGCCCGCTTCACGTTCTGGTCGGTCAACCGGGACCGTGGCTGCGCCGGCGGTGGCGTGGTCTCCGACTGCTCCGGCATCGCGCAGGCCGACTGGGAGTTCACCCGGATCAGCGCCGGTTTCTGAGCCGGTTTCTGAAGAGCATTTCTCGCAAGGGGTGACGTGCGGCCGTGGATCTCTACAGATCCGCGGCCGCGCGCCTGCGTTTGCGGACCTTCTTGGTCACCCAGCTGCCGATCGCGATGATGAAGAACGCCCAGATCGCGTAGTCGAACCAGTGGCTGTACCTCTCGACGTCCTGCCAGCGGGAGCCGAGCGCGTATCCGGCGCCGACGAACAGCGTGTTCCAGACGGCGCTGCCGATCGTGGTGAAGAGCGTGAAGAGTCCGAGGTTCATGTGGTTGGCCCCGGCGGGGATCGACACCAGGCTGCGGACCACGGGAGCCATCCGCCCGAACAGCACCGCCGACTTCTCGTGCTTCTCGAACCAGCGGTCAGCGGTGTTGAGGTCGTCGGCGTCGACGAGCGGGATCCGGTCGAGCCACCGGCGCAGCCGTTCCTCGCCGAGCGCGTGACCCAGCCAGTAGAGCGCGAGCGCGCCGATCACCGACCCGGCCGTCGCGGCGATCGTGACGAGGACCAGGTTGACCCGGCCCTCGCTGGCCAGGAAGCCGGCCATGGAGAGCACGATCTCGCTGGGGATCGGCGGGATGAGGTTTTCCAGCGCCACGAGCAGGCCGACACCCAGCGCCCCGAGCGACTCGATCACGGACGCGACCCAGCCGGTCAATCCGCCGAGCCGGCTCAGATCGGACTCGGCCGCCAGGGGGAACGGCTCACTCATCGGCACTCCTTACTGAGGGGGTCTTACTTGTTACCCGATCACCAGCGTACGAACCTTCGCGCGCTGATTCGGCCGCGTGGCGAGACGCTGGCGCGCAGCCGGTAAGTTTCGGGACGATGGAAGAGACATTGAGCCCGCGGGGCCGCACGATCCGGGTAGCGGTCACCGCGCTCGGGGCGTTGCTGCTGCTGGTCGGCACCCTGTGGGGTCAGGACGACGATTTCCCGTTCGGCCCGTTCCGGATGTATTCGACCGCGCCCGACCCGAACGCGGACGCCCCGGACACCCGGCTCGAGGGCGTCGACACCACCGGGCGCAGGATCGAGCTGAACGAGTCGAACAGCGGCTTGCGCCGGGCCGAGATCGAGGGTCAGCAGCAGCAGTACGTCGACGACCCGAGCCGGTTGCAGCAGGTGGCGATCGCGTACGCGGACAAGAGCCCCGCCGCCCCGCCGCTCACCACGGTCGAGATCGTGGTCCACTGGGTGGGCATCGAGCACGCCCGGCCGACCGGTGAGTCGCACGACGAGGTCGTCGCGCACTGGACGGTGACCCGATGAACCGCATCGCGGCCTGGCTGACCGAGGCGGTGCCGCGTGGGCGGATCGCGGCGTTCAGGACGCTCGTCTATCTCTTCGTCGCCGGTGACCTGGTCATCTTCACGCCGTGGGTGCGCAACCACGCCAGCACCCCGGGCGACCTCTATCAGCCCCTGCTCGTGGGCCGGCTGCTGCAGCTGCCGACGCCGACACCTCTTCTCGTACACGCCATCTTCTGGGTGTTGCTCGTGCTGGCGCTCGCCGCCGCGACCGGGCGTGCCCCGCGCCTGCTCGGCTGGACCGTCTTCGCGCTCTACTTCGAGTGGATGGTCATCGCCATGAGCTATGGCAAGGTCGACCACGACCGGGTCGGGCTGCTGGTCGCGCTGGCCGCACTGCCCACTGCCGGTCGGGCGAGGCACGGCGACCCGACGCGTACGCAGGCCGGCGGCTGGGCGTTGCGGGTCACCCAGATCGCGGCCATCTGCACGTACTTCCTGGCGGCCTGGGCCAAGGTCCGCTTCGGTGGCCTCGACTGGGTCACGAGCTCGGTGCTGGCCCGCGCGATCATCCGCCGCGGCACCGACCTCGCCGACCTCATCGCCGGCGTCCCGTACCTGCTGATCCTTGCCCAAATCGGGATCATGGTCTTCGAGCTGAGCAGCCCGGCGATCTTCTTTCTCAAGCCCCGCTGGCGCAACTGGATGGTCGCGTTCTTCTACTCGTTCCATGTGGCGACGTTCGCGACCATCACGATCTCGTTCGCACCGCACCTCGCGGCCCTCGCGAGCTTCCTGTCGCTGGAGAAGATCCGCCCTGTGGCATGGACCAGGGGTTTCCTGAACCGCCGTCGCGGTCATGTAAGGGAGCATGAGCGACCGGTGGTATGAGAAGGCCGTCATTTATTGCCTCGACCTCGACACGTACGCGGATTCCAACGGTGACGGTGTCGGTGACATCCGTGGGCTGATCGGACGGCTGGACTACCTGGCCCGCCTGGGGGTCACCTGCCTCTGGCTCAACCCGATCCACCCCACACCCAACCGCGATGACGGGTACGACGTCGCGGACTTCTACAACGTCGACCCGCGCCTGGGTAACCTCGGCGACTTCGCGGAGC
Source organism: Winogradskya consettensis (assembly GCF_018332715.1). GTDB lineage: Bacteria > Actinomycetota > Actinomycetes > Mycobacteriales > Micromonosporaceae > Actinoplanes > Actinoplanes consettensis. Next base: position 304,142 of record NZ_BOQP01000006.1, on the reverse strand, counting down.
TGCTGCACCAGGCCGGCAACCGGGGCATCAAGGTCATCATCGACCTCGTGGTGAACCACACGTCGGACCAGCACCCGTGGTTCCAGTCGGCGCGATCGTCGCCCGAATCGGCGTACCACGACTGGTATGTCTGGTCCGAGAGCCAGCCGTCCGACCGTCACCAGGGCATGGTCTTCCCGGGTGAGCAGAACGAGACCTGGAGCTACGACCGCACCGCCAAGAAGTGGTTCTACCACCGCTTCTACAAGTTCCAGCCGGACCTGAACATCAACAACCCGCAGGTCCGCGAGGAGATCAAGAAGATCTGCGCGTTCTGGCTGCAGCTGGGCGTCGCCGGGTTCCGGATGGACGCCGTGCCGTTCATCATCGAGGAGACCCAGCCGGGCAACCCCAACCCGCCCAAGGACCTGGACTTCCTGACCGACCTGCGCGCGCACGTGCAGTGGCGCAAGGCCGACGCCGTGCTGCTGGCCGAGGCCAATGTGGAGCCCGACCAGCTCAAGCACTTCTTCGGTGACGACGGCGGCTCGGCCAACCGGATCCACATGCTGTTCGACTTCATGCTCAACGGCCGGCTGATGCTCGCGCTGGCCCGCCGGCACCCCGAGGTCATCATCGACGCGCTGCAGGACACCCCGAAGCTGCCGTCCGGTGCCCAGTGGGCGACGTTCCTGCGCAACCACGACGAGGTGGACCTGTCCCGGCTCACCGTCGAGCAGCGCGACGAGGTCTTCGAGCAGTTCGGCCCCGACGAGAGCATGCAGCTGTACGGCCGGGGCATCCGTCGCCGGCTCGCCCCGATGCTGGGTGGAGAGCGCAGGCGGATCGAGCTCGCGTACGCGCTGCAGTTCAGCCTGCGGGGCACGCCGGTCATCCGCTACGGCGAGGAGATCGGTATGGGTGACGACCTCACCCAGGAGGGCCGCAATGCCATCCGTACGCCGATGCAGTGGTCCTCGCTGCCCAACGGTGGTTTCTCGACGTCCGACACCCTCGTGCGCCCGGTCGTCTCGGACCCCGAGTACGGCTACGAGAAGATCAACGTCACGCTGCAGCGCCACGACCCGCAGTCGCTGCTGTCGTGGTTCGAGCGCATGATCCGCACGCTCCGCGAGACGCCCGAGGTCGGCAGCGGCACCTGCGCGAACGTCGACGTGCCGGTGCCCTCGGGCGTGCTCGTGCACCGGGCGGACGCCGAGACCGGGACCATGGTCTTCATCCACAACCTCGGGGAGTCCGAGGGAGTCGTCGACCTGAGCAGCCTGGAGCCCGAGGCGGAGTTCCCCAACGATGTTCTCGCGGACCAGCAATACCCCGACCTGGGCAAGCTCGACGCCCTGCCGATCGGTGGGTACGGCTACCGCTGGATCCGGCTCAAGCGCCACCCCTGAGATGTTGCACTGCTAGTGAAATAAATCGCTCGCGGCACTGTTAACCGACCGGTAACACCTGAGTTAGAGTCGGCCGACCGATCAATTTGATCTGCGGGAGGCCACGAACATGACCCAGCCGAGTCGGGTAGCGATCGTCACCGGTGCCGCACGGGGAATCGGGGAGGCGACCGCCCGCAAGCTCGCAGCCGACGGGCTTGCCGTGGCGGTCGTCGACCTCGATGAGGGCGCCTGCGCCAACACGGTCACCGAGATCCACGACGCGGGTGGCACCGCCCTCGCCGTGGGCGCCGACGTGTCCGATCCGGCCCAGGTCACCGCCGCCGTCGAGAAGGTCGTTGCCGAGCTCGGAGCGCCCACGGTGCTGGTCAACAACGCCGGCGTGCTCCGCGACAACCTGCTCTTCAAGATGAGCGACGACGACTGGGAAACCGTGATGGCGGTCCACCTGCGCGGCGCGTTCCTGTTCAGCCGGGCCGTGCAGAAACACATGGTCGACGCCGGGTGGGGCCGCATCGTCAGCCTCTCCAGCACGTCCGCGCTCGGCAACCGGGGCCAGGCCAACTACGCCGCCGCCAAGGCCGGCCTGCAGGGCTTCACCAAGACCCTCGCCATCGAGCTCGGTCGTTACGGCGTCACCGCCAACGCCGTTGCCCCCGGCTTCATCGTGACCGATATGACCGCCGCGACGGCCGCCCGCGTCGGCGTCGATTTCGCCGACTTCCAGAAGGCCGCGATCGCTCAGATCCCGGTCGCGCGGGCCGGGCGCCCCGAAGACGTCGCGAACACCGTATCCTTCCTGGTCAGTGAAGGCGCCGGGTTCGTGTCGGGCCAGGTCATCTATGTGGCTGGTGGCCCGCGCGCCTGACGGGGGTGTTGATCCGGGTCGCTACAAAGGAATAAGCGACCCGGACCGCGAAAGGGTGGAGAAGCCGACTGTGAACCGACGGATGACCTCGCGAAGCGTGTCGCTGACCAGCACCTTCCTGCTGCTCGCCGCGGGTGGTGCGGCGGCGTGCGACAACGGCAACCAGTATCACGACGAGGGCTTCTACTGCGCGGACGCGAACGGCGTGATCGTCGACGAGGACTACTGCGACGACAACTACCACGGCAGCGGTGGCGGCGGCGGATTCTTCATCTGGCATTCGTCCGGTTACCGGTCCGGCTATCCGATCGGTTCCCGGCTGCCGTCGGGCGGCTCCAAGTTCGCCTACAACGACGCGGCCGCCCGGCGCTCCTTCGGCCTGCCGTCCACCGGCAAGGTCGGCAACGGCACGGTGAAGACCAGCGTCGTCGGCAAGGGCGGCAGCGGCACCACCAGCAAGTCGGGAAGCTGACCCGTGCGCCGCATCCCGTACGGCCCGGTTCGCGACGGCTGGAAACTCACCAACTACAGCCTCGGCCTCACCTACAACGACACCGAGCTGCCCGACGGCACGATGATGTCGTACTGGCAGGAAGGGCCGTACTACGACTTCAGCCAGCCCGAGATCGAGGAGCTGGAGACGGCGACCACCGTCCTCTACCAGATGTGCCTCGACGCGGGTGACTGGATGGTCCAGCAGTGCCCCCGGCACACCGCCCAGGGCCGCCGCGACGGCTACTTCACCTCCGTGTGCACCCCGGAGAGCTGCTTCCTGACCAAGATCGGCATCCCTGAGTACGCGCACGAGCAGATCATCCGCACCTGGTTCGACGGCGACGCCGAGACCTGGACCCACCAGGACAAGGACCCCGACGGCCGGCTCCCGATGCAGACCCCGGACTTCTCCCCGACGGTCTACGGTCGCTTCGACCTCTGGTACAACGGCGCCGGCACCATACCCCGCCTGCTCGAATACAACGCCCAGACCCCCACGTCGCTGGTCGAGGCCGCGGTCGTCCAGTGGCACTGGGCCGACCAGACCAACCTCACCCAGCACCCGTGGCGGCAGTGGAATTCCCTGCACGACCGCCTCGTCGGCTGGGAGGCCGAGGACGGCGAGCCCGCCAACCCGGGAGCCTGGCGCCGCAACATCGCCAAACTCCGCGAAGCCCGCCCGTGGCTCCCCGAAAAGCCCAAACTCTTCTTCGCGTACGAAACCAGCGAACCCACCGGCGAAGACCGCATGAACGTCGCCTACCTGATGGCCACGGCCGAAGAAGCGGGCTACCCCGTAGAGCTCATCGCCATGAGCCAGATCGGCTGGGACGTCGCCGGCGACCGCGTCCTCTTCGTACCCGGCCCCGGCCAGGAGAACAAATCCGAGCCGATCGACGTCATCTTCATGCTCTACCCCTGGGAATGGTTCTGGAACGAAGAGGGCGGCAAAGGCTTCTTCCGCAACATGGCCGACCCCACCAAACGCGGCACGGTCTGGATCGAACCCCCGTACAAAGCCGCCCTCCTCGGCAACAAGGCGCTGCTCCCGGTCCTGTGGAAGCTCTTCGGCAAGGACCCTGAGCGAAGCAAGTACCTGCTGCCCGCCTACTTCGCCGAGTCAACCGCGGCGGCCAAGCTCACGTCGTACGCCAAAAAGCCCGTCTGGGGTCGCGAAGGCGGCTCGGTCACCCTGGTCAAAGACGGCGTCACCATCTCCGAGAACCCCTCCGAGTACGGCGCCGACGGCCGCTACGTCGTCCAGGAGCTGCTGGAACTCCCGTCCTTCGAGGGCCTGGAGGGCGTCGTCCACCCGGTCATCGGCTCCTGGCTCATCGACGGCGAGCCGGCCGGCATGGGCATCCGCGAAGGCCTCGGCACCGACGGTCTGGTTACCAAGGACGCCTGCAACTTCCTGCCGCATATCATCTCTTAACGGTCATTGCTAAAGCTGCTAAAGTCTTTTGCAAAAGTCTTTAGCACGGGAGACCCGGTATGGGACGAGGCGGAGCTTGAGCGCCTGGTGGCCCTGCTACGCCAGGCCGGCACCGATCTACGTGATGTAGAGGTGAAGGCCGCCGGCAGCGGTGGTTGTTGCTGAGGTCGGTGAGCTCGACCCCCGTTTCAAGCCTTGCTTCGTGGCTGCCTGGGGTGAGTACAACGGGTCCTTCACCCGGGGTGGCGACGGTGATCGCCGACTCACCGATTTTGAGATCCACCTGCTGCACACCAACCGAGGTCAGCCCGACGACGATCGTCAGCCGGTCGAAGGCGCCACGCTGGATGACCTTGAGCCGAGCGAGACACGGGCCCTGATCGACCGCGTCCGGCTGCGTCAGCCGCGGGCATTTGCCGGCCTGCCCGATGAGCAGGTGTTGCGCAGGCTGAACGTGCTGGCGTAGGACGAGCAAGGACGACTACGGCCGACTCTTGGTGGCCTGCTTTCATTGGGTGCGTACCCACAGCAATTCTTTCCGCAGTTGAATGCGACGTTCGTGGTCTATCCGGGCCTGTCGGCGCGTGACATACCCGCGAACGGTCCGCGATTTCTCGATAACCGGTCCTTCGACGGTCCCATTCCGGTGATCGTCGATGAAGCGGTGACCGCGGTCCTGCGCAACACTTCCGTGCGGTCGTTCGTGGAGGGGTCGGGCCGGACCGACGTCTACGACTACCCTGCCGAGGCCGTCCGGCAAGCGGTCGCCAACGCACTGCTCCACCGGGACTACTCGCCGTACTTTCGCGGCGCACCCGTTCAGATCACACTGTTCGCGGACCGTCTGGTTGTAGCGAATCCCGGCGGTCTGTTCGGTGCAGTCACCGAGGAGGACCTGGGCGGCGACGGAGTCACATCGACCCGCAACTCCGTCTTGGCGCGGTTGCTTCAGGATGTCCGGCAGCCCGAGACCGGCCGGATGGTGTCCGAAAACAGGGCGAGCGGTATTCCGACAATGCTGCGAGAGCTGAGTCTGGTCGGGTCGCCACCCCCGGAGTTCGACAGTCGCATCACCCGGTTCCGGGTGACGATGCCTCGAGACGCTCTGCTCGGCGATGAGACGATGACCTGGATCGCAGGCCTTGGCCAGCAGGGTCTGACGCCGACTCAGCACATTGCCCTCGCTGAAATGCATGCCGGCCGACCGGTCACCGATGGCACGATGCGTAACCTCGGCCTGGCGGCCCCCCGGGCCGCGAACGAACTGTCGGACCTAATTACCCGTGGCTTGGTGGTGCGGATCGGTGAGCGAGGGCATGCTCGGTATCTCCTCGCTCCTGAAACACCAGAGCCCTCTCCCGCTGCGAGTGAAAGCAGCGCTGAAGAGCTTGTCTGGAGGGCCCTTGCCGACGGCTCCGAATTGAGTCGCCGTGATCTGCAGGAGCGGACGGGCGTGACCTGGACGAGGGTCCTGCGCGTTCTGAGAAGTCTGGAACAGCAGGGCAAGATCATTGCAACTGCGCCCGTACGCTCGCCTCTGCGGCGTTACCGGCGCAGGTAATCAGCCCTGGAGGGCGTAGTCGCGGCGGTGGCGGGGGAGGATGCGGTCGTGGCGGCGGGCGTGGCGGGTCAGGGCGGCCGTGGCGGCCAGGCAGATCAGGACCGTGATGAGGGAGCCTTCGATGCCGAAGGCGCCACCGGAGATGGGTGACGGGCCGGTGAGGTGGGCGTCCAGGAGGCCTTGGACGTGGAGGCCGGAGACCGGGATGCCGAAGATGCCGCTCTCGGTGAAGTTCCAGGCGGCGTGGAGGCCGATGGCGAGCCAGAGGCGGCGGGTGGCGACGTAGGCCAGGCCGAGCAGGGCGCCCGCTTCGAGGCCGATGGCCAGGACGCCGGTGAGGGTGGCGCCGTGGTTGAGCAGGTGGAGGGCGCCGAAGATCGCGGAGCTGACGGCGACGGTCCACCAGGTGCCGAGGCGGGATTCGATGAGGCGGAAGATGATGCCCCGGATCAGCAGTTCCTCGAAGACGGCTGCGGCGATCGCGCTGCCCAGGGCGGTGAACAGCGCGCCGATGCTGCCGAACGCGTCGACGTGGTACATGCCGAGGATGGCGATCAACGTGACCGTGAGCGCGCAGAGACCGAAGCCGATGCCGAAGCCGGTGGCTGCCTCGCGGGGTGCGCCGGGCAGGGAGAGCTCTGCCGGGCGGCGCAGGATGAAGTAGTAGGCCGCGAGCATGGCTGCCGCGGCGACCAGGCCGAGAATCAGGCCCGGGTCGCCGAAGACGAGTTTGAGGACGATCAGAGTCACGGCCGCCAGCAGGGTTCTCATGGCGTAGACGCTATTGATCGGACGGGGTCCTTCTCATCGCCCGCGGGAGGACGATCGGGGGTAGCTCTGCCGGGGGATGGTCACCCAACCGCGTCATCCATCGGCGGAGACGAGACCCGTCCGGTACGCCAGGACGACAGCCTGCACGCGGTCGCGGAGGTTCAGCTTTGTCAGGATCCGGGAGACGTACGTTTTCACCGTCTCCGCGCTGATCACGAGCGTGGCGGCGATCTCCGCGTTGGACTGGCCCGCGGCGATGAGCTTGAGGACCTCCAGCTCGCGTGGGGTGAGACCGGTCAGCGCCGAGCCCTCGTCACGGCGTACCCGTGCCGCGAAGCGACCGACCAGCTGGCGCGTCACCGCGGGATCGAGCAACGCCTCGCCGCCGGCGATTGTCCGGACCGCGCCGATCAGCTCGGGGGGACGGGCGTCCTTGAGCAGGAAGCCGCTGGCGCCGGCGCGCAACGCCTCATAGACGTACGAGTCGACGTTGAACGTGGTCACCACCAGCACCTTCATCGGGTTGCCGACGCCCGGACCGGCCAGTTGGCGGGTCGCCTCGATGCCGTCGAGGCCGGGCATCTGGATGTCCATCACCACGACGTCGGGTTGCAGGCGCAGCGCCGTGGCGACCGCGGACGGGCCGTCCGACGCCTCCCCGACGACCTCCATGTCGGGCTGGGCGCCGAGGATCGCCACGAAACCGGTGCGGATCAGGGCCTGGTCGTCGCAGACCACGACGCGGATCATCGGCGGGGGCCTTTCGCGGGGATGCGGGCGTACAGGCGGAAGCCACCGGCGGGACGACCACCCGAGGTGACCGTGCCGCCGAAGACCGAGACCCGTTCTTTCAGGCCGTCGAGGCCGTGGCCGCCGCTGTGCTGGACAGGCGGGCCGTCGGTGAGGACCTCGATCTCGGTGGCGGACGTGCCGTAGCGGACGTTGACCTTGGTCGGCTGGCCCTGCGCGTGCTTCATGGCGTTGGTCAGGCCTTCCTGGACCACCCGGTAGGCCGCGAGTTCAGCGCCGGAGGCGAGCAGCTCGGGCGAGCCCTCTTCGCGCAACGTCACCGGCTGCCCGGTGCTCACCGCGCGCTCGACCAACTCACCGATCTTCAGATCCGGGCCCGCGTGCAGGACGTCCAGCAGGTGCCGCAGCTCTTTCAGCGCGAGCCGGCCGGTGTCGCTGATCACGGAAAGGTCGGCGCCGGGTACGTACTGCGCGGCATCGGCCTGCACGACCATAGCGGTCACGTGGTGGGTGACGACGTCATGCAGCTCGCGGGCGATCCGGGCGCGCTCCGCCTCGGCGTCGACGGCGCGACGGCGGCGCACCCAGGCACCGGCTCCCCAGCACGCGGCGAGCACCACGAAGAACGTCACGTATTCGAGGGCGGTCTCGTGGGACCCCCGCACGCGCAGCACCGCCACGAACGGCAGATATGCCACCGCCGCGCCGATCTGCCAGCGCCGGCCCAGCACGGTGCCCGCGGTGTAGAGCGCCGGGAGCAGTCCCCAGCTGGCGGCCAGTGGGGTGTAGCCGATCGAGTCGTACAGGGCGAACGCGACGGCGACCACGCCGAGCACGGTCGCGGGATACCGGCGGCGCAGCACGAGCGGCAGGCACTGGGCCGCGGCCAGCACGACGGCGAGGGCGTCGATGCCGTGGTGCGGCAGTTCGCCGAGCGTCATCCCGGCGGCGGAGACACCCGGGATGAAGGAGACGGCACCGAGAGCGACGGCCAGCAGGCCGTCCTGGACTAGGGGCGGGGGCGGTTTCGCCACAGCCACCACAGCCCGATGAAGGGCAGCACCAGCGGCACGTAGCCGTATCCGCTGCCGTAGTGCGACCAGACGGTGTCGTCGGGGAAGGCGACCGCGTCGGCGATGCTCAGCGTGCCCACCACCAGCACGCCGAGCAGCTCGATCGAGCAGCTGACGAACGCGAGGATGCGGCCGCGCTCGCCGCCGATCGCGAGCCCCACGGTGGCGGCGATGTAGACGAGCCCGGCGAAGCCCGACAACAGGTACGCCAGCGGCGCCTCGGAGAAGTGGGTGCTGATCTGCACCAGCGCCCGGGCGCTCGCGGAGAGCGCGAAGATGCCGTAGACCAGCAGCAGGACCCGGCCGAGACCGCTGCCGATGGCAGCGTCCCGGGGCCTTGCCGGGGTGGGGGTCGGGTTGTCAGCCACTGGTCACCTCTGCGATCTGCTGCAGGCGCAGCACGAGAACCGGCAGCGTCAACGCCGCGACGGCGAGGATGAGCAGGCCCCAGCGGGTCGGCTCGAGCCGGGCGAGGTAGACCCCGACCGGAGCGAACGCGATGGTGGTGATCAGGTAGCCGACGAAGGTCGTCCAGTCGGCGGGCCGGTCGGGGCCGAACAGCCCGACGATCGCCACCACGACGAGGACGACGACCAGCAGGCCGAGACCGAGCATCGACCAGAGATCGGTGTTGCTCGGTGCCTTGTTCAGCGCGCACCGGATCACATACCAGACGCCCAGCACCAGGGCCACGACGATCGTCGCGAGCGAGAGGGGGCCGTTCATCACGGGCACAGCGTACTGATCTGCGGGGCGTGTTAGTTTTCGGCCGGGTGATCCAAGCGCGTGGAAGGCGGCACGGCCATGAGGTTCGGACTTTTCGGTACGGGGCCCTGGGCTCACATGGCGCACGCCCCCGCACTGGCGGCCCACCCCGACGTCGAGTTCGTCGGCGTGTGGGGCCGTAACCCGCAGAAGGCCGCGGCGCTCGCCGAGCAGTTCTCCGCCAAGCCGTATTCGGACATCGACGCGCTGATCGCCGCCGTGGACGCCATCGCCGTGGCCCTGCCGCCCGACGTGCAGGCGGACATCGCCCTGCGTGCCGCCCGCGCGGGCAAGCACCTGCTGCTCGACAAGCCGATCGCGTTCACCGCCGAGGCCGCCGACGAGATCGTTGCCGCCGCGGCTGCCAGCGACGCGAAAGGTGTGGTGTTCTTCACCCGTCGGTTCATGCCGCAGATCCAGGAGTTCCTCACCGCGGTCCAGGCCACCGGCGGCTGGCTCGAGGCCCGCGTCGACCACCTCGGCTCGATCTACGGCGAGGGCAACCCGTTCGGTGAGTCCGCGTGGCGCAAGGAGAGCGGTGGCCTCTGGGACGTCGGCCCGCACGCGGTCGCGCTGGTCATGCCGGTGCTCGGCCCGGTCGAGCAGGTGACCGCGCTCGCCGGCAATCGGGACATGACCCACGTGCTGCTGCGCCACACCGGCGGCACGATCACCACGCTGACCCTGTCGGTCGACGCCCCGCCCAAGCTCGAGCGCGAGGACGCCGCGTTCTACGGCGAGTCCGGTGTGGCCCCCGTGCCGCCGGTGCCGTGGGAGCCGGTCGAGGCGTTCGGCCGGGCGGTCGACTCGCTGATCAGCGCGGCGGCCGGCGGCGAGTCCTCGCCGCTCGACCTCGGTTTCGGCGCCCAGGTCGTCAGGATCCTGAACGCCGCCGCCGAGTCGATCACCACGGGCCGCACGATCACCCTGTGATCTGACACCTCCACGTGGTCGCGGCCTCACCGTCATAGCCGCCGAGGGTCCCGCCGTCGGTGGCGATGGCCGTGATGACGGCCCGGCCCCCGCCCGGCACGGCGATCAGGGTGTCGCCCACCAGGAGTTTCGCGCCGCCGGCGAGCGGATCGCTCCCGGCGATCCAGTTCCGGGAGTTGATCGCCGTGGGCTCCATCACGTCGTCCGGGAGCCGCTGCGCGTCGGAGAGCAGATAGGCGCGGATGCCGGCCTCCTTGCCGTTCACGGTGACGCTCCCGGCGATCATCTGGCCGTTGGTGACCGCCGTGTCCAGGGACAGGTTCTTCTCGCCGTCGAGGTCGATCTCGTTGGTATAGCCCGCACTCGGTCCCCATCGGTAATACGTCCCGCGGATCAGGCCGAGGACGATGCCCTCGTCGGAGACCCAGACGGCCTGGCCGGATTCGCCGTTGCGGGTCGGGAGGTCACGGGCGGTCGCCTCGATCGAGTCCCAGACGGCCGGTACGACCTTGTTGTCCTGTTCCCGGGCGCCGACGACGATGCCGTTCTCGCTCACTGCCGTGGCCAGGGCGGCGGTGGGGGAGGCGAGCTGGGTGAACGTGCCGGCGGCGTACGTCCAGGCTTTGCCCTTGCCGACGCCGACCGCGAGGCCGGCAGAATTCACCGCGGTGAACCGGGTCGGGCCACCCGGCTCGGCCACCACTTCCAGGGTGCCGTCGTGCCAGAGCGCCGCACGGCCGTCGATCTCGCCGGCCAGATACCGTGCCGACCGGTCCCCGGCCACGACAAAAGACTTCTTGCTGCCGACCGGCATGGGCAGCTTCACCCCGGGCTCGCAACTGTCCGGCCGGGAAGCGGGGGCGCTGGGGGCGGGCCGCGACCAGACGGCCGCGCTGACCGGAACCGCTGCGACCAGCACTGCCAGTGCTGCCCCGGCGGCCAGCTTGCGGCGCCGCAGCCTGCGCCGCCCCTCGCTGACGGCCTGCCGCACGTCGACACGGCCCGGGCCGGCCGGCTCGCCCGCGAGGCGCTGCAGCAGTCGGATGTCGTTGTCGCTCATCGGGCCTCCCCGTACGTGAAAGTGCCGGCGTACTGGTCGCCGAGGATGCGCCGCAGCGCCGCGAGTCCGTGCGCGGTCTGGCTCTTCACCGTGCCCTGGCTGCAGCCCATGATCTCGGCCACCTCGGCTACCGGCCGGTCGTCCAGGAACCGCAGCACCAGCACTGCCTGCTGGCGAGGGGGCACCTGGGCCAGCGCCGCGCGGAGCACTTCGCGATCCTCGACAGCGGCCCCGGCCGGCGCCGCACGCTCCGGCGAGGTGCCCAGCAGCACCTTCCACCAGCCACGGCGGCGGTCGTCCAGGAAGGTCCGCACCAGGATCGTGTGGACATAGTTATCGATATTCTCGGCTTTGCGGACCTGCGGCCAGCGTACGAAAATCTTGGTTATCGTCTCCTGTACCAGGTCGTCGGCCTGGTGATCATTCCCGCAGAGCAGGTACGCCAGCCGTCGCAACGCGGGTATCCGCCCGCTCACGTAAGCGACGTACTCCGCTTCCGATCCGTCCGCCATCAAGCACTCCTGTCGGCTCGTCCGACCAGTAGACGCGGGCCTTCCCGATCAGGTTGTACGCGGAAACGACCCATCCACGTAGCCGGTTGCGCCGAATCAGCGTTGAATGCCCATGGATGACCGAGAGGCGGAGCCGATGACGGACCACGGAACGGCGCGGAGGCCGGATCATCTGTCCGCTGTCCCAGCGCCCCCGACCGACGTCGGTGACCTGTTGCGGGCCGTGGCGCGCGGCGACGAAGCCGCGTTCACGAAACTGTACGACCTGGTGGCGCCGCGCGTGTACGGCCTGATCCGGCGGGTCCTGCGGGACCCGGCGCAGGCCGAGGAGGTCGCCCAGGAGGTTCTGGTCGAGGTGTGGCGCACGGCGGCGCGATTCGACGCTGCCCGCGGTTCTGCGACGGCCTGGGTCTTCACGATCGCGCACCGGCGCGCGGTCGACCGGGTCCGCTCCGAGCAGTCCGCGGCCGACCGGACCCTGAAAGTCGGCGCCGCCTCCGTCGATACCCCCTATGACGAGGTCGCCGACGAGGTTTCCGGCCGACTGGAGCGCCAGCAGGTCCGGCGCTGCATGGACGACCTGACCGAGCTGCAACGGCAGGCCGTGACACTCGCTTATTACCAGGGCCACTCGTACCGCGAGGTGGCCGAACTGCTCAACGCGCCGCTGCCCACGGTGAAGACCCGGATGCGCGACGGCTTGATCCGGCTGCGTGACTGCCTGGGTGTGGAGGTGACGGCATGACCCCAACAGATGTTCATTCGCTGGTCGGCGCCTATGTGCTGGACGCGGTTGACGACCTCGAACGGGCCGCTTTCGAACGGCACGTCGGGGAGTGCCCGTCGTGTCGTACCGAGCTCGACGAGCTGCGGGAGACCTCGGCCCGGATGGCGGACAGCACGTGGTCGGTGCCGCCGCCGCAGCTGAAGTCGAGCGTGATGGCCGCGGTCGGGCGTACCCGTCAGCTGCCACCGCCCGAGACCATCAAGCCGGAGCGCAAGCTTCGCGGTTCCCGCACGCAGCGGTGGACGCTGGCCGCGGCCGCCGCGGTGGTCCTGGCAGCCGGCACGGGCACGACCGTTTTTGCGATCCAGGATCAGCGGGTACGCGACCAGAGCGCGATCGCCTCGGCCGCGGAGCTCCGTCAGGAGCGCATCCAGTCGATCCTCGCCTCGCCGGACCTCGTCGTGCGGACGTCCCCGATGCGGGGCGGCGGCAAGGTGACCGTGGCCTCGTCAGCGACCAGGAACGCCTCGGTGGTCGCGCTGGGCGCCGACTCGGCACCCCAGTCCGACCAGGCGTTCCAGCTCTGGTCGCTCCGCGGGGACACGGCGACCGATGCCGGGGTGCTGGCGGCAGGGGAGGGCTCTGCGGTCCAGGTCGTCGATGGCCTGCCCGGCAACGACGGTCTCGGCGTGACTCTGGAGCCGGCCGGCGGCTCGAAGGTGCCCACGGCGCCGCTGTTCGCCAAAGTTTCTCTGACATAGGCCCATCCGGTACCCGATCCGGTCCGAATCAGTTGTGTAGGAAGAAATCACAACTGAGGGGTACAAAATGCGCAGCACCAAGTTCGCCGCCGTCGCCGCAGCCGCACTGTTCACCGTTTCGCTCGCCGCATGTGGCAGCGACTCGGACGACTCCACAGAGTCCGGCTCGGCGGCGACGCCCATGTCGACCTCCGCTGCCCCGATGGCGTCCGCCTCCGCGGCGTCGGACAGCATGGTCAACTTCGGCGACGGGTGTTCGGCCGTTCCGACCGACTCCACCGACCCGGGTAGCTTCGCCTCCATGGCGCAGGTGCCGGTCGCGACCGCCGCCTCGGGCAACCCGGTGCTGTCGACGCTGGTCACCGCGGTCAAGAAGGCCGGCCTGGTGGACACGCTCAACACCGCCGACGCGCTCACCGTCTTCGCCCCGGCCAACTCGGCGTTCGCCAAGATCCCGAAGGCCGACCTGGACAAGGTCCTCGCCGACAAGAAGACCCTGACCAGCGTGCTGACCTACCACGTGGTGGCCGGCAAGCTCACCCCGGCCGAGCTGGCGGGCACGCACAAGACCCTCGAGGGTGACACCGTCACGGTCACCGGCAGCGGCACCGACTTCAAGGTCGACGACGCCTCCGTGGTCTGTGGCAACGTGCAGACGGCGAACGCGACCGTCTACATCATCGACTCCGTTCTGATGCCGAAGAGCTGACCATGCTGCAGCGCACGGGAAAACCGGCGCTGATCGGCGTACTTTCCGCCGCCCTCGGGGTGGCCGCTGCGGAACTGCTCGCGGCGGCCACCCGGCCGGCAGCCGGACCGCTGGTCGCAGTCGGCGGAGCGGTCATCGACGCGGCGCCGACCCCGGTCAAGGAATTCGCGGTACGCACGCTCGGCACCAACGACAAACCTGTCCTGCTCGGTACGATCGCCCTGGTCCTCGTGCTCTTCACCGCCACGGTCGGCATCCTGAGCTTCCGCCGGCGCTGGACCGGCATCGCGGGAGCCGCGATCTTCGGCATCGCCGGCGCGGCAGCAGCCCTGGCCCGCCCCGCGGCCGAGCTCTACGACGCGGTCCCCTCCCTCTTCGGCGCGGCGATCGCCGGTCTCCTGCTCTACCGCCTCTCCCGGCCGTCCCGCGAAGTCGTCATCGACCGGCGCAAGTTCCTGCGCGCCGCAATCGTGATCAGCGGTGGCGCGCTGATCGCCGGCGGCGCCGCTGAGACGGTCAAACGGGTCCGCGGTGGCGCGATCACCAAGTCACGCGAGGCCATCTCCCTGCCCGCGGCGGCTGATCCGGCGAAACCGCTGCCCACCGGAATCGACCCCGGGTTCTACTCCGACAAGCTCTACCGGGTGGACACCGCGCTCACCGTGCCGCGCATCGACGTGTCCACGTGGAAGCTGCGGATCCACGGCATGGTCGGCAAGGAGGTCTCCCTCAGCTTCGACGACCTGCTCAAACGCCCGCTGATCGAGCGGGACATCACCCTGAACTGCGTGTCCAACGAGGTCGGCGGGCCCTATGTGGGTACGGCTCGGTGGCTGGGCGTACCGCTCGCGCCGCTGCTGGCCGAGCTGGGTGTCGACCCGGCAGCCGACCAGCTGGTGGCCCGCTCTATCGAAGGCATGACCATCGGCACGCCGGTCGCCACCGTCAACGACGGCCGCGACGCGATGCTCGTGGTCGGCATGAACGGCGAACCGCTGCCGCTCGAGCACGGCTTCCCCGTCCGGATGCTCACCCCGGGCCTGTACGGCTATGCCGGCGCCTGCAAGTGGATCACCGAGCTTGAACTCACGACGTTCGCGGACTACGACGCCTACTGGGTGCAGCGCGGCTGGGGTGCCGAGGGCCCGGTGAAGACCGCCTCACGCATCGACAAGCCGAAGCCGTTCGCCGACATCCAGGCCGGCAAGGTGACCGTCGCCGGTGTCGCCTGGGCACAGGGCCGGGGCATTCGCAACGTCGAGGTACGTGTCGACGACCGCCAATGGGAGAAGGCCGATCTGCTCCCGGTGCCGTCCTCGGACACCTGGGTCCAATGGCGTTATGCCTGGCAGGCCACGGCCGGCCCGCACACCCTCTCGGTCCGCGCCACCGACGGGACGGGCGCGATCCAGCCGGAACAACGCGTCACGCCGTTCCCCGACGGCGCTACCGGCTGGCACACCATCACCGCGACAGTGGGATAACTGTCGCGCCGGTTCGACCTGGCCGACGAGGCGATGCCTCGTCGGCCAGAGGTGTTTCAGAGCTTTTCAGGAGACGGTGCGCCCGATCGCCCGGGCGCCGTCGCGGGCCGCTCGCCCGGCTCCACAAATTCGGGCGTGTCCGCGTCGGGGCCACCGCCGGTGACGAATGCCTCGACCGCCACGTCGTCCTCGATGGCGTCCAGGACCTCGGGCTCTTCCTCCAGCGGCTGACGGATCTGCTCGGTCATCGCCCCTCCAAGATGGATGCCTGCATTTCAGTTCTCCGGCATACCCCGTGCAAACACTTCTCAACGCGAGCCGCTCGTCACAGCGCGGTACGCCGGAATAAATGGGACGATCACTCACTTCGGCGCCGTGCGAGCGTGATTCGGACAACCCTCGCGCGCATCGGATGGACGGTGAGTAGCGGGACGAATACATTTTTGCGGTGTCATCTGTGTGGGTGTGTCCGGCGGGGACCGCGCACACCGGTGGCGAGGGGAACGTGACTAGAGATGAGTGATCGCGGAGAAATGCAGCCGGACGGTCCACGATGACCAGCCTGCCCGACGCCGAGCGAGATGCGAGCGAGGTGGTGCGGCTCCTGATCGGGCTCGCCACGGCCATGGAGCGACGGGGTGCCGACCTCGACGACGAGCGCGAGATTCTGGCGGCGCTTGCCCGGGACGGCGGCGCGGCGGCCGCCCGGGTCCTGGAATATCTGCGCGTGCTGCAGGGTGCGGGGGATGGCGAAGCCGCTGCCGTCCCGGCCCACCTGGGCCCGTGGCGCGACTGGGTGCCCCCACGTGGCAACCTCTTCGGTGGCGCGTCCGCTGCCTCCCGGATGGATGGCCTGCCGCGCCCCCGGCATCGCCGCGACCCGGGAGAATAGCCCCTGGTCAGCTAGCCGTTACCGCGCAGTGTGTCCGAGGGGCAGACCCCGTAACGCAGACGGTACGCCGAGGCGAAACGCCCCAGATGCGCGAATCCCCACCGGTGCGCGATTGCCGCCACGGTCGCGCGGGCCGGGTCCTCGCGCAGCAACGCGTCATGGGCGCGGCCCAGCCGTACCTGCTGGAGGTATGTCATCGGCGCGCTGTCCACGTACCGTCGGAATCCCTCCTGCAGTGACCGCACACTCACCCCGGCTATCGCGGCGAGGTCGGCCACCGTGAAGGGCCGCTCCGGTTCGTCGTTGATGGCGTCGATGGCCCGCTGGATGGCCCGTGGCGGGCCGGCCGGCGCGGGAGCGTTCAGCTCGTCGGTGTAGCGGTGCGGGACGCTCAGCAGCAGCCCGCTGAGGACGCCCTGACGCAGCTGTCCGGCGATGATGGGCTGGCTGAGCAGGCTGCCCGGATGGGTGATCTCCCCGCGCAGCAACGCCACGAGCCGGGCCCAGCTGCGCAGTGGCCCCCGGGACACGTCGATGACCGGAGGCAGGCCGAGCGGTCCGTGCACCCGGTGGCCGAGCATGGTGGCGAGCTCCGCCTCGAGGGCCGAGCGTTCGATCTTGACGTCCAGCTCGACGGAGTCCTTCTCGTGCAGCACGTAGACCGGGCCGCCCGGTCCGAACACCGCCGCCCGGCCCGGGAGGATCACCGCCTTGTGGCCCGCGTGGTGCGCGTACAGCTTTCCGGAGGTCGGGACGCTCAGGTGGTACGCGTCCAGCTCCGAGGCGATCGTCGTGATCGTGGTGCCCCCGTAGCCCAGCTGGCCGACGGTCAGCGGTCCGAGTTGGATCACATCCGCCCGGAACGAGAAGCCTTCCGCCCCCTCCGGCACCCCCACCGCTACCGGGTAATAGAACCGGTTTAGCAAGAATCGTGTTTCGTCAATATCAACGCTGTTGACACTTGCTGAGGCGGGAGCCTCCACAGGCGATGCGACCGTCCTGAAGTGAACGTCATTCATCTCGTATGGCACTCCTACGCATACGCTGAGTATTCGTAAGGTGTACCCGATCGTCAATGTTCGTGCCACCGGGTGACCGTTCCAGCACATTCCGGCTCGATGAACTACTCTGGCGTTCCGCGCCTACCTGGCGTAACTTGCAGACCAGCGGATTGTTGTTGAGCCGCAATGTCGGCCGGTGCCTTGGTGAGGTACCGGGCTGTCCCCCAATTGCCGGCAATCCGGCTGATTTCCGGGGTGCAGCAGACTCCGCAGGAGGTTCGGCGTCGCCCGCACGACGCCAGGACAGGAAGAGGGCAGCCGTGTATCTGCCGATCACCACTCGTCAGTTGGCCGATGGCACCATTCAGATCGCGCCCAGTGGCGAGATCGACCTCGACAACGCCCACGTCATGCGAGACGCCGTCAACGACGTCCTGACCTCGCAGACGCCGGGCCGGATAGACCTCGACCTGCAACGCGTCATGCTGATCGACAGCATCGGCATCGGTATTCTCGTCGCCTGCTTCCACACGGCTGCGGCATCCGGTGTCAAGCTGGTGGTCAGCCACCCGAGCCCGACCGTGTACCGCCAGCTCTGGATCTCGGGCCTCGTCGGCCTGCTGGGCTGCGCGGAACCCCCGTCACCGCGTACTTCTGTCGGTCTGCGCCCGAGCTGACCCACCCCACTTGTCTTCCCTGTTGCCGCAGGGAGGCGGGTGAAACCCCGTTGCCGCGGGGAGTGGGTGTCCGTCCGCGAGAATGCAGTACATGACAGTGCTCAGGTCCGTCGCGTTGTTCCTGCTGGCCGCGCTCGCTGAGATCGGCGGTGCGTGGCTGGTCTGGCAAGGCGTCCGGGAGCACCGGGGACTGGTGTTCGCCGGTGCCGGGGTGGTCGCGCTCGGGGCGTACGGGTTCGTGGCGACGCTGCAGTCGGATGCGAACTTCGGCCGGATCCTGGCCGCGTACGGCGGCGTCTTCGTGGCGGGTTCACTCGCCTGGGGGATGCTCGTCGACGGGTTCCGGCCTGACCGCTGGGACCTGATCGGTGCGGCCCTGTGCCTCGCCGGGGTCGGCGTCATCATGTACGCGCCCCGCGGGGCATAGAAAAGGCCCGAGTGTCCCCGGGCCTTTTCTCCATATTGTGTAGAAATCAGTGCAGCGGAAGCCCGGCTTCTTCCTGGGCCCGGCGCTCGTCACCGCTCATCGTGTGCAGCGGCTTCTCCTTGACGAAGACCACCGCCACGAAGGCGAGGGCGGCGATCGGGGCGGCCACCATGAACAGCTCCGAGGTCGCCTGGGCGTAGATGTTCGCCACGATCACGCGGGCCTGCTCCGGCAGCGTGGTCAGGTCGGGCACCGCCGCCGTCCCACCGGTCGCTGCCTGCGGGAACTTCTCGGCGAACAGCGATGTCACCTTGCCGGCCAGCACCGCGCCCAGGGCGCTGACCCCGATCGCGCCACCCATGCTGCGGAAGAACGTCAGCGTGGAGGTGGCCGCGCCCAGCTCGTTCGCCGGGACGTCGTTCTGCGCCGCGAGCACGAGGTTCTGCATGAGCATGCCGACGCCGGCCCCGAGCACGAACATCCAGATCGACAGCATCAGTACGCTCGTGTGCTCGTCGATCGTGCTGAGCAGCAGCATTCCGGCTGTCATCACGATCGCACCGGCGACCAGGTAACGCTTCCACCTGCCGTACTTCGTGATCAGCTGACCCGCGACCGTCGACGAGACCAGCAGACCGAAGATCATCGGCAGGCTCATCAGGCCGGCCACCGTCGGCGACTTCCCGAGCGAGACCTGGAAGTACTGCGACAGGAAGACCGTGCCACCGAACATGGCCACACCGACCAGCACGCTGGCGATCACGGTCAGGGAGACCGTGCGGTTGCGGAAGATGCTGAGCGGGATGATCGGCTCGGTCGCCCTCGACTCCGCCCAGACGGCGAGCGCGAGAAGCACCACACCGGCGGCCACGAAGATCGCCGAGGTGCCGGACACCCAGTCGTACTTGTCGCCGGCGAGCGTTGACCAGATCAGCAGCGTGCTGACCCCGGCCGTGATCAGGAAAGCGCCCAGCCAGTCGATGCTCACCTTGCGGCGCACGGTCGGGAGGTTGAGCGTGCGCTGCAGCAGCAGGATCGCGGCGACGGAGAACGGCACCCCGATGAAGAAGCACCAGCGCCAGCCCAGCCAGCTGGTGTCGACGAGCAGACCACCGATCAGCGGCCCGGCGATCGTGGCGACACCGAAGACCGCACCGAACATGCCGGAGTATCGGCCCAGCTCACGGGGCGGGATCATCGCCGCCATGACGATGGTCGCGAGCGCCGTCATGCCACCCGCGCCGATGCCCTGCACCACGCGGCTGACGATGAGCAGCTCCACGTTCGGCGCGGAGCCGGCGATCAGCGAACCCGCCACGAACAGCCCGAGCGAGAGCTGGATGAGCAGCTTCTTGCTGTAGAGGTCGGCCATCTTGCCCCACAGCGGCACGGTCGCCGTCATGGCCAGCAGCTCGGTGGTGACGATCCAGGTGTAGACGGACTGCGAACCGCCCAGGTCGGCGATGATCCGGGGCAGCGCGTTGGACACCACCGTCGAGGCCAGGATGGTCACGAACATGCCCATCATCAGGCCGGACAAAGCCTGGACGACCTCGCGGTGCGTCATCCGGCCGGCGGTCCCGGCGCTGCTCACCGCCTCGGCCTTCACGTCTTGCGTGTCAGAGCTCATTTCTTCTCTCATTGATCGGATCTGCCGGATCTTGCTCGTTCTGGGGGTCTGCCAAGCCGGTTGCCAGGTAGCTGAACGCCTCATCAACCAGGTCGGTCAGGGGGCGCCGGGCGCTCGGCCAGCGCATCATCGCGGTGCGCACCGCGCCGCCGGCCGCGGCCGCGAAGACCGCCGGATAGGGATGGGCCTGAGGCAGGCCGAGACGCTTGGCCACGACCCGGACCAGCTGGTTCTCGGCGGCGCTGCTGCGGGCGATCAGGCTCATGACCAGCGACGGATTGGCCTCCATCACCCGCATGCGCAAGAACCAGACATCCCGGTCATCCTGCATGGCGGTCAGCCCCGGCGCCATCGCATTTAAAAAGGCCTCGACTACGGGTACGCCCGGAGCCGCCGACAGGAGCCGCTCCCCGGTGCCGTCGTCCTCGACGAACAGGTCGCCGGTGATCGCCTCGTCCTTGCTCGCGAAGTAGTTGAAGAACGTGCGTGGCGACACGTCAGCGGCGTCGGCGATGTCCTCGACGGTGACGTGCTCGAGCCCGCGTTCGTCGACCAGCCGCAGCGCAGCCTCGATCAGCGCCTGACGCGTCTGCTGCTTCTTGCGGTCGCGCCGCCCGGTCTTCGCCTCGTCCACCGGGTCACCGTACGGTCGAACTTGCAGTGCCTGCAAACTTTTATCGACTGCAAGTGGCGTACACCATTACGCCTACCGGGTGAAGGAAGTTGGACGCGCTCCGTAATGCGCGGCACCCTGGCCGCATGGCGAAGCGCGGCGCGGGCATCTCCGCGACGGCCCCGAAGGCCGGACGTCCGGAATCGATTACCGTTGAATGATCATGCGGCGGCACTTCATCGGCACAACCCTCATCGGGTACGCACTGAGCGTCATCGCCGTGACCATCTTCCCGATCCACCCGCACCCGGCGTCCTACTGGGCGGGCGACCCGTTCAGCGACATGCTCCGCTGGATCCCCGGCGACGTGGACGGCCCCAGCTTCACCCTGAACGTCATCATGTTCATCCCGTTCGGCATCCTGCTGCCCCTGCTCTGGCGCAGGTCCGACGGCTACCTGCCGATGCTGCTCCGCTCCGGCCTGGCCAGCACGGCAATCGAACTCGTGCAGCTGATCCTCGGCCTGACGGTGGGCAGCCGGCGAACGGTCGACATCAACGACCTGATCGCCAACACGGCCGGTGCCCTGATCGGCCTGCTCATCCTGCACCTGGCAGTCCCCGACCCCGACCACCGCGCCCGGGTCGCTTCCTCCGGCCGGTCTTAGTCCTGCTCTGGTCCTGACTGCCCTGCTCTGGTCCTGGCTGGCCCGATCTGGTCCTGACCGGCCTGCTCTGGTCCTGGCTGGCCTGCTCTGGTCCTGACCGGCCGGGCTTCGTTCCGACCGGCCGGCCTCAGTTGCGGCCGGCCGGACAATTCGGACGGTTACACCAGCAGGTCAGGCTCGACATGGTGAATCTTGATCGGCATCCCGTCCGGCGTCTCCACATGCAGCCGAACCCCGACCTCGGGATCATCGGCCACCTCCACAATGGTGATGTCCCGCTCCCGCAACATCTGCTCGAGCCGATCCAACGGCATCGTCGCGGAGAAGTTCAACTCCACGGTGCTCTCCCCCCGAGAAGGATCAGGAGGCCGTACAACCAGCCCGATCTGCGCATTCCCGACCTGCATGAGCACCCACTCCCCATCCCGGTCACCATGGATGAGCTCGCCGCCCATGGCCTCATAGAAATTCACAGCGGCCGGCATGTCCGCCACATGCACCATCGGCTGCAACTTCAACCCAGGAAACGGCGGCCGAGGCGCCGGCCGCACAGGAACCTTGGCGACCCCCCGCTGATTCCGAGGCCGAGGCCCACCACCCTTCCCCCGACCCTCACCCACCTTGTTCCCACCCCGCCCCACCCCCATCTCAACCCGCCGCTCCCCACCCTGCCCCGGCGCCCGCCCCAGCCCCCGCTCCCCACCCTGCGCCCGCGCAAGCTGCTCGCCCTGCGCCCGCTGCTCGCCCTGCGCCCGCTGCTCGCCCTGCGCCCGCGGCTCGCCCTGCGCCCGTGCAAGCTGCTCGCCCTGCCCCTGCGGCTCACCTTGCCCCCGCGCGAGCTGGTCACTCAGTCCTTGCGCCCGCTGGTCGCCGTGCCCTTGCGCCTGCTCCGGACTCTGCCCTTGCGCCTGCTGCTGGCCCTGCCCCTGCGCACGCACCCCGCGCTGTCCTTGCGCAGGCTCCCCGGTCTGCCCATGAGCACGCTCACCGCCCGGTCCCTGCACCCGCTCCCGCGCCGGACTCTGAGCCCCGGGCCGAGCCGGCATCCGCTCGCCCCCAGCCCGCTGTGGCGCCTGCCCCACGGCCTGCTCCGGAGCGGCCGCCCGCCCTCTCGCAGTCGCACCATCAACGGCACCCGGCATCGTCTTCCCCTCACCCATGTAGTCCCGCTCGGCATCCCCCCCACTCGGACGACCCCGACCCGGCTGCTCATGCCCCACCACCTGCTCCACTACCTGCTCCCGACCCTCGTGCTCCCCGCCCGCCTGTTCATGGCCTGCCTGCCCATGGCCTGCCTGCCCATGGCCTGCCTGCCCATGGCCTGCCTGCCCATGGCCTGGTTGCCCATGGCCCGCCTGTTCTTGGCCGGCCTGCCCTCGGCCCGCTGGCCCTCGGCCCGCCTGTTCTTGGCCCGCCTGCCCTCGGCCCGCTGGGCCACGGCTCGCTGATCCCCGATCCATCCGCTCACCGGGTACCGGCGCACCGTCACCCTGCGCGCTGCCATCCCGGGTCAAGTGCTCCTGCTCAGCTCGACCCACGGCGGCCTCGTCCCCTGCGACTTGCTCTTGAGACCCAGCCCGGCCCGGAACAGCCCGACCCGCCACGCCCCGACCCGCCACGCCCTGGCCCGGCACGCCCTGGCCCGGCACGCCCTGGCCCGGCACGCCCTGGCCCGGCACGCCCTGGCCCGGCACGGGCTGACCTTGGGTGGGCTGACCCTGGGTGGGCTGGTCAGGGGCCGGTTCGCTGGTTGGGCCGGCTGGGTGGGTGGGGGCTGGTTGGGCCAGGAATGGCGGGGCGATGGGGCGGGGGTCGGAGGCGCTTCCGGTGACGGGGCGGCGCGGGCCCGGGGTGGGCGGCGCTGCGGGCTGCCGGTTCCGGGCGTTTGCCGCCTTGGCTCCGGTGTTCACCGGTCGTTCCTTGGCCATGGGCGGACTCCTGTCGGGCGGCGGAAGGCGCCGGCGAGCCCGCCGCCACCGGTTGGCTCAACGATTCGCCTCCCGCATCGATGCAGGCCCTAGCGTGCCGACTTCACAGGGGGGCGGAATCGGCACTTTCGCCTCGGGAGGGGCACGCCGACCGGTGTTCTCGACCGCCGACCGGGCAGACGCCATCCGCCGAGGCTCCCGGCGGGACCTGCCGGATCCGCCGGGGTCACGGCCCGAACGTTCGCTTCCCGCCCGCGAACAGCCCGGATCCTCCGGGGCGGCCTACAACAGGGCGGCCTACAACAGGGCGGCCTGCGAACAGGGCGGGCTGGGAACAGGACGGGCTGCGAACGGCCGCGATTCGGCAGGCCCGCAGAGTCGGCCCGGCGGGGTGGCAGAAAGGCCGCGTGGCAGCAACGCCGGGTGGCGGCAGGACCGAGTGGCAGCAACGCCGTGTGGCAGCAGGACCGGGTGGCAGCAAGAACCGGGTGGCAGCAAGGACGCGTGCTTGAACGATCACGCCGGGGTGGGCACGTCCGGTTCGGGGGTGGCTCGGATGCGGCGGGCGGTCAGGAGGCCGCCTGCGCCAGGGAGGAGGGCGAGCAGGCGGGTGCGGGTGTCGGGGGACTCTCGCAGGGTGGTGCCGATGACGGCCAGGTAGGCGCAGCCGTGCAGGGGGCCGAGGAGGGTGGCGATTGCCTGCCAGTGGACGGTGGCCAGGTTGGTGAGGAGCAGGATGATCGAGGTTAGTTCGATGGTTGCGGCGGTGCGGAGGAGTGGTGAAGGGGGCATGGTCAGGCTCCCGTTGTGGAGCCGGGGCGGATGATCATCAGTACGACTACGGCGGCCCAGGTCAGGTTGAAGATGCCGGTGAGCATGCCGAGGCGGGCTGCGGTGGCGGGGAGGGGTGGACCGGTCAGGGCGGCGGACTGGCGGGGGAGGATCGCCAGCGTGAGGATTGCTGCCGCTGCGGCGGTCAGGGCCATGGAGATGATCAGCCAGATCTCGGTCAGGACGCCCAGGCTGCTCGCTGTGGCCAGGCCGAAGAGCGGGACCAGGATGCCGAGGACCGCGTAGACCCGGCAGATCCGGTGGAGGGTACGCAGCGCCGGTGCCGTGTCGGGGGTGAGCCGGCGCAGGGTTGCGGGGAACATGCTGGCGGCGACGGCTACCGGGCCGATGGCGAGGATGGCTGCCAGGACGTGGAGGGAGAGGAGCACTTTTGTCACGTCTGTCGACCGTAGGGAGGGGTCGGGACGGGGGACAGTGGCCGGAATGCCATAAGCCAACGGATTTCCGCCAGGCGGTGCGGATAGGCTCCGGGACCATGCATATCGTGGCCGTGCTCGCGTTGGAGAACGTGGTGCCGTTCGACCTTGCCACGCCGCTCGAGGTTTTCTCCCGCACGCGTCTGGCTGACGGATCATTTCCGTACGACGTACGCGTCTGCGCCGCAACCGACGAGGTCGACGCCGGGGCGTTCACCCTGCGCGCGCCGTGGGGGTTGGACGTGCTCGCGATCGCTGACACGGTTGTGTTGCCGGGGATCGCTGACGTGACTCCGGGCGTACCCGATGAGGTTGTGGAACTGCTGAGGTATGCCGCAGCTCGCGGCACCCGGATCGCGTCCATCTGTGCCGGCGCGTTCGTCCTTGCCGCGACCGGCCTGCTCGACGGGCTCCGGGCGACCACCCACTGGGTCGCCGCACCCGAGCTGGCGGCGCGGTATCCGGCGGTCGAGGTGGACCCGGGCGTGCTCTACGTCGACAACGGACAGTTCCTGACCTCGGCGGGAGCGGCCGCGGGAATGGATCTCTGCCTGCACATGATCCGCCGGGACCACGGCTCGGCCGTCGCGGCGGACGCTGCCCGGTTGTCGGTCATGCCGCTGGAACGCGCGGGTGGTCAGGCGCAGTTCATCGTCCCCGAGCAGCCGCCCGCCCCCCGCGGTTCGACCATGGAACCGCTGCTGCGCTGGCTCGACGAGAGCGGTGACCGGGAGCTCACGACCGCTGAGATAGCCGCGCACGCCGGCATGAGCACCCGCACCCTGAACCGGCGCTTCCGTGAGCACACCGGCACGACGCCGCTGCAGTGGTTGCACCTGTCGCGCATCCGCCGGGCCCAGCACCTGCTCGAAACGACGGCGGAGGGCGTGGACCGGATCGGATCGACCGTCGGGTTCGGCTCCCCGACGGCCTTTCGTGACCGGTTCAAGCGCATCGTCGGGACCAGCCCGCACGCGTACCGGCATGCGTTCCGGTCGAGGGCCTGATCAGTCGTTGAGCTGGGCGCGCTCGATCTCGGCGAGGGTGGCCGTCAGCACCTGAACGATCGGGTCCTCGCCGATGAGGTGGTCGATCAGCAGGGCGGCGTTCAGGGCGAGCGGCTCCGGTTTGGGGCTGGGCTCGCCGTCGTCCTCCCAGACACCGAGGGCGTTGGCGAGCAGGTACAGCAGGACCTGAGGGTCGACCTCGGGGCTCCAGGGCAGGGCCGGCATGACGGTGGTGCTCAGCACCGCGCGCACGTCGTCGGCGTCGATGCCGTCCGGGTGCCGGGTCTCGAGCATCAGCCGTACGGTCGTACCCAGGATGAGCCCGGTCTGGGCCTGGTCCTGGGCGCTGAGCTCGGCCACCGCTTCGGTCAGGGCCTGCTTGTCCTTGGCTTTCGCGGCTGTGACCGCCGCTGCCAGGGCCGCGGCGATGGGCCGGGCCGGCGCGGGCAGATGCCGCCACTGATTGGTCACGCCAAGACGCTATCCGCAGGGTCCGACAGCCCCGCAGCCGGAGGTTCCTGGCAAGGTGGGTTCCATGACGTTGCATGAGGTGCTGACCGCTCGCGTCGAGCGTGGCGAGTTCCCGGGGATCGTCACGCTCATCGCTCACGGTGATGACGTCCACGTCGACACGATCGGCGCGACCGCGTTCGAGGGTGGCGTCCCGATGCGCCGCGACACGATCTTCCGGATCGCGTCGATGACCAAGCCGGTGCTCGCGGCCCTGACGCTGGTGCTGGCGCAGGACGATCTGCTCGATCTCGAGGAGCCGATCCACAGGCTGCTGCCGGAGCTCGCCGGTCAGCGGGTGCTGGCACGCCCGGACGGCCCGCTCGACGAGACGGTGCCGCTGGAGCGCCCGGTCACCGTCGAGGACCTGCTGACCTTCCGGATGGGCACCGGGACGATCTTCAATCCGGCGACCGTGTGGCCCATCGTCGAGGCGGCCGAGGAGCTGCAGCTCGCGCTCGGGGCCCCCGAGCCGCGTACGCCGTGGGAGCCCGACGAGTGGATCCGCAGGTTCGCGACCCTGCCGCTCATGGTCCAACCCGGCACGCAATGGCAGTACAACACCGCCTACAACGTCCTCGGCGTGCTGCTCTCCCGCGCCGCCGGCAAACCGCTCGGTGAGGTGCTGCGGGAGCGCCTGCTCGACCCGCTCGGCATGCGCGAGACCGGGTTCTCGCTGCCGCCCGAGCGTGCCCGGGACCTCCCGGTTTCCTACGCGAGCGACCCCGCCGACGGCTCGCTCACGGCCAGCACCGCGACCGGCCCCGAGGTCTGGGCCCAGGACCCGTCGTTCCCCACCGGCGCCGGCGGCCTCGTGTCGACTGTGGACGAGTTCCACTCCTTCGCCCGGATGCTGCTCAACCGGGGCGTGCACGGCGGCACCCGGCTGCTGTCCGAGAAGTCCGTCGACCTGATGACGAGCAACCACCTGACCGCCGACCAGATCGCCGGCTCCGGCTTCCTGGACGGCGACGGCTGGGGCTTCGGCGTGGCGGTCAAGGACACCAACGGGCGGTACGGCTGGCCCGGCGGCTACGGCACCATCTGGTTCAACAACCGCCGCGAGAACCTGGTCGCGCTCGCGTTCACCCAGGCCAGCCACGTGCTCTGGAACGGCACGATGACCGACTTCGAGCGATTGGCGTACGAGTGATGCGCATCCTCACCCTCGACCACCTGGTCCTGACGGTCGCCTCGATCGACCGCACCCTGGCCTTCTACCGCGACGTGCTCGGCATGCGCGCCGAGTCGTTCGAGGGGGAGCGCTGGGCGCTGCACTTCGGCACCCAGAAATTCAACCTCCACGAGGCCGGGCACGAGTTCGAACCCAAGGCGGCTCATCCGGCCCCCGGCACCGTCGACCTCTGCCTGATCGCCGCCACCCCGCTGGAGGAGGTCATGGCAACCCTGGCCGAGCACGGCGTACCCCTGATCGAGGGCCCGGTGACCCGCACCGGCGCCCGGGGCGAGATCCGCAGCGTCTACGTACGCGACCCCGACGACAACCTCGTGGAGATCGCCAACTACCCCGAACGTGAGGCGTCATGACCAATCTCGACGCCGTCACCGCCTGGGTCGAGAACTACCGCGCGGCGTGGCTCTCCAACGACGCCGAGGAGATCGGCAGCCTCTTCACCGAGGACGCCGCGTACTTCACCGAACCGTTCGCCGCACCCTGGCTGGGCCGCGAGACCATCGTCGCCGGGTGGCTCGACCGCAAGGACGACCCGGGCACGTTCACCTTCACCTGGCACCCGGTCATCGTCACCGACGACCTGGCCATCATCGAGGGCCGCACCGCCTACACCGCGCCGGCGGTCCGGGTCTTCCGCAACATGTGGGTGCTGCGCCTGAACAACAGCGGCCAGGCCCGCCAGTTCACGGAGTGGTGGATGCAGGAACCCGACGAGTAGCCGGACCGCCCGGCCCGAGCAGGCTACGGCGGCTAGGGGAGGGCGTTCTTGTCCGGCTTGCCGGTGGAGGCGATCGGGACCTGGTCGATCAGGGTGATCGTGCGGGGGACGGCGGCTTCGCCGAGGCGGTGGGCGACGAGTTTGCGGAGCAGGGCGGGATCGGGGGTCTGGCCGATGGCCGGGACCAGGTAGGCGTGGACGGCCTCGCCGGTCTGTTCGTCCGGGCGGCCGACGACGTAGGCCTCGGCGACGGCCGGGTCGGTGGCGAGGGTTCGCTCGATCGGGCCGGCGTAGACGAGGTTGGCGTTGACGATGATGACGTCGCGGGTCCGGCCGAGGAGGCGCAGGTTGCCGTCGGGGTCGAGTTCGGCGAGGTCGCGGGTGCGGATCCAGCCGTCCACGAAGACCTCGGCCGATTCGGACGGGTTCTTCCAGTAGGAGCCGGCCTGGGCGGGGGTGCGGACGTAGAGTTCGCCGTCGCGCAGGGAGATGTCGTTCACCGTGGGTGGGCGGCCGACCGAGGCGAGGGCGGCCGGGGAGGCCAGCATCTCGGCGGGCGTGACCAGGGAGATCATGCCGGTTTCGGTCTGGCCGTAGCCGTGGAAGATGACCGGGCCGAGGACGTCGAGGGCCTCGGCGAGCCGGCCGGGATCCAGCGGGGAGCCCGAGACCAGCAGCGCGCCCAGGCTGCTCAGGTCGGCGGGGTCGGCGCGCTGGTCGCGGACGAGCTGGTAGAGCTTGCCGACCGTGATGACGCTGGCGGTGGCCCGGTGCTCGACGATGGCGGCGGGGAAGGCCGGGGGGTGGGCGTTGACCAGGGTGCCGCCCGCGGCCAGGGTGAGGATGCCGTATTCGAGCATCACCTGGCTGGCGAGGGAGCCGAAGACCAGGTAACGCTGCATCCGGGAGGCCAGCTCGGCCACTGCGGGGGGCCAGCGGTCCGGGTAGGGCGCCCAGGCTGCTGACATGGCCGCGTACGTCTGGGCACAGCCCTTGGGGTCTCCCGTGCTGCCGCTCGTGTAGATGATCCGGGCGATGTCCGACGGTCTTCCCGCGGCGACGAGCGGGTGGGAGGAAGCCGCGGTGGACAACAGATCGGTGACCGTGGCGTCGTCGA
Organism: Winogradskya consettensis; assembly: GCF_018332715.1. Classification (GTDB taxonomy): domain Bacteria; phylum Actinomycetota; class Actinomycetes; order Mycobacteriales; family Micromonosporaceae; genus Actinoplanes; species Actinoplanes consettensis. The sequence goes on along the minus strand of NZ_BOQP01000006.1, from coordinate 275,197 downwards.
TCAGCGTGGCGTCGTCGTTGCTCAGGAGATGATCGAGCTGGGGCGGGGTCAGTCCGGGGCGCAGGCCGGAGACGCGCGCCCCGACGGCGAACGCGGCGATGGTGGCAGCGAAGGCCGGGGCTGATACGCCGAGCTTCAACGCGACGCCCACCCCGGGGCCGATGCCCAGCCCCCGCAGGCCGGCCGCGATCCTGCGGATCATGACGTGCATCTCCCGGGCGGTGACCACCCGGGCGCCGTCCTCGAAGACCGGGCGGTCGTCACCCGTGGCGAGCAGGTCCAGCAGCGGTTGGGGCCAGACTTCAGAGTGCATCGGCGAGGATGCCCTTCACGAACGCGACGAGCGGCTGCTGGTGCACGGTCGGCAGGTTCCAGTGGTTCTCCAGGTTCTCGGCGAGGTGGTGCTCGGCGATCACCTGGCCGTCGCGGCGGACGCGGACCACCGGGTGCAGGTAGCTGGCGTCGTGGGCCGCAGCCGCGTCGTTCTCGGCGATCCGGGGGACGCTGATGTCGAAGGGGTCGACCTGGTCGTGGTCCGGGCCGTATTCCAGCGTCGTCACGAAGGCCAGGTCGAAGACCCCGAGACCACCATCGGCGAGGTACGCGACCGGCACCTCCTCCTGGTACCGCACAGTGGACCCGCTGACCGTCACGACGTCGGCCAGTACGGCGAACTGCTGCCACAACGCCGAGGTCACGTTGATCCGGGCGATGATCGCGTCGGCGATCGCCTCCGGCGTCAGATCCAGCTCGCGGGCGGGCCACGGTGCGTCGTGGTACCGGGTGCCGAGGATGCGGTGCAGGGCGCGGACGCCGTAGCGGAAACCGTGGATGAAACCGCTCGTCGACTTCTTGAAGTCACGCTGCTGGGTCAGCGTGCCGGCGAAGTACATTCCGGGGACGTTGACCGATTCGAAGGCCGGCGTCTGTTCGGGGAACCGGTCCTTGATGACCAGGGCGGGGCGTGCCGAGTCGTCGAACGGGGTCGCGTCGAACTGGAAGCCGGTGCACAGGATCACGCGGTCGTAGTCGAGCTCCCGCAGATTTTCGACGGTCCGGGCGTACCGGAAGAGGACCCGGAAGCCGCCATCGGGCTTGCGCGTGATCTCCTCGATGGTGCCGTCCAGGACCGCGTTCTGGGATTTGAGCTGGTAGGTGTCGAGGAAGTTGTTGTTGACCGCGCGCAGGTGCCCGACGTAATGCGATTGCCAGGCCAGTTTGATGGAGTGCGGGCCGGCGACGTGAATGACAGCGGCGGTCTCGATGAGCGCGTCGGCTGTCTCGAAGGCGGAGTTGCCCTTGCCGACGATCAGCACCCGCTGGTTCACGAAGTCATCGGGGTCGACGCTGACGGTGTCGTAGCGTTCGGCCAGCTCAACACCCTCGATCGGCGGCACGTAGAGCTGTGACACACCGGTGGCGACGATGACGCGCTTGGCGTGGATCGTCCCATTGATGACGAAGTCCGAATCACGGCCGATGGAGGTGACCGGCGTGGAATATCGGACGTTGAGCCCCCGGGCGAAATCCGCGAGATAGCGCACGAGGTCGTCGGCGGAGGGGAAATACCGCGAGCTGTAGTTCTTGAACAACAGCGCCGGATCGTCGGTGAGCAGCGAATTCCAGTCCGCCCGCAGGTTGTACTCGGGATCCTGCGACCCGGTCCAGACCTTGTTGATCGAGATCAGCTGGCGGTGCCGAGGATAGGTGGTGAAGAACGTGCCCGGTGCGGCGCCGCCCTCCAGCACGACGTAGTCCTGACCGTCGCGCTCCAGCAGGGCGGCGAGCTGCAGACCCGCGGGTCCGGCGCCGATGATGAGGTAGTCGTGCGTCATGCGCCGCAACCTACTGACGCGATTTCAGAGCCTTCTGAGAAATGGTCTCTACCGTCGGCGACCATGACGATTGAGGTGGATCTGGCGACGCCGTTGCGCATCGCCGACCTGCGGGCCGCGCGCGATCCGATCACGGTGGTCGCGGGTCCGGAGGTCCGGGACCGGGTCACCGCGTCGCGCGTCTTCCTGACCAAGGTGCTCGGCGACGACCGTGCGGTCTATGGCAGCACCACCGGGTTCGGTGCGCTGGTGGGTTATGCGGGCCGGGCCGATCTGCGCGATCAGGCCGACAACACACTCGCGCATCTCGGCGCCGGCCAGGGCCCGGACATCGCCCTGGACGTGGTGCGCGCGACGATGCTGATCCGGGCCCGCTCCCTCGCGCAGGGCGCCTCCGGTGTGTCCCCGCACGTGATCGACGCGCTGGTGGCGATGCTCGGCACCACGTTCACCCCGGCGATGCCGCGGCTCGGCTCGGTCGGCGCGAGCGGCGACCTGATCCCGCTGGGCGCCGCGGCCCAGGCGTTGCGAGGCCGCGGGCACGCCTATGTGGACGGCGAGCGGCTTCCCGCGGCGGCAGCCCTGGACAGGGCCGGCCTGGAACCGTTGCCGCTGGACGGGCGGGACGCGCTCGCCCTGGTCAACGGCACGTCGCTGACCACGGCGGCGCTGGCGCTGGCCCTCGACCGGGTACGCAGCTCGCACCGGGTGATTCAGCTGCTCACGTGTCTTCTCGCCGACCTGCTCGGCTGCGATCCGCAGTTCCTCGACGCCGACCTGCTCGACCGCTTCGCCCACCCCGGCGCGATCGACGTCGCGGCCACGATGCGCGCCGTTCTCAGCGGAGTGACAAAGGGGAAGCGGCCGCTGCAGGAGCCGTACAGCATCCGGTGCTCGCCGCAACTGCTAGGCGCGGCCGAGGACGCGTTGCGCTATGTGGACGGCGTGGTCACCGCCGATCTGGCGGGGGTCAGCGACAATCCGATCTTCGAAGCCGCCGGCGACAAGGTGGTGCACGGCGGCAACTTCTTCGGCCAGCCCGCCGCGTTCGCCGGGGACATGCTGACGATGGTGATCGCGCAGATCGGCAATCTCGCGGAACGCCAGCTGGACCTGCTCGTCGACCCGGTCCGCAACAACGGCCTGCCACCGATGCTCGCGGCGGGTCCCGGGCAGCAACACGGAATGCAGGGCGTCCAGCTCGCCTCGACCGCACTGATCGCCGAGATCCGGCGGGACTCGATGCCGGCGAGCATGCAGAGCCTGCCCACCAACCTGCACAACCAGGACGTGATTCCGCTGGGTACGCAGGCCGCGCTGCGCGCGTGGGACCAGGCGGAGCTGCTCAGCCTGATCACCGGGTCGCTCGCGGTGGGTCTGCGCCAGGCCGTTCACGTCGGTTCGCGTACGCCCACCGCGCCGCACACCCGCACGATCTTCGACGCGCTCGCGGCCGCCGTACCCCCGGTAGATCCGGACCGCCCGCTCGACGGCGACGTCCGCGCCGCGGCGGGCGTACTCGCAAAGCTTGAAATTTCTCTGATTTCTGACTCATACCCTTCGCTTTGACCTCGGTTTTCCGCTGCGGATTGGAACAGATCGCCGTGACGCTTGATTACCTGATCATCGGGGCCGGGCCGGCCGGACTTCAGCTGGCCGCCCTGCTCGAGGCCGACGGCAAGCGCGACTACCTGGTGCTGGAGGGTTCGGACGCGCCGGGCGCCTTCTTCGCCACCTATCCGCGACATCGGCAACTGATCTCCATCAACAAGCCGCACACCGGCACCGACGATCCGGAGCTGAACCTGCGGCTCGACTGGAACTCGCTGCTCAGCGACGATCCGGCGCTGCGGTTCACGTCCTACACCGAGCGCTACTTCCCGGACGCCGACGTGATGGTGCAGTACCTCGCGGACTTCGCGGCCAAGACCGGCGCCAAGGTCCGCTACAACACCCGGGTCACGAACGTCGCCAAGCGGGACGACGTCTTCGTGGTCACGGCGGGCGACGACAGCTGGCAGGCGCGCGCCGTCATCGTCGCCACCGGTGTCTCCAGGACCGTCGAGCCGGACATCCCGGGCTTCGAGCTGGCCGAGGGCTACGACGTGTTCTCCACCGACCCGCGCGACTATCTCGACCAGAAGGTCCTGATCCTCGGCAAGGGCAACTCCGCGTTCGAGACCGCGGACAGCCTGATGGAGACGACGACGCTGATCCACCTGGCCGGGCCGAGCTCGGTGCGGATGGCGTGGCGCACCCACTATGTCGGGCACCTGCGTGCGGTCAACAACAACTTCCTCGACACGTACCAGCTGAAGTCGGCCAACGCGATCCTCGACGGCACCGTCAAGAGCATCGAGCGCGACGGCGACGGGCTGAAGGTCACATTCAGCTTCTCCCGGGTCAACGAGGTGATCAAGGAGCTGCACTACGACCGGGTGCTGGCCTGCACCGGCTTCCGCTTCGACGCGTCGATCTTCGACGATTCGTGTCGCCCCGAGCTGGTGATCAGGGACCGCTTCCCGGCACAGACCGAGGCGTGGGAGTCGATCAACGTGCCCGGCCTGTTCTTCGCCGGCACGCTCTCGCAGGAGCGTGACTTCAAGAAATCGACCAGCGGTTTCATCCACGGGTTCCGCTATGCGGTGCGTGCGCTCCACAAGATTCTCGAGCGACGGTACGCCCAGAGCGCCTGGCCCGCGGAAAAGCTGGACGCCACCCCCGAGGCCCTGACCGACGCGATCATCGCCCGCGTGAACCGGACCTCGGCACTGTGGCAGCAGTTCGCCGTCCTCGCCGATGTCGTAACCGTCGCGGGATCCGACGCGCGCTATCACGAGGAAGTCCCGGTGGACTACTTCGCGCAGACCGGGCTCTTCACCGCCGACCACGACTACGAGCACGCGTTCGTGGTGACGCTGGAGTACGGCCCCGAGCACGATCAGGTGGACCCGTTCGACATCACCGTGTCCCGGGTCGCGCAGGACGTGCCCGGACAGGCGCACGATGCGGCGTACCTGCATCCGGTGGTCCGCTATCACCGCGAGGGTTCGGTGGTCGCCACGCACCATCTCGCCGAGAACCTGGAGAACCAGTGGGACCGGCCCGCGGTGCATGTCGAACCGCTGGCCGATTTCCTGGCCCGGTGCCTCGCCGGCTCTGAGGGCTGACATGGATCCGGTGCACGAGGACTTCTTCGCGGGCGGTGCGGGAGAGGAGCGGACGCTGCGCGCCAACGAAGCGGCGTACGAGCGGCTCCGCATCGTCCCGCGGGTCCTTCGTGCCACCGGCGACCGGGACCTGCGGCTCACCCTGTTCGGCACCGAGCTGGCAACGCCGGTCCTGGTCGCGCCGACGGCCTTCCACAAGCTCGCGCACCCGGACGGCGAGGCGGCCACCGCCCGGGGCGCGGCCGGGGCGGGCACGGTGATGGTCGTCAGCATGGCCGCCACCCAGCCGATCGAGGAGATCGCCGCTGCGGGCGGACCGCTCTGGTTCCAGCTCTACCCGCAGTCCGACCTGGCCTTCACCGCGGCGGTCATCAAGCGGGCCGAGGCGGCGGGCTGCCGGGCGCTGGTGGTGACGGTCGACTCGCCGGTCTTCGGCCGCCGCGAGCGGGACCTGCGCAACGGCTTCCTCGACCTGCCCGATGGGCTGGCCTGCGAGAACCTGCGCGACGCCGAGGGCAAGGTCCGGTCGATCGAGATGGACGCGACCCTGGGCTGGGACCGGATCGCCTGGCTGCGCGGGACCACCGGGCTGCCGATCCTGCTCAAGGGCGTCCTGCACCCGGCCGACGCGCGGCTCGCGGTCGAGCACGGCGTCGACGGGCTGATCGTCTCCAACCACGGCGGCCGGCAGCTCGACGGCGCGGTGGCCACTGTGGACGCGCTGCCCCGGGTGGTCGACGCGGTCGGCGGGCGGATCCCGGTGCTGGTCGACGGGGGTATCCGGCGGGGTGTCGATGTGCTGGTCGCGCTGGCTCTCGGCGCTGACGCCGTGCTCGTCGGGCGGCCGGTGGTGTGGGGGCTGGCGGCGGGCGGCGCTCCGGGCGTACTGAAAAAATTGCGAGACCTGACCGGCGAGCTGGACCACGCCATGGCACTGGCCGGGGCGAAACGCCTGGCCGACCTCACTCCGGACCTGGTGGTGGCATGAGTCCGGTGATCCGCCTGCGCGAATGGATCTTCGAGAAGGTCAACGGGCACGAGGGGATTCCGGTGCCGGGGCCGCTGGTCGGTGTCGAGCACTTCGAGCGGGTCTACTCGGACCCGGCGGCCGACGGACGCAGCCGTGGCGCGGGACTCTCCGACCTGTTCTGGTACTGGCTCGCGCCCGGCCCGCAGATGCACCAGGAACACCTGGAGCCCGGCGAGCGGTACAAGACGGTTGCCCGCACGACCCGGCAGGTCCTCGCGATCCCGCACGAACGCTCGGACGAGCTCGCCGCCGCGGCGGCCCGGCGGATCCTGTCGGCGCTCCCGTCCGACCGGACCAGCCTCGTGCGCCTGCGCGACCTGATGATGCCGATCTGGGCGGAGGTCTACTACGAACTGGTCTTCCAGGAACCGTGCCCGCGTGCGGTGCGCGACCTGATCGTGGCGAACGCGTCCGACGTCGTGACCGCGTTGAAGGGCCTCAGCCTGCGCCACATGTCCCGCCGCGACAAACTCACGCGGTACCTGCTCGGGCGGCTTGCCGACGGCACCTGCCCGGTGACCTTGCCGTCGTCGTTCACCGACCTGGAAACGGCGTGGTACCTGCAGGGCGCGTTCTTCAACACGGCCGTGGTGCAGATGTCCGAGGCGATGGCCCACGTGTTGCTGTGCGCTTCCTCCGCTTTCCCCGCCGACTCCTCTCCCACGGACGACGACTCCCTCGACCGGCTGATCGACGAGACGTTGCGGGTGCATCCGCTGTTCGGGATCGCCCACCGGATCACGTCCGCACCGATCGTGGTCGACGAGCACGTCACGCTTCCCACCGGATCCGTGCTGCTCTTCAACTACCTCGCCTACCAGCGCTCCGGGCCCGCAGCGGACGACGACTTCAACCCCGATCGGTGGCTGACGCTCAAGCGCAAGGACGCGCACTTCATCCCGTTCGGCGTGACGGCCAACCGGGCGTGCCCGGCGCGGGGCTCGGCCCCGGTGATGATGCGGGGCGTCACCCGCGAGGTGCTGCGGCACTTCGCCCTCGCGTCCTCGGTGGCGCACACCCGTTCCCTGCCCAACCGGGGCCCGGCCTTCCTGACCCCGCCCGGTGTTCCCGGCCCCCGCCCGGCCCAGCTCGCCCGGCTGCGGCGCCGCGACCGCGTGGCCGACGTGGGCCGCTCGCTGAAACAGCTCGTGCTCGGCACCTGGATGGTTCTCGACGCCCGTCGCCTGCGCCTGTGCGCCACCTACTTCTCGGAGGTCCGGCAGTGAAACCGACTGAGCTGGCCCCGCGGTTCTTCATCGCGGTCGCTGTCATCCTGCTGTTCTGCAAGCTGGTGTCCTGGCTGCTGGCCAAGATCGGTCAGCCCGCGGTGGTGAGCGAGATGCTCGCCGGCGTCCTGCTCGGCCCGTCGCTGCTCGGTCTACTCTTCCCCGGCGCGCAGGCCGCGCTCTTCCCGCCGGCACTGCTGCCGATCCTCTACGTGGTCGGCCAGGTGGGACTCGTCCTCTTCATGTTCCAGGCCGGGTACGCCTTCAAGGCCCACCGCACCACCAACCTGGCCGGCACCGCGGGCGTGGTCTCGCTGGCCGGGGTCACCGCACCCCTCGTGCTCGGCATCCTGCTGGTGCTGGTCACCTCCGGCGCCGTCCCGATCCAGGCCGACGGCGTCCCGGTCGGCATCTCGGCGGCCTTCGTCGGGGTGGCGCTGGCGATCACCGCGTTCCCCATGCTCGCCCGGATCATCACCGAGCGTGGGCAGGCCGGCACCCGGCACGGCTCGCTCGCGCTGGCCAGCGGTGCCATCGACGACCTGGTCGCCTGGATCCTGCTCGCCGTGGTTCTCGCGTTCGCGTCCGGCAAGGTGGGCCCGGCGTTCGTGACGGCCGGTGGCGCCATCCTCTTCGGGCTCGTGCTGTGGCTGGGCGGGGGCCGGATCACCGCCCGGTTGATGGCTGTCGCCGATGAGCGGGTACGGCTGCTGGCCACGGTGACGCTGCTGTTCCTGGTCGCCTGGTACACCGACGAGATCGGCCTCTACGCGGTGTTCGGCGCGTTCGCCGTCGGGGTGGTCATGCCCACCTCGGAACGCACCGACAAGGTCGTCGACACGCTGACCCCGATCGCCGCGACCGTGTTCCTGCCGCTGTTCTTCACGTACTCCGGGCTGCGGACCGAGTTCGGGCTGCTCGGCAATCCGTCGGTGCTGCTCTTCGCGGCGGCCTGCGTGGCGCTGGCGATCGCCGGGAAGTTCGGTGCCTGCTGGGCGGCGGCCCGGCTGCGGGGCGAGCCCAACGGGGTGGCGTTGCGCGTCGGCGCGCTGATGAACGCCCGCGGGCTGATGCAACTGATCGCGCTCAACGTCGGGCTCGAGGCGGGGATCGTGAACTCGTCGCTCTTCACCGTGCTCGTCCTGGTCGCCCTGATCACCACGCTGATGACCACGCCGCTGCTCTCCTGGATCGAGCGGCCCTCCGCAACTTCTGTTGAAGAGACAAGTTTCACTGGTCACGCCACCCAGTCCATATGAGATTGTCGATATATGCACCGGTTGCTCTTGGTCGAGGACGACCACGACCTGCGCGGCATGGTGTCCGAGACGCTGGTCGACGAGGGCTACCTCGTCGACCAGGCCCCGGACGGCCAGCGCGGTCTGCACCTCGGTCTGACCAGGACGTATGACGTCATGGTCATCGATCGCCGCCTGCCCGCGCTCGACGGGCTCGACCTCGTCACCCGACTGAGATCGAAGGCGGTCGCGGCCCGTGCGCTGATGCTGACGGCGCTCGGCACGGTCGACGACCGGATCGCCGGGCTCGACGCGGGCGCCGACGACTACTTGGTGAAACCGTTCGACCTCGACGAGTTGAGCGCGCGGATCCGGGCGCTGTGCCGGCGTACGACCGACTCGACCGATGCCCTGCGGGTCGGTGCCGGGCTGCTCGACCTCTCGTTGCGTGACGCCGTGCTGCCCGACGGCACCCGGATCGCGTTGTCCGCACGCGAGTTCGAGTTGCTGCGGGTCGTCGCGGCGCGGCCCAACGCGGTGCATTCCCGCGCCGAGCTGCGCAGCCGGGTCTTCGACGAGGCCGCCGCCGCGTCGATCGTCGACACCTACGTCTACTACCTGCGCCGCAAGCTCGGCCGGTCGGTCATCCAGACCGTGCACGGGCTCGGCTACCGGCTGGGGTCCCTGTGAACTTCGAGGATCAGATCGTCCGGCGGACCCGGCTGCGGATCGGGCTGTTCGTCGGTCTCGCGATCAGCGCGCTGCTGGCCCTCGCCGGCACGATCGCCTACACCGCGCTGCTGCACAGCCAGGAAAATCAGATCGAACGCGAGCTGAGTTACGGCGCGACCAACGGGACCACCGCCGGGCCGCCGGGCTGCAGCTGGATCTTTCTGTACGACGGGAGCGCACTCGACACCGGTGACCGTCCCCCGCCACCCGGCTTCCCCCTGGTCAGCGAGATCGACACCGTCGCGGCCACCCGCGCGGCGACCACGACCGAGGTGAGCCGCAACGGGACCACCTATTACGTGCGCACCCAGCCCCGCGGCGCGAGCGTGGTCCAGGCGGTCTTCGACGCGCGTTTCCAGATCTCCGACCGGCGTCACCTGCTGATGGCGTTCGTCCTCGCCGCCGCGGCCGGACTCGCGGCAGCCGTGCTCACGGGCATTCTGGTCGGCAGCCGTGCGGTCGCGCCCCTCGCGGAGGCGCTCGGCCGCCAGCGCCGGTTCGTCGCGGACGCGAGCCACGAGCTGCGGACGCCGATCGCCCAGGTGCACACCCGCGCGCAGGTTCTGGCCCGCCGGGCGCGGACCGGCGGAACCGACGCCGACCGCCGCGACCTCGACCGGCTGATCGGCACCACCCGCCGCCTCGGCGAGATCGTCGACGAACTCCTGCTCTCGGCCCGGCTCGCCGCATCCCCCGACGACCTGCCACCCAGCGCCCCGGTCGACCTGGTCCGCATCGCCACCCAGTCGGTCGCCGCAGCATCCGGCCGCGACCTCGACATACACCTGGACGCCCCCGGCACCGAACTCTGCGTAGCGGGCATCGAATCAGCACTGCGCCGCGTCGCCGACGAACTGCTGGCCAACGCCCTGACCCACACCCCACCGGGCGGCCGCATCACCATGACCGTCCGCCCCGCCCCCCGCAACCGCGTCGAACTCATCGTCGCCGACACCGGCCCCGGCTTCGACCCGGCCGACGCCGCCCGCCTCTTCGACCGCTTCCACCGCGGCGCGGGCGCGAACGATCGCCGTTTCGGCCTCGGCCTGGCTCTGCTCCGCGAAGTCGTCACCAGCCACGGCGGCACCATCACCGCGGAAAGCGACCCCGGCGCGGGCGCCACCTTCACCGTCCGCCTCCCCCTGGCACCCACCCCACCGGCTCCCGACCACGTCGGGGAGGCGCGCGTCTCACCGCCGGCACGGTTGCTCCCCGCGCACGACGGGTAACTGCCGACCAAGCGACAAACCCTTCCGGGAGGCACCCATGGCCACCGAACCACTCAACACCGAAGCCGCCGAAGGCGACCGCGACCGCCGCTTCCACGGCGGAGCGCCGGCCCACCTCGACGACAACGAACTGGCCCGCCGCACCGAAGCCGAACGCGTCGAAGCGGGAATCGACCCGTACGACCCGAACGACATCCCACCGGCCACCGACGAAGACCCCCTCGTCGACCCCACCGCCGACCCGACCTACCAGGACATCCAAAGCGTCACCGCCCGCCAGGAAGCAGAAGGCGAAACGGCCCCGCTGACCAAGGACAACCCGTTCCCGCCCACCCGCTACTAAAAGCAGCGGATCCGGTCAGCCGCCGGCTCGGGATGGTCATCGATTGTTCGGTTGAGCGTCATCGAGGCCGGCCCCGGGCCGCCTAGGCTCTCGTGGTTCAAGACCACGTCCCCCCGGGAGTGCGCCATCAGTTCCCACCTCGACACCTCACCTCGGCTGATCCCCGCCCAGCAAGAGCCTGTGGATCCGGTCCGCAGCGGGGTTTCCCTCGCCGCGGTGCTGATCTGGGCGGTTCCGGCGCTGACCGCGGCGGGGCTTGCCGGATGGCGGCTGACCGGCGCGTCGCTCTGGGCGGACGAGCTGGCCACCTGGGGTGCGGTCCGGCTGTCCTGGGCGCAGCTGTGGCAGTTGTCCGGCACGGTCGACGCAGTCGTGGCGCCGTACTACGCGGCGCTGAAGGCCTGGTGCACGCTGGCCGGGACCGGCTCCGCGGCGTTGCGGCTGCCGTCGGCGCTGGCGATTGTCGGCGCCACGGTTGTCGTCACCGCGCTCGGGCGCCGGATCGGTGGTGTTCCGGCGGGTCTGGTTGCCGGGTTGCTCTTCGCGCTTGTTCCGGCGACATCCCGGTACGGCCAGGAGGCTCGCCCGTACGCCCTGGCGATGTTCTTCGCCGTGCTCGCGGTGCTGTGCCTGGTCCGCCTGGTGGAAGCTCCGGGTGTGCTGCGGGCGATCGGATATGCGGCGTCGGTGGCAGCCACCGGACTTCTGCACCCGCTCGGTGGTCTGCTCATGGTGGCGGGCCATGCGACGGCGATCGGGTGCCTGCAACTGCGGGTGGATTCGAGGAACCGCCGGTCGGCCGTGCTGTGGCTCGGCGCCGCGTTTGCGGGTAGCGTCCCGGCGCTGGTCCTCGCCTGGTGGGGGACCCGGCAGAGCGCACAGATCTCCTGGATCCCGCTCGCTACTGTCGACAGCCTGCAGGGGTTGCCGCAGAACGTGTTCGCCTCGGCCGCGGTCGGGGGCATCCTGCTGGTGCTGGCCGTCCTCGGGACGGGTCGCAGCCTGGCGGCCGTGGTGCTCGCAGGCGCGGGGTTCGTGCCACCGGCGCTGTTGCTGATCGTCGGCACCCAGACCCCGCTGTGGGTCGGCCGCTACGTCATGATCGCGATCGGTCCGCTGGCGGTGCTCGGCGGCCTGGGCGCCCTGCGGGCCGGTAAGGTCCCGGCAACCCTGGTGATCGTCCTGGCCCTGTTGTTCTCCTGGCCGGTGCAGCTTGAATTCCGCACGTCATCCGGCCACGCCGAGGACTCCGCGAAGATCGCCTCGGTGATCGGCCCGCGATACCGGGCCGGGGATGTCGTGGTCTTCCCCGACACGCACCCGAGCATCCCCTGGGCCGCCCGCGACATCTATGAGCGCTATCTGCCCGCTCCCCGCCCGCCTGACGTGCTGCGGGTAGCGGCACCGCGAACCAGCGGGCGGTTGCTGGCCCGGGAGTGCCCGGGCGCTGCCTGCCTTGGCACCCCACCGCGCATCTGGGTCATCCGCGTGGACAACTCCACGGACCCGCTCAAGGATATGACGCCCGCCAAGCGGCGCCGGATCGGTGAGCACTACCGGACGGTGCAGAGCTGGAAGTTCCCGTTGCTGGGTGTCACGCTTATGGAACGTTCCGAGGTTTAATTTTGGCTGTGTATTACCGCTATTAATCCCGCATTCATCGACGTCCCTGACGATCTTGGCGTTGACACCGAACGATATTTGCCGGTGTCTCTCCGTATAGATACGGCGCATCCGTCCGACCGGGTTGATCCCGGCCCGGCGGGCGGCACGGGGCCGAGATGGGAACACGATGGAGCACAATTCTGGGCGGCGCGGGGCCGCCCGGCTGCGACTTGCGGGCGCGGTGTTGATCGCGGCGTCCACAGTCGCCGCTGCGGCCACGCCGGCGTTCGCAGTCGCCGGTGGCGAGGCCGCGGCCACGGGTGCGTACCCGTTCGTCGTCAAGCTCGACGTAGGGGACGGCATCCAGACCTGCAGCGGCGCGCTGATCGCGCCCGAGTGGGCGATCACCGCCACCGAGTGCCTCGGAACAGGCAGCACCCCGGTCGCCACCGGGCGTCCCACGGTGCCGATCACCGCGATGCTCGGGCGCACTGAGCTCGCTGGCAGCGGCGGTCAGGTCCGTTCAGTCGTACGCGTAGTGCCGCACGCCTCCCGCGGAGTCGCCCTGGTGCGGTTCGCGAGTCCGGTCACGGGGATCACGCCGGTCGCCCTGGCCACCGCCCAGCCGGCCACCGACGCCACGGTCCGGGTCGCCGGATACGGCAGGACCACAACCGCCTGGATCCCGGGGGCGCTGCAGAGCGCGCAGTTCACCGTCGCGACGACCTCGGCCACCGGCTTCACGGTGACGAGCGCAGCGGCCGCCGCCTGCCGCGGAGACGCGGGCGCCCCGGCCTTCACCGAGAGCGCCGACGGCGTGCGCCTGGCCGGCGTCAGCACCACCTCCGGGCAGTCCGGATGCTTCGGCGAGACCGCGACCGGAAACACCGCCGAGGAGCTCCGGGTCGACGACCTCGCCACCTGGGTGCAGCAGAGCGTCGCGCAGGATCAACCGGCCGGCCGCTGGGACCTGCGGGAGACCTCCGGCACCGCCCTGGCCGACAGCACGACTGCCGGAACCGCCCACCCCGCAACGGTTTCCGGGGCGACGCTCGGGCAGGCAGGACCGGTCCTCGGTGGTGACACCGCGGTCCGTTTCGACGGCGTCAACGACTACGCGGCTACTGGTGCCGCGGTGGTCAACACGGCAGCCGATTACTCGGTCTCGGCCTGGGTGCGGGTGAGCGCCCTGAGCACCGGTTACACCAACGCTGTGGCTGCCAACGGGACGCGTACCAGCGTCTTCGGCCTGGGCAAGAGCTCGGGTAACAAGTGGGTCTTCTGGGTGCACCCGACCGACTCGGACAACGGCGGTGGCCTGGTCGAGGTCGTCGCTACCACCGGGCCGAAGGTGGGCTCGTGGGCGCACCTGGCCGGGGTGTTCACCGCCGCGGACCGCAAGCTGACGCTCTACGTCAACGGCGTCGCCGCGGGTTCGGCCACCATGACCAGTGCCCCCTGGAACGCCACCGGTACTGTCAACATCGGCCGTGGCCTGTACGCCGGCACAGGCGGCTACTACTGGGCCGGTGACCTCTCCAGCGTCAAGATCTGGAACCGGGCGCTGGCCGCGACTGAGCTCGGCGCGCAGGCGGGCATCGGCGCCGGTCGGTGGAGCCTCCAGGACACCGGTGTGGACAGCTCCGGCTTCGAGCGGCGCCTGTCCGCCGCCGGCGACGTGGACTACACCGACGGCCGGGTCCGGGATTCGGCGCTGTTCAACGGCGCTGACCAGGTGCTGGCGACGAGTGCACCGGTGCTGCGTACCGACCAGTCGTTCACGGTCTCCGCGTGGGTGCGGGCCGACAAGCTGAGCACCGGTTACACCAACGCGGTGGCGCAGGACGGTACGCGTACGACCATGTTCGGGCTGGGCAAGAGCTCCACGAACAAGTGGACCTTCTGGACGCACAGCGCCGACTCCGACTCCGGTGGCACGCTCGTCTCCGTGACCGCCGCCAGCGGGCCGACCGTCGGCACCTGGGCGCACCTCACCGGGGTGTACGACGCGAACAACAACAAGATCACGCTGTACGTGAACGGTGCCCCCGCGGGGAGCACGGCCCTGACCACCGTGTGGCACGCCGGCTCCCGGCTGACCATCGGCGGCGGTCGCTGGGTCGCGGCGAACGGTTACTTCTGGCCGGGCAGTGTCGACGAGGTGCGCGCGATCCAGGGTGCACTGACCCCGGCCGAGGTGCAGAGCCTCTACACGACGACACCCACGGGTACGGAGACGGCGACCGGTGCCGCTCTGGCCGAGAACTTCGCCTACCCGGGGGCCGCGAAGCTGCTCGCCGACCAGAACGTCAAGCTGCTGTCGGGTGACGGCCACATCGTCGCCATCAACTGCGCGACGGCGGCCGACGGTGACATCGGGCTGCTCAAGGTCTACACGACCGACGAGACGATCGGCGCGGACGGCGTGGGCCGGGTCTGTTTCAAGGTGCTGGGCGCCCCCGGCCGCCTCGACCTCGAGGTACCCGGCGTGTACGAGATCCGCGGCGACGGCCAGCGGTCCGGGACCGGGCACGAGGTCACCGCGGACCTGACGACCGACGAGGGCGACGAGCTCTCGGTCGACGTCGACCCGGCCGGCAGCACGCAGGTCGGCCTCGGCGCCTCGCCCGACAACCCGCCGACCATCCTGCTGCGTCTGACGGCCAAGGGCTGATCCGGCGTCTCTTCGCGATTGACCGGTACGCGGGCGGACGGGTTGCCGTCCGCCCGCGTACTGCTTCGACCCGTTGCTCTTCCTCCATGGAGATGACGTGCATTCCAAACAAGTCCGCGCGACGCTGGCCGCACTGACGGCCGTCGCGCTGCTTCCCGGACTACTACGTGCCGCGCCCGCGTCGGCCGATGACACCACCCCCGCCGTCCTGGCCGACCGGTCCCTGGTCGTCCAGGCCTGGCAGAGCGGCGGCCTACAGCTGCGCGCCGAGGCCGAGATCGCCCTGACCGGGACCGACGACCAGGTCCGGGACTTCCTGGGCTCCGGGCTGAGCCAGGCGCAGACCCTCGACCAGCGCGACGCCGTGGAAGCCGCGATCGGTGATGGCGGGCCCGCGGTGCGGGCAGCTGCCCAGCAGGCTCTCACGGCCGCCGACGGCGGGGACACGACAGCGCTGGCCACGTTCCTGAATACCGGCCGGGACGCCTCGGAGAACATTGACCTGCGACTGCGGGTGGACCAGGTCAAGGCCAGCGGCGGCGCGCAGGTCCAGGAGGCGGCTCAGGTCGCTCTGGACTCCGAGGACCCGGTGGTGCTGCAGGAGTTCCTCGACTCAGGCTGGCAGACCCAGTGGCAGACCGACCTGCGGCTGCAGGTCAACCAGGTGCAGGCCACCGGCGGGACCGAGGTCAAGGCGGCCGCCCAGAAGGCCCTCGACAACGGTTCGGCAGAGGCCCTCGATCAGTTCCTGACCTACGGCTGGGACGTCGCGTCGGCGCACGACGACGAGACCGCGTCGCTGGTAAGCCTGCTGGAACAGGCGGAACAGGCCGAGACGACGGTCGAGCGGGAGACGAAGAACACCCAGGATCAGGCGAAGCGGGCCTCCGACGGGGCGAACGCGGCTCGCCGCTCCGCGCAGGAGGCCGCCGCGGCCACGGCGAGCGCGAAGAGCAACGCGGCCAAGGCGGCGGCGCACGCCAAGCGGGCAGCAGCGGCAGCGCGCAAGGCAGCCGCGTCGGCCCAGGTCGCGATCGACGCGGCCGGTGCTGCCGATCGGGCGGCGCAGGTCGCGACAGCGGCGGCGCAGCGCGTGTCGCGGGCAGCGGCACAGGCAGCCTCGGCCGCCTCGAAGGCCTACACCGCAGCGGCGGCAGCGGCTTACGACCGGACGAAGACCGGCGAGGCGCGCAAGGCCGCGGAGGCGGCCGCCGCGATCGCCAGGACCGCCGACGCCCTGGCGGACAAGGCAGGGAAGGCCGGTGAGGCACTCGCCAACGCCAAGCTCGCCCTCGACTACGCGACCGACGCGGCCAAGCAGTCGACGGCCGCCGCGGACGCGAATGACGACGCACAGGAGTACGCACAGGACGCCGGCGCCGACGCCGCCGAGGCTCGAGCCGCGGCGAAGCTGGCCCGCGCGAACGCCGAACGGGCGACCCGGGCAGCAGCCGCGGCGCAGAAGTACCTGCAGGTCGCGATCACCAACGCGTTCGCCGCGCGCGATGCGGCCAAGGCAGCCGCAGCCGATGCGCGAGCCGCCGCGGCTGCCGCGCAGGACGCAGCGGATCACGCTGTGGACGCCGCGCAGGCCGCGACCAACGCGACGAACTACGCGAAGGCCGCGGAGGCTGCGGCGACCAAGGTCGTGCAGCTGGGCAACGATGCCCTCGCCGTGTACACGGCGGCGCGTGCGGCCGACACCGAGCGGCTCGCGGTCGCCACGGACGCCGCTCTCGAGAGCGCCCGGGACGCCAGCACCACGTACGAAGCGCTCGCGACCCAGGCCGACTGGGACGTCGAGCAGGCCGCCAAGCGGGATGCCGAGACCCAGCGGCTGATCGCCGAGGCGCAGAGCCCGCTCACCGATCCCGCCCTCGCGGTGGTCGACGCCCGCAAGGTCGCACTGGCTCTGGGTTCGAGCGACGCCGAGGCGACCCGCGCGGCCGCGCTGGAGGCGTTGCAGGCGGACGACACCGGGGCGCTGGCGTTTGTGCGGACCGGTCTCGCCGCCGCCGCGGTGCAGGACAACCGGGTCGCGGTGGCCGACCTCGCCGGCTCCACCGACAATGCCGCGCTGGCAACCGCGGCGCTCACGGCGCTCGCCGGCACCGACGCGCAGGTGGCGGAGTTTCTTCGGACGCAGAACTACTCGGGCCGGTTCACCCAGGACCGGCTGAAGGTCAACCAGATCCTGTCGGCTGCGCGCACGGCCTCGCGGACGGTGACCGTGCAGCGAGCGCAGACAGCGCTGGACACCGGCACCCTGCAGGCGTTGCGCGACTTCCTGGACAAGGGCCAGTACACCGCCTCGGCGATCGACGACCGGGTCCAGGTCAACCAGCTGATCGCCAATGTGGACACCGGCGCGGAGGTCAAGGCCGCCGCGCAGGTGGCGCTGGAGAGCCCGGCCATCAACCTGCCGGAATTCCTGCGGACCGGCCAGTACACGGCAGCCGAACGCGATTACGACACCGCGGTGCACCTTTCGGTTGTGGGCGGTCTGCTCGAGAAGATCAACGAAGTCGGCACGATCGCGGTGCAGCACGCCCAGGAGGCGCAGTCCGCGGCGGCCAAAGCCCGCGGTGATGCCACCAAGGCGAGTGAGTACGCCACTCAGGCGATCGCCTCCGCCGCCAAGGCAGCCGACTACGCGACCAGCGCCAGTGCCTGGGCCAGCAAGGCGGCTACCTCGGCGAGCCAGGCAGCGAAGTCGGCGGCCACGGCGAAGGGTGCTGCCGTAGCCGCCAACCAGTCCGCCCGTACCGCGACCCGCGCCGCGACGTGGGCCACCAGCCTGCACGAGTACGCCGTGAAGGTCGCGGCCGAAGCCAAGAAGTGGGCCGACCAGGCGAAGAAGTCAGCCGCCGACGCGGGAGCCGACGCCAAGGCGGCCCAGGCAGCCGGCGACGCGGCCCGCAAGGAATACCTCGGTCAGCGCAACGCCGAGATCTCGAACTGCGTCCAGCAGTACACGAAGGCGAGCACGACCAACTTCGAGCAGTTCTGGCTCGGCACCACCGGCGGCACGGCACGGGCCTGCGTGGCGAACCTGATCGCCGACCCGCAGGAGATGGCGCAGCGTGCGTACCAGAACGAGGCCTACTGCGACACGTTCTACCCGCAGGGGATGCAGAGCCAGTTCTACCAGAACTGCCTGCACACGGTCCTGAACCCGGAATTCCGGTGGATGACCATGCAGGACTTCGCCACCCTCGGCATCCAGGGCATCACGGCGGTCATGCTGCCAGGGGTGGTGGCCCTCGGCGCCATCTGCGTGATCACCATCGTCTGCGGGATGGCCGTGGGGGAGATCCTCGGCGTCGCCGACACCGGTCTGAACCTCTACAAGTTCATCAAGGGCGACCAGACGCTCGCCGACACCCTGCTCAACTTCGGCGAGAACATCCTGCAGACCATCCTGTTCAAGGGGCTGGTCAAGCTCACGAGCGTCACGTTCCGAAACCTGAAGGTCCTGTACGACGCGGGCAAGTCCGCCGAAATCGCGCAGAAACGGCTCGACGCCGCCGATCTGAACCGGATCAACCTGGACGTTGTCCTTGCCTGCTCCCTCGTTAGCGGGGCGGTGCCCAACAGCTTCTCGGCCGGTACGCGGGTGCTGCTGGACGGCGGCGCGAGCAAGCCGATCGCGCAGATCGGGCTCGGGGACCGGGTGCGTGCCACCGACCCCGTGGCGCGTGCCGGAACGTCGGCGCCGGTTGTCGGCCTGATCGAGAGCGACGACACCGAACTGGCGGACCTGACCGTCCGGGAGAAGTCCGGGCCGGTCGCGGTGGTGCACACCACCGGTCATCACCCGTTCTGGGACGCGGCAGCCGGGCAGTGGGTCGAGGCCGGAGACCTGGCTCCGGGTACGGCCCTCTCGACCTCCGACGGTGACGGCGCGCAGGTGGACACGGTCCGCACCTTTACGGGCAGCGAGACCATGTACAACCTGACCGTCGCCGATCTGCACACCTATTACGTGCAGGCGGGCGACGAGTGGGTGCTGGTCCACAACGCCCCGAAATGCGGGCGGGCGCCGGCCGGGCACGTCTACAAGGGCGGCCTTTACAAAAACCTCAAGGACCCGCTCACCGGCAACAATGTCACCGGCACCGAGATCAACCACATGCCGGCGAAGCAGGCCCTGATGGAGGCGTTCGGCCTGACCGAATCCCAGGCGGAGTCGAACGGTTTGGCCATCCAGATGGACGAGGCCGACCACGTCAAGACCGAGAGCTGGGGCAGCAGCCACGCCGGCAAACAACATCGCGCGGAGCAGATCTACTGGATCAAGCGGGGTTACTTCGCGAAGGCCATGCGGATGGACCTCGAAAACATCAAAATGCTGTTCCCGAACGGAAAGTACGATGCCGCTGTCGACGAGATGATGGACCACTACGACGAGTTCATCGACTACCTGAAGGCCATTGGCAAACTGTGACGGAGGACCAGTGCAGGACGTACAACCTCTCGAAAGTGTCGGCGGCCTGAGGTTCGGCATGTCGCGGGCCGACACCCGGCGGGTCATGGGGGAGCAGCGCGAGACGTTCCGCCGCGCGCCGCACTCCCTGACGGCCCTGGACTATTACGCCGAGGCGGGCCTGTTCCTGACGTTCGGGACGGATGACCGGCTGCGGTCGGTCGAGGCAACCAGATGGGCGGATCCGGTCCTGCGGGGTGTCCGGTTGCTCGGGCGGCCCGCTCAGGAGGTCCTTGCCGAACTCCAGGCGGGGGGCGTCGTCGCGACGCAGCAGGACGGCGACTGGACGCTGGCAGAGCTCGGCGTGACCCTCGGCGAGGTGAAGGAAGAGACATTCCACTCGCTGCTGGTATCCGCCGGCTCCGCCGGTCCGTCGGCCGTCGACTTCTTCCCCGCGGACGACCCGGACACGGACCCGGAAGGAGAGTTCCCGGTCGAGGCCGGCCGGGGCTTCGACGGCGGTCCTGAGCTGGGTGCCGGCAGAGAGCAGGTGCGTGCCCTGCTCGGCCCTGGTTTTGCGAGCACCGCCGAGATGGGCGGCGCGAGCCAGGACAAATTCCTGGAGGTACGCATGGTCGTGCTGTACGACAGCGCGGACACCGTCGTGCGAGTGACGGCCACCGACCCGACCGTGCCCCTGATCGAGGGGATGGCGGTGCTCGGGCGATCGTGGTCCGAGGTCCGCCAGGACGCCGAAGCCCGGGGCATCGCGGTTGTCGAGGGTGATGCCGAGCTGCTGTTTCCGGACGCGGGCTGCCAGGCGTGGCCGCTCGTCGCCGGCCCGGATTCCGCGCTGGTCGCGGTCTCCGTCTTCCGCTGATCAACGCCGGGGGCGCTCGCCGATGAGCGCCCCCGGCCGGCCAGCAGCATCGGATCAGGCCGGGTCGGGCCGGTCCCGGCGCTAGCCGCGCAGTGCGAGCCAGATGAGCGCCGCCGCGATGGGCAGGGCGCGGACGGCGTACATATCGGCAAAGAACTTCGCAGTGTCGGTCACTCCATCGTCGATGCCCGGGAGGGCACTGGAAGAGCTGGTCACGACGCGGTCAGTTACTGAGCGTGCTGCCTTGACGCGTATTTTGGGAAGCTCGCGAGGGCGGAAGGGCTTCCTGTGTGACCTTTTCCGCATCGACTTGGTGATCAAGTGGTAGGCATTGTTAGGTAAGGCAAACCTTTCAAGACCACGGAGTCATCACATATGCGTTTCGTTCCCAACCGAGGGCGCCGGGTGCTGCTCGCCGCCGTTGCGGCCGCCGTGACCCTGAGCGCGTGCACGACGACCGGCACGGAGGAGGACGACAGCGCTGCTCCGGCTGCGTCCTCGTCCGCCGCCGGGGACCAGTTCCCGGTCACCGTCACCACCGCGTTCGGTGATGTGACCATCCCGAAGCAGCCGACCCGGGTGGTGACCCTGGGCTGGAGCGACGCCGAGGTGGCGCTCGCGCTCGGCGTGCAGCCGGTGGGCGATGCCAACTGGATGGCCTTCGAGGGCGACGGCCAGGGCGTCTGGAACCAGGGCAAGTACACGACCCCGCCCGAGAAGGTCGGCACCCTGGAGCTCGACATGGAGAAGATCGCGGCGCTCAAGCCCGACCTGATCCTCGACACCCGCGCGAGCGGTGACAAGGCGCGCTACGACCAGATCAACGCGCTCGGCGTGCCGGTCGTCGACATCCCCAAGGGTGGCGAGGCGTACAAGACCACCTGGGAGCAGCAGCTCGACCTGGTGAGCAAGGCGCTGGGCAAGACCGCCGAGGCCGCCAAGCTCAAGAGCGACCTGGAGGCGCAGTTCGCCTCGGTTGCCGCCGCGAACCCGCAGTTCAAGGACAAGACCGTGAGCGCGGGCGTGAAGTCCGGCACGGGCTGGGGCGCCTACGTCAGCGGTGACGGCCGGGTCGACTTCCTGCAGAAGCTCGGCTTCAAGGACGCACCCGCGGTCGAGGCGCTCAAGGCCGACAGCTTCTTCATCCCGCTGTCGCAGGAGAAGGTCAGCCTGCTCGACGCCGACCTCACGACGGTCTTCATGATCGGCGTGACCGCTGCCGACGTGAAGAGCGACAAGCTGCTGCAGGCCGTGCCGTCGGTCAAGGCCGGTCACGTCGTCTACCTGGACGACAACGGCATCTCGACCGCGTTCTCCAGCAACTCCGTGCTGGGCCTGAAGTACGCCCTGGACAAGGTTCCGCCGCTGCTCGCCGCCGCGCTGGCCGGCTGACCAACCATGCCGGACACCCGCGTCCGCCGGGCCGTCGCGCTCACCACAGGTCTCGTGGTGCTCGCGGCGGCCCTCGCCGGTGCGGCGTTGCTCAGCCTCGCCGTCGGTTCCCAGCACGTGCCGTTCGGCACGGTGCTGGAGGCGCTCGTGCACCCCGACGACTCGGTCCGCGACAGCCTCATCGTCACCGAGGTACGCATCCCGCGCACCCTGATCGGCCTGCTCGCCGGGCTCGCCCTGGGCCTCGCCGGCGCGATCATCCAGGCGGTGACCCGTAACCCGCTGGCCGACCCGGGCATCCTCGGGGTCAACGCCGGCGCCGGGCTCTTCGTGGTCGTCGGCATCAGCGTCTTCGGCGTCACCAGCCTCACCGGCTACGTCTGGTTCGGCTTCGCGGGTGCCGCGCTGGCGTCCGTGGTGGTCTACACGATCGGCTCGATGGGCCGCGGCGGTGCCACCCCCGTCAAGCTGGCCATCGCCGGCACCGCGCTGACCGCGGCTCTGCTCTCGTTCACCACGGCGGTGCTGGTCACCGATGTGCAGACCTACGACCAGTTCCGGTTCTGGCAGGTCGGTTCGCTGGCCGGCCGGGGGATGGACATCGCGAAGCAGGGCACGCCGTTCCTGATCGTCGGCGTGGTGATCGCCCTCGCCTCGGCGCGGCTGCTCAACGCCCTCGCGCTCGGCGACGACGTGGCGACCTCGCTGGGCCAGAACATCGGCGTCGCCCGGCTCGTCGCCGCGGCCGCCGTCGTGATCCTCTGCGGCACGGCGACCGCGATGGCCGGCCCGCTGGTCTTCGTCGGGCTCGTCGTCCCGCACGTCGCCCGGATCATCACGGGGCCGGATCACCGCTGGCTGCTGCCGTACTCCATGCTTCTCGCGCCTTTGCTCCTGCTTCTCGCCGATGTTCTCGGGCGGGTGATCGCCCAGCCCGGTGAGGTCCAGGTCGGCGTGCTCACCGCGATCATCGGCGCACCCATCTTCGTGGCCCTCGCACGCCGGCGCCGGTTGGCGGAGCTGTGAGCGTCGTCGCGGCAACCCGCCGCCACGAATCGCGCCGCGCGCGTACCGTCACGATCGGTCTTGCGGTTGCCGTCGTCGCGCTCTTCGCGCTGAGCCTGTCCTACGGGTCTTTCCAGGTCTCACTGCCCGACGTCGTCCGGTCCCTGCTCGGACAGCCGACGCCGCCGCAGGTCGACTACATCGTGCAGACGCTGCGGCTGCCCCGGGCGCTCGTCGGCGTGCTCGCCGGGGTGTCGTTCGGGCTCGCCGGGGCGATCTTCCAGCAACTGCTGCGCAACCCGCTGGCCAGTCCCGACGTCATCGGCGTCACCTCGGGCGCGACCACGGCAGCCGTACTGTCCATCGTGGTGCTCTCCACCAGCGGCCCGGTGCTCTCGCTGGTCGCCCTCGGCGGCGCGCTGGTCACCGCAATGATCATCTACCTGTTCGCCTGGCGTGGCGGCAGCGTCGGCGGCTACCGGTTCGTGCTCGTCGGCATCGGGATCGGCGCGGCCATGGCCGGTCTGACCTCGTTCCTGCTGACCCGCGCCGACGTGCGGGCGGCGCAGGAGGCGCTGATCTGGCTCGCCGGCAGCCTCAACGGGCGCACCTGGGACAACGTGGTTCCGCTGGCGATTGCCTCGCTGGTCCTCGTGCCGGGTGCGTTGCTGCTCGGGCGGCCGCTGACCGGGCTGCAGCTCGGCGACGACGTGGCCCGCGGCCTCGGCCTGCACGTCGAACGCGGCCGCCTGCTTCTGCTGATCGTCGGCGTCTGCCTGGCGGGCACGGCGACCGCGGCGGCCGGCCCGATCTCGTACATCGCGTTCATGTCCGGGCCGATCGCCGCGCGGATGGTCGGCGGCGGACGCCCGGTGCTGCTCCCGGCCGGGCTCGTGGGCGCGGCGATCGTGCTCGCCGGCGACTTCATCGGATCACACCTGCTCGGCGCGACCCAGTTCCCGGTCGGCGTCGTCACCGGCATCATCGGCGCGCCCTACCTGCTTTGGCTGCTAGCCACGGCCAATCGAACCGGACGAGGAGCTTGACCGTGCCCGCACCGTCCACCCTGCGAGCCGAGGAACTCTCCCTCGGCTACGGCGACCGGCACGTCGTCGACAACCTGACCCTCGAGATCCCGGCCGGCAAGGTCACCGTCATCGTGGGGCCGAACGCCTGCGGGAAGTCGACGTTCCTGCGCGGCCTCGCACGGCTGCTGCCGGCCTCCTCGGGGAGCGTGCTGCTCGACGGCAGATCGATCCACTCGACGCCGAGCAAGGACGTCGCGCTCAAACTCGGCATCCTGCCGCAGGGCCCGATCGCGCCGGACGGCATCACCGTCGCCGACCTGGTGAGCCGGGGCAGGCACCCGCATCAGGGCTACTTCCGGCGTTGGACGGCCGAGGACGACGCCGCGGTCACGGCGGCTCTGACGGCCACCGGCACGCTGGAGCTCGCCGCGCGGTCGGTCGACGAGCTCTCCGGCGGGCAGCGGCAGCGCGTGTGGATCGCCATGGCGCTCGCGCAGCGTACGGGCATCCTGCTCCTCGACGAACCCACCACCTACCTGGACCTGAGCCACCAGGTGGAGGTTCTCGACCTGCTCACCGATCTCAACGAGTCCGAGGGCGCGACCGTGGTGATGGTGCTGCACGAGCTGAACCTCGCCTGCCGCTACGCCGACCACCTCGTCGTGATGAAGGACGGCGCGATCGTCGCCGCGGGTGATCCGGGCGTGGTCCTCACCGAACAGGTCGTCGAGGACGTGTTCGACATGCGCTGCCAGGTGGTTCCGGACCCCGTCTCGCGTACCCCCATGATCGTCCCCATCGGACGGCACCGCACCGGAGGAGTCAGCTGATGAGGATCACCACCGAGGAGCAGCTGCGAGAGGTCATCGACCACCCGCACCCCGAGCTGCGCGACAAGGCGATCACGGTCATCGACGAGGAGAGCGCCCGCTTCCTGAGCGCTGCCACGTTCTTCCTGCTCGCCACGACGGCGGCCGACGGCACGGTCGACGTCTCACCCCGCGGCGAGACCCCCGGCGCCATCACGGTCCTCGACGAGAAGCGCCTCGCGTTCGGCGACCGCCCCGGCAACCGCCGCCTCGACAGCTTCCGCAACATCCTGCAGTGCCCCCAGATCGGCATGCTCTTCATCGTCCCGGGCCGCGACGAGACCCTCCGCGTCAACGGGCACGCCTCCCTGCACCGCGACCCCGACTTCACCGACGCCCCGCTCGGCGTGATCCTCGAGGTCGACGAGCTCTTCCTGCACTGCGGCCAGTCCTTCAGGCGCGGCTCGGTCTGGGACCAGTCCGGCTGGCCTTCCCCCGCAACGGTCCCGTCCTTCGGCGCAATGATCAAAAGCACAGGCGCCGCCCGCGTTCGTCTCGCTCAACTCGCCCTCGCCGGCGCCGATGACGCGGTGCGTGACTAGCAGGCGGCAATCGCCCGCCTGCAGGCGGACGCGAATCCCCCTTGCGACACGAAACCTCGACCTCGCCGCAGCCTCGCCGTGATCCCTCAGATGCGCCCTAAGGTCCAGGTCCGGCCCGCCGATAGGGAGGGCCCACCGAGCCGAGGAGCCCACGCGTGATCAGCACCCTGACCGATCAGGCGGTCCAGCTCGCCAACGACCTGGTCGGCCCGGACTCGGTGCTCCCCTGGTGGTCCTGGGCAGCCTGGGTCGTCATGATCTTCGCCGCGATTCTCGGGCCGGGCTTCGCCGCGTGGACCGTCGACTCCGACGACGAATGAGCGCGGCCCTGATTCCATATATTTGATCTTATGGATCTTTGGGATGCCCGATCCCTCCCACTGGGGGACCATCGGCCCGAAACATGAAGCCTCCTCGTACACACAGACATCGCTATATGTCTATGTGTAGCTACCGCTACGGATCCTGCGGTCTCAGGAGGACCTAGTGAATCGAACTCTGTCGGCCGTCAGTGCCGCCCTGCTCCTGGGCGGGCTGATGGCAGGCGTCGGCCCCGTGGCAACCGCCGCGGCGGCGCCGCCGGCTCCCGTCACGCCACTGGCCGCGGCCTCGCGTGCCCTCACCGAGCACCGCCCGGCGTTGCAGGCCGGTTCCTCGGACGCGTTCACCGTGCGCAGCAGCGCTGTCGACGCCGATGGCGCCGCGCACGTCCACTACGACCGTACGTATCAGGGCCTGCGCGTCAGGGGCGGCGACACCGTCGTGCACACCGCGCCGGACGGCAGTTTCGAGAAGGCGTCGGTCGGGCTCACCAAGCCACTTTCGCTGGGTACTGCCGCCAAGGTCTCCTCCAGCGCGGCGGCGGCTGCGGCCACCAAGGCGTTCCGGGGCAAGGTCGCCGAGGTGGGGACCCCGGAGAAGATCGTGGACGCCTCCACGGGCGGTGCGGTCCTGGCGTACCAGACGGAGGTCAAAGGTTGGGCCGTTGACGGGCAGACGCCGTCCCGGCTGCAGGTTGTCACGGACGCCACCACCGGTGCGGTGCGTGACTCGTGGGACGAGATCGAGACCGTGGACGGTACGGGCCGGGGCATCTACGTCGGCACCGTCACGCTCAGCACCACTCAGTCGGGCAGCAGCTACACGCTGACCGACCCCACGCACGGCAACGGCTACACGTGCGACATGAACAACACCACCACGACCTGCTCGACCATGACCGACACCGACAATGCGTGGGGTACGGGCGCGCAGTCGAGCGACCAGTCGGCCGCCGTGGACGCGCACTACGGCGCCGCGCTGACCTTCGACTACTTCAAGAACAACCACGGCCGCAACGGCATCTTCAACACCGGTGCCGGCGTGCCGTCCCGCGTCCACTACGGCAGCAGCTACGTCAACGCCTTCTGGGACGGCGCCCAGATGACGTACGGCGACGGCTCCGGCAACGCGGACCCGCTGGTCTCCCTCGACGTCGCCGGGCACGAGATGTCGCACGGCGTCACCGAGAACACGGCGAACCTGAACTACACCGGTGAGTCCGGCGGCCTCAACGAGGCGACCAGCGACATCTTCGGCACGATGGTCGAATTCTCGGCGAACAACACCTCCGACCCGGGCGACTACCAGATCGGCGAGGAGATCGACATCAACGGCGACGGTACGCCGCTGCGCTACATGTACAACCCGACGCTCGACGGCGCCTCCCACGGCTGCTGGTCCTCCAGCACGAACAGCGTCGACGTCCACTACTCGTCAGGCCCGGGCAACCACTTCTTCTTCGACCTGGCCGAGGGTACGGGCGCCACCTCGTACGGAACCTCTCCGGTCTGCAGCTCCGCGCCGGCGGTCACCGGCATCGGCCGGGCCAAGGCGGCGGCCATCTGGTACCGCGCCCTGAGCACGTACTTCACCTCGACCACCCGCTACTACCTGTCCAGCAACCTGGCCAACTCGGCCCGCGCCCACACCCTGTCGGCCGCAACCGACCTCTACGGCAACTGCAGCACCGAATACAAGGCAGTGCAGGCCGCCTGGACCGCGGTCAACGTGGCCGGCGCCGACGCCACCTGCTCCACCAGCGGCAACAGCTTCACCCTGGCACTCTCGTCTGCCTCGGGCACGGTGGCTCCCGGCGCGTCCGTCCAGACCACCGCCACCACGGTGAACACCGGCACCGCCCAGACTGTCGCCTTCACCGCCTCCGGCCTCCCGACCGGCGCCACGGCCACCTTCAACCCGTCTTCCATCACCTCGGGCGCCTCGTCGACGCTGACGCTGGCCACGTCCGCTTCCACCCCGGCGGGCACCTACTCGATCACGGTGACGGGCACCGGCACCTCGGTCACCCGCACGGCGACCTACACGCTCACGGTCTCCGGTGGCGGCGGCGGAACCTGCTCGGCCACCCAGCTCCTCGCCAACGCCGGCTTCGAGTCAGGAGCAACATCCTGGACCCAGAGCCCGAGCGGCGTCATCGGCATCCACAGCACCCAACCCGCCCGCACCGGCAGCTACGCCGCCTGGCTCAACGGCAACGGCTCCACCTCAACGCAGTACATCTACCAGCAGGTCACCCTGCCGACGGGCTGCGCCACCTACGCACTGTCGTTCTACCTGCACATCGACACCGCTGAAACCTCGACGAGTACGCAGTACGACAAGCTCCAGGTCCAGGTCCTGAACACGAGCGGGACGGTCCTTGGCACGGTCGGCACGTACTCCAACCTGAACGCAGCCAGCGGCTACACGGCCCGCTCCTTCAGCCTGGCGTCCTACGCGGGCCAGACGGTCCGTCTCCGCTTCTACGGCACTGAAGACTCATCCCTCCAGACGTCTTTCACCCTCGACGACACAGCCCTGAACATCTCCTGACGCTGAGCTGCGACATGCATTGGGGCGTCCCGCTTGGACCGGGGCGCCCCACCCAAACCTCGGGCGGCACCGAGGGACGGCTATTCCTGACCTGCGAGGATGTCGTTCCGCCATTGCGCGAAACGCTCCCGCATCGCTGCGATGTGTTCGGGCGCAGCGTCGTAGGAAGCGAAGCGCCTGTCCGGATAACGCTGGACCATCGCCAGGAGGTCAGCAAAAATCCGGCGATCGAAACCTGCATCGGCCTGCTCTGCCAGCTCAAGTAACTTCTGACGGCTATAGCGCCCGGTTGAGACAGCGGCGTCGACGTCGAGGAAATCACGCGGCTCGGCGCGGGTGAAGAGCGCGGACATCTTGCCCGCCACCACGTCGTCGATGTGGAGGACCGGTCCGATATCCATCATCACCGGTGGTAGGGAACGCCAATTCACGGCCAATTCAACTTTGTAAGGCCGATCCGGCGTGGCGGTATCGGTTACGGCGAGCCGGGCGAAGGTCTCGAACTGTTGAACGACCTCGACGACATATCCGTCCGCGCGATATCCGTCGATGACGGCATCTACCGCAGCGTGGAAATCCTCGCGGCGATCCCATGCGGTGAACAGGTCCACGTCTTCGCTCGGGCGGCTCAAGATTCCGTGCGCCTGAACGGCATACCCGCCGGCGAGCGCGAAGCCGAACCTTCCGGCGACCCGGAGTCCGATCTCCGCCATTCTCTGATGCCCCAGATCCATGGTCAGCTGGCGAGAGTTTGCGGCGGTACGGTCAGCTCGGGGAACCGAGCCTGCCACAACGCCCGCAACCGGGCAGGTAGCCAAAGCTCTGACCACATCTGCCGGAGAAGATCGCCGTCGAGCCACTGGCTCAGGATCTCGGTGGTCGCGGCCTGATTCAGCACAGTCTGATACATGACCTGCAGGTCGCCGGCGTCGTCCAGGTCGTAGGTGCTGTCACCGGACCAGTCCAGCGAACGATCGAGCACTACCGAGCCACTCACCGGGCCATGCAGCTCAGCGAGGCTCGCCGGCACGACATAGTGACGCTGGTCCGCATACCGCGAACCAGGCGTCCTGCTCTCAGCCTTACCTGTCTGCCTCGCCACACCCACGATGATATGCCTCGGAGAAAATAAAAAAGCCCCAGGTCCGCGCTTATCGGCAGACATGGAGCGAGAAAAATTGAGTGCCCCCGGCAGGATTCGAACCTGCGCTTTCGCCTCCGGAGGGCGACGCTCTATCCCCTGAGCTACGGGGGCTCAGCGAGGCAAACTCTAGCAGCCCGCCCCGAAGCCCCGCCAACCGGATACGCGGCGCGCCCCCGGTGGGGTCAGTGTGGGGTGGTGCCGAACGTGGGGCTCAGGGCGATGCCTGCCGTGCAGTCCAGCTCGCCCGGGGAGAGCTGGATGCGGGATGGGCGCCAGGTTTCGGCCTTGCCGCCGGTTACCCGGGCGATGATGCATTCGTATTGGGCGGCTCGGAGGGCGACCCCTACCGTGCCGTCGGCGGAGGCGAAGTCCTGGCGGATCGCCGGGTCGAGGTTGAGGGCGGTGACGGCGGCGCGGACCTGGGACTCGTCAAGCCGGTTTGTCAGGGCGGTCTTGAGGCGGTCGTCGACGCCGGTGAGGTCGGGGTCTTTCGCGATCTGCAGTGGGGCCGAAGGAGGGCAGGGGACGTCGTCCGAGCGGGTGTCGTCGTCGGGGCCCAGGTGGAAGTGGAAGCAGATGAGTTCGTGGCTGGTTTTGATGGTGTAGCCGTCCCAGCCTTTTTCGATGCCGTCGCCGGGGATGCGGACGGTGAGTTCTACGCCGCTCTGCCAGTGGGTTTCGCCGGTGAGGGACATGATCTCGACGCCTTCGAACTGGGCGGCCGTGTGGGCGTACTCGTCGGCTTTGTACATCGCGTCGCGCTGGAAGGCTGAGTCGATGTTGTCGGCTGTGTGGGCGGCGGCTGCCACTGCGGAGACGTGGGTCAGCTCCGGGCCGGGGTCGCCCAGTTTGCGGGCGAAGTAGGGGCGGATGACCAGGCCGAGGAGGAGGCCGGCGAGCAGGGTGACGCTCAGCGCGGCGACGGCGATCTTTGTGCGACGCGTCACGGGCGGGGAGTATGCCCGGGTACGCAGGCTGCCGCGTACCCGGGGGCTACTTGGTTTGGAGCTTTTTGAGCATGTCGTCGATCAGGGTGATTTCGCCCTGCTGGGACGCGACCATCGTCTGGGCGAGCCAGGTGACGTCCTTGTTGTCTGACTGGTCCAGGATCGCCTGGGCCATATGGATGCCACCGAGGTGGTGCTGGCGCATCAGGGTCAGGAACTGGATGTCGAGGTCGGGGCTGGCGGCTGTTCGGAGCTTGGCGAGCTGCTCCGGCGTGGCCATGCCGGGCATGAGGCCGTTCTGGACCGCGCCGGCCGAGTCGGGCATCCAGGCCATCGGGGCTTCGGAGCCGGTCGGGCTGAGGTTCCAGTCGCGGAGCCAGGCCTGCATGTAGTTGATCTGGCCGTGCTGGGTGAGCGCGATGTCGCCGGCGAGCGTCACGACGGCGGGGTCGGTGGAGTTGGCGTGGGCGATCATGGCCATCTCCACGGCCTGGGCGTGGTGGGTGCTCATGTCCCGCAGGAAGCCGGCCTCGGCCGAGGTGTCCTTCGGGGTGCCGTAGAGGCGGGGGATGAGGATCCCGCCCGCCGCGCCTACCAGGAGACCGAAGACCAGGACGGCGGTCAGCCAGAGCGGCCCGAACCGGCGGGTGCGGTCCGGGGCCGAGCCGTTGACCGGCGCGGCGGCCTGGGCCGCCGCGTCCGGGTCGGTGGAGACGGTCATCAGGAGCCGGTGGCGCCGGTGGTGGCGTCGGTTGCGGCCGCGACCGGGTCCGAGGTGGTGTTGCCGCCGGAGCAGGCCGCGCCGGGCTCCATGGAGGCGTTCAGGCGGGCGCTCTTGATGAACGCGTCGATGCGCGAGTCGTCGGCGTTGTCGAGCTTGAGCTGGTAGCCCCAGACCTGCAGCGAGACGTTCTTGTCCAGGTTGGCGATCGGGCTCATCAACATGTAGTCCTTGCCCTGGACCTTCGCCTGGAGCTTGGCGACCTGGTCGGCGGCGAGGCCCTGCTTGTAGGTCACCCAGACGGCGCCGTGCTCGAGGCTGTGGACCGCGTGCTCGTTGGCGATGGGCTCGGTGTAGACGTCGCCCATGCAGTTCTGCCAGGTCGGGTTGTGGTCGCCGCCCACCGGCGGGTTGGTCACGTAGGTGAGCGTGCCGTCCTTGTGGTTACGCGAGTCGATCAGCGCGTTCTTCTGGGCGCGGTAGTCGGTCACGCCCTCGATCGCGTTGACCTTGTCCTCCCAGGAGCCGCCGCCCTTGACCGAGGCGAAGACGCCGTAGCCGATGATGCCGACCGCGAGCAGGACCACGACACCGGCGACGGCGATCGGGCCCCAGTTGCGGCCCCCGCTGACCTTGACCGGGGTGACGACCTTCTTCCCCTTGCCGGTGGGCCGCGACGGACCGGCCTTCTTCGACGAGGCGACCGTCTTCTTGGCGACAGGGGGCTTGCCCTGGCCGGACGTCTTGTCGACCTTCACGGAGGACGGGGTCCGTTCGGGCCCCGGGGTGCTCATGCTCATCGTGCCTCGTCAATTCATGGGGTTGGCCGGCATGGGGTTGGTCGGCCCGGGACCGCGTGCAGGCCCCTGATACGCCGCCGGGCGCCAAAGTCTACCCGGATAGCATGGCTCGGTGACTCCTGCTGACCTCGCTTCCACCGTTCTCACAGCTGCGCGTGCCGTTTTCGTCACTCGCGGGCTCGACGTCGCCCTGTTGCCGGAGACGACGACGGTGGAGCGACCCCGCAACCCCGAGCACGGCGACTACGCGTCGACCATGGCCATGCAGCTCGGTAAGAAGGCCGGTGTGTCGCCGCGTGAGCTGGCCGGGGCGCTCGCCGAGGAGCTGAGCAGCCAGCCGGGGATCAAGTCGGTGGAGATCGCGGGGCCGGGCTTCCTCAACATCCGGCTCGACGCCGGCGCGGCGGGGGTGCTGGCGCGCGACGTGGTGCTGGCGGGCCAGGACTACGGCCACACCGAGCGCCTCGCCGGTCAGCGCATCAACCTGGAGTTCGTCTCGGCGAACCCGACCGGGCCGGTGCACATCGGCGGCGTCCGGTGGGCGGCGGTCGGTGACGCGCTGTCCCGGCTGCTGCGGGCCTCCGGCGCGGACGTCGGCACCGAGTACTACTTCAACGACGCGGGCTCCCAGATCGTCCGTTTCGCCAGCTCGCTCCTTGCCGCGGCGAAGGGTGAGCCCGCGCCGGAGGACGGCTACGGCGGCGCGTACATCTCGGAGATCGCCCAGGCCGTCCTGGCCGAGGCGCCCGAGGTGCTGAAGCTGGGCGAGGCCGAGGCGCTGGAGACGTTCCGCCGGGTCGGCGTCGAGCTGATGTTCGCCGAGATCCGCCAGTCGCTGACCGACTTCGGGGTGCGGTTCGACACGTACTTCAACGAGAAGGACCTGCACGAGCGTGGCGAGCTGCAGGAGGCGCTGGACCGGCTGCGGGCGCAGGGCCACATCTACGAGTCCGAGGGCGCGACCTGGCTGCGGACCACCGAGTTCGGCGACGACAAGGACCGGGTGCTGCGCAAGTCGGACGGCGACTGGACCTACTTCGCGGCGGACTGCGCGTACTACCTGGACAAGCGTAAGCGGGGCTTCGACCGGGTCGTGATCATGCTGGGTGCCGACCACCACGGTTACATCGGCCGGATGAAGGCGATGTCGGCGTGTTTCGGTGACGACCCGGCGGTCAACCTCGAGATCCTGATCGGCCAGCTGGTCAACCTCGTCCGCGACGGCGAGCCGGTCCGGATGAGCAAGCGCGCCGGCACGGTGGTGACGCTGGAGGACTTCGTCGACGCGCTCGGCGTGGATGCCACGCGGTACGCCCTGGCCCGCTACTCGTCCGATTCGCAGATCGACATCGACGTGGATCTGTGGACCCGGGCAAAAAGCGACAACCCGGTCTATTATGTGCAATATGTCGCAGCCCGGACCGCGAGCGTCGCTCGCCAGGCCGCGGAGGTCGGGCTGACCCGCGGCGAGCCGGCTGACTTCCGGCCCGAGCTGCTGGTCCACGAGAAGGAGAACGACCTCCTCAAGGCCATCGGTGAATACCCGGCGGTCGTCGGCAGCGCCGCGGAGCTCCGCGAGCCGCACCGGGTCGCGCGCTATCTGGAAGACCTGGCGGGGGACTACCACCGCTTCTATGACAAGTGCCGGGTGACCCCGATGGGCGACGAGGAGATCAACGACCTCCACCGGGCCCGCTTGTGGCTGAACGACGCCACTCGAACGGTGATCGCCAACGGTTTGGGACTGCTGGGCGTCTCCGCGCC
Organism: Winogradskya consettensis; assembly: GCF_018332715.1. GTDB lineage: Bacteria > Actinomycetota > Actinomycetes > Mycobacteriales > Micromonosporaceae > Actinoplanes > Actinoplanes consettensis. Next base: position 241,723 of record NZ_BOQP01000006.1, on the reverse strand, counting down.
CGAGAGGATGTAGGTCATGCGGGCACATGAGGCCGGAGCGCTGCACGGCGACATCGGCAACCGGGGGCCGGCGTGGCTGCGTACCCCGGAGGACGTCAATGCCCTCGTGCCGGCGCTGTGGCCGCGCACGGTTGTGCGTACCGATGAAGGGGTCCTGGAAGTCGGTGGCGTGAGCGTCACCGACCTGGCCGCGGAGCACGGCACGCCGGCTTATTTCCTGGATGAGGACGACCTGCGGGCCCGCTGCCGGGACTTCAAGGAGGCCTTCGCCGACGCCGATGTCTACTACGCGGGCAAGTCGTTCCTGTGCAAGGCCGTGGTCCGGATCGTCGACGAGGAGGGGCTCTTCCTCGACGTCTGCTCCGGCGGCGAGCTGGCGGTCGCGCTCGCGGCGGGCTTCCCGGCCGAGCGGCTGGGCTTCCACGGCAACAACAAGTCGGTCTCCGAGCTGCGGAGGGCGCTCGACGCGGGCGTCGGCCGGATCGTTCTCGACTCGTTCCACGAGATCGAGCGGCTCACCGAGCTGGCGCGTGAGGCCGGCAAGCGCCCCGCGGTACTGATCCGGGTGACGGTCGGTGTCGAGGCGCACACGCACGAGTTCATCGCGACCGCGCACGAGGATCAGAAGTTCGGGTTCTCGCTGGCGGGGGGCGCTGCCTTCGAGGCCGCGACGCGGGTGCTCGACGACGGCGTGCTCGATCTGCGCGGGCTGCACTCGCACATCGGCTCGCAGATCTTCGACACCTCCGGGTTCGAGGTCGCGGCGCGCCGGGTGCTCGGCCTGCAGGCGCAGATCCGTGACGCGCGGGGCGTCGAGCTGGCCGAGCTGGATCTCGGCGGGGGTTTCGGCATCGCGTACACCACGCAGGACGATCCTTCCCCCGCATCGGACCTCGCCAAGCGGATCAACAAGATCGTCGACGCGGAGTGCCAGGCGGAATCGCTTCAGCGGCCCAAGCTGTCGATCGAGCCGGGCCGGGCCGTCGTGGGACCTGCGGTTTTCACCTTGTACGAGGTGGGCACGGTCAAGAACGTCGACGGCATCCGTACGTACGTGAGCGTCGACGGCGGCATGAGCGACAACATCCGTACGGCCCTCTACGACGCCTCCTACTCGGCGACACTGGCCGGCCGGGCCTCCACCGAGGCGCCCATTCTCGCCCGCGTCGTGGGAAAGCATTGTGAGTCCGGGGACATCGTCGTGAAGGATGAATTCCTGCCCGCCGACGTGCAGCCCGGAGATCTTGTCGCGGTGCCTGGGACGGGTGCGTATTGCCGGAGCATGGCCAGCAACTACAACCATGTGCCCCGGCCACCGGTCGTCGCCGTCCGCGACGGCGCCTCCCGGGTGATCGTGCGCCGGGAGACCGAAGATGATCTGCTCGCATTGGATGTGGGATGAGCTCTGGTAAGCCTGCGGTCCGTCTAGCCCTGCTCGGCTGCGGAACGGTCGGTAGCGAGGTCGTACGCCTGCTGCACGATCAGGCCGAGGACCTGACGGCCCGGATCGGGGCCCCGCTGGAGGTGGTCGGCGTCGCCGTCCGCCGGCTGGGTCGCGAGCGCGGCAACCTCCCGATCGACCCGGCGCTGTTCACGACCGACGCGCTCGGCCTGGTCAAGCGGGACGACGTGGACGTGATCATCGAGGTGGTGGGCGGCATCGAGCCGGCGCGCACCTGGCTGACCGAGGCGCTGCGGGCGGGCAAGAGCGTGGTCACCGCCAACAAGGCGCTGCTCGCCGAGGACGGCGCCTCGCTGCACGACGCGGCAGCCGAGGGCGGGGCCGATCTCTACTACGAGGCCTCGGTCGCGGGTGCCATCCCGCTGCTGCGCCCGCTGCGCGAATCGCTGCACGGCGACAGGGTCACCCGGGTCACCGGCATCGTGAACGGCACGACCAACTTCATCCTGTCGTCGATGGATGCCACCGGCGCGGGCTTCGGCGAGGCCTTGGAAGAGGCCACCGAACTCGGGTACGCCGAAGCCGACCCCACGGCCGACGTCGAGGGCTTCGACGCCGCCGCCAAAGCCGCCATCCTCGCTTCGCTGGCGTTCCACACCCGGGTCACCGCGGCTGACGTGTTCCGCGAGGGCATGACCGGGGTGACCGCCGCGGACATCGCGAGCGCCAAGGAGATGGGCTGCACGATCAAGCTGCTGTGCATCGCCCAGCGCGGCCCGGACTCGACCGGCCAGGAGTCGGTGAGCGTGCGCGTGCACCCGGCGATGATCCCGCGCTCGCACCCGCTGGCCGGCGTCGGCGACGCGTTCAACGCGGTCTTCGTCGAGGCCGAGGCCGCGGGGCCGCTGATGTTCTACGGCCGGGGAGCGGGTGGTACGCCCACCGCGTCCGCGGTCCTGGGAGACATCGTCGCGGCGGCCCGGAACCGGCTCTCCGGCACCCGTGCACCGAGCGAGAGCTCCTACGCCCACCTGCCGATCCGCCCGATCGGCGAGGCGGTGACGCGCTACCACATCAGCCTCGACGTGGCCGACAAGCAGGGCGTGCTCGCCAGCGTCGCGGGTGTCTTCGCCGACAACGAGGTCTCGATCGCCACCGTGCGCCAGTCGGGCCGCGACGAGGACGCGACGCTGGTCATCGTCACGCACGGCGCACCGGACGCGAACCTGCACGCCACGGTGGAGGATCTGCGCGCGCTGCCGATCGTCCGCTCGATCGCCAGCGTCCTACGGGTCGAGGGCGGATCGTAAGTCCCGGATAGTGGAAGCCCTGTCTCGCCATTCGGAGAGCTGGTGCATCCTTGACGCAGCTTACGGAGAGGAAAGACCATGTGGCGGGGACTCATTGAGGCTTACCGTGACCGGCTGCCGGTCTCGGCCGCCACCCCGGTGGTCACGCTGCACGAGGGCAACACGCCTCTCGTGCCGGCTCCCGTGCTGTCGCAGCGCGTCGGCGCCGACGTCTACCTGAAGGTCGAGGGGGCCAACCCCACCGGCTCCTTCAAGGACCGCGGCATGACGATGGCCGTCTCCAAGGCGGTCGAGGACGGCTCCAAGGCGATCATCTGCGCCTCGACGGGCAACACCAGTGCCTCAGCCGCGGCGTACGCAGCCCGCGCCGGCATCACCTGCGCGGTGCTCGTCCCGCAGGGCAAGATCGCGATGGGCAAGATGGCCCAGGCCCTGGTCCACGGCGCCAAGTTGCTGCAGGTCAACGGCAACTTCGACGACTGCCTGGCGCTGGCCTCGAAGCTGTCGCAGGACTACCCGGTGTCGCTGGTCAACTCGGTCAACATCTTCCGGCTGCACGGCCAGAAGACGGCGGCCTTCGAGATCGTCGAGGCGCTCGGCACGGCCCCCGACATCCACTGCCTCCCGGTGGGCAACGCGGGCAACATCTCCGCGTACTGGATGGGTTACCAGGAGGACCACGCGGCGGGCACCATCGCGAAGCTGCCCCGGATGTTCGGCTTCCAGGCCGCGGGCGCCGCCCCGATCGTCAACGGCCAGGTCGTCCCCGAGCCGTCCACCATCGCCACGGCGATCCGCATCGGCAACCCGGCGAGCTGGACCAAGGCCCTGGACGCCCGCGATGCCTCGGGTGGCCTGATCTCCGCCGTCACCGACCGCGAGATCCTCACCGCCTACCGCCTGCTCGCCCGCGAGGTCGGCGTCTTCGTCGAGCTCGGCAGCGCCGCCAGCGTCGCGGGCCTGCTGCAGCAGGCTGCCGCGGGCCAGATCCCGGCCGGCGCCACCGTGGTCTGCACGGTCACCGGCAACGGCCTCAAGGACCCGGAGTGGGCCATCTCCACGGCCCCCGCCCCCACCACGATCCACAACGACGTCCTCGCCGCCGCCCGCGCCCTCGACCTCGCCTGACCGCACTCGCCAGAGGTCCAGCCGGGCTGGCCGTCGGCCGGCTTGGCCGCATTCACCAGAGGTCGAGCTGGCCTGGAACCTCGTCGGTGACCCGGTCGGGGAGTTGCCACAGCCGCACGGTGGCGTCCCGTCCGCCGGTCAGCCAGCGGCCGCGCCCGTCGGTGGCCGTGATGGCGTTCTGGGCCATGTCGATGCCGTAGTCGACTCCGGCCTGCCGGCGCAGATTGCGGGTGGCGAGCAGCAGATGTTCTTCGAAGTCGTCGCCCCAGTCGTCGGTGCTGACGGCGACGAGGACGAAGTCGTCGCTCACCAGCGCGGCGGCCTCCATCAGGCGGTAACCGCTGTCACCGGCGACCTCGGCGGGATCGCAGGCGGCCATGATCGCGCCCGTGGCCAGGTCGCGGATGGAGATCTCCGGAACGTCGTCGTGCGGCAGGGCCAGGTAACGGTCCCCGTCGGAGGTGAGGCCGCCCAGGAACCCGCCAGGAAGACTGCGCCCCTGGATCCGACCGTCGGCGAGCCACGCCAGGTGGTTGAGCGGGGTGTCCTGTCCCATGGCGACGTGGAAGCCGAGCCGTTTCCGATCCGGGTGAGGGTGGAAGTAGGCGGCACCCACCGAGGATTTCAGCCGGGCGCGATCGATCTCCTCGCCCGTCGCCGCGTCATAGGCGACCAGGTCGTCACCATCCGGCAGGTACACCCACAGGGTTCCCTGGATGTCGAGGTGGCAGTTCGGCTCATTGGGCAGGCCGCCGGTTTCAATCGTGTGTCGCAGTCGCCAGAGCGTCGTGCCGGACAGGTCGCAGACGACAAGTTCGTCGTGGGTGATTGCCGCCAGGTGCCGCTCGTTGACGCTGACCCTGCATTGCTGCGCCGTCACGGGGAGATCGATTCGCGTCACGAGGCGCAGGCCGGCGTCCAGGACGGTCGCCGATCGGTCCTTAGGGTGGTGGGCCAGCCACCGGCCGCCGGCCAGGGGAGTGACCCAGCGGGGAACCGCGAGGGGGGCCTCGGCGATCAGAAGTGGACGCACTGCTCGCTGTGTCAGGCCTTGCCCGAAGGGCTGCTGCCGAAGAGCTCGGCGGCGTCCGCAGCGGCTTCGGCGGTGGTCTCCTCGACGGCGACGCGGATCATGGCCTGCAGGCCGTCGCTGACAGTCTGCAGCTCGGCGGCGGTGAGGCGGTTGAGGAGGCGGTGCTGCTTCTCGGCGCCGGCGTTGATGATTTTGCCGATGGTGGTCTTGCCGGCGTCGCTGAGGCTGATCCGGCGGACCCGGCGGTCGTGCGGGTCCTCGGCGCGGGTGGCGAGGTCCTGGGCGACGAGGCGGTCGACCATGCCACTCAGCGTGGCGAGGCTCACGCCGAGGAGGCCGGCGAGCTCGCGGCCGGACGTATCACCCAGCCGGTAGAGCAGCATCAAGATCTTCAGCTGCTGCATGGTCAGGTGGGTGGAGAAGAGCGGGTCCGACCTGTCGTACGCAAAAAGGTGCTGGAGCTGCTCCTGAGCGCCCATGATGTCGGCGATGAGGCGTTCGTTCCCGGTCACAACGCCTCCCGTGTTGCGTGCTGATGGCCGCGCTGCGTCCGTCTCGTGACGGGACGCTACCAGCGGGCCCCAGCGAAAAAACATTTGTTCGCGTCAGGCAAACTATATGTCTTGGCCGAACTTTTCGGGGGAGCGCATGTCATTTCTGACCAGGCTCAGTCTCGCGAACCGAGGGCTGGTTGCCCTCATAGCCGTGGTGATCACCGCCTTCGGCATCTACTCGATACCGTCCCTCAAGCAGCAACTGCTGCCCTCGCTGGAGTTTCCCGGCGCGTTCATCGGGGCGGTCCTGCCCGGTGCCAGCCCGGAGATCATGGAAGAGCAGGTCACCAAGCCGATCGAGGACGCCGTCAAGGGCGCCGACGGCCTGGACTCGATCACCTCGACCACCAGTGAGGGCTCGGCGACCATCCAGGTCACGTTCGAGTTCGGCACCGACATCGACAACGCGGTCAACCAGCTGACCACGTCGGTCAACCGGATCCAGTCGCAGCTGCCGGACAACGTCGAGCCGACGATCTTCGCCGGTGGCACCGACGACATCCCGGCGATCATTCTGGCGGCCTCGGGCGGCGACGACGAGAGCGATCTGGCGAAGCGGCTCAACGAGTCCGTCGTGCCGGAGCTCAACGCGATCGACGGCGTGCGGGACGTGCAGGTCACCGGCGTGCGTACCCAGCAGGTCGTGATCAAGCCCGATCTCGCCAAGCTGGGTGCCGCCGGGGTCAGCCCCCAGGGCATCATCACGCTGCTGCAGAGCAACGGCATCTCGATCCCGGCCGGGGCGGTGACCGACGGCACGCGCACGCTCAGCGTCCAGGTCGGCGCCGCGATCACCTCGCTCGACCAGCTCAAGGGCCTCTACCTCAGCGGCGCCCGCGGCCCGGTGAAGCTCGGTGACGTCGCCACGGTGACCAGCGAGCTCGCCACGGCCACCTCGTTCACGCGTACGGACGGCGTCGAGAGCCTCGGCATCGCCGTCACCGCCTCGCCCGACGGCAACCCGGTGGCGATCTCCCACGAGGTCCGCGACCAGCTCGACGAGCTCGAGTCGTCGTCCGGCGCGAAGCTGACCGTGATCACCGACCAGGCGCCCTTCGTCGAGCGCTCCATCGAGAGCCTCACCACCGAGGGCCTGCTCGGCCTGGTCATGGCGATCATCGTCATCCTGATCTTCCTGCTGTCGGTGCGCTCCACGCTGGTCACCGCGGTGTCGATCCCGCTGTCCGTGCTGGTCGCGCTCATCGCCCTGTGGATCGGCGACTACTCGCTCAACCTGCTCACGCTCGGCGCGCTCACCATCGCCGTGGGCCGGGTGGTCGACGACTCGATTGTCGTTCTCGAGAACATCAAGAGACACCTCGGGTACGGCGAGGAGAAGGTCCACGCCGTCATGTACGGCGTGAAGGAGGTGGCCGGCGCGGTCACCGCCTCGACGCTGACCACGGTCGCCGTCTTCGCCCCGATCGCGCTCGTCGGCGGGTTCGTCGGGCAGCTGTTCGCCCCGTTCGCGATCACCGTCACCGTGGCGCTGCTCGCGTCGCTGTTCGTGTCGCTGACCGTGGTGCCGGTCCTCGCGTACTGGTTCCTGCGTCCCGCCGCGGGTGGCTCCGAGTCCGAAGAGGTCCGTAAGGCCGCCGAGGAGAAGGAGCTGCGCAGCCCGCTGCAGCGCGGATACCTGCCGATCATCAGCTGGGTCACCCGCAGCCGGGCGACCCGCTGGATCACCGTCGGCATCGGCGTGTTCGTACTCGTCGGCACGCTCGGCCTGGCGACCCAGCTCAAGACGAACTTCCTGGACGAGTCCGGCCAGGACACCGTCACGATCAGCCAGGACCTGCCGGTCGGCACCAGCCTGGCGGCCACCGACGCCGCCGCCAAGAAGGTCGAAGCGGTCCTCGCGGCCAACACCGACATCGAGACCTACCAGGTCACGGTCGGCAGCGGCGACTTCAACCCGTTCGCCGGCTCCGGCGGGGCCAGCGGCGCCAGCTACAACGTGGCGCTGAAGAAGGACGCCGACTCGGTCAAGGTCTCCGACGACCTGAAGGCGAAGCTCGGCGCGATGTCGGACATCGGCGACGTCACCGTCGGCAGCGACAGCGGTACCGGCTTCAACGGCAGCGCGCTCGCCGTGGTCGTCAAGGCCGGTGACCAGGAGGCGCTGACCACCGCGACCAAGCAGGTCCAGGACGCGATGGCCGCCACCGAGGACGTCACCGACGTCAGCTCGACGCTCGCGGCCAGCGTGCCGCGGCTCGACGTCGAGGTCGACCGGGAGGCCGCCGCCAAGGCCGGTCTCACCGAGGCCGCGATCGGCCAGTCCGTCGCCGGGGCGTTCCGCTCGGCGCCGGCGGGACAGATCAGTGTGGACGGCGCCGGCCAGGACGTCGTCGTGACGTTCGGTGCCCCGCCGGCCGACGCCGCCGCGCTGCGCAAGCTGCAGCTGACCACCCCGGCGGGCAAGCAGGTCTCCCTCGACGCGGTCGCCGAGGTCAAGGAGGTCGACGGTCCCGAGGAGGTCACCCGGATCGACGGCAACCGCAGCGTCACCGTCAACGGCACCGCGACCGGCTCGAACGTCGGCGCCACGACCACGGCGTTGAAGTCCAAGCTCGCGGAGCTGAGCCTGCCGGCCGGGGCGTCGTACGAGATCGGCGGTGTCAGCCAGGACCAGGCCGACGCGTTCCGCCAGCTCGGCCTCGCGGTGCTCGCGGCGATCGCGATCGTCTTCGTGATCATGGTCGCGACGTTCCGCAGCCTGCTCCAGCCGCTGGTGCTGCTCGTGTCGATCCCGTTCGCGGCGACCGGTGCCATCGCGCTGCTGCTCCTGACGGGGACGCCGCTGGGCGTGCCGGCGTTGATCGGTGTGCTGATGCTGGTCGGGATCGTGGTGACCAACGCGATCGTGCTGCTGGACCTGATCAATCACTACCGGACGGCCGGTCTGGGCGTACGCGAAGCAGTCGTGGAGGGTGGACGGCACCGCCTGCGTCCCATCCTCATGACCGCGATCGCGACGATCTTCGCCCTGCTCCCGATGGCCCTCGGGCTCACCGGCGAGGGTGGCTTCATCTCCCAGCCGCTGGCCGTGGTGGTCATCGGCGGCCTGGTGAGCTCGACCCTGCTGACGCTGGTGCTGGTGCCGGCGATCTACACGATGGTCGAGAACACCAAGGTCAAGGGGCGTGAGCGCCGCAACCGCAGGCGGGCGAGGAAGCTCGGCACCGGATACCCGGATGACGCGCCCAAGCACGCCGCGAACGACCCGCGCGAGACCGTGGTCCCGGACGACGACGTCCCGGTCCCCGACTCGAGCGGTGGCGCGCACGAGGCGCCGGTGCACAAGGAGGCGTCGGAGCAGACCGCGCTGCGGGGTTACACGGACCAGTTCGAGGTCCTGAAGATGCCCCGCCGTCAGGTCGACCCACCGACTGCTTGATCGTGAACAGCTACCGGCCGTCCCGCACTCAGCGGGGCGGCCGGTACTGTTTGCGTACGTGCCCACCCCGCTTTCGGTCCTTACCGGTAACCGTGACTTCCGCAGACTCTTCGTGGCCGAACTGGTCGTCTTCGGCTCGGACTGGTTCGTCATGGTGCCGCTGCTCGTCCTGCTTCCCGAGCTCACCGGCAGCGGCGTCTGGGGCGCGCTGGTCCTGGCCGTGGACACCGGCATCAACGCCCTGCTGCTGCCCTACACCGGCACGATCGCCGACCGGGTGGACCGCCGAAAGATCCTGATCGCGGCGAATGTGGTCGCGCTGCTCGCGACCACCCTGCTCTTCCTGGTACGCACAACCGCGACAGCACCCCTCGCGCTGGTGGCCATCGGCGCGATCGCCGTGGCGAAGGCCTTCTACTCCCCGGCGGCATCCGCGGCCCTGCCCAACGTCGTCGACCCGGACGAGCTGGCGGCCGCGAACTCGATCGCCGGCTCGGCCTGGGGCACGATGACGATCGTCGGCGCTTCCCTCGGCGGCATCGTGAGCAGCGCGTTCGGCCCGTACGTCAGCTTCGCGGCGGCCTCGGCGAGCCTGCTGGCGGCGGTCGTCCTGACGGTCGCGATCCGCCGGCCGCTGCAGGCCCCGCGCGATCCGGACGCCGCGCCGGTCCGCACCTGGCACGCCCTGCTGGAGGCGTTCCAGTACATCGCCGCCCGGCCCCGGCTGCGCGCCCTGGTCACGGTGAAATCGGCGGTCGGCCTGGGCAACGGGGTCCTGACCGTCTTCCCGCTCCTGGCCGGGATGTACGCCGTCGGCCCCCTCGGCGCGGGCCTGCTCTTCGCGCTGCGCGGAGCGGGGGCGCTCGTCGGCCCGCTCGTGATGCGCCCGGTCCTGCGGCACCGCAACTGGCTGCTGCCCGGCCTGGCCCTGTCGATGGGCCTCTACGGCCTCGGCTACGTCGGTGTGGCCCTCGCGCCGTGGTTCTGGCTGGTGGGAGCGCTCGTCTTCGTCGCGCACTTCGCCGGCGGGACGAACTGGTTCCTGTCGAACTACGCCCTGCAGGCCGAGGTCCCGGACCACCTGCGGGGCCGGGTCTTCGCCACGGATCTGATGCTGGCGACCCTGGCCATCTCGATCAGCCAGCTGGGCGCCGCCTTCTTCGTGGACCGGGTCGACGAGCGGGTCATCCTCGCCGGCTGCGGCCTGATCACGGTCACCTACGCGATCGGCTGGCGGATCGCGACCCGGAAACTCTCCGTCGCCGGGCAACCTTCCCCGGCCGAATGATCACTGGTAGTTCGGGGCGTGCTGTGCTGCCGAGGGAGAGTGGGTCCGCGTCACGATCGCCGCGATGAGAAGGCCGATGCCGACCGCCGACAGCAGTGCGGCGACCAGGTTCACCGACAGGCTGACCATGCCGAAGCTCGACGACGTGAAGTCGAGCGACGCGTAGATCTGGGGGAGCGCGACGCTCCAGAGCGCGCTGAGCACCTCGGCCAGGACCAGTGCGCCCAATCCGAGGTAGCCCATCAGCACGCTGCGCCGGCTCAGGTGGGCCCGGCGCATCCCGATCAGGACGAAGCCGGCGACCAGCACGGCCAGCATCGGGAGGTGCCCGAGGGCGATGGAGAACAGGTAGGACATGGTCATGGCGGTGACCGTACTGGAGGATGGCGGCTCGTGATCACCCCCTAGCATGTGGCCCATGGGCCTGTCCTTCGTTACCGAGCCGGTTGCTGTCCGCACGCCGGCGACCAGCGCCAACCTCGGGCCGGGCTTCGACACCCTGGGTCTGGCGCTGACGCTGTACGACGATCTGTCCGCCCGCGTCACCGGCGACCGTTTCACCGTGGCGATCTCGGGGGAGGGCGCCACCGAGCTGCCCACCGACGAGACCCATCTGGTCGTCAAGGCCATGCTCGCCACGTTCGACGAGCTGGGTGGGCGTCCGGCCGGGGTCGCGGTGGAGTGTGTCAACCGGATCCCGCAGGCGCGTGGCCTCGGCTCGTCCTCGGCGGCGATCGTGGGCGGGGTGCAACTGGCGCGCGGGCTGGCCGAGGCGAAGATCAGTGACGAGGACGCGCTGCGGATCGCCGCGCGGCTGGAGGGGCACCCCGACAACGTCGCGCCGTGCCTGCTCGGCGGGTTCACGATCGCCTGGACCGAGCCCGGTGGGGCGCGGGCGGTGCGGTTGCCGACTGCTCAGGGCGTACGGCCGACCATTTTTGTCCCTCAGGAACGTGGCCTGACCGCGACGGCCCGGGCCGCGCTGCCGGTCAGCGTGCCCCATGCGGACGCCGCGTTCAACACCGGACGGGCAGCGCTTCTCGTGCATGCCCTGCAGCACGATCCGGAGCTGCTCTTCACCGCGACCGAGGACCGGTTGCATCAGGGTTACCGGGCCGAGGCGATGCCCGGGACATCGTCGCTGGTCGCAGCCCTGCGATCTGTCGGGGTTCCGGCTGTGGTCAGCGGAGCGGGTCCCACGGTGCTCGCATTAGGGCCGGTACCTGCGGATTTCCACCCCGGTGAACAATGGCGCGCAGAGATGTTGGGCGTGGATGTCGACGGAGCCCTTGCATAAGGGAGTATGGTGGAACACGCCGAGCGGGACCCTGTTGCCGCAGGTCGTAAGAGTTGACTACGCTTATGCCGTAGTACCGCTCATGTCTTAGCGCCGCTCAAGACTTAGCACAGCTCAAGACCTGGCACAGCCGCAAAGCAAGCGATCTCAGCGGTTCGGCGCGCACCCCCGAGACAATTGCCGATCTGGCAGTCTCATTCCCATCAAGGCACACGCCGAGCAGCAGGTCTCCAGATCGCTGCACTCGCCGAGACCTATCCGTCAATGTCCGACGGGTCGGGAAACCGTCGAGCTGCCGTGCTGCAAACTCCCGCGCCGCAGGTGCGAAGCGGGATCCGAGGGCACCCGGCCACCAGGTTGCTGCAGACCCGGGTGATCTTGGTTTTTTCGACGGAAGGAATCCATTGAGCGACACCACCGACGTGACGTCGGGTGTTTCTGACGTCGCTGACGACGGCGCCACCACCGCGGCAGTCACCAAGCGCCGCCGCGGCGGCACGGGGCTGTCCGCGATGTTGCTGCCCGAGCTGCAGAGTCTCGCCGCTTCCCTCGGCATCTCCGGCACTGCCCGGATGCGCAAGGGTGAGCTGATCACTGCCATCTCGGAGCGTCAGAACGGCGGCTCCTCGTCCGCCGCTCCCGAGAGCACCCCGCGGTCGCGCCGGACCAACGGTTCGTCGTCCGCCGCCGCTGCCCCGGTTTCCGAGGTTGCTCCGGTTGCCCAGGCCCCGGTTGTCCAGGCTCCGGTCGCCCAGGCCGCCCCGGTTCAGGCTGCCCCGGTCGCTGCGAAAGCCCCGGTAGCCGAGGCCGCGCCGGTCCAGGCCGCTCCGGTCCAGGCCGCCCCGGTCCAGGCCGCCCCGGTTCAGGCTGCCCCGGTTGTGGAGACCGCGCAGGCCGCTCCGGCTCAGGCCGAGGCCCCGGCGCAGCCTGCCGCGACCGCCGCCGCTGAGCAGCCCGAGCAGGGCCGTCGCAGCAGCCGTCGGGAGCGCCAGGAGCGGGCCGACCGCGAGCCGCGTGAGCAGAGCGACACCCGCACGGACAACAACCGTGCCGAGACCCGCACCGAGGGCACCGAGACCGCTGAGCGGCCGGAGCGTCCCGAGCGCGGCGACCGGCCGGAGCGCGGCGACCGCAACCGCGATCGTCAGCGCAACCAGCAGCGTCCCGACGGCGGGAACGACCGCGGAAACGATCGCGGCGAGCGCAACGACCGCAACGATCGGGGCGACCGCAACGTCGAACGCAACGATCGTGGCCCGCGCAACGAGGTCCAGGACGACGACGACAACGATGGCGGCGAAGGCGGTCGGCGCAGCCGGCGCAGTCGTTTCCGCGACCGTCGTCGCGGCCGGGACCGCGACGGCACCGAGAGCGGCCCCATCACCGGTGGCCGTGACAGTGGTGGCCGTGACGGTGGCGGCCGGGAGACCCGCGAGCCGCACGTGAACGAGGACGACGTCCTGGTTCCGGTGGCCGGCATCCTGGACGTCCTCGACAACTACGCGTTCGTCCGCACGACCGGTTACCTGTCCGGCCCGAACGACGTCTACGTGTCGATGTCGCAGGTCAAGAAGCACGGGCTGCGCCGCGGTGACGCGGTCACCGGTGCCGTCCGGGCCGCCCCGCGGGAGAGCAACAGCGACCAGCGTCGCGACAAGTACAACCCGCTCGTGCGGCTCGACACGATCAACGGCATGGAGCCCGAGGAAGCCCGCCGGCGTCCCGAGTTCTACAAGCTGACCCCGCTCTACCCGCAGGAGCGTCTGCGGCTGGAGACGGAGCCGCACATCCTGACCACGCGCGTCATCGACCTGGTGATGCCGATCGGCAAGGGCCAGCGCGCCCTGATCGTCTCGCCGCCGAAGGCCGGCAAGACGATGGTGTTGCAGGCGATCGCCAACGCGATCACCCACAACAACCCCGAGTGCCACCTGATGGTCGTGCTGGTCGACGAGCGGCCCGAAGAGGTCACCGACATGCAGCGCTCGGTGAAGGGCGAGGTCATCGCGGCCACGTTCGACCGTCCGCCGCAGGACCACACCACGGTCGCCGAGCTGGCGATCGAGCGGGCCAAGCGCCTCGTCGAGCTCGGTCACGACGTCGTCGTGCTGCTCGACTCGGTGACGCGGCTCGGCCGGTCGTACAACCTGGCGGCGCCCGCCTCCGGTCGCATCATGTCCGGTGGTATCGACTCGACGGCCCTCTACCCGCCGAAGCGGTTCCTCGGCGCGGCGCGCAACATCGAGAACGGTGGCTCGCTCACCATTCTCGCCACCGCGCTGGTGGAGACCGGCTCGATGATGGACACGGTCATCTTCGAGGAGTTCAAGGGCACCGGTAACGCGGAGCTGAAGCTGGACCGGAAGATCGCCGATCGGCGTACCTTCCCGGCCATCGACACGCACCCGTCCGGCACGCGTAAGGAAGAGATCCTGCTCGGCAAGGAAGAGCTGGCGATCATCCACAAGCTGCGCAAGGTGCTGAGCTCACTCGAGTCCGGCGCCGCTCTCGACCTGCTGCTCGACCGGCTCAAGCAGAGCCGCACGAACGTCGAGTTCCTGATGCAGATCGCGAAGAGCACGCCCGGAGAGTAAGCACCAGACAAAAAGGGACGGTCACCGACAAGGTGACCGTCCCTTTGTCGCACATCAGGTGCGTTCCGACCCAGAAGGGGTCATGCGAACCTTCCCAGCACGTCGCGACCTGGGGAGGACGCTCGATGATCGTGCCTGGTTACCGGGACCATCCGGCCGAGCCATGGGACCCGGAGGCACCGGTCGACCCGGGCGAGGCCGAGGACTTCCTGCGCCGCTGCTACGTCGAGAATCCCCGCCTCGGACCGGTCGAGCCCCGGCTGGCCATCGTGCGGGCGCAGATCGCGGCGACCGGCGGCTATGTGCACACCACCGAGGAGCTCAGCCACGGCGCGCGGATGGCGTGGCGCAACTCGAGCCGGTGCATCGGGCGGCTCTACTGGCGCAGCCTGCAGGTGCTCGACCGGCGCCGCGCGCGTACCGCCGATGAGATCTTCCAGTTGCTGGTGCACCACCTGCAGACCGCCGGGGGTGGCCGGGAGCAGGGCCGGATCCGGCCGGTGATCAGCATCTTCGCGCCCGCTCAGCCTGGCCGGCCGCACGCCCGCGTCCACAACGACCAGCTGATCCGTTACGCCGGCTACCGCAACGAGAACGGCGGCCACGTGGGCGACCCGGCCCAGATCGCGTTCACCGAGGCAGTGCGGCGGCTCGGGTGGCGGGGCAAGGGCGAGGCGTTCGACATCCTCCCGCTCGCCATCGACGTCCCGGGTCAGCCCGTACGCCTCTACGACCTCCCCGAACGCGCCGTCCTCGAGGTGCCCCTGACCCACCCCGAACACGGCTGGTTCGCCGAGCTGGGGCTGCGCTGGCACGCCGTACCCGTCATCTCGAACATGCGCCTGACGATCGGCGGCGTGAACTATCCCCTCGCGCCCTTCAACGGCTGGTACCTCGGTGCGGAGATCGGTGCCCGGAACCTGGCCGACCCGGACCGCTACGACATGCTGCCGCTGGTCGCGCAGCGGCTGGGCCTGGACACCAGCCGGGAATCGTCGCTGTGGCGGGACAGCGCGCTGGTCGAGCTGAACCGGGCTGTCCTCTGGTCGTACGAACGGGCCGGGGTCAAGATCACCGACCATCACACCGAGTCGCGGCGGTTCATCACACACCTGCGCAACGAGGAGAAGGCGGGCCGCCCGGTGCCGGCCGACTGGACGTGGATCGTGCCGCCGATCTCGGGCGGGCTCACGCCGGTGTTCCATCGCTACTACGAGGAGCTGGACCTACGACCCAACTTCTATCCGGCTGAGGATACCCGCTGCCCTATGCGAAACCATTGACGGCGAAGTCGTCGCGGTGGCGCCAGGAGGCTTCGGTACGCACGTGCTCCGGGCGTACCCACTTGAGGAGCTTGAGGGTGAACTCGTCGGCGGGAATCCGCCCCGCGCTACGGACCACGAAGCCCTCGGATTCCCCGGGGTCGCACCGCAGCGCCCAGGCCGCGCGGGCCTCGCTCAGGCTGAGCCCGCGGTAGAGGACCGGCACCACCGGGAGCTCCAGCCGGGTCGCCCAGTCCACCGTGTCGTCCCAGCCGAGCAGCGTGTTCGTCTCGTCCCAGATGCCGAAGACCATGAAGACCCCGGGCAGCTCTGTGTACGCGATGCTGCGCCGGGCCCACATCGACTCCCCGCAGACCCGCCAGTCGTCGGGTATCCGATACGCCGTCATCGCCCACAACGCCTTCGCGGGAACGTCCCATGGCTGCGTGCCGGAGTCGAGGGAGCGGGCGTACATCGTGTCCCGGGTGAAGGTCAGGTTGCCGCCGTCGAGCTTCTCCGTCACCACCAGTTCCCCGTCCAACCAGGACAGGTCGTGCTGGATCCGGTCGTCGTTCGTGGCACCCGGGGAATCGGGCAGATGGAAAGTACGCGGGTACTTGCCCACCTGCCCGCTCATTTAAAAGTCTCCCTCAGCCACCTGGAACACGGTCAGCCCGAGACCGCGCCACATGCGCACCACCTGCTGACGGTCGTCGAACACGCCGACCACCCGCCAGCGCGGGCTGATCTCCTGGTCGAAGATCTCCCGCTTGACGATCGCATCCTTACGGCTGTCACCGGCCGGACGCATGAATAGTCCTTCGTACGGCACATCCACGTAAAGGTCCAGCCAGGCCCGCGTTTCTTCGCGGCAGACCTCGTCACGTCCCGAGCAGAACACGATCGCGTTCCCGGCGGCGTGCATCGCCCGGACCGCCGCGATCACCGCCGGGTTCGGCGCGTCCTCACCGACCCGGGACCAGTCGAACGGGCTCCGGCCGCTCATCAGCGCGACCGTCCCGTCGATGTCGACGAGCACCACCGCGGGCAGCTCCGGGTCCGGCTCGTACACCAGCCCCGGGCCGCCCGGATCCACGAACGGGATCGGCAGCGGAAGGTTCTTACCCTTCAGATACCGCTCGTGCATGCGCCGGATCGGCTCCTCGCCGACCTTCTCGTCCGCCGGGCGGTCCGCGTCACGACGGATGCATTCCTCCACCGGCACGTCGGTGAAGTCGTGCACCTCGAACGTCGCGTGGAACCGGGCGGCCAGCTCGGCCCACTCGCGGACGGTCTTGCCCCGCAGGTTGGTGTCGTCGACGATGACATCGGCGTGTGCGCGCAGCAGGGCCTCGACGGCGGCCCGCTGGGCGTGCGTGACCTGCCCCTCGGCCCACTGGGTGAAGAGGCGCTGCCCGTGCAGCATCCGGCGCAGGTCGTCGCGGTTGACCCGGACGACGTTCGGTTGCAGCTTGCGGGCAAAGGTGGTCTTACCCGAGGCGGGCAGACCCCGGGTTATCAACAGGCGGGTCATCAGGAGATTCCTTCTGCGGCGGGCGTCAAGTGGGCTCCGGCGGGCTTCACGAGGGTCCAGAGCCCGGGCCGGTAGTCCTTGTCGTCGAGGCGCAGGAACAGCGCGCCCCGGTGCTGGCTCTTCAGCGCCTGAGCAGCGAATTCACGCCGGCCCCACCCGTCGGGCAGGGCGGCCACGATCGCCGCGAACTCCTTCTCCACGTCCTCCGCCATCGCGTCGACGGCCGCGACGAGCTCGGTGGCGACCCCGGTCACCCACGCGTGGAACTCGTCGGGCAGGGGTTCCGTCAGCGCGTCCAGGTCGCCACCGGCCACGAGCACTTCCCATACCGTACGGTCGGAAAGCCCCGTCACCAGCCGATGCAGCCGTACGTACTCGGCGTACTTGATCTTCACACGCTCGTCACTGTCGACGAAGTGCACGACCATCCCCTCCTGGCCCTCCCGGGTCGGAGCGGCGAGCGCGTCGGCGAGCGTCGCATAGGCGAACGTCTCGACAACCGGCCCGGGCCACTCCGGCACCGCCTCGGGCCCGTGCGTCCGCCCGGTGGCGATCTCCACCGCCCCGAGCAGCACCAGATCATCGAGCCCCGCGTAATCGACCACGATCCGGTTGGCCGGATAGATGATCTCCACGAGCACAGTCAGCCCCGTCGGCGGGACAAAAGCCCCATAACGCCCGCGCAGGATCTCCGTCGCGTGCTGAGCCTGCTCCGACGCGAACGACCCGCGCGTAGCCACCGCCCAGCCCTCGCCGTCCGGGTAGACGATCCCGAGGGAGCCGTCGAGCTTGTCCGTGACCACAACCTTCGCGGCGGGGTCGAGGACCGGTGCGTGCGACTCGGTGTGGTTGAAGAATTTTTTCAGGGGACGCGCCAGGATCTCGAGATCCGAGTCCATGATCAAGCCCCGGCAGGCCAGGGTCACCGGGGTCCAGGCGCCCGAATACTGCGCAGCCTCGGTGTAGTTGTAGATCGAGAACGGCTTCGAGGGATGACGCTGCACCCGCACCAGCCCGGCCTCGATCGCCGCGGCCAGGTCGGCCGGGTCGAAGACGTCAGCGAGCAGCGTCATGGCACTTTCCTTCCAGCTTGGGGAATGCCCCGAGGGCGCCTCACGTTATCGACCACGTACCACCTGCCGCCTCCGATTTCTTCCGGAGGTGCCCGGCATGGCAGACTGATACATCGGCCAGTAAAGGTTCCGGTTCACGCCTTCAGCACGACGGCGACCCGGCGACCCGTTCATCGAGAGGGACCGAGTAAACATGAAGAGCGGAATCCACCCGGAGTACACGGCCACTGAGGTCATCTGCTCCTGCGGCGCCACGTTCCAGACCCGCAGCACCGCCAAGGGCGACATCCGTGTCGAGACCTGCAGCGCCTGCCACCCGTTCTACACGGGCAAGCAGCGCGTGCTGGACACCGCGGGTCGCGTCGCCAAGTTCCAGGCGAAGTACGCGAAGGTCAACGCCGGCGGTACCAAGAAGAAGTAACTGCCTCCACGGCGCCCGGACCCGCACTGAGCGGGGCCGGGCGCCGTTGGCATGTTCGGCCCAGGAGTGTTGATAAGGGAGAAGCAGTGAGTAACGACCGGCTGAGTCAGCTCCTGGATGAGTACGCCCAGCTCGAGAAGCAGATGGAAGACCCTTCCATCCACTCCGACCAGGCCCTCGTGCGCCGGGTCGGGCGCCGCTTCGCCGAGCTCGCGCCGATCTCCGCCGCCAACAACGAGCTGGAGGCGGCGCGCGCCGACCTGGCCGCGGCGAAGGAGCTGGCAGCCGAGGATTCCTCGTTCGCCAGTGAGGTCGAGGCCGTCGCCGCGGTGCTGCCCGCGCTGGAGGAGAAGCTCGGCGAGATGCTGATCCCGCGCGATCCGCACGACGCCAAGGACGTGATCGTCGAGATCAAGGCCGGCGAGGGCGGCCAGGAGTCGGCGCTGTTCGCGGGCGACCTGGTGCGGATGTACACCCGTTATGCGGAGCGTCACGGGTGGGTCGTCGAGGTGATCGAGGCTCAGGACTCGGACCTCGGCGGGGTCAAGGACATCTCGTTCGCGGTCAAGACCAAGGGCGTACCCGCCGGTGGTCACGGGGTCTGGTCGCGGTTGAAGTGGGAGGGCGGCGTGCACCGGGTGCAGCGCGTGCCCGTCACGGAGTCGCAGGGCCGCATCCACACGTCGGCCGCCGGGGTGCTGGTGCTGCCCGAGGCGGAGGACGTCGACGTCCAGATCGAGCCCGGTGACCTGCGGGTCGACGTGTTCCGGTCGTCGGGGCCCGGCGGGCAGTCCGTCAACACCACCGACTCGGCCGTGCGGATCACGCACCTGCCGACGGGCACGGTCGTGAGCTGCCAGAACGAGAAGAGCCAGCTGCAGAACCGCGAGTCGGCGATGCGGATCCTGCGGTCCCGGCTGCTGGCGATCGCGCAGGAGCAGGCCGACGCGGCCGCTTCCGACGCGCGCAAGCTGCAGGTCCGGACGGTCGACCGCTCGGAGCGCATCCGGACGTACAACTTCCCGCAGAACCGGATCAGCGACCACCGCATCGGCTACACGGCGTACAACCTCGATCTGGCTCTGGGCGGCGAACTGGATGCCGTGCTCGACGCCCTCGCCGAGGCCGACCGGGCCGCCCGTCTCGCCGGTGGCACCGAAATCGGGCGTAGGCCCTGAAGCACTCTAGAACGCCAGATCGGTGACGGAGAGCTGCGCGTTGTTGGTGGCGCAGACGAGCAGTTTCTCCGCCGCCTGACAGCCGTAGTCCTGGACCTGGGGGATGAGGCCGCGCATGGCCAGCGTGCCGGTCCGCTTGTCCAGCGCGGAGACGGCCGTCGCGCCGGGTGGTTGCGTGGTGCGGGTCAGGGCGTACACCTGGTCGGATCCGTCGGTGTAGCTCCACACGAGCGTCGCGGTGCCCAGGTCGGTCAGGGTCGCGCCGGTCCGGCCGTCGATCACGGAGTGCCGGGAGCCGTCCTGGTCCTCGTCGACCACGAGGCGGTCGTCGTACAGCGGGAAGGCGTAGCCCCCGCCCGGTCGCTGCCAGCGCAGCTGACCGGTCACCGGGTCGTACCCCGAGATGCCGTTGTCGTCGTTGAGGCACATCACCGGGCCGCAGGCGTAGAAACCGCCGAAGGGCCGGCTGTCTAGCCGCCACAGCTCACGCAGGGTCTCGGTGTCGTACGCGACCACCCGCCCCCGATCCCCGTCGACCGTCCGCAGGTAGAGCGTGTGCTCCTCGACGCTCAGCTCGGTGGTCTGCTCCGAGGAGTCTGCGGCGGGCTGCCACGGCAGCCGCTGGGTCGCCACCACGTGCCCGTCCGCGAAGTCGAGCACCTCCACCAGGCCCTCCGCCGTCGCGGTGACGAGCCGGTCGGAGAGCACGCCGTTGGTCGTCACCCAGCTCTGCGCCCCGGAGCCCGTACGCCTCCAGGCCGTGACCCCGTCCCGTAACCCGACCACCCGCAACGAGCTGACGGTGCTGCCCTCGCTGTTCCATTCGCCGAGCAGCACCCGCCCGCCGCCAGACGAGAAGAACTCGCCGCGCAGCCGCCACAGCTCCTGACCGGTGGCGGTGTCGAGGGCGATCGTGTCCCGGGTGTACTCGCGCAGACCTTTGGACCCGTCGCTGTTCTCGTATTCGACCGTGGTGCCGGCGGCGGGCAGCGTGAGCACGCCGTCCGTGACCGACCCGATCCACGTCGCGTCGTCCACGCCCTGCACGGACCACCTGGCGGTGCCGTTACGCAGGTCGTAGGCGGTGAGAGAACGCTGCGCCCCATAACCTTCGCCGGAAGAGAGCACATAGACGTTGCTGCCCTCGGACGCGAACGAGTCGCTGCCGCCCTGCAGCGGGACGCTCCACAGCGTCACGGGCGCGTGGGACTCGGGCGGTTCCGAGCCGGTGACCGCGACGACGCAGAGCACGGCGACCACGGCGGCCAGGATCCGGATGTCACCCGGGCGGACCCGGCGCCGGGCGGGCGCGCGCGGCTCCTCGTCGTCCCCCGTGACGAGCCCCAGCTCGATGACGGCCATGTCAGCCAGCGTAGGCAAGGGTGACCAGGCGTGCGTCCGCCGTTGCGCAGATCAGCAGTTCTGCTCTGCTGTCGCAGCTGTAATCCATCAGCTGGCCGATCAGGCCGAGCAGGGTCGGCCTGCCGGTGTGCTGATCGAGGCGCCACACGGCGGTCTGGGCGAACGGGGTCACGGTGGTGGCCAGGACGTACACGGTCGCGGAGCCGTGGCTCGGCACCATCTTGGCCCGGGGCGTTCGGCTGACGACCGCGCCGCTCTCCGCGCTGAGCACCACCAGCTCGTCCGTGCCGAGCTCGCCGACGCTGGTGCCGACCCGGCCGCCGTCGAGGGGGTAGATGACGTTCGTGCGTGCCTTGTACCAGCGCTGGATGCCGGTGGCCCGGTCCCATCCGCTGACCCCGGTGCCGTCGTAGCCGCAGAGGACCGGGCCGCAGTCGACGATGCCGCCGTTGCCCAGGGCGACGGCGGCCCATTGCGGGCGCATCGTCGCGAGGTCGAACACCGTGACCTTGTTCTGCTGGCGGACGTCGTCGTAGTTCTCGACCACGAGGATGCCGTCCCGGGCGTTGATCCGGGAGATCCCCGTCCAGGGGAGCGCCCCCTGTGCCACGAGCCGGCCGTCGGCGAGGGTACGGACCTCGGCGTGGCCGTCGCCGAGGACGGTGATGATCCTGCCCTTGTCGGTCACGGTCGACACCCAGCCGTACGGTGCGCTCCTGGACCAGGCCTGGACGCCGTCGCGCAGGCCGACCACCCGCAGCGTCCGGACCGTTCTGGCATCGGGTCCCCACTCGCTGAGCAGGACCAGGCCGTCGGCGAAGCCGGTCACCGCCCCGGGCAGGCGCCAGAGCTGCCGCCCGGTCACCGTGTCCACCGCGACCGTCTCGCGCCCGAAGAAGGGCGGCGACGTGGCGCCGAGCGCGATCAGCACGATGTCGCCGGCGGTCTCGCTGATGATCCGGGCCTCGTCCGGCATCGTGACGGTGGAACGGACCGCCCCGGTCCTCAGCGAGTAGGTGATCAGCTGGTTGGGCGGGCCGTGGTGGAGCACGTGGATGGCGTCCTCGGCGGTCTGGAACTGGTCCGGGCCGTCGTTCAGCGGGATGCTCCACAGCGCCGTGAACGGATCGGGTCGTGGCGGCACCGACGCTGTGACGGTGAGGAGGCAGGCCACGGCGAGGAGCCGGCCGAGAACAAGGAATCGACGGGGGCGGGGCGCAGGCCTGCCGTCCCGGACAGTGCCGACAACGCCCAGGTCGATGACCGTCACGCAGGTGTGCGGTTCCCTGCCGCGGCTGCCAGGGCGGCGCTGAGGCTGCGCCGGTCGGGGCCGACCTCGGACCAGCCCGCGGCCAGGCCGATCGGGGTGCCCGGGACGAGGACCTGCCAATTCTCGCCGGCTGCGGCGGCGCTGATCCGGCGGGAGACCTCGGCGGCCTGGGTCGGGCCGGCGCCGGGGAGCACGACCACGAACTCGTCACCGGCGAAGCGGGCAACGAAGTCCCCGCGGCGCATGACCCGGCTGACCACGCCTGCGATGCGCTGCAGCACCAGGTCGCCGCAGTGCCGGCCGTGCCGTGCGTTGACCGCGGTGAAGCCGATGAGGTCGCAGACCCCGATCGCCGCGCGCTCGCCCCGGGCCAGCATCGCCGAGACGTAACGTTCGAGCTGGCGGCGGTTGGGCAGGCCGGTGAGCGGGTCGGTGAGGGTCTCGTCGCCGTAGCGCCCGGCGTCGCGGTGGGTCTCCTGGGCGTCGAGGCGGGCCGCCACACCGTCGAGATAGCCGTCGCGGAGCCGGTCGATGCGCTGGGCGGCGAGCCGGAACGCGTAGCGGTCGGCCGAGTGGGCGGCCTCGTGCTCACCGGCGACGGCGTAACAGATGCTGCGTAACCGGGCGGGCTCGGCGGGGCCGAGGATCTCCGGTGAGACGGGCACGGCGTCGAGCTTGCGCAGTGCCCGGGTGGGCCGGCCGGCGGCGATGTCGAGGCAGACGCCGCCGAGGTGGCGCAGGTCGCGGGAGCGGACGCTGTCGCCGCCGGTGTTGAGCAGGGCGCCCGCGTCGGTCTCGGGCGTCTCGCCGAGGGCGGCCCGGCGGGCCAGGGCGTAGCCGTAGACCGGGCGGCTGCTGGGCCGCAGCCGGTCGGCGGCGCCGGTGGAGATGTAGCGGGACAACTCGACATCGATGTCACGCAGCACCCGCAGGCAGCCGTCGGTGTCGCCCTGGTGGTCCAGCGAGACCGCGTTGCGCAGCCGGATGCCGGGGGCGAAGAACAGCTCGGGGGCCATCCCGGCCCCGGCGCCGACCTGCCGCGCCTGCTCGATCGCGGTCAGGGCGTGGCCGTGGAAGCCCAGGTAGGAGTAGGCCATCGCGAGGTCGTGCCAGCCCCACGCGGTCTCGGTGTCGCCGTCGGGCACGGCCGCGAGCGCACGGGAGGCCTGCACGAGGTGGGTGACGCCGCGATCGAGAGCGCTCTGCAGATGGGCGCCCAGGGCCGCGAAGGCGTGCATCTGGCCGCGCAGGTAGGGGTCGGAGGTCTCGTAGACGGCATTGCTGGCGATCGTCATCGCGGTGGCGAACTCGGCGATGCGGCCGAGGTTGATCAGCGCGCCGAATCGCTGCACCAGCGCATAAGCCCTGGTCATGGGGTCGGTCGTGACCTCGAGGACCTTGTCGAGGATGGCCAGCGCCTCGGCCGAGCGCCCGCCCTGCTGCAGGTCGCCGGCCCGCCGGAGGTCATCGACGCAATCCGGTAGCTGGTCCAACCAGGTCATGAGACCGCCACGGCCATTCAGGCCCCTCCTGCCGACGACGCTCATCGATCGACGACCCGGCCGGTCGTCGCCGCGATGCGACGTCCCATGATTATGCCGTGACACTCGCGCACGAACACCCCTCCGAGGGGACGGACCGGACTCGATTGAGCCCCGCTCTGGCGGCTGCCGCCGGACGTCTGGCCGAGGCAGGGGTCCCGTCGCCACGCGTCGATGCCGAGTTGCTCGCCGCGCACGTGCTCGGGGTGGGTCGTGGACGGCTGGTGCTCATCGACACCGTGCGCGGCGATGAGCTGCTTCGATACAAGGAATTGGTCGAGCTCCGGGCGCAGCGGGTGCCGCTGCAGCACGTGCTCGGCACGGCCGCTTTCCGGCATCTGGAGCTGCAGGTCGGCGATGGCGTCTTCGTGCCGCGTCCCGAGACCGAGTTGCTCGCGGGCTGGGGCATCGAGCACACCGCGGCGGGTGCGACCGTGGTGGATCTGTGCAGCGGGTCGGGCGCGATCGCTCTCTCGGTCGCCGACGAGGCCGAACCCGCGCTGGTCATCGCCGTCGAGCGGTCACCCGAGGCCCTGGTCTATCTCCGGGACAATGCCAGGACTTTTGCCTCGGTACGCGTACAGCCCGGCGACGTCACCGATCCGAACCTGCTCAGCGATCTTCACGGCCGGGTCGACGTGCTGCTCTGCAACCCGCCGTACGTGCCGGACGGAACCCCTGTGCCCCCGGAGGTCGCCGATCACGATCCGGCGATGGCGGTCTTCGGCGGCGCGGACGGCCTCAGCGTGATCCGCCCGGTCATCAAGCTCGCCGCGGCCCTCCTGCGTCCCGGTGGCGTGGTCGGCATCGAGCACGACGACGTACACGGCGACGACGTGCCCGCTCTGCTCCGCGCAGATGGTCGCTTCACCGGGGTATTCGGGCATAACGACCTGACCGATCGCCCAAGATTTGCGACAGCCTCCCGCCTGTGATGCCGGTCGCGGCGACCGTGGCAGACTGCATCGTGTGATGCTCTATGACTGCCGGGCCGTTGCCGAGCGGGACCGTGGCATAGCCGCGGCCGTTGAGGCGGTCAAGAGCGGCGAACTCGTCGTCATGCCCACCGACACGGTCTACGGCGTGGGCGCGGAGGCGTTCACCCCGCACGCGGTCACCGCGCTGCAGACCGCGCGGGGTGTGGACCGCCGGGTGCCGCCGCCGGTGCTGGTCGGTTCCCGGCACACCCTCGACGGACTGGTCTACTCGCTGCCCAAGGCGGCGCGCGAGCTGGCCGACGCGTTCTGGCCGGGCGCGCTGACGATCATCGTCGAGCACTCGCCGAGCCTGCAGTGGGATCTCGGGGAGACCGGCGGCAAGGTCGCGGTGCGGATGCCGCTGCACCCGGTGGCCCTCGAGGTGCTGCGTGAGATCGGCCCGATGGCGGTCACCACCGCCAACAAGGCCGGGCAGCCCGCGCCGGTCACCGCCGAGGAGGCGCGCGACCAGCTGGAGTACGCCGTCCGCATCTATCTCGAGGCCGGGGTCGCCCACGATCCGGCGCCGAGCACGATCGTCGACGTCACCGGCGACGTGCCACGGGTGCTGCGGGAGGGCGCGCTGGCGTTCGAGAAGCTGCGCGACGTCGTTCCGGACATCCAGCCGGCGGGATCCTGATCATGGCTTTCACCGTGCTGCACGTCTGCATGGGCAACATCTGCCGGTCGCCGATGGCCGAGCGGCTGCTGGTGCTCGCCGCCCAGCAGCGCCTCGGCAAGCAGGACCCCGACGCCGACCTCGACGACCTGCTGGTCAGCCGGAGCGCCGGCACGGGTGGCTGGCACGAGGGCGAGGAGATGAACCCGCCCGCTGCGCGCCAGATCCGGCTGCGTGGTGCCAGCACCGAGGGCTTCACCGCCCGCAAGCTCACCGGCGCGCAGCTCGCCGAGGCCGATCTGGTGCTGACGGCGACGGCGGACCAGAGCGACTACGTGCATGCGCTGCTGCCGGGGGCTTCCAGCCGTACGTTTGTCCTCGGTCATTTCGCCCGTCTGCTGCGCGACCTCGATCCCAAGGGCCTGCCGGCCGGAGGCACCGACCCGGAGTCGTTCGCGGCCCGTGCGGCAGCCCTGGTCGAGGCCGCGGACAGCCTGCGCGCCGACGGCGAACCGCTGCCCGCCGACGACCTCGACGACCCGTGGGGCCGCGGCGACCAGACGTTCCAGCGCATCGGCGACGACATCGAGGAGTCGCTGTTCCCGCTGGTCGACGTCCTGCTTCCGGGAGCACCGAGGTCCGCGTGATCGTCGCACCCGACGCCGACGGTATCCGTCGCGCCGCCGAGCTCCTGCGTGCCGGTTCGGTCGTTGCGTTCCCCACCGAGACCGTCTACGGGCTGGGCGCCGATGCTTTCAACCCCGACGCCGTCGCGGAGATCTACCGGCTCAAGAACCGCCCGTCCTGGAACCCGCTGATCGTGCACGTCGCCGATGTCACCGCCGCCCGGGCGCTCGCAAAGACCTGGCCGGACGTCGCGAACGAGCTCGCCGCCCAGTTCTGGCCCGGCCCGCTGACCCTGGTGCTGCGGAGCGCGACGCAGGGCACGATCGCCGTCCGGGTGCCGGCCCACGAGGTCGCCCGCAAGCTGCTCGACGCCTCCGGTCTGGCCCTGGCCGCACCGAGCGCCAACCGTTCCGAGAGCATCTCCCCGACGACCGCCCAGCACGTGCTGCGCAGCCTGCCGGAGGTGCCGCTGGTGCTGGACGGCGGCCCGGCGTCCTGGGGGATCGAGTCGACCGTGCTCGACGTGACGGGGGAGATCCCGCGGCTGCTGCGGCCCGGTGCGCTCGCCCTGCGTGACATCCGCGAGGTGACCGGCTCGGTGGCGCTGCCCGACGAGGTCGTCGACGGCGCCGACCGCTCGTCACCCGGGATGAGCAAGCGGCACTACGCCCCCCGGGCCCGGCTCATCCTCACCGACGACGTCCGGGACGTGCCGGAGGCCGAGGGACCGGTCGGGATCCTCACGTACGAGACCGAGGACGTGCGGAACGCGGAGATCCTCGGCGTGGACCCCCGCGAGTACGCCGCCGACCTCTACGCCGCCCTGCACCGCCTCGACGACCGCGGGGTCGCCACGATCATCGTGAAGAACCCGCCGGAGACCGAGGACTGGATGGCCGTCCGGGACCGCCTGAGCCGGGCGGCTGCTTCATGAGGGCACCCCGGGCGATGTTGCGGGCCATGCCGCTGAAGATGATCCCGTGGAACGGCAGCACGCTCGCCCAGTAGGCGTGCCCGGCGAGGCCGCGGGGCACGAACAGCGCCCGCTGGCGGTAGAGCGAGGTGCCGTCGGGGCGCGGCTCGGCGTACATCTCGAGCCAGGCCTTGCCCGGAACCTTCATCTCGGCCCGCAACCGCAACAGGCGCCCGGGGTTGATCTCCTCCACCCGCCAGAAGTCCAGCGCCTCGCCGACGTAGAGGTGGTCACGGTCGCGCCGGCCACGGCGTAGCCCCACCCCGCCGACCAAACGGTCCAGCCAGCCGCGCACGGCCCAGGCGAGCGGGAACGAATACCAGCCGTTCTCCCCGCCGACGCCCTCGATGACCCGCCACAGGGCCTCGACCGGCGCGTTCACCTCGGTGCACCGCTCGTCCTTGTAGATCGTGCCGCCGGTCCACGCCGGGTCGCTGGGCAGCGGTTCGGCGGCCGCGTCCCGCCCGGACGCGTTCGACCAGCGGGTCTCGACCTCGTCGTCGCGGATCTTGCCCAGCGCGACCCGGATCGACTCGTCGATGCCCAGCAGACCCTCGTCCGGCACGTACTCGGCGATGTCGTGCTCATGGGTGATCGCCTCGTGGATCAGGCTGGCCACCAGCGGCCGCGCAATCGAGTTGGGCACCGGGGTGATGGCGCCGACCCAGTGCGCCGACAGCCACGGGCTGAGCGGGCGCAACGGCACGATGATCCGCCGCCGCAGCCCGGCGCCCCGGGCGTAGCTCTGCATCATCTCGCCATAGGTGAGCACGTCGCGCCCGCCGATGTCGAAGCCCCGGTTGAGGTCCTCGGGCAGCTCCGCGACCGCGATCAGGTAGCGCAGCACGTCGCGGACCGCGATCGGCTGGATCCGGTTACGCACCCAGCGCGGCGTGACCATCACCGGCAGCCGCTCGGTCAGATAGCGCAGCATCTCGAAGGAGGCCGAGCCGGAGCCGATGATCACCGGCGCCCGCAGCACCACGGTCGGCACGCCGCTCTCCAGCAGGATCTTCGCCACCTCGGCCCGCGAGCGCAGGTGTGCCGACGGATGCTCGTCGGCCGGCGGCTCCGGGCCACCGAGATAAACGATCCTTTTGACCTTTTTTTCGTACGCCGCCCGCGCGAAATTCGTGGCCGCCTCCCGATCCAGCCGCTCAAAATCGGGCTGACCGAGCGAATGCACGAGGAAATAAGCGACATCGACGCCCTCAAGCGCCGGAAGCA
The DNA here is from genome assembly GCF_018332715.1 of Winogradskya consettensis. Lineage (GTDB taxonomy): Bacteria > Actinomycetota > Actinomycetes > Mycobacteriales > Micromonosporaceae > Actinoplanes > Actinoplanes consettensis. Next base: position 213,653 of record NZ_BOQP01000006.1, on the reverse strand, counting down.
GTGTCGCGGGGTCGGAAAGGTCGCCCTCGACGATTTCCGCATCGGCTGCCCACGGGACGTCACGCAGCCGGGCGGCGCTGCGGGACAGCGCTCGCACCTCATGACCGGCTGCCATCAATCGGGGCACGAGCCGCCCGCCGATATACCCCGTGGCTCCAGTTACCAGACAACGCATACCACTGTGTGCCCGCAGGCAGCGGCGTTAAGCAATATGCTTTTGCGAGGGAGCGTTGCGCCGACTTAGGGAGTGCGCCATGGGCACGTTCTGGGGCCCCGACTTCAATGCGTTGCGCGACGAGGATCCCGAGATAGCCGAGGTGGTGCTCGGCGAGCTGGAGCGCCAGCGCGGCGGCCTGCAGCTCATCGCCAGCGAGAATTTCACCTCACCGGCCGTGCTGGCGGCGCTCGGATCCACCCTGACCAACAAGTACGCCGAGGGTTACCCGGGTCAGCGCTACTACGGCGGCTGCGCCGAGGTGGACCGCGCCGAGGAGCTGGCGATCGAGCGCGCCAAGGACCTCTTCGGCGCCGAGCACGCCAACGTGCAGCCGCACTCCGGCGCCTCGGCGAACATGGCGGCGTACGCCGCGCTCGTGCAGCCCGGCGACACCGTGCTCGCGATGGATCTGCCGCACGGCGGGCACCTGACCCACGGGAGCAAGGTCAACTTCTCCGGCAAGTGGTTCCACACCGTCGGTTACAAGGTGCGCGCCGACACCGAGCTGATCGACTACGACGAGGTGCGCGATCTGGCCCAGGCACACCGCCCGGCCCTGATCATCTGCGGCGCCACGTCCTATCCACGGCTGATCGACTTCAAGCTCTTCCGGGACATCGCCGACGAGGTGGGCGCCTACCTCATGGTCGACGCCGCGCACTTCATCGGGCTGGTCGCCGGGCGGGCGGTGCCCTCACCCGTACCCCACGCCGACGTGGTGTCCTGCACCACCCACAAGGTGCTGCGCGGGCCGCGGGGAGGCATGATCCTGTGCCGTGACGAGCTTGCCGCGCGAATCGACAAGGCGGTCTTCCCCTTCACCCAGGGAGGCCCGCTGATGCACGCCGTCGCCGCGAAGGCGGTCGCGCTGCGCGAGGCCTCGATGCCCGACTTCCAGGGGTACGCCCACCAGGTCGTCAAGAACGCCCAGGCGCTCGCCGCCGGGCTCGCCTCCGAGGGCATGCGTCCCGTCTCCGGCGGCACCGACACCCACCTGGCCCTGGCCGACCTGCGCGACCTGGGCGTGAGCGGGCGCGAGGCCGAGGCCCGCTGCGACCGCGCCCGGATCACGCTCAACAAGAACGCGATCCCGTTCGACCCGGAGAAGCCGATGACGGCGTCCGGCATCCGGGTCGGCACGCCCTCGGTGACGACGCAGGGAATGCGCGAGGGCGAGATGCGCCAGATCTCGGGGCTCATCGCGAGAGCCGTGCGCGCCGACCCGACCTCTGTCGCGGGCGCCATCACGCTGCGCGAGACTGGTGAGGAGATTTCGTCGCTCGTGAGGCGCTTCCCGGCGTACGCGGAAAAGGTTTCGGTGTGAACAAAGAAGAGACCGAGTTCGAGCCCTTCGATCCGAAAGCGTTCGAGGACGAGGAGGACAAACGGCCGTTGCCGGATCTTCCGCCGTTGCCGGCCGATCCGCGGTGGCGTGTCGAGCATCTGCCGTTCCTGACGGCTTTCTCCTTCGCGCTGATGCTCTGCGCGGCCTCGGTGGGCTTCCTGAACGGCGGCGTGCAGAACGCGTTCGGTGCCGCGGCCGGGGTCATGATCGTGACGGTCAGCTACACGATGTCGACCCTCGTGCTGGCCTGGGCGGACACGGTGCGCCCGGCGCTGATCATGCCGTTGGGAATGCTCACATACGTGGTGAAGTACTCATTACTCGGCATCATCCTCGCATTTGTGGTCTCCTCGGAGTGGCCGGGCCGGTTGGCGCTCGGCTGGGGAGTCGTGGCGGGAGTGCTGGGATGGACGGCCGTGCAGATCTGGTGGGTGGCCCGGATCAGCCGCCCCAAGTGATCTCCGGCACGGCGATTCCCGTGGCCGGCACCCGTTTTATCGGACTTCGTCCACGATCCGGTGACGGGAAGGCGGCATTGCTGTCCGGTTCTGGGCAAGGAGGGGTACCGTGTCACCGAGTTGAGAGACCCCTGACGCCTGGACAACTGCGGTTGTGCGGGGGGTCCCGCTTAGCCTGGTGTTTCCGACTGATATCTTCTAGCCGTCATGGCCGGTCAGAAACCTCCCCCCGAACCCCACGGTGACGACGGTCCACCCCCGCCCGACACGGGCATGGGAATGACTGCCGTCAGCTATCTCTTCGCGGGCATGTTGGTCTGGGGTGGGATCGGCTGGCTGGTCGACCACTATGTCGGCACCAAGGGCATCTTCGCCGGGATCGGCGCCGTCGTCGGCGCGGCCGGTGGTGTCTACCTCATCGTGCGCCGTCTCGGCGCCTGACAGGAAAGGGCTACGGTGATCGGTCCTTCGACGGTCCTCGCAGCGGAGTTCCCGCCCAGCGTCGAGGACTTCTACCTGCCCAGCATCCTGCCCTGGGGAGCGCACGACTCGTACTGGTTCACCAAGATCACGGTGCTGGTCTGGGTGGCCGTCGCCGCCATCATCATCTTCTTCCTGGTGTCCTACCGGAAACCGCAACTGGTGCCGACGAAGAAGCAGTGGATGGCGGAGAGCGCGTACGGCTTCGTGCGTAACAACATCGCCATTGAGATGATCGGCCCGCGAGGCATCAACTTCGCGCCTTATCTCACGACGCTGTTCATGTTCGTCATCGTGATGAACTTCTTCAGCATCGTGCCGTTCATCCAGATTTCACCGAACTCCCACATCGCTTTCCCCGCGATTCTCGCGGTTATCAGCTACGTGATGTTCATCGTGGTCGGCATCCGGCACCACGGCTTCTTCAAGTACCTCAAGACGGCGCTCATCCCGCCGGCGCCGTGGTTCATCCTGCCGCTGCTGATCCCGATCGAGTTCTTCTCGAACTTCCTGGTCCGCCCCTTCTCGCTGGCGGTCCGACTCTTCGCCAACATGTTCGCCGGCCACATGCTCCTGCTGGTGTTCACGCTCGGCGGTTTTGCGATGATCAATGCCAACGCCTGGCTCGCGCCGATCTCGGTCGTCTCGTGGCTCATGACGATCGCGCTGACGTTCCTGGAGTTCCTGGTCATCTGTCTGCAGGCTTACGTCTTCACGGTGCTCACCGCGAGCTACGTCCAGGGCGCGCTCGCCGACGAGCACTGAGTTTTTGCAAGAAATCCGTTTGTCGTCCCGCGTGACATCCACGCGAGATACCAGGAGGAATCGGTAATGCTGGAAATTTTCTCCGCCGTTGAGGGCAGCACCGCCGCCATCGGCTACGGTCTCGCCGCGATCGGCCCCGGCATCGGTGTTGGTCTGGTCTTCTCCGCCTACATCCAGTCGACCGCTCGGCAGCCGGAGTCCTCGCGGCTGACCCTGCCCTACGTCTGGATCGGCTTCGCCGTCATCGAGGCGCTCGCCCTGCTGGGCATCGCGTTCGGCTTCATCTGGCAGGGAAACCTCTAAAGCCCTTCCCTCGCTAGGAGGTGCTCATGATCAACTCCCTTACCTACCTCGCCGAGGCGGCAGAGGAGACCAAGCACAACCCGATCATTCCTGTCTGGCAGGAGATCGTCGTTGGCTCGGCCGCCTTCATCGTGCTCTGCGTAGTGCTGATGAAGTTCGTCTTCCCGCTCATGGAGAAGACGTTCCAGGCTCGTGTCGATGCCATCGAAGGTGGCCTCAAGCGTGCCGAGACCGCTCAGGCCGAGGCCAACGAGCTGCTCGAGCAGTACCGCGCGCAGCTGGCCGAGGCTCGCACCGAGGCCGCGCGCATCCGCGACGAGGCCCGGGCCGACGCGGAGGGCATCCGTCAGGACGTCCTCGCCAAGGCACGTGAAGAGTCCGACCGCATCATCGCGGCCGGCAATGAGCAGCTGTCTGCTCAGCGCGAGAGCATTCTGCGTGAGCTGCGCTCCGAGGTGGGCACGCTCGCGGTGGATCTGGCCAGCAAGATCGTGGGCGAGTCGCTCGCCGACGAGGCGCGCAGCCGGGGCACCGTGGACCGCTTCATCACCGAGCTCGGCGCCGGCACGGGCGGACGCTGATGGCGGCCGTCAACCGCGAGTCGTACGCCGCGGCCGTGGAGAAACTGACCGCGGACTCGGCTTCTGTCACCGCCGCGCAGCTGGCCACCATCGCCGATGAGGTGCTGGCGGTGGCCCGGTTGCTGCGCGGCGAGCCGCGGCTGCGCCGTGCGCTGACCGACCCCTCGCGGTCGGGTGAGGAGCGCGCGGGACTGTTCCGGTCCCTCGTGTCCGGCAAGCTCAGTGTGATCACGGTCGACGCGATCGCACAGCTGGTCTCCGGTCGTTTCTCCTCCCCGCACGAGCTCCTCGACGCCACCGAGCGGCTCGCGGTCGACACGGTGCTCTCCGCCGGCGACCGCGACGGCAAGCTGGCCGACGTGGAGGACGAGCTGTTCCGCTTCGGACAGGTCGTCTCGGGCAACTCCGAGCTCGCGGTCACGCTCAGTGACCCGAGCGCTCCGGCCGATCGCAAGGCTAAGCTGGTGGAGGACCTGCTCAAGAGCAAGGCCCAGCCGGCGACTGTCCAGCTGATCAAGGTGGCGCTCGATGGCTTCGGTGGCCGTGGTTTCGAGTCCTCGCTCACCAAGCTCGTCGAGCTGACCGCCGCGAAGCGTGATCGTGAGATCGCCTACGTGACCGCGGCAAAGCTGCTCGGCGACGCGGAGGAGCAGCGGCTCGCCGCCAAGTTGTCCGACATCTACGGCCGGCAGGTTTCGCTGAAGGTTCTGGTTGATCCGAGCATCATCGGTGGCCTCAGCGTTCGTGTCGGCTCCGACCTCTACGACGGCACGATCCTGCGGCGGCTCAACGCGGCACGGCAGGCGTTCGCTAAATAGTTTTTTCCCCTCGGCGGCGGTGACGCTACCGACCCCTCGGGCGCGGCGACGCCCCGAGCCGACTAGAGAAGGCAGAGGATGGCCGAGCTGACCATCTCCTCGGACGAGATCCGGGGGGCGCTAGAGCGCTACGTCTCGTCCTATTCGCCCGAGGTCTCCCGCGAGGAGGTCGGCATCGTCTCCGATGCGGGCGACGGAATCGCGCACGTCGAGGGTCTTCCCTCGACCCAGGCCAACGAGCTCCTGGAGTTCGAGGACGGCACCCTCGGTGTCGCCCTGAACCTGGACGTCCGAGAGATCGGTGTCGTCGTCCTGGGCGACTTCACCCACATCGAAGAGGGCCAGCAGGTCAAGCGCACCGGGCGCGTCCTCTCCGTCCCGGTCGGTGACGCCTACCTCGGCCGTGTGGTCGACGCCCTGGGCAACCCGATCGACGACCGCGGCGAGATCGCGAGCGAGGGTTTCCGCGAGCTCGAGCTGCAGGCGCCGAACGTCATGCAGCGCCAGCCGGTGAAGCAGCCGCTGCAGACCGGCATCAAGGCGATCGACGCCATGACGCCGATCGGCCGTGGCCAGCGCCAGCTGATCATCGGTGACCGTAAGACGGGCAAGACCACCATCGCCCTCGACACGATCATCAACCAGCGCGCCAACTGGGAGTCCGGTGACCCGGACAAGCAGGTTCGCTGCATCTACGTCGCCATCGGGCAGAAGGCGACCACCATCGCCAGCATCCGGGGGACGCTGGAGGAGCAGGGCGCGCTGCAGTACACGACCATCGTGGCCTCGCCGGCTTCCGACCCGGCCGGCTTCAAGTACATCGCGCCGTACACCGGTTCCTCCATCGGTCAGCACTGGATGTACAACGGCAAGCACGTCCTGATCGTCTTCGATGACCTGACGAAGCAGGCCGAGGCGTACCGGGCCGTGTCGCTGCTGCTGCGCCGCCCGCCGGGCCGTGAGGCGTACCCGGGCGACGTGTTCTACCTGCACAGCCGTCTGCTCGAGCGTTGCGCGAAGCTCTCCGACGAGCTGGGCGCCGGTTCCATGACGGGTCTGCCGATCATCGAGACGAAGGCCAGCGACATCTCGGCCTACATCCCGACGAACGTCATCTCCATCACCGACGGCCAGATCTTCCTCGAGGGTGACCTGTTCGCATCCGGTGTGCGCCCGGCCATCAACGTCGGCACCTCGGTGTCCCGCGTCGGCGGTTCGGCGCAGGTCAAGGGCATGCGGACGGTCTCCGGCCGCCTGCGTCTCGACCTGGCCCAGTACCGCGAGCTGGAGGCCTTCTCGGCCTTCGCCTCCGACCTGGACCGTGCGTCGCGCAACCAGCTGGAGCGCGGTGCCCGCCTGGTCGAGCTGCTCAAGCAGCCGCAGTACAGCCCGCTCTCGGTCACCGAGGAGATCGTGACGATCTGGACCGGCACCACCGGCCAGCTCGACGACATCGCGGTGGCCGACGTCGGCCGCTTCGAGCGCGAGTTCCTCGAGTGGGTCAAGCGCAACCGCAGCGAGACGTTCACCGCCATCGAGAACGACGGCAAGCTGAGCGACGAGCAGCAGGAGACGCTGAAGTCCGGTGTCACCGAGTTCAAGCAGCAGTTCAAGCAGGGCGCTGCCGCCGGTGCTCCGAACGAGGCGCCCGCAGCGGCGCTGGAGTCGGGCCGCGAGACCCGGGAGACCGTGACCCGCGAGGTCCGTAGCTCCTCGGACGAGAGCTGATCCATGGCCGGTCAGGTACAGGCCCTCCGGCGGCGCATCAAGACCGTCCGGTCGACCAAGAAGATCGCCAAGGCCCAGGAGCTCGTCGCCACCAGCCGTATCGCCAAGGCGCAGGAGCGGGTTGCCGCCTCCAAGCCGTACTCGGAGGCGATCACTCAGGTGCTGACCGCGTTGGCTTCCAACGCGTCGGTGGACAACCCGCTGCTGCAGCCGCGTGAGCGGGTGCGGCGCGCGGGTGTCCTGGTCATCACCAGCGACCGCGGCCTGGCCGGCGCCTACAACGCCAACGCCCTCCGGACCGCCGAGCAGCTGATCGCCCGGCTGAAGGCGGACGGCAAGGAAACGGTGCTGTACGTCGTCGGCCGCAAGGGCGCCGGCTACTACAAGTTCCGCAACCGGCCGGTCGAGGCCAGCTGGACGGGCTTCTCCGAGCGTCCGACGTTCGCGGACGCCAAGCGGATCGGTGACTCCCTGCTGGAGGCGTTCGTCGCCGGCGCGGATGACACGGACGAGCACTACGGTCCGGACGGCATCCAGGGCGTGGACGAGCTGCACATCGTCAGCACCCAGTTCAAGTCGCTCATGACCCAGTCCGCCGAGGCGCACTTCCTGGCGCCGATGGAGGTCGAGGAGACGGAGCGCGAGCCGGGGCTCCGGCCGGCGTACGAGTTCGAGCCGGAGGCCGAGGAGCTGCTCGACGCGCTGCTGCCGAAGTACCTCAACACGCGGATCTACGCGGCGTTGCTGGACTCGGCGGCGAGCGAGTCGGCGTCGCGGCGCCGTGCGATGAAGAGCGCGTCGGACAACGCGGACGATCTGCTCAAGCGGTACACGCGCGAGATGAACTCCGCGCGGCAGGCTGCGATCACCCAGGAAATCAGTGAAATCGTCGGCGGCGTCGAGGCGCTGTCCACGTCGGGAAGTGATGTGTGATGACTGCTGTAGCTGAGCCCACCAAGACGGAGACCGGCGTCGGCCGCGTCGTCCGGGTCATCGGCCCGGTCGTCGACGCGGAGTTCCCCCGTGACGCCATGCCCGACATCTACAACGCGCTGCACGTCGACGTGACCCTCTCCGGGGGCACCAAGACGCTGACCCTGGAAGTCGCCCAGCACCTGGGTGACAACGTGATCCGGGGCATCTCGATGCAGCCGACCGACGGCCTCGTGCGAGGTTCCGAGGTCCGCGACACCGGCTCGCCGATCTCGGTGCCCGTCGGTGACGTGACCAAGGGCCACGTGTTCAACGCCCTGGGCGACGTGCTCAACGCCGACCCCGCGACGCTGAACATCACCGAGCGCTGGCCGATCCACCGCAAGGCCCCGGCCTTCGCGGACCTCGAGCCGAAGACCGAGATGCTGGAGACCGGCATCAAGGTGCTCGACCTGCTCGCGCCGTACGTGCGCGGTGGCAAGATCGGCCTGTTCGGCGGCGCGGGCGTGGGCAAGACGGTGCTCATCCAGGAGATGATCATCCGGGTTGCCCGTAACTTCGGTGGTACGTCGGTGTTCGCCGGTGTCGGCGAGCGCACCCGTGAGGGCAACGACCTCATCCTGGAAATGGAAGAGGGCGGCGTTCTCGACAAGACCGCGCTCGTCTTCGGCCAGATGGACGAGCCGCCGGGCACCCGCCTGCGGGTCGCCCTGAGCGCCCTGACCATGGCGGAGTACTTCCGGGACGTCCAGAACCAGGAGGTGCTGCTCTTCATCGACAACATCTTCCGGTTCACCCAGGCCGGTTCCGAGGTCTCCACCCTGCTCGGCCGCATGCCGTCCGCCGTGGGTTACCAGCCCACCCTGGCGGACGAGATGGGCCAGCTGCAGGAGCGGATCACCTCCGTCAAGGGCAAGGCGATCACCTCGCTGCAGGCGATCTACGTGCCCGCCGACGACTACACCGACCCGGCTCCGGCGACCACGTTCGCCCACCTGGACGCGACGACGAACCTCGAGCGGTCGATCTCCGACAAGGGCATCTACCCCGCCGTGGACCCGCTGGCCTCCGGCTCGCGGATTCTGGCGCCCGAGTTCGTTGGTGCCGAGCACTACGCGGTCGCCCGCGAGGTGCAGCGGATCCTGCAGAAGTACAAGGACCTGCAGGACATCATCGCGATCCTCGGTATGGACGAGCTCTCCGAAGAGGACAAGATCACGGTGCAGCGGGCTCGCCGCATCGAGCGCTTCCTCTCGCAGAACACGTACGCCGCCGAGCAGTTCACCGGTGTCGCCGGCTCGACGGTCCCCCTGAAGGAGACCATCGAGGCGTTCAAGAAGATCTGTGAAGGCGAGTACGACTCCTTCCCGGAGCAGGCCTTCTTCATGTGTGGTGGCCTCGAGGACCTCGAGCGCAACGCGCACGAGCTCATGAAGGGCTGACCAGCCAAGTAGGACCCTGAGAACCGCATCGGCTTTGTGCCGGTGCGGTTTTCGGCTTTCCAGACGGATTTATCGGACAAAAGTTACCGTGTCTATCGGACCGTTATGTCCGTTTATTTCCTCGGTATACGTATGGCCGGATGTGAAGAAATCTTCGATTGTTCGGATACTCTTGGCGGTCACTAAGCCTCGCGATCATCTCCATTGAGGTCGCCGATGGTGAAACCGATCGACGACGGTTGGGGAGCTTGTGTCTAAGAGCGACAAGGGGAAATGGCGTTCCCCTCTGTGGGCGCGTCTCTGCGCCATCATCGGCTGCGTGCTGATGGTGACCGGTGGCGGAGCTCTCGTGGCGACCCAGGTCGCGGTCGCGCGTTACGCGGGCGCGGTGGACAGCAAGGACCTCTTCGGTAACGCGGCAGCGGGCGCGACCAAGACGTCCAGCACCATCAAGGGCCCGCTCAACATCCTGCTGGTCGGCATCGACCCGCGCGACGCGAACACCGCACCGCTGTCCGACTCGATCATCGTCGTGCACATCCCCAAGGACCTGAACCAGGCGCAGATCTTCTCCATCCCCCGCGACCTGCGCGTGGAGATCCCGGCCTTCGAGAAGACCGGATTCCAGGGCGGTACCGCGAAAATCAACGCCGCCATGTCGTACGGCAGCAGCGTCGGCAACGGCAAGCACGACGTGGCCCAGGGTTTCGAGCTGCTCGCCAAGACGGTCAGCCAGCTCACCGGTATCAAGAAGTTCGACGCCGGCGCCATCCTGAACTTCAACGGCTTCAAGGACATCGTCGAGGCCATGGACGGCGTCACGATGACGATCGACCAGAACGTGAAGTCCGAGCACCTGCAGCCCAACGGCAAGCCTCGCCCCCGCCGCCCCGAATGCGCCGACAACAGCTGCGACCACCCGTACATCGGGCCGCAGAAGACGTACAAGAAGGGCACATACCACCTGGAGGCCTGGGAGGCGCTCGACTACGTGCGTCAGCGTTACGGCCTGCCCCGCAGCGACTACGACCGCCAGCGGCACCAGCAGCAGTTCATCAAGGCCATGGCGGAGCAGGCGCTCAGCAAGAACGTCGTGACCAACCCGATCAAGCTCGACCAGATCCTGCGCGCGGCCGGCGACGCCCTCATCTTCGACGGCAACGGCCACAACATCATCGACTGGGCCCTCGCCCTGCGCGGCGCCCGGGACATGACCCTGGTGAAACTGCCCGGCAAATCGCTGTTCGAGGGCAAGCAGTACATCGGTGAAGGCCTCGACGAATCGGCCGGCGGCTTCTTCGAATCGGTCGGCGACGACAGCATCTCGACATTTTTGATCGACCACCCCGCGTTCCTGCAAGAACTGTGACAGTGGCGGTCACCACCCGGCAGGGCGGCGTATCACCCGGCCGTTTAGACTTCACCCCAACGGACAGCGGCCTTCTTTCAAGGCCGGCGAGCTTGACAGGAGAGAGCGTGGCCAAGCAGCTGCACGTCCAGGTTGTCGCCGTCGAGGAGCGAATCTGGTCCGGCGAAGCCGAGATGCTCGTCGCCCGGACCACCGAGGGCGAGATCGGCGTCCTGCCGGGTCACTCCCCGCTCCTGGGCCTGCTCAAGGAGCCCTCCCAGGTCCGCGTGAAGCTGGACGGCGGTGAGCAGCTCACCTATGACGTCACGGGTGGCTTCCTCTCCATCGACGCCAACGGCGTGACCGTCCTGGCCGAGAGCGCAACCCCCGCCACCCCCGACGCGCACTGACGCCCAGCGATGCGGATTCTCGAGATCGTCGGAATCTGCGTCGCGGCGCTGCTGCTCGTCCTCTTCGCCGTCCTGCTGCGCGGCCGGATCCTGATGTCCGGCGGCGGCACGATCCGCCTCCAGGTCCGGACCAGCACCATGGTCCCGGGCCGGGGCTGGTCGACCGGCGTGGGCACCTTCGTCGGCGACGAGCTCCGTTTCTACCGCATGTTCAGCTTCGCCTTCCGCCCGAAGCGCGTCCTGAACCGCCGCCTCCTCACGGTGGAGAACCGCCGCCTCCCCGAAGGCCCCGAGCGCCTCAGCATGCCGGGCCACTGGGTGATCCTGCGCCTCAGGCAGACCGCCGAGGAGATCGAGATCGCCATGGCCGAGTCCACGGTCACCGGCTTCCTCTCCTGGCTCGAAGCGGGCCCCCCGGGCCAGCCCGGCAGCGTCGCCCCGCGCCCCCAGATCACCCCGCGCCCCGGCGACAACTGACCGCCCGGTGATCGAGCACGTCTCTGTCATCCCCGCCGCCCCGGCCCGCGTGTTCGCCCTGGAGCTGGACGTCGACGTCCACACGGACTCCCTCGCCGGCAGCAGCGAAACAGCAACCACCAGCACCGGCCGCCGCACCCTCGCCCTCGGCGACGAGGTGACCTTCCGCGCCCGCCACTTCGGCCTCCCCTGGCGAATGACCACCCGCATCACCGCCTACGAGCCCCCCACACCGCTTCGTCGACGAACAGACCCGCGGCCCCTTCCGCTCCCTGCACCACGAGCACCTCTTCGAAGACCTGGGCAACGGCACCACCCGCATGACCGACCGCATGACGGTCACCGCCCCACTGGGCCCCCTCGGCGCGATAGTCACCCGACTGCTGCTGGCCCCATACCTGAGCCGCCTCCTGAAACAACGCGCCGCCCACATCAAACAGCAGGCCGAGTCTCAACCCTGACCGATGCCGTCCGATGGTGCCGGCACAGCGCGGTGGTGGCCAAGTACCGGACCAGCAGCGCGCTGCAGGTCGCCCGGACCAGCGCCAAGGGTCGCTGGACGACCAGGCTGAGCGCCCAGGTCAAGCAGTACGACCGTTACGGGTCGGATCCGGCAACAGGCGTGGTGGTGAGGATCTATCGCGACGGTAAGGTCATCAAGGCCGCCGTCACGAACTCGACCTTGCCCCGGGCGGCGTTTACGTCCGGTCAGAGGTGGCTGCGGAGGGCAGTTTTCAGATCGGCCGGTAGCCCCGGGCCTTCGGCTGCGACCGCCGCCAGTTCGCCGCCGTAGGACGAGGTTGCCAGGCGGGGCATAAGGGCCAGCAGGGTACGTGCGGCCTCGACGGAACCCAGCCGGGCCTGGTACGCCGATTCCGCAGCCTCGAGAGTCACCTCAGCGGGATCGTATTGCCGGCCCTGGCGTGCGTACGAGACAGCGGCCTCGAAGTCACCCATCACGGCGTGCAGGTCGGCCAGGTCCAGATAGAGCGACCACGTCCCCGGCTCCCGGGCCAGCGCCTCGTGAAACGCCGCGACCGCCGCCGGGAAGTCGCCGAGCTTGCGGTGGGCGCCAGCGCGGGCGACAGCGGTGATCATTACCGGGGCGATGGCGTCGGCCCGGTCGCAGAGGGCCAGAGCGTCCGCGGGCCGGCCGCATTCGCGCAGCATGATGGCCATGTTGGTCAGGGCTTCCGGTGCCGCCGGGGGAATGCGGCCGGCGATCGTCCGGACCGCGTGGAACCAGGGCTCGGAGGCCGGGTTGTGGCCGTAGTCGAGAAGGCGCCGGGCGCCCTCGCCGATGGCCTCCGGGGACACCGCGTCAAGGAACTGCGGGGAGGCGAACCACGGAGCCGTCGGCCAGGCTATGCGGGGCACGTAGCCGGTGATCGTGCCCATCAGCATGGCCGCCTCGTCCATGTCCCCCTGCAGGAAACACCAGTACGCCTGGACCGCCGTGAGCGGACCGGCCATGACCACTGCTGGGTGGTCGGCGTGCAGGTCGGCCACAGCCTGGTAGGGCTCGGGAGCGGCGGGGTCCTCGGCTATCGCGCGGGCCAGATATTCGGCAGCGCCGGCAGGGGAGCCGCCGCAATGAGCCAGGACCTGAGCGATGGAGAGATTCGCTGACACGGCGGCCACTCTAGGCGGGTGCGACGAGTTCGGCTTCGTAGCCCCATTCGTCCTCGAGGTAGGCGGCGGGGGCCGAGGGAGCCGGCGAGGTCCGGCACCCACAGCTCGACGTGGTGCAGGCTCACGACGCCTGGCCGCCCGGGATCCACTTGACGTCGCCCTTGGGGCCGTTGGCGGCTCGGGCGAGGATGAACAGGAGGTCGGAGAGGCGGTTGAGGTATTTGGCCGGCAAGGTGGGCGTACGGTCAGGGTCGGTTTCCTGCAGTGACCAGGCGGCCCGCTCGGCGCGACGCGCCACGGTGCGGGCGACGTGCAGCAGGGCCGCGCCGGGGGTGCCGCCGGGCAGGACGAAGGAGTCCAGGGCCGGGAGCTGGTCGTTGTATTCGTCGCACCAGCCTTCGAGGCGCGTCACGTAGGACTCCTTGATGCGCAGCGGGGGGTACGCCGGGTTGTCCGACAGGGGGTTGCACAGGTCGGCGCCCACGTCGAAGAGGTCGTTCTGGATCGCGGTGAGGATGCTGCGGATGTCCGGGGGCAGGTTGCCGAGGGCGAGGGCGATACCGAGGGCGGCGTTGCACTCGTCGACGTCGGCGTACGCGACGATTCTGGGGTCGGTCTTGGCTGCCACCTCGTTGTTGCCCAGGCGGGTGGTGCCGGCGTCGCCGGTGCGGGTGTAAATGCGGGTGAGATGCACGGCCATGCCACCCACCCTACGGAGGCGGACCGCAGGCGCGCCCCATACGATTGCGCGCGTGGATGTGATCAGGGTCAAGGGTGGCGCACGTCTCTCCGGTGATGTCAGCGTCGGTGGCGCCAAGAACTCCGCATTGAAGCTGATGGCGGTCGCGTTGCTCGCCGAAGGGCGCAGCGTTATCGCCAATGTGCCGCGGATCACCGACATCGCGATCATGGGTGAGGTGCTGCGGCGGCTGGGTTGCGAGGTCAGCTTCGCCGATGGTGAGGTCACCATCGACGTTCCGGCCGAGCCCGGTGCCGAGGCCGACTATGACCTGGTGCGGCGGCTGCGGGCGTCGATCTGCGTGCTGGGGCCGCTGCTGGCCCGCCGCGGGTACACCCGGGTGGCGCTGCCGGGCGGTGACATGATCGGTTCGCGTGGGCTGGACATGCACGTGTCGGGGCTGGCGCGGCTGGGTGCGGAGATCTCCAACGAGCACGGGTTCGTCATCGCGTCGGCGCCCGCGGGGCTGCGGGGCAGCAAGATCTGGCTCGACTTCCCGAGCGTGGGCGCGACCGAGAACATCCTGATGGCCGCGGTGCTGGCCAAGGGGATCACCGAGATCGACAACGCGGCCCGCGAGCCGGAGATCGTCGACATCTGCGAGATGCTCATCGACATGGGCGCCAGGATCGAGGGCGCGGGCACGTCGACGCTGACCATCGAGGGTGTCGAGGGGCTCAAGCCGGTGCGGCACACCACGGTCGGGGACCGGATCGTCGGCGGCACCTGGGCGTACGCCTCGGCGATGACCCGCGGCGACGTGACCGTCCACGGCGTGCGTCCCGAATATCTCTCGATCGCCCTGGACAAGCTGGTCTCGGCGGGCGGCGTGGTCGAGCCCGGTGACAACCAGTTCCGGGTGCGCATGGACGACCGGCCCAAGGCCGTCGACATCGTGACGTTGCCCTACCCGGGGTTCGCCACGGACCTGCTGCCGATGGCGCTGGGGCTGGCAGCGGTCAGCAAGGGCACGTCGCTGATCACCGAGAACATCTTCGACGGCCGGTTCATGTTCGTGAACGAGATGGTGCGGCTCGGCGCTGACATCCGTACCGATGGGCATCATGCCGTGACGAACGGCCGGGAGCGGCTCTCCGGCGCTCCCGTGCGGGCGACGGACATCCGCGCGGGTGCCGGTCTGGTCATCGCCGGCCTGTGCGCCGACGGGATCACCGAGGTCGGCGAGGTCCACCACATCGACCGCGGCTATCCGGACTTCGTCTCCGACCTGGCCAACCTCGGCGTGGACGTGGAGCGCGCGGACGTTCCCGAGCCGACGTACGACTTCTAGAGGACCAGTCTCCTGGCTTCCTCGACTTCTTCCGGGAAGACGAGGACCAGGACGCGGCCGTCCGGGCGTACGGCCGATGTGGAGCGGATCCCGGCCGTCGCGAGCACGCCCTTGATCTCGTCGGCCAGGTCGGCGTCGTCGGTGGCCGCAGCCGGGCAGAGCAGGCCGAAGTCGTCGCCGTGGTCGTGGAAGATGGCCAGGCCGTCGTAGAGGTCGCGGAGGGGGTCCTCGCGGGTCTCCTCGTGCCATTGCAGGCCCATCCGCCAGAAGATGGCGCCGAGAAAGCCGACCAGCGAGACGGCTATGAAGGGCCCGAGGAGGTACCAGCCGTCGCTTGGTGGCATGGGCACAGTCTGGCACCGGCGAACCGGCATTTCATGAGAATTGCCCCGATAGAGGGCCTGAGTCGTCGTTAAGCGCGAGCCGTTAGGCTGAGACTGACGACACACTTACGGCGCTGAGGAGTGACACACATGGCGGGTCGGCTCGCGGTCATCGGCTCGGGTCTGATGGGTTCCGGAATCGCCCAGGTGGCGGCGCAGTCGGGATGGCAGGTCACCATGCGCGACCTCGACGAGGCCTCGCTGGCCCGCGGGCTCGCTGCGATCAAGGATTCGCTCGGGCGCTTCGCCGGCAAGGGGAAGATCTCGCAGGAGGACGCCGACGCCGCGATCAGCCGGATCACGACCACCACCGAGCTGGAGGCGGCCGCCGACGCCGACGTGGTGGTCGAGGCGATCTTCGAGAAGATCGAGGCGAAGCACGAGGTCTTCCGGGCGCTCGACAAGATCTGCAAGCCGGGTGCGGTGCTCGGCAGCAACACCTCCGCGATCCCGATCACCGCGATCGCCGCGGTCACCGAGCGCCCCGAGTCGGTGGTCGGCATCCACTTCTTCTCGCCGGTGCCGATGATGAAGCTGGTCGAGCTGGTCCGGGGCTATCAGACCTCGGACGACACCCTGGCGTCCGCGCGTTCGTTCGCCGAGGAGGTCGGCAAGACCTGCGTCGAGGTGAAGCGGGACGTCGCGGGGTTCGTCTCCAACCGGCTCTTCTCCGCGCTGCTGGTCGAGGCGATCCAGCTGGTCGAGTCGGGCGTGGTCAGCGCCGCGGACCTGGACACGGTGATGAAGCTCGGCTTCGGGCACGCGATGGGCCCGCTGGCCACGGTCGACCTGACCGGTCTCGACGTGATGCTGAACGCCGCCGGCAACATCTACCGCGACACCGCCGACGAGAAGTTCTTCCCGCCGGAGCTGCTCCAGCGCATGGTCACGGCCGGCGACCTGGGCCGCAAGACTGGCAAGGGGTTCTATACGTACTAGGACGTCGCGAACGTCAGTGCGAGGACGGTCGCGGCCAGCATCCCGCCCAGCAGGGTCAGCCCGACCCCGCCGAGGTCGAGCCGGGAGTGCAGCCGGTGGTGGACGTAGAGCGCCGCCGCCGGCAGGCCCGCCGAGGGGGCGACCAGGAAGGCCAGCCAGCCCAGCAGCTGGACGGCGGAACCGCCGGGCACGTCCCTTCGGCCGAACGTCACCAGGCCGGCCGCGAGCAGCGCGGTCATCCCCGCGACCAGCGCACCCACCAGCGGCAGCAGCGTGAGTGTCCAGCGCGGCATGCGATGGCGTTCGCGGGGTCGTGCGGTGACCTCGATCCGGTGGGCCGCGCTCGCCAGCAGGGTCCGGGCCGAGCGGCGCTGGGCAGGCGCGGGCCCCTGGGTGAGAGCTGCGCGCGGCAACGCGTCGACCGGTTCCGGTTCCGGCAGGTCGCCCAGGGCCCTTGTGCGGACCCCGGCGCGCAACTGGGCCCAGAGCCGATCCGCCTCACGGTCCACATCAAGCACCTGGGAAGCGGCCGCACCCGCCCAGCGCTCCGCGGCGGCCGCGTCGCTCTCCGCCCGTGCCAGCTCACCGGCTGCCTGCGCGGCGCTGGTCTGGTACGCCTGCTCGGCGTTGTCCAGCTCGGTCGAACGCCGCCGCGCCACGTCGCCGAGTGCGGTCATCATCTGCTGGTAGTCGCGGTCACGTGTGGTCACTGTTCACCTCGTACGGGATGATCACTTCCGGGGTCCGGTGCACCGAGCGGTCGAAGAACAGGGCGCGGCGCCGGCGTGGATGCCATTCCGGGCCGCCTGGCTGCGGGTAGAGCGGGCTCAGGTCGGTGCCCCGCACGTCCAGGGCCACCCAGGCGCCGAGGTGAGCTGCCAGGTCGTCGTGCAGGTGAGCCGTCGAGCGCCACCAGCCCAGGACGTGCATCCGCTGCTCGGGGCCGTCGGCGAGCAGGGCCCGCAGCCGCTCGCGCTGGGCCCGGCCGGCCGTGTCCAGCCCGTACCCGATCAGGTAGTGGGGGACGTTGCCCGGTTCGGGGACCACGCCGAGATCGCTGGTGACGGCCTGGGGGAGTTCGGCCATCAG
The DNA here is from genome assembly GCF_018332715.1 of Winogradskya consettensis. Taxonomy (GTDB): domain Bacteria; phylum Actinomycetota; class Actinomycetes; order Mycobacteriales; family Micromonosporaceae; genus Actinoplanes; species Actinoplanes consettensis. Next base: position 196,275 of record NZ_BOQP01000006.1, on the reverse strand, counting down.
CCGGGCGGCGGCCTGCTCCGCGTCCGGGTCCAGGCAGAAGATGCTGAACCGCGCCGGGCCCTGCGCGGCTAGGGAGAGTGCCGCGGCGGCGAGCACGTCGCAGGCTTCATCGGTACGCGTACCGAGCACCGCTAGATTGCGCCCCGGCATCCGTCCCAGCCGCAGCCGCGCGGGCCGGGCCGCGACGTCGATCCGCTCGCCCAGCACGGCACCGGGTGAGGAGCCGACGTCGTCCGGCAGCCGCCCGCTCGGCCTGTACACGTCCGGGAGCCGCGGCACGACCTCGCCGTCGAACAGCCGTGGCGCGTCGCAGTTCTCGTCACGAAGCAGCCACAGCTTGCGTTGCAGGCTGCGCCACGCCGTCCGGTCGCTCGCGTCGGGCACCCTGATGACACCGTTGTCGGTCGCCGCGTGGAAGCGAGGGATGACCTCCGCCGCCAGGTTGCCCTCGGCCAGGACGCCCTGGGCCTTCGGCAGTGCGATCCGGAGCGGGAACCCGTCGATGTCCCAGCCGTCCCGCGCCGCGACGATCAGATGGATCCCCTGCGTGTGCCCGCGGCGTGCGAGATCCTTCACCAGCGGCAGCGCCTCGGCGTCCGCCGACAGCGGGACGTCGTCGAGGACTGCGACGATCCGTGGCCAGTGCCCGTGCGGGTCCGCCGCACGCAGTCCGGCCAGCGTCGACGCCTCGTGCCGCTTCGCCGCCTGGGCCCGGGTACGCAGCTCCTCGCCGAGATGCCGCAGCAGCGCCAGGACGAACTCGCGGTCGCCGTCCGCGTTGATGCCGGCGAGCCGTACCTGGGGCAGCCAGCTGGGGTCGCGCGGGCCCGGCGTGACCTGGGCGAACGACGGCCCCAGCAGGTAGAGGGCGAGTTCGCCGGGGCCGTAGCGGGCGGCGAGCGAGCCGATCCACGCGTAGAGCACGTTCGTCTTGCCGGAGCCGGCGGGGCCGCCGATCAACGCGTGCGGCGTGCTGTCGCCGAGCACCACGGGGACCGTCGAGCCGTCTGTACTGTCGCCGAGGGGCGCGGTCAGGGAGTGTGCGGACGACTCGGCCCAGAACGTGCTGGGTTCGAGGTCCGCGAGGCGGGCGGGTGGTGGCCCCGCGAGCAGTCGCTCCGCCGTGGCCCGGCAGAACCCGGCGATGCGGTCGGCCGGGGGCGGGCTGTCGAGGGTGACTTCCAGGTCTCCGGTGGTGTCGCAGGCCGCGATGCCGTCGTGCGCCGAGACGCGCTCCACCGTCGGGTGCGGTGCCAGCTCCAAACCTCTGACCATCAGATGTACGCCGCAGGCCACGCCCGTCCGCACGATCCGTTCGAGTTGCGCCCGCTGGGAATCGCTGAGCTCGGCGGCGCTGCGGGCATCGAGCAGCAGCACGACCGTCCGCCATGGTTCGGGGCGCGGGCCGGGGGTCGCGGCGGTGAGTTCGGCCAGGGAGGCGTACCCGGCGGTCAGTACGCTCTCGTTCACCCGGCAGATGTGCTCGACCAGCTCGTCGAGGGCCGCGCCGAGCCCGCCGGGGCTGATGAGCCGCAGCAGCCCGGCGTTGCCCAGCGGCGCGAACCCGGCGAGGGTGCCGCCGAGGTTCTCCGGGTCGTAGATGCTGACGTGAACGTCGCCGGGCCGGGTCGTGCCCAGCGCCCGCAGCAGCACCCCGGAGAGCACCCCGTCGGCGTCGGGCCGGGCACCGAGGACGTTCAGATGTGCGTGGTCGAGGAACGGGATGAGAGCGGGCAGCCTGGTCCGCTCCTCGCCGAGCTCGTACGCGACGGTCCCGATCCGCAGCATCCCGGGCCGGGCGACCCGGTCGGGCTCGGCCGGGGTCCAGTAGCGCCATGCTGTCCCCGCGGCGCCCGGCGCGGAGAGAGCGGCCAGCTGCGCCACTTTGCGGCTCAGCGCGGTGGCTTCGGTGGTGCTGCGGTGCAGGATGTCCTGCCGGGCAGCCTCCCGGGCCTCGGTGAGCTGGGCGAGGCAGGTCGCATACGCCTCCCGGATCAGCTTCTTGCGCCGCTGGGCCTCGTTGCGGGCCGATTCGGCGGCGGCGAGCACAGCCCGTGCGGTGCCCCGGGCCTCGGCGAGCTCCTGCCGGACCACGGCGACGAGCGCGGTGCGGTGGCTACCCACTCAGTCAACCCCCCGGTGTACGGCACGTTGGGAGATTTTAACCGTTTTAGAGTACTTGCCGACCGTTTGTACCGCGTGTCGCCTCGGGCAACGGCGCCGAGCGGGTGAGCCAGCGCGGGTCCGTGCTCAGCAGTTCCTGCCACAACCGCGCCGAGACCAGCTCGGCGCCCTGAACCTTCCACTGATCGAGGGACTCCCGCCGCACACGCCGGCGGAACCAGTCGATGATCCGCCGCCCGTCCAGATCCATGCCGTCGGTCTGGGGGACGCGCTCGTACGGCCGCACGCCCAGCACACTGCAGTAGTGCAGCGCGTTGTAGAACCGCCACTCCTGCGAGGTCCCCGGAACGCCGGCCGGTTTGAGCCGCTCCACCTGCTCGCTCAGCACCGCCCGCAGCTCGGCCGCCCGGATCAGCGGCTGATCGGTCAGCCCGGGATCCCGTGCCTGCAGCCGCCGGTCCACCGTGGGCAGATCGACGAGCGGATTACGCAGCAGCCGCCCCAGATCGCTGTAGTCCTCCAGTGCGCGCAGCGTCAACCGGCGGAACTCGGGCTCGTCCATCGCGATCATCCGATGCCGCTCCCGCCGCCGGGGCAGCGCGTCAGCGGCCAGCAGCAACGCGGCCCGATCCCGGCGCAGCCGCCCGTTCTGCAGAAACGCGAGCCGGTCCAGCAGCGCCCGCAGCGGCGCAGCGGCCCCCACCGCGCTCAGCACCACCCCCACCAGCACGAACTGCAGCACGATCACCGCGGTCAGCCCCGGCGTCGCGAGCATGGTCACGGCGGCCGGCCCGCCGCACAGCAGCACGGCCACCACCGCGGCGACGAGCGAGCGGCGCAGGTCGGGCAGCAGCCGCTCACCTGCCTCGACGGCGTCCTGCACGGCCACCAGGAAGCCGAGCAGCACCAGGTCGACGCCCATCGTGGCGAGCACCAGCTCCGGGGCGCCGAGATCGATCGGGGCGAGCACGGCTACGAGGCCCACGACGTAGAGCGCTGCCGCGGCGAGCAGGGCGGTGGGCAGGTGCTTCGGGCGTACCCTCTGGCGGTATCTCTGCAGTAGGGCCAGCCCACCGGCGAGCGGAGCCAGCGCGATCAGCTTGCCCACCCCCGGCAGCAGCACCGCCGGCGCCAGGAAGATCACCAGGCTCCCCGCCCAGCCCCGCTCGGCCACCTGCCGCTCCGGCGCCTCCTGCGGCAGCAGCGAGGTCGCCACCCCGGCCCAGAGCAGGGCCGGGACACAGAACAGGAGTTCAGCGACCGAGGACCCCGGCGAGATCATCCAAGCCACAATCCCTGTTGCGTACGCCCAGAGCGCACCCGCCGCCCGCCACAGCACCGCCCGCCCCGGATCCCGCCCGACCAGATAGGCGCCGAGCCACCAGGCCAGGGCGAACGCGGGAACTGCGACGGCGGCCACCGGCTGAGTCAACCAAACAGTTGCTGCGTCTCGACACCCTGAACCGACCGGCGTTCCCTCTTACGCTGCTGACGACGTCTGATCACCCACCAGCCACCGAAGACCAGCAGCACGAGCCCGAGCAGCACCAGAATCGGCAACAGGATCGCCAGCAGCGACAGCAGCACGCTGGTGATGTCCTCAGCGGTGCTGGCGACCGGCGCCCCGAACCCGGCGGTGGTGGCATTCACCACGGGCCGGGAAGCAGCCTTGACACTGTGCACCCCGAACGCGAGCACCACCCCGGCGGCGATCGGCACCCACTGATGCGACCCGAAGAACGACCCCGGATCCGTCACGGTCACGGTCTCGGACGACGACCCCGCCCCGAACGCGAGCCCACCGGCCGTCGGCCGCACGATGGTCTGCACCACATCATTGATGTGATCGACCACAGGCACCTTGTCAGCCACCATCTCCACGGCCAGCAGCACCGCCAGAATGGCGATCACCCACCCGTTCGAGAGCCACTGCCACCCGCCGGGAAGATCAATAGTGTCGGTATAACGAGCCAGCAGACCCATCGTGAGCAGGGGGATGTACGCATTGAGCCCGGCGGATGCCGCCAGGCCGCTACCAGTGAGCACTTCGAGCACACCACCAGCATGGCACCGCCGCGCTCGCCCGGCCCGGCGACGGAGGCTACCCTCGTGCGGTGCGTCTGGTCATCGCGAAATGCTCCGTGGACTACGTCGGCAAACTCTCCGCCCACCTACCGCCGGCCACCCGCCTGCTCATGGTGAAGGCGGACGGGTCCGTGTCGATTCATGCCGACGATCGGGCCTACAAGCCGCTCAACTGGATGAGCCCACCCTGCAAGCTGCAGGAGGCTCCCGGGGTGTGGAAGGTCGTCAACAAAGCCGGTGAGGAGCTGCGGATCACCCTGGAGGAGATCTTCCAGGACACGTCCTATGAGCTCGGGTTCGATCCCGGGCTGGTCAAGGATGGTGTCGAGGCGCATCTCCAGGAGTTGCTCGCCGCCCACCCGGAGACATTCGGCGAGGGGTGGGTGCTGGTCCGGCGCGAATACATGACGGCTATCGGGCCTGTCGATCTGCTGTGCCGGGATGCTTCGGGGGCCGCTGTCGCCGTGGAGATCAAGCGGCGCGGGGAGATCGACGGGGTTGAGCAGCTCACCCGGTATCTCGAGCTGATGAACCGTGATCCGTTGCTGTATCCGGTCACCGGGATCTTCGCCGCCCAGGAGATCAAGCCGCAGGCCCGGGTGCTGGCCACCGACCGGGGGATTCGCTGCGTCGTTGTCGACTACGACAAGCTGCGCGGCATGGACCGCAACGAGCTCACTCTCTTCTGACAGGTCATTCCGGTAATCTCGTGATGGCGCCCTATGAGAGTAAGGCAGGTTGATCATGGCTTATGAGCCGATGACGATGATCGACCTTGCTCACCACCTCTCTCGCGAAGCGGACGTGGATGTTCGCTGGAAGTACGTCTGGGAGTTTTTTGAGGAGTACCGCTGGGAGCCGGCTGACCGGCAGCAGCAGCTCTTCCGAGAGGAACCGCCTGTCATCGGCGACGAGCGATGGGACGTTCTGCTCGCCGCTATAGCCGAGCATCTGGCAGCTGGCCACGACCTGTCTCCCCCGGAATGGACGCGTTCGCGGGTGCTGTCGACCCCCTGGTTCCCCTCATCGTTGCGGACCAAGCGGATGGAAGCTCTGGTCTGGGCGCCGGCAGCTTTCCGCAAGCACGGCGTCTACCTCTCCGCCCAGGACCTGAAAGCGGCATGACCAACGGCGGCCTGCTAGGACGTGCAGAACTCGAGCACGCGTTCACAGTGCTCGGAGAGCGTCTCGCCCGGAGAGGCGTGGTAGCCGACCTCTTCGTCGTTGGCGGCGCTGCCATGGCACTCGCCTATGACGCGAATCGGGTGACCCGCGATGTGGATGCCACCTGCGTTCCGCACGGAGTGGTCCTCGAAGAGGCCCGCAACGTCGCTGAGGAGCCCGACCTTCCGCCGTGGTGGCTGAACGAGCAAGCCAGTGCATATGTGTCGACCCAGAAAGATGTGGGCAGCCGGGAGGTCTTCGACCATCAGGGGATCCGGGTCATGGCGGCCTCTCCTGAGCATGTGTTCGCCATGAAAGCCTTCGCCGCCCGTAGCCGCGACGAGAAAGACCTCAGGACGCTCGCGGCGATAGTCGGCATCGGCACGCTGGACGCCGCACTGAGTTGTGTGGACGCTTCTTCCCCGCGGAGCCCTTGCCGCCAAGGTCACACGCCATGCTCAAGGAATTGTTCGAGCCCGGCGCGTGACCTGAGCCGTCAGTCGGCGAGGGGTTTGGGGACGGGGACGTCGGAGAAGGCGGCGACTGTTTTGTTGGCGTAGGCATTCATGTCGCCGGCTTCCATCGGGCCGTCCCAGTCCTGGGGGAGCGGGACTGTGACCTCGGGCGCCACGCGCTCGACGATTTTGTCCAGGACTTTTTCGGCGTCGCCGACCCAGAGGTGTTTGGCGCCCGGCATCGGGATGACCTCGGCGTGGGGGATGGCGGCGAATCTCTCCGCGGCTTCGGTCGGGCGGAGGTAGTCGTCGAATTCCGGGATCAGGGCTGTGAGCGGCTTTCCGTCCGAGGCCCAGGCCCGCAGATGCGCGGGGCTGGAGAAGCGCAGGGGCGGCGACAGGAGGATCGCGCCCGTCACCGTCGGGTCGAGGCCGTGCATGAGCGTTAGGTCGGTGCCGAAGGACCAGCCCAGGAGCCAGATGTTGGGGAGGTCGGCGAACTCGGCGTATTCGATGGCGGCGGCTACGTCGTATTTTTCGCCGTTGGCGGCGTCGAAGGCGCCTTCGCTGGTGCCTCGGACGCTGGTGGTGCCGCGGGTGTTGAAGCGCAGGACCGCTACGCCGGCCAGGGCGGGGAGGCGCCAGGCGGCCTTGCGAAAGATGTGGCTGTCCATCATGCCGCCGTGGGTGGGCAGCGGGTGGAGGCAGACCAGGGTTGCCACCGGCGGGCGGTCGAGGGGGACCGCGAGCTCGCCGACCAGGGTCAGGCCGTCGGCGGTGTGCAGCGTGATGTCTGTCCGCTTGGCGGGCAGGATGGAGTTCGCGCGGATGGAAGCCACCCGACCATCCTTACCCGCGGGAACCCGCTAGCCGTAGCGGGGGGCGTTTCTCGAGCGTTCCACCGAGGGGGCGCGGCGGTCGCGGGCGCGCCAGCAGCCGGTGTGCCAGTGGCGGCGGTCGGATTCGTCGCCGCGGTCGTCGGCGGGCCAGGCGACGATGTGGGCGACGCCGGGGCGGATCTCCTGCATGCAGCCGGGGCAGCGGTAGGTCTTGGTCGCCGCGCCGCCGAAGATGGAGCGGACCATCCAGTCGCCGTCCTGATACTGCTGGACGCCGCCGATGCCCCGGCGGACATTGTCGTCCTCGGGGTCGGCGGGGGCCGCCGGTCGCTGCGACGACTTGGGGCGGTTGCGACGGGGGCTCACAACAATCAAGCGTACGTGTGATGCGACTCACGCTGAATGCGACTTAGACTCACGTTCATGACCGATACGCGTACGCCCGGAGTGCCCGCGATCGAAGACGGGGCGCTCGTATCGACGAATCCCGCGACCGGTGACGAGGCGGGACGCGTACCCGTGTCCGATGAGAAGGCCGTGATCGCCGCCGTGGATCGCGGCAGGGAGGCCGGGGTCTGGTGGGCCGCGCTGGGTTTTGACGGGCGGCGCACCCGGTTGCTGCAGTGGCGGGCGCTGATGGCTGAGCGGATCGAGGAGCTCGCCGACCTGACCCATGTCGAGACCGGGAAGCCGGTGGCCGACGCCGTCGTCGAGGCGCTGGCGGCGATCGAGCACATCGACTGGGCCGCCCGGAACGCGAAGCGCGTGCTCGGGCCGCGCAAGGTCCGGTCCCGGCTGGTGGTCGCCGAGCATTCCGCTCATCTGGAGTACCAGCCGTACGGTGTGGTCGGGATCATCGGGCCGTGGAACTATCCGATCCTGACGCCGCTGGGTCCCGCTTCGGGTGCCCTGGCCGCGGGCAACGCCGTGGTCCTGAAGCCGAGCGAGTACACGCCTGTGGTCGGGCAGTGGCTGGCTGACACGTTCGCCCAGGTCGTTCCAGAGCACCCGGTCTTCCAGGTGGTTCACGGGCTGGGCGACGTCGGGGCAGCGCTCTGCCGCTCGGGGATCGGAAAACTGGCCTTCACCGGGTCGACCGCGACCGCGAAGAAGGTCATGGCGGCCTGCGCCGAGAACCTGGTACCGGTGATCATCGAGGCCGGCGGCAAGGACGCGATGATCGTGGATGCCGACGCGGACGTGCAGGCCGCGGCCGAGGCCGCCGTCTGGGGCGCGATGACCAACGCCGGGCAGACCTGCATCGGCATCGAGCGGGTGTACGCCGTGGCGCCGGTCTACGACGAGTTCGTGGCCGCCGTTGTCGCCAAGGCAGGCAAGCTGAAGCTGGGCGAGGACATCGGCCCGATGACGATGCCCGGGCAGCTCGACGTGGTCCGGCGGCACATCGACGAGGCCCTGGCCAGTGGCGGCCGGGCGGTGCTCGGCGGCGCGGACGCCGTGCAGGCGCCGAGCGTCGCGCCGACCGTGCTGGTCGACGTGCCCGAGGCGTCGGCGGCGATCCAGGAGGAGACGTTCGGGCCCACGCTGACCATCTCGAGGGTCGTCGACGCGGACGAGGCTCTCGCGAAGGCCAACGCGCTGCCGTACGGCTTGGGCGGAGCCGTCTTCGGGAAGAAGAACGCCGTCCGGATCGCCCGGCGGATGCGGTCCGGCATGGTCTCGGTGAACTCCGCGATGGCCTTCGTCGGCATGGCCACGCTGCCGTTCGGCGGTGTGGGCGACTCCGGGTTCGGACGCATCCACGGCGAGGACGGGCTGCGCGAGTTCGGCGTTGCCAAGTCGATCACCGTGCGGCGCGGGCCCTCGCTGCTGCCGGCGATGACGTTCGAACGCACCCCCGCGCAGGTCCAGCGGATCGTCAAAACACTCAAGCTGCTGTACGCCCGTCGCCCCTGACAGCGCACCTGTTAGCGTCGCACGGTGCAACGTTCCGCGATCTCTGTACGCGGCCTGTCGGTGAGCTACGGCTCCACCCCGGTGCTGGTGGACGTCAACCTGACCGTCGTCGAGGGTGCGGGCGTCTGCATCACCGGCGAGAACGGCATCGGCAAGTCCACGCTCCTGCGCTGCATCTCGAGCCTGCAGAGCCCGGACGCCGGCGAGATCGAGGTGTTCGGCGGCCCGCCCGGCTCCACTCCGGAGTTCTGGCGGGCGGTCGCGACCACGGTCGAGCCCCCCACCTGGTACCCGGGCCTGACCGCCCGCGAGCACGCCGAGCTGGTCTGCCGCGCGCACGGCGTCGACGCCGAGGAGTCCGGCGTCGACGAGGCCCTCGAACGCTTCGGCCTCGCCTCGCACGCCGACGCGATCCCGCCGTCGCTGTCATCGGGCCAGAAGCAGCGGCTCACGCTCGCCCTGATCCTGCTGCGCCCGAGCAAGCTGCTGATCCTCGACGAACCCGAACAGCGCCTCGACCCCGACGGCCGGGCCACGGTCGCCGCGATGATCGCCGAATACCTCGCCGGCGGCGGCAGCGTCCTCATGGCCAGCCACGACGACGCCTTCAGCTCCGCGGCGGGTATGAGCCCGATCAGCATGACCGACCTCCACCCGGTCCAGGCATGACGATCCCGGCGGTCAGCGTCACCGAGGTGCGCGGCTGGGTGCGCACGCGGCAGGCGGCGCACAAGGAGCGGGGCGAGACGCTCGGCAACTTCTACTTCGCGCTGCTCTTCATCGCGATCGTCGGGGGCATGCTGCACCGGCAGCTGGCCGTCGTCTTCTGGCCGTCGGTGCCGAACGCGTCCCAGCTCGCCGGGGTGTCGATCATCGTCGCGCTGATCGGGGGCCTCTACATCGCGCTGCGCCGGCTCGGTCCGCTGGCGCTGAGCCGCCCGGCCTCGTCGTGGCTGCTCATGGCCCCGGTCAGCCGCCGTGTCCTGCTGCTGCCGTCGCTCGGCGCGGCGATGGCGACCGCCGCGATGACCGGCGCGCTCGGTGCCCTGGCGATCATGGGTCACGTCCTCGCGCGCCCGCTGGCGGAGCAGGTGGTGGCGTTGCCGCTGCTGGGGGCGCTGGCCGCGAACGTACTGCTCCTGATCGCGCTCGCCGCGCAGGCGGACCGCTGGTGGTCGGGCCTGTCGGACAACATCGCCTATCTGCTGCTCGCCGCCGGTCTGGCCGGGCTGGTCGTCGACTCGGCCGTGCACGCGCCGCGCGCGCCCGCCGGGTGGCCCCCGGCAGGGTCGGTGCTCCCGGTCGTGGGTGGGCTCGCGCTGGTCGTGATCATCTTCTTCGCCCTTGCCGTACGCACCCTGGGCCGCACTCCCAACGATCGCATCCTGGAAGCCGCCAAAACGGCGGGTACGCTCGCCGACTCGGCATTCGGGGTCGAGCCGTCCTTCGTCACCGACATGCTCGAACGGCGATACTGGGCGCGGCGGAAGCTGCGGTCGATGCGGTTGTGGCGGCGGGTGCCCGTACTCACCGCTCAAGATCTGTTGCTTCTGCGCCGGAGGCCGCGCCGGTTGCTCTGGCTTGCCGGTGGGGCCGCGCTGCCGTCGCTTTTCGGGTCCGCGCCCGGGTGGGTGCTGGCGATCGCGGTGGTCCTCGGCGGCATGTTCGCCGGCGGCGTGACCACGAGCAACGTACGCACCGACACCGGCAACCCGTGGATGCTGCGGATGCTCGGGATCAGCTCCCGCGACTCGGTGCTGCAGCGCTGCTACGTGCCGGTCGCGCTGGCCACCATCTGGTACACAGCGGCGCTGGCACTGCTGCAGATTCTCGGCGAGCTCCCGGCCGGCCCGTGGTGGGCGCTGGGGATCGTGCTGGGACCGGTCGGCGGGGTCGCGGCGGTGCGCAAGGCCCGCACGGGCTTCGTCAACAACTCCATCCTGCCGTTCGACACCCCGATGGGCTCGTTCTCGCCCGGCCCGCTGCTCGCCTCGCTGGCCGGGGTCGACGTGCTGCTCCTCGGCGTACCGACGATCGTGCTGATCGCCCAGGGCAACCCGCTCGACCTGACCGGAGTGATCATCCAGGCGACCCTCTCGGTCCTCGCCGCCCGCGCCTACCTGGCCGGAACCACCGCGAAGGAGCGCGTCGAGCTCAGCGGACCCTGACCGCTACTTGTGCTCCATGCTCGGGTTGACCACCTCGCGGACGATCAGCTGGACGGCGGCCACCATCGGAATGGCGACCAGCGCCCCGATCACGCCGAAGAGCCCCACACCCAGCAGCGCCGCGGTCACCGCCGCCACGTCGCTGACCTTCACCGAGCGCCGCATCACGTTCGGGTAGATCAGATAGTTCTCGATCTGCTGGTAGATGATGAAGAAAACGATGCAGATGATCCCTGTGGTCAACGAGTCAGCCAGCCCGATCAGACTCACGATCACCGCACCCAGCGTCGCCCCGATCTGCGGAATCAGGTCACAGACCGCGATCACCACAGCCAGCGCGAACGGGTACGCCAGCCCGACCACCGTCGCGAACACCCACGTCGAGATGCCCGCCAGCACGGCGATCGACAACGCCCCGACCATGTAGGCGCCGACCTTCGTGAGAATCTCGTCGGTCAGCAGCCGCACCCTGTCCCGGCGCGACGCGGGCACCAGGGCGTACCCGGCATTCTTGATCCGCTCGAAAGACGCCATAAAATAGATCGTCAGCACGATCACGGTCAGAACGTTGAAAATGGTCCCGAAGAGCAGCTTCGCCCCGCCGACAACCCCACCCAGCGCATTGGTGACGGTCCCGGCATTGACCGCGCTCTGCACCTTCTCCAAAATGTCGTAACGCTGCACCAGCTCGCTGACGGTCTCATTACGCTGCAGACTCGCAATGAAATCCGGGACGTTCTCAATAAGCTGCCCAGTCTGCGTGACCAGCGGCGGAATCAACGCCACCACACCACCGCAGAGCAACAGCACCACAGCAAGAGCCATCACGGTAACAGCCAGCCCCCGCGGCAACCCCCACCGCCGCAACCGCATAACCGCCGGATTCAACCCGATCGCCAGGAACAGCGCAATAAAAATCAGAACAAGAATCGACGCGGCATTGCGCAGCCCCACAAATATCCCGTACGCAACAATCACGCCGAGCCCACCCGTAAGCCCGATCAGAAACGGATTCCGCCTATTGAGCGGCGGCCCAGGCGCCCCGAACTGCCCACTCGCCTCAGCCCGCTCCACGGCATCCACCCGCCTCGCCCGCTTCTCCACCTGTCGGGGCACCGACTCACCCTCCGGCACCGACTCACCCGGTTCGGCCCGGACCAGCGCGGTCTCATCGTCTGGCGCGGCCTGGTCTGGCGCGGCCTGGTCTGGCGCGGCCTGGTCTGGCGCGGTCTGGCTGGGCGCGGTCTGACCCTGCACGGTCTGGTCTGGTGTGGTCTGGCTGGGCGCGGTCTGGCCTTGCTCGGTCTGGCCTTGCTCGGTCTGGCTCTGCTCGGTCTGGCTCTGCGCGGTCCGGGTTTGCACGGCCGGCGCCGGCGCGGTCTGTGCTGGCCCGCCGGTCTGTGCTGGGCCTGGCTGGGTGGGGCCGGTCTGAGTCGGCGATGGCACGGGGTCGTCGGCCGGCACCTCGGTGGGGCGGGGGTCGTCGGCCGTCACGGTCTACCTCCACGGGAGAGAAATGGGAGTTCGCCCAAGGCGGCGACGCACTCCCCGGCGGAAATGTATCGACCCGGCGCACTCCTCGCCACCCAGCTGGTCCCCATCCCTCGGTGGGCGTCACCACCAGCCAAGACTTCGTCCGACAGGGGGCAATGTCGAAAAGTTGTGCACAATTAAATTGTGCACAACCTAATCACGTAGCACTAGCCAAGAGTTGGTCTCGGGCGCGAGTCGCCCTCATGCCCGCCGCCTGCCTCGCCGTGCCCGCTCAATTTTGTCCTGCGGCAGGCTCGGGCACCCGGCAGGCTCGGGCACCCGGCAGGCTCGGGCACCCGGCAGGCTCGGGCACCCGGCAGGCTCGGGCACCCGGCAGGCTCGGGCACCCGGCAGGCTCGGGCACCCGGCAGGCTCAATCACTCGGTAGAGCCTTATCGACCTGACAGGACCCGCTAGCCGGGGGAAGCGTTCCCGTGTAAGAAAAGCCGCGGCCCGGGGCGTGATGCCCTGGGCCACGGCGATGATGCTGTGGAGCGACGAATCAGTCGGCGTCGACGCCCACCCGGCTCGGGCCCGGGCGTGCGGTCACCTTGGCGGAGGCGGTGACCTTGGAGGGGTTGGCGTCGGGCTTTTCCGGCTGTTGCGGTGCCACTGAAGCGGTTCCGGTAGCGGTAGCCGGGGCGTTGTCCGTGCTGCTGGCGACCTTGGTGGCGACGGGGGCGATAGCGGCGGCGGGGACGGCAGCGGCCGGGGGTGTGTCGTCGTCGTCATCATCGTCGTCGTCCGGGGAGGCGGCTGCGGCGAGGACGGCGGCTGCGGCGAGCTCGGCGACTCGTTTGGCTTCCTTTTGGACCTGGCGGCGGACTTCGGTGGCTCGGCGTTCGGCGGCTTCGCCGGCGGCCTTGGCGGTTTCGACGTGTTTGAGGGCGGCTTCGAGCTCCAGCTTTACCTCGGCCAGGCGCTTTACGGAGCGCTCGGCTTCCTGTTCGGCTTTGGCGGAGCGTTCGGTGGCCGCGGAGGACTTCTTCTCGGCTTCGGCGACCTTGGCCTGGGCGGCTTCGAGGTCGCGGGCGAGGCCGGCGATCTTGTCCTGGTGGGCGGCGATGTCCTTGCGGATGGCGGTGGCCTGCTCGTCGGAGCGGCGGAGGACTTCCTCGGCGTACTTGTCGGCTTCGCTGCGGAGGTCGGCGCACTGTTTCTCGACGCCGGTGCGCATCTGGCCGAGCTCTTGGACGACCTCTTGGCGGCGCTGGCTGACCTCGCGTTCGACCGCGGCCTTGGCGTCGGTCTTTTCGCGGTCGGCGTCGGCGCGGAGCTTGGCGATCTCCTGCTGGGTCTTGTCGCGCAGGCCCTTGATCTCCTGGTCCGCCTGCAGGCGGGTCGACTTGGCGTAGCCGACCGCCTCGGCGCGGGTCTTCTGGACCTCCTGGGCCGTGCGCTCGGTGAGCTGCTGGGCCTCGGTGCGGGTGCGGGTCAGGGTGGCCTCGGCCTCGGCGCGCATCTGCTCGGCGGACTGGCGGGTGGCGGCGAGGGCCTTGTCGGCGGCGGCGCGGCGGGCGACGTCGGCCTTCTCCTCGTCGGCGCGGCGGGCGGCGAGGGTGATCTCGAAGTCGCGGCCGGCGTCGTGGGCGTGGGCCTCGGACTCGGCGCGGATGCGCTCGGCCTCGGCTAGGCGGGCCTTGATGTCGGCGCTGGCGTCGGTCTTGATCTGCGCGGCGACCTCTTCGGCCTTGGCGAGCAGTTCCTCGACCTTGGGGCCGAGGTGGCGGAAGGAGACGTCGGCGCCGAGGCTCGGTTGCCGGCGGGCCTGGGAGAGCTCCTGCTGCAGCCGGTCGATCTGGCCCATCATGGCCTGGTTCTGCAGCTGGGCGTTGTCCCGCTCGCCGATCAGCGTGGCGATCTCGGTCTCGGCACGGGCTACGTACCGCTCGACCTGTTTCTTCTCGTAACCCCGCAGGGCGGTCTCGAAGCTGGGCTCCGGTGGCGTCTCTCCACCGAGACCGAAGATTTCCCCGCCGTGCGACATGCTTTCCATCCTCACATACGCATCGTCCCGCGACGTGTCGATACACACCGGCCTGGCGGGGACTGTGCGTCTAGTTGCTTATCGTCGTGTGCTCAGGCTACGTGCGAAACGCAATGCGGGCCGTGCCGGAAGTTCTCCGGAACGGCCCGCACACAACGTTTTGCACAGCCGCCCGGTCCTCTAACCGTTACCCACCCGCCGGGGTGGCGCAACCGGAGACTGAGTGGCGAATGACTCAGCTGCCCTTGGCCGCGACCTCGGGAGCCTCGACGTCCGCGTCGTCCTCGCCGGTGCGCTGCGCCGGTGCCTCGGCGGCCGGGGCCGCAGGGGTGGGCTGAGCTGCGGCGGGCTGGGCGGCGGCGGGTGCGGCGGCGGCGACTGCCTGGGCTGCCGCGGCGGGGCCGACGGTGGGCACCAGGCCGGAAAGACCGGAGAGCATCTGGCCGAGCTGGTTGGTGACCTGGTCCTTCTGACGGGTGAGGTCCTCGACCTGGCGCTTGGCGGCCTGGGTGGTGATCTCGGCCTCCTGACGCGCGTCGCCGAGCAGTCGCTGCGACTCGCTGCGGGCCTCGCTGACCGTCTTCTCGGCGAGGGCGCGGGCCTTCTCGACCGTCTCGACGGAGTGCCGCTCGGACTCGAGGCGCCGGTTCTCTGCGCGCTGCTCGATCTCCTTGGCGCGGTCCTCGGCGGCGCGGGCGCGCTCCTCGGCCTCGGACACCATCTTCTGGGTCGCGTTGACCTGGGAGGCGTGCCGCTCGGATTCCTCGCGCTCGGCCTTCTCGCGACGCTCGGCGATCTCCATGGCCAGGGCCTGGAGGTCCTTGTCGCGCTTGTCGCGGGAATCGGTGAGCAGTTTGGTCGCCTCGGCGCGCTTCTCCTCAGCCTCGCGGGCTGCCTTGGCCCGCAGCTGGGTGATCTCCCGCTCGGCGGTTGCCCGCAGCGACGCCACCTCGCGTTCCACGGTTGACTTCAGCTCGGCGACCTCGTGCGCGGTGACCGTGCGCAGCTGCTTGGTCTCGCGGTCGGCGTCGGAGCGCAGCGTGTCGGCCTCGCGACGTGCCTGCACCCTGTTCTCGGCGGCCTCGCGCTCGGCGTGCGTGCGCAGCTGCCCCGCGTCGCGCTCGGCGGTCGCCTTCATCGCGGCGGCCTCGGCGCGAGCCTTGTCCGTGATCTCACGCGCTTCGAGCCGAGCTGCGGAGAGGATGCCCTCGGACTCCCGCTTGGCCTCGCTACGGTGGTCGTTCGCCTGCTCCTCGGCCAAGCGCAGGATCTGCTCCACCCGGGTGCCCAGCCCGGACAGCGTCGGCCGATTGTTCTCCTCGAGGAGCTTGTTGCTGTCGGCCAGCTTCTGCTCGAGGGCGTTCAGACGCTGCTCGGCCTGTCGCAGGCGGCGCTGCGCGTCGTTCATCCGCTGTTCGGCCTCGCCGCGGGCCTGCTCGGACTGGTTCAGCGCGGCTACCAGCCGGCCTAGGTGCGCGTCGACCTGACCGCGGTCATATCCACGCAGGACAACGGTGAAGTCGTGCTGCGAATTCGCGGTTTCGAAGAAGGCGAGATTGGCATCCTGCTGCTGGGGCATTGCGACATACTGGCAGACCCCCCAGGGGGCAACGCAAGAGCGTACTGGCCGGGTATTCCGGCCTGAGATCACCTTCGTCCTGGTCGCCGAGGGCCGATGTCGGCCGTTCGGCCAGCGCTCACGAAGGGCGTCCGCACGCTGTGCCCGCACCGCTACCTGCTGTGCAGGCTGGGCGCCGGAGATCGTCTCACAGGGTTGCCCCGGGCCGCTCCTCGATGGTCCCGATCCTGCCAGTCCGCAGCGGCGGCGTCAGGATGTTTCACCCTTAAGGTGGATGAATCAGGCCGGTTCGACCAACTCCACGAGCACCCCGCCCGCGTCCTTGGGGTGCACGAAGTTGATGCGCGACCCCGCTGTACCCCGGCGAGGGCTTTCATACAGAAGGCGCAAACCCCGGGCCCGCAATGCGTCGCTCGCGGCTTCCACATCCTTCACGGTGTACGCCAATTGCTGGAGCCCCGGCCCGTTGCGATCGAGGAACTTCGCGATCGCCGAGTCGGGTCGTAGTGGCGCGAGTAACTGGATCCGCGCCCCGGTCCCGTCCGGGTCGGCGGCGATCATGGCCTCGCGGACGCCCTGCTCCTCGTTGCGTTCCTCGTGCACGCAGTGCATGCCGAAGGTCTCGGAGTAGAAGGTCAGCGCCTCGTCCAGGTCGGCCACGGCGATCCCGACGTGATCGACGCGCAGGAGTCCGACCTCGGGCAGTTGCATCGGTTTTCCGTCGCGGGAAAGCTCGGGCAAAGAATCCATGTCGGAGAGTGTGACATTGTGGCGGTGGGGACCGCTGGGTGACTTATCAGACATCCAGCTACGCTGACCTTAACCCTCGTTCAGCACCGGATATTGAGCGGAGCCTTCTCGTGACCAGCTCGGTGATTGTCAGCGGCGCCCGTACCCCCATGGGTCGTCTTCTCGGCAACCTCAAGAACGTCTCGGCCACGGCGCTGGGCGGCCACGCCATCGCCGCTGCGCTGCAGCGCGGCGGGGTCGCACCGGAGCAGGTGCAATACGTGATCATGGGGCAGGTGCTGCAGGCGGGCGCCGGCCAGATCACCGCCCGGCAGGCCGCCGTCGCCGCCGGGATCCCGATGAGTACGCCCGCGGTCACCGTCAACAAGGTGTGCCTCTCCGGGCTCGACGCGATCGCGCTGGCCGACCAGCTGATCCGGGCCGGCGAGTTCGACATCGTGGTGGCCGGCGGCATGGAGTCGATGACCAACGCACCGCACCTGATGCTCGGTCAGCGCCAGGGTAAGAAATACGGCGACATCCTCGTCCGCGACCACACCGCTTTCGACGGCCTGATGGATCCGTGGGCGGGCATCTCCATGGGCGAGTCGACCGAGGCCAGCGGCAGGGACCTCGGCATCACCCGCACCGAGCAGGACGCGTTCGCGGCGCTCAGCCATCAGCGGGCCGCCGCCGCCCAGCGCGAGGGCCGGTTCGCGGACGAGATCGTGGCGGTCCCGGCCGGGCTGCGCAACAGTGACAAGGTGATCGACACCGACGAGGGCGTACGCCCCGACGCGACCACCGAATCGCTCGGTGGCCTGCGCCCGGCGTTCGCCAAGGACGGCACCATCACCGCGGGCAGCGCGTCACCGATCTCCGACGGCGCCGCCGCGGTCGTGGTGATGAGCCGCGCGAAGGCCGAGGAGCTGGGGCTGACCTGGCTCGCGGAGATCGGGGCGCACGGCAACGTCGCGGGCCCGGACAACTCGTTGCAGGCGCAGCCCGCCAACGCGATCCGGCACGCGCTCGGCAAGGCCGGTCTCGGCGTCGACGACCTCGACCTGATCGAGATGAACGAGGCCTTCGCGCAGGTGGTCATCCACTCGATGCGCGAGCTCAAGGTGAACGAGGACATCGTCAACGTCAACGGCGGGGCGATCGCGCTGGGCCACCCGATCGGGATGTCCGGCGCCCGCCTGGTGCTCACCCTGGCGATGGAGCTCAAGCGCCGCGGCGGCGGCACCGGCGCTGCAGCCCTCTGCGGGGGTGGCGGGCAGGGTGACGCCCTCATCATCAAAGTGCCGGGCAGTAACGAGTGAAGATGGTCGGCAACGTCCTGACGCTGGTCGCCCGAGCGAGAGAGGGTGACCCGCGTTCGGTCGCACGGCTGATCAGCATGGTGGAGAACGGCGACCCCCGGCTGCGGGAGGTCGCCGCGGCCCTGGCGCCGTTCGCGGGCCGCGCCCAGGTCGTCGGGCTGACCGGTTCGCCCGGGGTGGGCAAGTCCACCACCACGAACGAGCTGGTCCGGGCGTTGCGCCGGGCCGGGCGACGGGTCGGGGTGCTGGCCGTCGACCCGTCGAGCCCGTTCACCGGCGGCGCCATCCTCGGCGACCGGATCCGTATGCAGGAGCACACGACCGACCCGGGCGTGTACATCCGCTCGATGTCGACCCGTGGCATGCTCGGCGGGCTCAGCGTGGCGACCCCGCAGGCGGTCCGGGTGCTGGAGGGTGCCGGCTGCGACGTGGTGCTGGTCGAGACGGTCGGCGTGGGGCAGGCCGAGGTGGAGATCGCCTCGCTCGCCGACACGACCCTGGTGCTGCTCGCGCCGGGGATGGGTGACGCCATCCAGGCGGTCAAGGCCGGGATCCTGGAGATCGCCGACGTCTTCGTGGTCAACAAGGCGGACCGGCCCGGCGCGGACGCCACCTACCGCGACATCCAGGGCATGCTGAGCCTCGGTGAGCGGGAGCCCGGCGACTGGCGCCCGCAGGTCGTGCGCGCGACGGCGGTCAAGGGTGAGGGCATCGACGAGGTGGTGGCGGCGATCGCCAAGCACCGCGAGTGGCTCGAGGGCTCCGGCAGGCTACAAGCCGCGCACGAGAAGCGGGCCGCTGTCGAGGTCGAGGCGATCGCGCTGGCCGCGCTCCGGGCCCGGATGGGTGACCTGGGCGACGGCACTGCGCTGGGCAAGCTCGCTGCGCAGGTCGCCGAGGGTGTGACCGATCCCTACGCGGCGGCCGATGCGCTGTTAGCCGAACTCGGCGAGCGTTTCTGAGATCATCTCGAGGCTCCAGGTCAGCCGTCCGGCGCCCAGGTCGTCGATCACCGACGACAGCCAGGTGATCTCGGCCCGCAACATCGCCACCCGGTACTCGTCCTCGATCAAGAAGATGCGGGGCATTCCCGGCGGCGCCTGCGCCTCGACCTCTGCCAATCGCGCCTGTTGCGCCGCGATTCGGCGTACCAGCAGATCCCGCACTTGATCGGGGTTGAGACTGACGGCGAAGGCGAGCGCCGCCGGGAATTCCGGGAACTCCCGGGCCGGCGTGGGGAGCGCCTCGATCAGCCAGAGGTGCAGCGCCTCGCTGCCCGCTGAGGTGATCTCGTAGGCGGTCCGTTCGGGTCGTCCGGCCTCGCGTGCCGTGCCGCCGGGCCGGGCCAGGCCGTCGCGCACCAGCCGGTCCAATGCCTGGTAGACGCTGTTGCGCTGGGCCACGTTGACCAGCTGGTCCTGCCCGCGCTCCTTGATCATCTGCTGCATCCGGTAGGGGTGCATCGGCGCCTCGGACATCAGCGCCAGCAGCACCATCGCGAGCGGCGCGCGCCGGGATGCAGCGGTGGTCATGGACCCCAGCCTAAGGGGCTTGCCGAGTCTTAGTCATAAGATGCATAGTCATTACATGACTAAGACCGCGATCGTGGCGGGCGGCGGGATCGCCGGGACCGTCGCCGCCCTTGCCCTGCACCGCGCCGGGTTCACCCCGCACATCTACGAGGCCGGCGACGCCGCCGAGGACGGCGCGTTCGTGACCGTCGCCGCCAACGGGCTCAACGCGCTGCGCGACCTCGGCCTCGACCCGGCGGAGCTGCTCGCTGCGGGCTTTCCCACGCCCCGGATGCGGTTGCGAGGAGCGAAAGGCCAATTCCTGGCGGACCTTCCGCTGGGCGACACCACGACGACCATCCGCCGCGCCGATCTCTATCAAGGCCTCCGTGCGTCGGTACGCGCTGCCGACATCCCGATCACCTACGGAAAACGCCTGGTCAGCGCCGTGCCGGACGGCGCCGGGGTGCGAGTCGGATTCAAGGACGGTCTGGAGGTACGCGGGGAGCTGCTCATCGGTGCCGACGGGCTGAACTCGCGTACGAGAAAAGCCCTGGACCCGGCCGCCCCCGCCCCGCGCTACCTCGGTCTGCTCAACGCCGGCGGGTTCACCGACGGCCCGGTCGTGGACCCGCCTGAGCCTGGCGTCATGCAGATGGCGTTCGGCAGGCGTGCGTTCTTCGGCTGGGCGACCGCCCCGGACGGCTCGGTGTGGTGGTTCGCCAACCCGGTCCGCCGCGAACCGGTCGAGCGCGGGGAGTTCACCGCGACGAGCTGGCGGAACTACCTGCTGGACGTGTTCGCCGACGACCCGTTTCCCGCCCGCGAGCTGATCGGAGCCACCAGCGTCGCGCTCGGCCCGTGGAACACCTGGGACGTGCCACGGCTGCCGGTGTGGCACGACGACCGGATCGTGCTCGTCGGCGACGCGGCCCACGCGGTGTCCCCGTCGTCCGGGCAGGGCGCGTCGATGGCGATCGAGGACGCGGTGGTTCTCGGCCGGTGCCTGGGTGCTGAACGGATTCCGGCCGCGCTCTCGGCGTACGAAAGAATTCGCAGGCCGAGGGTCGAGAGAGTGGTCGCCTACGGCAAGCGCAGCGGTAGCACCAAGGCCGCGGGTCCGATCGGCGCGAAGGTCCGGGACGCCCTCACACCGTTGATCATGCGGATGCTCCACCGCAGGGGCAATCCGCAGGCCTGGATCCTGGATCACAGGGTCTGAATCTTCAATCCGCGCACCCGGCGGCCGATGGGCGAGGCGGAAATCGGCGGGAGGGGATCACGTGTTCAGGGATCGGCTGTGGCGTCGTGATCCGTTGCTGGTCGCGCTCATCGTCCTGATCCTGGTCTCGTTCTGCGGGTTCGCGCTGCGCCGGGCGCCCGCCGGCCCTCAGGTGGCGGTGTTCTGGCTGCTCATGGTCGCGGTGCAGGGGTGTTTCGCGGTCTGCTCCTGGCGGGTCGCGGGCTCGATGCCCGGCACCTCCGCGCGGGCCCTCGCCGGGCGGCGGATGTGGCGGTTCTTCGGTGCGGCGGGCGCGGTGCTCGTGCTCGGCAACGTGGTGCAGCTCGGCGTCACCGCCCGCGACGCCACGTCCTACGACGCGGTGGCCGGCGCGGGACCGCAGCTCGTCTCGATCGCGGTCGGGATCGCGCTGATCATCGGGGGCCTGCTCAGCTACCCGCTCGGTGGCATGGGCCGGGCCGAACGGCTGCGGCTGCGCATCGACGTCGGCACCGTGATGGCCGCCGCCACGACGTTCGGGCTGTGGGTCTTCCAGCCGCCGGCAGGCGGGCACGACCTCGCCTGGGCGCTGCAGACCGGCATCGCCGTGCTGGTCCAGCCGGGGCTGTTCCTGGTGGCGATCTTCGCGGTGGTCAAGATCGTGCTGAGCGGGCGCTCGCCGTTCACCCCCGCGGCCGGTGTTCTCTACGGCGCCGCCGCGGTCTTGCAGGGCGGGTTGCAGGCCGTGCCGGCGACGCTCTACCTCGATCAGGGATTCCGGCCATGGCTGTTCGCGGCGAACGTGGCCGGGAGCGGGCTGATCGCGATCGGCGCGCGGGTGCAGGAACGCCAGGTGCGGGCCGGGTCGGGGCGCCACGGCAGGGCGGAGGCGGAGCGCCCGTACAGCCCGCTGCCGTACGCCGCGATGGCCTCGGTCTGGCTCCTGGCCTTCGGGATGCTCGCGATCCACGGCCTGGCCTGGCGTTCCTGGGTGGTGCTGGCCGGGGCGGCGGTGACCACCGCGCTGGTGACCGCGCGTCAGGTGGCCGCCTTCCGGCACATCTCCGAGCTGCTGCGCGAGCGGGACGCGCTGACCTCCCGGCTGACCGACCTCGCGTATCACGACGGGCTGACGAAGCTCGCGAACCGGGGACAGTTCATGCGCCGGCTGCACGAGGCGCTCGCCGCGGGGCCGGTGACCGTCTTCCTGATCGACCTGGACGAGTTCAAGCCCGTCAACGACGCGTACGGGCACGCGAGCGGCGACCAGCTGCTGATCGAGGTGGCGCAGCGGCTGCGGGCCTGCGTTCGCGCCGGTGACCTCGTCGCACGGCTCGGCGGCGACGAGTTCGCCGTGCTGGTGGAGGGGCTCCCCGACGACCGCCGGGCCGGGGTGGCGAACGGGCTGGCGCTGGCGCTGCACGGCACGGTCCGCATCGGCGGCGCCGAGGTGTCACTGAGCGCAAGCGTGGGCATGGCCACCGGTAAGTACGGCACCTCCGACCCGGACAGCCTGTTACATGAGGCCGATATGGCGATGTACGCGGCAAAGGAATCGCGCCGCCAGCTCATATATTGATCTTTACCGTTGTTTCTCCATGGTTGCTCAGCCATTTTGCCTGGTAACGTGGCCGCCCACCGGCCTGGAGGATCATGCGATGCGTTCGAGGATCTCTGTACTGGCCGCCGCGGGTCTGATCGCCCTCGGTGGGCTCACCGCCTGCACGAGCGGCGGGGGCGACAGCACCACCTCGAGCGGCACCAAGATCAGCGGGCCCGGCAAGGTCGGCGTGATCCTGCCCGACACCGAGACCTCCCAGCGCTGGGGCACGGACGACCCGAAGCTGCTCAAGGCCGCGTTCGCCGCGGCCGACGTGCCGGTCGACATCCAGAACGCCGACGGTGACAAGGAGAAGTTCAAGCGCATCGCCGACGAGATGATCTCCGGCGGCGCCAAGGTGCTGATGATCGTCAACCTCGACTCCGCGAGCGGCAAGGCCGTGCTCGACGAGGCCAGGGCGGCCGGGGTCAAGACGGTCGACTACGACCGGCTGACGCTCAACGGCGGCGCCGACTACTACGTCAGCTTCGACAACAAGGCCGTGGGCGAGCTGCAGGGCAAGGGCCTGGTGCAGTGCCTGACCGCGAAGGGTGTCAAGGTCCCCAAGATCGCCGAGCTCAACGGTTCCCCGGACGACAACAACGCCACCCTGTTCAAGGCCGGCTACGACTCGATCCTGCAGCCGCTCTACGACGACGCCGTCTATCTCAAGGGCCCGGACCAGGCCGTCGACGACTGGGACAACGACGAGGCGACCGTGGTCTTCCGGGAGATGTGGAACCAGACCGGCAAGGGCATCAACGGGGTGCTGGCAGCCAACGACGGGCTGGCCAACTCGGTGATCCAGATCCTGCGCCAGAGCGGTAAGAACGGCGAGGTGCCGGTCACCGGACAGGACGCCACGGTCCCCGGGCTGCAGAACGTGCTCGCCGGCGACCAGTGCATGACGGTCTACAAGCCGATCAAGAAGGAAGCCGACGCGGCCGCCGACCTGGCGATCAAGCTGTACAAGGGCGAGCAGGCCACCGCCGCGGGCCGGGTGAAGGACACCGAATCCGGGGCGTACGTGCCCTCGGTGCTGCTCCAGCCGCAGGCGATCTTCAAGAAGGACGTCGGCTCCGTGATCAAGGATGGCTTCGTCGAGAAGAAGGCCGTCTGCGCGGGCCGCTTCGCCGCGTTCTGCGCCCCCAACGGCATCAATTAGGCGCTGCCTCACACGGCATTTCTCCGAAGGTCGGCGTCCTTTCGGCCGACATGTGCGGTGCCAGTTGGTTGCCGTACCCGGGAGTAAATGCATGCGCCGCCGCCTCCGCCCCGTTGCGTGGGTGGCGTTCGCGCTGGTCCAGGCCGGTCTGTACGTTTTCCCCGCGCACGCCGTGCTGATCTACAGCCTCTGCATGATGGTCGCGACCGCGTCCGGCGCCGTGCTGCACGGGCTCTTCGCGCTCAGCCGTCGCGGTCACGCGCGCCGGGTCTGGACGGTCACGTCGATCGGCCTGGCGTGCTGGGCCTTCGCCGAGGTCTCCGTCGGTATCGGTGCGGCCGTCACCGGTCACGCCGGTGGTCGTGGGACCGCTGCCACCGTGCTCAACCTCGCTGCGTTCGGCTTCGCGGTCGCCGGGATGCTCTCCATACCGACCGCGCCCCGCGGTGCCGGCGGCAAACTGCGGATGATCTTCGATGGCGTAGTCGCCGCCTGTGCGCTCATGGGCGCGGTCTGGGTGCTGCTCTTCGGGCCGCTGAGCCGGATCGAGAGTCCCGCCGAGGCGGTCGTCGACCTCAGCTACCCGGTGCTCGCCGCGGGTGTGCTCGCCATCGCGCTGGTGCTGCTCAGCGGGCAGTCCCTGCGCCGGCGCAGCGCGATGACGGTGGTCACCGGCGGTGTGGTCGTGCTGACCGTGACGCTGCTGGTGGAGGTCGTCGCCAACGTCTTCGGCGTCGGCTGGCTGCACCCGGCGGTGCACGGCGGCTTCATCGCGGCCGCCGGGATCCTCGGTATGGCGCCGTTCTCGAGCCTGCCCGAGGGCGAGGAGCGGGTCTGGGCGCCGTCGACGCGGTTCGGCAACCTGGTTCCGTACGCCCCCGTGGTGATCTTCATCGGGGTCGGCGTGACGTTCGTGATCCAGGGGCGCACGTTCGACACCGGGACCGTGCTCGCCGTGGTCGTCCTGGTGGTCGCCGTGTTCGGCCGCCAGTTCGTCGAGCTCCGGCTCAACGCCGCGCTCAGCCGCAGCCTGGTCCGGGAGCGCGAGCGGTTCGCCCACGACGCCGCGCACGACACGCTGACCGGGCTCGCCAACCGCGCCAGGCTCACCGCCGAGCTCGCCAAGGATCCGGTGGCCGCGCTGCTCCTGGTCGACCTCGACGGCTTCAAGGCGGTCAACGACACGTTCGGGCACGCCACCGGTGACAAGCTGCTGATCACCGTGGCGCAGCGGCTGCGGGAGGCGGTCGGTGACGACGCGCTGCCGGCCCGGCTCGGCGGCGACGAGTTCGCGGTGCTGGTCCGGCACGGCGACGTCGACGACGCCCGTGGCATGGCCCGCGCGATCCTGGACCGGCTCGGCGAGCCCGGCATGCCCGCCGTCGTCGGCGCCAGCATCGGCATCGCGACCGCCGCCGCCGCTGAGGACCGCGACCACCTGCTGCACGAGGCCGACATGGCCATGTACGAAGCCAAGAACAACGGCAAGGGCACCTACAAGGTGTACGACCGGGAGCTCGCCGCCCTCGCCGAGCAGCGCCGCCGGTTGCAGGCCGAACTGGCCGTGGCGCTCGCCGAGGGGCAGCTGTTCGTCGCCTACCAGCCGGTGGTCGACCTGGCCAGTGGCGCCTCGCATGCAGCCGAGGCACTCGTGCGCTGGCGGCACCCCACCCGCGGCCCGATCCAGCCCGACGACTTCCTGCCCGCTGCCGAGGACGCCGGGCTGCTCGTGGAGATCGACCGCTGGGTGCTCGACGCGGCGGCGGCTCAGCTCGCCGAGTGGCGTCAGATCGATCCGGCGTACACGATCGCGGTGAACCTGTCGGTGGCGTACCTGGTCTCCGGGCGGGTGGTCGAGGACGTCCGCACGGCGCTGCGCGAGCACGGGCTGCCGGGCAACTCGCTGACCGTCGAGGTGACCGAGTCGTCGCTGATCGCGGATCTGGACGCGGCGGCCACCACGCTGCGTGAGGTGAAGGCGCTGGGCGTACGTATCTCGCTGGACGACTTCGGCGTCGGCTACTCGTCGCTGACCTATCTGCGCAAGCTCCCGGTCGACGTGGTGAAGATCGACCGCTCCTTCGTCCGCGAGCTGGCCTGGGACAACAAGGCCAAGGTGCTGTTCAAGGCGGTGCTGGACCTGGTCCACGCGCTCGGTCTGACCTGCGTCGCGGAGGGCATCGAGGAGCCGCGGCAGCTGGGCCAGCTGCTGGCCATGGGCTGCGCCCGCGGTCAGGGATATCTGTTCTCACCGCCGGTGACCGCCGACCTCGTCCAGATCGGTCCGCATCGACCGAGGGCGCGCATGACGGCCGCCTCGAATACTTAATCATCGTTCAGTGTTGCCCTACGATGGGCGCATGGACGCAGCCGACATTGCCGCCGGACGCGAGCGCTGGCAGAAGCGGTACGACGCCGCACGCAAGCGGGACGCCGACTTCACCACGCTCTCCGGATCGCCCGTCGACCCGGTGTACGGGCCGGCGCCCGGCGACACGGTGGACGACTTCGAGCGGATCGGCTGGCCGGGCGAGTTCCCGTACACCCGGGGTCTCTATCCCACCGGTTACCGCGGGCGGACCTGGACCATCCGGCAGTTCGCGGGGTTCGGTAACGCGCGGCAGACCAACGAGCGCTACAAGATGATCCTGGCCGCGGGTGGCGGCGGGCTCAGCGTCGCGTTCGACATGCCGACGCTGATGGGCCGCGACTCCGACGAGCCCGAGTCGCTCGGCGAGGTCGGCCACTGCGGTGTCGCGATCGACTCGGCCGCCGACATGGACGTGCTCTTCGACGGCATCCCGCTGCAGGACGTCACGACCAGCATGACCATCTCCGGCCCGGCGGTCCCGGTCTTCTGCATGTATCTCGTCGCCGCCGAACGCCAGGGCGCTGACCTCAGCAAACTCGACGGCACGCTGCAGACCGACATCTTCAAGGAATACATCGCGCAGAAGGAGTGGCTCTTCACCCCGGAGCCGCACCTGCGCCTGATCGGCGATCTGATGCAGTGGTGCGCGGCCGAGATCCCGCACTACAAGCCGCTGTCGGTCTCCGGTTACCACATCCGCGAGGCCGGGTCGACCGCCGCGCAGGAGCTCGCTTACACGCTGGCGGACGGTTTCGGCTACGTCGAGCTGGGCCTGTCCCGCGGCCTCGACGTCAACCAGTTCGCCCCCGGGCTGAGCTTCTTCTTCGACGCGCACGTCGACTTCTTCGAGGAGATCGCCAAGTTCCGGGCCGCCCGCCGGCTCTGGGCCCGCCACCTGCGCGACGACTACGGCGCGACCAGCGAAAAGGCCCTCTGGCTCAAGTTCCACACCCAGACCGCTGGGGTTTCGCTCACTGCGCAACAGCCGGTCAACAATGTCGTACGCACAGCGGTCGAAGCGCTCGCCGCAGTGCTCGGTGGCACCAACTCCCTGCACACCAACGCCCTGGACGAGACGCTCGCCCTGCCCACCGACGAGTCCGCCGAGATCGCGCTGCGGACCCAGCAGGTGCTGATGGAGGAGACCGGGGTGACCAACGTGGCCGACCCGCTCGGCGGCTCCTGGTACCTCGAGGCCCTCACCGACCGGATCGAGGCCGAGGCGGAGGAGATCTTCGCCCGGATCCGCGAGCTGGGCGAGGACGGCACGATCACCGCCGGCATCCTGCGGGGCATCGAGGACGGCTGGTTCACCGCCAACATCGCCGAGGCCGCCTTCGCCTATCAGCAGTCGGTCGAGAAGGGCGAGAAGCGGATCGTCGGCGTCAACGTGCACACCGGCACGGTCGCCAAGGATCTCGAGATCCTCCGCGTCTCGCATGAGGTCGAGCTGCAGCAGCGGCGCGAGCTCAGTGGTCGCAAGGACGGCCGTGATTCCGTACGCGTCAAGCACGCTCTTGATCGTCTTATCGAAGCCGCACGCAGCGGCGAGAACATGATCCCCGCGATGCTGGACGCCGCCCGGGCCGAGGCCACGCTGGGCGAGATCTGCGGCGTGCTCAAGGACGAGTGGGGCATCTACCGCGAGCCCGCCCGTTTCTAGGCCATCAGGCCTTTCAGCATGATGTCGAGATAGCGGTCGGCGGCCTCATCCTGGTCGCCGCCGCTGCGGACGGCGTACTGGACCCCGCACGTGAGGCGTCGCACGTCGTCCGGCGTCACGTCCGGGCGCAGGACCCCGGCCTGCCGGGCGCGCTCGATCACCTGCAGCGACACCCTGCCGAGCTCCTTGCTGAGCACCAGGGTCTCGGTGCACTCGAACGTCGGCGCGGCGAGCACCTTCGCGAGGGCGGCGTCGGTGAGCTGGCTGCGCAGGCCGGCGCGGAGCAGGTTGGTCAGCCCCTCGGCGACGTCCGGGTTCTCCGCCGCCTTCTTCGCCTCGTCGACCAGGGCGCGGTAGCTCTCCTCGGCCAGCGACTCCAGCAGCGCCTCCCGGCTGGCGAAGTGCCTGTACATGGTGCCCACCCCGACGCCCGCCTCCTTGGCGATGGCGTTCATCGGCAGCTCCAGGTCGCCCGCCGCGATGCGGTCCCGGGCGGCGGTGAGCATGCGGGTGCGTACCCGGGCGGAATCTGCGCGCAGCGACACCCTCCAAGGATATCTCATCCGCTGTGAACGGATTACTTATCCGATTGCGTGCTACGGTTGCCTTCGTCGTGGCGGATTATCTATCCGCTGATGGATGCGTGGAGGTTGATCATGGCAGTGAGCTGGAACTATGACGAGATGCCGGATCAGGCCGGGCGTACGGTGATGATCACTGGGGCGAGCAGCGGGCTCGGGCTCGTCCTGACGACCGAACTCGCCCGGCGGGGTGCCACGGTGATCATGGCGGTGCGCGACACGGCCAAGGCTGCTGCGGTGCGGCCCTCCGGGGATGTCGAGATCCGCGAGGTCGACGTCGCCGACCTGGACTCGATCCGGCGGTTCAGCGACCGGATGCATCGTGATGGCCGGCACCTCGACGTGCTGATCAACAACGCGGGCATCGGGGCGCAGACCCGGCAACTGACCCCGCAGGGCTACGAGCGGGTCTTCGCCACGAACCACCTCGGCGCGTTCGCCGTCACCGGGCTTCTGCTCGACCTGTTCCGGCCCGATCACGACCCGCGGATCGTCGCGGTCGGCTCCAACCTCTACCGGCGAATCAAGGTCAGGACCGGCTTCGAGGACCTCAGCGCGGCGGACGGGTTCGCGCCCGGGGCGGCGTACGTCAAGTCGAAGGTTGCGAATCTCCTGTTCGGAGCCGAGCTGGAACGTCGGCTGCGCCTGGTGGGGAGCCCGATCCGCAGCTTCCTCGCGCACCCGGGCATGGCCGCCACGCCGATGAACGACACCGCCTCGGGCCTCGTGCAGACAGCCTTCCTCAAGCTCGGCGGCGCGGTCTTCTCCCGGCCGGCCGAGCAGGGCGCGCTCGCCCTCGCGTTCGCGGCCACCAGCCCCGCCGCTCAAACCGGGGTCTTCCTCGGGCCCGCCGCGCGGAAAAAGGACATCCGGGTGCACTTCGACCCGCTTGCCGCCCCTGCGGACGACCCGTTGCTGGCCGCTCGCCTGTGGCAGATCTCCGAGGACGCGACGGGTGTGCACTACCTCCGGTCAGAGGATCTTGGTGGTCGGGTGTGACGCTTGATATCGCCTGCCCGGCGGCGCGGCGAATGGGCCCATCTGCGTGCGAGACTTGGTAACCATGAGCGACCCACGGACCACTCCGTCGATCTTCACCCGCGGCGCGGTCGACCTCGGTGCCCTGCGCCCGGCAACCAGGCCCGCCGGGCCCGCCGATCCCGCCCGCGTGCCCACCGGTGCGGCCCCGGCCGGTCAGCCCGCCGTCCCCGGCGCCATTCCCGGCGCCATTCCCGGCGCTGGGCACGGCCCCGCGGTCATCGACGTGACCGAAGAGAATTTCCAGACGACGGTGCTCGAGCTGTCGATGTCGACCCCGGTCATCCTCGACTTCTGGGCCGAGTGGAGCGAGGCCTGCAAGCAGCTCTCGCCGGTGCTCGAGAAGCTCGCCGTCGAATACGGCGGCAGCTGGGTGCTCGGCAAGGTCGACGTGGACGCCAACCCGCGACTCGCCCAGGCACTGCGCGTCCAGAGCATCCCGACGGTGATCGCGGTCGTGGGCGGCCAGCTCGTCGAGGGCTTCCCCGGCGTGATCCCCGAGCCCGAGATCCGCCGCTACGTCGACGCCGTCCTCAAAGCCGGTGGCATCGAGGTCGCCGCCCCCGAGGACCCGCGGATGGACGCCGCCGACGACGCGCTGATGACCGGCGACCTCGACGAGGCCGAAGCGGCCTACCGCAAGATCCTCGCCGAGTCCCCGCAGGACCACGCCGCGGAGTCCGGCCTCGCCCAGGTCGAGCTCTACCGCCGCGTCACCGGCGTCGACGCGGAAACCGTCATGGCCAAGGCCGCCGACGACCCCGACGACATCGAGAGCCACCAGCTCGCCGCCGACATCGAGGTCCTCAGCGGACAGGCCCCGGAGGCCTACGACCGCCTCGTCGCCCTCGTCAAACGAACCACCGGCGACGAACGCGACGCCGTCCGCAAACGCCTGCTCGGCCTCTTCGCCGTCGCCGGCCCGGACGATCCGGCGGTGGCAACAGCCCGCCGCGCGCTCGCCCGCGCGCTCTTCTAAACCCCTTTTCGCACCTTCGTACGGGGGCTCCATGCGCCGCATAGCCGTGCTCGACGCACCGTCCAACCTAGGTCTGCGCCCACCAACCGCGACCTCGGTGCCCGGCTGCGCAAAAGCGCCTGGAGCCCTGCGCGACCAGGGTCTCCTCCGCCGCCTCAACGCCCGCGACGCCGGCTGCCTCACCCCACCCCGCTACGACCCGGGCGACTGGCGCCCCGGCGACGGCGTGGCACACGCCCGCGAGATCGCCGGCTACTCCCGCCGCCTAGCCGACCGCATCGGCGCCATCCTCGACCAGGGCGAATTCCCCGTCATCCTCGGCGGCGACTGCTCCATCGTCCTGGGCTCAGCCCTCGCGATGCACCGCCTCGGCGAAGCGGTCGGCGGCCACATCGGCCTCATCTTCATCGACGGCCACTCCGACTTCCGCCACCCCGGCAACGCCTCCTACGTCGGAGCAGCCGCCGGCGAGGACCTAGCCCTCGTCACCGGTCGCGGCCAGGTCGACCTCGCCGCCATGGAAGGCCGCCGCCCCTACTACCGCGACATCGACGTGGTCGTCATGGGCATCCGAGCCCAGGACGAATACCGCCTCGACCTCCAGGCCGCCGGAATCGTCACCCGCCCGGTCCCCACCCTGCGAGCCGAAGGCGCCGCCCGAAGCGCCCAATGGGCCCAGGAACAACTGGCCGACTGCGCCGGCTACTGGGTCCACCTCGACGTCGACGTCCTCGACCCGGCCGTCATGCCCGCCGTCGACGCCCCGGAACCCGGCGGCATCGCCTTCCCCGAACTCGAAATCCTCCTCGCCGCCCTGGTCGAATCCCCCCACTGCCTGGGCGTAGAAATCACGGTCTTCGACCCCGACTACGACCCCGACGGCACCTACGCCGAAGAAATCACCTCCGCCCTAGTCTCCGGCCTCCAATCCGCCCACACGATCGACGCCCGCCCCGACCTGATCGCCGCCCGCCGCGACCTCCTCACCCCGGAGACCCCCGGCCGGCTCGGACCCGCGCCACGCCCGGGGCCGACGGCTGGGGGCGGCGCGGGGTCGCTCTCCGAGAGTGCCGGGCTGGTCTCTGAACGCCCGGGGGTGCTTGCTGAAGGACCGGGGTCACTCTCTGAGGGGCGGATTAGGTCGCTCTCTGAGGGATCAGGGTCGCTTGCAGATGGGCCCGGGTCGCTCGTAGATGGGCCGGGGTCGCTCGTAGATGGGCCGGGGTCGCTCTCGGAAGGGCCGGGGTTGTTCTCGGAAGGGCCGGGGTCGCTTGAGGACTTCCGCGACGAGGAACCGGAGCCGGTTCAGGAACGCCGCGCGGACGCAGCAGACGATGACGTCGTCCTGGCCGCAGCAGCCCTGACGGCCGGCGGTCCGTTCGGCACGAAGCAGGATTCAGCCCTGCCCGCCACAACGCTCCTGGCCATCGAAGACAATCCCGAACCCGCCGCGCCCCTCCCCACCGACACCACTCCAGCCGACTTCCCCGACGCCCCCGCATCGAGCGAATACCTCGCCGCCGACCCGGACAGCGCCGACCCGGAAAGCGCCGGCCCGGACAGTGCCGACCCGGATGGGGTCGACTCGTATGTGGTCGATCCGGACGGGGTCGAGTTCTATGGTGCTGACCCGGCCAGGGCCTATTGGCCTGAGCCCAACCAAGACCAGGCCGATCCCGCCAACCTCCATCAGATGGAACCGGCCGAACACGACCGCGACCCCGCGGACCTCGAACACCTGAAGCCCGAAGGAAACGCGCTCGACCACACTGCCCCCGACCGCGAGGAACCGGACAGCGCCGAGCCCGACCACATCAACATCGGTCACACGGGCGCGGACGGCCCCGACCACAACGACATCGATCCGGACCACCCGTCTCTAACCGACGTCTACGCCGACGCATCAGCCGACACCAACCCTGTCCTCGAGCCCGAGCCGGCCACCGAGCCCGAGCCGCCCACCGAGCCCGAGCCGGCCGAGCCCGAGTCGGTGTTCGAGCCCGAGCCGGATTTTGCGGCCGGCACGGCGTTCGAGGCCGGCTCGGCGTTCGAGCTTGAGCCGATCAGCGGGTCCGAACCGGGAGCAACGTCCGAGTCGACGTCCGATCCTGAGTCAGGCTCCGAGCTTGAGCCGGTCGCAGCGTCCGAACTCGAGTCGGGCTCCGAGCTTGAGCCGGTCGCAGAAGCTGAGCCGACGTCCGAGCCGGAGTTGACGTCCGAGCCGGAGTTGACGTCCGAGCCGGAGTTGACGTCCGAGCCGGAGTTGACGTCCGAGCTTGAGCCGACGTCCGAGCTGGAGTTGACGTCTGAGCTTGAGCCGACGTCCGAGGCTGAGTTGACGTCCGAGGCTGGGTCGGGCTTTGAGCTTGAGCCGGTCGCGGAGGCAGAGGTGACGCTCGGGTCCGAGGTCAGGTCCGACTTCGGGATGATGTCGGAGTTCGAGCCGGCGGCCGATGCGGAGTCTCAGACCGATCCCGAAGTAGAGCCCGGTTCTGACTTCGAGTGGGAGTCCGAGACTGTCCACGAGGACAAGACCGAGTTTGCCCACGGGACTGGGGCTGAGCAGGAAAGCGACATCCACGCCGAGCCGGTGCCCGGCCCCGAGGGCGGCGTCGGCTCGCCGAATGATGCCGACCATGAGCTGGCGGCGGAGTTCGGAGCGGAGTTCGAAGCGGACGCCGATGTGGTTTCCGAGCATGCTGCTGAGGCGCCGTTGAGGCCGCTCGGGTCGGCTCCGCTGCTGGATTCTGCGCCTCTTCCGGCGACGATGCCCGGCATGCTGCGACCGAGGGCCGTGGAGGATTTCACCCTGCCGGTTCAGCGTCCGGCCTTCGAGGTCGGGCCCGGCGAACGCGCCGACGTCACCTGACCCCGTCGGGCAGACCTCGGCCGGCCACCGCGGGTGGCCGGCCGAGGTGGGGGCTACTTGTTGAGGGTGGTCAGGAAGCGGTTGACGATGGGGACGGCGGCTTCGGAGCCGAGGCCGCCCTTCTGGACCATGACGGCGAAGGCGATGTCGCCCTGCCAGCCGATGAACCAGGAGTGGGTCTCGTCGGAGCCGTCGGCGAATTCGGCCGTGCCGGTTTTGCCGGAGACGGGGCCGCCGGGGACCTTTTGGAGGGCGTCGCCGGTGCCTTTGGTGACGACCTCTCGCATCATGGTTTTGAGGGGCTGGATCGAGGTGTCGGCCAGTTTGGCGCCGTCCGGGAGGGCGGCGGCGGGGGCGGGGTCCAGGACGAGTTTGGGCTGTTTGAACTGGCCTCGGGCTACTGCCGCGGTGGCGCCGGCCATGGCTAGGGGGCTGACGGCGGTGGCGCCCTGGCCGAAGGTGGCGGCGGCGAGTTCGGTGGGGGTGTCGGCGGGGGAGAGTTTGCCGCTGAAGGCGTCGACGCCGAGGTCCCACTTGGTGCCGATGCCCAGGGCTGTTCCTGCGGCTTGGAGGCCGTCGGCGCCGAGTTTGCCGGAGACGTTGACGAAGGCTGTGTTGCAGGATTTGGCGAAGTCGGTGCGGAAGGGGACCTGGCCGAGCTTCATCTCATGGGAATTCTTGAATTCGCGGCCGCTGACCTTGACCGTGGCGGGGCAGTCGACCTTGCCGTCCAGGGTGACCGCTTTTTTGTCCAGCAGGCCCAGGGTCGAGACCATTTTGAACGTTGAACCCGGGGGGACCTGGCCGGTCAGGGCGGTGTTGACCGCACCGCCGTCGGGGCCGTTGGAGACGGCCAGGATCGTGGAGTCGCTGATCTTGATGGCGACGAGGGCGCTGGCGTTCTTCTCGGCGGCGACCGCGGCGTCGGCGGCTTTCTGGGTGTTGACGTCGAGGGTGGTCTTGATCGATTTTCCGGCTACCGGGTCGGTGCTGAAGATCTGGGTCTCGTCGACGTCGTCGGCGGGGGTCTTGAGGGCGATGACCACGGTCTGGGCGGCGGTGCCGCGCAGCTGGGTGTCGTAGCGTTCCTGCAGGCCGCCGTGGCCGACCATGTCGCCCTGGGTCAGGGTGCCGGGGTTGGCGTCGAGATCCTCGCGGGTGGCGGCGTCGACCGTGCCGAGCAGCGCGCGGGCGAAGGCGCGGGTGGGCGCGAGTTCGCGGTTCTCCTCGCGGAACACCGTGCCGGGCAGGGTGCGTACCTTGGTGCGGACCTTGTCGTAGTCCGGACGTCGCAGCGTGACCACGTCCACGAAGGCCGTCGGGTCGGAGTTCTTGAGCCGGGTGGTCAGGTCTTTTTCGTCGAGGGTGACCCCGATCGCCTTGAACGCCGCGTTGAGGTCCTTCAGCAGCTTCGCCTGGTCGGTCACTTTCTCGGGGCTGATGCCGATCGTGACCACCGGGGTGGGTGTGACCAGTGGTTTGCCCGCGGCGTCGAGGATGTCGCCGCGGTCCGCCGCCTTGGCGCGCACCTTCAGGCTGTCGCCCTCGGTCAGTTTGGTGTGCACGATGGCGGGCTCCCAGACGACCTGCCAGCCGTCCGAGCTCTGCTTCGTGAGGCGCACGGTGCTCTGGTAGGCCCAGGTGGCGCCGCCGGGCAGCGTCCACGCGAGGTTGATCGGCTCGGTGGCGTTCTTGCCCGACTCCGTCGCCTTGCCGGCGGGCTCCAGCTTGGTCAGGCTCGGGGCCAGGTCGCCGGTGAGGGCTTTGAGCTGGGTGGTGACGTCGGTCGCGGCTATCTTGGCCCCGGCGGCTGTGACGAAGCCGACCTTGCTCAGGTCGGACTTGCGCCAGCCCTGCAGGAACGCGTCGACGGTGTCACCGGGCCCGTCCGATCCCGAGCAGGCGACAGTGCCGGTGCCGGCGACCACGAGGCAGGTCAGGACCGCTAGTGCACGGCGGGCGTGGGGGATCGTAGGCATGAAGCACCCTTCCGAGGGTACGAATCAGAAACCGTTCGGAACGGTAACCTCTCGAGGCACGTCCCGTTGACCCGTGCTGGGTGAGATGTAGCGAATTCGTTGCCGGATCTTCGTCTCGGACCCCGGGTCCGCACAGAGTGTCAGACCCACGTTCTAGGCTTAGGCCCGACACGTCGAACCCACAGTGCGGTGGGTGAGGGGAGCGGTCTGTCATGCCTGCAGCCGACGAGGCAGCGAACGAATCCGATCCTGAGCTGGACTTCGGGCCAGGTCCCGGGCTCGCCCTGACGGGGCGGCTCGGAACCTCCGATGACGAGCTCGATGAGCCGCTGCCCAACGCCGAGCGCCTCGTGGCGCAGGCCGTGGGGCTGGCCGGCCAGGATCACACGACGGCCACACTGGTCGATCGTTTCTGGCGGTTCGCGCCCGATGAGGAGCTGGTCGGTTACACGGCCGACGAGATGTTCGAGGCCGCCCGCGGGCATCGTGAGCTGGCCGCCGAGCGGCTGGCCGGCGAGCTCAAGCTCGACATCAGCGCGCCCTGCACCGGCCAGCCACACACGGTGATCTCGATCGTCGCCGACGACATGCCGTTCCTGGTCGACTCGGTGACCGCGCTGCTGACCGCGCACCAGCTCCAGGTGCATCTGCTGGTGCACCCGCTGATCGTGGTGCGCCGGGAGCCGCTCGGCAGGCTGGCGCAGGTCGAGGCCAACGTGGAGCCCGACGACGCGATCGAGGGCGACCTGGTCGAGAGCTGGATCCGGGTCGAGATCGACCCGGTGCGCAGCGAGGACGCGCGCGGGCAGCTGCACAACGAGCTGCGCCGGGTGCTGACCGATGTGCGTGACGCGGTGGACGACTGGCCGCGGATGCGTCAGCGGGCCGTGGTGATCGCCGACGAGCTGGCCGCCGCGCGGGGCTCCGACCGCAAGCTGCCGGTGCCCGACAAGGACGTCACCGACTCCATCGAGCTGCTCAAGTGGCTCGCCCACGACCACTTCACCTTCCTCGGCTACCGCGAGTACGAGCTCAGCGAGGACGGCGACCTGCTCTCCGCGGTTCCGGGCAGCGGGCTCGGCATCCTGCGCGGCGACCAGAGCACCCCACGCAAGCTGTCCTCGATGGCTCCCGAGGCACACAAGCGGGCCCTGGAGAAGCGGCTGCTGGTCATCACCAAGGCCAATTCCCGGGCTACCGTGCACCGCTCGGCCTATCTGGACTACATCAGCGTCAAGGTCTTCAACGACCGGGGCGAGGTCTGCGGCGAGCGGCGCTTCCTGGGTCTGTTCTCCAGCTCGGCCTATCGCACCAGCGTGCGTGAGCTGCCGGTCGTGCGGCGCAAGGTCATGGAGGTGCTCGACCGCTCCGGCCTGTCGCCGCGCGGGCACTCCGGCAAGGATCTGCTGCAGATCCTGGAGACCTATCCGCGTGACGAGCTCTTCCAGATCAAGACAGACGATTTGTACGAAGCAGTGGTCGGCGTGCTGCGGATGGCCGGCCGCCGTCAGTTGCGGCTCTTCCTGCGGCGCGACGGCTACGGCCGCTTCATCTCGTGCCTGATCTACCTGCCGCGCGACCGGTTCACCACCGGCAACCGGCAGGCCATGCAGGAGATCCTGCTGCGCGAGCTGAACGGCATCGGTGTCGACTACACGACCCGGGTGACCGAGCGGATGCTCGCGCGGGTGCACTTCATCGTGCGCACCGACCCGTCGGACCCACCGGGCGGCGTCGACCCGAATTCGCTCGCCGAGATGCTCGCCGACGCCACCCGCATGTGGGACGACGACTTCTCCCTGGTGCTCGACCGCAAGCTCGGCGAGGAGCCGGCCAAGGACCTCTTCGCCCGCTACGCGGTGGCGTTCCCCGACAGCTACAAGGACGGGCACACGCCTTACGAGGCGGTGCAGGACATCTCCAAGCTGGAGCTGCTGGAGGAGTCCGGGCAGCTCGAGATGCATCTCTACCGTAAGCGCCGGCTCAACCGGGACGGATGCGCCGAGCCCGACGACGCCGACGTGCGCTTCAAGGTCTTCCGCTACGGCGAACCCATGATGCTCTCCGCGGTGCTTCCGGTGCTGCACTCGCTCGGCGTCCGGGTGGTCGACGAACGCCCCTATGAGGTACGACGTCAGGACGGCACCGTTTACCTGTACGACTTCGGTCTGCTGCCACCGGCGTCGCACCACGAGCTCTCCGAGGTCCGCCCCCAGGTCGAGAACGCGTTCGCGGCGGCGTGGTCCAACGAGGCCGAGGTCGACGGGTTCAACGAGCTGGTCCTGCGCGCCGGGCTCACGTGGCGCCAGGTGGTCGTGCTCCGGGCGTATGCGAAGTATCAGCGGCAGACCGGGGCGGTGTTCTCGCAGCGGTACGTCGAATCGACTTTTATCGCGTACCCGACGATTGCCAGGCTCTTGATCGAGCTTTTTGAGACCCGGTTCACGCCGGGGCTGGAGATCACGGAGGAGGAGCGCACCCGGCTCGGTGACGATCTGGTGGAACAGATCACCGCACTGCTGGACACGGTGGAGAGCCTCGACCAGGACCGGATCCTCCGGTCGTACCTCACGCTCATGCTGGCGACCCTGCGCACCAGCTTCTTCCAGAAGACCGCGGACGGGCGACCCAAGTCCTACATCGCCTTCAAGCTGGACCCGACCGCCATCCCGGACCTGCCGCAGCCGCGCCCGAAATTCGAGATCTTCGTCTATTCGCCGCGCTTCGAGGGTGTGCACCTTCGCTTCGGTACGGTCGCGCGTGGCGGTCTGCGCTGGTCGGACCGGCGCGAGGACTTCCGGACGGAGGTGCTCGGCCTGGTCAAGGCGCAGATGGTGAAGAATTCCGTGATCGTGCCGGTGGGTGCCAAGGGTGGCTTCGTGCTCAAGCAGAAGCCGGGCGACCGCGACGAGGCCGTCGAGTGCTACAAGCGGTTCATCGGCGCGCTGCTCGACGTCACCGACAACATCCACAGCGGCAAGATCGTCCCGCCGGTGGACGTGGTCCGGCACGACGGCGACGACCCCTACCTGGTGGTCGCGGCCGACAAGGGCACGGCGACGTTCTCCGACATCGCCAACGAGATCTCGGTGAGCAAGGACTTCTGGATGGGCGACGCGTTCGCCTCCGGCGGGTCCGCGGGCTACGACCACAAGAAGATGGGCATCACCGCGCGCGGCGCCTGGGAATCGGTCAAGAAACACTTCCGCGATCTGGGCACCGACACGCAGACCCAGGACTTCTCGGTGGTGGGCGTCGGTGACATGTCCGGCGACGTCTTCGGCAACGGCATGCTGCTCAGCGAGCACATCCGGCTGCTGGCGGCCTTCGACCACCGCCACATCTTCCTGGACCCCGACCCCGACCCCGCCATTTCGTACGCCGAGCGGCGCCGGCTGTTCGACCTGCCGCGCTCGTCGTGGGCCGACTACGACGCGTCGCTGATCAGCGAGGGCGGCGGGATCTATCCGCGGTCGGCCAAGTCGATCCCGGTCAGCCCACAGATCCGCGCGGCGCTCGACCTGGGCAGCGCGACCGCGGTGAGCCCGGCCGACCTGATGCGCGCGATCCTGGCCGCCCCGGTCGACCTGCTGTGGAACGGCGGCATCGGCACCTATGTGAAGGCGGCCTCCGAGACCCACGCCGAGGTCGGCGACAAGGCCAACGACGCGATCCGGGTCAACGGCTCCGAACTGCGGGCCAAGGTGGTCGGCGAGGGTGGCAACCTGGGCCTGACCCAGCGCGGCCGCATCGAGTACGCCCTGGCGGACGGCCGGGTCTTCACCGACTTCATCGACAACTCGGCCGGTGTGGACTGCTCCGACCACGAGGTCAACATCAAGATCCTGCTCGGTGGCGCGGTCACCGACGGCGAGTTGACGCTGCCCCAGCGCGACGAGCTGTTGGCCGCCATGACCGACGAGGTCGGCGCGCTGGTGCTGCGGGACAACTACGAGCAGGCGACGGCGCTCGGCAACGCGCGTCAGCAGGCCCACTCGCTGCTGCCCGTGCACCGCCGGATGCTGATCGCGCTGGAGCAGTCCGGCCAGCTCAACCGCGAGCTGGAAGCCTTGCCCACCGACAAGGAGCTGGCCGCCCGGTACGAGGCGGGGGACGGGCTCACTCCGCCTGAGTTCGCGGTGCTCCTCGCGTACGTGAAGATCTCGCTGGAACGGCAGGTCCTGGCCGACCCGATCGTCGATGAGGAATGGACCCACGGGGTCCTGTCCCGGTATTTCCCGACCCCGCTGCGCGAGCGGTTCGCCGCCCGGATGGCCGGCCACCGCCTGCGCCGCGAGATCATCTCGACCGCCCTGGTCAACGAGGTGGTCAACCGGGGCGGCACCTCCTTCGTCTTCCGCGCGATGGAGGAGAGCGGCGCCTCCGCCGCCGACGTCATCCGCGCCTACGTGGTGGTCCGCGACGTGTACGGCCTGCGCGAGCTCTGGGCCGCCGCCGAGGAGCTCGACAACAAGGTCCCGACGTTCGCCCAGACGCTCGTCTACCTGGAGACCCGGCGCCTGCTCGACCGTGCGGTCCGCTGGCTGGTCAGCAACCGCCGCTCCCCGCTCGACGTCGCCGCCGAGATCGACCACCTGCGCCAGGGCGTCGGCAACCTGCTGCTCCAGCTCTCCCAGGTCGTCATCGGCGCCGAACGCCGTTCCCAGGACGCCCACGTCGACATGCTGATCGGCAACGGCGTCCCCGAGGACCTGGCCCGCGGCGTGGCCCGAGTGGTCTACGGCTTCGGGGTCCTCGACATCCTCGAGACCGCCAAGACGACCGGTTGCCCGCCCACTGAGGTGGCGAACGTCTACTTCGTCCTCTCCGAGCGCTTCAAGATCGACGTCCTGCTGTCCCACATCTCGCGGCTCCCACGCGGCGACCGCTGGCAGACCCTCGCCCGCATGGCCCTGCGCTACGACCTCTACTCAGCCCTCGCCGGCCTGACCGCCGAAGTCCTGCAATCAACCCCGTCGGAGGCCTCCGCCGAGGACCGCGTCTCCGAGTGGGAGCAGACCAACGCCGCCTCGATAGCCCGAGCCGGCAACGCCATGGGCGACATCGACGAATCCCCGGGCGACCTGGCAGCCCTCTCCGTCCTCCTCCGCCAGATCCGCACCCTGGTCAAAACCTCGTCCGCAGCCTGACCGCAGCCCCGGCCCGGGCAACGACTGCCCGGGCCGTTCGCTCTCAACCTGCCACCCCGGCCGTTCGCCGCAGGGTTGGCCGCCGGAGGTCGTTGGCTGCCAACCCTGCCGCCCGAGCGTTCGGTTTCAGGCGGCCGCGCCCGGGCCCTCGTTGGATGGGCCAGGCATCTATGCTTCCGGCCCGTGTCCACGTTCCGCAGGATGTCTGCGCTCACCCTCATAGGCGTCCTTCTCGCCGCTGCCGTCGCCGCTTGCGACAGCGACGCCGCCGAGACCCCGGCCCCGGATCCGTCCATTGCCTACCTGGCCGAAGTGCGTGCCGCGCTCGACAAGACGCGGAGCTCCTACTTCGTCTGGCAGTCCACCGGCAATGTGCCGGGGGAGCTCGCGGGAAAAGACCTAGATGGCGCCACACTCGCCGGTCACGGCTTCTTCGACCCCGGAACCAAGGATTTCTACCGGAGCGTGGCGATGGAAGGCACCGCCGCGGACAGGAAGAAGATCCGGAAAGCCTCAGCGCAGACCGTGATCGGCAACGACTTCTACCTGAGCGAAATGCCGCCCGAGGGGGAACTCGGGCCGGCGTTCCACATCGATCTTGATCGGGTGCCGCGGGGCACCGTGCTCTACACCATCAACCAGGACGACCCGACCGGCATCGATCGTTTCACCGCGGCGGTCGAGCGGGTGACGGACAAGGCCGACCATCAGTACCGGGGATTCTTCAAGGCCGTGCCGGGAGAATTTCTCCCCATCGGCGTACCCGTCGTCGGCGGGCCCGGAATCTTCACGCTGGTCACGGACGAGACCGGCGGGGTCAGCACCATCGATATTGCAGTGCATCCAGCCGGCGGCCGGAGCCTGAAGTTCCACATCCTCTTCTCGTTCCTGGGCCGGAAGTCCCCGATCAATGGCCCGAAGCAGTTCAGCGAGGCCGATGAGAGCCTGCTCCTGAAGGACGGCGCGTGATAACCGGCTGAACGCGGGCGGCGGGGCCGCTGAGCTGGAAAGATCTCGTCGGGTGCGCCCTTGACCGTGGTCGTGTCCACCTGTGCTGCCGCGCTCGTGGCGACCACCAGCGCATTCGTGTTCGACGAACCCGGTGTGCGTTACGCCGCAGAGGCGCTGTCATTGCCGCGATCCCTCCGCCGGCGGTCACCGCTCGAGCGTTCGCTCACCCTGCTGGTTCTGGTTCTGGTGGTTCTTGCGGGGCTCAGCCCGCTCGCGGAAGACCCGGCGTCCTCGCCCGCAGCACTCGGGGTCATCACCGCCGCGGCGCTGGTCTGGGTGTCGGCGGGCAGGGTCGGCGACCGGCCGGTTGCCAGTGCGCTGCTGATCGCCGGCGCGGGCTGGATGCTGCCGTCCACCGTTTATGCCGTGAGCGATTTGGCCGCTACCAGGGATCAGGCAACGTTCCCCGACCTGGGCGGGGTGATCAACGGTTGCGTGGTGTTCGTCAGCCCGGAGTCCGGCTGGTCGACGGTCCTGGCGTTTCTGGAGTTCGGGCCGATGGCGATGATTTTCGCCGCGCCGGCGGTCTTTGCCGGGGCAGTTCTGTGGTTACACCGAGGAGCGGAAGCGGCGTAGGCGCAGGCTGTTGCCGACGACGAAGATGGAGCTGAAGGCCATGGCCGCGCCCGCGATCATCGGGTTGAGCAGGCCGGCGGCGGCCAGCGGCAGGCCCGCGACGTTGTAGGCGAAGGCCCAGAACAAATTGCCGTGAATGATCTGCACCGTACGCCGGGAGAGCCGCACCGCGTCCACAGCAGCCGACAGGTCATCGCGCATCAGGGTGAGGTCGGATGCCTCGATCGCCACGTCGGTGCCGGCGCCCATGGCGATGCCCAGGTCGGACTGGGTGAGGGCGGCGGCGTCGTTCACGCCGTCGCCGACCATGGCGACCACGCGACCTTCGGATTGGAGGCGTTTGACGACGTCGAGCTTGCCCGAGGGGAGGACCTCCGCCACGACCTCGGTCACGCCGATCTCCGCGGCGACCTTGTCGGCCACCGCCTGCGCGTCACCGGTGAGCAGGACCGGGGTCAGGCCGAGCCGGCGGAGGCGGGCGATGGCGGGGGCGCTCGACGGGCGTACCGAATCGGCGAGGCCCAGGCGTCCTCGGGGTGTGCCGTCGACGCGGACCTCGACCCAGGTCAGGGCCGTGTCGCCCGTGCCTCGGGTGATCTCCACGAGTTGGCCCGCCACCGTGCCGCGCACCCCGACGCCCGCCGTGGCCTGGAAGTCGGTGACCGTGGGCAGCGGGCCGTGCTCGCGGGCGGCGTGGGTGATCGCACGGCCGAGCGGGTGCTCCGACGCGGCCTCGACCGCGCCGGCGAGCAGGAGAACGTCGGGGGCCAGATCGGTCTGCTGGACCGTCATCGTGCCCGTGGTGACCGTGCCGGTCTTGTCGAGGACGATCGTGTCGACGCGGCGGACGGATTCGAGGGCCTCGACGCCGCGGATCAGGATGCCGAGCTGGGCTCCTCGGCCCGTGCCGACCAGCAGCGCTGTCGGGGTGGCGAGGCCCAGGGCGCAGGGGCAGGCGATGATCAGCACGGCGACCGCGGCCGTGAGCGCGGACGCCACCCCGTGACCGGCGCCGAGCCAGTAGCCGAGGGTCGCCACGGCCAGGACGAGGACCACCGGGACGAAGACGCCGGAGATGCGGTCGGCGAGGCGCTGGACCGCGGCCTTCCCGGCCTGGGCATCCTCGACCAGGCGCGCCATCTGGGCGAGTTGCGTGTCGGCGCCGACCCGGGTGGCCCGCACGATCAGGCGGCCCCCGGCGTTGACCGTGCCACCGGTCACCGGGTCGCCGACCGTCACCTCGACGGGGACGGACTCGCCGGTGACGAGGCTGCGGTCGACGGCGGACGACCCCTCGGTCACGGTGCCGTCGGTGGCGACCTTCTCGCCGGGGCGTACGAGGAAGAGATCTCCGGTGGTGAGGTTTTCGATCGGTAGCTCGGTGCCGTCTCGGAGCGTGACCGTCTTGGCGCCCAGCTCCAGCAGTGATCGCAGTGCGTCACCGGCGCGGCGCTTGGCTCGGGCCTCGGCGTAACGGCCGGCCAGCAGAAAGCTGGTGACCCCCGCGGCCGCCTCTAGGTAGATCGCGTCACCGTCGGAGCCTGCACGCAGCGTGAAGGGATGGGTCATGCCGGGCATCCCGGCGTCACCGAGGAAGAGTGCCCACAGTGACCAGAGGAAGGCGGCGAGCGTCCCGACGGAGACGAGCGTGTCCATCGTGGCGGCGCCGTGCCGCAGGTTGACCAGCGCGGACCGGTGGAACGGCCATCCGCCGTAGACGACGACCGGGGCGGCGAGGGTGAGCGACAACCACTGCCAGTAGTCGAACTGCCAGGCCGGGACCATCGCCAGGACGATCACCGGCACGCTCAGGGCGACGGAGATCAGCAGCCGGGCCCGCAACGGGTCGCCGGCAGGCTCGGGAGTGGGCACGGCGGCGGGCTCAGCCGCGGTGTAGCCGGTTTTCTCGACCACCGCGATGAGATCGGCGACGGTCAGCTCGGCGGGCACGGTGGCGCGCGCCTTCTCGGTGGCGTAGTTGACGGTGGCCGTCACGCCGTCGAGCCGGTTGAGCTTCTTCTCGATGCGGTTGGCGCAGGCGGCGCAGGTCATGCCGCCGATCTCGAGCTCGATCTGCCGGGTCACGCCCACCACTCTATACCCCTCGGGGGTACCCGGCCCGTATTGTGACCCGTCATGCAGACGCTGCCCCGCGCCCGAGCCGCGACCTCTGTCGTCTTCGCCGTGCACGGCGCGGTCACCGGTACGTTCGCGGCGCGCGTGCCGTGGATCGCTGATCATGTCGGGGTCGGTGCGGGCGGTCTCGGCATCGCGCTGCTGATGCCGGGTGTCGGTGCGCTGCTGGCCATGCCGCTGTCCGGGCGCCTCGCGCACCGCTTCGACCTGCGCAAACTCGCCAGGGTGCTGATCCTGCTCTGGTGCGCGGCGCTGATCCTGCCCGCGCTGCCCACGTCGATCTTCGTGCTGTGCCCGCTGCTCGTGGTCTACGGCGCGGCGGCCGGCGTCGCGGACGTGGCCATGAACGCGCAGGCGGTGCTGGTCGAGGAGCGCTACGGCCGGTCGGTGATGTCGAGCTTCCACGGCTACTGGAGTGTCGGCGGGCTGGCCGGTTCGGCGGTGGCGGCCGCCGCGGCGCGCGCCGGTATCGATGCCCGGATCCACTTCTTGATCACCGCGGCGGTGCTGGCCGTGGTCAGCGTCGTGGCCTGCGCCGGCCTGCTGTCGCACCGCCCCGCACCCGACACCGCGGAGCCGCCCGCGTTCGCCCTGCCGAGCCGGGCCGTGCTGCCGATCGGGCTGGTCGCGCTCTGCGCGGTCTTCGCCGAGGGCGCCGGGCTCGACTGGTCGGCGGTCTACGTCCGTGACGTCGTGGGCGACACCGCCGGCACCGCGGCGCTGACGGTGTCGGTCTTCTCGATCAGCATGGCGCTGGCCCGGTTCGCCGGCGACCGGGTCATCCAGTGGCTCGGGCCGGTGACCACCGTCCGGGTCGCCGGAGTCGGCGCGAGCGTCGGCGCCGTCACGGTGGTCCTCAGCGACCACGTCGCCCCGGTGCTGATCGGCTTCGGGC
Organism: Winogradskya consettensis; assembly: GCF_018332715.1. GTDB lineage: Bacteria > Actinomycetota > Actinomycetes > Mycobacteriales > Micromonosporaceae > Actinoplanes > Actinoplanes consettensis. The sequence goes on along the minus strand of NZ_BOQP01000006.1, from coordinate 151,627 downwards.
TGCTCGGCGTGGGGATCGCGGTCGTGGTGCCGCTGGTCTTCGCCACGGCCGGGCGGATCGGCGAGCACCCGGGGCGCAGCCTGGCGGGGGTGGCCGGGATCGCGTACGGGAGCGGGCTCGTCGCCCCCGGCATCATCGGCGGAATCGCCCACCTGACGTCGCTCACCACCTCGTTCGTTCTGGTCGCGGCGCTTACCGTGGTCATGGGACTGTCGGCGCGGGTGCTGCGCCCGGCACCGGTCCCACGGGCCGGATAGGGGACAGCGATGCGGGCGACGGCGATTGACAACTCGGTGGCGGAAGCGGTGGACGAGGGCCTCGGCACCCCGATCCTCGTGCTGCACGGCGGCATGGGCGACCCGTCGGCGTGGGAGCGCGTCACCGCCCGGCTGCGGCACCGCTTCCGGACGATCCGCCTGCACCGGCGCCAGTACCGGCTGGACCTGCCCGCCCCGGTCACGATGGCCGACGAGGTGGAGCACGTCGCGGCCATCGCGTCCGAGGTGGACCGGCCGCTGCTGGTCGGCCACTCCTCGGGCGCGGTGCTCGCCCTGGAGGCGCTGGTCGCGGATCCGTCGCTGTATCGCGGCGCGGTCCTCTACGAGCCACCGATCGTCATCGACGAGCCGCTCGGTGGCGCGAAGCTCGTTCCGGCACGCCGGGCCCTCGACGCGGGCAGTCCCGGCAAGGCGCTGAGCATCTTCCTGCGCGATGTGGTCGGCATGCCGGTGCCGTCGGCGGCGCTCGCCGGCTTCGTCGTGGGACGCAGCGGTTATGCCCCGCGCGTCGCCCGCCAACTCGATGACAACGACCAGATCGATGCACTTGGGGTACGCCTCCCGGCGTACGCGAAGATCGACCTGCCGGTCCTCCTGATCGGCGGTGACAGGTCCCCGGCCCACCTGGCGTCACGATTGGACGCGTTGGAGAAGGCGCTGCCCAGGTCTCGCCGGCTGCTGATGCACGGCCAGGGGCACAGCGCCGAGCTGCGCGCGCCGGGCCGGGTCGCCGTGGCGATCGAGAAGTTCCTCGACGAGGTCTGCGGTGTGTGAGCCGGACGCTGTCTTCCGGCGGTTGCTCCCGAAACCAGCGGAGCGCCCGGCCCACCATCTGTACCGCGGCGAGGCGTCCGGACTGGTCCCGAAGTCCGGAGCTCGCCGGCGGCATCCCCAGATCCACCTGCAAACATGACGCTACGTGATGATCGTCCGACAAGGGAAGCGCAGGGTGCGGGAATTGACCGTTCGGACGGGGCGGCATGTGCGGCGGAACACTCGAAACCTGGCATTAGCGGCTTAATCGGGCGCGGTGATTACTCTGTGTCATTGCAAGCGTGTGTGCGGAGAGTGAAGAGGCAGCGGCGGGTGGCGGCCCGCCGCTGCCTCAGTCCCGGGGGTGGAGCAGGCCGAGCGCCGCTGCCGCGGCCCTGCCGTTGACCTCGCCGGCGCCGTAGGTCGTCAGGAACGCCCGGGCGCTGGTGGGGCGCCAGTCGGACGGCCACCCCATCTCCACCACCGCACCAGTATGGCGCCTGGTGAGCGATTCGATCAGGTACCGGCTCTCCTCGGTGCGGTGCAACCGTCTGCCGATGATCACGATTGGCCGCGATCCGGCCCGGCCGATGAGCTCATCGGGCGAGGTCGAGGCCGCTGCGATCGACAGGGCCGGCACGCCCAGACCCCAGGGGACGCGGCCCTCGACGATGGTCGGGCCGGTGTGCAGTTTGACCACCAGGGCGTTGCCGAAACCCTCGGCCGAACCCTCGACGCGCAGCGCACGCCGAGCGACCTCCCACCCGATGCCCGCAATGGGGGCGTCTGCGGCGGGGGCGCCTGCGGCGGGGGTGAGCGCTGCGGTCCGGGCCGCGGCGTCCTCCAGGCGGGTGCGGGGGAGCCGGCCGTCGGCGACCGCGGTGACGATGTCGGTGACCACGGTGTCGACCAGGGCGGGGGTGACGTGGGCGCCGAGGCAGAGCAGGTCGGCGCCCGCGGCCAGCGCCAGCACCGCCGCCGGGCCGGGGCCGCCTGCAACCTCGGCGGCGCCGCGCATTTCCAGGGCGTCCGTGATGATTGCGCCGCTGAACGCGTACTCATGGCGAAGTAGGTCTTGCAGCACGGCGCGGGAGAAAGTCGCCGGGCCCGCACCGGTCAGAGCCGGGATTCTCAGGTGTGCGGTCATGATCGCGGCTGTTCCGGCGGCGATGGCCGCGGCGAACGGCGGAAGGTCGCGCTCCCGCAGCACCGGGATGGGAACGTCGACCACGGGCAGGCCGAGATGGGAATCCGTGCGGGTCGCGCCGTGGCCGGGGAAGTGCTTGGTGCAGGCCAGGACGCCTGCCGACTGCAGACCCGCGACCGCTGCCGCCGTGTGCCGGGCGACGAGGGCCGGGTCGGAGCCGAAGGAACGCGTACCGATGACGGGATTGTCGTCCGTGGTGTTGACGTCCGCCACGGGGGCGAAATTCAGGGTGATGCCGCACGCCGCCAGCTCAGAACCGATCGACGCGTACGCCATCCGCGTCGACAGAACGTCGTCGACCACCCCGAGCGCGGCGTTCCCCGGGTACGGGCTCCCCGTGCGGTGGGCCAGCCGGGTCACGTCGCCGCCCTCCTCGTCGGTGGCGATGAGCGTGTCCCGGCGTACCGAGCGTAGTCGGGTGGTGAGATCCGCAGTCTGTTTCGGGTTTTCGATGTTGGTCCCGAAGAGCGTGACCCCCGCGAGCCCGTCAGCCAGCAGGGCGAGCAGCCATTCCGGAGCGTTTTTGCCAACAAAAGCCGCAAGAATGGTGCCCAGGGCGAGGCGTTGTAGCCCTGGGTCGATCGGCATGGTTACCTTCCCACCGATACGCTGCGGCGCGTCCGGATACCGTGATAGCAAATCATCCTCAATACCTAGGGGACGTAGTTATGGCCGCCACCCGCTTGCCGGGCACACCCAGGCTGCTGCGCGCGCTCAACGACCGCGCCGCGCTCGAGCTGCTGCTCGCGAAGGGGCCGCTGACCCGCGCCCAGCTCGGTGAGATGACCGGGCTGAGCAAGGTCACCGCCTCCCAGCTGGTCGAGCGGCTGGAGGAGCGTGGTCTCGTCCGCCGGGTCGGCGAGCAGGCCGGTGGGCGTGGACCCAATGCCCAGCTCTACGCCGTGACTCCCGGTAGCGCGTACGTCATCGGCGTCGAGGTCCTGCCCGACCGCGTCGTGGCGGCGTGCGCGGACATCACCGGCGAGATCGTCGGGCGCAGCGAGCAGTCCACCCAGGACATCGAGGACCCGGTCGGCGCCGTGCACAGCGCGGTGCTCGGGGCGGCGGCCGCGGCCGGCACCACGCTCGAGTCGGTACGCCGGGTCGTGCTCGGCACCCCCGGCCTGGTCGACCCGAAGACCAGCGAGGTCTCGTTCGCGTTCGACCTGCCGCGCTGGCACCGGGGACTGCTCGCCGACCTGCGCAAGGACCTCAGCGTCCCGGTCGTCTTCGGCAACGACGTCAACCTGGTGGCCATCGCCGAGCAACACGCCGGTGCGGCCAAGGGCGTCGACGACTTCGTGCTCATCTGGGTCGACCGCGGCGTCGGCCTGGCCAGTGTCATCGACGGGCGGCTGCACCAGGGCAGCACGGGCGCGGCGGGCGAGATCGGCTACCTGCCGGTCGCGGGCACCGAGCCGCCGCACAACGCCTCCCAGCGCGGGGTGAAGGGCGGCTTCCAGACGCTCGTCGCCGCCGACGCGGCCAAGGCGATCGGCAAGAAGTACGGCTTCAAGGGCGCCGAGGCCGCCGACGTGATCCGCGCCGCGCTGGCAGCGGGGGAGAAGGGCGCGCCGGTGCTCGACGAGCTGGCCCGCCGGCTCTCGCTCGGTGTCGCCGCGACCTGCGTCGTGCTCGACCCGCCGCTCGTGGTGCTCGCCGGCGAGGTCAGCCAGGCCGGTGGCGCCGCGCTCGCCGAGCGGGTACAGGCGGAGGTCGCCTCGATCACCCTGGTGGCGCCGAAGGTCGTGGTGAGCGAGGTCGCCGTCGAACCGATCCTCAACGGTGCCCTGCTGTCCGCCCTCGACGCCGTCCGTGACGAAGTCTTCGGATCAACCACGGGGTGAGCCTCGGCACGCCGTCTTATCCCGGGCGGCGTGCGTGGTTGGATGGACGCGTGCTCGACGCAGCGACCCCCACACCCCCCGACGACGACACCGTCATCTCCTTCGACCGGGTGAGTGTCATCCGCGGCGGCAACTATCTGCTGCGGAGTCTCACCTGGCAGGTCGAGCTCGATGAGCGGTGGGTGATCCTGGGCCCGAACGGCGCCGGGAAGACCACTTTGCTCAACCTCTCCTCCGCGCGGCTGCACCCGTCCCAGGGCGTCGCGTGGGTGCTGGGGGAGCGGCTCGGCCGCACCGACGTCAACGAGCTGCGGACCCGGGTCGGCATCACGACCGGTCAGCTCGCCGAGCGGGTGCCGCCGGCCGAGCGGGTCCTCGACGTCGTGGTCACCGCCGCGTGGTCGGTGGTCGGCCGCTGGCGGGAGAGCTACGACCCGCAGGACGAGGCCCGTGCCCGGGCGCTGCTGGAGCAGATGGGCATGGGCGGGCTCACCGACCGCGAGTTCGGCACCCTGAGCGAGGGCGAGAAGAAGCGCACCCAGATCGCCCGCGCGCTGATGACCGACCCCGAGCTGATGCTGCTGGACGAGCCGACCGCCGGGCTCGACCTGGGTGGCCGCGAGGACCTGCTGGCCCGGCTGACCGAGCTGGCCGAGGACCCCGACGCCCCGGCCATGGTGCTGGTCACCCATCACGTCGAGGAGATTCCACCCGGCTTCACCCACGCGCTGCTGCTGCGCGAGGGTACGGTCGTGGCGTCCGGGCTGCTCGGCGAGGTGCTGACCGCGGACAACCTGTCCAAGACGTTCGGCCTGCCGCTGGTCATCCAGCGCCACGGCGACCGCTACACGGCCCGCGCGGCCTGAGGAGCTGACCATGGCCGACTCCCTGCCGCGGATCGTCGTCGCGGGCAGCGCCAACATGGATCTGGTGGGGCTGGCCGAGCGCCTGCCGCTGCCCGGCGAGACGATCCTCGGCGACGACTTCATGATGACGCCCGGCGGTAAGGGCGCCAACCAGGCGATCGCCGCCGCCCGGGCCGGTGGCAGCTGCACGTTCCTCGGCGCGATCGGCTCGGACGCGTTCGGGGTGACCATCAAGGCCCGGTTGAACGCGTCCGGCGTGGACACCGCGCACGTCCGCACCAGCTACGGCTCGTCCGGCGTGGCGGTCATCATGGTCGACCGCGCCGGCGAGAACACCATCATGGTCAGCCCGGGCGCCAACAGCACCTTCGCCGGCCTCAGCGCCGCGGAGGAAGCGGTGATCGCCGAGGGTGACGTGCTGATCTGCCAGCAGGAGATCCCGGTCGAGACGGTGACCGCGGCGGCGAAGGCGGCCCGCGAGGGTGGCACCCGCACGATTCTGAACGCCGCACCCGCCCGGCACCTGCCGCCGGAGCTGCTGTCGGTGATCGACCTGCTCGTGGTCAACGAGGGCGAGGCCACGGCGATCACCCAGACCCGGGAAGCCGACATGGGTGCGCTTCTCGAGCTGGTCCCGCGGGTGGTCCTCACCCTCAGCGGCAAGGGCTCCTGGTACGCCGACCGCGACGGCGCCGACGAACGCATCCCGCCGTTCCAGGTGGACGTCGTCGACACGACCGCCGCCGGCGACGCGTTCACCGGGGCGCTGGCCGTTGCCTGGGGCGAGGGGCGGGACCTGGTCGAGGCGATCCGCTGGGCGAACGCGGCGGGCGCGGCCTGCGTACGCAAAGTCGGTGCCTCCAATGCCCTGCCGTCCCGTGCCGAGATCGACGCGCTGTACGCGAAGGGTGCCGCTGCCTAGGACTGGCGGGCCATGCTGACGAAGCGGAAGACCTCGCCGCGGAGCACCTCGGCGAGGTTGCTCAGCCCGGCGGTGCCCGATTCGTGGCCTCCGTCGACCGCTGCGGCGATGCCGTTGATCAGGTTCGCCATCTCGCGGATGCTGCCGGTCACCGAGTCCAGCACGTTCACCGCGTCGGCGGCGGCGTGCTGCACGGTGTTGACCTGGCCGAGGATCTCCTCGCTGGACGCGCTGGTCTCGTTCGCCAGGGCCTTGACCTCGCCCGCCACGACGCTGAAGCCGAGCCCCGCCTCGCCGGCCCGGGCCGCCTCGATCGTCGCGTTCAGGGCCAGCAGCCGGGTCTGTGCCGCCACCGAGTTGATCAGGTCCACGGCGCGCCGGATCTGGTCGGACGCCGTGGTCAGTGACGTCACCGTGTCCACTCCGCGCTCGGCGTCACCGACCGCTCCCTGGGCGAAGTCGGCGAGCCCGTTCGCCGACGCGCCCATTTCCGTCGCGGCCGTCGCCACCTGCTCGGCGACCGTGAGCACGGCCGATTCCAGCTCGTCGGCGAGCTGCAGCCGGGACTGCGCGGCCGCGGCCATGGCGGCGGCCGACGCGCTCATCTGATCGCCGGACTGGGAGATCTGGACGGCGGCACTGCGGAACGCGCCGCGCATGCCCCGGGTGAGGAACCGGCGGTGGTAGCGGCCCTCGGCGGCGGCCCCGAGCGCGGCGCCGGACTCCCGGACGAACGCGTCGGTGATGTCGAGCAGGCTGTTCAGCGCCGCGCGGGCCGCGTGCGCCTGGTCCGATTCGCCGATCGCGGGCAGCCGGACCTCGAAGTCACCGGCAGCGGCCTTCCCGCAGACCTCGGCGATCATCCGCAACATGTCGTCGTTGCCCGTCGGCGGCGTTTTCACGAGGCGCTTCCGTTGGTCAGCTCCCAGACGAATTCGTCGTAGGTCTGTCCCCGGTTGCTCAGGGTGTCCTGCAGCATCGACCACCCGGCGTCGAGCGCCTCGGGGGTGCTGTTGTGCCGGCGTTCCTCGGCGCTCAGCCTGCGGTAGAGCTCGGCGGCCGCGGTGACAGCGGCCTGCTCGGGGCGGCGCCGGCTCGAGTGGTATCCGACCAGGTGCCCGTTCTGGTCGAACGAGGGCGTCACGTGCGCGAGCACCCAGTAGTGCGCGCCGTCCGATGCGAGATTCACGACGTACGCGAAGAGCTCCTGCCGGCTCTTCAGGGTGTCCCACAGCAGTTTGAACACGGCCCGGGGCATGTCGGGATGCCGGATGAGGCTGTGCGGCCGGCCGATCGCCTCGTCCTCGGTGAGCGCCGAGAGCCGCAGGAAGACATCGTTGGCGTAGGTGAGCAACCCGCGCGGATCCGTCTTCGTCACGATGATCTCGTCATCGCCGAACGTGCGCTCGATTCCGGTCGGGGCAACCTTGGTGGCCTTCATGATGTCCCGATCGTGCCGGATATTTTTACATCTTTTTCACTTTTCCGGCGACTTGCAACCCCCACAGGACCAACGGCACCTGCAGCGGCAGTCGGCCGTAGGCGATCGCACGCTTGGCCGGCGAGGCGTGCCGCCAGTCCACGGCCATCTTGACGTTGGCGGGGAAGACCGCCGCGAAGAGCCCGGCCGCGGCCAGGCCACCCAGGGCGCGCGTCCGCGGCACGGCGATCGCGGCGGCGATGGCCAGCTCGGCGGCGCCGCTGACGTACGTGTAGGTTCGCCGGCTGCCGGGCAATGAGCGCGGCACGATCCGGTCGAAGGGGCGCGGCTTCGCGAAGTGCAGCACCCCGCTGGTGGCGAGCACCCCGGCGAGCGCCAGCGCCTGCACTGAGTCTCTTCTCGTCACGCCTGGTCTCCTTGGGGAAAGGTCACGCCTGGTCTCCTTGCGAAAAGGTCACGCCTGGTCTCCTTGCGAAAAGGTCACGCCTGGTCTCCTTGGGAAACGGTGTCCTGGTCCAGCGCGCGTTGCAGCGCCCGGTAGATCTGGCCGAAGCGCTGCCGGTTGTTCGACCGCAGCAGCAGCACCCGGGTGCCACGCACTTCCGCCCAGATCTCGAGCGGGTGGCTGCCCCGGTCGTGGGAGCGGTCCACGAACTCCAGCAGCACGTCGGCGAGGGGGAGAGCGACCAGCCCGATCAGGATGCCGCCACCGACGAGGGCGATGGTCACGGCGGTCGAGGCCTCGACCAGCACGGCGATCGAGATGCCGATCGCGCCGATCAGCACGGGGACGAGAACGGCGAGCCCGAGCACGCCCCGCCCGGCCACCGCCGACCACTGCCGCCGCCCGCGGGAGTGCCAGACACGCGCGAGCTCGCTGAGCCGGTAATCGCGGCCGTCCATCCGGATCCCGGTCGACGTCACCAGCACGTCCCCGTCCCGGTAGTAGGTGATCATGGCGCCTCCCTCGTTCCGAATGGTAGTTACCCGCGGGCTCGCGCCTTACCCTGTCCGGGGACGTTAACGATCGATCGGGAGGCACCTGGTGGGCGAGTTCGTGGAGCTGGAGATCAACGAGGCGATCGGGACGATCCGGTTGGGCAGGCCCCCGATGAACGCGCTCAACACCCAGATCCAGGAGGAGCTCAGGGAGGCCGCACGGGTCGCGGCCGCGACACCCGAGGTCCGTGCCGTCATCGTGTACGGCGGGGAGAAGGTCTTCGCCGCCGGTGCCGACATCACCGAGTTCACCACCACGACCTTTCAGGACATGACCGTACGCGCGGAGGCGCTGTCGAGTGCCTTCGACGCGGTCGCCCGGATCCCCAAGCCGGTCGTCGCCGCGATCACCGGGTATGCCCTCGGCGGCGGTTGCGAGCTGGCGCTGGCCTGCGACTGGCGGGTCGTCGCGGCGGACGCCAAGCTCGGGCAGCCCGAGATCAAGCTGGGCATCATCCCCGGTGCGGGCGGCACGCAGCGGCTGGCCCGGCTCGTCGGACCCGCCCGGGCCAAGGACCTGATCTTCTCGGGCCGCATGGTCGACGCCGAGGAGGCGCTGCGGATCGGTCTCGCTGACCGGGTCGTTCCGGCAGCCGAGGTGTACGCGGCCGCGGTTGAGCTCGTCCGGCCGTACCTCACGGGTCCGGCACTGGCCCTGCGCGCGGCGAAGCAGGCGATCGACAGTGGCCTGAACATGGATCTCGCCTCGGGGCTCGCGTTGGAGAGTCACCTTTTCGCTGGTCTTTTCGCGACCGAGGACCGGGTCGAGGGCACCACGGCCTTCGTCGAGAAGCGGAAGCCGACATTTACCGGAAAGTGATCATGGTATTACCGAGAGGGGATCTCGCGGATATCGATCTGTTGCCATAAAGTTCCCCTCTGTGACGATGCCTGGGGTGGGCGCGACATCGGCGAGGCGGACGGTGACCGTCGCCGTGATGCTGGTCGTCGGTCAGGCGCTGCTCTGCGGTGTGATCGGGTTTGTCACTTTCGGTGGCAAGCAGGAACACCTCTCGGCAGCGCCGCGCACCGCGGACGCCCCGGTCGTGGTGGACCCACACCCGACCGGTCGCCCCGCCTCGGCGCCGCCCTCCTCCGGCACGGCTTCGCGCAGGCTCTCCCGTTCCCGGCTCCCGCCTGCCCCTCCGCCGGTTGTCACACCTACTTCCCGTCCTTCTTCTTCCCCTCCTGCCCTCACCCCGTTTGTTGCCACCTCTCCTGCCCCCACCTCTCCCGCCGCCACCACCACGCCGCCCGACCTGGCGTTGCTGCCGCCGGAGAAGGACGACGCGCCGGTGGTCCGGGGAATCTGTGAAATCGAGGGCAGCACCGACCGGACCAAGGACGGGCAGGCAGTCCGGTGCACCCGCGGTCACGACGGCCGCCTTCGCTGGCGGCCCGTGCGGTAACGCGCCCTTGCCCTGATCAACTCGTGTGCGCCACCCCTTACACTGGCGCGCATGTCCATCGACCAGGGTCGGCACGCGCTCGGCGTCGACTTCGGCACCTCGAACACGGTCGCCGTGGCGCGCTGGCCCGACGGCCGCGCCCGCCCGATCATTCTCGACGGCTCGCCGCTGCTGCCCTCGGCCGTCTACTCCGAGCCCGACGGCACGCTGCTGGTCGGCCGGGACGCCGTGCACAGTGCCCGCCGTGACCCCGCCCGCTTCGAGCCCAACCCGAAACGGCGCATCGACGACGGTCTGGTGCTGCTCGGCGAGCGTGAGTTCCCGGTTGTCGACCTGATCGCCGCCGTTCTGGTCCGCGTCGTCGAGGAATGGCACCGCGCGGTCGGCCCGGTCCGGCCCGAGACCACCCTCACCTGCCCCGCGACCTGGGGCGCCACCCGGCGGGGCCTGCTCGCCGAAGCGGCCGGGCGGGCGGGACTGGAGCGGGTGCGGCTCGTCGCTGAACCCGTCGCGGCGGCCACCTACTTCGCCGAGGTGCTCGGCCGGGACGTACCCATCGGCTCTGTCGTCGTGGTGCACGACTTCGGGGCCGGGACGTTCGATGCGAGCGTGGTCGCGCGTACGGCCGAGGGCTTCGAGGTCCTCGCGGTCGACGGCCGTGACGACCTCGGCGGGCTGGACATCGACGCCGCGATCGTGGAACACCTCGGCAAACTCTGCGCCGAGCGGGACCCACAGGCCTGGCAGCGGCTCAGCGAGCCGACGACGCTCGAGGAACGCCGGGCCCAGCGCCAGCTCTGGGACGACGTGCGCATCGCGAAGGAACGGCTGTCCCGCAGCCAGTCCGCGGACGTGATGATCCCCCTGCTCAACGTCGAGATGCACGTGACCCGGGACGAGCTGGAAGAGCTCGCGCGCCCGATCCTCGACCAGACCGTGCAGGTCACCCAGGAGCTGCTGCGCTGGGCCGACCTGCCCGACGGCCGCCTCGCCGGCGTCTTCCTGGTCGGCGGCGCCAGCCGGATCCCGCTCGTCGGCACCCTGCTGCACCGCGCCCTGGGCGAGGCGCCGGTCGTCATCGAGCAGCCCGAGCTCGTCGTCGCCGAGGGCAGCATCCTCGCCGACGCGGCCCTGCTGGCCACCGAACCCGCCGCCCCCGGCCCGACCTCGGAGATGCGGCTGCTCTCCCGCGAGGCCCCTGCCACCCGCGGCAAGCGGGTCACGGTCGACGACATGGAGACGGTCCCGCAGTCCCGCCGCGACCTGAACCTCGGCGGGGGCGACTTCACCGGCGGCATGCCACCCGCGGTCGACCCATGGCCGGACGCCGAGCACCACTGGGTGCCCGATCCCGAGGCAACGTCCCCGATCTCTCAGGACATCGCGGTCACCGCCCCGGTCTCGCCGCCGGCCGCCCCGACCCAGAAGGCGGCGCGGCCTTCCTCGCCCGCTCGTCCTGCCACTTCTCCGGCGCGGCCTGCTTCGTCTGCGCGGCCTGCTTCTTCTGCCCGGCCCGCTTCTTCTGCGCGGCCTGGTTCATCTGCGCGGCCTTCTTCGCAGCGGCCGCCGACTGTGGGGTGGCAGGCGCCGCCGGCACCGGCTCGCAAGCGCGGGGGGATGCGGGTCCTCCAGGTGCTGCTCAGCATCCTGGTGCTCGTTGCCGTACCGGTGCTCACGCTGCTCGTGGCGTACAGCCTCACGTCGGGTGTCTCGTTCGGTTCCAGCGTCTCGTATCTCATCGACGATCTCAGTCGCCTGCTGAGCTGAACCCGTGCCCGTTCGGCGGTAGCGTGCTGGGCAGGCACGGGCCGATCGAGGGGAGCACTCGGGTATGGGCGACATGATCGAGGGGCACGGCGGGGAGCTGGCGCTTGCGGCGCTCCGGGCGTACGGGATCCGGGAGCTCTTCACCCTCTCCGGAGGCCATGTCTTCCCGCTCTACGACGCCGCCCACAAAGCCGGTTTCCCGATCTACGACGTGCGCCATGAGCAGTCGGCGGTGTTCGCCGCCGAGGCCGTCGCCAAGCTGCAACGCCGTCCGGGTCTCGCGGTGCTCACGGCCGGCCCCGGCGTCACCAACGGCATCTCGGGCCTGACCAGCGCGTTCTTCAACGCCTCCCCGGTCCTGGTGCTCGGCGGGCGGGCCCCGGCCTTCCGCTGGGGATCCGGCAGCCTCCAGGAGATCGACCACATCCCCCTGGTCTCCTCCATCACCCGGTACGCCGCCACGGTGCCCGACACGGCATCCATCCCGGGCTCCGTGCAGGCCGCACTGACCGCCGCGCTCACCGCGCACCGCGGCCCGGCCTTCCTGGACCTGCCGCTCGAGGTGCTGTTCTCCAGTGCGGACGTGCCCACCCCCGTCGCCGACCCGATCCCGGTCATCACCGCGGACCCGGCCGACGTCGCGAAAGCCGCCGAGCTGCTCGCCTCCGCCGCCCGTCCGGTGATCATCGCGGGCTCCGACGTCTGGGCCGGCGACGCGATCGAAGCCCTGACGGCGGCCGCGGAAGCCTTGCAGATCCCCGTCTTCACCAACGGCATGGGCCGCGGCGCGCTGCCGCCCGGCCACCCGCTCAACTTCGCCAAGGCCCGCCGGGCGGCGTTCAGTGAAGCCGACGTCATCGCGGTCATCGGCACACCCCTCGACTTCCGCCTCAACTTCGGCGAGTTCGACCCCGCCCAGGTCATCCACATCGTCGACGCCCCGTCCCAGCGGGCCACCCATGTCCAGCCGGCGGTGTCCCCGGCCGGCGACCTGCGCGCGACCCTCACCGCGCTCGCCGACCACACCGGCAAACGCGCCGACCACAGCGAATGGACGGCCGGCCTGCGCGCCGCCGAGGACGCGGGCCGCTCCCGGGACGCCGCCGCCATGGCCGCCGAAACGGACCCGATCAAGCCCGCCCGCGTCTACGGCGAGCTCCGCAAGGTCCTCGCGCCGGACGCTGTGACTATCGGCGACGGCGGCGACTTCGTGTCGTACGCGGGCCGCTACCTCGAGCCGTCCCAGCCCGGGACGTGGCTCGACCCGGGGCCCTACGGCTGCCTCGGCACCGGCATGGGCTACGCGATGGGGGCCAGGGTGACCTATCCGGACCGGCAGATCTGCGTGCTGATGGGCGACGGCGCGGCGGGCTTCTCCCTCATGGACGCCGAGTCCCTGGCCCGCCAGAACCTCCCGGTGGTCATCGTGGTCGGCAACAACGGCATCTGGGGCCTGGAAAAACACCCCATGCGAGCCATGTACGGCTACGACGTCGCCGCCGACCTGCAACCGGGCCTGCGCTACGACGCCGTGGTCGAGGCGCTGGGCGGAGCCGGCGAAACGGTCACCAAGTCGAACGACCTCGAGCCGGCCCTGACCCGCGCCTTCAACGCCGGCGTCCCCTACCTGGTCAACGTCATCACCGACCCTGAGGACGCCTACCCCCGTTCGTCCAACCTCGCCTGAGCCTCGTCCGCTGTCCGCCGCGACCGCCGACCGCGGGCCGTTCGCGGTCGGCCGGCAGGCTCAAGCCCGCAGCGCCCGGGTGCAGCGGGTGATGTAGGGCATGCTCAGCGCGTCTCGCCCCTTCAGATCGGGATGCGAGTCCAGCAGCTCCCCGACCTCACCGAGGAGCTGCGTGCGGTCCTGCTCGGGAAGCACGATCACGTAGCTCCGGGATGCCACCATGTCCAGCAGCTCCGCGCGGCTGAGGGTGTGCCGCCACCGGATCTCCGTGCGCTCGACCTGCTCGAACGGGCTCGGCAGGACCGGCTCGGTGTCGATCTCCTGCCGCGTGTGCTGATGCAGAACATTGTCCAGCAGCGCCACCCAGGGCTCCGCATGATCACGCACGTTCCACACCAGACTGAGTGTCCCCCCGGGCCGCAGCACCCGGGCAACCTCGGGAACGGCGAGCGCGGTGTCGACCCAGTGCCACGCCTGAGCCACTACGACGGCGTCGACGCCGTCATCGGGCAGGGGAATGCTCTCCGCGGACCCGGCCCGCACAGCGACCCCCGGCACCGCGGCAGCCAACTGCGCCCGCATCTCCTCCGACGGCTCCACCGCCACGACATCCAGCCCGGCCGCCACCAGCAGCTCGGTGAACTTCCCCGTCCCGGCACCCAGATCGAGCACCCGCCTCGCCCGCCGCGGCACCGCAAACTCCACCGCCGACTGCGGATAGCCAGGCCGCCCCCGCCGATAAGCCTCAGCCGCCGCCCCGAACGAACCCGCATGAGCCTGCCGGGACCACCGTCGAGTAGCCCCCTGCCGCGTCATCCCGCACGCCTTACCGATCTCATCCCAGCTGGCAACCCGCCCCCGCCGCAACTCATTGATGATCGACGTCCGCCGCCCCTCCATCGCCATGATCGACTCCGTCAACCGCCCCAGCCCCACCAACCCACCCGGCGCCGCAACCGCATCGACATGCCCTACCAGATCCACGTTCGCGCCATCACCCATGCGGGCAACGTATGTTGCCCGGTTTGGCCGTGTCAACACTTGCTGCCTGCACGTGAGGAGCAGCAGACGTTGCTCCGCATCGGCGCGAGGCGTTGGTCTCGATTCTGCTGAGCGGCTGCGCCTAACTGGGTGCGGCTTCGGGATCGGCTCGCGGGCCGCACTGGGAGGTGTCCGGTACGGCCGACGCGTGGTGCCCGGTTGCCCAGTGCCCAGTGCCCAGCCCGCGGTGCGTGGTGCCCAGGGCTCAGTGCGCGGCCCGCGGTGCGTGGTGCCCAGGGCTCAGTGCGCGGCCCGCGGTTCCCAGTGCCCGGAGTGCGACGCCCAGTATCCGGCGCTGTGTGCTGTGCGGTCTCCGAACGGGTGTCCGGTGCGCGGTGCGGTCCCGTTGTGTGGTGGCCGGGTCGATCCCGGTTCCGGTTTTGGTTCCGTGCCGGTTCGGTTTTCGGTTCTGGGTGCCTCGTGTTTACCGCTTTGGGCTTTTCGGCACGCAGAGTGATGTGTGCCCAGCCTGCAGAGAGGGCTGCTCACGGGGACCTGCCGATGGGCCGGAGTGGGTCGAGCGATCCCGGTGAGGTCAAGGGGTGGTGGCCGCGCCGTGGCCCGAAGTGGCGAGCCGGCCTGTGGCGTCGTGGCGAGCCAGCTTGTGGCGTGGTGACGAGCCAGCTTGTGGCGTGGTGACGAGCCAGCTTGTGGCGTGGTGACGAGCCAGCTTGTGGCGTGGTGGCGAGCCGGCGTGCGGCGTGCGGTAGGCGCGGGGTAGCCAGTCGCGGCAGGCCCGCAGGTGGTCGGCCGGTTCGTGGTGCTTGGCCCCGACGGGGTGGGGGCGGGGGCTGGGGCTAGGTGTCCTCGGGTTTTTCCAGGTCTCGTTCCCATTGGGCGAGGAGTTCGCGGTCGCGGCGGGATTGCTCGGTGTCGACCTGGCGGAGGAAGTCGGGGTCGTCGTCGGGGGAGGATGGGGCCGGTTTGGGGCGGCGGACTGTTTCTGTGGGGGCGGGGAGGGGGCGGCCCCAGAGGTAGTAGGCGATCGGGCCTAGGAGGGGGATGAGGAGGATTACCAGAACCCATAGGGCGCGCGGCAGGTTGCGGACTCGGTCGGCTGACAAGGAGCCGATGAGGGCGAGTACCAGGAGGACTAGTTGCACCGCCGCCAGGAAGACGAACATCCGGACCATGAGGCAATGATGACGCGCGTCTTGCCGTTCGGCGACGATCAGAGCGTGACAAGCGCCGTGCCGAGGGCGGCGAGGAGCACGGTTATGAGTGCGTAGCTGCTCACCGTGCGTCGGCCGGGGTGGGGTGGCCAGGTGCTGAGGCCCCGGGTGCGGCGGTAGGCCAGGGCTACGAGCAGGGCCCAGGCGGTCATGGTTGTTGCCGCTATGACGATGGTCGCGGGGGCGGCGTCCGGGGCGAAAGCGGGGCGGACGGTCAGCAGCGCCACCGCGGTTGCCGAGAGGCCGGTCCGGCGCCAGGCCAGACGGGTGCGTTCCGCCGAGGCGCCTGGATCGCGCGTGGCCGGGCCGGGGGTGGCCGGGTCAGGGGTGGCCGGGTTGCGGGCGGCGCGATCAGGGAGGGCCGGGTCGGGGGTGGCCGAGTTGGGGGCGGCGCGATCAGGGAGGGCCGGGTCGGGGGTGGCCGAGTTGGGGGTGCTTGGGTCGGGGGCGGGTGCGACGGTCATGTGAGGGCTTTGATGAGGACCGCCAGGACGAGGAGGGCGGCGCCCAGGGCTACGAGGAGGGCGAGGATGGCGGGGAAGCGGGATTTGGGGAGGTCTGTGCCCATGCGCATCGCCTTTTCCGTGCGTGCCCAGTGGTCGACCGCTCGGATCGCGACGACGCCGCCCAGCAGGAGCAGGGTCACGGCGATTATTTCGCGTAGGTGGGCGATCGGTAGTGGGGGCAGGAACTGGGCGCAGGCCAGGCCGCCCGCGACGAGGGCCAGGGCCGTGCGGATCCAGGCCAGGAAGGTGCGTTCGTTGGCCAGTGAGAAGCGATAGTCGGGCTTCTCTCCGGCCATCGGGGTCTTCTGCGGGTTGAACCACTGGTCGAGCACGTGTCGATTATTGACCGTGCAGGTCAAGAAGGCCGAGCGGGACGTGGTGTGACGGGCGCTGCATGCGGTGGGGGAGTATGGATCTGGCCGGGTTCGGGGGCGGTGCGCGAGTGGGTGAGGTGAGTCACTCGCGGTCGCGGGAGACTCATTTAGCTACCCGTGGGTAACATCTGGTAGGAAACGCGAAACCCGGCTGTAGGCGTGCGTCTAACACATAGGCCATATTCAGGAGGGTCGTCGAAGCGCGATGAACATCGTCGTACTGGTCAAGCAGGTGCCCGACTCCGGTGCTGAGCGCACCCTGAGCGCGAGCGACAACACCGTCGAGCGTGGCTCGGCTAACAACGTCATCAACGAGATGGACGAATACGCCATCGAGGAAGCGCTGAAGATCAAAGAGGCGCACGGTGGCGAGGTGACCGTGCTGACGATGGGTCCCGAGCGCGCCACCGAGTCGATCCGTAAGGCTCTGTCGATGGGCCCGGACAAGGCTGTGCACGTGCAGGACGACGCGCTGCACGGGTCCTGTGCCGTGGCCACCTCCAAGGTGCTGGCCACCGCGCTGGGCACGCTGAACGCCGACCTGATCATCTGCGGCGCCGAGTCGACCGACGGCCGGGTGCAGGTCCTGCCGCACATGATCGCTGAGCGGCTGGGCATCGCGGCGCTGACCGGTGCGCGCAAGCTCACCGTGGACGGCGCGCAGCTGACCGCCGAGCGGCAGACCGACGAGGGCTACGAGGTCGTCACCGCGGCCACGCCGGCCGTCGTCAGCGTCTGGGACACGATCAACGAGCCGCGCTACCCCTCCTTCAAGGGGATCATGGCCGCGAAGAAGAAGCCCGTGCAGACCCTGTCGCTCGCCGACCTGGGTGTGGCGGCCGACGAGGTCGGTGCCGCGGGAGCGACGTCCGCCGTGGTCGAGTTCGCCAAGCGGCCGGTGCGCACCGCCGGCACCAAGGTCGTCGACGAGGGCGAGGGCGGCGTGCAGCTCGTCCAGTACCTCGTCACCGAGAAGTTCGTCTGAGCGGGGAGTGGGGACAGCAATGGCTGAAGTACTGGTCGTCGTCGAGGCCTCGCAGGCTGCCGGCGTCAAGAAGGTCACGCTCGAGATGCTGACGATCGCCCGTGGTCTGGGCGAGGTGTCGGCCGTCGTGCTCGGTGGTTCCGGCGCTGCGGCGCAGTTCGCCGAGAAGCTCGGTGAGTACGGCGCTACCAAGATCTACGCGGGTGAGGGCGAGGAGGTCGACGGTTACCTCGTGGCGCCGAAGGCCACCGCCGTCGCCGAGCTGGTCAAGCGGGTCCAGCCCGCTGCCGTGCTCATCGCCTCCAGCCAGGAGGGCAAGGAGATCGCCGGCCGGCTCGCCGTCAAGCTGGACAACGGGCTGCTCACCGACGCGGTCGAGCTGGCCGCCGACGGCACCGCCACCCAGGTCGTCTTCGCGGGTGCCGCGATCGTCAAGTCCAAGGTCACCAAGGGCCTGCCGATCGTCACCATCCGGCCCAACTCGATCACCCCGGAGCCGGCCCCGGCCAGCCCGGCCGTCGAGCAGCTGACGGTCGTGGCGACCGACGCGGACAAGCTGACGAAGGTTGTCGAGCGGGTCGCCGAGCAGAAGGGCTCGCGCCCCGAGCTCACCGAGGCGTCGATTGTCGTCTCCGGTGGTCGTGGCGTCGCCAGCGCCGACAACTTCAAGGTGGTCGAGGAGATCGCCGACCTGCTCGGCGGTGCTGTCGGCGCGTCCCGCGCGGCCGTCGACTCGGGCTACTACCCGCACCAGTTCCAGGTGGGTCAGACCGGTAAGACGGTCTCCCCGCAGCTCTACGTGGCCATCGGCATCTCCGGCGCGATCCAGCACCGCGCGGGCATGCAGACCTCGAAGACGATCGTCGCGGTCAACAAGGACGCGGAGGCCCCGATCTTCGAGCTCGCGGACTACGGCGTGGTCGGTGACCTCAACAAGGTCGTCCCCCAGGCCGCGGAAGAGATCCGCAAGCGCAAGTAGGCACAGTGACGTTGAGCACCACCCGAACGGCCCGGCCCTGTGCCGGGCCGTTCGGCTGCGGGCTGGTGTTCTTCCGGGCCGGGCAATTGATCCTTCGGGGTGAGCCCGGCCATTTACGCAGCTGGCAGGGGGTGTGCGGCCGTTCTGGCGCCGCCAGGCGCCTGGTCGTGCGGCCCCGGTCTCTCGCGGGAGGAGCGGTCCGGACCACGACGGACCCGAGTCAGCACGATTTTGACCTTCGATGTTCCGGCCGCCGGGATGAGTTTGATCTCTGTCGGTCTTCCCGGGAGGCGGACGGGCCGCGTTGGTTGACGCCTCAAGGCATAAGCTCTGAGGCGATGGCTTACCTGGATCACGCGGCGACCACGCCGATGCTTCCCGAGTCGCTCGATGCCTATGTGGCGGCGGCGCGGGAGATCGGCAATCCGTCGTCCCTGCACGCAGCCGGCCGGCATGCCCGCCGGCTGGTCGAGGAGTCCCGCGAGCGGATCGCCGCGGTGCTCGGAGCGCGGCCCTCCGAGGTGATCTTCACCAGCGGCGGCACCGAGAGCGACAATCTGGCGACCAAGGGTGTTTTCTTCGCTCGCAGGGACGCCGACGCCCGGCGTGACCGCGTCGTGGCCTCGGCCGTCGAGCATCACGCCGTGCTCGATTCGGTCGACTGGCTGGCGGCGCACGAGTCCGCCGTCGCCGACTGGCTCCCCGTCGACGCTGCCTGCCGGGTCGACCCCGCGGCGCTCGCGGCGCTGATCGACGAGCACGGCGACGAGCTCACCGTGATCAGCGTGCAGTGGGCCAACAACGAGGTCGGCACCGTGCAGCCGATCGCTGAGCTCGCGGCGCTGGCAGCCCGGGCCGGCATCCCGTTCCACACCGACGCCGTGCAGGCGGTCGGGCAGGTTCCGGTCGACTTCGCCGCCAGCGGCGCGTCCGCCCTCACGGTCACCGGTCACAAGCTGGGCGGCCCGGTCGGGGTCGGTGCCCTGCTGCTGGGCCGGGAGGTGGGCGCCACGCCGCTGCTGCACGGTGGCGGCCAGGAGCGTGACGTGCGCTCCGGCACCCTGGACACCCCGGGTGTGGTGGCCTTCGCGGTGGCGGTCGAGGCCGCGGTCAAGACCCAGCCCGAATATTCGGCGCGGGTCAGCGCCCTCCGTGACGACCTGGTGGCCCGGGTCCGGGCGGCGATCCCCGACGCCATCTACAACGGTGACCCGGTGCACCGGCTGCCCGGCAACGCCCACTTCTCCTTCCCCGGTTGCGAGGGAGACGCGCTGCTGCTGCTCCTCGATGCCCAGGGGATCGCCTGCTCAACGGGCTCGGCGTGCTCGGCGGGCGTGGCTCAGCCGTCGCACGTGCTGGTCGCGATGGGCGCCGACGCCGACCGGGCACGGTCGTCGCTGCGGTTCACGCTCGGGCACACCTCGACCGCGGCCGAGATCGACGCGCTGATGGCGGCGCTGCCCGGTGCGGTCGAGCGGGCCCGTCGCGCCACCGCGTGGAAGACACCCAGGGGATAGGCTTTCATCGTGCGAGTGCTTGCAGCCATGTCCGGTGGGGTCGACTCCGCCGTTGCCGCCGCGCGCGCCCGGGAGGCCGGTCACGATGTGACCGGCGTGCACTTGGCGCTGTCGCGAAACCCTCAGACCTTCCGGACCGGTGCGCGAGGTTGTTGCACCCTGGAAGATTCCCGTGACGCCCGCCGTGCCGCCGATGTGATCGGCATCCCGTTCTACGTGTGGGACATGGCCGAGCAGTTCCACGAGAGCGTCGTCGACGACTTCGTCAGCGAATATGCCGCCGGTCGCACCCCCAACCCGTGCCTGCGCTGCAACGAGAAGATCAAGTTCGAGGCTGTGCTGGACCGCGCGATCGCGCTCGGCTTCGACGCCGTCGTCACCGGTCACCACGCCCGGCTCGGCGCCGACGGGCTGCTGCGGCGCAGCGTCGACATCGCCAAGGACCAGTCCTACGTGCTCGCCGTGCTGACCCGCGAGAAGCTCGACCGGGCCATGTTCCCGCTCGGCGACTCCACGAAGACCCAGGTCCGCGAGGAGGCCGCCGCCCGTGGGCTGGCCGTCGCCGACAAGCCCGACTCGCACGACATCTGCTTCATCGCCGACGGTGACACCAAGGGCTTTCTCGCCGGCCGCCTCGGCGAGTCCCCCGGGGACATCGTGGACGGCCGCACCGGCACCGTCCTCGGGCAGCACGACGGCGCCTACGCCTACACGATCGGTCAGCGCAAGGGCCTCGACCTGCGGGTTCCCGCCCCGGACGGCAAGCCCCGCTACGTGCTGTCGATCACGCCGGTGACCAACACCGTGACGGTCGGCCCGCGCGAGGACCTCGCCGTCGACACGGTGACCGCCGACCGGCCGATCTGGCACGGCTCGCCCACACCGGTCGAGTGCGAGGTGCAGCTGCGCGCGCACGGCGAGGTCGTCGCGGCCGACGTGACCGTGGACAGCGCCGGGCTCACCGCCCGGCTGCGCAGCTCGGCTCGCGGTGTCGCCGCCGGCCAGGCGATCGTGGCCTACCGTCCCGACCCGGCCGGCGACATCGTGCTGGGCTCGGCGACCATCACCGCCGGGTCCCGCGCCGCCGAAACCGTGGCCGCCGAAACCGTGGCCGCGGGTGTCTGACTTCCCCTGGTCACCCGGTTCCGCCACCGGGATCGGTTCGCTGCCCGGCACCGACATCGACGAGGCCCAGCGGCTGATCTTCGGTGAGCTGCCGTCCCTGCCGCACCTCGCTGAGCTCCCGGCCCGTGGGCCAGGAGCCGACATGATCGGGCGCAGCGCCGGGTTCCTGGCGGACCTGCCCGTGCAGGTCTACGCCGGCCGCTGGCAGATCGCGCCCCGCCCCGGCAAGGACCTGCGCCGCACTGCCGACCTGCTCGAACGGGACCTCGACCAGCTCACCGAGCAGGGCGAGAAGTATTCCGGACCGGTCAAGATCCAGTCGGCCGGGCCGTGGACGCTGGCGTCGAGCCTGGAGCTGCCGATCGGCGGTCTCATGCTGCGCGACCCCGGCGCGGTCCGCGACCTCACCGGGTCGCTCGCCGAGGGGCTGCGCCGGCACGTTTCTGACGTGCAGAAGCGGCTGCCCCGCGCACAGGTCCTGCTCCAGCTCGACGAGCCGTCACTGTCCACGGTCATCGCGGGGCACGTGCCGACCGAGAGCGGGTTCAGCGTCTACAAGGCCGTCGACGGGCCCGACGCGGCGACCGGGCTGCGGACGGTGGTCGAGGCGGTGGGTGTGCCGGTGGTGGTGCACAGCTGTGCACCGGGCGTACCCATGCAGGTCATCAGGGATTCCGGAGCCGCAGCCGTCGCGCTCGACCTCTCGCTGCTCAAGGATCTCGACCCGCTGGGTGAGGCCCTGGAAGCCGGGCTCGGGCTCTTCGCCGGTGCCGTGCGGAGCCTGCCCGTCCCGGGGGCCAAGCCGCCCACCTCGGCGCAGATCGCCGAGCGGGTGCGCGCTCTGTGGACCAAACTCAGCTTCCCCGCCGCCCGGTTGAGCGAGCAGGTCGTGATCACTCCGGCGTGCGGTCTCGCCGGGGCATCTCCTGCTTACGTCCGCACGGTGCTCAAGGCCTGCCACGACGCGGCCCGGCGGTTGTCGGAGGTCTAGGTCTGCGTTTTTGTCAGAGGGTGGGACTAACGTGCCATCTGAAGACGAACACGGAGGTCGTGGTGGCGGAGAAGACAGCTGATGAGCTGGTGGTCGGGCAGCCGACGGCCGAGCAGGTGGCGGCGGCCGGGGCCGAGCCGACCTCGCAGGCGAGCACCCGTCATGCCGAGCTGAGCGACGAGCTCCGCGGGCATCAGTATCGCTACTACGTGCTCGACTCGCCGACCATCACGGATGCCGAGTTCGACAAGCTGCTGCGCGAGCTGGAGGCGCTGGAGGAGCAGTTCCCCGCGCTCCGCACGCCGGATTCGCCGACGCAGAACGTCGGCGGCACGTTCTCGACGCTGTTCACGCCGGTCGACCACGCCGAGCGGATGCTGTCGCTCGACAACGTCTTCGACGACGACGAGCTGGCCGCCTGGGCCGAGCGCACCATCCGGGACGCCGGCGGTCCCACCGAGTTCATCTGCGAGCTCAAGGTCGACGGCCTGGCCATCAACCTGACCTATGAGAACGGCCGGCTCGTCCGCGCCGCGACCCGGGGTGACGGGCGCACCGGCGAGGACGTCACCTCCAACGTCCGCACGATCCGCGAGATCCCGGATCGGCTCGACGACGAGGATCCGCCGGAGCTGCTGGAGGTGCGCGGCGAGATCTACTTCCCGGCCTCCGCGTTCGCCGACCTCAACGCGTCGCTGGTCGAGCAGGGCAAGGCGCCGTTCGCCAACCCGCGCAACGCCGCCGCCGGCAGTCTGCGGCAGAAGGATCCGCGGATCACCGCGTCCCGGGGGCTGCGGATGGTCGTGCACGGCATCGGCGCGCGCAAGGGCTTCACCCCCGACTCGCAGTCGCACGCCTACGAGGCGCTGAAGTCGTGGGGGCTGCCGACCAGCACGCGCTGGAAGCTCGTCGAGGACATGGCCGGCGTCCGCGAGTTCATCGCCTACTACGCCGAGCACCGCCACGACGTCGAGCACGAGATCGACGGCGTGGTGATCAAGATCAACGCGGTGGCGATCCAGGGCCGGCTCGGGTCGACCAGCCGGGCGCCGCGCTGGGCGATCGCGTGGAAATACCCGCCCGAGGAGGTCACCACCAAGCTGCTCGACATCGAGGTCAACGTCGGCCGCACGGGCCGGGTGACCCCGTTCGCCGTCCTCGAGCCGGTGCACGTCGCGGGTTCGACGGTGGCCCTGGCGACCCTGCACAACGCCCGCGAGGTCGAGCGCAAGGGCGTGTGGATCGGCGACACCGTCGTGCTGCGCAAGGCCGGTGACGTCATCCCCGAGGTGCTCGGCCCGGTCATCGACCTGCGGCCGGCCGACGCGCGCGCGTTCGTGATGCCCACCGAGTGCCCGTCGTGCGGCACCACGCTCGCTCCCGCCAAGGAGAGCGACATCGACATCCGCTGCCCCAACCAGCGCACCTGCCCCGCGCAGTTGCGCGAGCGGGTCTTCCACCTCGCCGGGCGGGGCGCGTTCGACATCGAGGTGCTCGGTTACAAGGCGTCGCAGGCGCTGCTCGACTCCGGCATCATCACCGACGAGGGTGACCTCTTCGCGATCACCGCCGACGACCTGCTGCGCTCGCCGTTCTTCGTCAACAAGGACGGCAGCCTCGGCAGCAACGCGGCCAAGCTGCTCGACAACCTCGAAGAGGTCAAGGCACGGCCGTTGTGGCGGGTGCTGGTCGCACTCTCGATCCGGCACGTCGGCCCGACCGCGTCCCAGGCGCTGGCCCGCGAGTTCGCCTCGATGGAGGCCATCGAGGCGGCGACCGGTGAGGAGCTGGCAGCGGTGGAGGGCGTCGGCCCGACCATCGCCGACAGCCTGCGGGAGTGGCTGACCGTCGACTGGCACCGCGACATCGTCACCAAGTGGCGCGCGGCAGGCGTGAAGATGGTGGACGAGCGCACCGACGACGGGCCGAAGCCGTTGGCCGGGCTGAGCGTCGTGGTCACCGGCACGCTGACGTCGTATTCGCGCGACGCCGCGACCGAGGCGGTGACCTCGCGCGGCGGCAAGGTGAGCGGCTCGGTCTCCAAGAAGACGGCGTTCGTGGTGGTCGGTGAGAATCCGGGCAGCAAGTACGACAAGGCGTTGCAGCTCAAGGTGCCGGTGCTGGACGACGCGGGGTTCGCGGTGCTGCTCGCCGACGGCCCGGAAGCCGCACGCGAAGTAGCCGAGATAGCCCCGGAACCGGCAGCGGAGGCCGACCCCAACGGGTGATCTTTGGGTGGTTGCCCGTGGTGAGCTATATGGCGATTTGATAACGCCAAACCCGTTTCGATGCATTTTGTCTATGTGGATCTATGGTGAGGAGGATCTTTCGGTCGACGCCATCGTGGAGGTCGCATGGGTGACGCACATTCGCGCTGCTCCATGCCGGGCGACCGGCAGGTTCAGCGGGCCCGGCGTGCCGCTGGCGTCTCGGTCTGTGCCGCCCTCCTCACCGATGCGGGGCTGTGGCTCGTCTTCCCGCGTTCGTTCACGGACCTGCACGCCGAGTTCTGGGTCATGGCAGTGCTGGCGCTGGCCGTCGACGCCCGGCCGTACGTCCTCACCAACCGGCGGGCCAGGTCGGTCGTCCTCCCGTCGATCTGCTTCACCTTCGCGATCGCGCTGTCCTGGGGATTCGTCGCCGCGCTCGCCGTTCAGCTGGCGGGACTCGCCGTCGCAGGGGTGCGGATGCGGCACACCGGCAGGCGGGCGCTCTACCTCGCGGTCCAGCACGGGCTCGCCCTCGGTGCGGCGGCGCTGGTCGCCACACTGATCGACGCCGGGCCCGGCTGGGGCGACGCGCTGCGCACCGTTGCGGCCGCCGCGGCGTGGATCGGCACCCGCTACGGGCTCGATGCCATCGTGGGACACCACCGTCTGCGCCGCGGGCCGGAGTTCATCGCGACCGCGGCGTTGCTGCTGCTCGGACCGGTCGTGCTCGCCGCCGCGCAGCTCGGGCTGACGGTCGTGCCGCTGGTGCTGCTCGCCCTGCACGCCGTGCACCGGATGGTCCGCTCGGCCGGCGAGTTCGAGCGGGCCTCGCGAACCGACGCGCTCACCGGGCTGCCCAACCGGCGGGCACTGCAGGCCACAGCGATGGGTACGGGCGGGGCGCTGCTGCTGCTCGACCTCGACCGGTTCCGGACGGTCAACGACGCGCTCGGGCACGCGCTGGGGGACAGGCTGCTGGTGGAGGTGGGGCGGCGGCTCGCGGAGTGCGTACCGGCGCATGATCTTCTGGTCCGGCTCGGGGGTGACGAATTCGCCGTGCTGGCCACCCGGGTCGACGGGCCGGCCTCGGCCCGGCGGATCGCGGCGCACCTGGCCGACGCCCTCGGCACCCCGTTCGCCCTCGACGGCCTGCCCGTCGACGTCAGCGCGTCCATCGGCATCGCGATGCAGCCCGAACGCGGCGGCGACGGCGCCACCCTGCTGCGCCAGGCCGAGACCGCGATGTACGACGCCAAGCAGCGCGGCGCCCAGGTAGCCGTCTACACCCGCGACGCCGAGCACCCCGCACCCGACCTCGCCCTGCTCGCGGATCTGCGCGCGGCCCTGCAGACCGGCGAGTCCGGCATCGTCCTGTACTACCAGCCGCAGATCGCCATCGCGACCGGCGAGGTCGTCGGCGTCGAGGCACTGCTGCGCTGGCGTCATCCCGACCGCGGCATGGTCGGCCCCGAGGAACTGCTGCGCGTCGCCGAACAGACCCCCGTCATGCGCCGGCTCACCAGCCGGGTGCTGCACGAGGTGGTCGGTCAGGTCGCGGTCTGGCAGGCCGCCGGCCGGCCGCTGCGCGCCTCGGTCAACGTCAGCGTCCGGGACCTGCACGCGCCCGGCATCGTGGGTGAGATCCAGGACCTCCTTCATCGGTACGCCGTCCCGCCCGAACTCCTCCAGCTGGAGATCACCGAGAGCGCGCTGATGGCCGACCCGCACCGCGTCCTCGACACGATCACCCGGCTGGACCGCGCCGGCGTGGCCATCTCGCTGGACGACTTCGGCACGGGGTATTCCTCGCTGCAGCACCTGCGCCGGTTGCCGCTGTCCGAGGTGAAGATCGACCGCTCGTTCGTGCTGGGGATGGCGGGGGAGCGGGGGGACGCGGCGATCGTACGGTCGGTGGTGGACCTGGCAGGCTCGCTCGGCCTGCGCGTCGTCGCCGAAGGGGTCGAGGACGAGCGGACCTGGCGGCTGCTCGCGGCGGACGGGTGCCATGCGGCACAGGGCTGGTTCCACGCCCGCCCGATGCCCGCCGGTGATTTCGACGACTGGCTGCTGCGATACCGCCCGCTGCCCGGCTGCCAAGGCCAAATACACTCGGGTGTGTAAGCATCATCAACCAACCAGGGGGCACGATGGCCGCCATCTCCCGCGAAGAGGTAGCGCATCTCGCGCGCCTGTCGCGGCTCGCCGTGACCGAGGATGAGCTCGACATGTTCGCCGGACAGCTCGACGTGATCCTGCAGTCGGTCGCCCGGATCGGTGATGTGGCGGCCGACGACATCCCGCCCACGTCGCACTCCGTGCCGCTGACCAACGTCTACCGCGACGACGTCGTGACGCCGAGCCTTACGCAGGAAGAAGTGCTGGCAGGCGGCCCCGACGTAGCCGAGGGCCGGTTCCGGGTGCCCCGGATCCTGAGCGAGGAAGAGTGAGTGCCGTGAGTGACGTCACCCGGATGACCGCGGCCCAGATCGCCGGTCTCATCTCCTCCGGCGAGGCCTCCGCCGTCGAGGTCACCACCGCGCACCTCGACCGGATCACCGCCGTCGACGAGCGCGTTCACGCCTTCCTGCACGTCGACCGAGAGGGCGCACTCGCCGCCGCGGCCGACGTCGACACCCGCCGCGGCAAGGGCGAAGAGCTCGGCCCGCTGGCCGGTGTGCCGATCGCGGTCAAGGACGTGGTCACCACCAAGGGCGTGCCCACCACGGCCGCCTCCAAGATCC
Source organism: Winogradskya consettensis (assembly GCF_018332715.1). Lineage (GTDB taxonomy): Bacteria > Actinomycetota > Actinomycetes > Mycobacteriales > Micromonosporaceae > Actinoplanes > Actinoplanes consettensis. The sequence goes on along the minus strand of NZ_BOQP01000006.1, from coordinate 124,810 downwards.
TCGAGGGCTGGAAGCCGCCCTACGACGCCACCATCGTCTCGCGCCTGCGCGGCGCCGGCATGGTCATGCTCGGCAAGACCAACATGGACGAGTTCGCGATGGGCTCCTCCACCGAATACTCCGCCTACGGCCCCACGAACAACCCGTGGGATCTCGGGCGCATCCCCGGTGGCTCCGGCGGCGGCAGCGCGGCGTCGCTCGCGGCCTACGAGGCACCGCTAGCCATCGGCACCGACACCGGCGGGTCCATCCGCCAGCCCGGCGCGGTCACCGGCACTGTCGGCGCCAAGCCCACCTACGGCGGCACCTCGCGCTACGGGCTCATCGCCTTCTCGTCGTCACTGGACACCCCCGGGCCCTGTGCCCGTACGGTCGAGGACACCGCCCTGCTCCACGCGGTGATCGCCGGCCACGACCCGCGCGACTCCACCTCCATCCCGCAGCCCGTCCCGGACGTGGTCGCCGCCGCCCGCCTGGGCGCCACCGGTGACCTGACCGGCGTCAAGCTCGGCGTGGTCAAGGAATTCGCGGGCGAGGGCGCCGAGCCGGGCGTCATCGCGGCGTTCCACGAGTCGGTCGAAGCCCTCGTCAAGCTGGGTGCCGAGATCGTCGAGATCTCCTGCCCCCACTTCGAGTACGCCCTCCCGGCCTACTACCTCATCGCCCCCAGCGAAGCCTCCTCCAACCTGGCCCGCTTCGACGGCGTCCGCTACGGCCTGCGCGTCGGCGACGACGGCAACCGCTCGCTCGAAGAGGTCATGTCGCTCACCCGCGACGGCGGCTTCGGCCCCGAGGTCAAGCGTCGCATCATCCTCGGCACCTACGCGCTGTCCAGCGGCTACTACGACGCCTACTACGGCCAGGCCCAGAAGGTCCGCACCCTCATCACGCGCGACTTCACCAAGGCCTTCGAACAGGTCGACGTCCTCATCTCCCCGACCACGCCGTTCGTCGCATTCCCGTTCGGATCGCGCACCTCCGACCCGTACCAGATGTACCTCGCCGACCTCTACACCATCCCGACCAACCTCTACGGCGGCCCGGCGATCTCCGTCCCGTGCGGCCTCTCCGAAGGCCTCCCGGTCGGCTTCCAGATCATGGCCCCCACCATGGCCGACGACCGCATGTACAGGGTCGCCGCCGCCCTGGAATCAGCGGTCGGCACGTTCACCCCGCCCGAGCTGTAGGCAGCGGCCGATGCTGACCAGGATCGAGATCGACGGATTCAAGTCGTTCCGGGACTTCCACTTGGATCTCCCGCCGTTCCTGGTCATCATCGGCCGGAACGCCGCCGGCAAGTCCAACCTGTTCGACGCCATCCAGTTCATCGGACAGCTTGCCGGGCAGCCGGTGCTGGAGGCCGCGCAGCAATCGCGTGGGGACATCACCGATCTGTTCCATCGTCATGTCGACGGCACCCCGATGAAGGTCATGACCTTCGCGGTCGAGGTGTTGCTGGACGGCTCGGTCACGGACGCCTTCGGGGACTCGGTCCGCGTCGATCACTCCCGCCTGCGTTATGAAGTCGCCATCGAGATGCGGACGAGCCGCACGGGAGCGTTGCGGCCGTTCGTCGTCCGTGAGTCCGCCTTCAAGATCAAGCGGGCCGACGATCGCTGGATCGAGCGGTTCGACGAGGCCGGTCACAAGGCGCTCGCTCGCTATTCGCAAGGCGCGGAAGCCCTTTTGGAAACGGATGTGGATGGCCAGGGGCGGCCTCGCTTCAGCATCCATGACCGGGAGCGCGAAAGGCATCTGTCGGCTCTCGCCGCGACCGCCACCGTGCTGTCGGCGGTGACCACGGCAGCGGATTCCCCACTCCTTTACGCATTGAAGCGCGAATTGCGGTCATGGCGGCTGCTCTATCTGGACCCGAGTGCGTTGCGCCGTCCGGACTCGTACGACGACCCGGACACCCTCGCAGCCAACGGCGCCCACCTCGCCAACACGCTCCGGCGGATCGCCGACGAGAGCGGCGATGCGGACCGGCCATCCGGTGTCCTCAACGACCTGTCCGCCGACGTCGCCACCATCGTCCCGGGCATCGTCCGGGTGCAGGTGAGCGATGACGATGCCCGGCGGCAGCGCCAAGTAGAGGTCGTGACGCAGGATGAGGCGCCTTACTCGGCCAGGGTTGCTTCTGACGGAACGCTACGGACCATCGCCCTCCTCGCAGCGCTCTACGACCCTGCGGGCGCCGGATTGATTTGCTTCGAGGAGCCGGAGAACGGCATCTTCCCTGGTCGTCTCACCCAGTTCGTGAGTTCTCTCCGGGAGCTGGTCAGGAGAGGAGTCCAAGTACGGGGAGAGGGACGCGGCGAGAAGCTGACGCAGCTCATTGTGAGCAGCCATTCACCGGCCATCCTCCGAGCCCTCGACCCGACCAGCGATGGGCTGCGACGAGACGCCATCTACATGGACGTCGCGACACGGGTCGGCGGCGGGCAGGGACGCAGCCGGATCAGCAAGTACCGGCACCTCACCGGTCCCCCTCCGACGGCAGGCTCCGAGCTCCAGCCGGGAGCTGTGGTCAGTCCCAGCGAAATAGCTGAGTTCGAGGTGTCCGAGGCTCTGGAGCGCTGATGAGGTATCTCACGACGGCTCTCATCTCGGAAGGCACCACCGACGACCGCCTTTTGCCACCTCTGCTCGGCCGGATGTTGCAGGAGATCTGCGCGGACTATCAGGACTCCGTGGAAGTCGCCGACGTGCGGCCCGTACGGGAGAAGAAAGGCCCGCGCAGCCTCGAAGAAGTGCTCGACCTCGTCGACCGGAACCGCGGAAGCTTCCTCGTGGTGTTCTTCCACCACGATCGCGGAGCCCGGCCCGGCAGGACCGAGACTGAATGGCTGGAGCCATTGCGTGCCGCGTGGGGATCCCGCAGCGAGCAACTGGTGACGGTGGTTCCGGTCCGCGAGACAGAAGCATGGCTGCTGGCGGACGGGGATGCGCTCCGGCGCGCGTTCGGGGTGCAGTGGCCCGACTCCCAACTGGGCGTGCCTGCCCAGCCCAAGGACGTAGAGGGTCTGATTGACCCGAAGCAGGTCCTTGACCGGTCGATCGGCAGGTTGAGCCGATCGACCGCAGATCATTACAGCCAACTGGGTGCGATGGTGTCCCTGGAACGGCTCTGTCAGGTGCCGGCATTCGCCCAGCTCTGGCGCGAGACCCAGCAGGCTCTGGAGAAACTCGGATTTCGTTGACCGGCGGCGCTTGACCCTCACACCGTGTCAGGCGGTGAACTCGGAGACATCATGTTCACCATTGGAGAGTTCGCCCGGCACGGGCGGGTGTCGGTCCGGATGCTGCGTCACTATGACGCGACCGGGCTGTTGCGCCCTGCCCACATCGATCCGGCTACCGGTTATCGGCACTACACGGCTGCTCAGCTTGCCCGGTTGAATCGGGTGATCGCGCTCAAGGAGCTCGGGTTCACGCTCCAGCAGGTGCGCGACATCATCGATGACGCGGTGACCACCGAGGAACTGCGGGGGATGCTGCGGCTGCGGCGGGCTGAGCTGGAGACCGTCATGGCTGCTTCGGCGGCGCGGTTGGTGCAGGTCGAGGCGAGGCTCCGAGCCATTGAGGGCGAGGGACGAATGTCGAGCGACGAAGTCATCATCAAGAGCATTCCTGGGGTACGGGTGGCAGAGCTGACCGCGATCGCGGCGAGCTACGAGCCGGAGGACATCAGCCCGGTGATCGGGCCGCTGTTCGACGAGCTGTGCGGGCGTCTCGATCCGGCTGTTTTCGCGGGACCCGCCGTGGCCTACTACGAGGACGCGCCGGACGGCCGGATCATCGTTCACGCCGCTATGCCGGTCAACATGCCGCTGCAGGAGGGCGACCTGCGGGTCGTCGACCTGCCGGCGGTCGAGCGGGCGGCGACCATCGTGCACCGGGGGTCGATGGACGCCGTGGTGCCGACCGAGCAGACGCTGGCCCGGTGGATCGACGAGAGCGGTTTTCAGCCCGCCGGCTACGCCCGTGAGGTCACTCTCGAGTTCCCGCCGAACCGTGACGAGTGGGTCACCGAGCTTCAAGCACCATTGAGCTGAGCAGTGCCAGGGCGTCGGCGGTGGGGGTGTCGGGCTCTGCGTGCAGGAGCAGAGCCTCGAGGCCGTCACTGCCGACGACGGCGAACTTTTCGACCAGTAGGTCCAGGTCGCCGACCTTCGGGTGGCGGACGCGGACGTGGCCGCCGGTGGCGAGGCGTACGTCGTGGCGGGCCCACAGGTGCCGGAATCTGTCGCTCTCGAGGGACATCTCCTCGATCAGCGCTTGCAGCCGCTCGTCGTCGGTGTCCGTGCCGGCCTGGGCGCGCAGGTGGGCGACGGCGGCGACGGTGATCTTCTCCCAGTCGGGGTGGTAGCCGGGTGCGGCCGGGTCGAGGAACAGCGACCGGAGCCGGTTCACGCCGGGGGCGTTGTCCGGTGACAGCTCCTGGGCCAGGGCATTGGCGGCCACGACGTCGTTGTACCTGTTGATCACCATCGCGGGCACGTTGATCGTCCGGAGCAGCAGGGCAAGACCCGCGGGCACCGGGTCGTCACTGCGGGCGGGGCGGCGGCGCGACTTCGGCTGGGCCAGTGCCAGGAGGTACGCCGTACCTTCCGCATCCAGCCGCAGCACCCCGGCGATCGCGTCGATGACCTGGGCTGACGGGCTCCGGTCGCGGCCCTGTTCCAGGCGCAGGTAGTACTCCGCGCTGATCCCGGCGAGCAGCGCCACCTCCTCGCGGCGCAGCCCCGGCACCCGGCGCAGGGTGTTGCCGGGCGGCAGACCCACCTCGGCGGGCGTGACCAGTTCGCGCCGGGCGCGCAGGAAATCCCCGAGGGCGTTGTCCATGGGTGTCCCTCCTACTACCAGGAACAGCGGGGGCTGCCGCGCGGCGGTCGCTGCTCCGACGATCGTAGGCATGACAACTCGTACGTGGTTCATCACCGGCGTCAACAGTGGTTTCGGCCGCGAGCTCGCCGAGCAACTCCTCTCCCGCGGCGACCGGGTCGCCGGGACCGTCCGCCGGCCGGACTCGGTCAAGGACCTGCAGGAAACGTACGCGGAGAGCTTCTGGCTCGGTCACCTCGACGTCACCGATGTGCCGAGGATCCGCGAGGTCGTGGACGCCGCTTTCGCCGATCTGGGCCGGATCGACGTCGTCGTGATCAACGCCGGCTACGGCCTGTTCGGCGCGGCGGAGGAGGTGAGTGACGAGCAGGTCCAGCACCAGATCGCCACGAACCTCGTCGGTGCGATCCAGACGGCCAGGGCTGCGCTTCCCCATCTGCGTACGCAGGGCAGCGGCCGCATCATCCAGATCTCCTCGGTCGCCGGGCTAGCCGCGCACCCGGGTGCCTCGCTCTACCACGCCGGCAAGTGGGGCGTCGAAGGTTTCATGGAAGCCCTGGCCCAGGAGGTCGCCCCGTTCAACATCGGGGTGACGCTGGTCGAGCCGGGTGGGGCGCGCACGGCGTTCGCCAACGGCAGCCTGCAGCTCGGCGAACCGCTCGCGGCCTATGACGGCACCCCGGCCGCGATGGTGCGCGCCTTCCGGAACGGACCGCCCCCGCTCCCCGGCGATCCGGCGAAGATCGCTGCCCGGGTGATCGACAGCGTCGACGAGGAGCCCGCGCCGCTGCGGCTCGTACTGGGAGGCGATTCCTACGCGGCTGTCACCGCGGCGCTGCGCGCCCGCCTCGCCCAGGTCGAGCCGCAGCAGGGCACCGCTGCGGAGACCAGCTCCTGACCGGGATCAGGCCGGGGTGGTCGGCGAGTCCAGCCAGGTGTTGATCAGCTTGCTGTAGTCCTTCCCGGTCTGCTTCTTCACGAAGGCGATGAACGTCGCCCGGTCCTGCTGGGTGTTCTTCTGTTTCTGCACCCAGGCCGTGCCCAGCGCGAAGAACGCCTTGTCGCCGAGTTTCTCGTGCAGCTGCTGGAGCATCGCCGCCGGGCAGATGTAGACGTTGCTCTCGGCGAAGTTCGCCGCCAGCGGGCTCCCGGGCGGCCCGAGCTTCTTGCGCAGCTCCGCGTCGCGGGCCCGGAAGAAGGTCTCCAGCTGGGCGTCGGTGAGGTTGTACACCTTCTGCTCCCAGAGGAACTGTGCGTACGTCGCCCAGCCCTCGTTGAGCCACAGGTCCTTCCACGTGGTCGGGGTCACCGAGTCGCCGAACCACTGGTGGGCGTACTCATGGAGGAGGTCCTCCTCGAAGCCCGACTGAGCGTCCTTGTCCCATTTCCCGTGCTTGCCGCCCATGGTGATCATCTGCTGGGTCTCCATACCCGACGCGGAGTCGACCATCACGATGCCGCCGCTCGGGAACGGGTACGGGCCGAAGCGCTCCTCCAGGAACTTCACGTAGTCCGGGGACTTCTTCAGCGACGCCACCACGTCATCATCGGTGCCGGGGCGATACCAGTAGGTCAGCGGCAGGTCGTGCGGGCCCTTGGCGGTCACTTTCGTGTACTTGCCCACGGCCAGCGTGGTCAGGTAGGTCGCCACCGGGTCCGTGCTGCGGTACTTGAACGTGCTGCCGTCCTGCCCGGCCGGGGTGCCGCCGGCGATCGCGGACCAGCCCTCGGGGACGGTCACCGCGATGTCGTAGAGCGCCTCGTCGGAGGGCTGGTCATTCGCCGGGTACCAGGTGAACGCGCCGAACGGCTCCTGCATCGTCCAGAGGCCGCCGTCCTTGGTGACCGTGAGGCCGAGCGGCTCGGTGTCCGAGCGGTGTGACGGCATCGGGGTCGTCTTCGGCTCGCCGTGATATTTGACGACCATCGTCACGGGCTTGTCGGCGGTGAGCGTCGTGGGGAAGGTCAGTTTCTCGTCCGTCACAGTCGCTGTGACCGGCGCCTCGTCCACGGTGACCGAGTCGAGCTCGTACGGCATGAAGTCGAGCGACAGCTGCTTCGCGTCAGCTGTCGGGCGTACCTGAAGGGTTGCCGTGCCGGTCAGGTTCTTGGTTTTCGGATCCCAGGTCAGGTCGAGGGCGTAGTGCAGGACATCGAGCTTGTCCGTGCCGCGTTTGGGGTAGAGCGGGTCCGCGCTGGGCTCCGAACGCCCCGCTGACCAGGCCGCATAGTCGACGGTGACGGCAGGACTCGCCGAGGCTTCCGCCGAGGCTTCCGCCGAGGCTATGGGCTTTGCGGGCGGGGTGGACGTGCAGCCGGCAACGAGGGCTGCCGTGGCCAGGACGGACAGGAGAGGGACGCGACGCATGCGGTAGACCGTACCGAAATGGTCTTTTCTCGTGGGGGCAGGCGAAACCCGCCGGATTCTTGTCGGTGGGGCCCATTAGGCTTGTGTTCGTCGGATCCCGCAGTCACCTGGAGTCCACCGCATGAGTACGACCGTGCTTCCCACCTACGACGACGCCGTCGCGCGCTACGAGCCGGTGATCGGCCTGGAGACGCACGTCGAGCTCGGCACGAACACCAAGATGTTCTGCGGATGTCCCACCGAGTTCGGCGCGGAGCCCAACACCCAGGTCTGTCCGGTCTGTCTCGGTCTGCCCGGCGCGCTGCCGGTCGCCAACCGGGCCGGCATCGAGGCGACCATCCGCATCGGTCTCGCGCTCAACTGCGACATCGCGTCCTGGTGCCGGATGGCCCGGAAGAACTACTTCTACCCGGACATGCCGAAGAACTTCCAGACCTCGCAGTACGACGAGCCGCTCTGTGTCGACGGCTACGTCGACGTCGAGATCGAGGGCGAGACGTTCCGCATCGAGATCGAGCGGGTCCACCTCGAGGAGGACACCGGCAAGTCCCTGCACGTCGGCGGGGCCACCGGCCGCATCCACGGCGCGACCGAGTCGCTGGTCGACTACAACCGGGCCGGCATCCCGCTCGTCGAGATCGTCACGAAGCCCGTGACCGGTCTCGGCTCGCGCGCCCCCGAGATCGCCCGTGCCTACGTCACCGAGCTGCGTGACATCATCCGCTCGCTCGGCGTCTCCGATGTGCGCATGGAGCAGGGCTCGCTGCGTTGCGACGTCAACACCTCGCTCAACAAGCCCGGCGACGAGTGGGGCACCCGCACCGAGGCCAAGAACGTCAACTCGCTGCGCTCGGTCGAGCGTGCGGTCCGCTCCGAGATCATCCGCCAGGCGGGCGTCCTCGACGGCGGCGGCCGCATCCACCAGGAGACCCGTCACTTCCAGGAGGACACCGGCGACACCCGCCCGGGCCGCTCCAAGGAAACGGCGACCGACTACCGCTACTTCCCCGAGCCCGACCTGGTCCCGATCGCCCCCGACACCGCGTGGGTCGCTGAGCTCAAGGCCGCGCTCCCCGAGCGCCCCAGCAGCAAGCGCGCCCGCCTGCGCGTCGACTGGGGCATCAGTGAGTCCGACATGCAGTCGGTGGCCAACGCCGGCGCGGTCGAGCTGATCGAGGAGACCATCCTCGCCGGCGCCACCGCCGCGGGCGCCCGCAAGTGGTGGATGGGCGAGCTCGCCCGCCGCGCCAACGAGACCGGTGTGGAGCTCTCGCTGGTCGGTGCCACCCCCGCCCAGGTCGCCCAGCTCCAGGCCCTGGTCGACGAGGGCAAGATCAACGACAAACTCGCCCGCCAGGTCCTCGAAGGCGTCGTGGCCGGCGAGGGTGACCCCGCCGTCGTCATGAAGACCCGGGGCCTCGAGGTCGTCTCCGACACCGGCGCCCTGCAGACCGCAGTCGACGAGGCGATCGCCGCCAACCCCGACATCGCCGCCAAGATCCGCGACGGCAAGCTCGCCGCCGCGGGCGCCCTGGTCGGCGCGGTCATGAAGACCACCCGCGGCCAGGCCGACGCCAAGACGGTCCGCGAGCTGATCCTCGCCCGCCTGAGCTGACCCCTCCTCGCAGCACCCCGCACGGTCCCGGCCGTGCGGGGTGCTTCTAGCCTGCGGGCATGGCGATGACACCCGAAGAGTTCTACAACCGTGCGGTTGCTGCCGCGGATGATGAGCAGCGACTTCCCCTGGCGCGCATGACGGGCTGGGACATCAGCCCGTTCGACCCGGATGGCCTGCGCGTGGCCCGGTTGCGTCCGCCGGTGCTGCCCGAGCCGCCCCGCCACGGTGAAGACCCGTCGGACTGCAGCTCGTGCCGGGACCGCGACAAGGGCATCTGGTTCAACGACCGGTGGCGGCTGACCCGGATCGCGAAGGTCGGCGTGCCGCTGGTGCTCATGCTGCACCCCCGCGACCACTACGACCTGGCAGACCTGCCCGACGACCTGGCAGCCGAGCTCGGCGTCCTGAGCACCCACATCGCCCGCCACGTGCAGGCCCTGCCGCACATCTCCCGCGCGCACCTCTACCGCGTCGGTGACGGCGGTGCCCATCTGCACCTCTGGTTCTTCGCCCGCCCCGAAGGGCAGTCCCAGTTGTACGGATCGTGGCTGGTCATCTGGGACGACCTGCTCCCCGAATACCCGGCCGACCTCGCCGACACGGACGCGAACGCCGTCGCCGACGCGCTCGTCACCTCGTTCGGCGGTCGCCGCTAGAACATCCCGTGCGGGTTCAGTGAGGTCTCGGGGACGGGCTGCATGACGTCCCAGTGCTCGACGATCTTGCCGTTGTCGAGCCGGAAGAACTCGACGATCGCCGTCCCGCGCTGGCCGGGCACCCGGATGCCGTGGACATGGGCCACCACGTAGTCCCCGTCGGCGAAGAGGTGCTTGACGTCAGCACGCAGGTCGGGGAAGTCCTCGGCCAGCCCCGCGACGAAGTCCCGGAAACCGTCCACGCCGTCGGCGATCCGCGGGTTGTGCTGCGTGTACGTGGTGCCGAGCAGCTCCGATGCGGCCGTGAAGTCCTTGTTGTTGAGCCCGGCCTCATAGAACGCGAGCACGATCTCCTTGTTGGAGCGCATCGTCTTCTCCTTAGGTGAACTGTTGTAGCGCTACGACCGTAGCGCTACAACCGACGCCATACAATGGACCGACCATGACGAACACTCCGGCGACCCGTGGTCGCAACCAGCGTGGGCGGGGCAACCTGCTGCGGGATGACATCGTCTCGGCCACACTGCGGCTCCTGGACGAGGCGGCCGAGGACGAGACCCTTTCGCTGCGTGCCGTCGCCCGGGAGCTCGGCATCGCCACGACCTCGATCTATCTGCACTTCCCCGACCGGGACGCACTGGTCCTGGCCGCGCTGCGCAGTTGTCACGACGATCTGATGGCGGCCGTCGAGCGGGCCGAGAAGTCGGCAGGCGACCCGGCTGAGGGGTTGCGTGAGCGGACGCTCGTGCTCGCCGGCTGGGCCGAGCGGCATCCGGGTCTCTACAAAGTCCTGCACGAGAGCGCCCTGAACCGGCGAGCGGACATGTCCTTCAAGCTGGTCATGGCGGAGCGCTCGGTCGCCGCTGTGCAGCGCTGCATCGACGCCGGGCTGGTCGCCGCGGATGAGGATGCCGAAGTGATCGCGCTCGACCTGCGGGCGGCGGTGCACGGCGCGGTGTCGCTCCGGCTCAACGAGCCGGGGTCGTCCGGCTCACCCGTTGATCGGCAGATCGATCGGTTCCTCGTCAAGATCGTCGGAATCGGATTCTAGTTGTACGATCGTACTTGTACTTTTGTACTACACGGGATCTGGGGCGTACGTCGTGGCTTATCTGTATCTGGTGGGGGCCATCGCGGCCGAGGTGTTCGGGACCAGCCTCTTGAAGGCGACCGACGGGTTCACGCGGCTGTGGCCCACGGTGGCCTGCCTGGCCGGTTATGTGTTGTCGTTCGTGCTGCTGTCGCAGGCGATCAAGGGCGTGCAGGTCGGGGTGGCGTACGCGATCTGGTCCGGGCTGGGGACTGCGGCGATTGTCACCATCGGTGCGGCCTTTCTGAACGAGCCGATCACCGTTGTCAAGGTCGTGGGAGTGAGCCTGATCGTCGCGGGAGTGGTGACGCTGAACGTCGGTGGGGCGGCACAGCACTGATGGGTGCTCAGCAGAAGCGGGCGCGTGATCCCGGTGCGCGGCGGCGGGCGCTCGCCGAGGCCGCGCTCGAGGTCATCGCCGAGGTGGGCATCGGGCGGACCACGCATCGGGCGGTCGCGCTGCGGGCCGGGTTACCGCTGGGGGCCACGACGTACTACTTTCCGACGCTGGACGATCTCATCGGCGCCGCCCTGCAGCACGCGGCTGAGGAGTTGCGGGTCGAGCTGGACGGCTGGGCTGAACGGCTGGGCGGTGCCGACGATGTGCCGGCCGAGTTGACCGGGCTGGTCCAGGGGTATCTCGGCGATCGGCGCCGGGTGCAGGTCGAGTACGAGCTCTACGTCGCCGCTGCCCGTGATCCCCGGCTGCGGCCGCTCGCCCGGGGGTGGCTGGACGGGATGGGGCGGATGCTCGAGCCGTACGCGGGCGGGGCCGCCGGGGACGTTGTCGCGCTGGTCGACGGGGTGATCCTGCAGGCGATGGTCACGGGATCCGACGTCGACGGCGATCGGCTCACCGCAGCGGTGCGGCGGCTCATCGCCGACGAGGCGTGAGGCATCGGCCAGTCATGCGATGGCGGCCAGGCCGTGGGTAGGAGCGCCGGCTGTCTACCTTGGAGGGCGTGCGGCGGGCCGGGGTGATTGTCGGGCGGGTGGCAGGGTGTTTTGCTCTGCTGCTCGGCCTTGGCGGCCTTGGCGGCCTTGGCGGCGGGTGCCTGGATCCGGCCCGATCTGGCGGCTGCGCTGGGGGCATTGCTCTGGTGTCTGGTGCTGGTGGCGCTCTATGCGGCTGCGGCGGGGGCGCGTTACCGGGTTCGGTTCGGATGGCTGTATGCGGTCTGGGCGCTGAGTGCGCTCCTGATGGGGCAGGTCACCACGGGGGCGTGGGCCGCGGTGCTGAGTGCGCGGGGTGAGGAGGTGGTTGCCACCTCGGCCGTGAAGCATGAGAGCAGGACCGGCGACACCTACACGCTCCGGTCCGGGGGCGAGTTGATCCCGGGGCGGCTCACCAGCTGGCCCGAGCGCAGGAGCGAGGTTGAGGCCGTGGTCGTCGTGCGGGATCCGGCCGGGCTGGTCGATCCGCGGCTACCGGAAGAGCTGGCCCAGGCGCGGGACGCCTTTTGGCCCTTGTTGCTGATCCTGCTCGCTGTGATCGGGGCGTTGAGCGTGCCGGCCTACTGGGTTCCCGGGGATGAAAGATCAGCGGCTGGGAGTGACGCCGTTGACCACTGAGGGGTTGGTGGTCGGGCGGGGATCTTCCGCGCCGACGACGTTGCGCTGGACCGTGACGTTGGATTGGCCGGTGCCGCCGAGCTGGATGTCGTCGTAGGCCTTGAGGGACTGGTTCTCGTCGAAGTAGAGGACCGACATCTGCAGCGGGGTCGGCTCCTCCTTCTCCAGGCCGCGCAGGCCGGCGCCGCCCGTCGAGCCCTCCACCAGCAGCCGGGTCTCGATCGGGGCGGTGGCCGGAGCGGGTGACGCGGCCGGAGACGCGGACGGGTCGGCCGTGGGCGCCCCGAGGACGCTCACCTCGCGTTTGTGGGTGTGACCGGCCAGGACCAGCGGGACCGTTCCGGACAGCGGGGGTGCCATCGCCGGGTCGTGGACCAGGGCCACACCGACGCGGGTCTTGGCGGCCCGGATGGTGTCCGCGAGCTGGTCACCGGCGGCGAGCAGGGGATTCGTAGCCAGGTCGTCGGAGTTGGCCGGCGCCTCGGTTTCGCTCTTGTCGGGAGTGAATTCAGGGTCACCGATGCCCGCGATGGTCAGGCCGTTGATCGTGATGATCGTGTTGTCCAGAACCTTGGCGTTCTTCTGGCGGGCGACCGCTGCCTGGATGGCCGACGAGTCGTGGTTGCCTCGGACATAGATGTACGGGACGCCGACCGTGGCGATGTTGTTCACATAGGTGGTTTCCGCGCTGCTGCCCCAGTCGACGATGTCGCCCGTGTCGATGATCGCGTCGATGTCCCACTGCTTGACCACCGTCTTGATGACGCTCCAGGACGCCGGGTTCAGGTGCAGGTCGGAGATGTGCAGGATGCGGGTGGTGTTGCCGGCCGGCTGTACGGGCAGCGTCGACACCGTGGTGTAGATGCGGCTCACATTGCTGACGAGCTCGGCGAGCTGGTCGGCGTACCTGCCGTAGTTGTCCGCGATCTTGCGGGCGTCACCGACCACGGCGGGCGCGTTGACCAGCAGGCCCTCGTAGCGGGGTTCGCTGATCGAGTCGGGGCGGACGGTGCCGGCCGCCAGGCCGAGGCTGCCGCCCGTGACGACCAGCGCGAGCACGCCGGCGGCGGCGACCTTGCGGATGTTGCGGAAGATCAGCGCGGAGAGGATCAGCGAGCAGACGATCGCCGCACCGAGCGCGCGCAGGCCCAGCTGCATGACGCCCTTGGTCACGTCGTCGACCGCGGACTGACCGGCCGCGCTGATCGCGGTCGGGTCGTCGATAAGCGCCGCGGTGCGTTCCTGGTCGAGCGAGCCGAGGTCCACCTTGAGGTGGATGGGGCCGTCGTGGCTGTCCAGGTGCAGCGAGCCCAGCGGCGGGATGTCGATCTCCGTGCCGCCCTGGATCGACGGGGTGATCGACATGTCGGCGCGGAACGGGCCCACCCCGATCTGGGTGTGGGCGAGCAGCATCACGCCCACGACCACGCCGGTCAGGCCGACCAGCAGGACCGCGGCCCATCGCCCGAGACGTCGGGTCCAGACGTGTCGCCAGACCCGGTTTGCCACTGCATTCGCTCGCGTGATTGTCATATTCATGGTCAACGGCTCACCTGCCCCCGCGTGTAAGTCGGCAAACCAGGCCCTAGCTCCGCCCGGCTCCTCCGCCGGAGAGAACCAGGCGCAGAATCCGGTCGTCCTCGGGATCCGGGGTGGCGCCTTCCTCCTGGTTGGAGGTGGCGACCCAGAGTGAGCCGTCCGGGGCGGCGGCCAGCGCGCGCAACCGGCCGAACTCGCCCTTGAGCAGCGCCTGCGGCTGCCCGATCAGCGTGCCGTTGCCGGTCACGTTGAGCATCCAGAGCTGCTGGCCGTCCCGGCAGGCGGTCGCGATAATGCGTTCCATGACGGCCACGCCGGAGCAGTTGGACTCGGCGTTCGGCCAGCTGACCAGCGGATTGGTGTATTTGGCGTCGGTGCCGGCGCCCTCGACGGCGGCCCAGCCGTAATTCTTGCCCTTGACGATGACGTTGAGCTCGCTGGTCCTGCTCTGGTCGGACTCGCTCGCATAGAGGCGCTTGCCGGAGTCCCAGGCGAGTCCCTGCACGTCACGGTGCCCCGACGACCACACCGGCGATGCCTTCGCCGGGTTGCCCTGAGCCGGGTTGCCCGGAGCCGGCTTGCCGTCCGCGGTGATCCGGAGAATCTTGCCGCCGAGGCTTTTCGGGTCCTGCGCCTGCACACCGTTGGTAGCGTCGCCCGTCGTCACGTAGAGGAACCCGTCCGGCCCGAACGCGAGCTGACCGCCGTTGACGTCCGTCGCGTGCGGGATGCCGGTCAGGATCGGCTGCGGCTTGCCCTTGAGCGTCAGTTTCGCGACCCGGTTGTCCTTCGTCGTCGAGTAGTAGACGAAGACGGTCTTGTCGGTCGCGTACTTCGGGGAGACCGCGATGCCCAGCAGGCCGCCGTCGCCACCCGCGGTGACCTCGGAGAGTCGCTGCACTTCCGTCACTTTGAGGGTGTCGCCGTCGGTCTCCGGCCCCACCTGCAGGATGCGGGCCGTGTCGCGCTCGGTGACCAGCGCCGAGCCGTCGGGCAGGAAGGCCATGCCCCACGGCACCTCGAGACGCTTGGCCAGCACGGTGACCGCCACCTCCTGCTGCTCGTCGGCCGAGGCGGAAGCGGTGGCGGCGGCGGAAGGCTTCGGCAGATTGGGTGGCTCGCCCGCCACATCGGGGTCCGGCGGGCCGAAGCTGCACGCGGTGGTCAGGAACAGCACGGAGCCGAGAGCAACGGCACACGTGCGGGCGCGGCGACTGCGCACGATCACACGACCTCCTCGTTCACCAGACCAGGGTAGCCGCGCCCGCTGGGAAGCCCTGGCCGGACTAGTTTGTAGGGCGTGAAGGTGTGGATCGCACATGAGAAGGGCCGCGGGCTGCTCGGCGAGCTGCCCGCCGGCGTCGAGGTCGAGGTCTGCGAGGACGCCGGCACCTGGCCGTCCGATCCCGGGGAGGTCGACTTCTGGGTGCCGCCCTTCCTCTCGACGGCACGGGCGGCCGATCAGCTGCCCAAACTCGGCGCGCTCAAGGTCGTCCAGTTGCTGTCCGCGGGTGCGGACGCCTGGGTCGGGCAGGTGCCCCCGGGGGTGACTCTGTGCGATGCCCGAGGCGTGCATGACAAACCCGTCGCTGAGTGGGTGGTTGGTGCGGCGATCGCTGCGCTGCGTCAATTCCCTGATTTTGTACGCGCACAGCAGCGCGAGGAGTGGTCATTCAGCTCCTTCACCCCCACGCGCGAACTGACCGGCAAACGGGTCCTGATCGTCGGCGCGGGGTCCATCGGCCTGGCCGTCGAGGAGCACCTGGCGCCGTTCGGCGTGACGATCACCCGCGTCGCCCGGACAGCGCGGCCCGCCGAGGGTGTGCACAGCGTCGACGAGCTGCCCACCCTGCTCCCGGACGCCGAGATCGTGGTGCTCCTGGTGCCGCTGACCGAGCAGACGCGGGGCTTGGTCGACGCCGCGTTCCTGGCCGCGATGCCCGACGGGGCGCTGCTGATCAACGCCGCCCGGGGCCCGGTCGCCGACACCGCGGCGCTGCTCACCGAGGTCGCCACGGGCCGCATCTCCGCCGCGCTCGACGTGACCGACCCGGAGCCGCTGCCCGAGGGGCACCCGCTCTGGAAGCTGCCGAACGTCTTCATCACGCCACACACCGGCGGCTCGGTGGTCGGGTTGCTGCCGAGGGCGTATGCGCTGGCCGGCGATCAGGTGCGCCGCTTCGCTGCGGGGGAGCCGCTGATCAATCAGGTGTCGGGGGGCTACTGACTTCCTGGCTCCCGGTGTTCAGTTCCTGACCACCCGCGGCCAGGACCTCGGGGAGGTTACCTTCGGTGACCCCGGTCAGCGCCAGGACCTTACCGTCGGTGAGCAGCGCCGAGATCCGGCCGCGCCGGTCGGGCCCGAGCTCGGCGACGCGGGACCAGGGCACCTCGGTGCTGCCGAAGAGCGCCCGCACCCGCAACCCCTCGGTGGTGACATCGGTGCCGGCCCGGAACGCCCAGATCAGCACGAAGAGCGGGATCAGCAGCAACGGCGCCAGCACCCACTTGCCCCCGGCGAACGGCACGGCGCTGACGAACGCGATGAAGGCGGCGAGGACCAGGGCGCCAGATCGGCGTACGCGGAAAACGGGCTTCTTGCTGCTCACGTTCCCCATCCTCCCATCGGGTATCAGCCGGATTTTTGTCGGACCCCGGGCGGATACTCCCAGCCATGACCGCGACGCTCGCCATCGGCACCAGCAAGGGCCTCTTCCTGGCCTCCAGCGACGACGACCGGCGGAGCTGGCGACTCAGCTCCGCGCATTTCCCGGGCACGGCTGTCTACGCCGTGGCCTTCGACACCAGCAGACCCGTGCCGCGCCTCCTGGCCGGCATCGACAGCTCCCACTTCGGCCCGACGGTGACCGTCAGCGACGACTACGGCGCGACCTGGCAGGAGCCCGACCACGCGCCGCTGGCCTTCCCCGGTGACACGGGGGCGGCAGTCGAGCGCGTGTGGCAGATCACCCCGGCCGGGCCCGTCGTGTGGGCGGGCACCCAGCCCTCGGCGCTGTGGCGCTCCACGGACGGCGGGCTCACCTATGAGCTGGTCCGCGGCCTGTGGGACCACCCGCACCGCCCCGACTGGGGAGCCGGCTTCGGTGGCCAGGCGATCCACACGATCCTCCCGCACCCCCACGACAGCCGGAAGGTCCTGGTCGCGATGTCCACGGGCGGTGTCTACCGCACCTCGGACGGCGGCGAGACCTGGGCACCCGCCAACCGGGGTATCAAGGCCTACTTCCTGCCCGACCCGTGGCCCGAGTTCGGCCAGTGCGTGCACAAGGTCGCCCGGGACGCCGCCGATCCGGACAGCTACTACGCCCAGAACCACCACGGCGTCTACCGCACCACGGACGGCGGCGACTCGTGGCAGTCCATCGCGGCCACGCTGCCCGCCGACTTCGGCTTCACCATGGTCACCCACCCGGCCCGCGGCGGCACGATCTGGAGCTTCCCCCTGGTCAGCGATGGCCGGCGCGAGCCGGTGGACCTGCGCTGCCAGGTCTTCCGCTCCACCGACGCCGGCGATACCTGGCAAGCCCAGCACCAAGGCCTTCCCGACGACCCGTATTACCCGGTGGTCCTGCGCGACGCCATGTGCACCGACAACGCGACGACGGCCGGGGTCTACTTCGGCAGCCGCGCCGGCGACGTCTACGCGAGCCGCGACGAGGGGGAGACCTGGTCCACCGTGGCCGCCCACCTGCCGGATGTGCTCTGCGTGCGCGCGGTGACGTCGGGAGGGGTGGGTCACTGATGCCGGTCGTGCTGGTTCCGGGCGCGCTGCGGGCCGAGGCCGGGGGTGAGGGGCGGCTGAACGTCGAGGCCGACGGGTCGCTGCGGGCGGTGCTGGACGAGATCGGGCAGCGATGGCCGCGGCTCGAGCGCCGGTTGCGTGACGAGACCGGGGTGCTCCGGCGGTATGTGAACGTCTATGTGGACGGTGAGGACTGCCGGCGGTCGGGTGGGCTGGACACCCCGGTGCCCGCCGCGGCCGAGATCCAGGTGCTGCCCTCGGTCGCCGGCGGCTGAGGTCTGAGCGCTGCGGGCTGAGGACTGCGGGCTGAGGGCGGGGGCTGCGGGCTGAGGGCGGGGGGCTGGCGGGTGCAACGCCTGGTCAGGCGGGCCGCGCGGAGTGCGTACCGAGAAAAGCAGGATGATCGGCTTGTCCATAACAGACGTTCCGCGAGTGCGAAGGGGGTCGGGCCGCACGTAACCTGTCCGGGGGATGGTCGTTACCCGCAGTGGGAGCCTCCCCTCAGCGCCCGCAAGCCCCTCGAGCTTTCAAGGATCCCGACCACCGTGGCAGTGTCGCCCCTCGCGCGCCCCACCTCGCGGGTCAGCACCCGTGTGGCGTTTTTGCTCGCCCCCGTCGTGGCTGCCGGTGTGCTCGTTGCCGGGTTGGCCGGGTTGCTGCCCGTGCTCGTCTCGCTTGCCGCCGGTGTCGGCATCGCCGCGGTCTTCGCGACCGGGGTGCTGTGGCGCACCGCGCTGGCCATCCATCACGACGAGCGGGGTTTCGCGGCGTGCCGGGGTGCGGGGCTGATCGGGGTCGCCGCGTTGCTGACGGCCGTGACCTGCGGTGTGCTGGCGCTCGACGATCCTGGCGCCGACTGGTTCGTCTCGGTGGGCGTCGCGGGCGTGGCGACGTTCTTCGTGCTCGGCACCATGCTGCTACCCGGTGCCGCCGCGACCGTCGCCGTGCGGTTGCGGCGGATGTTCGACGGGTTGGGGCTGGGTATCAGCCTGGGGTTCGCCGCATACCTCGTCACGACGATGCGGGAAACCCCGTATGCCGCGCTGGCCTGCACGCTGTGCGCCGCTTCCGGCATCTCGATGGTCACGGTGATCGTGTTGCGGGCGCGGATCCACCGGCCGGCGGCGTTGCGGTGTGGTGCGGGGGCGATCGTGCTGTTGATCGCGCTCAGCACCGTGGCGAACTTCGTGCTGTCCGACATCGGCGGGTGGGGGATCTCGCTGTGCGGGCTGGCGATCGTGGGCGGTCTGACGCTGACCGCCGAGGGTGGCTCGCGCCGGCACCTGCCCGAGCGGATCACGCCACGCGAGCCCGACCAGTATCTGTCGAGCTATCCGTTGCTCGCGGTCCCGGCCGGGGTCGGCGTGGTCGCCGCGCTCTACCACCTGATCTTCGTGGGGGACTTCGACACCGTCGGGGTGGTCCTCGGCATTCTGATGGTCGCCGTGCTGACCATGCGGGAGCTGCTGGTCGTCAGCGACATCCGGTCCTACACCGGGCAGCTGGCCACGAAGGAAGCCCACTTCCGCTCCCTGGTCGCCGGTGCCACCGACCTCACCCTGGTGCTCGACGACAAGCTGACCGTCCGCTGGCAGTCGCCGGCCGCCGCGCGGCTGTTCGGGCTCGCGGACTCCGAGGTGATCGGGCGGACCTTCCTCGACCTGATCCATCCCGAGGACGTCCGCGGGGCACAGGCCGGCATCGAGGCGCTGCTCGCCGGCGAACACGGCGACGGGCCGCCCGCGCTGCTCAACGCCCGGCTCTGCGACGGGCACGGCGTCTGGCGCGACACCGAGTCCACCGTGGCCGACCAGCGGTCCGTGCCGGAGGTCGCCGCGCTCGTCGTCCATGTGCGGGACGTCGGGGAACGGCGACATCTGGAACGTACGCTGCACAAGCTCTCCTACACCGACCAGCTCACCGGCCTGGCGAACCGCCGCGCCCTGATGCGGGACCTCCTGGAGTTCCGTCGCCGCGCGGGCCAGCAGGGCACCCTGCTCGTGATCGATCTGCACGGCCTCGCCGAGATCAACGACACCCGGGGCCGCGAGACCGGGGACGCCGTCCTCATCGAGGTCGCCCGTCGCATCCGCGCGCTGCTCGGCCCGGACGACGTCCCGGCGCGGCTCGGCGGCGACGAGTTCGCGGTGCTGACCACGGACGGGGCAGTCCTCGCGTACGCCCTGGCCACCCGCATCGTCACCGCCGTGGTCGAGCCCTACCAGCTCCCCGGCGTGATCGTCGAGCTGCGCACCAGCATCGGCCTCGCGGAACTCTCCGGCGGCAAGGACTCCGACGAGGTCGTCCGGCACGCCGACCTGGCCCGCAGCCGCGCCTTCCAGCTCGGCAGGGACCGCGTCGAGTGGTACGACACCGACGTCGAGATCCAGCTCCACCGCCGCATGGACCTCGAACGGGAGCTCCTCGGCGCCCCCGACCGCGGCGAACTCGACCTCGTCTTCCAGCCGGTCCTCAACCTCGCCGACGACCAGCCGGTCGGCGTCGAAGCCCTCCTGCGCTGGCGCCACCCCACCCTCGGCACCATCCTCCCCGCCGAGCTCCTCCCCATCGCCCGGGCCGTGGGCTGCGCCGCCGAACTCGACGAATGGGTCCTCGAAGCCGCCTGCCGCCACCTGGCAGGCTGGTCAACCGGCGACACCGACTTCTGGCTCTCGGTCAACATCGCCCCCCGCGAGCTCCTCACCGCCCGCTTCCCGGAACACGTCGCCGAAATCCTCGCCCGCTACGCCATCGCCCCCGAACGCCTCGTCATCGACGTCCAGGAAACCTGGATCGCCGAAGACGTCCCCGCCATCGTCGCGGCCCTCTCCGGCCTGCGGAAACTAGGCGTCCGAGCCGCCCTCGACGACTTCGGCGCCGGCCAGGCCTCTCTGGCCCACCTGCGCCGTCTCCCGGTCGACATCCTCAAACTCGACCAGTCCCTCATCACCCAGCAACTCCCGCACCCCACCACCCCCGCGGTCATCGACGTCGTGGTCAGCCTCGGCCGCCGCCTCGGCCTCCAGATCGTCGCCAAAGGCCTCGAGACCCCCGAGCAGATCGACCGCGCCCGCCAGGCCGGCTGCCACTTCGGCCAGGGCTTCAAACTCGGCCGCCCGGCTCCGGCCGAGCGCATGGAAGCCTATTTGGAAACCCACCGAGGATAGGTACGCCCACAGTGCCGCACGCAGGCCATCGGCTGACGGTTCAGTCGCTGTAACGGAGGCCGGGGGTGTCGATGACGCAGCAGGTGCCGTTCAGGATTTCGAGGAGTTCGTCGCGGGTGCGGGCGATCTCGTCCTCCGGGATGTCGAGCTGGAGTTCGTGCAGCGTCGGGAAGCCCAGCTCCGTCGCCGCGCGCTCGCCGTATTCGAAGGTGAGATCGCCGCCGCGGAGCGTCCACGATCGGATCGGGCCGAAGACCACGGTCCCGGCGCCGTGACCACCTCTTCCGCCCCGCGGTCCTCGAGCCAGCGGATCTGGAGGATGGGTACGCCGGCCGCGGAGAGGGAGACCAGGGAGTCCTGGACGTGTACGCCGTCGATCTGGGTCACGTACCGATTCTCCTCGTGATCCGGGCGTTTTCCAGGCGCGGTAGCGTGGGAGTCTGTGCTCTGGGAGGCCTGCAGTGAAACGCCCCACTATCGCCGACATCGCGCGGCGTGCCGGCGTGTCCAAGGGTGCGGTCTCGTACGCGCTCAATGGTCAGCCCGGTGTTTCCGATGCCACGCGGGAGCGCATCGTCGCCATCGCGCGGGAGATCGGCTTCAACCCCAACAGCGCGGCGCGGGCCCTTTCCGGTGCGAGTTCCCGGGCGATCGGGCTGACACTGTGCCGGCCGGCGCGGATGCTCAGTGTCGAGCCGTTCTTCATGGGCCTGATCAGCGGGTTCGAGCAGGTGCTGGCCGCCCGGTCGTACGCGCTGATGTTGCAGGTCGTCCCCGACCCGGAGACCGAGATCGAGGTCTACCGCCGCTGGTGGGGTGAGCGCCGGGTCGACGGCGTGCTCGTCACGGATCTGCGCGAGAACGACATTCGCATCCCCGTCCTCGACGAGCTGCAGTTGCCGGCGGTGGTCATCGGGGGTCCGGGTGACACGGGCCGCCTGACGCAGGTCCGCTCCGATGACGCCGGCCCGATCCGGGAGGCGATGGCCCATCTGATCGGGCTCGGTCACCGCCGGATCGCCCGGGTGGGTGGGCCTCCGGAAATGCTGCACACGCGTACGCGTACCCGGGCATTCGACGAGGCCTGCCAGACGCTCGGCCTGCCGGAAGCAGTGACGGTCTCCTCCGACTACACCGGTGAGGAGGGCAGCCGCGCGACCCGTGACCTGCTCGCCCGCCCGGACCGCCCCACCGCGATCATCTATGACAACGACGTCATGGCAGTCGCCGGGCTCGCGGTCGCCCAGGAGATCGGCCTCTCCGTCCCCGCGGACCTCTCCATCGTGGCCTGGGACGACTCACCGCTCTGCTCACTGGTCCACCCGCCCCTGACCGCCCTGACCCGCGACGTCCCGGCCTACGGAGCCCACGCCGCCCGCCAGCTCCTGGCCGCCATCGCCGGCGAACCGGTCTCCGACGCGGAGGAGCAGTCCGCGCACCTCACCCCGCGAGGGAGCACGGCCTCACCCGCTGCGCGCGTGTAGTCCGGCGAGTGCCGCGTCGAGGATCGGCTGCCGGTATTCCGGGGTGCCGGGGATCTTCGCGATCGCCATCACGAGGTCGAGGATCTGGTCGAGGTCGAGCTCGCCGGCGATCTGATGGGCTTCCTGGGCGGCGGTGAGCAGCGGCCGCCCGGCGGTGAGCATGCGGCCCCGGGTGTCGAAGACGGGATCGGTCCTGTCGGTGTGCTCGAGCAGCCCGATGACGACCGGCCGCTTGGTGGTGACGTACTGGAAGAACCGGCGCAACCAGGCGGTGAGCCGGTCCCTCGGGGTGTCGCCCTCGACCGTCGCGGCGGCGGCGCAGACCTCATCGACCTCGTCGACGAGCAGTGCCTCCAGGAGCTCGTGGCGGGTCGCGAAGTTGCGGTAGAGCGTCGCCGGGCCGACCCCGGATCTCCGGGCGATCTCGGCCATGGACGTCTCGGTGCCGGTGGCGGCGAAAGCGGTGCGGGCCGCGTCGAGGATCCGCTGGCGGTTGCGGGCGGCGTCGGCTCTCCTGGCGGGCGGATGGTCAGGCATGCGATCGTCCTTGCATAAGTGGATAGGGTCTCCGTATGGTGATGTGAACACCCTCTCCGTTTCATCGGAGACTCTACCGACCCGTCCGAGGATCCGCCATGAGTGCACCGACAACCACCCCTGTTCACCGCCGGCTGGTGCTGGCGATCTGCTGTCTCAGCGTGGGCGTGACCGGCATCGACCTCACGATCGTCAACGTCGCGCTGCCGTCGATCGGCAGGGACCTGCACGCTTCCGTCAGCGCCCTGCAATGGACGGTCGACGCGTACTCGCTGGTCATGGCATGTCTGCTGTTGCTGTCCGGCTCGATGGCCGACCGCTTCGGCCGTAAGCGGATCTTCCAGCTCGGGCTGGCCCTGTTCTCGCTCAGCTCCGTGGTGTGCGCCCTGGCACCCAGCGTCGGGTGGCTGATCGCCTTCCGCAGCCTGCAGGCGGTGGGTGGCTCGATGCTCAACCCGGTTGCGATGTCGATCATCGTCAGCGTGTTCACCGACAGGCGGGAACGGGCGCGAGCGGTCGGCGTGTGGGCATCGGTCATCGGGATCACCATCGCGGCTGGCCCCGTACTCGGCGGCGTGCTGGTCAGCGGGATCGCGTGGCAGTCGGTGTTCTGGGTCAACGTCCCGATCGGGATCGCCGCCATCGCGCTCACCCAGCGGTTCGTCCCCGAGTCCCGGGCGGCCCGGGCCCGCGCGTTCGACCCGGTCGGCCAGGCGCTGATCATCGTCCTGTTCGCGTCGATCATCGCCGCGACGATCGAGGGCCCCCGTCTCGGCTGGACGGACCCCCGGATCGCCGGGCTGGTCGCCCTCGCCGTCCTCGCCCTCACCGGGATCCTCGTCGTCGAGCCCCGTCGCTCCGAGCCCCTGATCGACCTGCGGTTCTTCCGTAGCCCGCCGTTCTCCGGCGCGAACACGATCTCCGTGGCGATGTCGGCCTGTCTCGGCGGGTTCTTCTTCCTCACGACCCTCTACCTCCAGGACGTCCGCCACTTCAGCCCGCTGCGCGCCGGACTGATGATCATTCCGCTGGCCGTGGGGCAGGCCGTCGCCGCCAATCTCTCCGGGCGGCTGGTCGCTTCCCGGGGTGCCCGCCTGCCCCTCACGCTGGGCGGCGCGCTCCTCGCCACCGGCGCCTTCCTGCTCGTACCCGTGACCGGGCACACGGGGAGCGGCTATCTCCTGGCCGCCTACGCGATCTTCGGTCTCGGCGCGGGCCTGGTCAGCCCGCCGGTCACCACCACCGCCGTCTCCGGGCTGCCGCCCGACCAGGTCGGTGTCGCCGGCGCGCTCGCCGCCAGCGCCCGCCAGTTCGGCATCTCCATCGGCGTCGCCGTCACCGGCTCGATCGTGGGGAGCGCCGACTTCATCGCCGCCGGCCACGTCGCCTGGGCCATCCTCGGGGCCTGCGGACTCGTCGCGCTCACACTCGGCTTCATCTCCACCAGCTCGTGGGCCAGGGCCGCCGCCGCTCGCAACGGTGAGCGGCTGGCCGTCGCGCCGATCGCTGAATCTGAGGGGCTGCGGAGCCCGGTTCGGCCGATGGGTGGCTAATGTCGGTTGGTGACTGGTGAGGGGTGGCTTTCCGATCGGGCTACGGCTGCTGAGCTGGAGACCGGGACGACGTTCGACCTGGCGGAGTGTGTCCGGGAGCCGATTCACCGGCTCGGGGGTGTGCAGTCTTACGGCGCGCTGGTTGCTCTCGAGGGTGATCGGGTGGTGGTGGCGAGTGCGAATGCCGCGGGGATGCTCGGGGTCGGGTCGCTTGTCGGGGCGCCGGTGGGGTTGTTGCTGAGCACCGAGCAGGTGGGTGCGCTGACCGGGCTCGCTGACGCGGACACCGGGCAGACGGCGATGATGCCGATCGAGCTGGCGACCGGCGACGGGCCCCGGCGGTTCGATGTGACCGTGCATCGTTCCGACGGGATGCTGGTGCTGGAGTTCGAGCCGCCGGCCCGGGAGCCGGCCAACGAGTTCATGGCGTTCTATGCGCCGATCCGGGCGGCGCTGGTGCGGCTGCAGCGGGCCGTGACCGTCACCGAGGCGTGCCAGGCCGCTGTGCAGGAGATCCGGGCGATTACGGGGTACGACCGGGTGGTCGCCTATCGCTTCGAGTCCGCCGACGGGCCGGGTGAGGTGATCGCGGAGGAGGTCGTGGGGGACTGGGAGCCGTGGCGGGGGTTGTGGTTCCCGGCGACCGACATCCCGCCGCAGGCCCGGCTGCTCTACGAGCGCAACTGGATCCGGGTCATCGCGGACGTCGAGGACACCACCGCGCAGTTGGTGCCGCCGGTCCTGCCCGGGAGCGGTGAGCCGTTGGATCTGTCGCTGTCGGTTCTGCGTACGGTCTCGCCGTTTCATCTCGAGTATCTGCGCAACATCGGTGTGACCTCGTCGATGTCAGTTTCTCTGCTGGCCGGCGGCCGGTTGTGGGGGCTGATCGCGTGTCACGGCCGCGGGGTGCAGCCGCTGAGCCCGCAGCTCCGGGCGGCGTGCGAGTTCTTCGGGGTGGCGCTGTCACTGCACCTGGCCGCGTTGCGGGAACGCGACGACACGGCTGCGCGCGAACGGTCCCGCACGGTCATCGCCCGGCTGATGGAGCGCGTCGCCGCGGACCTGCCGACCGGGTGGGCGAGCGGGCCGGGTGGCCTTGAGCAGGTCGTGGAGAACGATGCGGTTGTCGTACGCACGAACGGCCGCACGATAGTGCACGGCACCGACCCGGGACCCGAGGCGATCACGGCGCTGCTCGCCGAGCTTCCAGAACTGGCGGCCGGGCAGCTCTGGCACAGTGACCGGCTCGCGGAGGAGGTGCCGGCGCTCGCCGCGTTCTCGGGCGTTCTCGACGGCGCTCTGGTGCTGCCGCTCAGTGCCACGGGCGACTGCATCATCTGGGTACGCCGCGAGCGTACGGTGCAGAGACGCTGGGCGATCGATCCCAGCGCACCCGTCGTCCTGGGCCCGCACGGCACCCGGCTGACCCCACGCGGCTCGACCGCGGTCTTCCTCGCCTCGGTGCGCGGCCGCAGCGTGCCGTGGTCGCCGACCGACCTCGCCATGGTCGCCGAGCTGGGCCGCGCGATCATGGAGATCGCGGTGGCGCACGCCCGTCAGCTGGCTGTCCTCAACGCGGAGCTGAGCCGTAGCAACGTCGACCTGGACTCGTTCGCCCACGCCGCCGCGCACGACCTCAAGGAGCCGTTGCGCGGCATCGCGAACACCGCGACGTTCATCGCGGAGGACGCCGCCGACACCCTGGACCCGCAGACCACCCAGCGCCTCGAATCGATCCAGCGCCTCGCCGTACGCATGGACGAGCTGCTCAACGCCCTGCTCTACTACTCCCGCCTCGGCCGCACCGACCTGCGCCGCGAACCGGTCAACCTGCGTGCGGCAACCCTGCGTGCCCTGGAGGTGGCCGGCCCGCGACTCGAAGCGGCCGAGGTCGAGGTGGAGCTGCCCGACCCGGCGGCCATGCTCGCCGCGGATCCGGTGCTCTTCGACGAGATCCTGGTCAACCTCCTCGTCAACGCCGCGAAATACGCCCACCCCACGGGCCCGCGCCGGGTGAGCGTCTTCGCGGAGCCGGCCGGCACCCTCAACGTCCGCGACAACGGCGTGGGCATGCCGCCTCACCTGCGCGAACAGGCCTTCCAGCTGTTCCGCCGCCTGCATCCCAAGTCCGCACCCCGCGACGGGTCGGGGGCGGGCCTGGCGATCGTGCGCCGCATCGTCGAACGCCACGGCGGCCAGGTCTGGGCCGAGGACGCCCCGGGTGGCGGCACGACGATGCGGGCGACTTTTCCTAGCTGACGTCCGGGAAATCGGGCTGCTCCGGGCCATGGGGAATGTCGATGCGGGCCTCGCCCGTGCGCAGGGCGCGGAGGATGACGCGGCCGACGTACTCGGAGGACTGCGGGACCAGACCGCCCGGCCGGACCACCGTGCGGTCCTGGAACATGCCGCCGCCGAACTCCGTCGCGGTGATCGACGGCAGCAGCAGCGTCACCTGGATGTTGTCGTCGGCGAGCTCCAGCCGGGCCACGTCGCTGAGCATGTTGACCGCGCACTTGGTCGCGGCGTAGCTGCCGACGCCCGGGGTGACCGCGCGGGTGCTGCCCGAGCTGACGTTGACGATCCGCCCGCCGCCGGCCGCGCGCAGATGCGGCAGGACGGCCTGGATGCCGTTGACCACGCTCACGACGTTCAGGTTGAGCAGGCCGAGGTATTCCGCCGGGTCGATCTCCTCGATCCGCCGGTGGTAGCCCGCGCCGGCGTTGTTGACCAGCGCGTCCACGCGGCCGTGCCGGTCGGCGGCGGCGGTCGCCAGCGCGTGCACCTGGGCCGGGTCGGTGACATCGGTCGTCACCGCGAGGGCACCGCCCAGCTCCTTGCTCAGCGTCTCGAGACGGTCGGAGCGGCGGGCGGCCAGCACCGGATGGGCGCCGGCTTCGTGCAGCAGCCGGGCGGTGGCCTCGCCGATCCCCGACGACGCTCCGGTGACGATGACGACCTTGCCGGTCAGTGAATCGGTCATTGGTGGCTCCTGAACCAGTCGAGCATGGGATCGGGGCGGCGCTGGAATTCAAGGTAACCGTCCCAGCGCGCGGTGCTGCCCTCGATCCACTGGAGCTTCTTGTCGGTGAGGGGGATCGCGTCGTACATGGCCCGCACGTCCGACGGGTCGGTCAGCACGTCACCGCGTACCTGATAGAGAAACGTGGGGACGCGGACGTGCCGGGCCCATTCCACGGGTACGCGCTGGGCGATGCCGAGACTCGCTCCGGCCCGCTCGACGACGAGCTCCTCGAGCCGCCCGAAGTGCTCACCCAGCTCCAGCGCGGCCAGTCGCCGGCCCATGATGACGCTCGCGGTCACCGGCTGCGGGGCTACCAGCGCGGACACCCCGTCGAAGGCTTCGGGAAACTGCGCCATCGCCGCGAACGTGGAACTCGCCCCCATGCACCGGCTGAACAACCCGATCGTCATGTCCCGGGTGTCGGGGCGGTGCCGCGCGTACGCCAGTGCCCCGGCCACGTCCCGCGCCTCGAGGATGCCCCCGGACACCACGCCGCCGTGGGCCGCGCCGCTGAGTCCGTGATTGCGCAGGTCGTAGGCGAGCACGGCGTACCCTGCGTCGTGCAGGATCCGGTAGTCCGGGATGAAGTTCACCTCGAAACCGTTGCCGCTGCCCACCCACGCCGAGTGCCACGGCTCCAGGTGCGTCGGCATCCCGGAGCGGGTGAAACCCATCGGATGGTTGGCGATGATCAGTTTGTCGGCGCCCGGCGCGGGGATGAACCACCCTTCGAGGGGTACGCCGTCCCGCGCCGAAAACGTCACGTCCTCGTATTCGAGCCCCGCCTCGGACGGCAGGTGCAGAACCGGGGAGCGCGGCGTGAACACGAACCCGTCGGCGAACCGGGCCAGCGTCTGCTCGACGTCAGGCATCGACGGCCGGCTTCAGGATCTCGGTGCACCACTCGCGGAACGTTGTCGGGGTGCCGGCTTCGGGCGTACGCGTAACGCCCTGGTCGAGGCCGTTGTTCTTCGCCACGGCCATGTCGAGCAGACCCTGGGCCATCGCCTCGGACATCCCGTTGCCCATCATCCTCGCCTTGAACGCGTCGCCGGGGATCTGCTGGTAGCGCACCTCGCGGCCGAGCACGTCGGAGATGATCGCGGCCATCCGGTCGAAGCTCAGATCCTCCGGTCCGAGCACCGGGACCTCGTCGAAACCGGTCCAGGTGCCGTCGAGCAGCAGCCGCACGGCGACGGCTGCGATGTCCCGGGTGGCGACCGTCGGCACGGCCAGGCCGGGCAGCGAGGGGCCGTAGAAAACGCCCTGCGCCTTGATCGGACCGGCCTGCCGCAGCGTGTTGTCCATGAAGGACGGCATGGTCAGAGCCCGGTACGGTACGCCCGAAGCCGCGATCAGGTCGTCCATGGCCAGCGTCGCGGTGACATACCCGGCCTGCCCCGAGACCGCGGTGCCACGACCCAGCGCGGAGACCCCGACCACCCGCCCGACGCCCTGCTCACGGAACGCCTCGATGCCCGGCCGCGCGAATCCGGAGTACGCCGCGTCGACACTCGGCGCGGCATGGCCGGCAGGCACGAGCCAGAAGACCGCGTCGGCACCCGCGAACGCCTCGGCCACGACCGCCGGGTCACTGTGGGAGCCCCGGACCACCTCGACGCGCTCGGCGACGCCCGCTGCGAGCCGAGCCGGATCCCGGACCACGACACGGACCGGCGCACCGGCATTGAGCAGGCCCGCAACGACCTGGGACCCGATGTTCCCGGTAGGGGAAGTAACAACAATCATGCAATGAGTCAACGTCCGCAGCACCGAGAAGGGAAAGACCGGCTCCCTCTCGGTTGATACCGCACGGATATCAATAACCCCTAGGTCAGCCGGAGGACGCTCGCCGCGGTCGGCGTGAAGCCGCAACGCTCCAGGTAGAAATCAACCTCGAACGCTATCTGTCACCTTTGCCGCGGCCGGCTCGTCAGGTTCGTGACGGAGTTCGCTCGGGGAAGGTGGCGACATGACCGGGACGGCCTCGGAGCTGGCGGAGGCTTTTGAACTGCAGCGGGGGCGACTGGTCGGGGTCGCATACCGGGTGCTCGGGTCGCGGGTGGACGCCGAGGACGCCGTGCAGGAGGCGTGGCTGCGGCTGGCTCGGCAGGACGCGGACGGCGTCGACAATCTGGCGGGGTGGCTGACGACCGTTGTCGGGCGGATCTGCATCGACATGCTGCGGTCACGGAAGGCCAGACCCGAGGTTTCGTACGAGGACCGGCTGCCCGAGTTCGTGGTGACCGAGGATCACGGCTTGGACCCCGGGGAGGAGTCGGTGCTCGCCGAGTCTGTGGGGCTGGCGCTGCTGGTGGTGCTCGACACGCTCAGCCCGGTCGAGCGGCTGGCGTTCGTGTTGCACGACATGTTCGCGGTGCCGTTCGACGAGATCGGAGCGGTGCTCGGCAGGTCCACCGATGCCACGAAGATGCTGGCAAGCCGGGCCCGCCGCAAGGTGCAGGACCCGCGCGGTCCCGCTGAGGAGTCGCGGCAGCAACGCGCCGTCGTCGACGCGTTTCTCGCGGCGGCCCGGGAGGGGGATTTCGACGCTCTGGTGCGGCTGCTGGACCCCGAGGTGACGTGGCGGTCGTACACCGCGCGCCGGATGATCTCACTGCGCGGAGCCGAGGAGGTGGCCGACCGTGCCCTGCGTGGGGCCCGGGCCACGGCGACGTCGCGGCGGGTGCTGGTCGACGGCAAGCCCGGGGTCGTGTCGACGAGTGCCAAGGGCAAGCTGCTGGGCGTGCTCGCGTGCACCGTGGCCGACGGCCGGATCGTCGAGATCGTGTCGACGACCGACCCCGCGCGGATCGCGCCGTTACGTTCCTGACTGCCGTCTCGTCGTAGTCGTAACAGACCCTCGATGAAGGAGTACGTCATGCAGGCTCGGCTCAACCCGTTCGGTACGGACCTCGCGCCGAAGATCGTGAAGGCCCTCGTGTCGGCGAACAAAATGCTGGTCGACTCGACGCTGCCGACGGCGACCCAGGAGTTGGTGAAGATCCGGGTCAGCCAGATCAACGGCTGCGGGTGGTGCCTCGACATGCACACCAAGGACGCCGCAGCGGCGGGGGAGACGTCGGTGCGGTTGAACCTGGTAGGGGCGTGGCGGGAGGCGCCGGTCTTTACGGATGCGGAGCGGGCCGCCCTGGAACTCGCCGAGCAGGGCACCCGGCTCGCTGACGGTGCCGGGGTCGGCGACGACGTGTGGGCGAACGCCGCCAAGCATTACGACGAGGAGCAGCTGATGGCCCTCGTCGCCTCGATCGCCCTGATCAACGCGTTCAACCGGATCAACGTCATCACCCGGCAGCCGGCGGGGGACTACCGGCCGGGTCAGTACGCATGACCAACAGATCCAGGTGATCGATGACCGGGCCGGTCGTGGTCTCGGCCGCTGCGCGCAGCCGTTCGAGGCCGGTGGCGTACTCCTCGTCGGTGATCAGTTGAAGTGGGGTGTGTGCCTCGCGGCGCAGCGTCGCGACGATCTCCTGCAGCGAGGACGCGGTGTGCTGCGGGACCTTGGAGAGTTTGACGGTACGGAACCCCGCAAACGCCTCCTCGATGTCGGCGACGCTGGGGTAGGTGTCCAGCACCCGCACAGCCTCGGTGAAGTACCGGAACTGCGTGATCCCCTCGGGCCGGCCCGCGAACGCCGACCGGATCAGCACCACAGCGCCGGGCCGCAGCACCCGGCGCAGCTCGGCGGCGGCCGCGGCCAGGTCAGGCACGTGGTGGATCACGGTGGAGATCCACACCGCGTCCACACTGGAATCCGGTAGCGGGATCGCGGCGGCGTCACCGGCCAGGATCGGCTGGAACACCGACAGGTCCCGCATCGCGGCCGACGGCTCGACCGCGACCACCTCGACACCGGGAAACCACTCGGTGAACGTCCTCGACCAGCTGCCCGTGCCGGCGCCGAGGTCCAGCAATCGGCTGCCCGGCTTCGGATCGAAGTGCTCGACGATCGCGGCACGCCAGGACGAGGCGTCGCCGAGGTGCCGGGTCGCCGCGAAAGCCTGGGCATCCGTGTGGTTGTAAGCGATGCGCGCCATGCTGACAGAATTGCCGACGTGATCAACGTACGTCAATTCCAATGGACCGACTTCGATGCGGTGACGGCGGTGTGGGAAGCGGCGGGCCGCGACGTCGTGACCCGCCCCGAGCTCGAGGCCAAGCTGACCCGCGATCCCGAGCTCTTCCTGGTGGCAGCGTCCGATGACGAGGTGGCCGGGGTCGTGCTCGGCACCTACGACGGTCGCCGGGGCTGGATCCTCCGGCTGGCCGTCCACCCCGGACACCGCCGCAAAGCCATCGCGAGTCAGCTGGTGAAGGAGCTCGAGGACCGCTTCGAACGCATCGGCTGCCCCCGGGTGAACCTCCTGGTCATGCCCGACAACGAGAGCGGCCTGCGGTTCTGGCAGGCCCTCGGCTACATCCCGTATCCCGACGTGCTCTGCTCAAAGCCCCTGCGCTCCGGCGTCTAGGAAACCGCCGGACTGACGGGCCCACAATGTCGCGTAGAGGCCACCCTGATCGAGCAGCTCGCGGTGGGTGCCCTGCGCGACGATCCGGCCCGCGTCCAGCACGACGATGCGGTCCATCCGCGCGATCGTGGAGAGCCGGTGCGCAACCGCGAGGACCGTGCGACCCGCCATTACGCGGTCCAGTGACTCCTGGATGACCGCCTCCGCCTCGGAGTCGAGCGCCGACGTCGCCTCGTCCAGGACCAGGATCGGGGCGTCGCGGTGCAGGGCCCGGGCCAGCGCTATCCGTTGCCGCTGACCGCCGGAGAGCCGTACGCCGCGTTCGCCGACCTGGGTCGCGTACCCGTGGTCAAGGTCTTTGATGAAGTCGTCGGCTGCCGCTGATCGGGCGGCGGCCGCGATGGTCGCGTCGTCGCCGGAGCCGATGTTCTCCCGGATCGAGCGGTGCAGCAGCATCGCCTCCTGGCTGACCATGGCGATGCGCCGGCGCAGGCTCTGCTGGGTGACCCCGGTGATGTCCTGCCCGTCGATCTCGATCGTGCCCGCCTCCGCGTCGTAGAAGCGCAGCAGCAGGTTGACCAGGGTGGACTTTCCCGCCCCGGACCGACCGACCAGACCGACCCGCTCGCCAGGCCCGATCCGCAGGGACAGCCGGTCGAGACCGCCGGCGCCGCGACCGTAATGGTGGCTGACCGCCGTGAACGTGATCGAGCCGCCGGACACTGCAAGCTCCTTGGCGTCCGGGCGGTCCGCGACGGCGAGCGGCTGGGCGATCGTGACGAGTGCGCGGCGCAGCGCACCGATCGAGCCGAACAATGCCGACACGGCGTCCAGCAGCCACTCGGCGAGCGAGGTAATGCGGAAACTGAGTGCTAGTGCGGCGGCGACGAGGCCGATCGGGGCGGCACCGGAACGCCACAGCACGATGCCGTACCCGACCAGGCCCGCCAGCAGGATGCCGCTGAGTGCGGTCATGGCGCCGTTCATGGTGACTTCCAGCCGCTGTACGCCGAGCTGAGCCCGCCGTGCGTCAGCGAAGACCCGGCGGTCGGTGCGTTCCTCGGCGTCCCGGTCGGCGAGCAGTGCCAGCGTGTCGGCGTTCGCGTACGAGTCGACGAGCAGCCCGGTCAGCGCGGAGTTCGCCTCCTGGTGCGTGGCGGAGGCGCGACGGTAGCGGGGAATCACGTATCCCATGAGGGCGGCGTAACAGGCGAGCCAGATGCCGAGCGGGAGCAGCAGCCGCGGGTCGGTGGCCGCCATCAGCCAGGCCGAGCCCACTATGTACGCCGCGATGAAAGCCAGCGCGTGCACGGTGTTGTAGACGCAACTGGTCGCCGCGGCACCACCGTCGCGTACCCAGGTGGCGGTCCGTCCGGCCAGATCCCGGCGGAACCAGCCGACCGGTTGCAAAGAGACGTACCGGTGGGCGCGCCACGTTGCCCGGGTCAGCGCGTTCGGCTTGAGGACGAGGTCGTCGATCGCCTCCCGGACCAGGTGGACCAGCGGCCGGGCGATCAGGACCAGCGCCGCGGCGCCGAGCAGCTCCCGGCCGTGGTCGCGCCACAGGTTGCCGGGGTCGGTCGCGCCGAGCAGATCGACGAGGCGGCCTGCGTACGCGATCAGCCAGACCTCGATGCCGGCACTGATCGCCGCGAGCACAACACTGGCCGCGATCACGCCGCGCAGGGGTTTGACCTCATGCCACAGGTACGCGCCGACGGTGGCCGGCGGGGTAGCTGTTACATCCTCGGGAAACGGGTCGATGCGGAACAGGGGAATCCTCCAGGCTGGATCGAAACGGGGGCCGGCGTCGCGATCTGCCTCATGATTCGATCTCCTTCGAGTCCCGGGTCAACGCCTGGACCGTAGCGCCTCCGGGGGTGGCACGAAACCGTGATTTCCGGGGGGCGGTGAGTCTCTAGATTTCTTCTCAGGAGCCGGGCCCTGGTGGTCCAGCCGGTCGAGGGGAACAGAACGATGCGCGTACGAGTGCTGGTTGTGACCGCGGTGGCGGTTGTGTCCGCGGTGGCCGGCAGTGCGCTGGCGCTGCACAACCCCTCCAAGGCCGAGGCTGCGGCCCTGGGGCCATGCGCCATCGGGAACCTGTCGACGACGGCCACCGATGAGGAGATGTTCGAGAAGGGCGGCGAGTTCTTCGAGAACGTGCGGCTCACCTACACGAACAAGTCGGCTGCCACGTGCATCCTCTCGGGCAACCCCGTGGTCGCGCTGACCGGCCCGACGACCGGTGGCTGGAAGCAGACCGTCAACCTGCCCGGCACCGGGAAAGCGACGACGCTGACGCTGGCGCACGGTGAGTCGGCGCACTCGACGATCCGCGTGCGGCTGCTGCCGGAGGAGGAGCACATGTGGCAGCCGGCGGCGCTGCGGGTCCGGTTGCAGGGCACCGCGGCCGCGGCGAGTGTGGCGTGGCCCGAGGGGCTGACCATCCGTCAGGAGAACAAGACGCTGCCCGGGCTCGGCCTGCCGAACAGCATCGGGGCACCGGTTCTCGGCGCCTGATCCGCTGTCAACCGCGGGAGCGCCAGTAGTCCAGCGTCTGGTGCAGGACCGTACGGAACAGTGCGAAGTTGATCGGCTTGAAGATGTAGCTGTCCGCGCCGGCCGCGTAGCAGGCGTCCGCCTCGGCCTGGTCCTCCGATGACGTGAACACGACGAGGATCAGGGCGCTCACGGCGGGTTCGGCGCGGATCCGTTTGATCACGTCGAGTCCGCCCTCGCCGGGCATGTTCAGGTCGAGCAGGACCATGCCGGGCAGGGTCGCACCGGCGGCTGTCAGCCGGGGCATGACCTCGGCGCCGGAGCGCAGGAATTCCAGTCTCACCTGGGGGTGGGAGCGCCCGATGGCCCGCCCGATCGCCTCGACATCCTCGTCCGAGTCCTCGACGACCAGCACCAGGTCCCGGTCGGTTTCACCCATCGTGATGCTCCTCAGCGCGTACGGCCAGCACGGCGATGTCGTCGGCCACCGCGCCGCCGAAGATGGCGGAGGCCTGGCTCAACTCGTGGACGAGCGTCTCGACGGGGGCGTCGCGCAGCCGGTCGAGAGCCTGCCACAGCGCCGCGTGGTCGAACATGACGCCGTCGGCGTCGCGGGCCTCGGTCAGCCCGTCGGTGAACATCAGCAGGGCGTCGCCCGGGGCGAGCAGCAGCCTGGACCGTCCGATGGTGGCCTGCGGGAGCACCCCGAGCGGGATGCCACCGCCCCGGGCCGCCTGCGCGGAACGGCCGCGGCGCAGCACGATCGGGGCGGGGTGACCGGCGGAGTTCCACTGCACGGCGAGGCCTTTCGCGGCCGGGCGCAGCATGGCGACCCCGGCCGTGACGAACCGCCAGGAGCCGTCGCGGCGCAGGCCGGTGTTGAGCCGCCCGAGCGCCCGCGCGGGCGAGACGCCCTCGGTCAGCAGGGTGCCCAGGGTGTGCCGGGCCATGCCGGTCAGGGCCGCAGCCTCGGGCCCGCGCCCGCAGACATCACCGACCAGGGCCGCGACCACGCCATCCGTACGCGTCACCACGTCGTAGAAGTCGCCGCCCACCTCGGTGACCCGGTCACCGACCGCATACGAGGCGGCGATCGCGATGCCCGGCACGACCGGCAGCCGGCTGGGGAGCAGATGCTGCTGCATGGTCACCACGTCACGCCGCCGCTGCTCGTAGAGCTCGCCGTTGTCAATGGCCAGCGCCGCCCGGTAGGCGAGGTCGCGCAGGAAGTCCGGCGGCGGGATCCGGTCGTCGCCGCGGTCGAAGAGGAAGAGCAGCACGCCGAGCACCCGGCCGCGGGCGCGCAGGAGCTGCGGGTGAATGGTCCGGGTGCCGGCGCTGTCGGTATCGCCCGAGTGCACCCGCTCGGCGTTGCCCGCCACGGCCCTGCTCGCCAGGTCGGACAGGCATGCGGCGTACGCGGGGTTCGCCAGCGCCGTGTCGAGGCGGCGCATGTCGACGTGCACGGCGCTGCGCAGGAGCAGTTTGTCATCCTCGAGGACGTAGACGAGGCAGCCCTCGGCGATGGCCGGCACCGCCATCCGGGCCGCCCGGTGCATCGTCTGCGTGGTGTCCAGCACAGCGTCCATCTGCAGCGACGCCTCCGCGAGCAGGGCGTCGCGCATCTGCTGCTCGTCCTCGGTACGCCCGGCCAGGAGCCGGCGGATCGCCTCCCTGGTCACGTCGACGATCTGCGCCAGGCAGGCCTGCAACCGGGGCAGATCGGCATCGGCGCCGGCCACGACGAGCATGCTGCCGGCTTCCGCGCCGGGAACGTCGAGCCGGGCGGAGAGCACCTGCCGGGCGCCCTGGGCCCGCAGACTCTCCAGCTCCGGACCGATGGGGGCCACCGGCAGCTCCCGGGCCGCGATCTTTTCCGCCTCGGCGCGATCTTCCTGCCGCAACGGCAGACCAGCCCATCGGTACGCCGAAATGCCGCCGGCCGGATCGTGCCGCAACCCCCACACGGCGAGCACCCCGGGCTCGGTGAGCAGCGGCGGTAACACCAGATCGGCAAGTTGATCACGCGCAGTGATAACGGTGACCGAGCTCCAGAGCCGATGCAGCGTCGCCGCCCACCCGAGTTCGACCCCGACCACAGCCACCTCCCGAACGACCACCTACGCAGCGTAACGGTGCTGCGGGCCCGGGCAAGTATTCACTGATCGTTGCACTACGGCAAGTATCGACCCGCCGCATACTTCCTGACGTGCGCAGATCCATTCTCATCGTGCTCGCCGCGGGCCTCGCCGGGCTGGCGGCAGGTCTCATCGCCCCGGGAAACGGGCTCAGCGGCGGTGGGCAGCTCGCGCTGCCTCAGCGGATCTCCACGCCCTATCCGTGGACGCCCGGCCTGGACCAGGCGCCGCTGCGGTCGGCCTCGGTGCTGGTCGACACCGGCGACATCGACAACGCTGGCAACGCGGGCAACAGCGGCAACGCCGGCAACACCGTGGGCGTCGTCGGCGACTCGTACCGGCGGCTGTCGTTCGCTGGGCCGCCCGGTGAAGGAGCGCTGCTGTCGCCGGACGGCACCCGCATCGCCTACCGGGTGCTCGGCGCCCTCGTCATCCGAGCGATCGACGGCACCTCGACGCGGGTGTTCCCTGACGGCAGCGGGGGCGGCGGGCCCCGGGGGTGGTCCGCCGACGGCACGCTGCTCGCCGTTGACCGCGGCACGCAGCTGGGGCTCCTTGAACCGGGCAGCGGTCAGGTCCGGGCGGTGGGGACGGTGCCCGCGGAATGGGACGGGCCGGTCGCGTTCACCCGGGCCGGCGATCGGTTGGCGTATCAGGTCGGGCAGCGGATGGTGATCGCCGGCACCGATGGTGCTCAGGAATCCGAGTTCGCGGTGCCGGCGGGGATGGTGCTTTCAGGGAAGGGCGCTTGGACGCCGGACGGCGCGTCGCTGCTGGTCGGCGGCTTGGCGGGGGACGGCTGGCAGTTCCGGACGTTACGGGCGTCGGACGGGTCGGTGGATCCTGCTCCGGCGCTCGGCGTGTTGCGTCACGCCGTTGCTGGGCGGGCTCTGGGGTGGCGGCCTGACGGGACGCTGGTCGCCGTGGCTTACGAACCCGCCGCGGCGTTCCCCGGTGCGGGACCGCTGGTTTCCGGATCGGGCAGCGTGTCGTCCGGGACGGTGGCGGGGGTCCGCGTGGTGGGGCTGGTCCGTGGGGATGCGGCGGAGCGTTTGCTGATGGAGGTGCCGGAGGGGGTCAGCGGCGTCGACGTCGCGGGGCAGGCTGTGGTGCGGTCAGGGCCGGCCGTGGGGGTGGCGGTATGGCCGGTCGCGCGGTGGTGGCTTGCCGGGGTTGTTTTTGTGGTGCTCGCGGTGGCCGGGTTGTGGCGGTTGCACGGGCGTGGCCTGCCAGAACGCCTACGGCGCGCGCTGGGGACGCGGGCGGCGCGGCGGGCCGGCAAGAAGCGTGGGCCGGGGGACGGTGGGGAGGTGCGGGTGAGTGGAGGGGAGAACCCGGCGGATGCGCGACCGGCCGGGCCACGCACGGAGATCCGCGAGTGACTCGGCCGGTCGGTGGTGCGGTTGTTGCGCGCCGTCGGGCGTAATTACAGCGACGTGAAGTAGGTCGTTGCGAAAGTGACTGACGGCCACCGGCACTGACCAGCTGGGTTTATTCGGGGACCTTGCGGTAGGCGCCGTCGCTGGCGCTGGTGGCCATGGAGGCGTAGGCGCGCAGGGCGGCGGAGACCGGGCGGGTGCGGTCGGCCGGGGTGTAGGGCTTGGGGCGGCGTTCCTGCTCGTGGCGGCGCTGGGCGAGGTCCTCGTCGGTGACGTTGAGGGAGATGGTGCGGCCGGGGATGTCGATGGTGATCTCGTCGCCGGTTTCGACCAGGGCGATGAGGCCGCCCGAGGCTGCCTCCGGGGAGACGTGGCCGATGGAGAGGCCGCTGGTGCCGCCGGAGAAGCGGCCGTCGGTGATCAGGGCGCAGGCCTTGCCGAGGCCGCGGCCCTTGAGGAAGCTCGTGGGGTAGAGCATTTCCTGCATACCGGGGCCGCCGCGGGGGCCCTCGTAGCGGATGATCACGACGTCGCCGGCCACGACCTGTTTGCCGAGGATGCCGGTGACCGCGTCGTCCTGGCTCTCGAAGACGCGGGCCGGGCCGGTGAATTTCCACAGGGTCTCGTCGACGCCGGCGGTCTTGACGACGCAGCCGTCCGGGGCGAGGTTGCCGAAGAGGATCGCCAGGCCGCCGTCGGCGGTGTAAGCGTGCTCGAACGAGCGGATGCAGCCGGCCTCGGCGTCGGTGTCGAGCTTGGCCCACCTGTTCTCGGTGCTGAACGGGAGCACGGTGCGCACGCCGCCGGGGGCCGCGTGGAAGAGCTCCAGCGCCTGGTCGGTGGGCTGACCGCTGCGGATGTCCCAGTCGTTGAGCCACGAGGTGAGGTCGGGGGAGTGCACCGAGCGGACGTTGGTCTTCAGGGCGCCGCCGCGGTTCAGCTCGCCGAGCAGGGCGGGGATGCCGCCGGCGCGGTGGACGTCCTCCATGTGGTACTTCGGGCTGTTCGGGGCGACCTTGGCCAGGCAGGGCACGCGGCGGGAGATGGCGTCGATGTCGGCGACGCTGAAGTCGAGCTCGGCCTCGCGGGCCGCCGCCAGCAGGTGGAGCACCGTGTTGGTGGAGCCGCCCATCGCGACGTCCAGGGCGACGGCGTTCTCGAAGGCGTCGCGGTTGGCGATGCTGCGCGGCAGGACGCTCTCGTCGTCGTTCTCGTAATACTGCTTCGCGATGTCGACGATCAGCTCGCCGGCCTTCTCGAAGAGCGCCTTGCGGGAGGCGTGGGTGGCCAGCGTCGAGCCGTTGCCGGGCAGCGCCAGGCCGATCGCCTCGGTGAGGCAGTTCATCGAGTTGGCGGTGAACATGCCGGAACACGAGCCGCAGGTCGGGCACGCCGAGCGCTCGATCGTGTCGAGCTGCTCGTCGGTGACGTTCTCGTTGGCGCTGGCCGACATGGCGTCGACGAGGTCGAGCTTCTCGTGCACGATGCCCTCGATGGCGACCGTCTTGCCGGCCTCCATCGGGCCGCCGGAGACGAAGACCGTCGGGATGTTGAGCCGAAGCGCGGCGATCAGCATGCCGGGAGTGATCTTGTCGCAGTTCGAGATGCAGACCAGGGCGTCGGCGCAGTGCGCGTTGACCATGTATTCGACCGCGTCGGCGATCAGCTCGCGGCTGGGCAGCGAGTAGAGCATGCCGCCGTGGCCCATGGCGATGCCGTCGTCGACCGCGATCGTGTTGAACTCGCGGCCGATCCCGCCCGCCTCGAAGATGGAGTCGGCGACGAGGCCACCGAGATCCTTGAGGTGGACGTGCCCCGGTACGAACTGGGTGAAACTGTTGGCAATCGCCACGATGGGCTTGCCGAAGTCGTCGTCGGTCATGCCGGTGGCGCGCCAGAGGGCGCGGGCGCCGGCCATCGTCCGACCGTGTGTAGAGGTCCGGGAACGCAGCTCAGGCATGAGCCCATAGTGCCACCGCCGGTAAGGACCGGCCCCGTGTCAGGCACCACTAAGTCCATAGGTCGGGACACCCAACCCTCGATTAAAAGATCCGAATGCGGCAGAGTGTTCCCGTGCACTCACCGTCCGGCGTGGAGCTGGCCGGGCTGGCGAGCCTCGTGGTCGCGGTCCCGGCCGTCGCTCTGCTGGCCAACTCGGGGCGCAGGCACACCGGTGCCGCCCGCCGAGCCCACCTCCTGCTCGCCGCCGGTGCCGCCGTCGCGACCGCGGCCGCGCTGGCCGGGGCGCTGAGCGCGATCTCGTACGGCTCCAGCCGCACCCTCGGCCAGGCGGTGGCCGCCGCGACGGCACTGGGCACGCTCACCCTGCTGATCGGGACGCTGATGCTGCCGGGCGCCGCGGAGAACCGCCGCGCCGGGCTGCGTCACCTGCTCGACGGGCTGATCATCGCCGCGGCCCTGTGGTTCGTCGGCTGGGTGCTCGTCGCCGAGCCGACCCGGATCCTCGGCGGCCGTACCCCCGTGCAGTGCCTGTCGATCCTGCTCCCGGCCGGGGTCGTCGCCATCGCCGTAGGGGTGACCGCGATGCTCGCCATGCACGCGCACCGGCCCCGGCACGTCACGGTCCGGGTCGCTGCCGGGGTGACGGTCGTCGCACTGGCCGCCACCGCGCTGTCCAGCGGGATCTGCCAGGGCAAAGCGGACGTCGTGCTGGTCGGCGCGCTGCTGCTGCCGGCCGGGCTGCTCGTGGTCGCCCACGCTGTGAAGATCGCCGACCGCCCGGTCACGGTCACCGGGGACATCACCCAGCGCGGCTCCGGGTACGCGTTCGTCCCGATGGCCGCCATGATCATCGCTGGGACGTACCACATCCTGGCCGGTGGCGAGTTCACCGGACTCGGCTTCCTCGGCGTCAGCGTGGAGGGGTTCGCGCTGGTCAGCCGGCAGTATCTCGCGCTGGGCGACGTGCGGAACTACACGCTGCAGCTGCGGCACCGCGAGGCGCACTTCCGCGAGCTCGCGCACACCGACCCGCTGACCGGGCTCGCCAACCGCCGTGGCCTGGTCCGGGCGCTGCGCGAGCGGTCGGCGACGAACCGCACCCTGGTCAGCCTCGATCTGGACGGCTTCAAGAACGTCAACGACATGCGCGGGCACGACGTCGGCGACGCGGTGCTGGCCGAGGTGGGCGATCGGCTGCGCGTGAACCTGCGCGACGGCGACGTGGCCGCGCGGCTGGGCGGTGACGAGTTCGCGGTGCTGATGGCCGCCTCGCCCGAGGAGGCGCTCGCGGTCGGGCAGCGGCTGCTGACGGTGCTGTGCGAGCCGTACGGCACCGGCGACGGCCCCGTCTTCCTCTCCGCGAGCATCGGCGTCGCGGGCTCACCCTCACCCGGCGACACCGGCGAACTGATGCGCGACGCCGACCTCGCCCTGCGCTACGCGAAGCAGCGCGGCAAGAACCGGGTCGAGAGCTACCAGAAGCGCTACGACGAGCTGCTGCGCCGGCACAGCGTGCTGGAGAACGAGCTGCGGCACGCCATCGACCGCGATCAGCTGAGACTGGTCTTCCAACCGGTGGTGGCCCTTCCCTCGGTGCGCCCGGTAGGCGCCGAGGCACTGCTCCGCTGGACCCACCCGGAGCTCGGCTCGGTCCGGCCCGACGAGTTCATCCCGGTCGCCGAGGAGTCCGACCTCATCTGCGTGCTCGGCACCTGGGTGCTCGACCAGGCCTGCGCGCAGCTCGCCAAGTGGCTGACCGCGGGGCACGACGTGTGGGTGTCGGTGAACCTGTCACCCAAGGAGCTGCACGCCGCCGACTACGCGGGACGGGTCGCGGCGGTGCTGCGCAAGTACGGCGTGCCGCCACAGCGGCTCGTGCTGGAGGTCACCGAGCACGCCGTCGCCACCGACATGGACGAGCTGATCCGCCGGCTGGTCGAGCTCCGGTCGACCGGGGTCCGGATCGCGCTGGACGACTTCGGCGCCGGCTACTCCTCACTCGGGCAGCTCCGCAACCTCCCGGTGGACATCCTCAAGATCGACCGTGCGCTGGTGGCCGAGCCGGAGTCGCGGACCGGGATGGCCGCGCCGCTGGTCGACGTGGTGGCACGGCTCGGGCACAGGCTGGGGCTGGAGGTGCTCGCCGAGGGCATCGGCACCCCGGCGCAGCGCGAGGTGGTCGAGGAGGCCGGGTGCCGGCTGGGGCAGGGCTCGCTGTTCGGCTGGGGCGTGCCGGCCGAACATCTGGAGACCCAGTTGCGTACGGCCCGGCAGTCCGGGGCCCGTCCGGTGCCCGCGGCGCGGAGCCGTCCCACGGTTACGAACAGCGCACCGGCGCGCAGTCAGATCATCATGCTCGGACCCGGGATGCGCCAGGTCAGAGCGGTTCTGCCGACCGACCCCGCCTTTTCGAGTGACCAAGATGTGAGATCAGTTGACGCACCACGTGAGATGGGGCAGTCTTAGCCGCATGTGTTCGACGTTTCTCGTAGTACTTAGTTGAGCGCGCTGCCTCACCAGATTCTCTGAGGGCAGTGCGCTAGGTCCCGTGCGAAAGCACGCGGGCCTTTTTTGTTGCTCGGGAACGCCACAGCTGATCCCACCCGCAGCGGAAAACTGAACACAAAACCTCGAAACGAAGGCCTGAACTGCCATGACGAAACCCACCCCCGAGACCCTCGCGAACCGCGCAAACCCGGCCACCGTCGCGGCGGCCGCCGTCGCCCCAGCCGTAATCACGGTCCCGCCGACCCCCGCCACCGGGGCCGGCTCGCTCGTGCGGTCGCTCGAGGCGCTCGGCGTCGAGGTGGTCTTCGGCATCCCCGGCGGCACGATCCTGCCGGCCTACGACCCGCTCTACGACTCGTCCATCCGGCACATCCTCGTCCGCCACGAGCAGGGCGCGGGTCACGCCGCCACCGGATACGCCCAGGCCACCGGCAAGGTCGGCGTGTGCATTGCCACCTCCGGGCCGGGCGCCACCAACCTGGTCACCGCGATCGCCGACGCCTACATGGACTCGGTGCCGATCGTGGCGATCACCGGGCAGGTGTCGCGTCCCTCGATCGGGACGGACGCCTTCCAGGAGGCGGACATCCAGGGCATCACCCTGCCCATCACGAAGCACAACTTCCTGATCCAGACGCCTGAGGAGATCCCTGAGGTGCTGGCGGAGGCATTCCACCTGGCGTCGACCGGACGCCCGGGTCCCGTGCTCGTGGACATCCCCAAGGACGTGCAGCAGGCGCAGACCACGTTCGCGTGGCCGCCGGTGCTCGACCTGCCGGGTTACCGCCCGACGCTGCACCCGCACGGCAAGCAGATCCGCGAGGCGGCCCGGCTGATCGCCGCCGCCAAGCGCCCGGTCCTCTACGTGGGCGGCGGCGTGCTCAAGGCCGGCGCCACCGACGGGCTGCGCAAGCTGGCCGAGCTCACCGGCATCCCGGTGGTCACTACGCTGATGGCGCTCGGCGCGTTCCCCGACTCGCACCAGCAGCACCTGGGCATGCCCGGCATGCACGGCACGGTCCCCGCGGTCTACGCGCTGCAGAAGTCCGACCTGCTGATCGTGCTCGGCGCGCGCTTCGACGACCGGGTGACCGGCAAGCTCGACTCGTTCGCCCCGGACGCCAAGGTCGTGCACGCCGACATCGACCCGGCGGAGATCGGCAAGAACCGGCACGCCGACGTCCCGATCGTGGGCGACGCGCGGCACGTCATCGACGAGCTGATCGCCGCGATCAGTGGCACGGCGAGCGGCGCCTCCTCGTACGAGCCGTGGTGGTCCACCCTCAACGACCTGCGCACCCGTTACCCGCTCGGCTACGACGAGCCGACCGACGGCACGCTCGCCCCGCAGTACGTCATCCAGCGGATCGGCGAGCTGGTCGGCCCGGACGCCGTCTACGTCGCCGGCGTCGGGCAGCACCAGATGTGGGCGTCGCAGTTCATCAACTACGAGAAGCCGGGCACCTGGCTCAACTCGGGCGGCGCGGGCACCATGGGCTACGCGGTGCCCGCCGCGATGGGCGCCAAGGTCGGCCTGCCGGACACCGCGGTGTGGGCGATCGACGGCGACGGCTGCTTCCAGATGACCAACCAGGAGCTCGCCACCTGCGCGCTGGAGGGCATCCCGGTCAAGATCGCCGTCATCAACAACGGCAACCTCGGCATGGTCCGGCAGTGGCAGACCCTGTTCTACGAGGGCCGCTACTCCAACACCGAGCTGGGCACCCACAAGCACCGGATCCCTGACTTCGTGAAGCTGGCCGACGCGCTGGGCTGCGTCGGGCTGCGCTGCGAGTCGAAGGACGACGTGGACGCCACCATCAAGGCGGCCATGGAGATCAACGACCGGCCGGTGGTCATCGACTTCACGGTCGGCAAGGACGCCATGGTCTGGCCGATGGTGGCGGCCGGTACCAGCAACGACGAGATCATGTTCGCCCGGGACGTGCGCCCCGCCTTCGAAGAGGACGACCTGTGAGCACCCAGAACAAGCACACGCTCTCCGTGCTGGTCGAGAACAAGCCCGGCGTCCTCGCCCGGGTGAGCGGACTGTTCTCCCGGCGCAGCTTCAACATCGACAGCCTGGCGGTCGGCGAGACGGAGAACCCGGACGTCAGCCGCATCACGATCGTGGTCAACGCCGACTCCTCACCCCTGGAGCAGGTGACCAAGCAGCTCAACAAGCTGGTGAACGTCCTGAAGATCGTCGAGCTGGACCCGCAGCAGTCGGTTCAGCGCGAGCTCCTGCTGGTCAAGGTGCGCGCCGAGCGCGCCGTGCGCGGCCAGGTGCTCGAGACCGTCGAGCTCTTCAGGGCCAAGGTGATCGACGTCGCACCGGACACCCTCACGATCGAGGCGACCGGCAACCCCGACAAGCTGGACGCGTTGCTGCGCGACCTCGAGCCGTTCGGCATCAAGGAGATGGTGCAGTCCGGTCTCGTGGCCATCGGCCGCGGTTCCCGTTCCATCACCACGGGCCCCGCGTTGCGCGCGGCCTGATCAGCATTCATTTTTGAAAGGGAAGTCATGACCGCGGAAACGTTCTACGACGACGACGCCGACCTGTCCATCATCCAGGGGCGCAAGGTCGCCGTCATCGGGTACGGCAGCCAGGG
The DNA here is from genome assembly GCF_018332715.1 of Winogradskya consettensis. Lineage (GTDB taxonomy): Bacteria > Actinomycetota > Actinomycetes > Mycobacteriales > Micromonosporaceae > Actinoplanes > Actinoplanes consettensis. Next base: position 79,993 of record NZ_BOQP01000006.1, on the reverse strand, counting down.
CCACGCCCACTCGCTGTCGCTGCGCGACTCGGGCGTCGACGTGGTGATCGGTCTGAAGGAGGGCTCCAAGAGCCGTGCCAAGGCCGAGGAGCAGGGCCTGAAGGTGCTCACCCCGGCCGAGGCCTCCGCCTGGGCCGACGTGATCATGGTGCTGGCGCCGGACACCGCGCAGCGCAAGATCTACACGGAGTCGATCGAGCCCAACCTGACCGCGGGTAAGGCGCTCTTCTTCGGGCACGGCCTGAACATCCGCTTCGAGCTGATCAAGCCCCCGGCGGACGTCGACGTGGCGATGGTCGCCCCCAAGGGCCCGGGTCACCTGGTCCGCCGCCAGTACGTCGACGGCAAGGGCGTGCCCGCCCTGATCGCCGTGGAGCAGGACCCGACCGGTGGCGCCCAGGCGCTCGCCCTGTCGTACGCGAAGGCGATCGGTGGCACCCGCGCCGGCGTCATCAAGACGACGTTCAAGGAAGAGACCGAGACCGACCTCTTCGGCGAGCAGGCGGTGCTCTGCGGTGGCACGGCGGCGCTGGTGCAGACCGGCTTCGAGGTGCTCACCGAGGCCGGTTACGCCCCGGAGATCGCCTACTTCGAGTGTCTGCACGAGCTGAAGCTGATCGTCGACCTCATGTACGAGGGTGGCATCCAGCGGATGCGTTACAGCATCTCGGACACCGCGGAGTTCGGTGACTACACCCGCGGCCCGCGCGTGATCAACGCCGGGGTCAAGGAGGAGATGAAGAAGATCCTCTCCGAGATCCAGTCCGGCCAGTTCACCAAGGAACTGATCGAGGATGACGAGAACGGTGGCCCGCTGCTCAAGAAGTACCGCGAGCAGGGTGCGGCGCACCCGATCGAGATCACCGGTAACAAGCTGCGCGGCATGATGAGCTGGGTGGACCGCCCGATCACCGAGACCGCCTGATTATCGATGACTACTACGGGTCATGAGGTCTCCGGACCTCATGACCCGTGATGTTAATCGGAAACGTGGCCGTTACGTGCTGCTTACCTGTCCGGCGTCGTCATCGAATTGTGCACTGTTCAAGCACTGGTGAGTGGCATTGAACAGGTAGCCTCGCCGCATGCGACTGGCTGATTCTTTCCGGAGTGAGCGCTTCGGCGCGGTCCGGATTCATGAGCTCCAGAGGGTGATCGAGCTCGACTCGGGCGCCGTGCACGACACCGGTCAGGCGAGTCTTTCGGCTGGTAGCCGCGTCGTCCCGCCGGATGCAATGCGCGCCGTCGAATCGCAAATGGTAATCGTCGTTCCCTGCATGAATGAGACACGAAGCGTCATCGAAGGCGTGCTCTCCGGAATTCCCCATGACTGTCTCATTGTGCTCGTCTCGAACAGCGACAGGCTTCCGGTAGACCGGTACGAGATTGAGGCGCAGACCCTCGAACAGTTCTGCCGGCTCGCCGGGAGATCCGCGATCTCGATCCACCAGAAAGACCCCGGGCTGGCCGCGGCATTCAAGGCCGCCGGCATGGAAGAGCTCATCGGCGACGATGGACTGATCCGTAACGGCAAGGGCGAGGCCATGCTTGTCGGCATGGCGGTGGCGGCTATGTCCGGTCGCCGATACCTCGGCTATGTCGACGCCGACAATTACGTCCCCGGCGCCGTCAACGAGTACTGCAAGGCGTATGCGGCGGGGCTGCACCTCGCCGACAGCCCGTACTCCATGGTCCGCATCTCGTGGCACTCCAAGCCCAAGCTGCGTGACGGCCGGCTGTTCTTCAGCCGCAAGGGCCGCAGCTCACAGATCACCAACGAGTGGCTCAACAGATTCCTGGCGGAGTATTCGGGCTTCGGCACCGAGGTGATCGCCACGGGCAACGCCGGGGAGCACGCGATGAGCCTCGACCTGGGTCTGCGGCTGCGCCTGGCGGGCGGTTTCGCGGTCGAGCCGTACGAATACATGGATCTGTTCGAGCAGTTCGGCGGGGTGCTCGAGAGCAGCGACCGGGACGTCATGGCGGGCTCGGTGCCGATTCTGCAGATCGAGACCCGCAATCCGCATTTCCACGACAACAAGGGCGAGGAGCACGTGCAGGGCATGCGCATGCAGGCCCTCAACGTCATCTACCACTCGCCGGTGACCCTGCCGTCCGTGCGGAAGGCCATCGTCGACTTCATGGTCGCCCAGGGCGCGCTCGAGCCGGGCCAGGAGCCGCCGAAGGAGCGGGTCTACCCGCCCGTGGGCAGTCTCGACCTGGAGCTTCTCTACGACGGACTGGACGCGGAAGCGCTGACCTTCCGCCAGTTCGACGGCCGGGCGTCAGCGGGCCTGCCGCCGTCGCCACCGATCGCGCGCGCCTCGATCCCGCGCCAGAAGGTCTGATCACCGCAACCGGTCGGCGTGGCGGCGCCCACCGGTTCTCTCACTTCTGCAGAGCTCACTTCTGCAGGGCCCGCAGATATCGCCCGGTCATGTAGTCCTGAACCATGGTCGCCACCGGCCCGCCGACCTTGGTGAGCAGCGTCGCCGGCCGCGAGAACGCCCTGATCCTGGCGCGCACCGCACCCTCGGCGGTGCGGTAGACCTCGAAGGCTTCCTCACCCTGTTCGGGATGGCCGGCGAGCGTTCCGTACGCGAACCCGCGCCGATCCGGCTCGTCGAGCACATAGACCACCCGGCACGGAATCCTGACCACGAGCAGGTGCAGCGTCACTTCCACGCCGGGCGCCGCCCGATCGGCACCCGCGGCGACCCGCAGCCCGGCGTCCCGGTGCATCTGCCAGGTCATCAGTCGTTCCGCTGCCTGATCCAACGATCCATCGACCGCGACGTCACGGTCGACATGGCGATATCCGGCCGGCATCTCGGCATCACGAGTGGCACCGACATTGACGTACGTAAACGGCTGCATGCGATTTCGTTTCACCTATGAGTCGGCTGTAACCGTATGATGACATCCCGTAGTTGGGATGGAGACGTATGACGCCCGTCGTGCTGATCGCTGAGGAACTCGCCCCCGCCGCCCTCGACGTCCTCGCTTACGACTTCGATGTGCGCCACGTCGACGGCACCGATCGCGCTGCCCTGCTCGCGGCGCTGACAGAAGCCGACGCCCTGATCGTACGCAGCGCCACGCACGTCGACGTCGAAGCCGTAGCCGCCGCGCCCCGGCTCAAGGTCGTCGCCCGCGCCGGGGTCGGACTCGACAACGTGGACGTGGCCGCTGCCACCGCGCACGGCGTCATGGTCGTCAACGCGCCCACCTCCAACATCGTCTCCGCCGCCGAACAGGCCATCGCACTGCTGCTCAGCGTCGCCCGTAACACCGCCAGCGCGAGTGCGGCACTGAAACGCGGCGAGTGGAAGCGGTCGCGTTACACCGGGGTCGAGGTGCAGGGCAAGATCGTGGGCGTGGTCGGGCTCGGCCGCATCGGGGTGCTGTTCGCCCAGCGCATGGCGGCCTTCGGGACCCGGCTGATCGCGTACGACCCGTACATCCAGCCCGCTCGGGCGGCGCAGCTGGGCGTACGCCTGGTCGGCCTCGACGAGCTGCTGCGGGAGAGCGACTTCATCTCGGTGCACCTTCCGCGCACCCCGGAGACCCTGGGCCTGATCGGGGAGAAGGAGCTGGCGACCGTCAAGCCGGGCGTACGCATCATCAACGCCGCCCGTGGTGGCCTCGTCGACGAGCAGGCCCTCGCCGACGCTCTGACCGAGGGCCGGGTGGCCGGTGCCGGGCTGGACGTCTTCGTCACCGAGCCCGCGACCTCCTCGCCGCTGTTCGGCTTCGACAACGTCGTGGTGACGCCGCACCTGGGGGCCTCGACGTCAGAAGCACAGGACAAGGCCGGGCTCGCCGTGGCCCGCAGCGTCAAACTCGCCCTGCAGGGTGAGTTCGTGCCCGACGCGGTGAACGTGCAGGCCGGCGGCGTGGTCGACGAGGACGTGCGGCCCCTGCTCGGGCTCACGGAACGGCTCGGCAAGGTCTTCACCGCGCTGGCGGGCGGGATCGCGGCCAACGTCACCGTCGAGGTGCGCGGCCAGATCGTGTCGCACGACGTGGCCGTGCTCAAGCTCGCCGCCACCAAGGGGCTCTTCGCCTCCGTGGTGGAGGAGCGGGTCACCTACGTGAACGCGCCGCAGCTCGCCGCGGACCGGGGCGTCGAGGTCGAGCTGGTGGTGAACCGCGAGGTGTCCGACCATGACAACCTGGTCACCGTACGCGGCGTGCTGCCGGACGGGCGCAGCGTGAGCGTCGCCGGGTCGGTCGCCGTCGTACGCGGCCGCGAGCTGCGCAAACTCACCCGGCTGGACGAGTTCGAGCTGGAGCTGGACGCGGGCGGGGTGCTGCTGTTCTTCCGCTACTCGGACCGGCCCGGCGTGGTCGGCCGGATCGGCTCGATCCTGGGCGAGTCCGGTGTCAACATCGCAGCGATGCAGGTGGCTCGCCGGGAGGCCGGGGGTGAGGCGCTGATGGCGCTGACCGTGGACTCGTCGGTCGACGCGGATCTGCTGTCCACGGTCGCCGCGGAGATCGGGTCCGCGCGGGGCAGCATCGTCGATCTGCGCGAGGAATGATCAGCGGGCCCGAACCGGCGGCGGGTAGACCGTGCCGTCCTGCAGATCCAGCAGATCGAGGTTCAGCTCACCGGCGAGTCGCTCGATCGTCTCCAGCACCGCGTCGGGGCAGTTCTCGTCGAGCCGCATCGTGATGTGGTCCGCGGCCGCGTGCAGCGGTGCGGCCGCCCAGGGTGAACCGGTCAGCGTCGCGCGGGGACCGCGGTCCGGGTATGTGCTGGTCAGGGAGTTGTAGAAGGCGACTACGCGGGGGTCTGCGGGGCGTTGCGCGTGCTCGCCACGGGCACAACGCGCATTAGCGGCCCGCACGTCGTCCGGCCGGTCGGCGTTGTCCATGGCCCACACCACGAGGTCGAAACTCACCGGCGCATGGTGCCATAAAGGTGGCCGCTACATCCCATTGTCGCGCCGACACGCGGGGGATGCGTCTTGCGCGACATTAGTCCGCATCGCTAGCGTTGGTCCTTGCCACGCGGGCGTGGCGGATTTGTCTTCGGGTGACGACTCCGTTGCTGTCCCGTGTGGTGGTTGCACCCCCGGCGGGCGCGAAGCCACGCGTTTTCGTCGTGACGGCCCCCGTGAGATCGTTGCCGCGATCCCGCGGGGGCTGTTCGCTGCCTGAACGCCTCCCATCCACAATCTGAGACCGCCGTACCGAAGATCGGGACAGCGAGATACGGTGGGCCTGGTCTTGTCTAGGTGAGGGAGTGCTCGTGAGCGTGGCGCGGATCGCGGTGGTGGCCGGCGACGGCATCGGGACCGAAGTGACCGCACAGGCTCGCAAGGTCATTGAGGCCGTCCTCCCCGGCGCTGAGTACAACGAGTACGACCTCGGCGCCCGCCTCTACAACCGCACCGGTGAGGTCCTCCCGCAGGCGGTCCAGGACGAGCTGGCCGGTCACGACGCCATCCTGCTCGGCGCCATCGGCGACCCCAGCGTGCCGCCGGGCGTGCTCGAGCGCGGCCTGCTGCTCAAGCTGCGCTTCGACTTCGACCAGTATGTGAACCTGCGGCCGTCACGGCTCTGGCCCGGGACGGTCAGCCCGCTCGCCGGCATCAAGCCCGGTGAGATCGACATGGTGGTCGTCCGCGAGGGCACCGAGGGCCTCTACGTCGGCGCCGGCGGCGTCCTGCACAAGGACACCCCCGCCGAGATCGCCACCGAGGAGAGCCTCAACACCCGCTACGGCGTCGAGCGGGTCATCCGCGACGCCTTCGCGCGGGCGCAGAGCCGTGAGCGCCGCCACCTGACGCTCGTGCACAAGACCAATGTGCTCACCCACGCGGGCGGGCTCTGGGCGCGCACCTTCAAGGCCGTCGCCGCCGAGTTCCCCCAGGTCACGACGGAATACCAGCACATCGACGCCGCGAGCATGTTCATGGTGAGCAACCCGCAGCGCTACGACGTCGTGGTGACCGACAACCTCTTCGGTGACATCCTCACCGACATCGCCGCTGCCGTCACCGGCGGCATCGGCATGGCAGCCAGCGGCTCCGTCAACCCGGAGCGCAAATACCCGTCGACGTTCGAGCCGGTGCACGGCTCCGCGCCCGACATCGCGGGTCAGGGCATCGCCGACCCCGCCGCCGCCATCCTCTCCGCCGCGCTGCTCCTCGAGCACCTCGGCCACCCGGACGAGGCCCGCCGAGTATCCGAGGCGGTCGCGGCCGAGGTCGCTTCCCGTGCCCCGGGAGCCTCGCTGCGCACCGCCGAAGTCGGGGACCGGGTCGCCGCCACCGCGGCCGCCTGATCCACTCGTCGCCCTATCGGGCGTTCTCTCCACCCCGAATCCCCTCGCCTGAGCGGGGGGACGGTCAAGCCTGACATCGGCTTTGAACGACCGTTCGGGGTAAGTTCATGGGGCCCTACGGGTGCTACCGCATGTCTTGAATCAGTCTTTTCGACAGAAAGCAGGTCTCTGCCATGAGTGGTGGTGACAACCTCGATTTCGAGATCCGTCCGAACCCCGCGCCCGTAGGCGACGCGGACCGGTCGGCACTGCTGACCAACCCCGGTTTCGGCAAGATCTTCACCGACCACATGGTCACCATCCGGTACGCGGAGGGTAAGGGCTGGTACGAGCCCCGCGTCGAGGCCCGCGCCCCGATCCCGATGGACCCGGCCGCCGCTGTTCTGCACTACGCCCAGGAGATCTTCGAGGGGCTGAAGGCTTACACGCTGCCCGACGGCGGCGTCGCGATGTTCCGCCCGGATGCCAACGCCACGAGGTTCGCCCAGTCGGCGCAGCGGATGGCGATGCCGTCGCTGCCCGTCGACACGTTCATCGAGTCGCTGCACCAGATGATCAAGATCGACCGGTCGTGGATCCCGCCGAGCGAGGACGGCTCGCTCTACCTGCGCCCGTTCGCGTATGCGTCCGAGGTCTTCCTCGGGGTGCGGCCGGCCATGGAATACCTCTACCTGGTCATCGCGTCCCCGGCCGGCGCCTACTTCAGCGGCGGCGTCAAGCCGGTGACGGTGTGGGTGACCCCGGACTACACCCGGGCCGCGCCCGGTGGCACCGGCGCCGCGAAGTGCGGCGGCAACTACGCGGCCGGTCTCTCGGCTCAGGCCGAGGCGATCGAGCACGGCTGCGACCAGGTGGTCTATCTCGACGCGGTCGAGCGCAAGTACATCGACGAGCTCGGCGGCATGAACATCATCTTCGTGATGGACGACGGCAGCCTGGTCACGCCGCCGCTGACCGGCACGATCCTGCCGGGCATCACCCGTGACTCGGTGCTCAAGCTGGCCGAGCGGGCCGGCCGCAAGGTCGAGGAGCGCCCGGTCAGCATCGACGAGTGGCGTGAGGGCGCCCGCTCCGGCCGCATCCGGGAGACGTTCGCGTGCGGCACGGCCGCGGTGATCACGCCGATCGGCACGGTCCGCTCGACCGAGGGTGAGTTCACCGTGGCGGACGGCGGCTCCGGCGAGGTCACGATGGGCCTGCGCGAGGAGCTCACCGCCATCCAGCGGGGCCGCGCCGAGGACCCGTTCGGCTGGGTCCACAGGGTTCTCTAGCGCTGTTCGAGCAGGTGGTCGCGCATCGTGGCCACCTGCTCGTCGCTGATCCCGATCTCCTTCACGTACGCCTCGACCGAGCCGTGCCGCGCCCGCAGGTCGCCGAGGAACAGCAGCATGGCGTCCTTCGGGCAGTTGTACATGTGGTACTTGTCCTGGACCATCTCCGGCCTGGTCCTGGCCAGATATTCGGTAAGCGACGCTATGGACGCCTCGGTGAGCGCGTAGTCCTCGGCGATGTCGGTGTCCGAGACCCCGAGCAGTTCCAGCGTCAACGCGCAGACCACACCGGTGCGGTCCTTGCCCGCCATGCAGTGCACGACCGCAGGGGCGGCGTCCGGGTCCGCGATCAATGACAGCGCCGCGCTCAGCCCGGCGCGGCCGTCCTCGGCGAAGTTCAGGTAGCGGTCGGCGAGCCACCGCTCGTGCGGCATGTCCGCGGGCTCCGGCGCGGTCGACCAGTCCACGTGCTCGATCACCAGGTTGTGATAGTCGAGCCCCGCCAGCTCCGGCACCCTGCCGTTCCTCTCGACCTCGTGCGACCGGCGCAGGTCGATCACGCTGCGGATCCCCAGCTCGTCCCAGGTGACCAGGTCGTCGCCTTTGAGCCGGTGAAGCGAATCCGAGCGGAACAGGCGCCGCCAGCGGACCGTCCGGCCATCGAGCCCGGCATATCCCCCGACGTCCCGGAAGTTGTAGTTCGTGGTGAAGGCAAGGCTCCGCGAGGTCATGGACCCAACTTAATATCTCCCGCCTCGCGTCCCGGAGTCTGGACTTCTGTCCCACAAAGCGGCGAGCAGTGGCATGCTTCCGTACGTGACCCACCACTACGTGCTGATTATTCGCACCTTGCGCGCCGGCTGACGCTCCCCGCCGACGCGCAGACCTCCCGCATCCGCGGGGGGTCTTTTGTTTTGGGTCTAAACAGTCCTCCGAAAGGAAGCTCGGCATGGTCTACCAGGTGTTCGACACGACGCTGCGAGACGGCGGTCAACGCGAGGGCATCAGCTACTCGGTCGTCGACAAACTGGCCGTCGCGCGGCTGCTGGACGAGTTCGGCGTGGGCTTCATCGAGGGCGGCTGGCCGGGTGCGATGCCCAAGGACACCGAGTTCTTCGAGCGGGCCAAGACCGAGCTGGACCTCAAGAACGCGCTGCTCGTCGCGTTCGGCGCGACCCGCAAGGCCGGCGTCGACGTGGCCACGGACCCGCAGGTCAAGGCGCTGCTCGACGCCGAGACCCCGGTGGTCTGCGTGGTCGCCAAGTCCGACATCCGCCACGTCGAGCGGGCCCTGCGCACGACCGGCGAGGAGAACCTCGCCATGGTCCGCGACACCGTCGCCCATCTGGTCGCCAACGGCCGCCGAGCGTTCGTCGACTGCGAGCACTTCTTCGACGGCTTCCGCTACGACCCCGAATACGCCGCCTCCGTGGTCCGCGCGGCCTTCGACGCCGGCGCCGAGCGCGTCGTCATGTGCGACACCAACGGCGGCATGCTCCCGTCGATGATCACCGCGGCGATCAACGAGGTGGTCGAGCGCGCCGGGGTCAACCCCGACCAGCTCGGCATCCATTGCCAGAACGACACCTCCTGCGCTGTGGCGAACACCATCGCCGCCGTCGAGGCGGGCGTCGAGCACTTCCAGTGCACGGCAAACGGCTACGGCGAGCGGCCCGGCAACGCCGACCTCTTCGCCGTCGTCAGCAACCTGCAACTCAAGCTCGGGCTGAAGGTCCTACCGGACGGATGCCTCGAGAAGGCGACGCGGGTGTCCACCGCGCTCGCCGAGATCGCCAACATCGCCCCCGACACCCACCAGGCCTATGTCGGGGCCGCTGCCTTCGCTCACAAGGCGGGGCTGCACGCGAGCGCGATCAAGGTGGATCCGCTGCTCTACAACCACGTCGACCCGTCGGTTGTCGGCAATGACATGCGGATCCTGGTGACCGAGATGGCCGGCCGCGCCAGCATCGAGCTCAAGAGTCGCGAGCTCGGCCTGGACCTGGCCGGCCATCCGGAAACCCTCACCGAGGTGACCCGCAAGGTCAAGGATCTCGAGGCGGGCGGGTGGTCCTTCGAGGCCGCCGACGCCTCCTTCGAACTGCTGGTCCGCGACGTTCTGCCGGGCGCGGCCCTGGTGCGGCCGTTCACCCTGGAGTCCTACCGGGCGCAGGTCGAGCACCGCGAGGACGGCACGGTCGTGTCGGAAGCGACGGTCAAGGTACGCGTACGAGGTGAGCGCGTGATCGCCACCGCCGAGGGCAACGGCCCGGTCAACGCCCTCGACGAGGCCCTGCGCGTAGCCCTCTCCCAGCACTACCCGGAGCTCAAGGACTTCCAGCTCGCCGACTACAAGGTCCGCATCCTCGAGGGCTCTCACGGCTCCAACGCCATCACCCGCGTCCTCGTCGAAACCAGCGACGGCGCGCGCGACTGGACCACGGTCGGCGTACACGAGAACGTCGTCGAAGCCAGCTGGCGCGCCCTCACCGACGCCCTCACCTACGGCCTCGCCCCGGCGAAGGCGAAAGCGAAGGTCTGAGCGTCAGTCCCGCCTGGTCATCACTCGCAGGGTGATGGCCAGGCCCGCGACGCACCACACGCCGAGCACGACGAAGGACAGCCCTGGAGCGCCGCCGGCCGGGGAGGTCAGGGTGTCGCGGACGGCGTTGGCCATGTGCTCGAAGGGCAGGAAGTGGTGGATCGCCTGGAGCCAGCCCGGCAGGCGGTCGGCCGGGAAGTTGATCGGCGAGAACATCAGCGAGATGAAGATGAGGGCCTGACTGACCAGGTTGGTGATGGCCGGGGGCAGCGCGTAGGCCAGGGCGAAGCCAACCGTCGTGGCGGTGAGCGCGACCAGCAGCATCGCGGGGGCCACGAGCCAGCTGACGTGCAGGTGCAGGTCGAAGCGGAACACCGCGGTCACCAGCCCGAGGACCAGACCGGGCAGACCGGTGACCAGCCACGTCGTCAGGTCGGCGGCGAGCACCGCGGTCCGGGGCACCGGTAGCGTCCGGTTGTAGGCGAAGGTTCCTTCGGACTTGGCCTCCGCCACGAGCTGCGGGGCCATGACCATGCCGATGGTGATCAGGCCGAGGGTGGGTGCTCCGGTGGAGAGGTACAGCGCGGTCGCCGGGTCCACCTCGGGCATCAGGTAGGCGAAGCCGATGACGATGCCCACGGCGAGGAACGTCTGGATGATCAGGAAGAGCGGGAGCAGGAAGCGCATTCTGAGCGCGGTCCAGCGTACGAGCAGCAGGTAGCTACGGAACCAGGACCGCATCGTGATCCCCTTCGGTGAGGCCGACGTAGACGTCTTCGAGGCTTGCGGGGTTGAGCGAGTAGCGGTCGCAGTGCTGCCCGGCCCAGGTCACGGCCGCTGCGGCGTCGGCGGCAGCGAGGGTGACGGTCAGCCGGTCGCCTTCGCGGTGCGGGGTGTGCGCCCAGGCGGGGAGCGCCGGATCGACCGGTGTGGACAGCGACAGGTGCATCTCGCGACCGGCGGCCAGCGCGCCCGGGGTGCCGGTGGCCACCACTCTGCCGTGGTCGAGGACGACGACGTGGTCGATGGTGCGTTCGGCCTCGGCGATGTTGTGGGTGACCAGGACAACGGCGTGGCCGGTCGCGGCCAGCGCGCGGACCTGCTCCCACAGCAGGCGCCGGCGCACCGGGTCGACGTCGTTGGTCGGCTCGTCGAGCATCACGAGCCGACCGGGCACGACCACCGCCATGCAGAACGCCGTCAGCCGGCGGACCCCACCGGAGAGACGCTCGGCGGGGGAGTCCGCCCACTCCTCGATGTCCAGGGCGGCGAGCAGTTCCTTCGTACGCCCGCGCACCTGTTTGCGGCCGCCCCCGCGCAGCCGCCCGACGATCTCGATGGCCTGTCGCGCGGTGACGCCGGTCAGGGGTGCCTGGGCCTGGGGTTGGAACGAGCACACGGTCCGGGCCCAGGCGGCCTCGGCCACCGGGTCGCGACCGAGCAGCGTGATGCGCCCCGAGGTCGGGCGGACCAGGCCGACAACCTGGCTGAGCAGCGTGGTCTTGCCCGCGCCGTTGTGCCCGAGCAGCCCGATCACCTGTCCCTCGCCGACGCCGAAGCTGATGCCGTCGTTGGCCCGCACGCCCCGCCGGTAGGTCTTGGTCAGATTCTCGATAGTCAGCATTCACATACTCCCGGGTATTAGGATACCAATCAGTATCTGGATACCCGGCAGAATGTCAACGGGTATGCTGGCCACGTGACAGAGCGACTGACCCGGGCTGAGCAGCAGGCGCGCACCCGCGAGAAGCTGCTGGACAGCGCGGAGACGCTCTTCGGCGACAAGGGGATCCACCAGACGACGCTCGACGAGATCGCCGCGGCGGCCGGGCTCACCAAGGGCGCGATCTACGCGAACTTCGGCGGCAAGAGGGACCTGATCGCCGGGATCATGGCGCGCAAACTCGCCGAGGACGTGCCGATGCGACCGCCGGCCTCGACGCAGGAGTGGATCCGCCGGCTCGGCGACGACTGGGAGACCAACGCGCCCACGCCGGAGGTCCGCCGGTTCGCGATGGCGTTCCTGGAGCTGCTGCTGCACGGCCTGCGCGACCAGGACAGCCAGGACACGCTGCGGCAATGGCTACAGACCGTGCGGGACTTCCACGTGCGTGACCTCTCGGCCTTCGACCTGCCACTGCCGCCGGAGCAGACCGCCGCGCTGCTGGTCGCCCTCGACATCGGCGTCGCCGTGCAGCACCTGGTCGACCCGGACCGGGTTCCGGTCCAGACCTACACGCGCGGTGTCGAGGCGGTGCTGAAGGAGGTCAGGCCGCGGGAATGACGACGGTGGCGATGACCGCGCGGTGGTCGCTGTGCCGGGTGGTGTGCACGGAGACGTCGCTCACGCCGAGCCGCTTGTCGACCAGGACGTGGTCGATGGTCACCGGCGGGATCGGATCACCGTCGTACGGTCCCCACGTCCCGATCAGCCCCTCGCCGGTCGCCGCGGCCGCATCGCGGTAGCCGTCCCCGATCAGGTCCCGCAGCGGCTTGTGGTCCAGCGTCGAGTTGAAGTCACCGAGCACGATCCGCGCCGTGCCGTTCGCGTCGGGCCGAGGCTCGGCGGCCAGATCGGCACGCCAGTTGTCCTCCGCCGAGAGCGCGGACGGCGCTGCCGGGTGCGCGGACTCGACGATGAACGCGCGGCCGCCGGGCGGCTGGACTGTGCCGTGCGCCTGGTTGAAGCCGCCGGCCACGTTGCGCTTGACGCCCGGGTCGGTGATCGGGAACCGCGAGTAGAGCCCCGACCCGCTCGCCCCCCACTCCGCGCCTAGCACCGAATAGGGCAGCAGGTCACCGAGCCCGGCCGCGGCCAGCGAGTCCACCGCCCCGGGGCTGAACTCCTGCAGCGCCAGCACGGACACGTCGTTGTCGCGGACGTAGGACACGATCTCCGCCGCATCCGCCGTACCGAAAAGCATGTTCTGTGTCATGACGTGCAGCTTCACGCCGCTCTGCGGCCCGCGGTCACCGTCGGCGATCGCCCGCGGCAGCACGGACAGTGCGAACAACGCCGCCGTCACGACCGCGACAGCCCCCACAAGCCACCGCCGGGTCGCCAGCGCAAGCACGGCCGGCAACACCGACCAAGCCGCAATGTACGGCGTGAACGCGAACAACTGCACCAGCGGCCCCCGCTCCCACCCGCCCAGCCGGACCGCCACCCAACCCGCCCCGGGCAGCACCAGCACCCACAGCACCACGAGCCAGAGCGTCCGCCGAACCCGCGCCGGCCTGGCCACAGGATCCGAACTGGTGATGGTCATGGCGGCGACGGTATCCGCCCAGGGCCACCGTCACCGAGTAATCACGGCACAGGTCACATCACCGGTACGGGTTGAAGTCCTGGGCCGCCATCAGGAACCAGGCTGTTGTGCCGACGTGCTGGCGGGGGAAATAGCCGAAGGCGAAGCCGGTGTCGAGGGGGCTCGTGGCCGCGACGATTCCGCCGTTGGTGGGCAGTGGGGTGCCGGTCCAGGAGCCGCCCTCGCCCGGCTGGGAGAGCTTGCCGTCCCGGGGGTCGCTGGTGCGGCCGACGGTCTGCCCCGCGCCGAGGGATTCCTGGGCCCGGACGGTCTCGCGCAGCAGGTTGCGGGCACGGGCGGCATCTCCCGGCTTGTCGCGCTGACGCAGGGCCAGGGCGGCGTGCGCATTTCCTTCGAGCCAGACCGCGTCGGACTCTGCGCGGGCGTGGCTGCTGTAGGTGACGCCTGAGATGCCGCGGTCGGTGGTCCAGAGGTTGCCGATCGACCAGTCGACGGCCGTGTCGAAGCGGGGGTCGCCGAGGCCGAGGAGCTCCCAGGCCTGCACGTCCTCGGGGACGTTGCCGGTGTTGACCTCGTTCGGGTCCTCGGCGTCGAGGCCGCCGAGGGTGCCGGACCAGAAGTGGCCGGCGCTGCGGTTCCACATGGTGCGGACGAAGGTGGCGGCGACCTCACGGCGTACGGCCCAGGTCTTGTCCTTGGTGAGCTTCAGGAGCAGATCGAAGAGGGCGTACGCGTCGATGTTGTGCTCCGTCGACGCCCAGCGCTGCACCGTCTCGCCGTCGGGTTGCACGCCGCCGTGGTAGCCGCCGCAGCGGTACGGCGAGCGCTGCTCCGCGATCCACAGGCCCAGGGCGATCGCGCCGTCGAGGTACTTGGCGATCCGGGTGTCGACGTAGAGCTGGGCCAGCGCCAGCCCGGCCCAGGCCTGGTCGCCGGTGGAGGAGCCGCTGAACCCGAACGGCCACAGGTGTGCCGCCTTGCCGTCCGCGCGTTTGAGGCCGGGGAAGTACGCGCCGTCGTCGCCGTAGAAACGCATCGGGCCGGCGGCGTACGCCTGGCGCAGCCGCCCGTCCGCGTACGTTTCGTCATGATCCTGTGCCCACAGCAGCGCGTCGCCGACCAGCCGGGCCCGGCGCACGTTGGCGACCGCGGGGTTGGCGAGGTAGGCGAGCACCGTCAGCGCGTTGTCGTAGACGAACGCGGTGGTCAGCAGCTCGGATTCGTTGTTGTAGCTCTGCAGCAGCCGCGGCTCGCCACCCTTGACGTAGGCGTCCTGCACGACGTCGAGGTAGTGGTACGCCCGCCCGACCGGCTCGGTCAGCGCGGCGTCGGTGACGTTGCGGGGGGCGTACGCGTTGAGCGTCGCGGCCTCCGGGGCCAGCCTGGGTGCCGCTGCGGCCCGGGGAGCGGGGAGTGCGCGGCGGTCGAACGTGGCGGCGGAGGCGGTGAGATTCGTGGGCATGAGGCCGTCCCAAAACTGCCGGGGCCACCGCCGATCCCGACGGTGGCCCCGCAGCTTAACCCACCTGGTCCTACACCTCGGAGGTGATGATCTCGCCCAGCTTCGCGGCCGCGAGCTCGTCGCGGATCAATGCGGCGTCGCCCTCGACGACCAGCGTCAGGGCGTCCGGGTGCAGGTGCTGTGCGGCGGCTGCCGACACCTCCTCGGCGGTCGTCTCCAGCAGCCGCTTGCGCAGCGTCGGGTAGTAGTCGTCGGGCAGGCCGTGGATGACCAGGGTGGCGAGCGCCCCGGCGATCGAGCCCGGCGTCTGCATGTCGACCGAGAGCGAACCGGCCCGCCAGGTACGCGCGACCGACAACTCCTCCTCGGTGACCCCGTCGAGCTGGGTCCGGGCGATCTCGCCGACGGTGTCGGTCAGCGCCGGCGCCGTCACCGCGGTCTGCACCGAGGAGCTGACGCCGAACCGGCCGAACCGGCGGGTCATCGCGAAGTCAGCGCGGATGCCGTACGTGTAGCCCTTGACCTCGCGGATCAGGTGATTGAGCCGGGACGTGAACGCCCCGCCCAGCACTGTCGCCGCCAGTGTGATCGGCACGTAGTCGGGGTGGGCGCGTTCCGGTGCCCGGTGCCCGAGCCGCAGCGTCGACTGCACCGAGCCGGGCCGGTCGACGAGCAGCAACCGGCGCGCGCCCGCGACCGGTACGCCGAGCGGGCCCTCGACCGGCAGCGGGTCGCCGCCGGAGCCCGCGAACGCGGCCGCGCCGAGCTCCTCGAGGTCGAGCCGGTCGAGGTCACCCGCGACCAGCAGCACCCCGGGGCGCTTGAGCCAGGACTCGTGGAACGTCGTCACGTCCTCGACGGTCACCGCCGCGGTGGACACAGGGTCGCCGCTCAGCGGGCGGCCGTAACGCTCCCCGGCACCGAACAGGTCGGCGCGCAGGGCGGCATCCGCTCGCGGGCCGGGCTGCGCCCAGTCCATCCGCAGCGCGGTCGCCTCGTCGTCGCGGACCCGTTCGACGTCGGCAGGGTCCAGCCGCGGTGTCCGGGCCGCCTCGGCCATCAGTGCCACCGCGCGGGACAGGACCCCGACGGGCACCGACAGGCCGACCCGGAACGAGTCCCAGTCGACCGAGGTGCTCAGCTCGGCGCCCAGACCTTCGAGCGCCAGGGCGTACGCCGCGGAGTTCCGGGTCGTCGTGCCCTCCTCCAGGCACTTGGCGAGCACACCGGCCGTGCCCTCCCGGCCGGCGGTCTCCCGGGCAGCACCCGCGTCGAGCAGCAGCGACGCGGAGGCGAGCAGGTGCCCGGGCAGGTGCGCGGCGACGATCTCGCCGCCGGCCACACTCGCGCGGCGGATCTCCGGGAACGCGTACGGCCGGGCTTCGCCGGGTTCGGGCCGCGTAGCGACGAGGCTCATGCTTCGGGTCCTTCCGGGAGGTAAGTGAGTGTTACCCGGGATTCCGGGTTCAGGGTGCGGGCGGCGTCGGCGATGTCCTCGGAGGTGACGGACTGCCACTGCGGCAGGCGGTAGGCGGCGCTTGCCGGGTCGCCGAACTGGGTCGTGTAGCGGCTCAGGGTGTCGGCGCGGCCGGCGACCGTGGACATCTGCCGCCACCACGCGGTGGTCAGCAGCGCCTTGGCCCGTTCCAGCTCGGCCTCGGTGACGGGTTCGGTGGCCATCGAGGCGACCACTTCGGCGACGCCCTCGGTCAGGGTGGCGATGTCGACGCCGTCCTTGGCCGTGGCGGTGATGATCAGCGGCGCGGGTGCGTGCGCCAGGTCGACGCCGTACGAGCCGATGTAGTCCGGCTGCGCGATCCGGGCACCGTCGGCGAGCCGCTGGTAGAGCCGCGAGCCACGGCCACTGCCCAGCACCGTGGCGAGCACGGTGATCGCGTCGTACCCGGCTGTTCCGAACGGGTGTGTGCGGTGCGCGAGGTAGACGCGCGGCGCGGGCACGGTGCCGGTGACGGTCTCGCTGACCGGGCTGGTCGCCGGGCCGGGGAGGTGTCCCGAGGGCGCGGCCGGGATGTTGGCGACCGTCTCGATCGCCCCGAAGTACTTCTCCGCGAGCGCGAAGACCTCGCCCGGGGTCACGTCGCCGGCCACGGTCAGCACCGCGTTGTTGGGCGCGTAGTACTTCGCGTGGAACGCCTGGAACGTCTCGAGCCCCGCCGCGTTCAGGTCCTCCATCGACCCGATCGTCGCGTGGTGGTACGGATGCCCCGCCGGATACAGCAGCTCCAGCATCCGCAGCCAGGCATCGCCGTACGGCACGTTGTCGTACCGCTGCCGCCGCTCGTTCTTCACCACCTCGCGCTGGTTGTCCAGCGTCTCCTGGGTGAGCGCGGGCACCAGGCCACCCATCCGGTCCGCCTCGAGCCAGAGCGCGAGCTCGAGGTGCTCGGCCGGCAGCGTCTCGAAATAGTTGGTCCGGTCGGGGTTGGTGGTCGCGTTGAGGGAACCGCCGGCGCCCTGCACGTACCGCATGTGCTCGGTCTTGGCGACGTTCTGCGAGCCCTCGAACATCAGGTGCTCGAAGAGATGCGCGAATCCGGTCTGACCGGCCGGTTCGTGCCTTGATCCGACGTCGTACCAAAGGTTGACCGCCACCACCGGAGCGGTGCGGTCCTCACTGACGACGACCCGCAGCCCGTTGTCCAGGCGTGCGGTTTCGATTGGCCACGGATAACCGGTCTCGGCGACCGGCGCGGGCTGAGCAGACACGCAACCTCCCTTGTCGGTCTCCAGTATCCCGTCTACCGGACCTTCGGCAGGTTTTCGGTGCGGGTTGCATAGTCGAAGGATGCGGTTGCTGGTGGTGGAGGACGAGGAAGACCTGGCCGAGGGGCTGCGGGTCGGGCTTTCCCGAGCGGGGTACGCCGTGGACGTCGCGGGTACCTGCGCGCGGGCCGGTGACCTGCTGGCGGTCAACGAGTACGACCTGATGCTGCTCGACATCAACCTGCCGGACGGTGACGGCTTCGCGCTGTGCCGTGCTCTGCGTGACGGGTCGCTCGTGACGCCGGGTGACAACGATGTGCGCGTGTTGATGCTCACCGCCCGGGGCCGGGTGGACGACCGGGTCCGCGGTCTCGACGAGGGAGCCGACGACTACCTGGTCAAGCCGTTCGCGCTCGCCGAGCTCCAGGCCCGGATCAGGGCGTTGCTGCGCCGCGACACCAACGGCGGATCGGCCGTCCTGCGCGTCGGTGACGTCGTGCTCGACCAGCCCCGCCACACCGCCACCCGGGCCGGGGCGCGGCTCCCGCTGACGCCGAAGGAGTTCGGCGTCCTGGAATATCTGATGCTGCGGCCCGAGCACGTCGTGTCCAGCGAGGAGCTGCTCGAACACGTCTGGGACGCCAACGCCGACCCGTTCACCCAGACCGTACGCGTCACGGTGGGCACGCTGCGCCGCAAGCTCGGCGAGGGCTCGATCGAGACCGTCGTCGGCCGGGGATACCGGTTGCGGGTGCCGGCGTGAAGCCGCCACGGGTGCTGCGGTCGATCCGGTTCCGGCTCACGGTGCTCTACTCGACGCTGCTCTTCGCGCTGGCCGGGGCGGCGCTCGCGATCACGTACTTCGCCGTCGCGCAGACCACCGAGGCGCGGCCGCTGACGACCCGGGACGCGAAGCTCTACGAGGGTCACTCGTTCGTCCGGCGGGTCAGCTACGCCGATATCTCGGACATCGAGGCGGCGGTCAACTACGACACGCTGCAGTATCTGCGTACGTACTCTTTGATCGCGCTCGGCGGACTCTTCGTCGCCAGCCTCGGCATCGGCTGGGTGCTCTCCGGGCGCGCGCTGCGGCCGGTCGGTGCGATCGCGCGGACCGCCCGGGAGATCCAGGCGACCGACCTCACCCGGCGGATCCGGCTCGAGGGACCGCGCGACGAGCTGCGCGACCTGGCGGACACCATCGACTCGATGCTGGACCGTCTCGACCGCGCCTTTCAGGGGCAGCGGCAGCTCATCGACGACGCGTCGCACGAACTGCGGAGTCCGCTCGCGATCATCCGTACCAATATCGACGCGTCCTTGAACGCCCCTGAGGCCACGGCCGAGGAGCGCGAGCGGGCGGTCGCCGTGGTCGACCGAGCCACCACACGGATGTCGCGGCTGGTCGAGGACCTGCTCGCCACGGCCCGCCGCGACGCCAGCGAGCTGACCGACGCCGATGTGGACCTGTCAGCGCTCGCCCGCGAGGCCGGCGAGGAGTCGTTCCTGCCCGACCGGCCGCTGCACCTGCGCTTCGTCACGGACGAGGACCTGCAGCTCATCGGGGATGCGGACGCGTTGCGGAGGGCGGTGGGGAATCTGCTGTCGAACGCCGTACGTCTCGCGCCCGTGTCCTCGACCGTGACCGTCGCGACCGGCCGGAGCGGATCGTGGTTGTGGCTCGCGGTCGCCGACGAGGGCCCCGGCATCGCCCCGGACGATCTGCCCCGGGTCTTCGACCGTTTCTGGCGCGGGTCGTCCCCGTCGAAGGAGCGCCGCACGGGGCTGGGGCTGGCCATCGTGCGTCAGATCGTGGAGTCGCACGGGGGACAGGTCGCCGCCTATTCCGAACTGGGCGTCGGCAGCACCTTCGTGCTGTGGCTGCCGGCGCTGGACCGTTCCGACGACAGCCCGCCGCCCACGGAAGACCCCTACCCGCGCACCTGATCCTGCAACGCCTTGCGGAACGCGCGGATGGCGGGCTGCTCGGCCGATCCGCTGCGCACCGCGGTGAAGAGCCGGCGTCGCGGTCGTCCCGGCAGCGGATGCAGCTCCACCCTGCCGTGGGCGCGGTCGGTCCAGAGCAGATCGGGCAGGAACGCCACGGCGTGCCCGGTCTCCACGAGCCGCACCTGGAGCAGCAGGTCACCGCTGACGAACCGTACGTCGGGCTCGAACCCGGCGGAACGGCACTGGGTCCGCGCCCACTGGCCGGGCTCGATGTCGCCGGGATCGAAGACGAACGGCGCCCCGTTCAGCTCGGCGAGGTCGCCCTGGTGCCACGGTCCGTCGACGGGCACTGCCATCCGGATCTCGTCGTGGACCAGGTCCTCCTCGTCCACGCCGGGATTGCGGGGCTGGGCGAGACCGGGGTATTCCTCGCCGAGCACCACGTCGAACTCGTGCGCGAGCAGTCCCGCGAACGCGGGCCCGGCCTCCAGCTGGGTGACCCGGATCCGCAGCCCGGGATGCGCCGCTACGAGGCCGGACAGGGCGCCGGGGACGAGCGCCAGCAGCACCGACTGGAACGACGCGACCCTTATCGTGCCGGTGACTTCCGTCATGCTCGTGGCCAGTTCCGCCTCGGCGAGCTCCAGACGCTCCAGGATCGCGTCGGCGTGGCGAACCAGGATCCTGGCCTGCGGGGTGAGCCGGACCCCGCGCCCCACATGCTCGAGCAGGGTCGCCCCGGTCTCCGTCTCCAGCAGGCTGAGCTGCTGCGATATCGCCGAGGGGCTGTAGTTGAGGGCCTTGGCGACGGCGGCCAGGGTGCCGCGCCGGTCGAGCTCGCGCAGCAGTCGTAAACGATGAACGTCCAACATCGCTAATGATTATCGCTCAGAAACGTTCGCTGGACGAAATGATCGTCGGTCGGCGATGGTCGGGTCATGAACCGCCCCGCCGTCTTCATGGTCCTCGGCTCCTGCGCATCCCTGCAGGTCGGAGCCGCCCTCGCCGCCGGGCTGTTCCCCGTCGCGGGCAGCTCGGGCGCCACCGCGCTACGCCTCGGCCTGGCAGCGATCGTCCTGGTCCTGCTCGCCCGCCCCGCACTGCGGACCTGGAACAGCGGCCAATGGCGCGCGGCCGCCCTGCTCGGCCTGGCGATGGCGGGCATGAACTCCTTCTTCTACGCCGCGATCGCCCGCATCCCGCTCGGCCCGGCCGTCACGATCGAATTCCTCGGCCCGCTCGTGCTCGCCGCCGTCCTCTCCCGGCGCCTGCGCGACATCGCCTGGGTGCTGCTCGCAGGCATCGGCGTCGCGATCCTCGGCTTCGGCGACGGCGCCACGGCCCTCGACCCGCTGGGTGTTCTATTCGTCCTGGTGGCTGCGGGCTTCTGGGCGCTCTACATCCTGGCCGGCAAGCGGGCAGGCGCGGCCATCCCCGGTCTGGGCGGGCTGGCGGTGGCGCTCTCCGTGGCCGCACTCGCCGTGCTTCCGTTCGGCATCACCGGCGCCGCCCAGGCGGTCGTGTCCCCGCACCTGCTGCTCGTCGCGGTGGGCACGGCCGTGCTGGCCTCGGTGATCCCGTACTCGCTGGAGCTCTCCGCCCTGCGCCGCCTCCCGCACGGCGTCTTCAGCATCCTGCTCAGCCTCGAACCAGCGGTCGCGGCCGTCGCCGGCTGGCTCCTGCTGTCCCAGGCCCTCTCCTGGACCACCGCGCTGGCCATCGTCGTGGTCATCCTGGCCAGCATCGGCTCGACAACCACAGCCCCGGCCCCGGCCGCTGAGGATGCCGTGTCGATCACAACTGGATAGCGACGAGGCGCCGGTGATGGAATGCTGTCGTCCGTGGCCGAAAGGGGGATCTCATGGCCGATGTAGTCGTCCGGCCGGGGATGGTCATCCCGGAGGCCGAGTTGACCTGGCGTTTCTCGCGCTCCAGCGGCCCCGGCGGCCAGGGCGTCAACACGACCGACTCACGGGTCGAGCTGTCGTGGAACCTGCTCGCGTCCGGCCTGCTGTCACCTGCTCTCAAGGAACGCGCGGTCGAGCGGCTCGGCAGCCGCCTGATCGACGGCGTCATCACCATCGCGGCCTCCGAGCACCGTTCCCAGCTCCGCAACCGCGAGGCCGCCGAAGCCCGCCTCGCCATGCGGGTCGGCGAGGCCATCGCCGCCCCACCCCGCCAGCGCCGCGCGACCAAACCGACCCGCGGCTCGGTCGAACGCCGCATCGGCGAGAAGAAGCGCCGGGCCCAGATCAAACGCAACCGCCGCAGCGACGAGGATTGACGCTTAACCAATTTCAGGCTGAGTGCCTCGTTTATAACTTTCCGTCAGTTTTATTTGCTTATCCAATTGACGCATACGAGCTTAGGCGTTTGAGGAAATACGCTCTTTTGCGTCGATTCAATTAACCTTGCCCTCTGTTCTCGTGGCTGAGAAATCCGTGGAAGCCTGAAGGATTGTCCAGGGGTAGGCAGAAGTACCGGCCCGCCTGCATCCCCTGCCAGCGAATTTCTGAGCGGGCAGAGGAGCGTGCGTCAGAGTCCGCGAGGGCGCCCCTGAAGGGCTGCAAGTCAACGATATTGTGCCAGCGCCATGAGCAGTAAGCGCGCCGAACCGCTGCATTTGACGGGTGCGCTAGGAGCGGCGCTTGCCGCTCGCAGCGACGGGGATAAGGCCGGAACCGATGCACGCCCGGAGTGCTACGCGCTGGCGTTGGCCTCGCCCTCAAATGCATCGACTTCTGGCACCCCGGGAAATTTGGCCAGCTTGGCACGAAGAAGGCGCAGGCGCTCAGAAACCCGCGAGCTCCCGGCCTTCCCCGAGAGGCGAAGCGCTCGCGTAGCCGCTTCCGCCGCGCGTTCGACTTCGTTCGCCTGCAGTAGGGACTCGGCAAGCCAGGTCATATAGAGCGCGGTCTCCCGCCCGGTCTCGTCGCTGTATCCGGCGGTCGCCCTCTCCAGGATGGGGACCGCTCGCAGCGGGCGTTGTAACTGAGTCCAGACTCGTCCGGCCATGATGTCGATCTCGCCCTCGTCGAGCCAATAGACCCAGATCGGATCATCGGCTGGCTGGCGATGTTCGTACTGCTCCTCGACTGTGCCGAGAGCACGTTCTGCGGCAGTCGCGTCGCCTATCTGGGCCTCGGCCCAGGCCACTCGCTCCGCGAGGAGCGCCTTCGTGGTGGCGGTAGCCGCGCTGCGCGCACCAGCGTAGGCCGACTTCGCGAGGGTCACGGCCTCTCGCGCGTCACCGACGTTCGCGACCTGGTAGGCGAGCGACGAGAGGTTGTTCGCCGCGCCCGCGACGTCTCCGCCCGCGTGAGCTGCCCGCATCCCAACGAGATAGTAGCGCTCGGCCTCGGCATGATGGCCAGCGTCGCTGGTGACCCATCCGGCTACCTGGGCCAACTCGCCGATGGCGGCGAGGAGCCGTTTGCCGATCTCCTCGGTGTAGGCGGCATCACGGAGCAAAGCGGTCGTTGCCGCTAGCTCCGTGGTGACCATCGCGTGTGTGTCCTGTCCACCGACGTAGTCGTCGAGCTTGCGGAGCTGGTGGACACGCTTCTCGACCTCCTGGACCTGGGCGACGCCGATACGTCGGCCGGCACGAGTAGCGGTCACCTGCGGCGGCTCAGCGATCAACCATTGGTGCGCCAGGGTGAGGGCGTTTTCCGCTTTAGGCGTCGTTGTGAGCACCGCGGCTGCGAGCAACTCGGAGTCCTTCGGCCGCCAGATCCCGTGGTCCAGCTCCCACGGCTCGCCGTGCGCTTCGACCAGCGAAAACAGTTCCCCGCCTGCTTCGTATACGCCATCGAGCGCCTGGGCGATGAGTGGCGTGGGCGGGCGCTTGTCCGCTTCGACTCGGGACAAGTGCCCGGAGTCGAGGTGTGCGCGCCGAGCGGCCTCGCGGAGTGACATGCCACCGCGCAGCCGCCGAGCGGCTTGCCCGAACGTTTCCACGGTGCCCCTCCGTGTTGCCAGGGTGCTGCCAATGCTGCCAGGTCCACAGAGTGCCTGATGGCAGCACGTGAATGCCACTCCTTCCGTCCTGATCGTCCTAGCGTCAGGCCAACGGGTTCGGTTCCCGCAATGGGGGAGGCGCAATGCAGCATCGGGAGGAAAAGCGCGCATGGTGGCGTCGCGTTTTGGTCTTGCGTCGGCGACGGTACACCTGCGGCCTGCCCTGGCCCTGCATCGAGGCATGGATGGCAAAGGGCAAAGAAAGCGGGGAATTCCGCGCATTGACGGCCCTCAGCGACTCCGGTAAGAGCGGCGATAGCCACCGCCCCGACGTCCCGAGCTGGCAGACAAACACCATGCCGTTGTTCCAGATCGGTCGCACGGGCGCGCTGACTCCGGCGCAGAAGCGGCGTTCGCGAGGAGGCGCGTGATGCTGATACCTCGTACGGAACACCAAGGCGGGCGCCCTACGTGGGACTGCCGGGTCTGCGGCCAGCCGTGGCCGTGCGCTACCGCCAAGGTCGAGCTGGCCGAGCAATACCAGCGATTTCCGCACGGCCTGTCGGTCGTCGTTGGGTCCTTTCTGATCGAAGCGATCGATGACTGGGCCGCCGGCTCAGGGATGCCGCCGCCCGATCTCTACGAGCGATTTCTTGGCTGGGCCGAACCGCCGGGGCTTGCGGCATGACAACCGAAGAACCGCCGAAAGGAATCCCCGGTCTGCTCGGCCTTCTGCTCGACGCGTTCGATGCGCCGCCCGTGGTGAGGGTCGGGACAACCCTGGTCCGCGTTGCGTGGATTCACATGCAGGAGGGCCGCGCCGTTATCGAGCTGGAGACCGATGACATGGCGGTTGCTGCCGAACAGCTCGTGCTCGACATCGTCACGGCAGCGAAGGCTAGGGCCGCTCGATCGGAAGCAGGGCAGACCGCCCGGACGTAATTACTCCCCACACCCCCGGAGGTTGGAATGTCCCTATCGATGTTGTTCGACGAGGGCACGGTCAGCGAGATGATGGACGCTTGGCCGGCGAAGCCTGCGCTTCACACACCGCCTGATGGCAGCCGCCTGCCCGGCGTCGTCAACGTGGATCTCATCAACGGTTACCTCGACACCGGTACCGCGCCCGCAGAGCAGCTCGTCGTGATCAAAGACGGAGCGGCGCTGCACTCCCGGGCATACACGACAGACGGCTACCTGGATCCCGGCAAGGTCGCGAAGTGGCGCGGTCGGGGCTACACGATCCAACTGCGCAATCTGCACCGCTGGTGCCCGGAGGTGCACGCGATCTGCGCGGCAATGCAGAACGAGACCGGATACGGCACGTACGCCACGGGCTTCGTCACCCCGGCAGGCGGGCAGGGTCTGCATCACCACTGGGATCAGAACATGGGGTTCGTCTACCAGCTCGCCGGGCGCAAGACCTGGCAGATCTGGGAGCCCGGGGTCGAGGAGCCGCACCGAGAGCAGTTCGCGTCCAACACCCCGCCCGGCAGCGACGTGCTCGACCGCATGAAGTCGATGCGACCCGACTTCGAGTTCGACCTCGGTCCCGGTCAGATTTTGGTGCTGCCGCGCGGCTGGATGCACAACCCGCACGCGCGGAGCCAGACCGAGGAGAGCGTCCACGTGACGTTCGTGGCCCGCGAGCGCACCGGCTATTGGATCGCCGGGAACCTGGCTGAGGCCGCGCTCACCTCGACCCCGTTGCGGCGCGTCATCTCGCCCGCCAGCGTCGTCAGCCCCGCCGCCTTCGCCGAGCAGGTCGCAGAGGCGCGCGACCTGCTGACGGACTGGCTTACCGGCGCCGACACCGAAGCGCTGGCCGCCGAGCTGCTTCAGGCGGCGCGCACCGAACCGAACGTCGACTACGTCTCCCACGCGCCGAGTCAGATCGGCCAGCACCAATCGACCCGTTGATCCGGGATTTCACCGGCGCATCAGGCGTCGGCGATCCATAAACCCCCAAGGAGGAGTCGTGACGCTCACGACCGCACTGCCGGTTCAGGCCGACAGGGACCCGCAAGCCCTCGTCGACCCCGAGACCTTCGACAAGCTCACCGAGTTCTTCGCCGCCCGCCAGGAGGTCACCAAGATCTACGCCCGGCGGGCCGTCGGGCAGATGCTGCTCATGCTCAAGGCCCACGCCAACTCGCAGCACGACCCCGACTTCGGCCGACTGCTGCCCGACGGTCGCTCGTACCGCGTCGTACCCACCGAACCGGTCGACGCGGCCTGGCACGCCTCGTTGCAACACACCGAGGCGTACGCCGCCGCCTGCGAGCAAATCGCGGGAGGCTTCGTGCACCACGTGCCGATCCTGACCGAGGGCATGGCGGACGGCTCCTCGCTGGAGTACACCCGCCAGGCTCTCAAGGCGACCGGCTACTACATCGACCCCGAGTTCTGGGACGGCGAGGCCAAGTCCTGCTGCCCGCCGAACCCGGGCATCTGAAAGGGCAACTGATCGATGCGCACTGACTGGGCCACGTTGCCCGAGGCCGTCACGAAGAAGGTCGCCGACCGGGTCGGCGATTCCGACATCTCCCCCGCCGCGACCGGTGACCACGCGGAGATAGCCGCAACTGTCACCGGGACAGCCGGGAAGGTGTTCCTCAAGGCGGCTCATTCTGACTTCGGGGTTCGGTCGTTGCGCTTCGAGCTGCGGGTGAGTGAGGCCGTCAGCGGGCCGCACTCGCCCGCGGTCAGGTGGCACTTCGAGGCGGCCGGCTGGCTGGTCGTAGGCTTCCAGCACTGCGAAGGCGCACACGCCGACCTGTCGCCCGGCAGCCCTGACCTGGATCTCCTCGGCGAAGCGCTGACGGCGCTGGGCAAGACCCGGGCGCCAGATGTGGGACTGTTCAGCCCGAAGGGGCGGCTTGGGTTCGAGCATCCGGCGATGGACGGCGACACGCTCGTGCACACCGACCTCGGCCCGGCCAACCTCATCGTCACCGCGCACGGCCTGCGGATCGTCGACTGGGCCATGGCGACCAAGGCCGCGCCGTGGGTCGAGCTTGCCATCCTCGCCCAGTGGCTGATCGGCTGCGGCCACACACCCGAGCAGGCTGAACTATGGTTGGCGCGGTATCCCGCATGGCGCGAGGTCGGTCCTGACGTCCTCGACGACTTCGCGGCGAAAAACGCCGCGAAGTGGGCATCGAAGGCCCAGCCAAACTCGCCAGCTTGGATGCACGATCTCGCGGACTGGACCGGCCAGTGGTCGGATCATCGATGCAAAGGCGACCGTAGGACTCAACTCTTGCACCCCGGTGGAAACTCGAAGAAGTGCTCTGCGGAGTCGGAAGCGGCCGACCCAGGGGAGGCGCTGGCCTGTGGATTCTGAGTCCCGCCAGCCGTGCCGTTTGCAAGGTCGCCGGAGGCAGCCGGGATGAGCAACATCCCGGCCGCAGTCATCACCATCGCCGCCTCCGAGCACCGCTCCCAGCTCCGCAACCGCGAGGCCGGCCTCGGCGTCTACTGCTCCAGAGGAATCGCGACTGCGCCTGGGAATGCGGGGTTTTCGGCTTCGTCGAGCATGGCGGCGGCGACGGTTGCCCGGCTGACCCGGGCGGGGAAGAACCGTGCTGGTGCTTCGCTGAGGCCGACCGTGCGGCGGGTTTCGCTGAGCGGGCCGGTCGACAATGGGCCTGCGTGGAAGACCGTGCCGCCGGCCGCGAGGATGGCGGCGTCGGCCGCGACCTTGTCGGTGAGCTTGTCGCCCATCAGTTTCAGCAGGGTGCGGGTGGCGGGACCGGCCGCGCGGGCGGAGGGTCCCGTGCCGAACGCGCCGAGCCAGATGATGCGCTGGGGCAGGGCGGCGACGACCGATCGGGCTCCGGCGGTGAGGGCGCCCGGCTTGTCACCGCTGGCGATGCCGAGGCCGGAGAGGACGGTTTTCCGGCCGTCCAGGGCCGCCGCGATCGACTCCGGATCGCGGACGTCGGCGGTCAACCGGGTCAGCCGTGGTGAGTCCGCGACGGTGATGTTGGCGGGGGTGCGCGCGATCGCCGTGACCGTGTGGCCGCGCAGCAGCGCCTGGCGGGTGAGTTCGAGGCCGGTCGCGCCGGAGGCGGCGAGGATGGTGAGTTCCATGTCAGTGCACTTCTCCCGCTTGCAGCAGAGCCAACAATTCTTTGTGTACGCCCGGAGCGCCGGCAACGATGTCGCAGTGTCCCGGCCGCCAGGGTTCTCCCCGTAGATCCGTCACCACGCCGCCCGCTTCCGTGATGAGCAGGACGCCCGCGGCGACGCCGACCAGGTCGCACTCGTACTGCCAGTAGGCGTCGACGTGACCCGCGGCCACGTCCAGCTGCGGGAACGTGCTCGGCACCGTGGAGCGGACGAACAGCACCTCGTCGAGCAGGGTCGCCACGGCGTCACCGAAGCGGCGGTTCTGGGTGCGGGGCTGGGTCATGGTGACGATTGCGGCGTCGAGTTCCGTCTTGGCCGACACGGTCAGGGGCTTGCCGTTGAGGAGGGTTCCACCGCCGCGCACCGCGGTCCACGTCCGGTCGCCGACCGGCTGGTGGACGACCGCCAGCACCGGCACGTTGTCGCGGATCAGGGCCACGGTCACCGCCCACTCGTCCATGCCGTGCACGTAGTTGACGGCACCCTCGGTCGGATCGACGGCCCACCATTCGCCGGGTGGGAGCTTCGTCATCTCCTGGTCGTCGCCGGCCCAGCGCGCTTCGGGCCGGAGGTCGGCGAGGGCGGGTTGCAGGATGGCGGTGACGAGTTCGTCCAGGCGTCTGCCGGCTCGAGCCATGTCCGCTTTGGTCGCTGGTCGCGCTGTGGTGGCGTACCCGTCGAGCAGTGCCTCACCGGCCTGGAGAACGACGGCCTCGACCTGATTGAGCAGCTGTTCCATCGGGGTTCCTTTCACTTGAGGATGTCGAGTGCGGCCGCGTGCAGGCCCGGGGCGGCGGCAAGGTAGCCGGCACTGGAGATCTCCCACGGCTTGCCGTCGAGGTCGGTGACGGTCGCGCCGGCTTCTCGCACGATCAGCACGGGAGCGATGTGCGAGCGCAGGTTCTCGAACTGCCAGTGCAGGTCCATGCGGCCGGCGGCGACCTGGGTGAGCTGGTGACCGACCGGCACCGAGGCGCGTACGTAGAGGGCGTGACGCATCATCGCCGCGATGGCGGCACCGACCCGTTGCACGTGCGCCGGGTCGCGGTTGGGCTGGGCCTGCCCGGTGCCGGTCAGGGCCACGGACAGGTCGGTCTTCTCAGAGACATGGATGGGTACGCCGTTGAGCAGAGCCCCCTCGCCCGCGACCGCGGTGAACGTCTCACCGGTCGCCGGTGCGTGCAGGATCGCGAGGACGGGCCGGCCGTCGCGCACCAGGCTGACGCCGATGTTCCAGTCGGCCATGCCGTAGATGGCGTTGAGGTTGCCGCCGACCGGGTCGACGACCCACCAGTCGCCGCCGGGCATCGGGCCGGAGCCGTGCTCGTCGGTGTTCCAGCCGGAGCCGGGCAGCGCGGCGGTCAGGGCGGGCCGGAGCACCTCGGTGACGGCGTCGTCGTTGGCCTTGAGCGCGGCCATCAGGGCCTCGGAGTTCACGGGCCTGGAGTTGATGAAGCGCAGGTGCTTCCCGGCTTCCTGGACGGCTGTGGTCGCCGCTTCGAGCAGTTCGTGTGGCATGCACCAACCATCGAGCCCACCGACGATTAAGTCCAGTGCACTCTTGTTACGCTAAGATTTACCACCATGCAATTGGACCTGAATCTGCTGACGGTGCTCGACGCGCTCCTGGAAGAGGGCAGCGTGCTCGGCGCCGCCGACCGGCTGCGGCTGTCCTCGCCCGCGGTCAGCCGCTCGCTGGGCCGGATCCGCCGGCTGACCGGCGACGACATCCTCGTGCGCACGGGCCGCACGATGACCCCGACGCCGTACGCGCTGGGCGTCCGCGAGCAGGTCGGCGATCTCGTGCGGCAGGCCCGCGACGTGCTCGCCCCCAGCCGGGAATTCGACCCCGCGGAGCTCGACCGCACGTTCACGCTGCAATGCCACGACGCCCTCGCCACGTCGCTGGCACCGCCGCTGCTGGACGCCATCGCCCGGCTCGCGCCCGGTGTGCGGCTGCGCTTCCTGGCCGAGCCCGCCTCCGACAACGACGATCTGCGTCACGGCCGCATCGACCTGGTGATCGGGTCAGCCGCCCCCGACCTGCCCGAGTTCCGCTTCTTCACCTCGGGAACGGAAGGCCAGGACCGGGTCGTCGCGATCGTGCGCCGCGACCATCCGTACGCGGGCAGGCTCGACCTGGCCGCCTACGCCGCGCAGCCGCACATCCTGGTCTCCCGCCGCGGCCGGCTCACCGACCCGATCGACGAGATGCTCGCCACGCACGGCCTGCGCCGCCGCGTCCTCGCCTCGGTCGGCACCGCCGCCAGCGCCCTGCTCGTCGTCAGCCGCAGCGACGCCGTCCTGACCGCGCCCGAGGCGACCTGGCGTCCCCTGATCGAGACGTTCGACCTGAGGACCGAACCGCTTCCGCTGCCCGTGCCGCCCCCGACGATGATCTGCAGCTGGCACCAGCGCTACGACACCGACCCCGCCCACGCCTGGCTCCGCGCCCAGGTGCGCGCGGCCCTGGGTTAGGCGTTGTTGGGGGCGACGGCTTCCCTGTTCTCGGCGGCCAGGGCCGGGCCGAGAAGCTCTTCGCAGACGCGGATCAGGCGGGCGCGCAGGGCCGACGCGCGCCGGGCGAACTCGCGCTGGCGGGCTACGTACTCCTGCTTGCCCTCCGGGGTCTCGATCTTCACCGCGGGCTCGTCGTAGGACGTGAGGTCGTACGGGCTGGCCTGCATGTCGAGCAGGCGGATGTCGCCGGCCAGGGCGAAGCAGTCCAGGGCGAGCGCGCCCGGGACCGCGGGACCGAGTTTGGTCGCCCACTTGTGGCAATCCATGGCGGCGTGCAGGCAACCCGGCTGGTCGAGGTCGACCTGGGTGGCTCGAGTGGGCTGCAGCCGGTTGAGGCCGACCGCCTCCGGGGTGAAGAAGCGGAACGCGTCGAAGTGGGTGCAGCGGATCGGGTGCTGCTCGACGACCTTGTCCGTCTCGGCCTGTCCCAGGCGCAGCGGCAGCTGGTGGCGGCGGTGCTCCGGCTGGCGGTAGACCATCGCCCACTCGTGCAGGCCGAAGCAGCCCGAGAACGCCGGGCGGGACTCGGTCGCCGTGAGCAGGCCGTGGATGTAGCGGACGCTCTCGCCGCGGACCTGCATGTAGGCCTCGACGTTGAGCGTGACCACGCCGTCGGGCAGCGTCGCGTAGAACTTCCACGCCGCCTGCTCGGCGAGGCCGTCCGGCGCCTGGCCCAGCCCGGTGCCGACGCCGGGGTGCCAGCGGCGCAGCTGAGCCGGGCGGGTGCCGTAGTAGTCGTAGAGGAAATCCTCTATGGCGTGCTTCTCGCCGGCCGACTTGCGCGCGCGATGACCTGCCGTCATCTCGTCAGCACGCTCCGCATGGGCGCGGGCCAGCGGGATCCAGCTGACGCTGGGCAGCACGGTAGCCAGCGCCTGCCTCTCGCTGATCCCCATCGCACCAGCGTATCCAGCAAGTCCAGTCCTATCGAGCCCTGGCGCCGCCGGTTGTGAGGAACGCCCGAACGAGGTCCGCCACCTCCGCGGGCGCGTTCTCGTCCGGCGCGTTGTGGTTGAGTCCCGGCGAGACCGTGTGCGCCGACCCGGGAATGAGCGCGGCCAACTCCGACTGCACCTCGCGCAGCCACCGCGGGCTCCTGCCGCCGGCGATGATCAGGGTAGGCGCGGTGATGGCGGCGTACTCGCCGCCGCCGGAGTTCAGGGCGAGGACTTCCCGCAGCTCGGACGGGAGGGTGGCGAGCAGCGCGCGGGTCTCCCGGCCGTCCGCGGTGTGCAGCATCAGCCAGGCGACCGCGGTGAACACCGGCATGGGAAGCAGTCCCATCGGTGCCAGCCCCAGGCCGCCGATGAACGTCGTCATCGCCGCCGCCTCGCGCCCGGCGGCCAGTTTGCGCTCCATGCCGGACAGGATCCCGGGGTTGATCCGGCCGTCCAGATTGAGTCCTGCCTCATAGATCACAAGCCGGTCGAGCCGGCGGCCGAGGGCGAGCCGCAACGCGACCAGCCCGCCGTAACTGTGGCCGAAGACCTCGGCGGCGCCGGTGGCGTCGAGCACGGCCGCGGCATCCTCGACCTCACGATCCATCGAGTACGCAGGGCCTTGCGGCCCGCTGTCCCCGCGCCCGCGACGGTCGACGAGGTGGACCGTACGCACCTCGGCGAGCGCCGCCGCGAACCGCGTGTAGTGATGGGCCATCCGCAGCCCGCCCGGGATCACGACCAGCCCCGGCCCGGTGCCGGTGGTGGTCACGGAGATCGGGGTGCCGTCCCTGCTCTGAATAGTTGGCATGCTGAGAAATGTAGTACATCTGCTACATGATTGATAATGTGCTGGACATGACGACAGTGACGGGAGCGCTCGAGGCCGGCATGCCGATGCCGGTCGACGAGCGCGTGCTGGACGTCCGTGACCTGCGGATGCGTTACGGCACGACAGACGTGCTCCACGGCGTGACGTTCTCGGCCCGGCGCGGCGAGGTCATCGCCCTGCTCGGCCCGAACGGCGCGGGCAAGACCACCACCATCGAGATCCTCGAGGGTTTCCGAGGGCGCTCCGCCGGTGACGTGACCGTGCTCGGCGAGGATCCGGGCGTCGCGGGGGAGAAATGGCGCGCCCGGCTCGGTGTCGTGCTGCAGTCCTGGCGTGACCACGGCAAATGGCGCGTCCGGGACCTGCTCCACCACCTCGGCACCTACTACGCCGACTACTCGACGCCCGCGATCCCACGTCCGTGGCCGGTCGACGACCTGATCGAGAAGGTCGGCCTGACCGCGCAGGCCCGCCAGCGGGTCTCCCGGCTCTCCGGTGGCCAGCGCAGGCGCCTCGACGTCGCCATCGGCATCGTCGGGCGCCCAGAGCTGCTCTTCCTCGACGAGCCCACGGTCGGCTTCGACCCCGCCGCGCGCCGCGAGTTCCACGACCTCGTGCACCGGCTGGCCGATGTGGACGACACCACGATCCTGCTCACCACCCACGACCTCGACGAGGCCGAGAAGCTCGCCGACCGGATCCTCATCCTCGCCGGTGGCCGGATCATCGCCGACGGCTCGGCCGACCAGCTCTCGCTGCTGGTGGCGGGGGAGTCCGAGATCCGCTGGACCCGCGACGGCGCTCGATACGTGCATGCGGCCGTCGATGCCACCGCGTTCGTCCGCGAGCTGTTCCGGCAGTACGGCGACGCCATCGCCGACCTGGAAGTGCGCCGTTCCAGCCTGGAGGAGACCTACATGACCCTCGTCCGTGAGTCCGAGGCCGGCCGTGCGGCAACGGCGGCCAGCACGTTCCAGGAGGCGTTGTGAGCAGCATCTCCACGGCCGCGCGCACGGGTTTTGCCCGCGGTGGCTACGAGTTCCGCCAGACCCTGACGACCCCCGCCGACCTCTGGCAGTACATCTTCCCGACCGTCGCGCTCTTCGTCACGGTGTTCTTCATGCGCGGCGCGACGGTGCCCGGCACGGACATCTCGCTCGGCGCCCGCACCCTGCCCAGCGCGTTCGGCATGGGGATCGCCTTCACCGGGCTCATGACGGTGGCGATCATGCTGGTGACCGATCGCGAGGACGGCACCCTGCTGCGGGCCAAGGCCACCCCCAACGGCATGTCCGGTTACCTGGTCGGCAAGATCGTGCTGGTCGGCGGCATGACCGCGATCAGCTTCCTGTTGCAGCTCGTGCCGGGCCTGTTCTTCGTCGACGGGCTGCACGTCGACGCGGTCGGCTGGTTCACCCTGCTCTGGCTCGTGCCGCTCGGGTTCATCGCCACCATGCCGATCGGCGCGGTGCTCGGGTCACTGCTCGACGGGCCCCGCAACATGGGGCTGATGATGCTCCCGCTGATCGGCCTCATCGCCATCTCCGGCATCTTCTACCCGATCATGGCTCTGCCCGGGTGGGTGCAGGGCGTCGCACAGGTCTTCCCGATCTACTGGCTAGGGTTGGGTATGCGCTCCGTCTTCCTGCCCGACGCCCTCACGGCGGCCGAGCTGGGCCACTCCTGGCGGCACCTGGAGACCGTCGGGATGCTGGGCCTCTGGGCCGTCGCCGGCCTGGTCGTCGCGCCGATGATCCTGCGCCGGATGGCCCGCCGCGAGTCGGGCAGCGCGGTCGCCGCCCGGCGTGAGAAGGCCATGCAGCGGATCAGCTGAGAGACGGCACATGAGCTCCGAGATCACGTACAACCGCATCGCCATGCTGCGCGCCGAGCGGGGCATCTCCCGGCGGCAGCTGGCCGATGCCCTGGGCGTGCACTACCAGACCGTCGGCTATCTGGAGCGCGGCGAGTTCAGCCCGTCGCTGCACCTCGCGCTCCGGATCTCCACGTATTTCGAGGTGCCGGTCGAGATCGTCTTCGCGCTGGAGCCCTTCCCCCGGCTCGGGACGGATCCGGTGTCCCGTAGCGCGTAGCCTCGTTCCTGCGTACAAGCAAGTTCAAGGGATGGGGTTCACCCGTGCGTTTCGCTCGTTTTGTTCATGCCGGTGGCGTCTCCTTCGGGATCGTCGAGGGAGAGGCGCAGTCGGGTCTCACGATCGCCGAGATCGACAGCATCCCGTTCCAGAACGTCCGCCCGACCGGGAACCGCTGGGCCCTGGCCGACGTGCGGCTGCTCGCGCCGATCTTCTCCAGCAAGGTGATCGGCATCGGCCGCAACTACGCCGACCACGCCGCGGAGCTCGGCAACGAGCTGCCCAAGGAGCCGCTGATCTTCATCAAGCCGTCCACCTCGGTGATCGGCCCCAACGACGCGATCCGGATCCCGTCGGTCGCCAAGCAGGTCGAGCATGAGGCCGAGCTCGCCGTCGTGATCGGCGCCAGCGGCGCCCGCCGGGTCGACCGCGCCGGCGCCCAGAAGGCCATCTTCGGCTACACGGTCGGCAACGACGTGACCGCCCGTGACCTGCAGCGCAGCGACCCGCAGTGGACCCGGGCGAAGGGCTTCGACTCGTTCTGCCCGCTCGGCCCGTGGATCGAGACCGACCTCGACGTCAGCGATCTCGAGGTGCGCTGCGAGGTGGGCCGCAACCCCGACGCCATGGAGGTCCGCCAGCTCGGCCGCACCAAGGACATGGTCTTCGACGTCCCGACCCTGGTCTCCTACGTCTCCCACGTCATGACGCTGCTGCCCGGCGACGTCATCCTCACCGGCACCCCCGCCGGCGTCAGCCAGATCGTCTCGGGCGAGACCGTCTCGGTCAGCGTCCAGGGCATCGGCGAGCTGCGCAACCCGGTCGTCTCGCTCGACTAGGGCGTTTCATCACGACCCCCACTCCGCGCGGCAGGAGTGGGGGTTTTCAACTTTTCCAGCGCTGATCGATCGCCGTCGGTGGCGGGGCGGAAGATCAGCAACCACTGGTCCGGGTCGTGCGCGGGCGTGAGCGCCTCGAAGTTCAGGGTGATCTCACCCACGTCGGGATGGCGCATCACCTTACGGCCCCGGCCGTTGACGGTGACGTCCGGCTCGGCCCACAGCCGCGCGAAATCGGCGTCGCGGGTGCGAAACTCGGCGATGAGCTCGTTGAGCGCCCGATCCTCGGGGTGCGCGGCCCACGCGGTGCGCAGGTGGGCGATCCCGTCCCGCACGACGCTTTCGCGGTCCAGGTAGAACGCCCGGACCTGCGGGTGCAGCAGACACAGCCACACCAGGTTGCGCTGCGCCGGCGGCAGGGCGCCAAAATCCACCAACAGCGCTGCCATGTCGTCGTTCCAGGCGAGGATGTCGAAGCGGTGGTTGAGCAGCATGGCCGGCATCGGCGACAGCTCGGCGACGAGCCCGGCCAGGGACGGCGACGCGGTGGCGGCGGGGCTGTCCGCGGTGCGGGGGCGCTGCTGGGCCAGGTCGAACAGGTAGGCGCGTTCGTTGGGGGCCAGGCGCAGAGCTCCTGCCAGGGCTTCCACCACGTCCGCTGACGGGCGGAGACCACGGGCCTGCTCCAGGCGTACGACGTAATCGGTGCTGACCCCGGCCAGTTCGGCGACCTCTTCGCGGCGCAGACCCGGGGTCCGCCGGGACTGCCGGCGCCGGGGCAGGTCGAAGTCGCGCGGGTCCAGGCGTTCACGCCGGGACCGCAGGAACGTGGCCAGCTCCCGCGTCCTGTTCGTCCTTTCCGGTCCAACCGGAGGGTAGGACCGGTATTCCCAGGAACTCGCCTCCCTGACCCCCGCCTCCCCGCGATCGCAGACTCGTGTCCGCAAGGTTCTGCGACCACAGGAGGACACGATGGCACTCACCCTCGACACCTACCGGCTGCTGGGGCGCTCCGGGCTGCGGGTCTCACCGCTGGCGCTGGGGGCCGCCACCTTCGGCACCGACTGGGGCTGGGGCGCCGACCGGGACGAGGCACGCAAGCTGTTCGATCTGTACGTCGGGCGCGGCGGCAATTTCATCGACACCGCCACCACGTACACCAATGGCAGTTCTGAACGGCTGCTGGGCGAATTCAGCAAGGAGAACCGCGAGAGCCTCGTGCTGGCTACGAAATACACGACGCTGCGCCGGCCCGGGGACCCGAACTCCGGGGGCAGTCAGCGCAAGAGCCTGACCGGCTCGGTGGAGGCCAGCCTGCGCCAGCTGAACACGGACTACCTCGACCTGCTCTACCTGCACGTCTGGGACTTCCGGACCCCGGTCGAGGAGATCCTGCGCGGCCTGGACGACCTGGTCCGGCAGGGCAAGGTGCTCTACGTCGCGATCTCCAACACACCGGCCTGGCAGGTGTCGCGGATGCAGGCGATCGCTGACCTGCGTGGGTGGTCACCGTTGGTCGCGCTGCAGATGGAATACAACCTCATCGAGCGTACGGGCGAACGCGACCTGATCCCGATGGCACGCGAGATGGGCCTCGGGGTGGTCCCGTGGTCACCGCTTGCCGGCGGTGTCCTCACCGGCAAGTACAGCCGAGACGATCTGACCGTCGCGGACGACGGCACCCGCAGGAGCTTCACCATCGCCAACGGCGGCCTCACCGAACGCAACTTCGCCATCGTGGACGTCGTGAAGCAGGTCGCCGCGGAACTGGGCCGGACTCCCGCCCAGATCGGCCTTGCCTGGACCCTGCAGCAGCCGGGTGTGACGGCCCCGATCATCGGCGCCCGCACGCCCGCGCAACTGGAGGACAACCTCGGCGCCCTGGACGTCGAGTTCACTACTGCGCAGCTGGCCCGGCTCGACGAGGCCAGCGCGATCGACCTCGGCTTCCCGCACGCCATGCTCGCCGGCGACCACATCCGCGCGGTGACCGTGGGCGATCTGAAGGTCGAGACGCGCTAGGCCCCGGCGTCGGCTGCAATGCCGTTCAGGAGCAACCGCAGACCGTACGCGAAAGCCGCCGCAGCCTGCTCCTCGGTGCCCCCGCCATACCCGTCCGCGTGCCACAGGCGGGTCATGGTGGGGTGCTCCTCCGCGTCGAACCACTCCTCCCAGAAACCGCTCCGCGCCAGCCACCACGCGTCGTTGGAGAGCCCGCTCTCGCGGCGCAGGATCTCGTTCTCGCCCTCCTGCCGGGCCGCCGACGTGACGAACATCGCGATCGCGTTCGCCGCCTCGTTGACGCGGGTCAGGGGCAGTCCGGTGCTCGCTACGGCGGCGAGGACGAACTCCTTGCTCCGGAACGTGCCCGGGCCCAGCGGCGGGCGGACCGCCGGCACCCGGCTCAGCCAGGGGTGCTTCCGGTACGTCGTCAGGGTGCTCTCGGCGTACCCGAGAATGCGGTCCTGCCAGGATCCTTCGCCGGACAGCTCGGGACTCCGCAGGACCTGGTCGACCATGAG
Organism: Winogradskya consettensis; assembly: GCF_018332715.1. GTDB lineage: Bacteria > Actinomycetota > Actinomycetes > Mycobacteriales > Micromonosporaceae > Actinoplanes > Actinoplanes consettensis. The sequence goes on along the minus strand of NZ_BOQP01000006.1, from coordinate 42,642 downwards.
ACCCACGAGCTCGGTGCGGGACGGCACATAGGTGTAGAGCGTCATCGTGCCCACCCCGAGCCGGGCCGCGACCTTCGCCATCGAGGCCGCCGCCAGGCCCTCGGCGTCGGCGATCGCGATGCCGGCGTCGATCACCGCGTCCACGCTCAGGCCCGGGCGGCGACCCGTGCGGGCGGCACCCGCCGGGCGGTTGCCCCGCCACAGCAGCGGCAGGATCCGATCCGGGTTCATGACTCTCCCCTCAGTTCTCGTATTCCCTACGGGAATGAGGATTCTGGTCACCGGAGCGACGGGCGGGGTCGGACGGCTCGTTGTCGACGAGCTGGTGGCGCTCGGCGCGCAGGACATCCGGGCGCTGACGGTTGATCCGTCGAAGGCCCGGCTGCCCGACGGGGTCGAGGCCGTGCGGGGCTACCTCGGTCGTCCTTCGACATTGCCCGCCGCGCTCGCCGGGGTCGACCGGATGTATCTCGCACCGCTGGTCAAGACGAACGCGGAGGTCTGCCGGCTGGCGGCCGCTGCCGGGGTGCGGCGCATCGTAGACCTCGCCGGCGCCAAAGGCGGTCACTGGCAGCCGATCGAGGACGGCGTCGAGGCCTGTGGTGTGCCCTACGTGCATCTCGAGCCGGGCGAGTTCATGAGCAACGCCGAGACGTGGGCTCCGCAGATCCGGGCGGGAGACGTCGTGCGCGACGGCTACGGGAAGTCGGGTGACGCACCCATCGCGCATGAGGACATCGCCACGGTGGCGGCTCGCTGCCTGGTCGAGGAGGGTCACGAAGGCTTGTCGTACGAGCTGAGCGGCCCCGAAACCCTCACCCGCCAGGACCGCGTCGCCCAGCTCGGGGCAGCGCTGGGTCGCGACCTCACCTACATCGACCTGCCCCACGACGAGTTCGTCGCCCACCTCGCGCAGACCATGGGCGACTTCGCCACCTGGTACGCCGACGGCATGGCCGCCATGATCGACCACCCCCAGCGTCCGGTCCCCACGATGCCCCAAATCCTGGGCCGGCCTGGGACGACGTTCGCCTCGTGGGCCCGCGACCACGTCGATACCTTTCGGTAATCGCGAGGTTACGAAAACGCGGGGTGGTGACCCGATTTGGTGGGCACCATGGGCTCAGGTAGAGTTTGTTCTCGGCGAGGCAAGCGCAAGCGGGCCTCACCAAATGGGGTATGGGGTAATTGGCAGCCCGACTGGTTCTGGTCCAGTTAGTCTAGGTTCGAGTCCTGGTACCCCAGCGCTACGATCTCCCCGCGAGATCGAGGCGCTGGACTTCTGATAGAGTTCGGCACCGTTAGTTAGTAACACGCAGTAAGCACCACGTAGTAACGGAAGTACTGGGTCCCGTCGTCTAGCGGCCTAGGACGCCGCCCTCTCAAGGCGGTAGCGAGGGTTCGAATCCCTTCGGGACTACCAGATTGAAACGGCTCGCCTCTTCGGAGGCGGGCCGTTTTGCTATGGGCAGAGTGGCGCATCCCCCGCTGGGTCCCGTGGGGCGTGACACTGTCAGTGTGGCGGATCACTTCGTGCGGCGCGTGGATTTTGGGTATTTCGTTCGGCCTGCTGAGGAGACGGGGACGGGGTCTTCACGGGTGGAGCCTTGTCTCGGGTATCTCATCGGGCATCCAGACGGGCTTGTGCTGGTGGATACCGGCATGGGGGTGCATCCCGAGGTTGATGCGCATTACCGGCCGCAGCGGGTTGGGCTGAATGAGGCGCTGGCGGCTGCCGGGGCCCGTCCCGATGAGATTCGGTACGTGGTCAACTGCCATCTGCATTTCGACCACTGTGGCGGGAACATGGAGTTGCCCGGCCGGCCGAATTTCGCGCAGCGGGCGGAGTTGGAGCTGGCGCGGACCAGTGATCAGTATTTGCCGGAGTTCGTCGACGTTCCCGGGGTTGCCTATGAGGAACTCGACGGGGAGGCGGAGATCCTGCCCGGGGTGGTGATCGTGCCCACGCCCGGGCACACCGCGGGGCATCAATCGGTGGTGGTGCGGCGCACTGATGGCACGGTCATCGTTGCCTGGGCAGAGCCATGACCATGCCGTCGGGTTTACCGGCGACGTGCTGGCGCATCGGGCCGCGAGCGACAAGCCGGCGGAGCCGCTGCCAGTCGCTCCCGCGTGGATTCCGCGGCTGCTGCAGTTCGACCCGGCGCGCGTGGTTTTCGCGCACGACAACGCGGTCTGGGAGCCCTGAGGACGACCGGCTATTGCCTCCTTACGCCCGCCGCGGACCTGTTGCCGGCGGCTGCCGGTTGGGGCTGATCCCTTTGCTTTCTGGGCGTCGCAGTCCGTTGCAGGCCGCTGCGAGGCTTACAGGCCGCTGAGGCGTTGGCCGGCGCGGACGACGGCCATGGCGTGGCGTTCGCCGGGGCGGCGGCCGAGGCGTTCGATCGGACCGCTTATTGAGATGGCGGCGATGACCCGGCCCGTGCGGTCGCGGATCGGGGCGGAGACGCTGGCCACACCGGGCTCGCGTTCGGCGACGCTCTGGGCCCAGCCGCGACGGCGGACCTCGGCGAGGGTGCGTCCGGTGAATTTGCAACGGGGGAGCAGGGGCATGACGGCTTCCGGGGGCTCCCACGCGAGCAGGATCTGCGCCGCGGAGCCTGCCACCATCGGCAGGACCGAGCCGACCGGGACGGTGTCGCGCAGGCCACTGGCGCGTTCTGCCGCCGCCACGCAGATGCGTTCGTCGGCGCGGCGCAGGTAGAGCTGGGCGCTCTCGCCCGTCGCGTCGCGCAACGCCGACAGCAGGGGCTCTGCCGCGGTCAGCAGGACGTCGGGTGCTGCGTTCGCCAGCTCGCCCAGCCGGGGCCCGGGGCGCCAGCGGCCCTGGGTGTCCCGTACCAGCATTCGGTGGATCTCCAATGCCTGTGCGAGACGGTGTGCGGTCGCCCGGGGAAGCTTCGTCCGGTCGACCAATTCGGCCAGGCTGGCGCCGTCGACGCAGGCCGCGAGGATGACTACCGCCTTGTCGAGAACGCCTACGCCGCTCATACTGTGTCCCACAAGCCGAAACATACCTCCCAGAATTTAGGATGTCCAGATGGTGGGAGTCACTCCGAATCCCAAATCAGAGGAGCCCAGGACCCTGGCCCAAAAGGTGTGGTCCGACCACGAGGTGCGGACCGCCGAGGGCGAGCCTGATCTGCTCTACATCGACCTGCACCTGCTCCACGAGGTGACCAGCCCGCAGGCCTTCGACGGCCTGCGCGTGGCCGGCCGCCCGGTGCGGCGCACCGATCTCACGCTCGCGACCGAGGACCACAACACCCCCACGGGGTACGCGGACCCGTCGTTCAACACCCGGCGCGGCGACCTCCTCACGATCGCCGATACGACCTCGCGTACGCAGATCGAGACGCTGCGCAAGAACTGCGCCGAGTTCGGGGTGCAGATCCGCTCGCTCGGTGACGCGCAGCAGGGCATCGTCCACGTGATCGGCCCGCAGCTCGGGCTGACCCAGCCCGGCATGACGATCGTCTGCGGCGACTCGCACACCGCGACCCACGGCGCGTTCGGCGCGCTGGCCTTCGGTATCGGCACCAGCGAGGTCGAGCACGTGCTCGCCACCCAGACGCTGCCGCAGTCCAAGCCGAAGACGATGGCGGTCACGGTCGTCGGCGACCTGCGCCCGGGCGTCAGCGCCAAGGACCTGATCCTGGCTCTCATCACGCAGGTCGGCACCGGCGGCGGCAACGGCCACATCGTGGAGTATCGCGGCGAGGCAATCCGCAAGCTCTCCATGGAGGGCCGGATGACCATCTGCAACATGTCCATCGAGTGGGGTGCCAAGGCCGGCATGATCGCGCCCGACGAGACCACGTTCGCCTACCTGAAGGGCCGCGAGCACGCGCCCCAAGGTGCTGAGTGGGACGCGGCCGTCGAATACTGGCGCTCGCTCGTGACCGACGAGGGTGCGGAATACGACACCGAGGTCATCCTCGATGCCGCCGCGATCAGCCCGTTCGTCACGTGGGGCACCAACCCGGGCCAGGGCGCACCGCTGAACGCGGCCGTGCCGGACCCGGAGGAGTTCATCGACGAGTCGGAGCGCAACGCCGCCCGCCGTGCGCTGGACTACATGGGTCTCGAGGCGGGGACCCCGCTCAAGGACGTGCCGGTCGACGTGGTGTTCGTCGGATCCTGTACCAACGGGCGGCTCGAGGATCTGCGCGCCGCCGCCGAGGTCATCCGGGGTCACCGGGTGCACCAGGACGTCCGCATGATGATCGTGCCGGGGTCCTACCAGGTGCGCGAGGCCGCCGAGCTGGAAGGCCTGGACAAGATCTTCGTCGACGCGGGGGCCGAGTGGCGCTTCGCGGGCTGCTCCATGTGCCTGGGCATGAATCCGGACACGCTCAGCCCCGGCCAGCGGGCCGCCTCCACGTCGAACCGTAACTTCGAGGGCCGGCAGGGCCGTGGTGGGCGTACCCATCTGGTCTCGCCCGAGGTCGCCGCCGCCACCGCCGTGGTCGGCAAGCTGGCCGCGCCCGCCGACCTGTAAAGACGGAGCCATCGCCATGGACAAGTTCACCACCCACAGCGGCACCGTGATGCCGCTGCGCCGTTCCGATGTGGACACGGACCAGATCATCCCGGCCGTCTATCTGAAGCGGGTCACCCGGACCGGCTTCGAGGACGGGCTCTTCAGCGCCTGGCGCGACGACCCGTCGTTCGTGCTCAACAACCCCGCGCACAACGGTGCCACCATCCTGGTCGCCGGCCCCAACTTCGGCACCGGCTCCTCGCGCCAGCACGCCGTCTGGGCGTTGCGCGACTGGGGTTTCAAGGTGGTCATCGCCGCGCGATTCGGCGACATCTTCCGCGGCAATGCCCTCAAGGAGGGTCTGCTGCCGGTCCAGCTCGACCAGAAAGCTGTAGAAGCGCTGTGGGATCTGGCCGACAGCGAGCCGGACAAGCAGATCACCGTGGACCTCGCGGAGCGCCAGGTGCGTCTGGACGACGCCGTCTGGCACTTCCCGATCGACGACTTCAGCCGCTGGCGCCTCATGGAGGGCCTCGACGACATCGGACTCACCTTGCGTCATGAGAGTGACATCACCTCGTACGAGGAAAGGCGTCCAACCTTCAAGCCGGCCGTGATCTGAGCGCAAAACCCTTCCAGCACAACGAATTTCGCCCTCGCCGGTTCTCCGGCGGGGGCGAATTCCGTTGCGACACAACGATTTTTTTTGAGGGAATGTTTGTGTCTGCTGGTCAGAGGGCATACGGTGCGCGCAGAATGGCTCGCATTGGGCCAGTTCTCACGTCCGGGAGGAAAACCGTGAACAAGGCCGAGCTCATTGAGGCGCTCGCCGCCCGACTGGGGGACCGGAAGACGGCGACAGCGGCGCTGGATGCGGTCATCAGTGAGGTGCAGACCGCCGTCACCAAGGGCGACCGTGTTGCCATTACCGGTTTCGGTGTCTTCGAGAAGCGGGCGCGAAATGCGCGCACCGCTCGGAATCCACGCACCGGCGAACCAGTCAAGGTGAAGAAGACGTCCGTCCCCGCATTCAAGCCCGGTACGGGCTTCCGGGAGATGGTCGCGAGCGGCAAGGTCGCCAAGGCGACAACCGCCAAGAAGACCACCGCGGCGGCGAAATCCACTACGGCGACCAAGGCCACTCCGGCCAAGGCGACCGCGACAAAGACAGCGGCGGCGAAGAAGACCACCGCTACCAAGGCAGCGCCGGCGGCCACCAAGGCCACCGCTACCAAGGCGACTGCCACCAAGGCGACGGCGACCAAGACCGCCACCGCCACCAAGGCCACGCCTGCGAAGACGACGGCCACCAAGGCGACGGCAACGAAGTCGACCGCCGCGAAGAGCACGCCTGCGAAGACGGCCGCCACCAAGACGGCGCCGGCCAAGAAGACTGCGACGGCCACGAAGACGGCGGCGGCCACCAAGACCGCCCCCGCCAAGAAGGCGACCGCCACCAAGACGGCGGCCACCAAGGCGGCTCCGGCGAAGAAGGCGACCGCCACCAAGACGGCGGCCACCAAGGCGGCTCCGGCCACCAAGGCGGCTCCGGCGAAGAAGGCGACCGCCACCAAGACGGCGGCGGCCACCAAGGCCACTCCGGCCACGAAGGCCACCACGGCACGCACCAGCGCGGCTCGTAAGACCCGCTGAGGCACGCTCAACGGCTCGTAGCAGCGAAGAAAGGCGTCCACCCTAAAGGTGGACGCCTTTCGCGTGTTCCGGCGCTGTGCGGGCCGCTGAGCCTACGGTCCGCAGCATGGAGCGTTATCGCGGCCGCAGTTTCCGGGCAAGGCCGCGCGGGCTCGTCGCGCGGGCGCTGATCGCCGCCGCCGTCTTCGCCGCCACAGTGGTGCCGAGCTGGACCCTGGGCGACGCGGCCGAACGCTGGACCGGCTGGGCGTTGCTGGACTGGCTGGTGACCTGTGCGCTGTCCGGCGTGGTCGTCTTCGCGCTCGCGCCCTACGGCTCCTATCGCCGCCGCGACGCGGTGCTCGGGCTCGTACCCTTCTACGGCTGGTATCTGACCAGCGTGCTGTCGTGGCGGGTGGCCCTGCTGCCGTTGCGCGACTGGGAGCCCCGCCAGGACGAGCTGTGGCGGGCCCGCTGGCTCACCGGCGACCTCATCGGTTTCTGGCGGATGGACCCGCTGCCGCCGCCGTCGCCGCGGCGGCAGGGGGTCAGATCCGGCTCAGCGCCACGAGTTCCCCGCCCGACCAGGTGAGGACCCAGCCGTCGCCCTTGGCCGTCTTGTAGGGCTGGTCGTCGCCGGCGTTCTCGAGGAGCGCGAGCAACCCCGGGATCACCTTTCCCTGACTGCAGACCGCGACGGCCGGACCGTCACGCAGCTCCGCCAGCCGGGCCGCGGCCAGCTTCACCCGGGCCGGCACCTGATCGGTGTCGTCGGTCTCGGCGAAGGCATTCTCCGTGACGATCGGCAGGCCGAGCCGCTCCGCGAGCGGTTCGAGGGTCTGCCGGCACCGCAGCGGGGTGGCAGCGACGAGCGACTCGGGATGGAACAGCTCGGCCACCGCGGCCATCGTCTGCGCCTGGGCCCGGCCCTTCTCGTCGACCGGGCGCAGGGCGTCGTCACCGGAGAAATGCTTGCGCTTTCCGGCGTTCGCATGGCGGATCAGCAACGTCACCGCGGTGACCGGCGGCAGGGCCGCGGCGTGCTCGACCAGCTGCCGGTCGTCCGGATAACTCAGCTTGGCCACCGCGTCGGCCGGCGACAACCACAGCACCTCGTCGACCTCGGTCGGGTCCTGGGGATCGGCTGCCGGGCCGTCGCCGGCCCGCATCAACCAGAAATCCACGGTCTTGGGTACGCCGTTGGCCATCGTGTAGGCGATCCCGGGCAGCCGTAACTGCGGCTGGGCACGCACCCCGGTCTCCTCGTGGACCTCCCGGACGGCGGCGACGAGCGTGTGCTCGGAGCCGTCGAGCTTTCCCTTGGGAAGACTCCAGTCCGAGAGGTACGGCCGGTGCACCACGCAGATCTCGATGCCTGCACTGCCGGGGCGCCAGACGACTCCACCGGCGGCGCGAACTGTCTTCGGCACCGGGTCAGCCCGCCTTGCCGATGATGCGGCGCAGCAGCGCCTCCTGCAGGTGGACGTGCGGGCTGGCGGGCGTCGACGCGCGCCGGTGCCAGGTGCCGTCGCCGGCGAGATCCCAGCCCTCGCTCTGCTCGCTCATCGACAGCTCGAAGACGTTCCGCAGATCCTGCTGCGCCGACGGCAGGGTCACGCGGACCAGCGCCTCGACACGGCGGTCGAGGTTGCGGTGCATGAGGTCGGCCGAGCCGATCCAATACTCCGCGGAATCGCCGACGCCGAAGCGGAAGACCCGAGAGTGCTCCAGGAACCGGCCCACGATCGAGCGGACCCGGATGTTCTCCGAGAGTCCGGCGACCCCGGGACGCAGCGCACACATGCCCCGGATCACCAGGTCGATCTGCACGCCGTCGTGCGAGGCACGGTAGAGCGCGTCGATGGTCTCCTCGTCGACCAGGGAGTTCACCTTGAACTGCACCAGGGCCTCGCCGCCCTCCCGGGCGATCTGCGCCTGCTCCTCGATGCGTTCGATCAGCCCTTTGCGTACGCCGTGCGGCGCGACCAGCAGCCGCCGGAACGCGGTCTGGCGGCTGTAACCGGTCAGCACGTTGAACAGGTCGGTGACGTCGGCGCCCACCTCGGGGTCGGCCGTCAGCATGCCGAAGTCCTCGTACAGCCGGGCGGTCTTGGGGTGGTAGTTGCCCGTCCCGATGTGGCAGTAGCGGCGGATCTGGTTGCCCTCCTGGCGTACGACCAGAGCGGTCTTGCAGTGGGTCTTGAGCCCCACCAGGCCGTAGACGACGTGGCAACCGGCCCGTTCCAGGGTGCGCGCCCAGCCGATGTTGGCGACCTCGTCGAAGCGGGCCTTGACCTCGACCAGCACCACGACCTGCTTGCCGGCGGCGGCCGCGTCGACCAGCGCGTCGACTATCGGGGAGTCGCCGCTGGTGCGGTAGAGGGTCTGCTTGATGGCCAGCACGTTCGGGTCCGCGGCGGCCTGCTCGATGAAGCGCTGCACGCTCGTCGAGAACGAGTGGTAGGGGTGGTGCACGAGGATGTCGGCCTCGCGCAGCCGGTTGAAGACGCTGCGCGGGACCTCGCCGTCGGCAAGCTGCGGGTGCGTCGCCGGCACGAACGGGCGGTCCTTGAGATCGTCGCGGTCGCACTCGCCGAAGACCTGCCACAGCGAGGACAGGTCGAGCAGGCCCGGCACCCGCAGGACGTCCTCGTCGTACATGTCGAGCTCGCGGGCGAGCAGGTCGAGGACGTGATCGCTGATGGAGGCGGCGACCTCGAGGCGCACGGGCGGACCGAACCGGCGCTGCGCCAGCTCGCGCTCCAGGGCCTGCAGGAGGTCCTCGTCGCGGTCCTCGTCGACCTCGACCTCGGCGTTGCGGGTGACCCGGAACAGGTGCCACTCGAGGATCTGCATCCCCGGGAAGAGCTGGTCCAGCTGCTCGGCGATGAGCTCCTCGACCGGCAGGAAGCGCGCGCCCCGGCTGTCGTTCTGCACCGTCACGTAGCGCGGGACGTTGTTGGGGACCTTTATCCGGGCGAAGAGCTCGCCGCTGCTGTCCTGCGGGTCACGCAGCACCACGGCCAGGTTGAGCGACCGGCTCGAGATGTAGGGGAACGGGTGTGCCGGGTCGACCGCCAGCGGCGTGAGGACCGGGAAGACCTGCTCCCGGAAGTACGTGCGGAGCCGCTCGCGCTCCGGGGCGTTCAGATCCGTCCAGCTGACCAGCTCGATGCTCTCGGCCGACAGCTTGGGCCGGACCTCGTCGGCGAAGCACGCGGCGTGCCGGGTGACCAGGTCCGCGGCGCGTTCGGTGATCATCTCGAGCTGGTTGCGCAGCGAGCTGCGGTCACCGCCACGCATCGGCAGGCCGGCCTTGAGCCGCCGCTTCAGCCCGGCGACCCGGACCATGTAGAACTCGTCGAGGTTGCTGGCGAAGATCGCGAGAAACTTGGCCCGTTCCAGCAGGGGCGTGCCGGGGTCCTCGGCCAGGGCGAGCACCCGGGCGTTGAAGTCCAGCCAGGAGAGCTCGCGGTTCAGGAAGCGGTCGTCGGGCAGTTCGAGCACGTCGTCCTCCTCCTCAGTAGGTTTTTCGATGCCGGCCGTTTCGATGGCAGCAGGCATGGGTGCCACCTCCGCGGTGCCGGAGCTCTCCCCTCGACGGAGGAATCGCCCGTTGGGGCCGCGTCGGCGAGAGGTCGCCGCGGGCACGGTTGTCTCGGGTGTCCGGTGCGGGGTGGTCATGAGTCCATCATTGCCCGTCGCAAGTGAACGGGAAATGAATGTGGCTCATGAGATTCCAGGAATTTGGACCTTGGTCACACCACCGTCGTCACCGGTGGCGATGTCGACGCGCTGACCGAGGCGGAGCAGGCGCAACCCGGAGGCCCGGAAGGCCTCGGCGGGGAACGCCAGCTCGCTGCCGTCATCGAGCAGCAACGTGCCGGAATGGGCCTGGGGGTCGAAGGTCGCGACGGTGCCCTGCATGACCCAGACGCTACCGGGGCCGCCCGGCGGTCATGCGCGAAGCATCACAGTCCGCTGTGAGTCCGACATCACGCAGTAGCCTGCAGGTGTGGTCGCCCGGACCGAGGATCAAGACGGCTCGCAGGTCGGCGGCCGTGTCGACGTCCTGCCGCAGACCCGGCCACCCGCCGGGGAGCGCGGCGGCTCCCGAGGCGGCGTGTGCCGCCGCCGACCCGACACCGAAATGCGGGGCGAGCGGGATGCCCGGAGCGGCCGCCAGCAGCACCGTCCCCGAGCCGGCCTCGTCCGCGACGAAGTGGCGACCCGGCCCGGCGGCGAGCAGCGCGGCTCCCAGCTCGTCCGGGCGCAGCGCCGGGAGATCGCCGGTCAGCACCGCCCGAGGCCGGCTCAGCCCCGCGACCGTGTCCGCGCCGAACCGCATCGCGGCGTTCAGGCCGCCACCCGGATCGGGCACCACCCGGGCGCCGAGCTTGGTCATCGCGGCGGTCACGCCGGGATCGTCGGTGACCACCATCACGTCGGCGACCTGCTCACACGCGCCGATCGCGGTCACGGTGTCCCGCAACATCGCCAGGACGAGCTCCTGGTGGCGGGCATCGGCCACCGCGCCGCGCAGCCGGCTCTTCGCCGTGCTGAGCTGCTTGACGGGCACGACCGCCGTCCAGTCCGCTGCTGACACGCGGACAATCCTGCCACCGACCCGGCGCGCCGGACCCGCCCTGGCTCCCGGGACCGGGAGCAGGCATGATTTCGTCGCAGGCGTGGGGGAAGAAGGGGTAACCGTGGCTCAGCGCAAGCTCGGGTTCTGGCGGCGGGTGGCGGTCGTGCTGGTCGTGTCGACGATGCGTGTCTGGACGAAGCGCACCTGGACGGGGATGGAGAACATGCCGCCCGGCGGTGGCTTCATCGTCACGCCCAATCACATGTCGCAGTCCGACCCGCTGGTGGTGGCCCACTACCTCTACGCGTCGGGACGCTGGCCGCGCTTCCTCGCCAAGGCGAGCATCTGGAAGATCCCGGTGCTCGGCTTCCTGCTCACGAAGACCCTGCAGATCCCGGTGGTGCGGGGCAGCGTCGAGGCGGCCCGGTCGCTGGACACCCTGGTCCACGCCATCCAGCAGGGCGCGGTGGTGGTGATCTACCCGGAGGGCACCACGACCCGCGAGCCCGACCTGTGGCCTATGCGGGGCAAGACCGGCGCCGCCCGCCTGGCCCTGGTGACCGGCGCGCCCGTCGTGCCGATGGCGACCTGGGGCACCCAGGGCCTGCACGACGTGCGTACCAACAAGGTCTCGCTGAAGCCCCGCCGCGAGATCAGCGTGACCGTGGGCAAGCCGGTCGACCTGGCCCGTTTTTCGGGTGAGGCCCCGACCCGCGCGGTCCTGGAGCAGATGACCGAGCAGATCCAGCTCGCCACCCAGGACCTGCTCGCCGACCTGCGCCACGAGCCGGCTCCGACGGGGATCTACAACGCGCCGGCCGCACGCCGCCACGACAACGGAACGACGGGACAGCCCTTATGAGCAAGGCCGCGATGCTGGGGGCCGGGGCGTGGGGGACGGCGTTCGCCAAGATCCTCGCCGAGGCCGGCGCCGACGTCACGATGTGGGCGCGGCGTGAACCCGTGGCGGCCGCGATCCGGGAAGGGCACGTCAACGAGGGCTCGCTGCCCGGTGTGAAGCTGCCCGCCCGGGTGACCGCGACCAGCGATCTGGCCGCGGCCGTCGCCGACGCCGAGCTGGTGTTCCTCGCCGTGCCGTCGCAGACGTTGCGCGGCAACCTCGCCGACTGGGCCCCGCACCTGCCGCCCGACTCGACGCTCATCTCCCTGATGAAGGGCATCGAGCTGGGTACGACCAAGCGGATGAGCCAGGTCATCGTGGAGACCGCGCGCGTCGACCCGAGCCGGGTGGTGGTCGTCTCCGGGCCCAACCTGGCCCCCGAGATCGCCGCCGAGCAGCCCGCGGCGACCGTGATCGCCGGCACCGATCCGGGCCGCGCCCAGCAGGTCCAGCAGGCGGTGGCGCTGCCCTACCTGCGGCCGTACACGAGCGACGACGTGATCGGGTGCGAGATCGGCGGTGCGGTCAAGAACGTGATCGCCCTCGCCTACGGCATGGCTTCCGCGATGGGCATGGGCGACAACACCAAGGCCTCGCTGATCACCCGGGGGCTCGCCGAGACCACCCGGCTGGGCGTGGCGCTCGGCGCCGACCCGATGACCTTCGCCGGGCTCGCGGGCCTGGGCGACCTGGTGGCGACCTGCTCGTCGCCGCTGTCCCGCAACCACACTTTCGGCGAGCACCTGGGCCGCGGCGAGTCGCTGGAGGAGGCGCAGCGCGCCACCAAGCAGACCGCCGAGGGCGTGAAGAGCTGCCTCGCGATCCGGGACCTCGCCCGGGCGCACGGCGTCGAGATGCCGATCACCGAGCAGGTCGAGCGGGTGTGCCACGAGGGTGTGGACCCGCGGGTCGCGGTGAAACTGCTGATGGGCAGGGAGATGAAGCCGGAATGAGCATCGACAAGGGTGACGGCACGCTCGTCGTGCACGCGGGACTGCCGGCGCCGGTGCCGGGGGAGCCGTTCCTACCGGGGCCGGTCTTCGCGGCGCCGTTCCACCTCGACCCGGTGACGGGACCGACCGAGAACGGCTACGGCCGCCCGGACAACCCGACCCGGCGCGCGCTGGAAGGCGCCATCGGTGAGCTCGAAGGCGGTTCGGTCCGCGCCTTCGCCACCGGTCAGGCCGCCATCACCGCGCTGCTGCTGTCGGTGCTGCGCAGCGGCGACACGGTTGCGCTGCCCTCGGACGGCTACTTCACGGTCCGCGCGTTCGCGGAGGGCACGCTGCGCGACCTCGGGGTCAGGACGATCCTGGTGCCGACGGCGGGGCCCTACCCGTCGTTCGAGGGCGTACGCCTCGTCCTGCTCGAAACCCCGGCCAACCCCGGCCTCGACGTCTGCGACCTCGCCGCGGTCTCCGCCCTCGCGCACGAGGCCGGCGCCCTGGTCGCCGTGGACAACACCACGGCCACGCCGCTCGGGCAGCGCCCCCTGTCGCTCGGCGCCGACCTGGTCGTCGCCTCCGGCACGAAGGCCCTGACCGGCCACTCCGACGTCCTGCTCGGCTATGTCGCCGGCAACGACGACGACCTGCTCGCCAAGGTCACCACCTGGCGGGCCCAGACCGGCGGCGTCCCCGGCGCGTTCGACTGCTGGCTCGCCCACCGCTCGCTGGCCACCCTGGACCTGCGCCTCGCCCGCCAGACCACCAACGCCGCCGCGGTCGCCGGCTTCCTGGCCACCCGCGCCGACGTGACCGGCCTGCGCTGGCCCGGCCTGCCCACGGACCCCTCCTACGCCGTGGCGGCCGCCCAGATGCGCCGCATCCCCGGCATCGTGTCCTTCGACCTGGGCAGCGCCGAACGGGTCGCCCGCTTCCTCGCGACCTCCGAGCTCGTCTTCGCGGCCACGTCCTTCGGCGGGCTGCACACCACGGCCGACCGGCGCGCACAGTGGGGCGACGACACCCCGCCCGGCTTCCTGCGTCTCTCCTGCGGCATCGAGGACACCCCCGACCTCCTCGCCGACCTGACAGCGGCTCTCGACGCGGCCTGACCCGGCCGGACTGTGACCCGGCCGGACTGTGACCCGGCCGGACTGTGACCCGGCTGGGCCGTGACCTGCCGACGGCCTTCGGCGTTGCCTGATCTACGTTTTTGGCATGGAGTGGAGCAGTTTCAACGGCACCGAGGTCACCGCGCTCGCGCAGGGGGAGAGTTTCTTCCTCGCCCCGGGGGAGCGGGAGTGTCCCGCGTGCGGTAGCCGCAGCGTCCGGGCGTACGTGAATGCTCCGGAGAACGCCCGCCGCCCGACCCTGGTGAGCTACGTCTGGTGCTCGGCCTGCCACCGGTTCGTCGGCACCCGGGCCAAGCACCCCGAGGGCCTGGTCTTCTCCGACCCGCTGGCCATGCTGGACGCGACGCAGCGCCGTGAGCTGGAGCGCAGCCTCGTGGGCTTCCTCGACCACCTCGACCAGCTCTGGAACGACGGCGTCCTTCCGCAGTCCTTCGCGGCCGCGTAGAACACTGACCGCTTGCGATCTTGGCCGCACTGGCTCTATGGTTCGTTACATGAGTAATGAACCACTGAAGTAGGGAGGCGGCGAAGTGTTCGACGACCGCAGCCCGATCTACCAGCAGATCGCCGAGAGCATCAAGGACGACGTCCTGCGCGGGACGCTCAAGGAGGACGACCAGGTCATGTCCACCAATCAGTACGCCGCCTTCTTCCAGATCAACCCGGCGACCGCGGCGAAGGGCTTCGCCCAGCTGGTCGAGGAGGGCGTGCTCTACAAGAAGCGGGGCATCGGGATGTTCGTCAGCCCCGATGCGCGCGCCAAGCTGCGCGGTCAGCGGCAGGAACGGTTCTTCACCGACGTGGTGGACCGGATGCTCGACGAGGCCCGGGTCATCGGGGTCTCGGTGGAAGAGATCAAGAAGCACATCGACGGGGGCAACCGATGATCTCGCTGCGTGACCTGACCGTGCGGTACGGCGCGACGACCGCTGTCGACTCGATCAGCGTGGACCTGGCGCCCGGCAAGATCTACGGGCTGCTGGGGCGGAACGGGTCGGGCAAGACGAGCCTGCTCAGCGTGCTCTCCGCGTACCGTAAGCCCTCCTCCGGAAGCGTGACCATCGACGGCTCGGACCCTTTCGAGAACCGTGAGCTGATGCGGGACATCGTTTTTGTCCGTGATGCCCTGGACGCGGTCGAGGGTGATCGGGCCGGCACCCTGCTCGACCTGCACGCCCGGATGCGGCCCTCCTGGGACGCGGAGCTCGCGGCGAAGCTGGTCGCGACGTTCGAGCTCGACCTGCGCAAGCGCGTCGGGGCGCTGTCCCGGGGCCAGCGCTCCAGCCTCGGCGTGGTCATCGGGCTCGCCTCCCGCGCGCCGCTGACCATCCTGGACGAGGTCTACCTCGGCATGGACGCGGCCGCCCGCACGGCTTTCTACCGCGAGATGCTCGCCGACTACCTGGAGCACCCGCGGACGATCATCCTCTCCACCCACCTCATCCAGGAGGTGGCCGACCTGCTGGAAGAGGTCGTCATCATCGATCGCGGCCGGCTGGTCGTGCACGAGGACACCGACACGTTCCGCTCGCGCGGGGTGGCGGTGACCGGGCCCGCCGATGTCGTCACCGTTTTCGCCGAAGGGCGCACCGTGCTCGCCGAACAGAGCCTCGGTCGCACCCGCCAGGTCACCCTCTACGGCGGTCTCGACGCCGATGATCGGGAGCGGGCCGAGTCAGCAGGGCTCACGCTGACACCGGTCGGCATCCAGGACCTGTTCGTTCACCTCACCTCGCCCGAGCACAACCTGGAGGCAGTCCGATGAATCCCCGGCGTCAGGTCACCGAGCACCTGCTGCGGACGTACAAGTCGGCCCTGATCGGGTTTGCCGGCGTCTTCGTCGTCGGTGTCGTGATCGCCGACATCGTCGCCGCCCGGGTCGCGGATCCGGCACCCGGCATCTGGATGTACGTCGCCATCGCGTTCCGCTACTGGGTCGGGATCATCGCTGTCATCTTCATCAGCAACAACCTGCGCCAGTTCGTCGCCGTCGGCGTGACCCGGCGCGACTTCATGGCCGGGGCGACCGCCGTGGGCGTCCTCGCGTCGGTGGCGTTCGCGGTGTTCGTTCCGCTGGGCCACGGCATCGAGTACGCGATCCACGGCGGCTCCGGCTTCTCGGCCGCGACGGGGTTCCGGGAGTTCGCGGCGACGCTGGTGTCCTGTCTCGCGTCCTTCGTCGCCGGGTCAGCGGCCTGCGCCGGCATCTACCGTTTCGGGGCGTGGGGCGGGCTCGCGCTGGTGATCCCCGCGCTGCTCCCGGCGGCCGCTGCCACGATCTTCCTCACCACGGACAGCGACGGCCAGATCGCCGCCGACCACCTGTCGTTCCCGCTGGCGCTGGTGGTCTGCCTGGTGGCGACGGCGGCAGTCGCGGTGCTCAGCCACTGGGAGCTCAAGGACGTGACGATCCGCCGCTCGGCGCTCGGTTAGCGATCGCGAATTCCAGGAGCCACACCCGCTGGGCCTCGTTGTCGGGAACCGGTAGACCCCGGGCCTCGGCGACGAGCGCCAGCGAACGCTCCGCCTCCACACCGAGCAGCAGCAGCGTCACGCAGGCCAGCAGCGTCGACCGGCCGATCCCCGCGAAGCACTGCGTCACCACGAAGCGGCCCGCCCGGATGTGCGCGGACAGCCGTATGCCCAGCTCCAGGACGTCGCCCGGGACACCCCGGTCGGGAATCGGCACCGAGAGGTATTCGATCCCGGCGGCCGCGGCGGCGTCCGCGACCCCGAGCAGACCGAGCCTGCGCTCCTCACCCGGCGTCAGCGCGGAGACCAGGACGTCGACGCCCGCCTCGGCCAGGCCGGCCATCTCGTCCTTCAGCCGGTCGCCGCCGCGGGGGTGTGCCATGGTCGCGAGCCGGCCCGGCCCACCCCAAGCGACTACATGCAGTGCTGGTTTCATCGACTCCCTGTCTCGTTACCCCGTGCTGGCGCCTGCCGCCACCGCAAACTTGTCTACGGAGAGTAGGGTCACCCCCGTCGCGAACCGCGGCCCTGCAGAAGTCCGGCAACGAGAGGCCATTTCCATGACGACCCCTCGCAAAACCCGTGTGGCGATCGTGTTCGGCGGCCGCAGCACCGAACACGCCATCTCGGCGGTCAGTGCCGGCAGCCTCATCGCGGCCCTCGACCCCGACGAGTACGAGGTGGTGCCGGTCGGCATCACGCGTGACGGCGCCTGGGTCCTGGCGGACGGCGATCAGCAGAACCTCGCCATCGAGGGCGGCAAGCTCCCCGAGATCACCAGCGCGTCCGGGAAGTCCGTGGTGCTCCCGGCCGACCCCACCGCCAACGGTCTGCTGGTCGTCGACCCGGCCGGCGGGGTCGCCGCACTCTCCGGCGTGGACGTCGTCTTCCCGGTGCTGCACGGTGCGTACGGCGAGGACGGCACGATCCAGGGCATGCTCGAGATGGCCGGGATCCCGTACGTCGGCGCCAACGTCTTCGCCTCCGCGGCCGGCATGGACAAGGAGTTCACCAAGAAGCTCGCCGCCGCCGAGGGCATCCCCACCGGGCCCTATGTGGTGCTGCGGGCCGGTGTCTCGCTGAGCGAGGCCGACAAGGAGCGGCTCGGACTGCCGGTCTTCGTGAAGCCGTCCCGGGCCGGCTCGTCCTACGGCATCAGCAAGGTCTCCGACTGGGCCGACCTGGACGACGCGATCGCCGAGGCCCGTCAGATCGACCCCAAGGTGCTCGTCGAGGCCGCCGTCGTGGGCCGCGAGATCGAGTGCGGCGTGCTCGAGGGCGAAGCCGGTGGTGCCCCCGAGGCGTCCCTGGTCGCCGAGATCCTGGTCAACGCGACCGGCGACGACTTCTACGACTTCGAGGCCAAGTACCTCGGGGCGGGCACGCCCTACCAGCTCCCCGCCGACCTCAAGCCCGAGGTCGCGGACAAGGTCCGGGAGTACGCCTGCCGCACCTTCACCGCGCTCGACTGCGCCGGCCTGGCCCGCGTCGACTTCTTTGTCACGGCCGACGACGAGATCTACCTCAACGAGATCAACACGATGCCCGGCTTCACGCCGACCTCGATGTTCCCGCTGATGTGGGCCGCGACCGGCCTGGAATACCCCAAGGTCGTCGACCGGCTGATCCGCAACGCGCTACGCCGCGGCGTCGGCCTGCACTAAGCGCATCCGTTGGGCACGCCCTGGGCGAGCGACTTGTCCGTCTCCACGACGATGTCGGAGAATTCGTTCGCCCACTGGGCCGCCTGGTCGTACTGCTTCGGCACCGTCACGGTCACCGGGACCTCGCGGTCCATGGTGGTGAACGAGGTGACCTCGGCCTGCTGATCGGCGTACCAGCAGACCCTGTTCATGTTCATCAGCTCGGAGTCCATCGGCACGCAGCCGGAACCCGCCGCGTCCATGGTCTCGCAGGTCTTCGGTTGCGTGCCGCCGCAGGCGACGGTGATCGCCGGCTCGCCGTAGGCGGCGTTCTGCTCCGGCCCGGCGCTGACCTTGCGGCTGACCAGGTCGCGCACCTTCGCCGGCAGCTGCGACGTCACCGCGAGACAGACCTCCGCCTGCCGCGCGGAGAGCTTTGGCGCGGCCATCTCAACCGCAGCACTGGGTACGACGGCGGGCTGCGACGCCACCGGATCGGCAGCCTTCTTCGCATCCGGGACGATCTGGGAGAAGATCCCGAACGCGACAAGAGCCGCCACCGGGACGGCGACAACCGTGGCCCAGAGCGCGGCCTTGCGCGTCGTCCTGTCCTCTGCGGGGCTTTCCTCGGTGCGGGACTCCACGTCGACCATGGGTCAGAGATTTACCACGGAGCACGTCACCGTCCGGGTGATACCCGGCACCAACTGGATGTTGCTCACAATCATCCGGCCGAGCTCGTCGACCGTGTGCCCCTCGGCGAGCACGACGACGTCATAGGGACCCGTCACCGCGTCCACCCGGACGACACCCTGAATTTTGTCGATCGCGGCGGCCACGTCACGGGCCTTTCCGACCTCCGTCTGGATGAGGATGTATGCCTGGACCACGATTCGACTCCTATCCGCCACACCGGCGACTCGAACGTGAAACTACAGTACGGAGCGCGGTCCTTGCGGGGCGCATCGCTGGCACCGCTCACCTGAGCACCTGATCACGAAGGGGACGGTAGACAGTTGAGCATCGCGGAGGCCGGAGAATTCGGACTCATCGCCCGGATAACCGCGCGCCTGGAGTCCGGCCCGGCGAGCCTGCTCGGGCCCGGTGACGATGCGGCCGTGGTCGCCTCGCCCGACGGCCGGACGGTGGCGTCCACCGATGTCCTGGTCGAGGGCCGGCACTTCCGCCGCGACTGGTGCAGCGCCGCCGACGTGGGACACCGCGCCGCCGCCGCCAACCTCGCCGACATCGCCGCGATGGGCGCGCGGCCCACTGCGTTGCTGGTCGCGCTCTGTGTGCCGCCGGATCTGGACACCACCTGGGCCGAGGACCTCGCCGGCGGGCTGTCGGCCGAAGCCGCCCGGGTCGGCGCGAGCGTCGTCGGTGGTGACATGTCGTCGAGCCCCACCCTGACGATCGCGGTCACGGCGCTCGGAGACCTCGGTGGTCAGGCCCCGGTGGTCCGCAGCGGCGCCCAGCCGGGAGACGTGGTGGCACTTGCGGGGCGTACGGGCTACGGCGCCGCCGGCTACACGGTGCTCTCGCGCGGGTTCCGTACGCCCAAAGTGCTGGTCGAGGCCTACCGCCGCCCGGAAGTCCCGTATGCCGCGGGCCCCGAAGCGGCCCTGCTCGGCGCGACGTCGCTGATCGACATCTCGGACGGCCTCCTGCAGGACCTCGGCCACGTGGCAACCGCCAGCGTGGTCGGCATCGACATCAACCGGGACGCGTTCGAGGTCCCCGGCCAGATGCGGGACGCGGCGTCGGCGCTCGGCGTGGACCCGTACGTCTGGCTGCTCGCCGGCGGTGATGATCATGCTCTGGCCGCGACCTTCCCACCCGGGGTGACCCTGCCGGACACCTGGCGGATCATCGGCAGCGTGCACGAGGGCACCGGCGTCACCGTCGACCGTAAGCCCTGGCAGGGCGGCATGGGATGGGATCACTTCCGCTGAGATAGTTTTCCCCCGTGGAAGAAATCGAGATCCGCGAGGCTCGCTTCGACGAGCCCGCGGTGCAGGCGCTCATCGCCCTGGCGATGGCAGAGCTCAGCAAAAGGTACGGCGGCAGCGGCGACGACACCCCGGTGGCACCCGCGGACTTCGCGCCGCCGAACGGGTCGTTCTGGGTGGCGGCAGCGTCCGGGCGGCTCGTCGGGTGCGCGGGGTGGCGCTCGCACGAGGACGACGCCGAGCTCAAGCGGATGTTCACCATCACCGCGGCCCGGGGGCAGGGCATCGCCCGGCGGGTGCTCACCGCGATCGAGGAATCGGCACGCGCGCAGGGGCGTAAGCGGGTGATCCTCGAGACCGGGGACAAGCAGCCCGAGGCGATCGCGCTCTACGAGAAGTGCGGGTATGTCCGGATCGAGGACTTCGGGTTCTACAAGGGCGAAGAGGGCGTGCTGTCGTACGCGAAAGTCCTGTAACGCACTTAACCCCCGGGTCGTGGTGACCCGGGGGTTAGGAAAGTGCGGAACTTAGGCGCGGACGACCTTGCCGGCCTTGATGCACGAGGTGCAAACCTTGAGCTTCTTGGTGTTGCCACCACCGGCAGGGGTGCGCACCGACTGGATGTTCGGGTTCCAGCGGCGGTTGGTCCGCCGGTGCGAGTGGGACACGTTGTGGCCGAAGCCCGGTCCCTTGCCACAGACGTCGCACACGCTAGCCACGGGGTACTCCAAGGATTGATACGCCAGCATCGAAATTTCACACCGGCTGCGAACTGAGGGTGCTACGAAATCAAAGGTGCCTGGGACAGATTGCGCCCGGGCAACCCAGCCAGGCTACCTGATGTCCCGGGCTCGCTGCCAATCGGCTCTTGTCAGCAGCGCGACCCGGCAAATGTCAGAGGTGGTTAGTAGGCTTTTCGCGTGCTGGAGACGCTGGATGCCGCCGCCGTACGCCGCTGGTGCGGTGCTGGGCTGGCCGCGCTCCGGGCCCACCAGCACGAGATCGACGAGCTGAACGTCTACCCCGTGCCGGACGGTGACACCGGCACCAACCTTGTCCTGACGCTCGCCTCCGCCGAGCAGGCCCTCTCCGAGCCCGACTCCCTGGCCCTCACTTCGGACGCCGGCCGCGAGACGCTCGTGGGGCGGATGATGCGGCGGATGGCCCGCGGGGCGCTGCTGGGTGCCCGCGGGAATTCCGGGGTGATCGTCTCGCAGATCCTGAGGGGGATGGCCGATGCGTTCTCGACCACGGTCTCGGTCCGGGGCAGCGAGCTGGCCCGGGCGTTGAAGACGGCGAGTGAGGCGGCTTACGCGGCGGTTGCCCGGCCGGTGGAGGGCACGGTCCTCTCCGTGGTGGCCGCGGCGGCCGAGGGGGCCGGGCGGCTCAAGTCCGACGACCTGCTCGCTGTCGCGCGGGAGGCAGCCCGGTCGGCGGCAGAGGCTCTCGCCCGCACCCCTCAGCAACTGCCGATCCTGGCCCGCGCCGGCGTCGTCGACGCCGGCGGCCGCGGCCTCGTCGTCCTGCTCGACGCCCTGGTCGAGTCGCTCGGCGGCTCCCCCGACACCCCACCCGCCCGGCCGGCGATCACCGCCGCTCCCACCTCCGCGCCGGACCCGGCGCGGCAGGACGTCGCGCCGGGCTTAGCCGGGCAGGGCGTTGCGCCGGAGCTGGCCGGGCTCTCCGCGGGGCAGGGCGTGGCGCTGGATTTTGTCGGGCCTTCCGTGGGGCCGGACGCCACGTTCACCTATGGGCCGTCGGCGGGTCCGGCGGTGGCACCGCCGGATCTGGGGTTCGGGTATGAGGTGCAGTATCTGCTGGATGCCGAGGCGGAGGCGGTCGACCGGCTGCGGGTGACGCTCGACGAGCTGGGGGATTCGCTGGTCGTGGTGGGGGCCGGTGAGGGTGACCCGCCGACCTGGAACGTCCACGTCCACGTCGATGACATCGGTGCGGCTCTGGAGGCGGGTGTGGTCGCCGGGCGGCCGCACCGCATCACCGTGACCCGGCTGGCCGACCAGCTCCACGCGCATGAGCCGCCGCCCGCGTCGTCCGAGCGCGGCACGGTGGTCGTCGCGGCGGGGGAGGGGCTTGCCGAGTTGTTCGCCGCGGAGGGCGCGGTTGTTGTCGGGCGTAATCCGTCGATCGCGGAGATGCTCGCCGCGATCAGGAGCGCCCGGGCACGGGAGGTCGTGCTGCTGCCCAATGACGCGAACACGCTGGCGGTGGCCGGGACGGCTGCTCAGGAGGCGGCTTCCGGGGGCGTGCGGGTGAGTGTCGTGCCCACCCGCTCGCCGGTGCAGGCGCTGGCGGCGCTGGCGGTGCGGGATCCGCGGCGGCGGTTCGACGACGAGGTCATCGGGATGGCCGAGGCGGCCGGGGCGTGCCGCTACGGCGAGGTGACGACCGCCGCGCGGGAGGCGCTCACCGTTGCCGGGTGGTGCCGGCCCGGTGAGTTGATCGGGCTGGTGGACGGCGAGGTCAATGTGATCGGCGGGGTGCTCGACGAGGTGTGCCGGCGGTTGCTCGACCGGATGCTCGGCGGCGGCGGGGAGCTGGTGACCCTGGTGCTGGGTGCCGACGCACCCACCGATCTGGAAGAAGCGTTGCGTGGCCACCTCGCCCAGACGTGGCCGTTTGTCGAGTTGCAGTGTTATGCGGGCGGACAGCCTCGTTACCACCTGCTGGTTGGAGTGGAATGACCGACACGACCACCAAGGCCGGGACCACCGAGGCCGGGGCCACCGAAGCCGTGCCCACCGTGACGACGACCAGCACGCCGCTGGCCGAGGTGCTCGGGGCGCGGGCTGCGAAGGCCCTCGATACCCACCTCGACCTGAAAACGGCCGGGGATCTGATCTACCACTTCCCGCGCCGTTACGACGAGCGGGGCGAGCACACCGACCTGCGGGAGCTCCAGGTGGGCGAGCAGGTCACCCTCCTGGCCCAGGTGAAGAGCCTCACCGTACGACCCATGCGTCAGCGCCGTGGCACCATGCTGGAGATCACCATCGGGGACGGTTCCGGGGCGACGCTCACCTGCACGTTCTTCAACCAGGCGTGGCGGGAGCGGGAGCTGCTGAAGGGCCGGTGGGGGCTGTTCGCGGGGAAGGTGACCGACTTCCGGGGCACGCGTCAGCTCAACGGGCCCGCCTACCAGCTACTCAAGGCCGACGCGACGCAGGACGAGGCGGCGGAGGAGATCGAGGAGTTCGCCGGGGCACTGATCCCGGTCTACCCGGCGGCGGCTGCCATGCCGACGTGGACGATCGCCAAGCACGTGCGGACGGTGCTCGAGAATTTCCAGGCACCCGATGATCCGCTGCCGGGCACCGTGCGGGCCAACCGCAACCTGGTCGGCATCGGTAAAGCGCTGCACGAGATCCACCGGCCGACGTCGCAGGAGGAGTTGTACAAGGCGAAGTACCGGCTCAAGTGGGACGAGGCTTTCGCCGTACAGCTGACTCTGGTGCAGCGTAAGGCTCGCGCGGCCGAGTCTCCCGGACGGTCCCGGCCCCGCAGCGACGCCGGGCTGCTGGCGGCTTTTGACGCTTCGCTGCCCTACGAGCTGACCGAGGGCCAGGCGCGGGTGGGCGAGGAGATCGCGGCGGATCTGGCGCGCTCACATCCCATGCACCGGCTGCTGCAGGGTGAGGTCGGTTCCGGCAAGACGCTCGTCGCGGTGCGGGCGATGCTCCAGGTGGTCGACGCGGGCGGGCAGGCGGCCCTGCTGGCACCCACCGAGGTGCTCGCCACCCAGCACCATCGCAGCATCGGCGCGCAGCTCGGGGCGCTCGGCAGGGCCGGCGAGATCGACGGTGACCCCGCGGGCACCCAGCTCACCCTGGTGACGGGGTCGCTCGGGGCGGCCGCTCGCCGGGCCGCGCTGGCCAAGGTCGCGGACGGCACCGCGGGGATCGTCGTCGGCACGCACGCGCTGCTCTACGAGGGCGTCGACTTCAAGGATCTCGGCCTGGTGGTCGTCGACGAGCAGCACCGGTTCGGCGTGGAGCAGCGGGACGCGTTGCGGGCCAAGGCCGCCCAGCCGCCGCATGTGCTGGTCATGACGGCTACGCCGATTCCGCGTACGGTCGCGATGACCGTCTACGGCGACCTGGAGACGTCCACCCTGTCGCAGCTGCCGCGCGGGCGGTCGCCGATCGCCTCGCACGTCGTGCCCCCGGAGCGGCCCGCGTTCCTCGACCGGGCCTGGAAACGGGTCCTGGAAGAGGTGAAGGCCGGCCATCAGGCCTACGTGGTGTGCCCGCGGATCGGTGACGCGGCCGGCACCGAGGAGGACGGCGAGCCGCCGAGCGACAACGAGCCCGCCCGCCGCCCGCCGCTCGCGGTCATGGACGTGGCGCCGATCCTCGAGGAGGGGCCGCTGCACGGGCTGCGCATCGGGATCCTGCACGGGCGGCTACCCGCCGACGAGAAGGACGCTGTGATGCGCCGGTTCGCCGCCGGGGACCTGGACGTGCTGGTGGCGACCACGGTCATCGAGGTCGGCGTGGACGTGCCGAACTCCACCGTCATGATCATCATGGACGCCGACCGGTTCGGGGTCTCCCAGCTGCACCAGCTTCGCGGCCGGGTCGGCCGGGGCTCGGCGCCGGGCATCTGCCTGCTCGTCACCGAGGCCATGGAGGGCACCCCCGCCCGCGAGCGGCTCGACGCGGTGGCCTCCACGACGGACGGCTTCAAGCTGGCCGAGCTCGACCTGGAGCAGCGCCGCGAGGGTGACGTGCTGGGCGCGTCGCAGTCCGGCAAGCTCAGCCACCTGCGCCTGCTGTCGCTGCTGCGGGACAGCAAACTGATCCACGAGGCCCGGGCGGAGGCGATGGAGCTGGTCGGCGACGACCCGAGCCTCGCCAGGTTCCCGGCGCTGGCGGCCTCGGTGGCCGCCCTGGTCGACGAGGAACGAGCCGAGTATTTGGAGAAGGGTTGATCCTGCACTTCTGCCCGCGCGCCGACTGGGAAGCGGCGCTCGAGACGGGCACATATCGCGCGGAGTCCCTGGAGAAACAGGGGTTCATCCACTGCTCGACCCCGCAGCAGGTGCACATCCCGGCGACCTTCCTCGCCCGGGGACGCACCGATCTGCTGCTGCTGGTGCTGGACGAGGCGCTGCTACCCGTACCCGTCGTCTGGGAAGACGGTGACCCACCGGATCCTGGCGGCATGCAGTTCCCGCACCTGTACGCCCCGATCCCGGTCGCGGCCGTGACCTCGGTGCACGAATGGCTTCCCGAACCGGACGGCAGCTTCGAGCCGCCGACCCACCTGGAGGCATGAAAAAAGCGGGGGGCGTGTGCCCCCCGCTTTTTCGATGCTGTCCTACGCGGTGAACTTCACCTTGCGGCGCCGGGCCACGAAGAAGAGCACCCCGCCCGCGACCAGCAGCGCCAGCGCGCCGGCCGCGATACCACCGGCAGCCGCACCGGTGACCGGAAGGCCGCCACCGTCGTCGTCGCCACCGCCGGAGCCACCGTTGCCGTTGTCCCCACCGTTGTTGCCGTTGTCGTCGCCGCCGCTACCGCCGCCGTTCTCGTCGCACTCCTGCTTCGGGACGGACACGGTCACCGGCTCCTCGCCGTCGAACGCGACGGTCGCCTCGGTGGCGTCGTCAGCCGGGAAGGTGACCTTCTCGGAGGAGCCCGGAGCAACCTTCACGGTCTTGGTCTCGCCGTTGTAGACCACGGTGGCCGTGGCCGGCGTGACACCCTCGGGGTTGGTCACCGTGACGGTCACCGTCCGGCAGTCGTTCTCCACGGTCAGCGTCGGACGCGGGCAGTCGGCGGGCCGCTGCCACTCGTACTTCACGTCGTCCATGCCGTCCGCGGTGACCGTGATCGGGCCGGCACCGGCCGGGACCGTCACCGTGTCACCCTTGCCCGGCGCGACGGTCACCGTCCTGCTGAAGTCGCCGGCCTTGACCGTGAAGTCCACCGGGTACTTGCTCAGGTCGCCGGTGTTGCTCAGGTTGATGGTGACCGTGCCGTCGCAGCTGGACAGCGGTTCGACGGCCGGCGTCTGGCAGGCCTTGCTGCCGCCGTTGTACCAGCCCTGCGGGCCCTTCGACCGGTTACCGGGCTTGCCGGCGCTGCCGAGCTTTTTGTCGTTGTAGCGGGGGCCACCCTCGGTGATCTCCGGGATGATGTCGCCCTCGTCGCCGAAGAAGAGGTCCACCTGGGCGTTACAGGCGGGCAGATCGGCAGTGAGCTCCACCGAGCGGTTCTCGTTGGTGATCGTGCCGCTCTGGTGGGCGAACGCGTACTGCGGGACCGAGAAGTTCGTCTTCGGCGCGAAGTAGGTGACCAGCGTGACCGGCTCGGCATCGCAGAGCTTGACGTCGTCGTCGAGCGTCACCGTCGCGGTCGACTTGCCGTCAGCCACGGCGAACGTGTGGTGGAACTTCGCGTCGTCGGCGCCGACACACGGCGTCTCGGCCGGCTTGCAGTCGCCGAGCTGCACGCTCGCCTTGTTGTCGGCGTCCTTGGTGTTGTCGGCCCAGATGCCGACGAAGGAGACCGAAGCCGCTGCGACTCCGCCCTCGACGGTCTGCTTGAAGATCTGCTTGCCGTCGACCCCGCTGGGATTGCGGCGCGGGATCAGGGTGCCGTTGGTCAGCTCGGGAACCGGGACCGGCGAGGTCTGCAGCTTGTCGACCCGCGCGAGGGAGTCACCGCTGTTCGTGACCGTCCAGGTGACCAGCCACTGACCGGCCGCGGGGTTGCACTCGGCCGAGCCGGTGATCGTG
Organism: Winogradskya consettensis; assembly: GCF_018332715.1. Taxonomy (GTDB): domain Bacteria; phylum Actinomycetota; class Actinomycetes; order Mycobacteriales; family Micromonosporaceae; genus Actinoplanes; species Actinoplanes consettensis. The sequence goes on along the minus strand of NZ_BOQP01000006.1, from coordinate 16,113 downwards.
ATCTGGGGACCGGCGGCGCTGGCCGGCGCGGCGATCGCCACGAGGCCGGTCAGGCCGACAAGGGCGCCTGCGGCGATCGCCGCGACGCGATGGAACAGCGTTTTCAACAGAGCCGCCTTCACGGACCGAAGAAGCAAGATTGAGCAGCAGGAGGGGCGACGTCGAGCCGATGGCGTCTCGTCGGCTCGGTGACCTTATCGAGACAGGGGAATCTGTGGAATCCCTCAGCCGTACCTAAGGTCGATGTTGCGAATTCGAGACCATCGACTGTGGAAAGCCGAAGGGCGCGCCGACCGATGGTCGACGCGCCCTCGTTGTTCAGGCGTTACGCGCTAGGCGCGGCCGGGTCAGGCGGTGAACTTGACCTTGCGGCGACGGGCGATGATGAAGAGCGCGATACCGGCACCGAGCAGGACAACCGCACCTGCGGCGATGCTGCCGGCGGCCGCACCGGTCAGCGGCAGCGAGCCACCGTCCTCGTCGCCACCCGCACCACCGGCGGAGCAACCGTCAGGGGCTTCCCAGGCGACGGTCTCGGAGTCGTCCTCGTAGCCCTGCAGGTAGATCTTGACCGAGAAGCCCTCGGACGCGTCGAACGTGTGGCTCTTCTTCTCGCCCGGCTTGACGTCGAGCGTGACCTTGTCGCCCTTGCTGGGCTCGAGGACCAGCGGGATCTCGACACCGTCGGCCGGGTTGTCCAGGCCGATCGTCATCGAGTCACAGGTGAGATCGAAGATCGGCTGGGCCTCGCCGTAGCTGGGGGTCGGCTCCGGGGTGGGCTCGCCGGACGGCTCGGTCGACGGCGGGGTGCTGGGCTCGTCCGACGGCGGGGTCGACGGCTCGTCCGACGGCGGCGTGCTGGGCTCGTCCGACGGCGGGGTCGACGGCTCGTCCGACGGCGGCGTGCTCGGCACGTCCGACGGCGTCGGCTGGGTCGTCGGGGGCTCGGTCGTCGGCGGGACGACGACGCTGCACTCGCCCGGCTTCGCGATGGTCTTGGTGAGCCCACCGATGTAGTTGTCGGTCCACTTCAGCGTGACCTTGAGGCTGGCGGACTGGTCGCCGGCGCCGTAGGTGGTGCTGCCGAGCAGCGGGTTGCTGTAGTTCGGGGCGACCTGAGCGCCGTTCTTGATGGCGCCGATCTCGGTGGCGCCGTTCGAGGACTCGACGCCGCGGACGGTGGCCCACAGGCGGAAGTCGTTGGCGACCGACCAGTCGACCTTCCACTTGCCCCCTTCGACACAGGAGGTCGTGCCCTTGATTTCAGGCGCGTGGGCGCTGGCGGGACCGGTGATGGCCACAGTGCCGATCAGGCCGAGGAAGGCACCGGCCGCGATGGCCGTTGTGCGCCTAAGCGGGGACTTGAACAGGTTCACGCCAAAACTCCTGTGGTGAGGACCGAGGGGGACTGCACAGGAAGGCGGTTCTGCAGACGATCGCGTCGTGACATGGGTGTCCGCGAAGGCCTACGACGACACCTCCCCGCATCGTCGAGCCGACAGCGTTTCGTCGGCGGCGGACCGACCATAGCGACTGTGGCGAATCTGAAAAACATCTCAGCGCGCGCAAAGGTGACTGATGCATATCTGTGATCTTCGTTGAACACAGAGCATCGAGATCAATGCTCACGGTGGTGGATACGGACAGAAGAGGAGGTAAAAGTTCACTCCGCAGTGGTCGGTCGGAGGTGTTGGCGTAGCGTCGGATCGTGCTACTTCGACAGCCGGACAGGGTCGGATGACCAGGATCATCGCCGGGGCGCACGGTGGACGCCGGCTGGCCGCTCCGCCGGGGGACAAGACGCGACCCACCTCGGATCGGGTGCGTGAGGCGTACTTCAGCGCGCTCGACACCATGATCGATCTGAGTGGCGCCCGATTCGCTGACCTTTACTCCGGTTCGGGGGCGGTCGGGCTCGAGGCGCTGTCGCGCGGTGCCGCGTACACATTGCTCGTTGAGGCCGACGCCAAGGCGGCCCGGGCCATTCGTGACAACATCGTCACACTCCGGGTCGGAAATGCTGCGCGGTTGATCACCGGAAAAGTGGGTCAGGTGCTCGCCGGTCCGCCCGAGGGTGGCCCCTTCGACGTGATCTTCGCCGACCCGCCCTACGCCGTCACCGACGACGAGGTTGAGCAGGTCCAGCAGGCCCTGGTGGCCAACGGCTGGCTTGCCGGCGACGCGGTCGTGACCTTTGAGCGATCGTCGCGCACCGCGGTGCGGGGCGAGCCGATGGCTTGGGTCGAAGGGATCACTGCGGACCGCAGCCGGCGTTACGGCGAGACCACTCTTTGGTACGGTCGCCGCTCATGAGGCGTGCGGTCTGTCCCGGTTCCTTTGATCCGGTCACCAACGGTCATCTCGACATCGTCGGGCGGGCCAGCCATCTCTTCGACGAGGTCATCGTCGGCGTGCTGATCAACAACTCGAAGACGGGGCTCTTCACGATCGAAGAGCGCATCGAGATGCTGCGGCAGGCCACGGCTGTGTACGGCAACGTGCGCGTCGAATCCTTCCACGGCCTGCTGGTCGACTTCTGCCGGGCCCAGGGCGCCGCGGTGGTGATCAAGGGTCTCCGGGCGGTCAGCGACTTCGACTACGAGCTGCAGATGGCGCAGATGAACATCGGGCTTTCCGGTGTGGAGACCCTGTTCATGCCTACGAACCCGACATATTCGTTCCTCTCGTCCAGCCTCGTGAAGGACGTCGTGAAGTGGGGCGGCGACGCGTCGCCCTATGTGCCCGACTTCGTCCGGGAGCGGCTTGTTACGAGGTTGCGGCAAAACTGACGGCGTGGCCTATGCGGCTGCGCCGGGGGGCTCGGCAGTAACGTGATCGCACCACTCAGCGTGAGTGCGAGCTGTGACAGGAGTGAGGCGCCGGTGGATCCGCTCGACCGCATCGACGAGATCATCTCCCTGGTGGAGCAGGCACGGTCGGTCCCGATGTCGCGGACCAACTTCATGTTCGAGCGTGCCGAGATGGTCGCCCTCCTCGACGAGTTGCGTTCGGAGCTTCCGGGCGACCTGCGCCGGGCTGTCGCGCTCCTGGAGGAGCGCGACAAGATCATCGACGCCGGCAAGCGCGAGGCCGACCGGATCGTCAGTGAGGGTGAGACCGAGCACGCCCGGCTCGTGTCGGTGAACGAGATCACGGTCTCGGCCGAGCACGAGGGGGCCCGGATCATCTCCGAGGCCCGGGCCGAGGCTCAGCGCCTGCGTGAGGAGGTCGACGACTACGTCGACACGGCGCTGGCCAACTTCGAGCAGTTCCTCACCCGGGCGCTATCGTCGATAGAGCGCGGCCGCGACAAGATGCACGCGCTGCGCGAAATCGGGACGTTCCAGGGCGAAGAGAACGAGCGACCGTTGCCGTTCTGAGCACCCCAGGCCCGATTCGACGCTACGCCCGCTGCTCAGGTAACCTTTCCTGTCGGCCTTCCCATGGCTGAGAGTTCATGATGCCCAAGATTTCGCAGAACCACCTCGATCCCAGGAAGCCGCTGGTCGTCGACACGACGAAGCTCCCGCGGCAGCCTGGTGCGACGCGTGCCCTGAAGCGGGTCATTCCGGCACCGAAGGACCTCGGCCTTGAGTTGATCTCGGTGCCCGAAGGTTCCGACGTCGAGCTCGATCTGAGTCTCACGTCGGTCTCCGAGGGCGTCTATGTCAGCGGCAACGTGCGTGGCTCACTCTCGGGTGAGTGCGGGCGCTGCCTCGACGAGATCGATCAGTCGTTCGACGTCACGATCGCGGAGCTGTTCGCCTACGAGGACAGCACCACGGAAGAGACGACGGACGAGGACGAGGTCGGCCGGATGCACGGCGACCTGTTCGACCTGGAACCGGCAGTGCGGGACGCAGTGGTCCTGACTCTGCCGACCAACCCGGTCTGCCGGCCGGACTGCCCAGGGTTGTGCCCCGACTGCGGGGTGCATCTCGACGATCTTCCGGCTGACCACAGCCACGAGGTCGTCGATGCTCGCTGGGCCGCTTTGCGCAACATTTCGAACACTGAGGAGTAGGTACCGTGGCTGTCCCCAAGCGCAAGATGTCGCGCAGCAACACCCGGTCCCGCCGGGCGAACTGGAAGGCGACCGTGGTGCAGACCGTGGCTTGCCCCCAGTGCAAGTCGCCGCACCTGCCGCACACTGCGTGCGGGGTCTGCGGCACCTACAACGGCCGTCAGGTCGTCGAGGTCTGAGCCTCGCGGAGTGACACGCCCGATTATCGGGCGGGTCGAGTCCGGGCAACGGCGATCGCCCGGTGCCCCGGATCCGGAGCGGAACGGCCCGCAGGCCGGCACCGCCCCGGTTCCGGGCACCGCGCGGATCGCCGTCGACCTCCTCGGCGGGGACCAAGCTCCCGCCGTCGTGGTTGACGGCGCTCTGCGCGCCTGTCAGACCGACCCTGCCCTTACGCTGCTGCTGGTCGGCCCGGTCGAGGCCGTCGGCACCGTTCTGGCTGCCCTGCCAACGGACGAGCATCATCGCGTGCGGTCGCTGCCGGGCCCCTACCCGAGAGACACGACCCGCGCGGCTGTCCACGCCGTCGCCGAGGGTCTGGCCGACGCGGTCGTCTCCGCGGGCGACACCGGCGCCATCGTCACCTCCGCCGCACTCGCCATGGGCCGCTGGCCCGGAGTGCGCCGCCCCCCTCTCGCCGCCGTGCTGCCGAGCGCTGCCGGCCGTCTCCTCCTGCTCGACGTGGGTTCCTCCGTCGACCCGGACGAGCGGACCCTCGCCATGCACGCCCACCTGGGCGCCGCGTACGCCGCCTCCGTGCACGGCGTCGCCACCCCGCGAGTGGGCCTTCTCACCATCGGCACCGAGCCCGGCAAGGGTGACCGGCTGCGCCGTGCCGCGCCGGAGCTGCTCGCCGGGCTGGACCTGCCCGCGGATGCCCGCTACGTCGGCCTGGTCGAGGGCGACGACGTCGTGTCCGGCGCGGTCGCCGACGTCGTGGTGACCGACGGCTTCAGCGGAAACATCCTGCTCAAAGCGCTCGAAATGGCGTACGCCACGATCGGCACCCCCGGCCCCGGCGAGCCGCCCCCGCGCGCCGCCGTGCTGCTCGGGGTGGGCGGCACCGTAGTGGTCTGTCACGGCGCCGCCTCCGGCCGGGACATCGCCGCCGGAATCGGGCTGGCCGCTAACCTGCACCGCCGAGGGGCCATACCGGTCATCGCCGGGCTGATCCAGGGCAAAGAGATTCCCCGAACGCAAGAGGTGGTTCATGAGCAGTAGCAACATGCGGCGGTATCGGCCCTCGACCGAGCCCCTCGAGGAGGCGTTCGGCGTCCCCTTCGAACCTGATCTGCTCGAGCGCGCGCTCACCCACCGTTCGTACGCGTACGAGAACGGCGGCCTCCCCACCAACGAGCGCCTGGAATTCCTGGGCGACTCCGTGCTCGGCGTCGTGATCACCTCGGCGCTGTTCCACAATCACCCCGACCTGCCCGAGGGTCAGCTCGCCAAGCTGCGCGCGAGCGTCGTCAACATGCACGCGCTGGCCGACGTGGCCCGCACGCTGGGCCCGCAGGGGCTCGGCCCGCACCTGCTGCTCGGCAAGGGCGAGGAGACGACGGGCGGGCGGGACAAGGCCAGCATCCTGGCCGACACCCTGGAGGCGCTGCTCGGGGCGATCTACCTGGAGCACGGGCTGGACATCGCGGGCGAGGTCATCCACCGGCTGTTCGATCCGCTGATGGCCGAGTCGGCGGGTCGCGGCGCGGCGCTGGACTGGAAGACGAGCCTGCAGGAGCTGACCGCCGCGCTGAGCCTGGGCGTGCCCGACTACGTGATCGACGACGCGGGCCCGGACCACGCCAAGACGTTCACCGCGTGGGTGGTCGTGGCCGGCGAGCGCTACGGCGGTTCCGACGGGCGCAGCAAGAAGCAGGCCGAGCAGCGCGCCGCCGCCGCGGCCTGGCGGATCCTCACCGATCGCGCGGAAGCCACGACGCCGCCACCCGCGGTCGCCGGCGGCGGGCACACGGACACCCCCGACGACGAGAAGCCGTCGGACGTCGAGTGAGTGCGACGGAGCAGGAGACGAAAGCGCCTGCCGTTCGTCTCTGGGATCTGGCCGGGCGCTGGGAGGGCGTGGGCACCGCGGTCGGGCTGCTCGCGCTCACGCGTACGGTGCAGATCCTGTTGCTCGTCGTTCTGGACCGGTCCATCCCGGAGCCGGCCGGTCTGCGAAGCAACCTGCTGATCTGGGACGGTGGCTGGTTCCAGCGGGTCGCCGCCGGCTACCCGCACGGCTACACGTACGGCCAGAGCGGCGCGCTGGAAGGCAACGAGCTGGCCTTCTTCCCCCTCTACCCGATGCTGATCCGGCTGCTGTCCACGCTGGGGCTCGACCCGGGCACCGCCGCGCTCACGGTCAGCTGGGTGGCGTCGATCGGGGCGGCCGTGGCCCTGCACCTGCTCGGGACCAGCCTGTTCAGCAGTCGCCGGGCGGGCTGGGCGCTGGTGGCGATCTGCTGCGGCGCGCCGATGTCGGTGGTGCTGTCCATGGCGTACTCGGAGAGTCTCTTCCTGGCCCTGGTGGCGGGGATGTTCGTGGCCGCGCACCGAAGGGTGTGGTGGGCTGCCGGGCTGCTCGGGCTCGCGTGTTCGCTGACCCGGCCCACGGGTGCCGCCGCCGCGGTGGGGCTCGCGGTCGCGGCGATCATGGCTGTCCGCGCGGACCGGTCCCGGATCTGGCCGCCGCTGGTGGCTGCGGTTGTGGCGCTGGCGGGCGTACCCGCATATCTGGCCTGGGTCGGTCTTCGGGTCGGTGAGCCGGACGCCTGGTTCAAGATCCAGACGGCGGGGTGGGGTACGTCGTTCGACTACGGCAGCAGCACGATCAAGTTCCTCAAGGACACGCTGACCGTGGCGGACGGCTGGGTGCCCATGAGCGTGGCGTTGATCCTGCTCGCCGCGCTGGCCGCCGCCGGTGTGGCGCTGGCGGGCCGGCCGTGGCTGCCGATCGCGGTCTACGGGCTGGTCGCCATGGTGCTCGTGTATGGACAGGCGGGGTATTACCACTCCAAGCCGCGGCTGCTGCTGCCCGTACTCTTGACGCTGCTGCCCGCGGTCGCCGCCGCGGCGAAAGCCCGCCCTCGCGTAGCCATCCTCGCGATCAGCGCCTGGGCCGCGTTCGGCCTCTGGTACGGCGCGTATCTGGTGGCCGTGTGGCCGTACACAATCTAAGAGGGGTTTCTCGTGCCGGAGCTTCCCGAGGTCGAAACGGTCCGTCAGGGCCTGGCCAAATGGGTGACGGGCCGTCGCATCGAGGCGGTCGCCGTGCTGCACCCGCGGGCGATCCGCCGGCACCTGCCCGGTGACGTGCACTTCGCCGCGGTGCTGGCCGGTCGCACGATCACCGACGTCGCGCGCCGCGGCAAATACCTGTGGCTGCCGCTCGACTCCGGCGACGCGATCATCGGCCACCTCGGCATGAGCGGGCAGCTGCTGATGCAGCCCCCGGAGGCGCCCGACGAGACCCACCTGCGGGTCCGGTTCGAGTTCGCCGACGACGGCCCCGAGCTGCGCTTCGTCGACCAGCGCACGTTCGGTGGCCTGTCCGTCTCCGAGGGCGGCGCCGAGCTGCCGGACGAGATCGCACACATCGCCCGCGACCCGATCGACCCGCTCTTCGACGACGAGCTCTTCGTCACCGCGATGCGGCGCAAACACACCGAGGTCAAGCGGGCCATCCTCGACCAGACCCTGATCTCCGGGGTGGGCAACATCTACGCGGACGAGGCGTTGTGGCGCGCTCAGCTGCACGGCACGAGGCCGACGGACGCACTGACCAAGCCACAGGTACGCAGATTGCTCGCCGACATCCGCGACGTGCTCGGTGCGGCCATCGTGGCCGGGGGCACCAGCTTCGACGCGCTGTACGTCAACGTCAACGGGGAGAGCGGGTACTTCGACCGGTCACTGGACGCGTACGGCCGGGAGGGCCAGCCGTGTCACCGATGCGGCACAGCGATCCGCCGCGAGCAGTTCATGAACCGCTCCTCCTTCAGCTGCCCGCGCTGCCAGCCACGCCCTCGGAAACCTTTGCGGTGACGTACGGGCTGGTGTCGGTCGCCAGCCCGAACCCCGCGCCCCGGCGCCCCATCAACCGGCGCGCGGCCGTCAGCATGTCCTGCGGTACGCCGTGCACCAGATGCCCGTCCCCGGCGACGACCCCGTCCCCGGCCCACCCCTGGTACGCCGACCACGGCCCGTCGAACGTGCAGATCCGCACGCCCAGCTCGCGGTAGAGCGGATGGGTCGGCACGCCCGGGTTCAGCACGATCCGGTGCAGGCCCCGCCGCGCCGCCAGCCGGACGGTCAGCGCCACCGGCCCGACACCCCCCGACCCGGCCGGCGCCCGGTCGAGGAAGAGCCCCTCGACGCCCTCCTCCCGCCACAGATCGACGTCGGCCAGCACATCGGCGAGGGAGCGCCCGCCCCAGTCGAGGTCGACGCGGCCCAGGATCTGGTGCTCGGTGCGGCGCGGGCCGGGGCGTTCCTGCACGACCCAGGTGTCCTGGTCGGCGGGCAGGTCGGGCGACGGGCAGGCGTACGGCGGGAACAGGGTCCTCACGGCGTCCTCCAAAGGTCGGTGTGGGCCAGGGCCAGTTCGTAGGTCGGAGCGGGCGGTGGCGCTGACAGGTCCTGGTAGAGCGCGCCGTACGCGCGTACGACGTGATCGCTGGTGAAGTGGGCGAGTGCCCGGCGCCGTGCCGCGTCACCCAGGGCGCGGCGGCGGGCGGGGGCTCTGAGCAGGGCGATGCAGGCGGCGGCGAGCGCTGCGGGGTCGTCCGGCGGCACGCACACCCCGCTGTCGCCCAGCGTCTCCGCGACCGGGCCGGTGTCGGCGCCGACCACCGCGCGGCCGGACATCATGGCCTCCACCAGCCGGGACGGCGGGTCGGACGGGCCGGGCAGGTGCACGACGAGGTGGCCCAGCGCGTACCGGTGCCGGGGGTCCGCGGGCAGCGGGTGCACTCTGACCGCGCGGTCCAGTCTCTCCCTGGCGGTGTGCTCGTCGCCGAACAGATGCAGCACCGTCTTCGGGAGCGCCTCCAGGATCTGGGCGAACGCCTCCAGCAGGCACGTCAGCCCACTCTCCGGACCGCTGCCGCCGGCCCAGACAATCGCAGGAGGGGTACGCGCCTCAGGTGCCGCGGGAAACTCCTGCGGATCGACACCGGCGGGTACGGGGACGAGCCGCTCGGGGGCAGCGCCGTGCCGCAGCGCCCAGGCGTGGTGGTAGTCGCTCAGCGGCGCGACGAGTCCGGCTTCGGCGTACCCGGTGCGGGCCACCGCGCGGCGGAATCTGCGCAGCACCGTGCGGACGGCCGGCGACAGCCGCTCCTCACCGGCTCGTAGCCGCGCCACCGGTGCCCGTGCCTCGGTCAGCAGCAGGGGAGTGCCGGTGCGCCGGCGGGCGGCGAGTGCGGTGAGCAACGGCGTGGTGCCGCCTACGCAGTGCACGAGGTCGCTCGGCGGCAGCGGCACGGCCAGGGCGCGCATGGCGTGCCGGAGCAGTGTCGCCGCCGTACGCGCATCCCGCAGGCTCAGCCGCATTCCTGTGCCGGCCCGCCATGCCTCGGAGAGCAGTTCGGCGAGCGGTACGGCGCTGAGCGGTGCCTCGGCTACCGCGCTCACTTTGAGCGGAGCCTCGGTCGTCGCGTTCAGCTTCACCAGCGCTTCGGTCGTCGCGGTCAGCTTCACCAGCGCTTCGGTCGTCGTGGTCAGTTTCACCAGCGTGTCGAGGCCCAGGGCGAGGTCGTCGCCGGTGTCGTCGATCAGTCCCTGGCAGAGCAGGACGGCCGCCAGTGTGGCCTGCTCGTCGCGGCCCTCGCGCCGGGCGCTCTCCCGGGGCAGCGTGACGGCCGTCGCCGAGTCGACATGCTCAGGCAGCGGGTACGCGGGTCCGGACGCCGATTCCCGATCGCCGACCGTGACGAGCTCGAACCGGTGGGCGTCGAGGCCGTCGACGAGGGTGCGGCACCAGCCGCCGAGCGCGTCGCGCCGGAACGGGTAGCCGCCGCCGGTGAGCAGACAGATGCGCATGCGGTCAGCACCGCGGGTGCGGCGGGGGCGAAATCACGTTGGCTGCAACGAAGCAGGCGCGGAGAGTAGCGGGACGGTGTCACCTAGGCGACACTACTTAGACCCATTTGCGCGCTTTGCCGCTTTTCAATTCACCGCCCAGCGCCGGGTGCCCCGCCACCGGCACCCGGCACCGGACGGCGGCCCATGGTTGCTCGCACGAGAACATGCATCGAGCGGCTTCGACGGGTCACGGTAAGCAGCCACGTGAATACGCGGCAAACCAGCTAAGCAAGACATAAGGCCCCGTTCAGGGAACCTGCCTCCGAACCCTGCGCTACGTGGTCGTTAGGTAGCCGGAAGTGCGTAAGGGGGTATTCCTCGTCATCTCACGAGGGAATTAGCTTGATCCAATGGAGGTCCGCGTGCCAGGGTGGCGTGATTCACTGGCTGACGGGGGTCGGCGCGGTGGCCCACGGCTTGACGGAGCCTGGACATCGGCGCACCATAGAAGTGTCGCCAGTCGCGCCCGTCTGTGCTCAGTCCAAGCTTCCAAGTCCCGAGCTTCTCTTGAGTTGCCTAGCTCGCTTTGGTCGCAGCGCTGAGTCCGGATAAATCTGCATCTCGTGCAAGACCTTGAGGTCAGATCTTTGTGCCTACGCGTGTCTGTGGGTGCAGGTGTGCCTACCGCTGCGCGCGCGTCTGGTCCGGCTAGTCCGGCAGCGCTTTACAAAGAGACCTGATGTCTCACAAGGAGAAGTCATGGCTAAGGCCCTCTATGGCCACGTAGGTGCAGCGCCCGATCGGCGGCTGCTCGACGAGGTCACCCGACTGCGTTCCAGGGTGCAGGCTCTGGAGTTCGAGATCACCCGTCTGCGGGCGGAGAACGATCGTCTCGCGGCTGCCGAAGCCGACGATCTTCTGCGGCTGACCGAGCCGGCGCTGACCTGAGCTTCACGCTGACCTGAGTCTCCCCGCTGACCTGAGCTTTCTCCCTTGTGCTTCGGATCCGAGCGCTCGACATCCCCTCGCATCCGACGCTCAACCTGAGAGAACTCAGCACCAGAACGCCGCACCACAGAGCTCAGCACTGAAGACGACGCTCAGGATCACCACGCGCGCCTCCACGTAATCAGTGGTGGCGCGCATTTTTTTGTCGGCTTGGGCGGTGCAATGCCGGTTTTTGCAGACTGAGCGTGCCAATTCTTTCGCTTTTGTATTGCTGAGCACGCCGCGTATTGCTGACGGCGCTCGCCGTATTGCGAAACGCGCGCCACTGGGCGCCCATCGCCGACAAAAGCCCCACCAGGTAAAATACGGGTCGTAACGGGACGCGCGGCGTGCGCGGACATGGCGTGTGCGGGCGGGTAACCTGCTGGCCAGAGCAAACCGCCGACCCTCGGAGATCCGTGCACCTCAAGAGCCTGACGGTCAAGGGCTTCAAGTCCTTCGCCTCCGCTACGACGCTGCGGCTGGAGCCGGGCATCACCTGTGTGGTGGGTCCGAACGGCTCCGGCAAGTCCAACGTCGTCGACGCCATCGCCTGGGTGCTCGGTGAGCAGGGAGCCAAGGCGCTGCGCGGCGGCAAGATGGAGGACGTCATCTTCGCCGGCACCGCCGGCCGGGCCCCGCTGGGCCGCGCCGAGGTGACCCTCACGATCGACAACGGCGACGGGGCTCTGCCCATCGACTACACCGAGGTGTCGATCACCCGCCGGATGTTCCGGGACGGCGCCAGCGAGTACGAGATCAACAACAATCAGTGCCGGCTGCTCGACATCCAGGAGCTGCTCTCCGACTCCGGCATCGGGCGCGAGATGCACATCATCGTCGGGCAGGGCCGGCTCGACGCGATGCTGCACGCCAAACCCGAGGACCGCCGCTCGTTCATCGAGGAGGCGGCCGGCGTTCTGAAGCATCGCAAGCGCAAAGAAAAAGCCGTGCGCAAGCTCGACGCGATGCAGACCAACCTCAACCGGCTCAACGACCTCACCGCCGAGCTGCGCCGCCAGCTCAAGCCGCTCGGCAAGCAGGCCGAGGTCGCCCGGCGCGCCGCGGGCATCCAGTCCGACCTGCGCGACGCCCGGCTGCGGCTGCTCGCCGACGACCTCTACACGCTGCGCACCACGCTCGACAAGGAGATCGCCGACGAATCGGCGATGCGCGACCGGCGTCAGCAGGTCGAAGCCGAGAACCGCGAGATCCAGCGGATGCTCGCCGACCTCGAGGCCCAGCACGCCGAGGACGCGCCGCTGCTGCAGGCCGCGCAGGACACCTGGTACAAACTCTCCGCCCTGCAGGAGCGCTTCCGCTCCACCGAGCAGCTCGCCTCCGAACGGGCGCGGCACATGGCCGCCGCCCCCGAGGACGAGCGGCTCGGCCGCGACCCCGACCAGCTCGAAGCCGAGGCCGAGCGGGTCCGGGAGCAGGAAGAGGAGCTGCGCGAGGCCCTGACCGAGGACCAGATGCGCCTCGCCGAGGCGGTCGAGCACCGCCAGGAGCTGGAAAGGCAACTGCTTCAAGCCGAAGGCGCTCTGCGTACGGCTGCCAAGGCCATCGCCGACCGCCGCGAGGGCCTCGCCAAACTGACCGGCAACGTGAACGCCGCCCGGGCCCGCACGGGAAGTGCCGCCGAGGAGATCGAGCGCCTCGCCGCCGCCCACACCGACGCGCTGACCCGCGCCGAGGCAGCGCAGGCCGAGGTCGACGCGGTCTCTGCGGAGTCCACCGAGGCCGACCGTGACAACGTCGAGCTCGACGACCGGCACGCCGAAGCCGTCGCGCTGCACGACCAGGCCGCCGCCGTGGTCCGGGAGCTCTCCGACGCCGAGCGCACCGCGGAGAAGGACGCCGCCAGCTGGAAGGCCCGCGAGGAAGCCCTCGCGATGGGTCTCAAGCGCAAGGACGGCGCCGGTGCGCTGCTCGGCCGGGCCGACCAGGTGCCCGGTCTGCTCGGCAGCCTCGCGTCGATGCTCACGGTCCGCCCCGGGCACGAGGCGGCGCTGGCCGCAGCCCTGGGCGCGCTCGCCGACTCGGTCGCCCTGAGCGGAGTGGACGAGGCCGTCGAGGCCATGCGTACGCTCAAGATCGCAGACGCCGGCCGGGCCGCCCTGGTCGTCGCGAGCCCCGCCGGGCCGGGCATGCAGGGATCGCTCGACTCCCTGCGGCCCCAGCTGCCCGAGGGCGCTGTCTGGGCACCCGACGTCATCGAGTGCCCCGACACGATCCGCCCCGCACTCAACCGTGCGCTGCGTGACGTCGTACTCGTCCCGGATCTCGCCGCCGCCACGCAGCTCGTCGCGCACAACGCCGAGCTGCGCGCGGTCACCCCCGACGGCGACGTGCTGGGTTCGCACTCCGCAGCCGGTGGCTCGGGCAAGCAGACGAGTTACATCGAGGTCCAGGCCGCCGTCGACGAGGCCCGGACCAACCGCGAAACCGCCGAGCAGGCGATCGGCGAGCTCAAGGCGCAGCTCGCCGACGCCCGGGCCGAGGTCGCCGAGCACAAGGAAGCGGTCAACGTCGCGGCCGCCGCCAAACGCGCCGCCGAGGGCGAGCGCAACGCCGCCGCCCGCCGGCTCGCCGAGCTGGGCGCTGCCGCCCGATCCGCCAAGGCCGAGTCCGAGCGGCTCGGCGCCTCCCGGCAGAAAGCGGAAGGCAACCGCGACCGCGACCTCGCCGGGCTCCTCGAGCTGGAGGAGCGGCTGCGGCTCGCCGAAGCCACCCCGATCGACGAGGAACCCTCCACGGAGGAGCGCGACACGCTCTCCGCGCTGGTCCCGCAGTCACGCCAGAACGAGATGGAGGTACGGCTCGCGGTCCGCACGGCCGAGGAGCGGGTCTCCTCGATCTCCGGTCGCGCCGACTCGCTGCTGCGCCAGGCCACCGCCGAACGCCAGGCCCGCGAACGAGCCGCCGCCCGGCGTGCGGCCCGGGTCCGCGGCGCCGAGATCGCCAAGGCGGTCGCGCTGGGTGCCGGCGCGGCGCTGGCCCGGGTCTCGGTCTCGCTGACCGCGGCCGTCGAGGTCCGCGACCAGCTGGCCCGTGCGCGTACGGGCCGGGAAGCCGAACTCTCCGAGGTCCGCGCGACCGCGAAGCGTCTGGTCTCCGAGCTGGAACGGCTGACCAGCGAGGTGCACCGCGACGAGGTCGCCCGCGCCGAGCAGCGGATGCGCATCGAACAGCTCGAGGCGAAGGCCGCCGAGGACTTCTCGCTGGACACCGACACCCTGGTCGCCGAGTACGGCCCCGAGCAGCTCGTCCCGCCGACCCAGGCCGAGGTCAACCTCGCCGAGAGCAACGGCAAGGAACCCCCGGAGCCGGTCCCGTTCCACCGCCCCACGCAGGAGAAACGCGCCAACAAGGCCGAGCGCGACCTGGCCCTGCTCGGCAAGGTCAACCCGCTCGCGCTGGAGGAGTTCGCCGCCCTCGAAGAGCGCTTCAAATTCCTCTCCGACCAGCTCGAAGATCTCAAGGCGACCCGCAAGGACCTGCTCACCGTCGTCAAGGACGTCGACGAGCGCATCCTCGAGGTCTTCTCCTCCGCCTTCGAGGACACCGCCCGCGAGTTCCAGACCGTCTTCCAGGTCCTCTTCCCCGGCGGCGAGGGCAGACTCGTCCTCACCGACCCGGAGGACATGCTCACCACCGGCGTCGAGGTCGAGGCCCGCCCACCCGGCAAGAAGATCAAGCGCCTCTCGCTGCTCTCCGGCGGCGAACGCTCGCTGACCGCCGTCGCGATGCTCTGCGCCATCTTCCGCGCCCGCCCCAGCCCCTTCTACATCATGGACGAGGTCGAGGCCGCCCTCGACGACGTCAACCTGGGCCGCCTGATCACCCTCTTCCAGCAGCTCCGCGAGAAGAGCCAGCTCCTGATCATCACCCACCAGAAACGCACGATGGAGGTCGCCGACGCCCTGTACGGCGTCACCATGCGCGCCGGCGTGACCCAGGTGATCAGCCAGCGCCTCAACCGCGAGGAAGAGGACTGACCGACCCGGCTAACCTTGCAGCGTTCCACCGAGCGCTGAGAAGCGTTCCACCCGAGCGCTGAGAAGCGTTCCCACGAGCGCTGAGAGAGGACCGCGGACCGGATGCTGCGCCAACCCGCCAGGGCCATGCTGATCGACCTCGACGGCGTCGTCCGCCGCTGGGACCCCACCGTCGCAGCCGGCGTCGAATCCACCTACGGCCTCGACCCCGGCACCCTGATGAAGACAGCATTCACCTGGGAGCTCCTGCGCCCCGCCGTCGCCGGCGAGATGACCGACGCCGAGTGGATGGGCCTCATCGCCCAGCGCCTCCCCCTCGACGAGGACCAGGCCCGCGCCGCAGTCACCGAATGGCAGAAACACCGAGGCACGGTCGACCCCGACGTCCTCACCTTCATCCGCGAGGTCCGCGCCGCCGGCCGCCCCGTCGGCCTCGCCACCAACGCCACCGACCTCCTGCGCGGCGACCTCGAAACCCTCGGCCTCACCCACGAGTTCGACGCGATCATCAGCTCCACCGAACTCAAAATCCACAAACCCGCCCCCGAATTCTTCACCCAAGCCGTCGAAGCCCTCAACGAACAGCCCCCCTGGGTCCTCTTCGTCGACGACGACGACCGCGTCATCCGAGGCGCCCGCGCCGCGAAGCTCCCCGCCTTCCGCTGGACCGGCCCCCAGGACATCCCCTACCTGAAAAAGGCCCTCGGCCTCCACTAGCCCATGGCCGGCAGCCCAGGGCGCGGCCGGCTGAGGTCAGCCCCCGGGGTGGCCGGGCGAGTTGTGGCCTCGGTTCGTTCGAGAGGCGTGGTCCTGGGCTGGTTGCGGTGAGCTTGGGCTGCTTGCGGTGAGCTTGGGCTGGTCGAGGTGAGGCTTTGGGCTGGTCGGGGTGAGGCTTGGGCTGGTCGCGGTGAGGGTTATGGCTTCAAGGCCGGTCCGGGCGAAGTTGTGGGCCGAACTGGGAGAAGTGATGGCCGTAGACCGGCCGGGGTGGAGTGATGGCGCCGGGTCGGCCGGGTGCCGGGGTGAAGCTGCGGGCCCTGGCAGAAGCGATGATCTCCGACCGACCGACCGACCGAC